>CAWBCU010000016.1:0-247541 GCA_963787335.1 uncultured Solirubrobacterales bacterium
GTGGACGGGGCGCAGTGGCTCGCTCCTCGGTGCTCGGCTCAACCTCCTCGAGCCTGCTGCATCATGCCGACCGAGCCGTGCTCATCGTTCCGGAGGCGGAAACGCTGCCCGACGGTCCGGCGCTGATCGCCTACGACGGGTCGTCGGCCGCGCGGGAGGGGATCGCGGCGGTGGGGCGGCTGTTGCCGGGGCGGCCCGCGCTCGTGGTCCACGCCTGGGAGTCGCCCTTCCGGCGCTCGGCGGCGGGCCGCGCGGTGAGCCGCTCTCCGCTCGCTGAGATCCGCGAGGTCACCGGCGACCTCGAGACGTTGCTGCGCGAGAGCGCTGAGGAGGCGGTCGCGGAAGGGGTGGAGCTGGCACGAGCCGCCGGGCTTGACGCGGCCGGCGAAGCCGTCGAGTCGGGGTCCGCCGCCTGGCGGGTATTGGCGGCGACGGCGGAAACCGCGACGCCGCGTCATGGTCGCCGGCTCGCGGGGCACGGCGCCGTCGCGTCGGTGCTCCTCGGTCGGTCTCCGCCGGGCTAGTGCATCACGCGGAGCGGCCGACGCTGGTCGTCCGCGCGCCGGCTCCGTGTTCCGTGGCAGCCTCGACCGGGCGGCCTTCTCGTCGCGCGGTTGGCGGCGATCGTCGCGGGTGTCGCGCAGCGAGCCGGCGTGGGCGCGGGCCTCCGGGTCGCGGCGCGACCTTCAGCAGCGACGCCACGACGGTGATCGCGAGCACCACGACGATCACGAGCAGCGACGTCGAGGTCTGCACCTCGGGGATCGCGTCGTCCTGCAGGTGCCCGTAGTGCAGCAGCAGCTTCACGCCGATGAACGCCAGGATCAGCGACAGGCCGGTGGAGAGGTAGACCAGCCGGTCGAGCAGGCCGGTGACCAGGAAGTACAGCGCGCGCAGTCCGAGCAGCGCGAACGCGTTGGCGGCGAAGACGATGAACGCCTCTTCGGTGACCCCGAACACGGCCGGGATCGAGTCCAGCGCGAACAGGAGGTCCGAGCTGCCGATCGCGATCAGCACGATGAACAGCGGCGTCGCGACCCGGCGGCCGTCGATGCGGGTGAACATGCGGCCGCCGTGGTAGGTCTCGGTGACCGGCGATGACGCCGGCGCGTGAGCCGCACGATCGCGTTCTCCTCGACGTCGGGATCCTGATCGCGATGGCGGAACAGCTGGATCGCCGTGCCGACCAGCAGCAGCCCGAAGATCAGGAACATGAACGAGAACGCCGAGATCAGCACGGCGCCCAGCGCGATGAAGATCGCGCGCATGACCAGCGCGATGAGGATCCCGAACGTCAGCACGCGTTGCTGGTGCTCGGCGGGCACCGCGAACGTGGACATGATCACCACGAACACGAACAGGTTGTCGACCGACAGGCTCTTCTCGACGATGTAGCCGGCGAAGTACTCGCGCGCCGAAGTCCCAGCCTGCGATGAGCCCGAACACGACGCCGAACGCGATCGCGACGCTGACGTAGAACACCGACGCGATCGTGGCCTCGCGGAACCCGACCGTGTGCGCATGGCCCGGCCGCGACACGAACAGGTCGAGCGCGAACAGGACCACGATCAGGCCGATCGTCGCCGCCCATCCGACGAGCGTCACATCAAGCACACCCGCGCTCCTCCCCGCCACGCGCGCAGCGACTCCGCCGGGCGCCGGCGCGGCGCGCTGACGTCTACCCCGCTGGGAGTTGGAAGACAGTGATCGGGATTGCGAAGCGCGCGAGTATCGCGTCGCTCAGCCCGCGCTCCTGCCAGCCGGCGTGGTCCTCGCGTCGCAGCGCGATGAGGAGGTGATGGGCGAGATTTCGCGGATGGCGTCGTCGAAGCCGTGAGGGGATCGTCTACGCCGAGTCGCCCGCGCGCAGGCGAGCCGGCGTCGTCGAGCTGTCCGAGGGACCGCCCGCAGGCGCTCGTCCGCGCGTCAGTCGCTTTGTCCGTGTCGATACCAACCACTCGAGCCGTCCGGGGAGGGACGGGGCGATGACCGTGATCTCGTCGGCGGCGTCGATGAGCAGCCGAACCCCCGAGGGCAGCTACTCGCGGCTCTCGGCCGCGCCACCCACAGCGATCAGCAACCTCGCTCCCATGCGCAGACGGATCGCGTCGAGCGCCGGCCTAGCCGAGGATCTTGAACGCGCTGCCGTAGTTCGTGCCCAACGTGGGCTGGATGGCCATGTTGAGGTAGCCAACCGCCTCGAGGTGGTGAGCGAGCGCCAGCGGCCCCGCGTCGATCGGGCGCATGCCGCCGTCGAAGGCGAGCCGGCTGACTACGGTCTTGGCTTCCTCGTCGTCGGAGGCGAGCAGGACGTCTAGCTGCTCGCCGGCGACCTGGCCAGCGACGAGTGTGCCGGCGAACGTCGTGTTAAACGCCTTGACCACCTTGGCGCCGGGGACGCGGGCGGCGATCTCCTGGGCGACTGAGCCGGCCTCGATGTTGAGCGGCGCGTAGGTCTCGGTGTCGACGGGGTTGGTGATATCGACGACGACCTTGCCGTCGAGCTCGCCCTCGTAGCGGCGGAGTACGTCGTCGACGGCCTGGTACCAGACCGCGAGCACGACGCCGTCACCGGAGAGGGGGTCGCCGACCTGACCGGCGCGCACGTCGCCGGCGAGCTCGTCGGCGAGCGCCTGCGCCTTCTCGGTACTCGTGCCCAGCAGCGTGACGTGGTTGCCGCCGGCGAGGGCGCGGGTGGCAATGCCGCGCGCCATGTTGCCGGTGCCGATGATGGTGATGTCCATGGTGGCTCCCTGATTCGTGGTTGCACCCACAGCGTCGCGCGTGGCGCGGCACGTGGGAATGGCAGCACCGCTCCGATGCATGGACTTCTCGATCAGGAGGCTGAGCGGTGCCGAGCGTGTCGCGCCCCTACGGCCGGGCGGCGCGCGCTGCGCGCCGCCCGGGGTCCGCTGCGCGCCGCCCGGGGTCCGCTAGCTCGCGAGGGCGGGGGCGCCGGTGGCGGCGTCGCGATTGACGACGAGGACCGGGCGGGCGGCCTCGCGGAGCAGCGCCTGGGAGACGCTGCCGAGCGCGCCGCGGATGCGCCCAAGCCCGCGCGAGCCGACGACGATCTCGTCGGCCTCGCGCGCCGTTGCCGCTCGGATCAGGACCTCCGCCGGCGGCCCTTCGAGCACCGAGAACTCGATCGGCGTCTCGACCTGCTCGGCGATCGGCCGCATCTCGTCGAGGACGCGCTCGGCCGCGTCGTGGATCTGCGCGACGGCGCGCTCGTAGTAGGGCGTGCCCAGCCAGTTGGAGGCCGACGAGGTCGCGTGCACGAGCACGATCCTGTCTGAGGGCTGAGCTCGGTCGATCGCCACCGCAAACGCAGCCCGCGCCTCGTCGGATCCGTCGTAACCCACGACGACGGTGCGAGGCTTGACGGCTCCGTCGGGCGCGGTGGCCGCGGGCCGGATGTCATGCGTTGACAGTGACATGGCGTCTTCCTTTGGTTTGGGGGCGCCCGGTCTGCCCAGGCTGAGATCCATGGTCGTCGGTTTCCCTGCGTCCTTCCATGGGTCGAGATCGCCATTTGGCGGTTGGCGCGCCACCATCCGGGCCTCGGATCGCTTCGGCGGCTTCGGTTAGGTGCAGTCCTCGCGGGCGGAATCGGAGCACCCGCCCGTCGTCGGCGACAGGTGTGCGCGCGAGCACCGCTTCGAACTAGGCTCGCCCGAGGGTCTCGCGCTCGAGGAGCACATCCGCCAGGACGTGAAGCTGCGCCTGGCGGGGCTCGAGGATCTGGGTGGCGACCTCGTGGGCGCGCGCCACCAGCCTGCCGATCTCGTCGTCGATGTCGCGGGCGGTCTGCTGTGAGTACTCGGGGGGCCGCGAGAGCGCCCGACCCACGAACGGCTATGTCGCCTCGCTGCCGAATACGCGTACCCCGAGCCCGCGGCCCATGCCGAAGCGCCTCACCATCTCCCTTGCCGTGGCGGTGACCGCCTCCAGGTCTTCGGAGGCACTGGTGGTGACCTGGTTGAACACGACCTGCTCCGCGGCGCGGCCGGCGAGCGCGACGGCCATCCGGTCTTCCAGCTCCGCCCGCGAGGTCAGCGCCTTCTCCTCGGTCGGCAGCGTGATGGTCTGGCCGAGCGATCGACCGCGGGGGAGGATCGAGATCGTGTGGATGGGGTCGGCGTGGGGGAGGTGATGGCCGACGATCGCGTGGCCGAGCTCGTGCACGGCCGCAATGCGCCGCTCGGCGGCGGAGACGACCATCCATTTCGGCATCAACGCCCCGATCGCCCCCAGCGAGCGCCGTCGTCAGGCGGCCGACGATGCGGCTCCGCGCGAACACGAGGCCTGATCGAAACGACGTCGCGGCGAGCCGTGTTGGCCAGCGTCACCGCACCTCAGATCACTGGGCGGGATCGGCTGCCGGTCGACGCTCGCGGATCTCGCCCGGCGCCCATCTGAGCGCGCCGTCAGCCGGGTGATAGGCCTCGCGAAGGTCCCAGCTGCACTCGGGGCACTCCCTCCCGTCGTCTGCGACGGGCAGCCGGCAGCGCGGACAGGTGAGTTCGGCGAGTCGTCTCGGCGGCAAACTTGGACAGGAATCCCATGTGCACTTCTCCTATTCGGGGTTGTCGCGTTCAATGCGGGAGCCCCACCAGCAGGCGGCGCCCAGCGCCGCGAGCGAGCCGGGGAGGGGCCAGTGCGCCTCCTCGAGCCCGGTGGATTGTCGGGGGGCAGGCCTGGGGCGGGGAACGCGTAGCCGGTGAGCACCGCGCCGGCGACGGCGGCGATGAGCGCGCCGATGATGCCGCCGTAGAACCGATCGGGCAGCAGCACCGTGAAGTGCCACAACGCCATGCCCACAAGGATCCATACGAGAAGGCTCATGCCACGATGGTGGCCGGGGAAAAGCCGCGTTCCATACACGCCGGTACCCATCTTGCGCAAGCTGCAGAGCATCGCCTCCACCGAAACGGAGCGCGTGCTGTCGCCACACCTCGTCCATGTCGATCCCACCGTCGAGCGCCTGCGTCAGCTCGCGGAGCGCATTGTCGGAGTAACGACGTGGCTTCTGCGACCCGAAGTCGAAGACGTGGCAGTACCGGTCGTCGTCGGCGATGCCGAGGTGGCGGCGCAGCGCCGCGGCCTTGAGCGTCGACAGGTCGCGGCGGTCGGCGAGTTGCTGAGGGGAGATGTGGTACTTGCGCTCGAGGTCGACGAGGCGGACGGCGGTGGGGAGGACGACTGCGACATCTGCGGCGCCGTCTTCCACGAGCACATACCCGAGCCCGGCCGACATCTGGCTCGCCGGCGTGGCGATCGAGACCTGCCCCCAGATCCCGCCCGGCTGGGTCTACATCGACGGCATGCTGTTCCCCCTCGTCGAGGCGAGCGCTATTGGACCCCATGGCAACCGAGAGCGCGAAGGCCATCAACGAGGTGACGGCCGGCTTCGTGTAGCGGCCGGTTGGCGTGGAGATACCCCCGCTCGTGCTGGTCGAGGAGCGGCGAGCCTCGCGAACGCGATGATGTCCGGGATCTGGCCCGAGCGGCAGCCGCGATCCGCGCGCGCTTGACACTCCCCGGGGAGGGGACGAGACTGGCGCGACAGCGATCGACGACGTGCCGCATGGCGCACTACGCAAGCCGCGACGGGCCCGCCCGGCTGCAGCCGGGAGCTGAAGGCGCCATCGCCGTTGCCGCTCAGCCCCCGCCCGGTCCCGCACTGCAGGCGCTCGTCCGGCGCACCGCGTGGTCGCCGCGTCTCCAACGAGAGCTCAACCCACCGCGCGCGCCCGGCCACTGCGCGTGTGGGGAGGCTGCCGACGACTCCGGCAGCTGCGCGCGATGCCGCGAGGCCGGCGCCGCACTCGCCGCCAGCGTGGCGCGTAGGCCGCGCACGCCATCGCCGTGGGCGATCCAGCGCGGCTCCGCAAAGCCGAAGCGCCGGCCGCTGCCCAAGGATCTCGTCGTGGTCGACGAGCCCGCGGGCGGCTGCGGCGTCTGCATGTCGCCCAACCGGGCGGGCGACATCGCCCACCGCCGCATCCAGAGCGCATTCTCGGCCTCGCCGAGCTCCGCACACGAGTCATGCCGAGCCCGACCGACGCGAACGGCCGCCTCGACCTCGCCTACCGCGTCTCGGGGGGCTGGCAGATCGGCGAGATCAAGCCCGCCAATCGCCAGGGCATCAGGGACGGCATGAACGACCTGCTCTGGTACGAGCGCCAGATCGAAGCGGCCGACCGCACGGGCGACACCGCGGTGACGCGCATGGACGAGGTCATCGAGCCGGCGTCTTCGATGGGCAGCCTCACACCGTTTGACTACTTCCCGTCGCCGTCGGGGCTGTGCATCCAGAACCTCTACGTCAACCGCCCCAAGGCCGGCCTCTACACGTACTTCTGCCGGCCCTCGCGCTCGAGCTCGCCGGCGTGCCCTGCTGCAAGGACCCCGAGCAGCCGGAGGCCAAGAAGCAAGAGCAGTTGCAGATCAAGACGCTCGCCTACGAGCAGGAGCTCGGCGACCTCAAGCCGCTGCTGAAGTCGATGATCCGCCGGCTCGGCCAGGCGCCGCCCGGCACGGAGCTCGTAATCCTCGTGCCCGAGCCGACTTGGAATGCCCTCGACCAGCGCTACCGGAACCGCATGCAGCGGCTGCTCGGCGGCGACCTGCGCACCCGGCCGCTGTTCGGGTACCGCAGCCTCGGGTGGACGATGGTTACGTTCACCGCCGCGTCGCTTGCCCTGCCCATGGCGGTCGGGACGGCCGGCGCGATGGGCGCCGGTGCGACAGCCACCGCAACGGCATCCGGCACGACGGCTGCGGGGGCGAGCGCGACGGTGGCCGCGAGCGCCTCGACAACCACCGGCGGGGTGATCATCCCGATCGCCGCGACGTCCAAAGCGGCAGCCACGGCTGTCGAGGCCGCGAAGTGGGCAGCGGGCGTCGCGATCTTCCTGAAGGCGGGACATGCGGAGGCTGCGAGCGCAGGCGGCGACGTGGCCGAGCAACGGCCGACGGTCATCCTGAAGCCGAGCAGCATCCTCGGAGCGGGCGCGAAGCGCGTCGGGATGCAGGTCAAGTTCACCAGCGGCATGCGGCGCTACCCCTACCGCGCGCTCGGCTTCGCGTCCAACTAGCCGCAGAGCGCGTCGAGCTCAGAAGCCGCTCACGCGCGTGCCGTGCTTCGCCGTCACCCGTCAGTGGCTAGATGTCGCCGCAGCCCCTCAAGACGGCTGCGGGCGTCGAGGTCGATGAAGCGTGCCTCCCCGGTAACCTCGTCCTCGAGAAAGAGGGTCAACCGGAGCTGCTCGGGGTGCGAGCCTTCGAGGATCGACGCTGGCGTGACCGATGCCGCCCGGAGCACCGCCGGGTCGATGGCGCGCTGCTGTTAGAGGGTCATCACCATTGCACTGCGGTAACCGCGACCGCGCTTCCCGAGGGCAGTGGGATACCGGCGACAATGGCGTGTTCGGGCTTCCTGCCGGAAAGGATTCGGGTCGCTGACTCTTCGACGATCCACACGTGGATGGCCCCGACGTGGGTCCTGTGGTGGGGCGACGATGACGAATTGATTCGGCTTGTCCGACTCGACACCCAGCCGGTGGAAGCGGTCTAGGTCCAGGGTAGACGGTCTTGGACTGCTTTCAAGAGCGTTGTGCGAAGCAACGGATGATGCGCCTGGTCCCACGTCCGCGTACCTGCGCACGGCCGCCGGCGCCCGCCTCCCCTCGTCGTTGTGGCCGGCTCACATGAACGAGTGAGCGCGCGCCGGTCGGCACGCTGGGGCGCACGAGCAATATCGTTGCCCGATGGTGCGCGCGAGCGGCTTAGGGAACACGATGTTGCCACGAGCGTTGCCGCCACCCTGAAGTCGCCGCTCAGCGCGCCGTCGGCTGGAGCCGAAACAGCACGCTGAGCAGGCAATTCCCATGCGCCGAAGAGGACTCGAACCTCCACCCACTAAGTGTGGACCAGGCCCTCAACCTGGCGCGTCTACCAATTCCGCCATCGGCGCGAGGGGGACGCGAGTATAGACCGGCCCTCGCCGCTCACCCCGTGTTCCGCATCCCCGCCGCGATGCCGTTGATGGCGAGGAAGCTCGCGCGCGCCAGTTCCTCGCCGTCGCCGTTGCCCGCCGCGCGGGATCGGCGCAGCAGCTCGACCTGGAGCAGGGACATCGGGTCCACGTACGGGTTGCGGCGGTCGATCGAGGCGCGCAGCAGCGGCTCGCGGGCGAGCAGGCGCTCCTGGCCGGTGACCGCGAGCAGGGCGTCGCAGGTGCGGCCGAACTCGGTCTCGATCCGCCGCCAGATGCGCTCGCGGACCTCGCGGTCGTCCACCAGCTCCGCGTAGCGGCGCCCGACGGCGAGGTCGGCCTTGGCGCAGGCCATCTCCGCGTTGGACAACAGCGCGGAGAAGAACCGCCACTCGCGCTCCATCTCCTGGAGCAGCTCGAGCCCGTGCTCCTCGACGGCCGCATCCAGGGCGGTCCCGAGACCGAACCAGGCGGGCAGGACGATCCGTGCCTGCGTCCACGAGAAGACCCAGGGGATGGCGCGGAAGTCGGCGATGTCGCGCGAAGGCTTGCGCTTGGCCGGCCGTGAGCCGAGCTGGAGCCGCGAGATCTCGTCGACCGGCGTGGCGGCGTGGAAGAACGCGGACAGGCCCGGGTCGCCGTAGACGAGGTCGCGGTAGACCTCGGCGGAGCGCCGCGCCATCTCGGTCATCACCTCGCCGTAGCGCTCCAGCCGCTCCGGGCTCGGGCCGGAGGCGGGCTCCAGCGTGCTCACCAGCACAGCGCTGCCGGTGAGCTCGAGCTCGCGGTGCGCGATCTCCGGGAGCGAGAACTTGGCCGAGAGCACCTCGCCCTGCTCGGTCATCTTCATGCGGCCCGCGACCGTTCCGGGCGGCTGCGCGTGGATCGCGCGGTTGGCGGGGCCGCCGCCGCGGCCGAGCGCGCCGCCGCGGCCGTGGAAGAAGACCCAGGCGATGTCGTGGCGCCCGAGCTCCTCGGCGAGCGCGATCTGGGCGCGGTAGGTCGCCCACCCCGACGCGACGTAGCCCGCGTCCTTGTTGGAGTCCGAGTAGCCGATCATCACCTCCTGCTCGTCGCCGACCGCTCGCAGCGCGGTGCGGTAGACGGGCAGCTCCAGCAGCGCCCGCAGCGTCTCGGGCGACTGCTCGAGCGAGTCCTCCGACTCGAACAGCGGGACGATCCGCAGCCGCGCGCGCTCGCCGCCCGCCTCGGCCAGCCCGCTCTCCTTCATCAGCAGCAGCACTTCGAGCAGGTGGGCCGGCTCCTCGGTGCCGGAGATGACGTAGGACTGGACGGCCCCGGTGTGGCGGCCGCGGAGCAGCTCGCCGAGCGTGCGGAACGTGCCGAGGACCTCCTGCGTCTCGGCCGACAGCCCGCTCAGATCGGACGGGATCAGCGGCCGCCGCTGCGCGATCTCGCGCGCCAGCAGCGCGGTGCGCTCCGCGGGGGCCAGCGACGCGTAGGCCTCGTGGACGCCGAGCGCGGACAGCACCTCGGCGATCGCCGCGCCATGGCGGCCGGCGTGCTCGCGGACGTCGAGGCGGGCGAAATGGAAGCCGAACACCTCGACCTGGCGGATCGTGTCGTGGAGCTGGGTGGCGGCGACGAACTGCCCCTGGCCCGTCTGCAGCGAGCGCTGCGCCGCGCGCAGGTCGGCGAGCAGCTCCGCGGGTGACCGGTAGCCGCCCGCGCGCGCCCTCGCGCGTCGCGCGCACGCGCGCGACCAACAGCGAGAAGAAGCGCCGGTAGGGCTCCTCCGGGTTGCGTCGCTCGAGCCGCGCAGCCTCGCCGGGGAAGCGAGCGGCGAGCTGCGCCAGCGCCGCCTCGAGCTCGGGCGAGCGGTCCACGAGCCGGTCGGAGAGCGAGACGCGCTGGGCGAGCATCTCGATCCGGGCCTCGAGCAGGTGCAGGCAGGCGGTCCGCATCATCTCGAGCGCCTCCGCGGTGACGGCGGCGGTGACGTTCGGGTTGCCGTCGCGGTCGCCGCCCATCCAGGAGCCGAACGTGAGCAGCGGCGGCACCGCGATGTGCTCGCCCGGGTAGGCCTCCGCGACCGCCGCCTCGAGCTCGCGGTAGAGCTCCGGCACGACGCGGTGCAGCGTCGAGGCGAAGTAGACGAGCCCGGCGTGGACCTCGTCGAGCGGGGTGGGGGAGGCGGCGCGGACCTCGTCGGAGCCCCACAGCTCCTGGATCGTGCCCGCGAGCGCGCGGTGCGCGGCCGCCTCGTCGCCGGGGACGGGGAGGTGCTCGTCGAGGTCGCGCAGGCGGGCGAAGATGCGCGCGAGCTTCTCGACCGTCGTGCGGCGCCGGGCCTCCGTCGGGTGGGCGGTCATGACGAGCCGCAGCTCGGCGCCGGCGAGCATCTCGCGCAGCTCGGCGGCGGTCGTGCCGCGCTCGGCGAGGTGCAGGATCGCGGCGCGCAGCGAGCCGGCGCGCGGTGCCCCGCCGCCCGCGCGCTCGCGGCGGCGCAGGCGCCGGACGCGCTCGTTGTCCTCGGCGAGGTTGATGAGCTGGAACCAGCGCGAGAGCGAGCGCATGAGCACCTGGGCGTCGTCGAGCGAGAGGCCGGCCACGAGTTCCTCGAGCGCGCGCGTGGCCGCGTGGTCGCCCGCGCGCGAGCGCTTGCCCAGCGCGGCCGCGCGCTCGTGCAGCGTGACGGCGGCCTCGCCCTCGCTCGCCGCCAGCACGGCGTTGAAGAGCTCGAGCAGGAGCGTCCGGTCATCGACGAACGAGCGCCCGCCGAGGTAGCTGAGCGGCGCGGTGGCGCGGGCGGCTTCGGTGGCCATGGCGTCGTACGGTAGGAGGCGGCCGGGGGAGCGCGCTTGGCCGCGTGGCGAACATCTCGCGCCGGGGCTTGGACCGCTGGTCTTGAGTCCGTCCTCGAGGAGCGGTACTGTATCGAACACATGTTCGTACACCCCGCCAGAATCTGACCGAGGAGGCCGATCGGATGGACATCGGCAAGGACCTGACGAAGCGTCAACAGGAGATCTTCGACTTCATCAAGAAGTACTCGGCGAAGTACGGCTATCCGCCGACGGTCCGGGACATCGGCAAGGCGGTCGGGCTGGCGTCGTCCTCGACCGTGCACGCGCACCTCGCGAACCTGGAGAAGGCGGGGTTGCTGCGGCGCGACCCGACCAAGCCGCGCGCCATCGAGATGCTCGATCGCGCGACCAGCGGCGTGGTGGACGCGGTGAAGTCCGTCGTCGGCCAGGGCGGCCTGCCGCTCATCGGCCAGGTCGCGGCCGGCCAGCCGATCCTGGCCGAGGAGAACATCGAGGAGTACGTCACGGTGCCGGAGCTCGCGGGTGGGGACGAGGGCGAGTACGTCCTGCGGATCCGCGGCGAGTCGATGAAGAACGCCGGCATCCTCGAGGGCGACTACGTCGTCGTGCGCCGCCAGGACACGGCGACCGACGGCGAGATCGTGGTCGCGCTGGTGGGGGAGGAGGCGACGGTCAAGCGCTTCTTCCGCGAGGACGACCACGTCCGCCTGCAGCCCGAGAACGACGCCTTCGAGCCGATCCGCTCGCGCGAGGTGCGCGTGCTCGGCCGGGTGGTCGGCGTGCTGAGGACCGTGGCATGAGCGCGACCCTCGCCGCACCCCCACCTCACATGCGCACCGCGGCGCCGACGCTCGACACGCTGCTCGTCGAGGCCTGGAGCGACGTGACCGCCGGGGCCTCGACCGAGTGCCCGGTCTGCGCCGGCCCGATGCAGCCGCGCTGGACCGCCGGCGCCGGCGTGGTCGGCGGCCGCTGCGGAGACTGCGGCACGACCCTCGAGTAGGTCTATAGCCTGCCGGGCGTGTCCGCCGAGGAGGATCGCAAGGAGCTTGCCGAGCTCGAGCAGGCCTGGATGCAGGCGATGGAGGACCGCGACGAGGCGCGGCTCGAGGAGCTCGTCGCTCCCGGCTTCCGCTTCACCGCGCTGCACCTCGCCCCCGAGCCGATGTCACGCGAGCAGTGGATGGGCGCCGCGATGGGCGGCTACCACATCGTCTCGTTCGCGTTCGAGTCGATGGACATCGACGTCTTCGGCGACACCGCGGTCATCCACGCGCGCTACTCGCAGATCGCCAACTTCGACGCGGTCAACCTCTCGCACGGCTATCGCCTGACCGACATCTGGGCGCGCATCGACGGCCGCTGGCAGGTCGTCGCCCGCCACTCGTCGATCCTGAGCTAGCCGCCTGATTCCACGGCCGTCCGGCGGCGCCGTCGAACGTCAACGGCGGCTGGGTAGGAGGGGTGCGCTGCGCCGCGGCCGCCACGAGTGTCGTCTCGATGGCGGTATGCGCCATCGAGATGACATTCGTCGTCGGCCGCGACGAATGTCAGCTCAACCTCCTCCCGGGTGATCGAAGTGACATTCGTCGCGCCGCGGCGGCTCGCTCCCGACTCCTCCCCAGTCGCCGTTGACGTTCGCTTGCGCCTCCGCGGCGTCTAGCGCGAGTAGTCGTAGAAGCCGCGGCCGGACTTGCGGCCCATCAGGCCCGCCTCGACCATGCGGTTGAGCAGCGCGGGTGCGACCGACGAGGGATCGCGGAACTCCTCGTAGAGCGACTGCGAGACCGCGAGCAGCGTGTCGAGGCCGATCAGGTCGGCGAGCGCGAGCGGCCCCATCGGGTGCGCGCAGCCCTTGACCATCCCGTGGTCGATGTCCTCCTTGGCGGCGAAGCCCGACTCGTACATCCGGATCGCCGAGAGGATGTAGGGCACGAGCAGTGCGTTGACCACGAAGCCGGCGCGGTCCTGGGAGTCGATCGATGGTCTTGCCGAGCGTCTCCTCCGCGAACTGGCGCGCGCGCTCGAGCGTCTGCTCGGAGGTCATGATCGAGCGCACGAGCTCGACCAGCGGCAGCACGGGGACCGGGTTGAAGAAGTGCAGCCCGAGCACGCGCTCGGGCTTCGAGGTGCCGGCGGCGAGCTTCATGATCGGCACCGACGAGGTGTTCGAGGCGAGGAACTCGGCGTCGGGGAGCACCTCGTCGAGCTTGAGGAACAGCTCGCGCTTGGTCTGCTCGTTCTCGATGATCGCCTCGATCGCGGCGTCGGCGCCCTCGAGGTCCTCGATGCTGGTGCTGTAGGCGAGCCGCTCGCCGGCGGCGGTGCGGTCGTCCTGCTCGAGCCGGCCGGAGCTCGCGGCGCGGTCGAGCGACTTGTCGATCTTGGCGCGCGTCTGCTCGAGGCGGGCCTCGTCGACCTCGACCACGGTGACGTCCACGCCCGAGCGCGCGCACACCTCGGCGATCCCCGATCCCATCAGGCCGCCACCGATCACCCCGACTCGCATCGGCCGGGACGTTAGTGATGTTGTCAGGCGGCGGAGGGGAGCGAGGGGGAGGGGACGATGCAGACGCAGTCGCGCAGGTTCGTCGAGCCGGGCAGCATCGCCCGCCCGGCGCCACGCTCGGCGGCGGCCCGACGCGCGAACTCGCACGCGCCGTCACGGTCGCCGAGCGAGCTGTGCGAGCGGCGTCTCAGCGCCCTCCGCATCGATGTAGATGACGTCGTACATGAGCTACCTTCTTCCTTGCAGGCCAAGCAGCCGCGGAGGTATCGCCTTCGAGGAAAGTCCGGACATCACAGGGCAGGGTGGTCGGTAACGCCGACCCGGGGAAACCCGCGGGAAAGTGCCACAGAAAACACACCGCCGACGCTCGTGGCTCGCAGCTGAAGTCACGGGCGGGCAAGGTTGAAAAGGTGCGGTAAGAGCGCACCGGCGCCGTGGTGACACGGCGGCCAGGCAAACCCCACCCGATGCAAGACCAAGCCGGACCGTTTGCAGGTTGCCCGCCGAGGTCCAGGTCGGTCGCAGAGATGGATGGTTGCTCAAGACAGAATCCGGCTTACCGGCTTGCTACGGAAAGGGCCCCCAACCGGGGGCCTTTTCTATTTGCCCGCTGACCGTACCTTTCTCACCGGCAGATTCCATCACGCAAACGGGTGATCTTTGGTGGGTTCTTTCGGGCACGGGTCCCGGGACCGTTCGGGCTAGGGCTCGAGCGCGCCGAACTCGTCCCCTCAGCCCTTGTTCGCGGACGCTCGAGGATGCGAACATGTGTTCGATGATCGTCTGCGTCCTGTTGCCCCGCTTCGCCCTCTCCGTCGCCGCCGGCGGCCGGGCCGAGCTGGCGCGCGGGCCGGTCGCGCTGGCGCCGGAGCCGGGGCGCGAGCCGCTGATCGGGGAGGCCTCCGCGGCCGCCGAGGCCCACGGCGTCCGCGCCGGGCTGCGGCTGGGGGAGGCGCTCGCCCGCTGCCCGACCCTGAAGCTCGTCTCCCCCGACCCGGCCGGCGTGGCCGACCAGTGGGATCGCGTGCTCACCGCGCTCGAGGGCATCGGCGCAGGGGTCGAGTCCGAGCGCGCCGGGGTCGCGTGCTTCGACGCGAGCGGGCTGCTGAAGCTGCACGGCGGGCTCGACGGCGTGCTCACCGTTACCCGCCGCGCGCTCGGCGTCTCCGCCCGCCTCGGCGTGGCCGACTCGCGCTTCGCCGCCGTCGCCGCCGCCTCCAGCGCCCGGCCGCGGCGGGCGGAGGTGGTGCCGGGAGCGCCGCTCGGCCGGGCCGGAGCGGCCCGCGTGCGCGGCCGCCGCGACCCGCTCGCCGCCTATCTCGCCCCGCTCCCGATCGCGCTGCTCGGCACGCGCGCGGAGACGGCCGCGCTGCCCGAGCCGCTCGAGCGCTTCGGGATCCGCACGCTCGGGGAGCTCGCCAAGCTCCCGCGCGCGGCGCTGGCCGACCGCTTCGGCGCGGCCGGGCCGCTGGCGCGCGACCTCGCGCGCGGGCGCGACACCCCGCTCGTCCCGCGCCGCGCGGCGGAGCGGCTCGAGGAGGCGCTGGAGCTGCCGGAGTCGGGCTCGGGCCCGCAGCTCGAGCACGCGCTCAACCTGCTGATCGACCGCCTCATCGCGCGCCGCGAGCGGCGCGGGCGCACGTTCCGCACCGTCGTCCTGTCGGCGGCGCTGGTGGAGGGCGGGACGTGGCGGCTGCGCATGACCTTCCGCGAGGCGCACGCCGACCCGCGCCGGATGCGGCTCGCGCTCGCGCCGAAGCTCGCCGAGCTGCCCGCGCCGGCCGACGTCCTGCGGCTGCGCGTGGAGGGCCTCGGCCCGCCCGCCGGGCTCCAGCGCTCGCTGATCGCCGAGCCCGCCGCGATCCGCGCGGCGCGCCTGCGCGAGGCGGTGCGCCAGGCACGCGCCGTCGCGGGGCCCGACGCCGCGCTGAAGATCGTCCCCGTCGACCCCGACTCGCGCATCCCCGAGCGCCGGCTCACGCTCGCGCCGTGGGACCCGTGAGCTCCGTCGACCACACCCCCGCGCCGAGCCGCGGCCCGCGGCGGCTCGCCACGCCGCGCGCCGGTGCGAGTCCGCGCCGGCGAGGGCGGGCGGCCGGAGGAGGTCGGCGGGCACGCCGTCGAGGCCGTGCGCGAATCGTGGCTGGTGGAGGACCGCTGGTGGTCGGACCGCCCGCTGCGCCGCCGCTACTGGGAGGTCGTGACCGCCGACGGGCGCAACCTCGTCGTCTTCCGCGAGCTCGCCGGCGGGCGCTGGTACGCACAGCGCTGAGCGCAGCGGCAGAATGCCCCGCATGCCCTACATCGCCGCCTCCGAGCGCTACGACACGATGACCTACAACCGCTGCGGCCGCTCAGGGCTGAAGCTGCCCGCGATCTCGCTCGGCCTGTGGAACAACTTCGGCGAGGACAAGCCGATCGAGACCCAGCGCGCGATCATCCGCCGCGCCTTCGACCGCGGCGTCAGCCACTTCGACCTCGCCAACAACTACGGCCCGCCGCCCGGCGCCGCCGAGATCAACTTCGGCCGCATCCTGCGCGAGGACCTCGCCCCCTACCGCGACGAGCTGATCATCTCGACGAAGGCGGGCTACGACATGTGGCCCGGCCCGTACGGCGAGTGGGGCTCGCGCAAGTACCTGCTCGCGAGCCTCGACCAGAGCCTGGCGCGCATGGGGCTCGACTACGTCGACATCTTCTACTCGCACCGGTTCGATCCCGACACCCCGCTCGAGGAGACGCTCGGCGCCGTGTCCACCGCCGTCAAGCAGGGCAAGGCGCTGTACGCCGGGATCTCCTCCTACTCGGGCCCGCGCACGACCGAGGCGGTCCAGATCCTGCGCGATCTCGGCACGCCGGTGCTGATCCACCAGCCCTCCTACTCGCTGCTGAACCGCTGGATCGAGGAGGACGTGCTCGACGTGGTGGGCGAGGAAGGCGTGGGGGTGATCGCGTTCTCGCCGCTCGGCCAGGGGCTGCTGACCGACCGCTACCTCGACGGCGTGCCGGAGGACTCGCGCGCGGCCAAGGGCGTCTTCCTCGACCGCAGCCACCTCACGGAGCAGAACCTCACGCTGGTGCGCGCCCTCAACGAGATCGCCAAGGGCCGTGGGCAGACGCTGGCCCAGATGGCGATCGCGTGGGTGCTGCGCGACGCGCGCGTCACGTCGGCGCTGGTCGGCGCGTCGAGCGTCGCCCAGCTCGACGACACGCTCGGCGCGCTCGACAACCTCGACTTCAGCGGCGACGAGCTGGCGGAGATCGACCGCTACGCGGTCGAGGCCGGCATCAACATCTGGGCGAAGTCGAGCGACGCCTAGCTAGACCGCTTGGGCTTCGAGTCCGCGGCCGTGCGGCGGGCGGCCTTCCCCTCGATCTCCGAGACCGGGATCTCGTCGTGGGCGAGGTCCGCGGAGAGCTCGGGCAGGAGCGCGGCGAGGTACGACTGCATCCGCTCCTCCTCGCGCATGATGTCGCGCGCCAGCTTCGCCGTCTCCTTGTCACCGGCCGCGGTGGCCACGGAGTCGATGACCGTGTAGGTCGCGATCTCCCACGCCTCCTCCTGGTACTCGGTCCGCGCGTTGCGCAGCATCCGCTCCTGCTCGCCGGATCCGCGCATCGCATGCAGCGGCCCCTGAGCGGCGGCCTTCGCCTTGCCGAACGCGCCCGACACCGTCTCTGCGGCCTTGGTCAGCCCGTCAGGGCCCGGGAGCGAGACGGTCTCGGGCGTCCCTCCGAGCTGCTTGATGCGCTTGGACACCTGGGTGGCGTGCGACTTCGTCTCCTTCAGGTGGTCCTTGAGCCGCTTCGCGTAGTCCTCGCGCGTCGTCATCTGCGCGTGCGCGTCGAGCGCGGTCTCGAGCTGCCGCTCCTTCGTGTACGCCTCGTTGAGCAGCTGAACGAGCGTGGCGTCCCGGGTCGGTGTCGCAGACATCGCGGTTCCCCCTCCGTCGATTGCGTATCTCAGGGACCGGCTACCCAGGGCCAAAACGCCTGCAAACGATTGGCTCGATCATCGCTTGGGTAGCCGAGTTGGCGTACACGCGTTCTCTACCGAGGGGGAAGAGAGAATGGCCGATCAGCCTGCTTCACGGAGCGGACAGGGCGCGGCACGCGCCACGTCTGGCAGCTCCGGGTCCAAAGCCAAGCCGAAGCCCAAGTCCAAGCCGAGGGCCAAGCCCAGGGCGAGCGCAAGCTCGCAGAGCGCCTCGTCGCGCACACGCTCGCAGGCCTCGTCGCGCTCACGCTCGACAGCCGCGACGGGCACCCGGAGGAAGCCCGCCGCGAAACGCAGCAGCAGCAGCAGCAGCTCCGGCTCGAGCTCCAACCGCAGCACGGCGAGCCAGAACGGGACCGGCAACGGCGGGGTGGTCGGGACGATCAAGGGCGCCGCGGGCAAGGTCAGCGGCCCGGCGGTCGCCGTCGGGGCGACAGCGGTGGGGCTCGCCGGCGGGATCATCCTGAAGGGCCATTCGCGCCGGAAGAAGGTCCTCGGGATCAAGGTCCCGCGCATGTCGGGTGTGGACGTCCAGTCCGTGGCCAAGAACGTCGGTAAGGCCAGCAAGCAGCTCGGTAAGACGACGAAGAGCGTCTCCAAGGACATGGAGCGCGTCGCCGACCAGGCGGAGCGCATCGGGAAGATCCTGGGCTGAGCGCCATGGCAACTGCAACCAGGTCTGGATCGGCGGGGTCCTCCGACGTCGTCGCCAAGGCGAAGCGGCCCGCCCTGGCGGCGGGCGCCGCGGCGGTCGGCCTGGCGGGCGGCCTCGCGGTGGGCTCGCGTATCGGTGCAAGGCACCAGGGGCTGAGCGGGCTCATGGCCCCGCGCAGGAAGGTCCTGGGCGTGCCGCTCGGGCGCAAGAGCGGCCTGCACAGGACCGTCGAGACGCTCGGAAAGGCGGCGCTGGGAGTGGGCTCGGCGACCCACCGGGTCGCCTCGACCAGCGACGACATCCGTCAGGTGAGGGAGGAGCTCGAGCGGGCGAACCGCCAATCCCCGGTCGAGGTGCTCCTCAACGCGCTGACGCACCGGCGCGGCGCCCACAAGCACGAGGACTAGCTAGAGCATCTCGATGCCGTGGCGCTCGGCGAGGGCCATGATCTCGGCCGGGCCGGGCGCCGCGAGTCCGCCGGCGGCGCGGAAGAAGTGCTCGATCTCGGTGCCGGGCGTGAACACGACGTACGCGTGCGCGTCGGCATCCGACTCGTTGCGGACCGTGTGCGCACGGCCGCCGGGGATGTGGACGACCGAGCCGGGGGTGGCGGCGATGCGGTCGTCCTCGAGGTAGATCGCCAGCTCGCCGCGCTCGACGCGGTAGACCTCGGCCGCCGCATGGCGGTGCAGGGCGGGCGGGCCGCCGCCCGCCGGCAGGCGGACCTCGACGGCGAGCAGGGCGCCGTCGGACTGCGCGCTGGTGACGCGGAAGGTGAGCTCGTCGGTGCCGACGCTGAGGGTGTCCATGGTGTCTCCGGATTCGACAAGTTGCTTGTCCATATAGACTAGACAAGCAACTTGTCCAAGTCAACGTCACTCCCGCGGACCACCGCCCGGCAGGCGCCGGAGAACCTGGCGATCCTGCTGCGCGAGCCGTTCCGCGCGATGGACCGCCGGCTGATGGAGCGGCTCGTCGCGCGCGGTCACCCGGAGGTCCGCTCCGCGCACGGGAACGTGTTCCAGTACCTCGACGACGAGGGGACGCGGGTCAGCCTGCTGGCCGAGCGCGCCCAGGTGAGCAAGCAGGCGATGGCGCAGCTCGTCGCCCACCTCGAGGCGCACGGCTACGTCGAGCGCGTGGCGGACGCTCGCGACGGCCGGGCCAAGCTCGTGCGCGCCACCGCCCGCGGCCAGGAGGTCTACGCGATCGCCCGCGAGCTGGTGGCCGAGGTCGAGGCGCAGCTGGCCGAGCGGCTGGGGGAGGCCAAGCTGCGCCGGCTGCGCTCGCTGCTGGCCGAGCTCGACGCCGCGCTCTGACGCCCGCTACCCCCGGCGATGGAGACGCGCTCGTCGATGCCGTGCATGCGCGGAGAGGTCGGGGTTGCTCCGTATGCGAACATACGTTCGTGTTCGTTGAGCTCCATGCCCACTCCGCCTATTCCTTCCTCGACGGGGCCTCGCTCCCGGACGAGCTGGTGGGGGCGGCGGCGGAGCTCGGCTACGAGGCGTTCGCGCTCACCGACCACGACGGCCTGTGCGGCTCGATGGAGTTCGCGCAGTCCGCCTCGGGCCTCGGGCTGCATGCGATCCACGGGGCGGAGATGGCGCTGGAGGACGGCCGCCACGTCACGCTGCTGGTCGAGGACGCGACCGGCTGGCGCAACCTCTGCTGGATCGTCACGGCCGCGCACGCGCACGACCGCGACAAGGGCGATCCGCCGCCGGTCGTCCCGTTCGCCACGCTCGAGGCGCACGCCGCCGGGCTCGTCTGCCTGAGCGGCTGCGCGCGCCAGGGCGTCCATGACGAGCCGGGCCTGGCGCGGCTGCGGCGGATCTTCGGCGCCGACCACCTGCGCGTGGAGCTCCAGCGTCCCTTCCACCGCGACGACCGCGCGCGCAACCGCCGCCTCGCCGAGCTGGCCGAGCGCCTCGGGCTGCCGACGGTGGCGACCGGCAACGTCCACGCGCACAGCCGCGCGCGGGCGCCGCTGCAGGACGCGTTCGTCGCGCTGCGCAACCACGCCACGCTGGACGCGTCGGAGCCCGCGCGCCGCGGCAACTTCTCCCACGTGCTCGCCTCCCCGGCGGCGATGGCGGCGCGCTTCGAGGACCACCCGCGCGCGGTCGCCGAGACGCAGGCGCTGGCCGAGCGGCTGACCTTCGACCTCACGCAGGACCTCGGCTACCGCTACCCCGGGGCGGAGGACCCGGAGGCCAATCGCACGCTGGCGGAGCTGTGCGCGCACCGCTTCGAGGAGCGCTACCCGCCCGGCAACCCGCACCGCGCCGCGGCGCGCCCGCGCCTGGAGGAGGAGCTGCGGGTGATCGACGCGCTCGGCCTGCCCGGCTTCTTCCTCCTGCACCGGGACATGCTGGAGCTCGCGCGCGAGGTCGCCGTCGAGGTGCGGGGGCCGGACTCGGCGCGCGCGCTGCTGCCGCCGGGCCGCGGCCGCGGCTCCTCGGTGTCCTCGATCGTCTGTTACCTCACCGGCCTCTCGCACATCGACCCGATCGCCAACGAGCTGTTCCTCGGGCGCTTCCTCAACGAGGAGCTGACCGCGCTGCCGGACATCGACCTCGACTTCCCGCGCGACATCCGCGAGGTCCTGATCCCGCGCGTGCACGAGCGCTACGGGCGCGAGCACTCGGCGCTGGTGGCGGCCTTCCCGACCTTCCGCTCGCGCGGGTCGATCCGGGAGCTCGGCAAGGTCCTCGGGCTGCCGGCCGCGGAGCTGGAGCGGGTCGCCCGCGGGTCGGAGCCGTTCGCGATCCGCGGCGTGGCGGCGGACGTCGAGAACGCGCTCGGGATCGAGCCGGGCGGGCCGCCGGCGCCGTGGCTGGACCCGGACTCGCGCGCCCCGTTCGCGATGTCGACGGAGGAGTGGCTGGCCCGGATCAACGGCCGCGACCCCTCGCAGTACACCTATCCCCGGCCGGGGGCGGAGGAGCGCGCGCAGCGCCTGCCCGGCCGCTGGGCGTGGCTGGCGCGGCTGTGCGACGAGGCCTACCGGCTGCCGCGCCACCTCTCCCAGCACTCCGGCGGGATGATCGTCTCGACCCGCCCGCTGGTGGACTGCTGTCCCGTCCTGCCCGCGGCGATGGAGGGCCGCCAGCTGTGCCAGTGGGACAAGGACTCCTGCGCCGACGCGGGCTTCCTCAAGATCGACCTGCTCGGGCTCGGGATGCTCTCGGCGGTCGAGCGCTGCGTGGAGGACATCGCGCGCACGCGCCACGAGCGCATCGACCTCTCGCGCATCCCGTTCGACGACGCGGCGACCTACTCGGCGATCCAGGCCGCCGACACGATGGGCGTCTTCCAGATCGAGAGCCGGGCGCAGATGGCCTCGCTGCGGCGCACGCGGCCCGAGACGCTGGACGACCTGACCATCCAGGTGGCGATCGTGCGCCCCGGCCCGATCCTCGGCGGCGCCGTCAACCCCTACATCGCGCGCCGCCAGCAGATGCGCGAGGACCCGGACTACGTCGTGCCCTACGACCATCCCTCGCTGGAGCCGGTCCTGCGCGACACGCTCGGCACGATCATCTTCCAGGACCAGGTGCTCGAGGTCGCGATCGCCTTCGCCGGCTTCTCGCCGGGGGAGGCGGAGGGGCTGCGACGGGCGATGAGCCGCAAGCGCTCGGAGGCGGCGATCGAGGCCTATCACCGGCGCTTCGTGGAGGGCGCTGCACGCACCCACGAGGTCGCGCCGGAGGTGGCGGAGCGGGTCTACGAGATGATCATGGGGTTCTCGGGCTTCGGCTTCCCGAAGGCCCACGGCGCGGCCTTCGGGCTGCTCGCCTACCAGTCGACGTGGCTGCGGGTGCACTACGGGCCGGAGTTCCTGTGCGCGCTGCTCAACGAGCAGCCGATGGGCTTCTACGCGTCGGACACGCTCGTCCACGAGGCGCAGCGGCGCGGGATCGCGCTGCTGGCGGCCGACGTCAACGCGAGCGAGGTCACCTGCACGACCGACGGCACCGACGTCCGCATCGGCCTCGGCTACGTCAGCGGCGTGCGCTCCGACGAGGTCGCCGCGCTGGTGGCGGCGCGCGCGGAGGGCGGGCCGTTCCGCTCGCTGGGTGACCTCGCCTCGCGCGCCGGGGCGGGGCGGCCGGCGCTCGCGCAGCTCGCGTGGGCGGGGGCGTGCGACTCGCTGTGCGCGAGCACCCACTCCCGCCGCGAGGTGCTGTGGGAGCTCGGGGTGGCGGCGCCGGGGGAGACGGTCCAGGACGGCACGCAGCTCTCGCTCCCGCTGGAGCTCCCCGGCGCCCCGGAGCTGCGCAAGCTCGAGCCGTGGGAGTCGATGATCGCCGACTACGCCACCACCGGGCTGACGCTCGGGCGCCATCCGATGGCGCTCCTGCGCCCCCAGCTGCCCGCCGGCACCGTGTCCTGCCGCGACCTGGAGACGCTCGCGCACGAGACGAAGGTGCGGATCGGCGGCCTCGTCGTCGCCCGCCAGCGCCCGGGGACGGCCAAGGGCATCGTCTTCCTGCTGATCGAGGACGAGTTCGGGACCGTGAACCTGATCGTCCCGCCGCCGGTCTACGAGCGCCACCGCCTGCTCGTGCGCTCCGAGCCGCTGATGCTGGCCACGGGGCGGCTGGAGCGGCTGCCGGTCGCGGGCGGCGCGATCAACGTGTTCGTGGAGGACCTGGAGCCGCTGAAGGCACCGCAGGGCGCGGTCGCGGAGGTGGTCTCGCTCGAGGAGCGGGCGCGCCGCGAGGCCGAGGCCGGCGAGCTCGCCGACTTCCGCACGGTGGCGCCCGCGGTGCAAAGCTTCGCCTCGGGGCGGCGGCGATGAACGCTGCCCTGCCATCGGCGGTCACCCGCCCCAACAGGTAATCTGCCGCTCCCTATGGCCGTTCTCGCCTTCACCCTCCTGTTCGTCGCGCTCGGCATCAGCGTGCTGTTCGTGGCGCTGAGCGGCGGGCCGGGTGGCGCGCGGCGCCGGATGGGCTCCCAGAGCCGCCGCACGCGCCGGATCGCGCTGATCAACTTCCTGCTCGCCGTGGTGATCCTCGGCTTCGGGATCCCGGCGGCCGTGATCGCCACGGTGGGCGCGCGCGACGACATCCCCGAGGCGAACGTGAGCAACCTCACGGCGGCCGAGAAGCGCGGCCGCCAGCTGTTTGGCGAGCGCTGCGCCAACTGCCACACGCTGAAGGCGAGCGACGCCGTGGCCCAGGTGGGGCCGAACCTCGACAACCTGCGCCCGCCCGAGAAGCTGGTCCTCGACGCGATCCACAACGGCCGCGCACGAGGCAACGGCCAGATGGCCGCCGACCTGGTGGAGGGCGAGGACGCGGACGACGTGGCGGCCTACGTGGCCAAGGCCGTCGGCCAGAGCGGGGAGAAGTAGCGCGATCCCGGAACGTGCGGACAGTGGTTCCGTCCGTGCGGTTTGTCATAAGTCCGTCTGCTTGCAGGGTCTTCCGCCCTTGTTACGATGCGGCGCGGCAGAACCGCTGAGTTCCCGGAAAATCCGGGGAGCGGGGGACCCAGGCAGGTGGGGCGAATCGCTTTTCGCGTAGCGTCGACTCAATCCGGCGCGAGCCCGTCAGCTAACCCCGTAAGCGCACGGATCGAGGAATAGCGATGCCAGAGAACGCGACCCGGGACCAAGAGGGTCTGTACGACCACGAACGCGAAGCTCCCCGCCGGCGACCGGCCGACGACTGGGGCATCGACGAGAGCTTTCCCCGCGTCCGCGGGCGCCGCTTCGCGCGGCACGATGGCTCCGTCCGCGACGCTCGCGCGTCCGAGGGACCCGCGCGCAGCCGCCGCCGGCCGGTCGAGGACTGGGGCGCCGACGAGGCGTTCGACGGCGCGACCCGCAGCCCCGAGCCCGAGGCCCAGCCGCTCGCCGCGCTGATCGAGGTCCCGACCGCCGAGGACTCACTCGCCGCCGAGATCGTCGACACGCCGGAGCCGCGGGAGGTCGTCTCCGACGGCCGCCGCACGATCCGCATCAACGGCCGCCCCGGCGAGGTGTCGGAGATCGCGCCGTTCACCTCCGCGGCCCGCCGCCGGCGCCCGCCGATGACCGTCGAGGAGCGCCTCGCGGGCAACCCGACCCGGATCATCGCCTGGGCGTTCCTGCTCGGGCTGCTGCTGATCCTGATCGCCGTACTGACCTCGTAGCCACCCCCCGGAGGGGTGCGTAGGACGGTTGCGCAGACAAGCTTTGGGTCCTATACTTACTCAGGGTAAGGACGCCGAACGAGCGCTCCATCTGCTCCCCCTCCCCACGGCGGTCGCTATGAAGACACAGATGTCCCGCTTCCAGATCCACGACGACCTGACGGCGCCAGAGGCGTCGCTGCCGGTCGTCAAGGGCGCCCTCGCCGGCGCCGGCCAGCTCCCGAACTTCCTGGGCGTCCTGGCCGGTTCCCCCGCCGCGCTGCGTGCCTATGCGCGCTTCCGGTCCGAGCTGCGCAACAACGGCACGCTGACGCTCAAGACACTCGAGCGGATCGCGCTCGCCGTCGCGGCGCAGTACGGCTCCAAGGCCGGGCTGGCGCTCCATGGCCGCACCGGCCGCCAGGCCGGCCTCGGCCTCGATGAGCTCTCGCTCGCCCGCGAGTGGGACTCGCGCGACGACCGTGAGGCGGCGCTGCTGCGTTATCTGCGGCCGCTCGCGGAGCAGCGCCAGTGTCCGAGCCACCTGCTCGAGGAGGCGCGCGAGGCCGGCTGGACCGACGAGCAGCTGCTCGAGGCGGTCGCGATCGTCGCGCTCGAGGGCTTCACGGCCATGGTCCACATCGCAGGCGACGTGCCGGCCGACGGATCGGTGGAGGACGCGCGCGTCCTGCGCGCGGCCTAAGCCTCATGAGCCCGGGCGCACCCCGCCGCAGGGTCGCGGTCGCGACGCTGGAGCGCCCGGGGGAGTGCTGTCCCTATCTGCACGAGGCCGTCGAGCTGGTCGGCAAGCGCTGGTCGGGCGCGATCGTCTACGTGCTGCTCGAGGGCGGCGCGATGCGCTTCTCGGAGATCGGCGGCGCGGTGCCGCACCTGTCCGACCGCCTGCTGTCCGAGCGCATGAAGGAGCTCGAGGCGCGCGGGATCGTGGAGCGCCACGTCCGCGAAGGCTCGCCCGCCCGCGTCGAGTACGGGCTGACGGACATGGGGCGCGAGCTGGCGCCCGCTCTGCGCGAGCTGCGCGAGTGGGCACTGCGCTGGCTGTAGCGCGCCGCTCTTTGGACCCTCGTCCAAAGACGGGGGCCTACCCCGTCCTCTAGGCTGCGCCCCCGTCATGGCGCCGACCGAGCAACCCACCACCGTCGACGACGTCCTCGCCCACGTGCGCGAGACGGGCGTGCGCTTCATCCGCCTGTGGTTCACCGACATCCTCGGCCAGCTCAAGTCCTTCTCGATCAACTCGCAGGATCTCGAGGGCGCCTTCGAGGCCGGCATGGGCTTCGACGGCTCCTCCATCACCGGCTTCAACGCGATCGAGGAGTCGGACATGGTCGCGATGCCCGACCCGTCGACGTTCCGCCTGCTGCCGTGGCGGCCCGAGCAGGACGGCGGCGGGGTGGCGCGGATGTTCGCCGACATCCTGACCCCGGAGCGCGAGCCCTACGAGGGCGACCCGCGCCACGTCCTGCGCCGCGCCGAGGACCGCGCCAAGGCGATGGGCTTCGATCACTTCTACGTCGGCCCCGAGCTCGAGTACTTCCTGTTCCGCGACAACAAGGGCACCGAGGTCCTCGACGAGGGAGGCTACTTCGACCTGACCACGCTCGACGCGGGCTCCGACGTGCGGCGCGAGACCGTGCTCGCGCTGGAGAAGCTGGGGATCGGGGTGGAGTACTCCCACCACGAGGTCGGCCCGTCCCAGCACGAGATCGACATGCGCTACGCCGACGCGCTGAAGATGGCCGACGACTGCATGACGTACCGCATCACGGTCAAGGAGTACGCGATGAAGTACGGCTGGCACGCGACGTTCATGCCCAAGCCGCTGTTCGGCGAGAACGGCTCGGGGATGCACACGCACCAGTCGCTGTTCAAGGACGGCCGCAACGCCTTCTACGACGCCGACGACCCGTACTACCTCTCCGACATCGGCAAGGCGTTCATCGCCGGCCAGCTGCGCCACGCGCGCGAGATCTGCTCGATCTTCGCCCAGTGGGTGAACTCCTACAAGCGCCTGGTGCCGGGCTACGAGGCGCCGGTCTACGTCGCCTGGTCACGCCGCAACCGCTCCGCGCTCGTGCGCGTCCCGCTCTACCACCCCGGCCGCGAGCAGGCCACGCGGATGGAGCTGCGCTGCCCGGATCCCGCCTGCAACCCCTACCTGACCTTCGCCGTGCTGCTGCAGGCCGGGCTCGAGGGGATCGAGAAGGGCTACGAGCTGCCCGAGCCGATGGAGAAGAACCTCTACCACCTGTCGCCCGACGAGCGGAAGCGCCTCGGGATCGAGCAGCTCCCCGAGACGCTCGGCGAGGCGGTCGAGATCACCGCCGAGTCAGAGCTGGTGCTGCGCACCCTCGGCGAGCACATCTTCAACCGCTACGTCGAGATCAAGCGCCAGGAGTGGGAGGACTACCGAGTCCAGGTCACGCCCTGGGAGCTCGAGCGGTACCTCTCGATCCTGTAGTCCCTAGCGCCGGATCGTCACGTCTTCGTGCGCAGGATCGTCTTGCCGACGCGCACCCGCACCGTGACCTTCAGGCGCTTCGTCTTGCTGCGCCGCAGCAGCTTCCGGCCCTGCTTGTTGAGCTTGATCGTCATCTGACGCGAGCCGCCGCGCCGGACCAGGGCCTTCGCGGTGCCGACCTTGCGCTTGCCGCGGTAACACCTCGACGATCGCGGTGCCTCCCGGCGCCGACGCCGATGAAGCTGACGCGGATCTTGAAGCGGCCCTTCTTGCTGACCTTCGGGCGCCTGGCGTTGAGGATCGTCGCCAGCCGCACCGTGGGCTTCGTCACAGCCGGTGGCGGCGTGGTGCTGTCGGCGGCCGGCGGCGTCACAACGGGCGCGGGCGCGTTCGGGTCCGCGCCGACGTCGAAGGCGTAGTAGACCGACGCCTTGTCGCCGCCGGGCTTGCTCGCCTCGAGCCCGACGACCGCTCACCCGGCGGCCGGGAAGACGTGCGGCACGCTCTTGCTCGGTGTGCTGTCGTCTCGAAGGTCGCCGTCGTTGTCGAGGTCCCACCTGAACGTCGTGAAGTAGGCGTCGCCCTCGGGATGGCGCGAGGTCGAGGTCAGCGCGACCGGACTCGTTGGCCCGCGGCGCGTGGCTGAACTCGAAGTCGGCCTCGGGCGTCCGGCTGTGGACCCACCGGTTCATGACGTCGTCGGTCGTCGACGTTGTCGTGGTCGGCATTGTCCCCGACGCGCGTGTAGACGCCGGGGTTCTGCGGGTCGGCACAGCCGATCGCCCCAGGAGACGATCCCTGCGAGCGCGAAGAAGCCGCCATCGGGCACGAGCAGCGGGCCGCCCGAGTCGCCCTGGCAGGTGTCGTGCGAGCCCGACGGCGGCGTGCCGATCGGCGTCGGCGGCGCAGACCATCACGCTCGGGTCGAAGTCGTCGCGATCCGTACGCGTCTGCGCAGCGCTGATCCGTGATGATCGGGACGTTCGCCTTGAGGAGGACGTCCGAGGAGTTGCCGCCGGAGCTCGTGCGTGCCCCAGCCGATGATGCGCGCGACCGTGTCGGGGGCCCAGAGCGCGTCCTCGCTGTCGTCGACGACGCGCATGGGCTCGTAGTTCGCCACGCGGCCGAGCGTCAGCATGGCCGAGTCGTTCTGGAATGTCGCGCTGATGTAGCGGTCGTTGACGTCGTTGGCCGTTACCGCGTACTCATCCGCCGGGGTCGCAGTGCGGTCGACGTGCCCAGGCGCACGGTGAAGCTCGACGGCGGCCGTGGGATGCCGAGCGCGTTCGTCGTGCAGTGGGCGGCGGTGAGGAACTGCCGCGAGCCGACGAGCGTGCCGCCGCAGAAGCTCTCGATCTGCGGATCGCGCGTCGGTGTTGATGCCGAGGAAGCCCTGGGCCGGGTACTCGCCCTGCGCCGCCTCCGTGCCGTTGACGATCCGAGGCTCCGGCGTCGCCGCGAGGGCGGACGACGCCACCAGCAGCGTGAGCAGAACGGCAGCGGGCAGGCAGAGGAGGCGTCGGGTCATACGCCCTGTCTTAGCGGGGCTGGACGGCTGCTGCAAGCCGTGCATCCGTCCAGCCCGCTCCCCCTAGCGCTTGATCGTGAGCGCCTTCGTCGTGCGCTTCCCGGCGATCGTCATCCGCAGCGAGACCTTGAGCTTCTTGGCCTTCTTGAGCTTGCGCACGCCGGCCTTGGTCAGCTTGACCTTCGCGGTCGCCGTCCCGCCCGGCTTGATCTTGACCCGCGCGGAGCCGATCTTCTTGCCCTTCAGCAGGACGGTGAGGGTGGCCGTGCCGGGGGGCGTCGTCGCGTCGAAGCTGACCTTGACGTTGAAGCGGCCCTTGCGCGCCTTCAGGCTCTTGGGCGACTTGAACGTCGCGAAGCGGGCGACCACCGGTGGCGGCGGGATCTGTCCGCCTCCGGACGGCGGCGGGGTCGGCCGCCGCCGCCCGTCGGGGGCGGCGTGACGACCGGCGCGGCGGCGACGTTGAAGGCGCCGTAGAAGCGCGCGACGTCGCCGCTCGGTCCCGAGGCCTCGAGGCCGATGACGCGCTGGCCGGCTGCGGGAAGGTCTGCGACGAGGCTCGCGCCCGGTCGCGTCGTCGAACTGGCCGTCCTGATCGAAGTCCCACTTGAACGTGTTGAAGCCGCTCGGGCCGTCCGGGTGCGTCGGAGGTCGAGAACAGCGTCACGGGCTGCGTGGCGACCGCGGCGTGGTCGATATCGAAGCTCGCCCGCGGGGTGCGGTCGAGCGTCCAGTCGTTGAGCGCGCCCTCGCCGATGCGGGTGTAGATGCCCGGGAACTGCGGTGTCGGCGCAGCCGATGCCCCACGAGACGACGCCGGCCGTCGCGAAGATCGGGTCCGCGGGGTCGAGCCGAAGTCGGGGACGTACAGCGGGCCGCCCGAGTCGCCCTGGCAGGTGTCGCGCGGGATCGCGCGTCCCGGGCGGGTCGCCGGCGCAGACCATCGTCTCCGGGTCGAAGTCGGCGCCGTAGAGGCGGAGTCGCAGGTCGCGTCGCTGACGATCGGCACGTCCGCTTCGAGCAGGAGCTGCGAGGACGAGCCTGCCGGAGGATGTCGTGCCCCAGCCGATGACGCGCGCGAGCGTCGCCCGGGCCCACAGCTCGCTGCTCGCCGTCCTCGACCACGCGGGCGGGCTCGAAGGTCGACCGGCTCGGTCGAGGGTCAGCATCGCGACGTCGTTCTGGTGGGTGTCCGCGTCGTAGTCCGGGTGGACGTCGATCGCGGCGACGAAGTGGACGGTCGGCGTTACCGTGGAGTGGCGCGGTTGATCTCGCCGAGGAGGACATTGAAGTTCTCCGGCGGCAGCGGCGTGTCGCCGTCGTCGACCGCGCAGTGCGCGGCGGTGAGGAACTGTCGCGAGCCGACGAGCGTGCCGCCGCAGGCGAACACTCGATCCGGCCCGGGCCGGGATCGACGTCGAACAGCAGCCTGCCCTGAGCCGGGTACTCGTCGTTGTCCGTCACCGGCGGTCCCGTTCACGATCCGCGGCTTCGTCTTCGGCGGTGGCGCGTGGCGCTCGACGAAGGACGCCGACGCGGATGCCGGGAGGGCGAAGGTGAGGAGAGCCGCGAGGAGGAGGAGGCGGCGGGTTTGGCTCTGGAGCATGGGCGTTTCTATCCGGCGCGCGGGTGCGCCGTCAAGCCGGAAAGACGCACTTAGCCCGACGGGGCCATCCCGGGCGCCGCTCGCGCGCCGACCTCGTCGCCCTCGCGGGACGCGGACGCTGTCCTCGTGCGCGAGCCGCGACGGCCACCAGATCTTCGGGCCGATGTCGAAGGCGAGGGCCGGGACGAGCACCGAGCGCACGAGGAACGTGTCGAGCAGGACGCCGAAGGCGATGATGAAGCCGATCTCGGTGAGGAAGACGAGCGGGAGCACGGCCAGCGCGCTGAACGTGCCCGCCAGCACGATGCCCGCCGAGGTGATGACCGCGCCGGTGACGGCGAGCCCGCGCAGCATGCCCTGGCGCGTGCCGTGCGTGAGCGTCTCCTCGCGCACGCGCGCCATCAGGAAGATGTTGTAGTCGATGCCCAATGCGACGAGGAAGACGAAGCTGAGCAGCGGGAGCGACGGGTCGATGCCGGCGAACCCGAACACGTGCTCGAAGAAGAAGATGCCCGTGCCGAGCGCCGCGAAGAAGGACAGGATCACCGAGGCGACCAGCAGCACCGGCGCCAGCAGGGACCGCAGCAGGATGGCGAGGATCACCAGCACGACCATGAGCGCGAGCGGGAGGACCACGAAGTTGTCGCGCGTCGCCGACTCGCGGTAGTCGTAGGACTCCGCCGTCGGGCCGCCGACGAGCACGTTCGAGCCGCCGGCGGCCTTGACGGTGCGCCGTAGCGCGGGCGTCTGGTCGAACGCGGCGGTCGAGAACGGGTCGCGGCGCAGCACGACGTCGAAGCGCGTGCCGGGTGGGCCGTCCTGGGCCGGCAGCACCTGGGCCACGAGGTCGCGGCGCTTCTCCAGCGCCGTCTTCACCGCGTTCGCCTTGGCGCGGTCGGGGACGATCACGTTCGTGAGCCCGGAGAGGCCGCTGGGGAACGAGCGCGCGAGGATCTCGGCGCCCTCGACCGACTCGACGTCGCCCCGGAACGAGTTGCTGTTGGTCAGGCCGGTGTCGATCTGCGTCACGCCCAGCGCCAGCACGACCAGCAGCAGCGTCCCGCTGATCCAGATCGGGCGCGGCCGCAACGCCACGCGCTCGCCGATCCGGCGCCAGCGGCCGTGGGTCTCGTCCGTGCCGATCTGGCCGACGTGCGGGATCGTGTCGAAGAACGGGGACCAGAACGCCTTGCGCCCGCAGATCACGAGCAGCGCGGGCAGCATCGTCAGCATCGAGATCATCGCGATCCCGACGCCCATGGCGCCGATCGGGCCGAGGCCGGCCGTGCCGTTGACCTCGGCCAGGCTCAGCGTCAGCAACGCGAGGATCACGGTCATCCCGGAGGCCAGGATGGCGGGCCCCGCGGTGCGCAGCGCGACCCGCATCGCCTCGTGCTTGTCCTCGTGGCGGCGTAACTCCTCGCGATACCGGCTCACGAGCAGCAACGCGTAGTCCGTCCCCGCGCCGAACACGAGCACCGGCAGGATGCCGCCGGACTGCCCGTTGATGGTCACGCCCGCCTCCGCGATCAGGTAGCCGAACCCGCGGGCGCACGACTCGGCGAGCAGCACGGTGAAGAACGGGATCGCCCAGAAGATCGGCGACCGGTAGATGATGATCAGCAGGATCAAGACGACCAGCGCCGTGACCCCGAGCAACGTCCCGTTGATGTTCCCGAACACCTTGATCGCGTCGGCGCCGTACCCGGCGGCGCCGGTCACCTTCACCGTCAGACCGCCGCTCTCGCCGCTGACGCGGCCGCGGATGTCGTCCATTGCCTCCGTGAAGAGGTCGGAGTCCCCCGTCGCGCGGATCGGCAGCGAGAACAGCGCGGCGTCGCCGTTCTCCGAGAACACCGGCTTCTGCGGCGCCAGGGCGATCGAGGGCCGGTCGGATGCGAACGAACGCTGGTCCTCGACCACGCGACGGCGGTCGGCGGCGGTCAGCCCGCCATTGCGCTCGTAGACGATGACCGCGGGGGCCAGCTCGCCCCCGGGATAGCGCTTGACGGCCTCGAGCGACTTGACCGACTCGGCCTGGCCGGGGAGGAAGGAGACCGTCTCGTTCTCCTGCGCGTCCTCGAACTTGCCGGAGAACAGCCCGCCGACGACCGCGGTGATGAGGAAGAAGACGATCGCGACGACGAACTTCGCGCGCTTCCCCGCGGGAAAAGTGAGAAACCGAGCCATGGCCGCCAACAGTACGGAACACGGGTTCCGTTTGGATCTCTACTCCAGCAGCGCCGCGAGCTCCTCGGGCTCCGTCACCGGTCTCTGGCACGCGAAGCGCTCGCACACGTAGGCGGCCGCCCGGCCGTCGACCGGCTCGCGCCCCGCCAGCAGCGGCACGCCGTCGGGCTCGCCGCCCGCGAGCACCACGTGGGGCCGGAAGGTCGACCGCACCACGCGCTCCAGCGGGCCGAGGTCGGGCCCGACGAGCGCGACCTCGCGCACGGGGGAGACGTGGAAGTCGATCGCCTGCAGCAGGTGGCCGAAGCCGGCCGGGTGCTGAGGCGCGATCACGTGCAGGAGCCGGATCACGCCGAGCGCCGCCTCCTCGTAGCGGTGCTCGCCCGTCAGCGCGCCGAGCCGCAGCAGGCCGAGGCACGCGGCCGACTGGCCCGCAGGGATCGGGTTGTCGTCGATGTCCTTGCGGCGCGCGATCAGCTGCTCGTGGTCGTCGGCGGTGGAGAAGAAGCCGCCGTTCTCGGGGTCGTGGAAGCGCTCGAGGATCGTGTCGGCGAGCGCCTGCGCCTCGGCGAACCAGCGCGGGTCGAAGGTCGCCTCGTACAGCGTCAGCAGCGCCTCGAGCAGGAACGCGTGGTCCTCGAGCACGGCGCGCAGCCGCGCCTGCCCGCGGTTGTAGGTGCGCAGCAGCCGCCCCTCGTCGTCGCGCATGCGGGTGACGAGGAAGTCCGCGCAGGTGACCGCCGCGTCGCGGTAGCGCGGCTCGTCGAGCACCGCGCCGGCGTCGGCGAGCGCGGAGACCAGGAGCGCGTTCCAGCCGGTCAGGCGCTTGTCGTCGAGGCCCGGCCACACGCGCGTGGCGCGCGCCTCGTAGAGCCGCCGGCGCAGCTCCTCGCGGTTCGGCGGGTCGGCCGTGGCGCGGACCGGGATGTTGCGGCCCTCGAAGTTGCCGCCCTCGGTCATCCCGAAGTGCGCGATCGCCTCCTCGCCCTGCTCGTCGCCGAGCACCGCGCGCACCTCGTCGAGCGTCCAGACGGTGAACTTGCCCTCGACCCCCTCGGCGTCGGCGTCGAGCGCGGACGCGAAGGCGCCCTCCTCCTGCCGCAGCTCGGCCAGCGCCCAGTCGAGCGTCTCGCGGCACACGCGCTCGAACAGCGGCTCGCCGGTGACCTGCCAGGCGTGCAGGTAGGCGCGCGCGAGCAGGGCGTTGTCGTAGAGCATCTTCTCGAAGTGCGGGACGAGCCAGAAGCGGTCGACCGAGTAGCGCGCGAAGCCGCCGCCGATCTGGTCGTACATGCCGCCGCTCGCCATCCGCCGCAGCGTGTGGAGCGACATCTCGCGCTCGCCGCGACCGAGCAGGAACTCGATCACGGAGGTGGGCGGGAACTTCGGCGCGCGCCCGCCGAACCCGCCGTGCTCCGTGTCGTAGAGCTTGCGCAGCTCAGTGATCGCGGCGTCGAGCGAGGCCGGGTCGATCTCGTCCTCCGGCGGCTTGAGGGCGGCGGCGCCGCGCAGGCGCTCGACGATGCCGCCGGCCTGCGAGCGGATCTCCTCGCGCTGCTCGTCCCAGGCGGTGCCGATCGCGGCCAGCACCTGCGGCCAGGCCGGCATCCCCTGGCGCGGCTCGGGCGGGAAGTAGGTGCCGGCCCAGAACGGGACGGCGTCGGGGGTGAGGAAGGCGTTGAGCGGCCAGCCGCCGGCGCCCGTCATCGCCTGCACCGCGTCCATGTAGATCGCGTCGACGTCGGGGTGCTCCTCGCGGTCGACCTTGATGCAGACGAAGCGCTCGTTCATGAGCTGCGCGATCCGCTCGTCCTCGAAGCACTCGCGCTCCATCACGTGGCACCAGTGGCAGGCGGAGTAGCCGATCGAGACGAGCACCGCGCGGTCCTCGGCGCGGGCCCGCTCGAAGGCCTCCTCGCCCCAGGGGTACCAGTCGACGGGGTTCTCGGCGTGCTGCAGCAGGTAGGGGGAGGTCTCGTGGGCGAGGCGGTTGGCCATGCCTCCAGAGTACGGTGGCGCCATGTCCCATCATCGCGAAACCGTGACCGCCGTCGGAGCCCCCGACGCCGTCGGTCCGTACTCCCACGCCGTCAAGGCGGGTGGCCTGCTGTTCATCTCGGGCCAGATCCCGCTCGACCCCGACACCGGCGAGCTCGTCGGCGACAAGCCGGGCGACCAGGCGCGCCGCTGCCTGGAGAATCTGTCCATCATCGCCGCCGCCGGCGGCGCCTCGCTCGGCCAGGACGCCGTGAAGCTGACCGTCTACCTGACCGACATGGCGGCCTTCGCCGAGGTCAACGAGGTCTACGGCGGCTTCTTCGAGGGCGAGCCGCCGGCCCGCGTGGCCTTCGCCGTCACCGCGCTGCCCAAGGGCGCGCAGGTCGAGATCGACGCGATCCTGGCGCTGCCGGACTGAGGTGTCCTTTTCTCGGCGTCCCGTTCGTCGTAGAGATGAAACCCACCATCACGGCCTGAGGAGGCTCGGATGAAGTACCTGCTGACGATCTATGACGACGAGAGCATGTGGAGCGACGCGCAGCCCGGCGACGTCAACCAGATGATGGACGGCTACCGCAAGTTCGGCGAGGAGGTCCACGGCAACGGGGCGTTCGTGGCCGGCGAGGCGCTGGAGTCGATCTCCACCGCGACGACCGTGCGGGTCAAGGACGGGGAGCGCCTCGTCACCGACGGCCCGTTCGCGGAGACGAAGGAGCAGCTCGGCGGCTTCTACCTGCTCGACTGCAAGGACCTCGACGAGGCGATCGCCTACGCGGCGAAGATCCCGGGAGCGCAGAGCGGATGCATCGAGGTGCGGCCGGTCAGGGTCTTCGCGTAGGAGCGCCCGGCGCAGCGATCGACCGCCTGTTCCGGCGCGAGTCGGGGCGGGCGGTCGCGTCGCTCATCCGCGTCCTCGGGGACTTCGATCTCGCCGAGGAGGCGGTCCAGGAGGCCTGGATCGTGGCGCTCGAGCGCTGGCCGAGGGACGGCGTGCCGCGCAACCCGGGCGCGTGGATCACGACGACCGCGCGCAACCGCGCGATCGATCGGCTGCGGCGGGAGCGCGTGCTGGAGGAGAAGCGCGCGCAGCTCGCCGCCTTGGAGGCGCTCGGCGGCGAGGCGGACGAGCCCGACGGCTTCCCCGACGACCGCCTGCGGCTGATGTTCACCTGCTGCCACCCGGCGCTCGTCGCGGAGGCGCGGGTCGCGCTCACGCTGCGCACGCTCGGCGGGCTCTCGGTGCCCGAGGTCGCGCGCGCGTTCCTGGTCGCCGAGCCGACGATGGCGAAGCGGCTGGTGCGCGCCAAGCGCAAGATCGCCGTCGCCGGGATCGCCTACCGCGTGCCCGAGGAGCGCGAGCTGCCGCACCGGATGCCGTCGGTGCTCGCGGCCGTCTACCTGATCTTCAACGAGGGCTACGCCGCGACCGCCGGCGAGGCGCTGGTGCGGCGCGAGCTGTGCGCCGAGGCGATCCGGCTCGGCCGGCTGCTGGCCGAGCTGATGCCCGGGCGGCCGGAGCCGCGCGGCCTGCTGGCGCTGATGCTGCTCCACCACGCGCGCCGCGACGCCCGCGTCGACGGCGACGGGCGGCTCGTGCTGCTCTCCGACCAGGACCGCTCGCTGTGGCACGCCGACGAGATCGAGGAGGGGCGGGCGCACGCCGCGGCGGCGGCGCCCGACCGCTACGGGCTGCAGGCGGCGATCGCGGCCGAGCACGTCGCGGACGCGACCGACTGGTCGCACGTCGCGGCGCTGTACGCGCGGCTCGCCGCGCTCGACCCGAGCCCGGTGATCGAGCTCAACCGCGCCGTCGCGGTGGCGATGGCCGACGGGCCCGAGGCCGGGCTCGCGCGGATCGACGCGATCGCCGGCCTCGACGGCTACCACCTGCTGCACTCCGCCCGCGCCGACCTGCTGCGGCGGCTGGGGCGCGCCGACGGACGCGCGCGCCGCCTACGAGCGGGCGCTCGCGCTCGCCGTCAACCCGGTCGAGCGCGACTTCCTCGAGCGCCGCCTACGCGACCAGCTCGACGAGCTTGGCCAGCGAGATCAGCAGCAGCCAGATGCTGACCGCGAGCAGGAGCCGGAGCCGGAGGGGCTTGGTCATCCGCCGCCCCAGAGCTGCGGGATGTAGGCGATGATCACGCGCGCCGAGAAGTAGCCGAACCACAGCACCGCGACGCCCAGGACCACGAGCCGGAAGCCGCTGATCCGGATGATGGCCGGCAGCGCCTTGCGGTTGAGCACGATCAGCAGGATCGAGTAGATGAACATCACCATCGCGCTGAGCGCGGAGCCGATCACCAGCAGCACGAGCGGCTGCGAGGTGAACGTCAGCAGGATCGCGATGCCGAAGATGATCAGCGCCCACACGGTCGCCGCGTAGATGCGGCTCTCCGTCCAGGTGGTGCTGTCGGGCGTCGCGTTGATCTTCACCGCGTCGGCCGTGATGCGGCTGACGTAGTCGAAGTTGCCGAGCATCGTGGAGAGCAGCTTGAAGAAGCCCGCGAGCCAGAACACGGTCGCGAACCAGGGTGCGACGGTGGTCTTCAGCACGTCGCCCTCGGTCTTGATGAAGTCGAAGTCCTCGCCCGTGTCCTTGCCGAACACGGTCGAGTAGGCGAGCACGGAGAGGATCACGATCCCGGCCGTGCCGATGAGCCAGAACGTCACGGCCTGCTCGGTGTTGGCCACCTTCCACCAGCCGCGCCAGCGCCGCATGTTCTCGTCGTTGGGCTCGAACGTGTTGCCCGTCGACGGCACCGCCTCCTGCTCGCCGGTCATCGGCGACACGATGCGCGGGATGTAGTGGCCCATGCCCATGCCCTTGTCGCGGATCCAGTTGGAGACCGCGAGGTTGCCGCAGCCGCCGGAGCCCGCGAACGCGATCGCGCCCGCCATCGCGGCGGCGGTCACCGCGTCGTTCGTCTTGATCGTGCCGAAGCTCCCGAAGCCGCTGACGAGGTCGCCCCAGGCCTCGGTGGTCGTGCCGAGGACGACCGCGAGCGGCGAGCCACACGATGACGGCGCCGATGACCACGGTCTGGAGCCGCTCGACGGTCTGGTAGACGACGGGCGAGGCGGTGAGGGTGATCCCGACCGCGATCAGGCCGAGGATGCCGACGAGCTGCACGTTGAGGTCGCCGACCACGAACGACAGGCAGGTGGCGGCGCCGGTGGCGAAGCCGGGCCACATGTTCGGGACGACGGCCATGATGATGAAGAGGAACCACCACGGCTTCCACAGGCGGGTGAAGCCGGTGATCGCGGTCTCGCCGGTGGCCAGCGTCCAGCGCTCGACCTCCATGTTGATGAAGAACTGGATGGCGATCGCGACGATCGCCGCCCACATGATCCCGAGCCCGACGTGCGAGGCGATGAACGGCCACAGCACGTACTCGCCCGAGCCGAGGGCGGTCGCCAGCAGGATGACCCCGGGGCCGAGCACCTTGCGCAGCGGCAGCGGCTCCGGCAGGTCCTTGATCGGGACCGGCCCCAGGATGTCGCTCGGAATGTCCGGTGAGTACCGCTCGTCGTCGGCGGTGCGCTCGACCACTGTCGCCATGTGATTCCTCCTCCCGCAGGCCGCTTACCCGGCGGCCGGGACTGTCACTCCCAGGTCCGTGCTGAGCTCCGACAGCGTCGTCCACAGCGTCGGCGGGAGCGGGATGCCGTCGCGCTCGCGCTCTTCCTTCGCGCGCGCCTCGGGCTCGCCGGGCACGAGCACCTCGTCGACACCGGGGGCGGCCGGGACCTGCTTGAGGTCGCCGAGCAGCCGCCCCAGCAGCGCGGCGGCCTGCTCGCGGCCGGCGAGCCGGCCGGCGTCGATCGCGAGGTGGAAGTGCCCGACGTCCTGCGGCTTGGCGTCCTCGTAGAGGCGGCCCACGCCGTGCCCGACGCCCGAGCCCGACAGCACGCCGGAGAGGATCTCGACGAGCAGGGCGAGCGCGTAGCCCTTGTAGCCGCCGAGCGGGACCGCGGCGAACACCGCGCCCGGGTCGGTGGTGGTCCGACCCTGCTCGTCGACGCCCCAGCCCTCGGGGATCGTGCGCCCTTCGTCGCGGGCGTTGAAGATCTTGTTGACCGCGACCTGGCTGGTGGCCATGTCGGTGTCGAAGATGCCGTCGGGGGTGGGGGCGGCGAGCGCGATCGGGTTCGTCCCGAGCGCGTGCCCGATGCCGCCGTAGGGGATCACGAACGGCTCGGAGTTGGTGGTCGAGATGCCGACCATGCCCGCCTTCGCCGCGCGGATCGCGTAGTAGCCCGCGGCGCCGTAGTGGCTCGAGCGGTGCGCGGCGACGACCCCGACGCCGTACTTCTCGGCGAGCTCGATCGAGAGGTCGGTGGCGAACACGCCGGCGACCTGGCCCGGGCCCTGGTCGGCGTCGACGAGCGCGACGGCGCCGTCCATGCGCTCGACCTTCGGCCGCGGGCGGCCGTTCATGTGGCCGGCCCGCAGGCGCTCGGAGTAGACGGGGATCCGCGCCACGCCGTGCGAGTCGACGGCGCGGCGGTTGGCGTGGACCAGCGAGACGGCGACCGTCTCGGCCGCGGCGGCCTCCAGGCCGGAGGCCTCGAGCAGGGCCTGCGTCCAGCGCTCGAGTTCAGCGGGGGCGATCAATAGAGGACCTCCGGATCCAGTTCGTTGCGTAGCGGCTCGCCTGCGCGGCGGCGACGGATGTTGTCGATGAAGAGGTCGACGACGCGCTCCTCCTCGGCTTCGACGAGCGCGACGTTGTGCGGGCTGACGATCACGTTGTCGAGCCCCCACAGCGGGCTGTCCTCGGGCAGCGGCTCCTCGGCGAAGACGTCAAGCGCGGCGCCCGCGAAGGTGCCGTCCTGGAGGCGCTCGGCGAGCGCCGCCTCGTCGATCACGGCGCCGCGGCCGACGTTGACGAGCACGGCGCCGGGCTTGACCGCCGCGAGCGTGTCGGCGTCGAGCAGGCCGCGGGTGGCGTCGGTCAGCGGCAGCGTGACGACGATGCCGTCGGCCTGCCTCACGAGCTCGGGCAGCTCGTCCGCGGGATGGAGCTCGTCGACGTGGGGCGCCTCACCCGACGCGTCGCGCTTGACGGCGAGCACGCGCATCCCGAACGCCTGCGCGAGCCGCGCCGTCTCGGTCCCGATCTCGCCCAGCCCGACGATGAGCAGCGTGCGGTCGCGCAGCTCGCCGACGGCGTGCTGCTCGGCCGGCCAGTGGCGCTCGCGCTGGTCGGCGAGCAGGGTCGGGAGGTCCTTGGCGAAGGCGAGCAGGCCGAAGATCGCGAACTCGGCCAGCGGACCGGCGTGGACGCCGGAGGAGGTGGTGACCGTGACGCGCTGCGCGTCCTCGGGTGCGACCTGCAGCGCCTGGCCGAGCTGCTCGCCCGCGCCGGCGTTGCGGGCCTGCACCCACTCGAGCCGGGGCGCCCGCCGCAGCAGGTCGACGAGGCCGTCGCCCGTGCCGTTCGGGATCCCCCAGACGACCTCGGCGCGCGCGAGCGCGTCGGCCCAGCGCGGGTCGTCGAAGGGGACGCCGCCCTCGCCGCTGCCGTCGTTGCTCCAGCGCTCGGTCGGCAGCAGCTCGGGCAGGTAGGTCAGCTCCACGCCCTCCTCGGCCCCGATCCGCTCCGCCTGCTCCGGCCGGATGGGCGTGACGATCACGACCTCCACGCCGCACCTCCGGGGTACTCGAACTCGTCGAGCGAGTCGCCGCGGATCGCCGCCGAGTAGCCGGCCTGCTCGGGCGGGACGTAGCGGCCGCCGCGCATGCGCACGGGGTCGAGGAAGTGCTCGTGCAGGTGGTCGACGTACTCGAGCATGCGGCCGTCCAGGCTCGCGCCCGCGCAGACGTAGTCGAACAGCGAGATGTGCTGGGTCAGCTCGCACAGGCCGACGCCCCCGGCGTGCGGGCACACGGGGACGCCATGGTGGGCGGCGAGGAGCACGACGGCGAGCACCTCGTTGACGCCGCCGAGCCGGCAGGCGTCGACCTGGCAGATCCCGAGCGCCTCGGCCTGCAGGAGCTGCTTGAACATCACGCGGTTCTGGCAGTGCTCGCCGGTCGCGACGCGGATCGGCGCGATCGCCCTGGCGATGGCGGCGTGGCCGAGGACGTCGTCGGGGCTCGTCGGCTCCTCCATCCAGTAGGGCTCGAACTCGGCCAGGCGCTGCGTGCGCTCGATCGCCACGGGGACGTCCCAGACCTGGTTGGCGTCCATCATCAGGCGCCGCTCGGGCCCGATCTCCTCGCGGATGATCGCCGCCCGCCTGGCGTCGTCCTCGGGCGGGCCGCCGACCTTCATCTTGACGTTGGTCCAGCCCTCGGCGACCGCCTCGCGGGCGCGCCGGCGCACCTCGTCGTCGGTGTAGCCGAGCCAGCCGGTCGAGGTCGTGTAGGCGGGGAAGCCGTCGCGCTCCATCTCCTCGACGCGCGCGGCGCGCGTCGGGGCGCGCTCCTCGAGCAGCTCGCGCGCCTGCCCGGGGTCGAGCGCGTCGGTCAGGTAGCGGAAGTCGACGCAGGCGACGAGCTCGGCGGGGGAGAGGTCGGAGAGCAGCCGCCACAGCGGCTTGCCGTCGGCGCGCGCCCACAGGTCCCAGACGGCGTTGACGAGCGCGGCCGTCGCGAGGTGGATGACGCCCTTCTCGGGCCCGAGCCAGCGCAGCTGGCTGTCGCCGGTGACGTGGCGCCAGAAGGCGCCGGGGTCCGCCTTGATGTCGTCGAGGTCGAGGCCCTGCACGCGCGGCGCGAGCGCCTCGATCGCCGCGACGCACAGCTCGTTGCCGCGCCCGATCGTGAACGTGAAGCCGTGGCCCTCGAGGCCGTCGTCGGTGCTCAGCACGACGTAGGCGGCCGAGTAGTCCGGGTCGGGGTTCATCGCGTCGGAGCCGTGCAGCCCCTGCGAGGTGGGGAAGCGGATGTCGCGCGCGCGGACGCCGGTGATCCTGGTCATGCGCCGAACACCCGGGCCGGCGGGCCGGCGATGCCCGGCTCCGCGGTGAACAGGCTGCCGCCGAGCGGCTGCGGGGAGCGCGCGGTGGTGATGAACATGCGGCGCCCGTCCTCGCCGCCGAACGCGCAGGCGGTGACGTTGTCGGCCGGGAGGTGGAGGACCGCGTCGAGCGTGCCGCCGGGCCCGTAGCGGCGGACCTGCGCGCCGCCGTAGAGCGCGACCCAGACGCCGTCCTCGACGTCGATCGCGATGCCGTCGGGGGACCCGACGCCGTCCTCGATGAGCGCGAACGGGCGGCGGTCCGCGACCTCGCCGGTCTCGGCGTCGTAGTCGAGCACGTCGACCCGCTTCGTCGGCGTGTCGACGTAGTACATGCGCTGCTCGCCGGCGGCCCAGGCGAGGCCGTTGGAGAGGCTGACCGGCTGGAGGACCGGGGTGAGGGTGCCGTCGGGGTCGTAGCGGTAGAGCGCGGCGCGGTCCGGCGCCTCGTCCTGGCACATCGTCCCGATCCAGAAGCGCCCGGCGGGGTCGACGTCGCCGTCGTTGGCGCGCATGTCCTCGCGCCCGTGCGGGAACTCGGCGAGCGGCTCGAGGTCGCCGGTCTCGAGGTCGACGAACGCGAGCCGGTCCTCCAGCGCGACGAGGACGCGGCCGGGATCCTGGGTCGGCACGGCCGCGCCGACCCTGGACGGCAGCGGGATCGCACGGTCCTCGTCCGCCTCGGGGTCGTACTCGTGCAGCGCGCGGCCTTCGATGTCGACCCACAGCAGGCGCTGCGTGCGCGTCTCCCAGCGCGGGCCCTCGGCGAGCGTGGCGGCGTTGGGGAGAAGGGTTTCGGGCGTTCCCAGGGCTTTCATTCCCCAGGGCGTACCCCGCGCGAGCGATAGCCTCACCGACGTGGCCACAGTCGAGTCCTCGCCGGTCACCGCCGACGACGTCCGCGCCGCCCGGGCGGGCGTCGCGACGACGGCGCGCCGGACCCCCATCCTCTCCACCCGCACGTTCTCCGAGCGCGCGGGCGGCATCGTCGCGCTGAAGGCCGAGAACCTGCAGCGCACTGGTTCCTTCAAGGTCCGCGGCGCGGGCGCGAAGCTGACGGCCCTGGGCGAGGAGGGCTGCGCCGCCGGCGTGGTCGGCGCCTCGGCCGGCAACCACGCGCAGGCGCTGGCCGCGGCCGCGCGCACCCTGGGCGTGCGCTGCGAGGTCTACGTCCCCGCCGACGCCCCGATCGCCAAGACGGAGGCGGCGCGCGACCAGGGCGCGATCGTCCACATCGGCGGTGCCTCCGTCGACGAGTGCGTCCTGATCGCCCAGGAGCGGGCGCGCGCGGACGGGCTCGCGTTCGTGCACCCGTTCGACGACCCCGACGTGGTCGCGGGCCAGGGCACGCTCGGGCTCGAGCTCCTCGAGGAGGTCCCGGACCTCGCGCGCGTGGTGATCCCGGTGGGCGGCGGCGGGCTCTGCAGCGGGGTCGCCATCGCGGTCAAGTCCGCGCGGCCGGAGGTCGAGGTGATCGGCGTCCAGGTCGCCGACACCTCGCTGACGATCGCCGACGGGATCGCGGTCAAGGCGCCGGGCGAGCTGACGCGGTTGCTGCTCGACCAGTGGGTCGACGACATGGCGATCGTCGGCGAGGACCAGACCGCCGAGGCGATGGTGCTGCTGATGGAGCGCTGCAAGCTCGTCGTCGAGGGCGCCGGAGCGGTCGGCGTGGCCGCGCTGCTCGGCGGGCAGGTCGCGTGCGCCTCGAAAGGCACGACGGTCGCGGTCCTGTCGGGCGGCAACGTCGACCCGGGGCTGCTGGCCTCGATCGCCCGCCGCCACGAGACCGAGGTCGGCCGCCGGCTCGTGCTGCTCACCCGCGTCGCCGACCGCCCGGGCGCCCTCGCGGGGCTGCTCGCCTGCGTCGCGGAGACGGGCGCGAACATCGTCCACGTCTCGCATCACCGCGAGGGCTTGAACCTGCACGTCCGGGAGACCGGCGTGGAGCTGGTGCTCGAGACGCGCGGGCACGAGCACGCGCAGCGGGTCATGGCGACGCTGCGTTCGTCTGGCTACGAGGCGGGGACGCTGACCTAGCCGACGCGGCGGGCGCATACGCAGGCGCCCTGCACCGCAGGCCCCTCAGCCGACGCGTCGGGCGCCAAGATAGTGCGCGCCCCAGTAGTCGCCCGAGATCGAGTGCTCGCGGACGCCGTGGGAGGTGGCGGAGACGACGGTGGCGTTGCTCGCGGCGATGCCGACGTGGGATGCGCCCGGGCCGTTGGCGTTGAAGAACACGAGGTCGCCCGCCTGGATCGCGGCGCGGCTGACCGGCGTGCCGACGGTCCACTGCGAGTAGCTCGTGCGCGGCAGCGTGACGCCGGCCTGGCGCATCGCCCACTGGGTGAGGCCGGAGCAGTCGAACGTGCCCGGCCCTTCGCCGCCGAGCGCGTAGGGCGTCCCGATCACCGAGCGGGCGGCGGCGAGGGCGCTCCCGCCGCCACCGCCGCCTGCGGCCCCGGGCTCGCCGAGCGTCACGTTCGCCGGCAGCCCGAGCGCGCCGAGCGTCTGGGGGCCGGCCACGCCGTCGACCTCGAGGCCGTGCGCGGCCTGGAAGCGCCGGACCGCGGCGCGGGTGATCGGGCCGTACTCGCCGTCGGCGGCGACGCCGAGCGCGCGCTGGAGGGTGGAGGTGGTCGACACGCCGGCCCCGCCGGCGGCGCCGCGCGTGCCCAGCGCGCCGCCGGTGACCGGGCCGATCACGCCGTCGACGAGCAGGCCGTGGGCACGCTGGAACGTCCGCACCGCGTGCCGCGTCTGGCGGCCGAACACGCCATCCGCCGGGATCCCCAGCGCGCGCTGGGCGGCCGCGACGGCCGGGCCCCTGCTGCCGATCTTCAGGTCCCCGGTGCCGACCGCGCTCGTCGCGACCGGCTCCTGCGCCTTGGCGACCTGGCCGGCGGGCACGATCAGCGTCGCGGCGATCAGCGCGGTCGGGACCGCGCACTTCTTCCGGTTCGCGCGCCGCGCGGCAGCGGCCTCGCGGCGGCGGCGCGAGCGGTTCAGCGACCGCTCCCACACGTCGGGACTCCCCAGGTCGCGGCTGCCCGGCGGCAGCGCGAAGATCGCCCAGCCTTCGCCACTCATCCGCGGTTCATAACACCACCGCGTGCAGACGGAACCGGGTTCATCACGCGGCTCGGGCCTAGTCCTCCTCGCCCAGCCCCCGCACCCGGCGGACGCTCGACGCCGCCACCGGGAGCACCAGCGCCAGGATCGCGAGCACGAACAGGACGACCGCGAACGGACGCTCCAGGAACGCGCCGAAGTCGCCGTCCGAGACGAGCAGCGTGCGCCGGAACTGCGCCTCCATCAGCGGCCCCAGGATCACGCCGAGGATCACCGGCGCGACGGGGAAGTCGAAGCGGCGCATGAAGAAGCCGAGCACGCCGATGAGGTACATGACGAGCAGCTCCGTGACCGAGCCGGAGATCGAGTAGACGCCGAGCGTGGCGAACACGAGGATCGCCGCCGTCAGCAGCTCGCGCGGGATCTCGAGCACCTTCACCCACAGCCGCACCAGCGGCAGGTTCAGCGCGAGCAGCATCACGTTGCCGACGTACAGCGACGCGATCAGCGCCCACACGAGGTCGGGCTCCTTGGTGAACAGCTGCGGCCCCGGCTGGAGGTCGAAGATCTGGAAGGCGGCGACGAGGATCGCGGCGGTGGCGGAGGTCGGGATGCCGATCGTCAGCAGCGGCACCAGCACGCCGGTGAAGGCCGCGTTGTTGGCCGCCTCGGGCCCGGCGACGCCCTCGATCGCGCCCTTGCCGAACTCCTCCTTCGCCTTGCCGCGCGCGAGCCGGCGCTCGGTCGCGTAGGAGAGGAAGGTCGGGATCTCGGCGCCGCCGGTCGGCATCGCGCCGAACGGGAAGCCGAGCGCGGTGCCGCGCAGCCACGGCCGCCACGAGCGCCGCAGGTCCTCGCGTGAGAGCGTCTTGGCGCCCTTGACGTCGAGGATCTCGTCCTCGCCCCGGTGGCGCAACCGCGACGCGACGTAGAGCGCCTCGCCGACCGCGAACAGCCCGACCGCGACGAGCACGATGTCGATGCCGTTGTTGAGCTCGTTGACCCCGAAGGTCAGCCGCGACGTCCCCGAGACCTGATCGATCCCCACCAGCCCGATGAACAGCCCGAGGAACAGCGAGATCATCCCGCGGGTGAGCGAGGACCCGACGAGCGCGGTGACCGAGACGAACGCGAGCACGGTCAGCGCGAAGTAGTCGGCCGGCTGCAGCTGCACGGCGAGGTCCGCGACCGGCTCGGCCAGGAAGGTCAGCAGCAGGATGCCGATCGTGCCGGCGACGAAGGACCCGATCGCGGAGGTCGCCAGCGCCGGGCCCGCGCGCCCGCGCTTGGCCATCTCGTAGCCCTCGATCGCGGTCGCCACCGACGCCGACTCACCCGGCGTATTGAGCAGGATCGAGGTCGTCGAGCCGCCGTACATCCCGCCGAAGTAGATGCCGGCGAACATGATGAAGGCGCCCGTCGGCTCCTCGAAGTTGAACGTGATCGGCAGCAGCAGCGCGATCGTCAGCGCGGGCCCGATGCCCGGCAGCACGCCGACGAACGTGCCGAGCAGCACGCCGATCGCGGCGAACATCAGGTTCTCCGGGGTGAGGACGGTCCCGAACCCGTCGATCAGGTCCGAGAGGACTGCGAGGGTCGTCGTCACGTCAGAAGATGGGCGTCAGCCCGGCCGGCAACGACACCCCGAGGTACTGCGTGAAGGCCGTGAACAGCCCGAAGCCGAGCACCAGGCCGACGAGCACGTCGCGCACGATCGAGCGGCTCCCCAGCACCCGCGCGATGGTGACGAACACCGCGGCGGTCGCGAGCGGGTAGCCGATCGGCTCGAGCAGGAACGCGTAGGCCAGCAGCGCCGCCATGATCAGCCCCGGGGTCGCCCAGTGCGTCACGTCGTCCTCCGCCGCCGAGCGCTCGGCCAGCGCGATGTCGGGGCGGATGAAGGTGCGGGCGAGGTAGAGCGCGGACAGCAGGATCAGCCCGATCGCGACCAGCAGCGGCACGAAGCGCGGGCCGCTGGTCGAGTAGCCGCCGCGCCCGGAGATCGCGGTGACGCCGATGAGGATCGCGACGGACGCGGCCAGCAGGAAGGCGCCTGCCAGCCGCGGTCCCGTCCAGGACTGCCTCACCCGGTCAGCCCGATGTCCTTGAGGACACCCTTGACCCGGGTGCTCTCGCTGTCGAGGTAGGCGTCGAAGTCGTCGCCGGTCTTGAAGAAGTCGGTCCACTCGTTCTTCTCGAGCAGCGCCTTCCACTCCGGCGAGTCGTGCAGCTTCTCCATCGCCGCGATCGCGGCGTCACGATCGGCCGGCTTGATGTCGGGCGGGGCGACGACGCCGCGCCAGTTCGTGATCTCCACGTCGAGGCCCTGCTCCTTGAGCGTCTTGATCTCCTTGCCGGCGACCTTCAGCGGCTCCGCGGTCGAGACCGCGAGCACGCGCATCTTGCCCGCCTCGACCTGGTCGGCCCACTCGGAGATGGCCGAGATGCCCGCGTCGACGGAGCCGGAGAGGATGCTCTGCTGCGCCTCGCCGCCGCCGGAGTAGGCGACGTACTTGGGCTTGGAGGGGTCGACGCCGGCCGCCTTGGCGATCAGCCCGAGCAGGATCTGGTCGGTGCCGCCGGCCGAGCCGCCGCCGACGGAGATCTTGGACGGGTCGGCCTTCATGTCGTCGACGAGGTCCTGCATCGTCTTGTACTTCGAGTCGGCCTTGACGAAGACCGCCTCGGGCTCGGTCGTGAGCGACGCGATCGGCGTCGTCTTGGAGAGGTCGGTCGGCGACTTGTTGGTCTCGATCGCGCCCATCATCACGAGGCCCATCACCATCAGCTCGTTGGACTTGCCCGCCTGCTTGGAGGCGAGCTGCGAGAGCCCGATCGTCCCGCCCGCGCCGGGGACGTTGTAGACCTCGACGCCCTTGTCGATCACCTTGGCCTTGGTCATGGCCTGCGACATCGCGCGCGCCGTCCCGTCCCAGCCGCCGCCCGGGTCGGCGGGCGCCATCAGCCGCAGGTCGCGGGTCGGCCAGTTGGCCGCCGCGCCGCCGCCGCTGCTGTCCTCCGCCTTGTTCCCGCACCCGGCGACCGCCAGGGCGAGCATCGTGGCCGCAGCCACCGCCATGCGTCGCATCTCACTCCCTCATTCGGAACCGACCCCTCCGCCTGAGATGCCCTGATACCGCCGGCAGGAAACGGGTAGGAGGCGGCCAGGACCGTCCTGGAGGAGGAACGCTGGTCCGGGTCACAAGAGAGGCACGCGAGGCGCTCAACGAGGGGGACGCGCTGGTGTTCGACTGGCACCGCGTGGCCATCTGCTGCGCCGTCGCGGGTGAGGTGTCGCTGCGTCGCGCGCCCCGCAAGCGCCTCGAGGGCTCGGCCGCCTTCCGGCAGCTCAGCGATGGACCGCCGGTCTTCGCGCATCGGCTCGCCTATCCGCATCTGGCGCGACGCGACATCGGCATCGACACATGCCGCATCTTCGGCGTGCGCCGCTTTACCTCGAACCTGCCACCTGACTTCGGGCTCCGCGTGAGCCTCGGTCGTCTGCCCTCTGGGGAGGAGAGCCCGTGACCAAGAAGAGCCGCACCCGCTCGATCGTGATCTGGACCGCCGTGGCGCTCTTCGGCGCCGTCTGCTGGGGCGTCGTCGGGCTCGTGCGCGGGGAGCAGATCTCCGCCGTGTGGCTGCTCGGCGCCGCGGTCGGCTCCTACGCGATCGCCTTCCGCTTCTACGCGCGCTTCATCGCGAAGCACGGTGCTCGAGGTCGACGACAAGCGGGCGACGCCCGCCGAGCGCCTCGACAACGACATGGACTTCCAGCCGACGGACCGGCGGGTCCTGTTCGGCCACCACTTCGCCGCCATCGCCGGCGCCGGCCCGCTGGTCGGGCCCGTGCTCGCCGCCCAGATGGGCTACCTCCCCGGCACGATCTGGATCGTCGTCGGCGTGATCTTCGCCGGCGCGGTGCAGGACATGGTCGATGCTGTTCTTCTCGATGCGCCGCGACGGCAAGTCGCTGGGGCAGATGGCGCGCGACGAGATCGGCCCGGTCGGCGGCGTCGCCGCGCTGATCGCGGTCTTCTCGATCATGATCATCCTGCTCGCGGTCCTCGCGCTCGTCGTCGTCAACGCGCTTGCGCAGTCGCCGTGGGGCGTGTTCTCGATCGCGATGACGATCCCGATCGCGCTGTTCATGGGCTTCTACATGCGCGTGATGCGCCCTGGCCGCGTGCTCGAGACGACCGGCGATCGGCGTCGGCGCTGCTGATGCTCGCGATCGTCGCCGGCGGCTGGGTCGACGACTCGAGCTGGGCCGACACGTTCACGCTGTCGCCCGAGACGCTCGGCGATCTGCCTCGTGATCTACGGCTTCTTCGCCTCGGTGCTGCCGGTGTGGGTGCTGCTGGCCCCGCGCGACTACCTGTCGACGTTCATGAAGGTCGGCGTGATCCTCCTGCTCGCCGTCGGCATCGTCGTCACGTCGCCGATGATGGAGAACGAGGCGGTCACGGAGTTCGCCTCGAGCGGCGAAGGGCCCGGTCTTCGCGGGCGCGCTGTTCCCGTTCGTCTTCATCACCATCGCCTGCGGCGCGCTGTCGGGCTTCCACGCGCTGATCTCCTCGGGCACGACGCCGAAGATGATCCAGAAGGAGTCGCAGATCCGGACGATCGGCTACGGCGCGATGCTGATGGAGTCGTTCGTCGCGGTCTGCGCGATCATCGCCGCCTCGATCATCGACCCCGGCCTCTACTACGCGATGAACGCGCCGGCCGGCCGTCGTCGGCGACACGGTGCAGTCGGCCTCGCGGGCGGTCAACGACCTCGGCTTCCACGATCTCACCCGACGCGCTGGCCACGGCCGCGGCCGACGTCGACGAGGAGTCGCTGGTGGCCCGCACGGGCGGCGCTCCGACGCTCGCGGTGGGCATGTCGGAGATCTTCGCGGGCGCCTTCGGCAACAGCCTGAAGGCGTTCTTCTACCACTTCGCGATCATGTTCGAGGCGCTGTTCATCCTCACCACCGTCGACGCCGGGACGCGCGTCGGGCGCTTCATGCTCCAGGACACGCTCGGCAACATCTGGAAGCCGATCGGCCGCGTCTCCTGGAAGCCCGGGCCTGTGGTTCACGAGCGCGTCGTCGTCGCGGCGTGGGGCTACTTCCTCTACACCGGCGTGACCGAACCCGCTCGGCGGGATCAACCAGCTGTTCCCGCTGTTCGGCATCGCCAACCAGCTGCTGGCCGCGGTCGCGCTGGCGGTCTGCACGACGCTGCTGATCAAGCGGGCAAGGCTCAAGTGGGCGTGGGTGACCGGCGTGCCGCTGGCCTGGGACGCGATCGTCACGCTCACGCGAGCTACCAGAAGGTGTTCTCCGACAACCCGAAGATCGGCTTCTTCGCGCAGCGCGAGCGCTTCCAGGCCGCGATCGACGACGGCGAGGTGCTGCCGCCGGCCAAGAACATGGACGAGATGCAGCAGGTCGTGACCAACTCGACCGTTGACGGCGTGCTGGCGGCGCTGTTCGCCTTCCTGATCATCATCGTGATGCTCGACGCGGCCCGCATCTGGGTGAAGGCGATCCGTGTCGCAAGCGAGCGCCTGGCGACGACCGAGATGCCGTTCGTGGAATCGACGCTGTGGGCCCCGGCCGGGCTCATCCCGACCGCCGAGGAGCGGGCCTACATGGCCGACCTGCGGACGAAGGACGACGGCTCGGTGGACACCGACCGCGAGCCGGTCGGCACGGGAGGTCGCGAATGACGGTCAAGGAGGCGTTCGCCGGCGTCCGCTGGTACCTGCGCGAGGTCTCGGGCGAGACGGCCTACGACCGCTACGTCGAGCACCTCCGGCGCGACCATCCCGACGCGATCGTGATGTCGCGCCGGGACTTCGAGCGCATGCGCATGGACGACCGCGACGCCAACCCGCGCGCGCGCTGCTGCTGAGCCGATGCCCACGTGGGAGGACGTCGTCGCGATCGGTCTGCGCTTCCCTGAGGTCGAGGTCTCGACCTGGTTCGGCACGCCCTCGCTGAAGGTCCGCGGCAAGAGCATGTGCCGGATGCGCACGGACCCCGACGCGCTCGTCCTGCGCGTGATCGACCTCGGCGAGCGCGAGGCGCTGCTCCAGGGCCAGCCGGAGGCGTTCTTCTCGACCCCGCACTACGACGGCCACCCCTACGTGCTCGTGCGGCTGGAGGCGGTCGACCCGACGGAGCTGGCGGAGCTGATCGAGGACGCGTGGCGGCTGCGCGCGCCCAAGCGCGTGGTCAAGGCCTACGACGGGTGAGCCGCGAGTACGACACGCTGGCCGGCGTCTACGAGTTCCTGGTCCCCGAGGCGCTGCTCTCGCCCGAGGGCAGCGCGGCGGCGTTCGAGGAGGTGCTCGCGGACCTGCCGCCGGGCGCGCGCGTGCTCGACTGCGCGTGCGGGACCGGGACGCTGGCGGCCGGGCTGGCGCTGCGCGGGTTCGACGTGAGCGCGTCCGACGCGAGCCCGGAGATGGTCGCGCGCACGCGCGCGCTCGGGGTGCGGGCCGAGGTGCGGCGGTGGGAGGACCTGGACGGCGGGCCCTACGACGCGGTCTTCTGCGTCGGCAACTCGATCACGCACGCGCGCGACCGCCGCGCGGCGCTCAGCGCGATGCGCGGCGTGCTGCGCGACGGTGGCGTGCTCGCGCTCACCTCGCGCACGTGGGAGCGGCCGCAGGAGGAGGGGGAGGAGGTCGTGGAGCGCGGCGGCCGGCGCGCGCGCGTGACCTACGCGTGGCACCCCGGGGAGTTCGAGGTGACGGTCACCGTCGACGGCGCCACCCATTCCGAGCGCATGGCCTACTGGCCGTTCACCCACGAGGAGCTCCAGGCGGACCTCCTCGCCACCGGCTTCGAGCCGGTGGCGAGCACCTTCAGCCTCGACGCCGCGCGCTACCTCGTGACGGCGCGAACGTCAACGGCGGCTGGGTAGGAGGTGGGCGCGAAGCGGCCCGGCGCGCCACGAGTGTCATCTCGATGGCCGCTATGGCGCCATCGAGGTGACATTCGTCGTGTCGCGGCGGCTCGCTCCCGACCCCTACCCAGACGCAGTTGACGTTCGTCCCGGCTAACCCGTGACGTCGCGCGCGAACAGCTCGAACGCCTCGAGATAGCTCGCGAGGTGCTCGTCGGTGTGGGCCACCGACAGCGTCCACTCCTCGTCCTGGCCCGGCGTCATGAAGATGCCGTGGTTCATGTGGTAGAGCCACGCCAGGTCGGACAGCTCGTGGTGGATCTTGGTGACGTAGTCGCGGTACTCGCGGATCGGCTCGGAGGAGAAGGTCACGCAGCCCTTGGAGCCCATGCCGACGGTGTGGGCGGGCAGCGAGTACTCGGCGATGATCCGCTCGCAGCCGTCCATCAGGCGCTCGTTGAGCCCGTGCAGGTGCGCGTAGGCGTCGGGGGTCAGGACCTCGAGCAGCGTCGCCTCGGCGGCCGCCATCACGAGCGGGTTGCCGTTGAAGGTGCCCTGCTGGCGCACGGCGCCGGACTCGACCAGCGCGCCGACCTCGTCGCTCATGCCGATCGCGCCGCCGGGGAGGCCGCCGCAGATCGCCTTGGCGAGGCAGACCATGTCGGGCGTGACGCCGAACAGCTCGGTCGCGCCGCCGGCCGCGATCGCGGCGCCGGTCTTGACCTCGTCGTAGATCAGCGGGATGCCGTGCTGGGTGCAGAGCTCGCGCACGCGCGCGAGGTAGCCGTCGACCGGCCGCACGATGTTGATGTTCATCATCGCCGGCTCGAGGATCAGCCCGGCGACCTGGCCCTCGAGCTCGTTCAGGGCGCGCTCGACGGCGTCGGCGTCGTTGAACGGCACGGGCCGCGTGCCCTCCGCGGTCCCGGCGGCGTAGCCGAGGCCGTAGGGGATCGCGTTCGGGTGGTCGCGGTCGCCCATCTGCTCCGGCGGCGGCTTGACCGAGACCATCACGGCGTCGTGGTGGCCGTGGTAGGTGCCCTCGATCTTGATGATCACGTTGCGGCCGGTGAGCCCGCGCGCGAGGTGCACCGCGTCCATCGTCGACTCGGTGCCGGAGTTGGTGAAGCGCCAGTGCGGCAGGCCCCAGCGGCGGCGCAGCTCCTCGGCGACGGTGATCGAGCCCTCGGTGGGAGCGGCGAAGTGGGTGCCCTCGTCCATCCGCGCCTTGACGGCGGCGGCGATGACCGGGTTCGCGTGCCCGACGCACATGACGCCGAAGCCGTTGTGGAAGTCGAGGTACTCGTTGCCGTCGACGTCCCAGACCTGCGCGCCGACGCCGCGCTCGATGTAGGTCGGCCACGGCTCGTTGCGCTGGAAGGAGGAAGGAACGCCGCCCGGCATGACCTGGCGCGCCCGCTCGAAGTACTCGCCGGAGCGGCGCGTGCGTTCCAGCAGCCGGCCCTTCTCCCGTTCGGTGAGGGCGGCGACGTTCGAGGAGGAAGGCGTGGTCACGGTCATGACGGCGATTGTACGCAGAGGCGAAGCGGACTATCCATCGCGGAGCACTGCCCGGCGAACTTTCCCGCTCGCCGTCTTGGGCAGGTCGTCGGCGAAGTCGACGACGCGCGGGTACTTGTAGGGCGCGGTGCGCGCCTTGACGTGGTCCTGGAGCTCGCGGGCGAGGTCGTCGGACGGCGCGTGGCCGTCGCGCAGCACGACGACCGCGCGCACGACGCTGCCGCGCTCGTCGTCGGGGGCGGCGACGACCGCCGCCTCGGCCACCGCCGTGTGGGCGACCAGCGCGGACTCGACCTCGAACGGCCCGATCCGGTAGCCGGCCGAGATGATCACGTCGTCGAGCCGGCCCTCGAAGTAGAGGAAGCCCTCGTCGTCGCGGCGGACGCGGTCACCCGTCCGCCACGGGCCGGCCGGCGCCGCCTCGCCGTCGAGGTAGCGGACGAAGAAGGTCGGCACGGTCGCGGGGTCGGCGACGAGCTCGCCGTCGTCGACGTCGAGCGAGACGCCGGGGAGCGCGCGTCCCATCGAGCCCGGGCGCGCGTCCGCGCCGAGCGGCATCCCGGTGAGCTGGCCGGTCTCGGTCTGGCCGTAGCCGTCGCGGATCCACAGCCCGGTCGCCTCGTGCCAGGCGCGCAGCACCTCGGGGTTGAGCGCCTCGCCGGCCGCGACGAGCCCGTGCAGGTCGGCGAACGGGCGCAAGGTGGCCCGCTTGGCGATGACCCGGTACTCCGTGGGCGCCATGCACAGCGTGTCGACCCGCTCGCGGTCGATGATGTCCAGCCGCTCGTGCGGGTCGAAGCGCGCGTCGTGCAGCAGCGCCGCGGCGCCGCGCAGCCACGGGCGCGATGAACACGTTGCGGGCCGACTTCGACCAGCCGGACGCCGCGGTGCACCACGTCAGCCGCCCGGGTTGCGGCGCGAGCCAGTGCTCGGCCTGGACGCGCTGGCCGGTCAGGTAGCGCTGGCCGTGCAGGACCGCCTTGGGCTCGCCCGACGTGCCGGACGTGAAGGTCACGAGGCACGGGTCCTCGGGCTCGAGCTCGACCGCGGGGTGCGGCTCGGCGGCGGTCAGCTCCGGGCCGGGGACGAGCAGGACGTCCGCGTCCGGCGCCGCCTCGCCGAGCACGCCGGCGTTGCGCTCGTCGCACACGATCAGGCGCGGGCGCGCCACGGCGAGCCGCGTCCGCAGGTCGGCCGCGCGGAGCTGCTCGGTGCAGGGCAGCACGACCGCGCCGATGCGGAAGCAGGCCAGCATCGTCAGCACCCACTCCGGGCGGTTGCCGATCAGGGTCATCACGACGTCGCCGCGCTGCACGCCGCGCGCGACGAGGGCACCGGCCGCGCGGGCCGACGCCTCGGCGACCTCCCCGAAGCTCCACTCGCTGCGCGAGCCGTCGCGCGCGAGCGCCACCAGCGCTCGCGCGGAGGGAGGCGCCGCGTCGACGGTGTCGCGGGAGAAGTTCATCTAGCTGCGGCTGACCCTAGACACAATGGGGTCGAGACCCCGTAGTCGATCGGCTCAGACCGACCTATGCTGGGAGTCCGTGATCGGTCTGACCCGTGATAGCCGCAGGCTTGAGGAACGCGCCCTTCGGGTCGATGCAGTACTCAGGATGTCTACACCGCCACAACATCTTTCCGGCAAAACGCTGTTCCCAGGGGCTTTCCTCGCGATGCTGGTGACCGCCGGCTCGCTGTTCGCCCTCGCGGTCGTCATCGCCGTGAGCCCGAACGGGCCTGTCGGGCTGTGGCTGGACGGCGGCGGCAGCACCGTGACCCTGAAGGAGCGCGACGGCACCACGCGCGCCGGAGCCCGCCCCGACAGCCCCGTCGGGCTGCTCGCGGGCGCCCCGAGCCCTGGTGTGGTCAGCGGGGTCAGCCTCCGCAGCCCGGTCGCCGCGACCGATCGCCCCGGCGCCGTGCGCCTGCGCGCCAACACCCGTGTCCAGCGCCGCACCGCCGCGCGCACGCCCGCGACCCGCCGCCCGAGCACGCCCGCGCCGGCCACGAGCACTCCTTCGCCGCTCCAGCCCGTCTCGCAGACCACGGCCGGCACGCCGGTCGCCCCGGTCGCGACCCCCGCACCCGCCTCCACCATGAACCGGACCCGCGGCCGCGGCACGGCGCCGAGCAAGACCGCGGTGCCCAAGCAGCGCGTGCAGAAGCAGACGGCAGCGCCCGCCCCGACCGCCGCGCCGCCCACGAGCGGGACACCCGGCCCGACGCCGCGGTCCACACCCGCCCCCGCGCCCACGCTGCGCCCGGTCCAGGGCGGCAGCCAGCCGTCCACCGGCGTCGGCGCCGCGGACGGCGTGCTCCACCGCGTCCCTCCGACGCACCCGTAACTCGCGCACCCGCCGGTATCCTCCGCGTCCCCCCGACGCGCACGCGAGGTACTGACACGCATGGCACTGGCCACCCCGCAGTTCTCTGAGAAGACCGACGAGCAGAAGGCCATCACGGAGATGGTCCGTCAGTTCGTCGACGAGCAGATCCTCCCGAAGGCCGAGTACTACGACCACGAGGACGAGTTCCCCGAGCCGATCGTCGAGCAGATGAAGGAGCTGGGGCTGTTCGGGGTGACGATCCCCGAGGAGTACGGGGGCATGGGGCTCGACCTGACGACCTACGCGATGATCGTCGAGGAGCTCTCGCGCGGCTGGATCTCGATCTCAGGGGTGGTCAACACCCACTTCATCGGCTCCTACCTGCTGATGAAGTTCGGCACCGATGAGCAGAAGGAGCGCCTGCTGCCGCAGATGGCCACCGGGGAGATCCGCGCGGCCTTCAGCCTGTCCGAGCCCGAGCTGGGGTCGGACGTCCAGGCGATCAAGTCGACCGGCAAGAAGCTCGACGACGGCACCTACGAGCTCAACGGCCAGAAGATGTGGGTCACCAACGGCCTGCGCTCCGGCCTCGTGTTCGTGCTGATGAAGACCGACCGCGACGCCAGCCCGCCGTATAAGGGCATGACCTGCTTCATCTGCGAGAAGGAGCCGGGCGCGGCGGAGAACCCCGGCCTCACCGTCCCGCCCCAGATCAAGAAGATGGGCTACAAGGGCGTCGAGTCGACCGAGCTCGTCTACGACGGCTACATCTGCCCGGCCGACATGATCCTCGGCGGCGAGGAGGCGGGCCTGGGCAAGGGCTTCGTCCAGATGATGGACGCGCTCGAGGTCGGCCGCGTCAACGTCGCCGCCCGCGGCGTCGGGATCGCCCAGCGCGCGCTCGAGCTGGGCCTGCGCTACGCGCAGCAGCGCAAGACGTTCGGCAAGCAGATCGCCGAGCACCAGGCGATCCAGTTCAAGCTCGCCGACATGGCGACCAAGGTCGAGGCGGCGCGCCTGCTGACCCTGAAGGCCGCGCGCCTGAAGGACGCGGGCGAGCGCTCGGACCTCGAGGCCGGCATGGCGAAGCTGTTCGCCTCAGAGACCGGCAAGGAGGTCGTCGAGGACTCCTTCCGCATCCACGGCGGCTACGGCTACTCCAAGGAGTACGAGATCGAGCGCCTCTACCGCGACGCCCCACTGTTGCTGATCGGCGAGGGAACGTCGGAGATCCAGCGCATGGTCATCGGCAAGAAGCTGCTGCAGCGCCACAAGATCTGAGCCCGGTCTGAGCGGAGACCTGCACGGGTCCTATGGCGAGCTGATCCTCGTCGCAGGCACGCTGCTCGCAGCGGGCCTGCTGGCCTCGCTCGTGGCGGGCAAGCTGCGGGTGCCCGGCCTGCTGCTGTTCCTGGGCCTCGGGATGGCGATCGGGTCCGACGGCACGGGCTGGATCGAGTTCAGCGACTACGACCTCGCGCGCACGGTCGGCGTCGTCGCGCTCGCGCTGATCCTGTTCGAGGGCGGCCTCACCTCCGGCGTCATCGAGATCCGCCCGGTGCTCGGGACCTCGGTCTCGCTGGCCCTGATCGCGACACCGCTGTGCGCGCTGATCTCGGGCGTCACGGCGGTGCTGCTGTTCGACTTCGACCTCAAGGAGGGCCTGCTGGTGGGCGCGGTGCTGGCCTCCACGGACGGCGCCGCGATCTTCGCCCTGCTGCGCAACTCCACCCTGCGCCGGCGCCTGGCGCGCACGCTCGAGGGCGAGTCCGGCCTCAACGACCCCGTCGCCGTGCTGCTGGTGATCGCGCTGATCGAGTCGATCGAGCACCCCGGCTACGGCGCTCGACGACGTCGTGGTGCTGCTCGTCCAGCAGCTCGGGATCGGCCTCGTGGTCGGCCTCGGCATCGGCTGGCTCGCGGTCCAGGGCTTCCGGCGCGCCCAGCTCGCGACCGCCGGGCTCTACCCGGTGGCCTCGCTGGCGACGGCGGCGCTGGCCTTCGGCGGCGCCGACGCGCTGCACGGCTCGGGCTTCCTCGCGGTCTACCTCGCGGGCCTCATGCTCGGCTCGGGCACGATCCCCGCCCAGCAGACGATCGCCTCCTTCCACCAGGGCCTGGCGTGGGTCGCGCAGCTCGGCATGTTCCTCACGCTCGGCCTGCTCGTCTTCCCGTCGCAGCTGGGCGACATCGCCGTCGAGGGCACGGTGCTGGCGATCGTGGCCGCGGTCGTCGCGCGGCCGCTGGCGGTGATCCCGGCGACGCTGTTCTCGCACTTCTCGTGGCCCGACCGCGCCATGCTCGGCTGGGCCGGCCTGCGCGGGGCGGTGCCGGTGGTGCTCGCGACCTTCCCGGTCATCGCCGGCGTCCCGCGCGCGGAGGAGCTCTTCAACATCGTCTTCTTCGCCGTCGTGGTCTCGACGATCGCGCAGGGCACGACGTTCGAGCCGCTGGCCCGGAGGCTCGGCGTCACCACGGCCGAGCCCGCGCTGCCGCGGCCGCTCGCCGAGGGCGGCACGATCCGCCGCCTCGGCGCGGAGATCCTCGAGTACCCGGTGGCCTCCGACGACGCGATCGTCGGCCACCGCGTGCGCGACCTCGGCCTGCCGCGCGACGCCGTGGTCAACGTGATCGTGCGCGAGGGCCAGGCGATCCCGCCGCGCGGGACCACGCGCCTGCGCGCGGGCGACAGCCTCCACGTGCTGATCCGCCAGGAGAGCGCGCGCGAGCTCTACGACATCCGCGACCGCTGGCACTCCGGCCCGATCGGGCGCCCGCCGCGCCCGCGCGCCGCGCCCCGCGGGCGCGAGGCGATCTTCTCCGCCGGCGCCTGGCGCGAGCAGGACGGCGACCCGGCCCGCCCGGAGGCGGTCGGCGGGCGGCCGGTGATCGAGCAGCTGCGGATCCGCCGCGACGAGGCCGGCGGGCTGTTCGTGCTCGAGGACGGGCGCTACGCGATCACGGGCCCGCTCTACGCGGTCGGCACGCGCAGCGCGGTGTCGGACTGGGCGCGCCGGCGGATGTACCGGGCGAGCCCGGACGAGCGGGCGTGGTTGCAGACGGTGATCGGGGCGCTCGCGGCGGATCTGCCGGAGTAGAGGGCGAACTTCAACTGCGCATTGAGGGGAGGGTGCGGGGTGCCCCCGAAAAGTAGGCGGGTTCCAGGGTCCAGAGGAGCGCCGGGGCACCCCGAACCCACCCCTACCCAGCCGCCGTTGACGTTCGCCGCCTACAGGGGGGTGACGTAGGCGCCGCCGATGCCGCCGTCGACCATGAAGGTCGAGGCGGTGATGTACGACGACTCGTCGGAGGCGAGGAACAGCACGGCGTTGGCCAGCTCCACGGCCTCCGCGAAGCGGCCCATGGGGACGTGGACCATGCGGCGGGCGGCTTCGGCGGGGTCGTTGGCGTAGAGCTCTCGCAGCAGCGGGGTGTCGACCGGGCCGGGGCAGAGTGCGTTGACGCGGACGTTGCGGCGGGCGAACTCGACGCCGAGCTCGCGGGTCAGGGCGAGCACGCCGCCCTTGGAGGCGGTGTAGGAGATCTGCGAGGTCGCCGCGCCCAGCACCGCGACGAACGACGCCGTGTTGATGACCGAGCCGCCGCCGGTCTCGAGCAGGTGCGGGATCCCGTGCTTGCAGCACAGGAACACGGACTTGAGGTTGACGTCCTGCACCTGCTGCCAGGTCTCCACCGACGTGTCGAGCACGGACGCGTCGCTGACCGGGGAGATGCCGGCGTTGTTGAAGAGCACGTCGATGTGGCCGTAGGCCTTGCGCACCTGCACGTAGAGATCGTGGATCTGGTCCTCGTCGGTGACGTCGGCGACCATCGAGAGGTCGCCCGGCGCGTCGGCGAGCAGGTCGACGCCGACCACGGTCGCCCCCTCGTCCTGGAAGCGCTGGACGGTCGCCGCGCCGATGCCGCCGGAGGCGCCGGTGACCACGCAGACCTTGCCGGAGAGTCGGCTCATCCGGTGGCGTAGTAGACGGTTTTCAGCTCCGAGTACGCCTCGAGCGCGTGCGGCCCGAGCTCGCGCCCGACGCCGGACTGCTTGAAGCCCCCGAACGGGGTGGAGACCCGCACCGAGGTGTTGGAGTTGATCGAGACGACCCCGGTCTCGAGCCCGCGGGCGACGCGCAGCGCCTTCGCGCCGTCGCGCGTCCAGACCGAGCCGGAGAGGCCGTAGATGGTGTCGTTGGCCAGCTCGATCGCCTCCGCCTCGTCGCGGAACGGCACGACGACGGCGACCGGCCCGAAGATCTCCTCGGTGACGGCGCGGTCGTCGCGCTCGACCGGGCACAGGACGGTCGGCGGGTACCAGTAGCCCGGGCCGTCGGGCGCGCTGCCGCGGATCGCCACCGGCGCGCCGTCGGGCACGAAGGAGGCGACCGTCTCGCGCTGGCCGGCCGAGATCAGCGGGCCCATCTCGGTCGCCTCGTCGAGCGGGTCGCCGACCTTGATCGCCTCGACGACCTCCTCGAACGCCTCCATGAAGGCGTCGAGCGCCGAGCGCTCGACGAGGATGCGCGAGCGCGCGCAGCAGTCCTGGCCCGCGTTGCCGAACACGGCGCCCGGGGCGGCCGCGGCGGCGGCCTGGATGTCGGCGTCGGCGAACACGACGTTGGCGGACTTGCCGCCCAGCTCCAGCGTCACGCGCTTGATCGTCTGCGCGGCGCCGGCGGCGATCGTCCGGCCGACCGCGGTCGAGCCGGTGAAGGCGACCTTCGCCACGTCGGGGTGCTCGACGAGCCGCTGCCCGCAGGTGCGCCCGGGGCCCGGCGACGACGTTGACGACGCCCTCCGGGATCCCCGCTGCAAGCGCGATCCGCTCGAACTCGAGCGCGGTCAGCGGGGTCAGCTCCGCCGGCTTGAGCACGACCGTGTTGCCGGCCGCGAGCGCCGGCGCGAGCTTCCACGCCGCGATCGTGAGCGGGAAGTTCCAGGGCGTGATCAGCGCGACCACGCCGAGCGGCTCGCGGAAGGTCATGCCGACCCCGCCGGCCACGGGGATCGTGTCCCCGAGGTTGCGCTCCGGCCCGGCCGCGTAGTAGCGGAAGGTGTCGACCACCATCTGCATCTCGCCGCGCGCGTCGCCGATCGGCTTGCCGGCGTTGCGCGCCTCGAGCACGGCCAGCGACTCCAGCTCGCCGGCCAGCGCGTCGGCCAGCCGGTGCAGCAGCGCCGCGCGGTCGCCCGGCGCGACCGCGCGCCAGGCCGGGTAGGCCGCCTTGGCGCGGGCGACCGCCGCGTCCGTCTCCTCGACCCCCGCGCGGGGGATCTCGGCCAGGACCGCCTCGGTGGCGGGCTCGAGCACCGTGAGGGTCATAGCCGCTCGAACCCCCGCGTGCGCTCCCAGTCGGTCACGGCGCTCCCGAAGGCGCGCAGCTCGACGTCGGCGTTGTTGAGGTAGTGCGCGACGACGTCCTCGCCGAACGCCGCCTTGGCGACATCGCTGGCGCCGAACAGGTCGCGCGCCTCCTGCAGCGTGGTCGGCACGTGCGGCTTGTCGGACGTGTAGGCGTTGCCCTCGAACACCGGCTCGAGCTCGAGCTCGTTCTCGATCCCGTGCAGACCCGAGGCGATCATCGCCGCGATCGCGAGGTAGGGGTTGACGTCGCCGCCCGCGACGCGGCTCTCCATCCGCAGCGACGGCCCGTGGCCGATGACCCGCATCGAGCACGTGCGGTTGTCGCGGCCCCAGGCGACCGCGGTGGGGGCGAAGGACCCCTCGGCGTAGCGCTTGTAGGAGTTGATGTTCGGGGCCAGGAACAGCGTCAGGTCCCGCATGCAGGCGAGCTGCCCGGCCAGGAACTGATCGAACACCTCGGGCTGGTCGGCGAAGACCGGCGAGCCGTCGTCGCCGCGCAGCGAGAGATGGACGTGGCACGAGTTGCCCTCGCGCTCGTCGTACTTGGCCATGAACGTGATCGCCATCCCCTCCTGCGAGGCGATCTCCTTCGCGCCGTTCTTGTAGATCACGTGCGTGTCAGCGGCGCCGAGCGCGTCCTCGTAGGTGAAGTTGATCTCGTGCTGGCCGAAGTTGCACTCGCCCTTGGAGTTCTCCACCTCGAGGCCGGCGCCGGCCATCTCGCGCCGGATCCGCCCGATCAGCGGCTCCAGCCGCGAGGTGCCGAGGATCGAGTAGTCGACGTTGTACTGATTGCCGGGCACCAGGCCCTTGTAGCCCTTGTCGAACGCCTCCTCGTAGGTGTCGCGGAAGACGATGAACTCGAGCTCGGTGGCCGCCAGCGCCGACCAGCCGCGCTCGGCGAGCCGGTCGAGCTGGGCGCGCAGGATCTGCCGCGGCGAGGCGACGACCGGCGACTCGTCGTGCCACAGGAGATCGGCCATGCACATGGCGGTCTTCTCGTGCCACGGCACCGGGCGCAGCGTCTCCACGTGCGGCTTCATCACGAAGTCGCCGTAGCCCGTGGACCACGACGACATCGTGTAGCCCTCGACCGTGTTCATGTCGACGTCGACGGCCAGCAGGTAGTTGCAGGCCTCCGCGTCGTGCTCGAGCACCTCCTCGACGAAGTGCTTGCCGACGAGGCGCTTGCCCTGGAGGCGGCCCTGCATGTCCGTGAAGACGAGCAGGACCGTGTCGATCGAGCCGTCCTCGACGGCGCGCTTCAGTTGTTCGACGTTCATCCCTTCAGCTCCGATTCTGCGCTCGTGATCGGCGTCGAACTCCTCCTCGGGAGCGGACGAGACCAGGTGATGCCGCGAGTAGAAGGCGAAGTACGCCGCCGCCGCCGCGTAGACGCCGAGCGCGATCAGCGCCGCCTTCACGTCGACCAGGAACGTCGCCACCACCGCCAGCAGTGCGAGCACCAGCGCGACGCCCGAGGTCGCGGTGCCGCCGGGCGTCCGGTACGGCCGCTCGAGGTCGGGCTCGCGCGAGCGCAGCACGATGTGCGCGAGCATCATCCACGCGTACGAGACCGTCGCGCCGAAGACCGCGATGTTGAGCATCGTGGCCCCGTCCTCGGTGATCGCGGCGAGCAGGAAGCCGATGATCGCCGGGACGATCAGCGCGACGCTGGGCACCTTGCGGCTCGAGGTCACCGACAGCGCGCGCGGCAGGTAGCCCGCCCGCGAGAGCGCGAACAGCTGGCGCGAGTAGGCGAAGATGATCGAGAAGAAGCTCGCGACCAGGCCGGCGAGGCCGACCGTGTTGACGAAGCTCCCGACGCCCGTCCCGTCGCCCTTGGCGGCGTCGATCGCGGCCGGGAGCGGGTTGTCGGAGTCCTTGATCGCGTCGGCGCCGCCGCCGCCCGGGGTGAAGGTCAGCATCAGCGCGGCGAAGACGAGCAGGATGAGCATCGCGGTGATCAGCCCGCGCGGCATGTCCTTCTTCGGGTCGCGCGTCTCCTCGGCGGCGAGCGGGACGCCCTCGACCGCCAGGAAGAACCAGATCGCGAACGGGAAGGCGGCCCAGATGCCCTGCCAGCCGAACGGCAGGAAGTCCGAGGAGCCGGCCTTGCCGGCGTCGGGCTTGATGTCGGTCAGGTTCGAGGTGCTGAACTCGGGGATCATCGAGACGACGAAGACGAGCAGCGCGACGACCGCGATGGCGGTGATCACGAACGTGACCTTGAGCGCCTCACCGACGCCGAGCAGGTGCACGCCGACGAAGATCGCGTAGAACGCGAGGTAGACCGGCCAGCCCGACGTGATGCCGAAGACGTCGAGCGACTCGACGTAGCCGCCGATGAACACGACGATCGCGGCCGGCGCCATCGCGTACTCGATCAGGATCGCCGTGCCGGTCAGGAACCCGCCCCAGACGCCGAGCGCCCGCCGCGCGAAGCCGTATCCGCCGCCCGCTGTCGAGATCGTCGACGACAACTCGGCCAGCGCGAAGACCATGCAGGTGTACATCGTCGCCATCAGGACCACGGCGATCAGCAGGCCGCCCCAGCCACCCTCGGCGAGCCCGAAGTTCCACCCGGCGAAGTCGCCGGAGATGACGTACGCCACCCCGAGGCCGGCCAGCAGGACCCACCCTGCGGCGCCCTGCTGGAGCTGGCGCTTCTCGTGGTAGTCGCTCCCGACGTCCTCGCCGGTGCCCCGCTTCTGCTCCGTCCCCGCCTCCGCCATCCCAGCTCCTCTCGTGAAAGGTCTGACTCCCCTACCTTTGAAAGCTAGCGCGAAATCGGGCGAGCGTATGCGAATACTTCAACTGCGCATTGAGGGAAGGGTGCGGGACTTCACCCTCCGAAGGAGCGCCGGGGCACCCCGTACCCACTCCTACCCAGCCGCTGTTGACGTTCGCCGGCGCTACAGCGGGGTGACGTAGGCGCCGCCGATGCCGCCGTCGACCATGAAGGTCGAGGCGGTGATGTAGGACGATTCGTCGGAGGCGAGGAACAGCACGGCGTTGGCCAACTCCACGGCCTCCGCGAAGCGGCCCATGGGGACGTGGACCATGCGGCGGGCGGCTTCGGCGGGGTCGTTGGCGTAGAGCTCTCGCAGCAGCGGGGTGTCGACCGGGCCGGGGCACAGTGCGTTGACGCGGACGTTGCGGCGGGCGAACTCGACGCCGAGCTCGCGGGTCAAGGCGAGCACGCCGCCTTTGGAGGCGGTGTAGGAGATCTGCGAGGTCGCGGCGCCCAGCACCGCGACGAAGGAGGCGGTGTTGATGACCGAGCCGCCGCCGGTTTCGAGCAGGTGCGGGATCCCGTGCTTGCAGCACAGGAACACCGATTTGAGGTTGACGTCCTGGACGTGCTGCCAGGTCTCCACCGACGTATCGAGCACGGACGCGTCGCTGACCGGGGAGATGCCGGCGTTGTTGAACAGCACGTCGATGTGGCCGTACGGCTTGCGGACCTCGGACGTAGAGGTCGTGCAGCGCGTCCTCGTCGGTGACGTCGGCGACGATCGCCAGGTCGCCCGGGGCGTCGGGCAGCAGATCGACGCCGACGACCGTCGCGCCCTCATCCTGAAAGCGCTGCACGGTCGCCGCCCCGATCCCACCCGAAGCGCCCGTCACCACACACACCTTGCCCGCCAGCCGACTCATGCGGTGGGGGACTAGACGGCGACTTCTTTGTCGAGGTCCTCGACCGTGGTGCGCGGGCCCTTGAACGTCTTGCGGGCGCTGGCCAGCCACCAGATCCCGACGATCGCGAACAGGCCGCCGGTCACCACCGGGGTGTAGTTGAAGAGCGACCACTCGAAGTCGTCCTCCCACGGCACGCCGGAGGAGCTGAACGGCAGGTTGAAGCCGATGACGACGACGATCAGCACCTCGGTGATCGCCACGATGCCCAGCCACTTGTAGTGGCGGCCGAGGTTCCACGGCCCTGGCTCGAACTTGTCGCCCATCCGCACGCGCAGGAAGATCGGGATGATGTAGGCGATGTAGAGGCCGATCACGCCGATCGAGACGACCGCGGTGAAGGCCACCGTGATGCCGTCCTTGTTGCCCTTGAGCGCCGGCAGCGTGAGGATCAGCGCGAGCACCGCGACGGCGATGACCGCGTTGAACGGGATCCGCTTCGTGTTGACCTTGCTCCAGAGCCGCCAGCCCGGGACCGCCCCGTCGCGCGAGAACGCGTACATCATGCGCGACGAGCTGGTCATGCAGCTCATGCCGCAGAACAGCTGGCCGATGACGGCGATGATGAGGATCGCCTTCACCCAGGCGGTGCTCATCGCGGCCAGGAAGACGGCCGGGGAGCCGCCGCCGCCCTCGGTCACGGCGGCCGGATCGGCGGCCGCGAACGTGATCGCCAGCAGCACGATGTAGCCGATCACCGCGGACCAGAACACCGAGCGCCACACGCCCTTCGGCGCGGCGTTCTCGGAGTCGTGGGTCTCCTCGGAGATGTGGGCCGAGGCGTCGAACCCGGTGATCGTGTACTGCGTCAGCAGGAAGCCCAGCGGCAGCACGTACCACCAGAACATGTCCTGGCTGAAGCCCGAGTTGTTGATGCGGTCGGTGAAGACCGAGTTGAAGCTCGCGTGGTTGTCGGGGACGAAGATGAGGATCCCGATGATCACCGCGACGCCGGCGAGGTGCCACCACACGGAGATGCCGTTGAACACGGCGACGAGGTGGCTGCCGCGGATGTTGATGAAGACGTGCAGCCCGAGGATCAGCGCGAACAGCACGAACGTCTCCCTCAGCCCATGGAGGCTGTCGCCGAAGTTCAGCCCCAGCACGTTGACGTCGTAGAGGCCGAGCACGATGCCCAGGAACTGCGCGCAGAAGTAGTCGACCGAGGCGAGGATCGCGATCAGCCCGAGCAGGTTGAACCAGCCGGTGAACCAGCCCCACATCGGGTTGCCGAGCCGCGATGACCACCAGTAGATGCCGCCCGCGGTCGGGAAGGCCGAGACGAGCTCGGCCATGCAGAAGGCGATGATGAGGATGAAGGCCGAGATGATCGGCCAGCCCCACGAGATGGCGATCGGGCCGCCGTTGTTCCACGCCTGGTAGTAGGTCGTGAAGCAGCCCGCGAGGACCGAGATGATGGTGAACGAGATCGCGAAGTTCTGGAAGCCGCTCCACGAGCGGCTGAGCTCCTGCTTGTAACCGAGCTCTGCTAGGCGCGACTCGTCACGGCTCTGCCCCGCCGGGTCCTTCGTGGCTGCGCCCAAGGTCAGTCATCCCCCTAAAAAGGTTTGGTCACCGCTCCTCTAGCGCCGAATCTATGGCGGCGATTGGTTTGAAGTCAAGCGCGCCGCCCGGCAGAAGCCCCGCGACGACGTGCACGGTGCCGTTGAGATGCTCGGTCACGAGCTTCGCCGCGAGCGTCGCGTCGCGGTGCCGAACGGCGGCCAGGAGCCGTTCGTGCTGGGCGTTGGACCACGCCAGGACCTCGGGCGGGTGGGCGATATGGGAGATCACGTCGGTCATCGATCCCTGCGCCTCGGTGACCGCGTTGACGAGCGCGGCGGTGCCGGTCGTCTCGGCCAGGCCGATGTGCAGGCGGATGTCGGCCTGCCGGTAGGCGGGGAAGTCGTCGAGGCGCTGATCCATCGCCTGCACGAGCCCGTCGAGCGCGTCGACCTGCTCGGGCCGCGCGCGCTCGCAGGCCAGCACGGCGACGCCGAGCTCGGCGGCGAGCCGCATGTCGCAGACCTCGCGCCAGTTCGTCAGCAGCTGCGCCGACGGCGCGGGCGCGGGCGGCGGGCGCTCGGCCACGAAGGTCCCGCCGCGGCGGCCGCGCACCGCGCGCAGGTGCCCGCTCTGCACGAGCGCGGTCAGGGCCTGGCGCAGCGTCGAGCGCGAGATCCCGAGCTGGGCGCAGAGGTCGCGCTCGGGCGGCAGCCGCGCCCCGGGCTCCAGCAGCCCGAGCTTGATGGCCGTGCCGAGGCGCTCGAGCGTCTCCTCGAATGCGGTCTGCGAGCGGACCGGTGCGAAGACCGGGTCCGGGTCGCGGCCGGTCACAGCCGCTCGAAACCCCGCCGGCGCTCCCAATCCGTGACGGCCGAGTCGAACGCCGCGAGCTCCACGCGGGCGTAGTTGAGGTAGTGGCTGACGACGTCCTCGCCGAACGCCTCGCGCGCCACCGCGCTCTCCCCGAACAGCGCCGCCGCGTCGCGCAGGTGGCTCGGGACGCGCGGCTTGTCGGACACGTAGGCGTTGCCCTCGAAGGCGGGCTCGAGCTCGAGCTCCTCGTCCATGCCGTGCAGGCCGGCGGCGATCAGGGCGGACAGCGCCAGGTACGGGTTGACGTCGGCGCCGGGCACGCGCGACTCGATCCGGCGGCCCGGCCCGTGGCCGACCGCGCGCAGCGAGCAGGTGCGGTTGTCCTCGCCCCAGGCGACCGCCGTCGGGGCGAAGCTGCCCTCGGCGTAGCGCTTGTAGGAGTTGATGTTGGGGGCGAAGAACAGCGTCATCTCGCGCAGCGGCGAGCTGGCCGGCGAGGAAGCGGTCGAAGCTGCTGGTCGTCGGCGAACAGCGGCGTGCCGTCCTCCCGGCGCAGCGAGAGGTGGATGTGGCACGAGGAGCCCTCGCGCTCGTTGAACTTCGCCATGTAGGTGATCGCCATGCCCTCCTGGGCGGCGATCTCCTTGGCGCCGTTCTTGTAGATCGAGTGCTCGTCGGCGGTCTGCAGCGCGGGGCCGTAGGCGAAGTTGATCTCGTGCTGGCCGAGGTTGCACTCGCCCTTGGAGTCCTCCACGCGCAGGCCCGCGCCGGCCATCGAGTTGCGGATGCGGCGGAGCACCGGCTCGACCCGCGAGGTGCCGAGGATCGAGTAGTCGATGTTGTAGAGGTTGGCCGGCTCGAGGTCGCGGTAGTCGCGCGCCTGCGCCTCCTCGTAGGGCGTCTTGAAGAGGATGAACTCGAGCTCGGTCGCGGCCGTCGGCCTCGAGCCCGCGCTCGGCCAGGCGGTCGAGCTGGCGGCGCAGGATCTGGCGCGGCGAGGCGGCGACGGGCTTGCCGTCGCCCCACGCGAGGTCGGCGAGGCACAGCGCCGTCCCCTCGAGCCAGGGCATCGAGCGCAGCGTCCGGAAGTCGGGCTGCATCTCGAAGTCGCCGTAGCCGCGTTCCCATGAGGACATCTCGTAGCCGCCGACCGTGTTCATCTCGACGTCGACGGCCAGCAGGTAGTTGCAGGCCTCCGCGCCGTGCTCGACCACCGTCTCGAGGAAGTGCTGGGCGCTCAGGCGCTTGCCCGCCAGCCGCCCCTGCATGTCCGTCATCGCGAGCAGCACGGTGTCGACGGCACCCTGGCGGATCGCCGTCTTGAGCTGGTCGAGCGTCAGCGGGGCGTCCATCCGCCGCAAAGGTATCTGCCTCAGGCCTTCTTGCGCAAACTCGCGGTCCGTCGTAGGGTCGCGGCCGCTTTGGTGACCCTCCCACCCGCCCTCAATGACGTGCTCGGACCGCCGGAGGGAGAGGTGCAGGTCCTCGGCGGCGGGATCACGAACCACAACCTGCGCGCGCGCTACGGCGGCCGCGACCTCGTGGTGCGGATCGCGGGCAAGGACACGGGGCTGCTGGGGATCGATCGCGACTGCGAGCGCAAGGCGACCGCGGCGGCCGCCGCGGCCGGCATCGGGCCCGAGGTCGTGGCCTTCCTGCGCGACCCCGAGTGCCTCGTCACCGCGTTCATCCCGGGGCGCACGCTCGAGCGCTCGGACGTCGGCAAGCCGGACGTGATCGCCGAGGTCGCGGTCGTCGCTGTGGGAGGTCCACGCGCGGCCCGCCGATCCCGAACCGCTTCTCGGCCTGGGACATGGTCGACCTCTACGCGAACACGGCCGCGGCGCGCGGGGGGAGCGCGCCGGGCGCGTTCGGCGACCTGCGCGAGTGCGCGCGCAGGATCCACGCCGCCATGGACCCGGCGCATCCCGAGCACGCGCCCGTCCCCTGCCACAACGACCTGCTGCCCGGGAACTTCATCCACGACGGCGAGCGCCTGCGGATCGTCGACTGGGAGTACGCGGGCATGGGCAGCCGCTACTTCGACCTCGGCAACCTGTCGGTCAACAACGGCCTCAACGAGGCGGGCGACGAGTGGCTGCTCGAGTGCTACTGGGGCGAGCCGTGCACGCGGCGGCGGCTCGCGACGGTGCGGCTGATGCGGATCATGTCCGACTTCCGCGAGGCGATGTGGGGCGTCGTGCAGACCGCGATCTCGGAGATCGACTTCGACTTCCAGGGCTACGCCGACGAGCACTTCGAGCGGGTGCGGGCGGGCTTCGCCGACCCGCGCTTCGCGGTCTGGCTCGAGGACGCGCGTGGCCCGTGACCTCCCCGGCGCCGCCCGCTGCGTGATCGTCGGCGGGGGCGTGGGGGGCTGTGCGATCGCCTACCACCTCGCGCGGCTGGGCTGGGAGGACGTCGTGCTGGTCGACCGCAAGGAGCTCACCAGCGGCTCGACGTTCCACTCGGCCGGCCTCGTCGGCCAGCTGCGCGGGTCGGTGTCGCTGACGCGGATGATGATGGACTCCGTCGAGCTCTACCGGTCGCTCGACTGCGGCTGGGTCGAGTGCGGCGGCCTGCGGCTCGCGTCCTCGGAGGAGCGCTGGGAGGAGACCCGCCGCCAGGCCGGCTGGGCGAAGACGTTCGGGCTGCCGCTCGAGCTGCTCTCGGCCGAGGAGGCGCTCGAGCGCTTCCCGCTGATGACGATCGACGGCGTGCTCGGCGCCTCGTGGCTGCCGACCGACGGCTACCTCGACCCGAGCCTGCTGACCTACGCGCTGGCCGAGGGCGCGCGCGAGGCCGGCGCCGACATCCACACGAACACGCGGGTGACCGGGATCGAGGTGCGGGACGGCCGCGTGCGCGGCGTCCAGACCGACCGGGGTGACATCGAGGCCGACGTCGTCGTCAACGCGGGCGGCATGTTCGCGGCCGAGATCGGCCGCATGGCGGGCGTGCGCGTGCCGCTCGTCCCGATGGCGCACGAGTACCTCGTGACGCAGCCGTTCCGGGACCGCGGGCGGCGAGCACCTGCCGACGATGCGCGACCCCGACCTCCTGATCTACTTCCGCGAGGACGCCGGCGGGCTCGTGATGGGCGGCTACGAGCGCCACTCCGCGCCGTGGGCGCTGGACGAGCACGGCGTCGACGCGATCCCGGCCGACTTCAACGGCCGCCTGCTGGAGGAGGACTGGGAGCGCTTCGAGGCGATCACCGTCAACGCCCGCAAGCGCGTGCCGGTGATGGACGAGGTCACGATCACGAAGCTGATCAACGGGCCCGAGGCGTTCACGCCCGACGGCGAGTTCTGCCTCGGCGAGTCCGCCGTGCGCGGGTTCTTCGTCGCCGCCGGCTTCAACGCCCACGGGCTCGCGGGCGCGGGCGGGATGGGCAAGCTGATGGCCGAGTGGATCGCGGAGGGGGAGCCGTCGCTCGACGCCTGGGCGATGGACATCCGCCGCTTCGGCGAGCACTACCGCTCGCCCGCCTACACCCTCAAGCGCACCCGCGAGGTCTACGAGACCTACTACGACATCAAGTACCCCGGCCACGAGCGGCAGTCGGGCCGGCCGCTGCGGGTCTCGCCGGTCTACGACTGGCACGCGGGCCACGGTGCGGCGTTCGGCGAGAAGTCGGGCTGGGAGCGGGTCAACTGGTACGAGGCCAACGCGGAGGCGGGCGACGAGGACCTGCGCCCGCGCGGATGGGCCGGGCAGCACTGGTCGCCCGCGATCGGCGCCGAGCACGCCGCCACGCGCGAGGCCGCCGCGCTGTTCGACGAGACCTCGTTCGCGAAGCTCGAGGTGAGCGGGCCGGGCGCCGCCGAGCTGCTCGAGGGCCTGTGCGACAACCGCGTCGTGCGCGGGCCGGGCAAGGTCACCTACACCCAGATGCTCAACCGCCGCGGCGGGATCGAGTGCGACTTCACGGTCACGCAGCTCGCCGAGGACCGCTTCTGGATCGTCACCGGCACGGCGTTCGGGACCCACGACCGCGCCTGGATCAGCTCGCACGCCGGCGAGGGCGTGCTGGTCGAGGACGTCACCTCACGCTGGGCCTGCGCCGGGCTGTGGGGCCCGAAGGCGCGCGACATCCTCGGGCCGTGCACGCCGGATCCGCTCGACTTCGGCTACATGAACGCCCGCTCGATCGTCGTCGGCGACGTCCCCGTGCGGGCGATGCGGGTGACCTACGTGGGCGAGCTGGGATGGGAGCTCTACTGCCCGATGGAGTTCGGCAGCGCGCTCTGGCGCACGCTGTGGCAGGCGGGCGAGCCGCACGGCCTCGTGGCCGGCGGCTACCGCGCGATCGACTCGCTGCGGCTCGAGAAGGGCTACCGCGTGTGGGGAGCGGACATCACGGCCGACGACACGCCGTACGAGGGGAACCTCGGGTTCGCGGTCAAGCGCGACAAGACCTTCATCGGGAGCGACGCGCTCGACGACCAGCCCGCCCGGCGCCTCTGCTGCCTCGTGCTCGCCGACCCGCGCTCAGTCGCGCTCGGCAACGAGCCGGTGCGCGCGGGCGGGGAGATCTGCGGGCGCGTGACGAGCGGCGGGTACGGCTACACGGTGGGCGCGTCGATCGCCTACGCCTACCTCCCGGCCGAGCACTCGGAGCCCGGGACGGCGGTCGCGGTCGAGGTGTTCGGGGAGTGGATCGACGGAGAGGTGCGCCGCGAGCCGCTGTTCGATCCAGACGGCACACGCGTGCGCGGCTAGAGTCATCGGGCGAAATGTCCACCGCTGACACCAAGGCCCTGATCGAGGAGGCCGTCGCCAACTTCCAGGTCGAGGTGCCGGCGCTCAAGCAGCTCCGCCTCGTCATCGAGCTCGAGCTGCGCGGCCGCGGCGACATCCAGCTCTTCCGCGTCGAGGTGCCCGGCCCGCGGATCACGCGCGACATCGCGTCCGACGCGAAGGTCCGCCTGTCGGTCCCGCGCTCGCACTTCAACGAGCTCGCCCGCGAGGGCAAGGTGCGCCACTGGCGCGAGGCGTTCCAGTCCGGCACCGTCAAGGCCACCGGCCCGGCGGAGATCCTCAAGCTGATCCAGAACGTCGTGGAGAAGCAGGAGGAACGCGGCCGGACCCGGAAGCTCCGCGCGCGCTGAGGCTTAGTACCGCCGCCAGGGGTCGACGTAGAAGTCGTCGATCTGCCAGTCGCCGGAGACCGCGCGGATGCGGAACTGCATCATCGTGCTGTCACCGAGCTCGAGCAGGGCGCCGGTCGTGACGAACGGGAGCTGCAGCGACCAGGCGTTGCCGGCGATCGGCACGCCCACGAGCGGCAGCGAGGCCGTCCGGCCCGCCTTGGTCTTGTAGACGCCCTCGACGGTCAGCAGGGGCAGCAGCGCGGCGCTCGGGCGCTTGGCGAAGAAGCGGACGGTCGGCTTGTCGAGCCCGACGCAGATCGCGCCGGTCGTCACCGTGGCGCCGCGCGGAAGCAGGACCGAGTTGCGGTCGCCGGAGCTGCGGACGTAGGACGTCTCGTTGCCGGCGACGATCTTGGCGCCGCCGCTGAAGGTCAGGTCGGCGCCGGACTCGAAGTGGCCGCCGGGAGCGAGCGTGTAGCGGAACGGGTCGAGCCACTTGGAGAAGACCGGGCTGATGTCGTAGTCCGGGCAGGCGGAGGCCGACTGGGACAGAATGCCGGCGTTGGCTGAGCCGGCGGGGGCAAGCAGGGCCATGGCGGCCACCGCTGCGGCGAAGAGGATCCGGCTCGTACGTCGCTTCATGTGCTGTGACCTCCGTGTCACTTCGAGGGGACCGATCGTTGGTCCATGCCCCTCAAGTCGGCGTTTCCGAGGGCCGACGAGATGGGAGGTCGACGTTTGTCCTAGTCCATGTCCACGCGCACCGAGATCTCACCGGGTACCCAGCGCCTCCTCGAGGGCGCGCTCTCTCGCCGCCCCGAGCGCCTGCTCGCCCGCGAGCAGGTCGCCGACGGCGCGTTCGCGGCCGTCTTCCTCGTCGCGGCGGTGCTGTTCGCGTGGCTCGCGCCGGCCGAACGCCACCTCTCGCCGGGGCTCGCCGCGGCGCTCGTCGCCGCGTACGTCCTCGTGGGCCGGGCCGAGTTCGCGTCCGGCGCCGGCTTCGCGGTGCCGACCCAGGTCGTGCTGGTGCCGATGCTGCTGTTGCTCCCGACGCCGACGGTCCCGTTGCTCGTCGCGCTCGCGCTCGTGCTCACCACGCTCGCGGACGCGCTGCGCGGCCGCACCGCGCGCGACCGCGTCGTGCTGTCCGTGGCCGACGCGTGGTTCGCCCTCGCGCCCGCGGTCGTGCTCGTGGCCGCGGGAGCGCAGACGCCCGACTGGGCCGACTGGCCGTTCTACGTCCTCGCGCTCGTGGCCCAGGTGGTGCTCGGCACCGCGGTCGCCGTGGCACGCGTGTGGACGTGCCTGGGCGAGTCGCCCCGCGTCGTGCTCGGCGGAGATGGAGATGACCAACCGCGTCGACCTGCTGCTCGCGCCGGTCGGCCTGCTGGCCGCCTTCGCCGCCGCCGACCAGCCCTACGCGGCGTTGCTCGTGGTGCCGCTCGCCGGGCTCTTCTCGATCTTCGCGCTCGAGCGCACCGCGCGCGTCGAGCAGACGATCGAGCTCTCGGGCGCCTACCGCGGCACGGCTCTGCTGCTGGGCGACGTCATCGAGGCCGACGACGCCTACACCGGCCAGCACACCCAGGACGTCGTCGAGCTCACCGTGACCGTCGCCGACCGGCTCGGGGTCGACGAGGACACCCGCCGCGCCGCCGAGTTCGGCGCGCTGCTGCACGACGTCGGCAAGGTCGCGATCCCGAACGAGATCATCAACAAGCCGGGCCCGCTCGACGACGAGGAGTGGGCGATCATGAAGACCCACACCGTCGAGGGGCAGCGGATGCTCGAGCGCGTGGGCGGCCTGCTCGCGCGCGTCGGGCTCGTCGTCCGCGCCTCGCACGAGCGCTACGACGGCGGCGGCTACCCGGACGGCCTCGCCGGCGAGGACATCCCGCTCGCCGCGCGCATCGTCTCCGCGTGCGACGCTTACAACGCCATGACCACCGATCGCTCCTACCGCAAGGCGCTGACCGCCGGGGTGGCCGTCGCCGAGCTGCGCGCCAACTCCGGCACGCAGTTCGACCCGAAGGTCGTCGAGGCGCTCGTCGCCCTCGTCGACGGTTGAGCCGCCGCCTCTCCCGCTGACCGGCCGAGTGGCCGTCGCGGTGCCGGCCCCGCGCCCCGGGCCCGGCTGCTGGGCGGGCGCGCCGAGCGCCGCCCTGGACGAAGACGGCGCGGTCCTGCTCGCCTACCGGGTGCGCGACGTCGAGCGCCGCGGCGGCTCCGTGGTGCTGGCCCGCGCCGCCGACGGCGAGCGCTTCGAGCCCGTCGCGACGCTCGACAAGGACCGCTTCGGCGCGGAGTCGCTCGAGCGGCCGGCGCTCGTGCGGGTCGCGGGCGGGTGGCGCCTGTATGTGTCGTGCGCGACGCCGGGCAGCAAGCACTGGTGGATCGACGCGCTCGACGCCGCCGAGCCGGCGGCGCTGGCGGAGGCCGAGGCCCGGACGGTGTTCCCGGGCGACGAGCGGACCGGCGTCAAGGACCCGGTCGTGCGGCGCGCGGGCGAGGGCTGGCGGGCCTGGATCTGCTGCCACCCGCTCGACGAGGCCGGCGAGGAGGACCGGATGACGACGGCGCTCGCCACCAGCGACGATGGGCTCGCGTGGCGCTGGGAGGGCACCGTGCTGCGGCCGCGCCCCGGTGCCTGGGACGCGCGCGGCGCCCGGGTCACGGCGGTGCTGCCGGACGGGACGACGTACTACGACGGCCGGGCCACGAAGGAGGAGAACTTCAGCGAGCGCACGGGCATCGTCGGGCGCGACGACCCGGTGGCGGATGTCCGCTACCTCGACGCCCTCGCGCTGCCCGGCGGGGGGTGGCGGCTGTACTACGAGGCGCCGCTCGCCGACGGCAGCCACGAGCTGCGCACGGAGTACTTGAAGATCGCCGGCGTGAGCGAGCCACGCCTCATCACCGCGATCGGCAAGACGCTGCCGTCGCCGGCGCGGGTCGAGGCGCCGACACGGCCGCCGTTCCGGATCGCAGCCGTCCAGCAGGCCTGGCACGCCGACGCCGAGGAGCACGCCGCGGCGCTCGAGCGGGGGATCGCGATGGCGGCGGGGGAGGGGGCGAAGCTCGTGTGCCTCCAGGAGCTCACGCTCTCGCCCTACTTCGCGATCGTCCCGGACGCGCTCGAGACGGCGGCCGCGATGGCCGAGCCGCTCCCGGGCGGCCCGACGCACGAGCTCGCCGCGCGCGCGGCCCGCGAGCACGGCATCCACGTCCACGCCTCGCTCTACGAGCAGGCCGCGGACGGCGGGCTGGGCTACAACACCGCGATCGTCGTCGCGCCCTCGGGCGACGTCGTGGCGAAGACGCGCAAGCTCCACATCCCGGTGACGGCCGGTTACTACGAGGACAAGTACTTCCGCGCCGGCGACGACGCGGAGGGCTATCCGGTCGTCGCGCTCGGCGACGCCCGCTTCGGCTTCCCGACCTGCTGGGACCAGTGGTTCCCGGAGCTCGCCCGCGCCTACTCGCTGGGCGGCGCCGAGGTGATCGTCTACCCGACCGCGATCGGCTCGGAGCCCGACCACCCCGACTTCGACACCCAGCCGCTGTGGGAGCGCGTGATCACCGGCAACGGGATCGCCCATCGGCACGTTCATGGTCGCGGTCAACCGCATCGGCCACGAGGCCCCGTTGACCTTCTACGGCTCGTCGTTCATCTCCGACCCCTACGGCCGCGTGCTGGTGCGGGCGCCGCGCGACGAGCCTGCCGTGCTCGTCGCCGAGTCTCTTCGTCATACTCGCAACAGCGGCGGGAAAGAACGCAGGGCCTGCCGTTCCACGTGGCGGTGTTCTGCTGAGAGGACCGGCTCGGGCGTCGGGCGCGCTTCCCTGCGCGCCCGGCGCCGTTACTCGCCGGTATGCGCCTCGGAAGCGGGACGCACGGCCTTCACGGAGTACTTCGACGGCTCGAGGCTGACCTCGGGGTTGTCGATCTCCTTCAGGCGGTCGATCAGCTTGATCCACTGGTTGGGCTTGAGCACCGCGTTGACCTGCTTCGCGGCCTTGGAGTTGGTGCCGTAGAGCGGCTTCCACCCGATGTGGATGTGGTCGGCGTGGTCGCCCATCGCCAGGGTGTTGTCGGCGCCCTCGAACGTCATCAGGGAGATGATCTGGTCGGGCTTCATCGTGCCCTGGAGCGTGAGCAGGCGCTGGATGGTCAGGTCGGTGATCGAGCCCTTGCCCTGATGGCCGATGATCGGGATGCCGTTGACCATGGCGATGTCGACGGCGTTGCCGGAGGAGTGCTGGGACACGTTGCCCGAGGCGGTCAGGAAGCCGTGGCCGCACTTCATCGAGGTGACGGTCGGCTTGAGGCCGGAGGCGGCGAGGAACTCGAGCGTGGCGAGCACGCGGCGGTCGATCGCGCCGGACTGGATGTCGCGGGCGCCGCAGGAGTAGATGTCGATGCGCGGGTTGGCGAGCACGTGGCGGCTCAGCGCCTCCTTGCCCATCAGCAGGATCTGGCCCAGCGAGGGGCGCTCGGCGTCCTCGCCGAAGAACGGGTTCTTGCCCTTGGCGCGGTAGATCGCGGTCGACTCGAGCAGCTTCCAGCCGTCGAGGATCGGCTTGGGGTCGACCCGCGGGGCGCCGCGGCCGGCCGGGCGCAGCTCGAAGAGGACGTGCGGGTCCTCGGTCGCGGAGGTCTTGCCGATGCGGCCGAGGATCGTGCCGGCGACGACGCGCGAGCCCTTCTTGAGCGGCTTCTTGATGAAGTCCTTGGCGTTGAGGCCGATCGGGGCGGACTCGGACTGGACGAAGGCGGCCTCGCCGAGCTGCGCCTTGCCGCCGGCGGCCAGCGCGTTGGGGCGCGAGGGGAGGGCGAACAGGCGCTGCTTGGCGGGCATCGCGGCGGGGAGGACGGAAGCGGTGGTCGTGCGGACGGCGCGCGGCTTGGTGCGGCGGCTGCGCTGCGTGGCGCGGGGCGTCGCGCGGGCGGTGCGGGCGGTCGCCGAGGCGGGGCCGGTCGGCTTGGCGTCGGCCTTCGGGAGCTTGAGCTCGCGGGCGATCTTCGCCTTCGTCGTCTTGCGCGGCTTGGGCGCGGGATAGGTCTTGGGGATGCTGCCGAGGCGGCCGTAGGTGTAGGTGTTGCCGTAGGTGTCCTGCATCTGGATGAACTTGCCGAGGCGCTCGGTCTCGCCGGTGCGGACGATGCGGCCGTCGTTGACGGCGACCACGGGCGCGCCGCGGCGGGCGAAGATCTCGATGCCGCGGCGGTTCTGATCGGCCTCGACGACGACGGCGGCGTTGGCGCCGACCTTCGTCTTGCGCTTGGCGTCGCCCTTCTTGATCTGGCCGGCGTAGGTGGCCTTGGCGTGGACCGGGAAGCGGCCCTGGGTCAGGCCGGTGAGCGAGCCGACGAAGTTGGAGGGCAGGCCGCCGATGAGCCGGGCGCGCATGAGGACGGAGTCGACGTACCAGTCGGCGTGGTTGTAGGCGAAGATCGCCTTGCGGATGTCGGTCTCGGCGCCGGCGGCGCGCAGGTAGCGGGCGGCGGCGAAGATCGCGTCGACCGGGTTGAACGGGTCCTTGAGGCCGTCGCGGTTGGCGTCGACGCCGTAGGCCTCCCAGGTGGCGGGCATGAACTGCATCCAGCCGAGCGCGCCGGCGGAGGAGACGTTGAGGTTGCGGCCGTAGTCGGTCTCGATCTCGTTGATCGCCGCGAGGACCTCCCAGCGCACGCCGTACTCGATGCCGGCGGCCTGGTAGACGGGGAGGAGGAAGGGCGGGATGCGGAACTTGTCGATGAAGAAGTTCGGGACGCCGATCGGGGCCGCGCCCGGGGTCGCGAGCGCGTAGTTCGGGTTCGCGGGGGTCGGGGCGCCACCGGGGGAGACGGTCGCGCGGGGCGTGTCGCCGGCGAGGATGTCCACGGGGGCCTTCGACTCGAGCAGCTCGCACTCTGAAGCTGTGGTCGAGGTCGAGGACGTCTCGGAGCCCACCGACGCGATCTGCTGATCGAGGTCGAGCGGCTTGCCGTCGACGCAGCCCTGGTCGGTGATGCGGCCGGAGCCGGCCTTGCCGTTGCCGCGCTTGCGCTTGCGCTTGGCGGCGGGCGTGGCGGTGGCGGTCGGCGTGGCCCCGGGGGTGGCGCCGGGGGTCACGGCGGGGACGATGGTCTGCACGGGCGAGGGGAAGGGCGTGGGCGTGTCCGTGGGCTTCGAGAACGGCGTCGAGCTCACGGTGGGCGTGGGGTCCTGGGTCGCGGTCGAGTCGGCGTCGGCGTCGGGGTCTGCGCGGTCGCCGTCGGCGTCGGGGTCTCGTCGGTCACGACCGTGGCCGCCGGCGTCTGCGCGCTCTCGGGGGTTCCCGTCGCGGTCGGCGTCGGGTCCTGGGCCAGCGCGTAGCCACCGATCACGGCGGCGTACAGCCCGGCACAGCAGAGGGAGATGGCGAGAAGTTTCTTGAGGAGCAAGACGGGGTTTCTTCTTCAACACGCGAGCGCCGTGCGGAGGGGCACGACTCCCGCTCAACTTCGGCATTGCGCGGCCCGCGCTTGAGTAGCGGTGACCGCTGTTGCGTTCATGTCGGTCATTCTCACCCTCAACGTGAAGGTTAGATCGTGTTCCCGCGGCCGTCCGTGCCACCATCGGCGGATGCCCGAATCGCCACTCCGGCTGTCCGAGCGCGGGGGTGCCCTGCTCGAGGAGGCGACCGCGCGCTCGCGGACCTCGATGCGCACCCGCTTCGAGCGGGTGGTCTACTCCTGGCGCTCGCTGGTGCAGACGGCGGCCGCGGCGACCCTCGCCTACCTCTTCGCAGCGGAGGTCGTCGGCCACGCCCAGCCGTTCTTCGCCCCGATCGCCGCGATCATCACCCTCGGGGTCACGGTCGGCCAGCGGCGCAGCCGCGCGCTCGAGCTCGCCCTCGGCGTCGCGGTCGGGATCGCGGTGGCCGACGTGCTGGTCCTGCTGACCGGGCCGGGCGCCGGCGCGCTCGTGATCGTCGTGCCGCTGGCGATGGCGACCGCCCTGTTCCTGGGCAGCGGGCAGATCTTCGCCACGCAGGCGGCGGTCTCGGCCGTGCTGATCGCGACGCTGCAGCCGCCGGGCGACGGCCTCTCGGGCGCGCGCTTCGTCGATGCGCTCATCGGCGGGGGCATCGCCCTGCTGATCAACTCGCTGCTGCTGCCCGCCGATCCGCTCCAGCTCGTCCGCCGCGCCGCCGAGCCGGTGCTCGACGAGCTCGGGCTGACGCTCGAGAGCATCGCCGAGGCGATCGAGTCCGGCGACCAGGAGGCCGCCGAGCGCGCGCTGCTGCGCGCCCGCGACCTCGACGAGCTCGAGGCGCATCTGCTGGAGGCGGTCGCGGTGGGGCACGAGACCGCCCGCTTCGCGCCCGTGCGCCGCCGCGACCGGCCGCATGTCGACTTCTACGCCGAGGCCGCCGCCCAGATCGACCTCGCGATCCGGAACGTCCGCGTGCTCGCCCGCGGCGCCGTGCGCGGCGCGCGGCTGGGGGAGAACCTGCCGCAGCCGGTCGCGACCGCGATCCGCGACCTCGCCGAGGCCGTCTCGAACCTGCGCGAGGCCCTGGTCGACCCGGATCGGGCCGACGCCGTCCGCGCGCCCGCGCTGCGCGCCGCCGCGCGCGCCACGCTCGTGCTCCAGGACACCGGCAACCTCTCCGTCACCGTCGTCGTCGGCCAGGTCCGCTCGACCGCCGTCGACCTGCTGCGCGGCTCGGGGCTGACCTACGAGGAGGCGGCCGAGCTCGTGCGCGAGGCGGCCGCGGAGGTCGCGGACAGCGACCTGCCGTGACCTGGACGCTCCGCCGGGCGGGCGCCGGGGATGCCGCCGCGATCTCGGAGACGCTTGCGATCGGCTTCGACGGCTATCGCGAGTTCGCCGCCTACGGCTGGCAGCCGCCCGCCGTCCAGGGCCCGCCGGAGCTCGCGCGCATGCGGGCGCGCCTGGAGGCATCCTCGACCTGGGCGATGATCGCCGAGGCGGACGGGCTGCGTGGCCGGCCACGCGGGCTTCTTCCCGCAGCCGGGCGTGCACGGCAGCGCCCATCTGTGGGCCCTCTTCGTCCGCCCGCCGTGGTGGGGGACGGGGCTGGCGCGCGAGCTGCTCGCGCAGGCGATCGACGGCGCGATCGCGCAGGGCTACCGGCGCATGCGCTTCTACACGCCGCGCGACCACAGCCGCGCGCGCCGCTTCTACGAGCGCGAGGGCTTCAGCACCACCGGCTGGGAGGGGCTCGAGGAGCCGCTGGGGCTGGTGCTGGTCGAGTACGCGCGCGAGCCGCTCGCTTAGCGCGGCCGCAGCCCGAGCAGCAGCCGGTGCACGGCGTCGGCCACGACCTCGTCGAGCCCGGCTCGGTCGAGCATCCCGGCGTTGACGAGCGAGGCGAGGCCCTGGAGGGCGGCCCAGGCCACGATCGAGACGCGCTCGACCTCGCCCGGGACGACCTCGCCCGCGGCCTGGCCCTCGGCGAACAGCGCGAGCGGCGCCTCGAAGGCGCGGTCGGCCGCCGCGCGCAGGCTCTCGGCCGCGCCGGGGCGGTGCTTGCCGGCGAACATCAGCTCGAGCAACGCGGCATGGCGGGTGGCGAACGCGACGTACGGACTGGGCGAAGGCGAGCAGCCGGTCCTCGAACCGCTCGCCGGCGCGTCCAGGGCCTCGCGCAGGTCGCGGCCGAGGCGCTCGAAGCCGTCCTCGGCGAGCGCGTCGAGCAGCGCCCGCTTGTCGGGGAAGTGCCGGCGCGGCGCCGCGTGGCTGACGCCGACCTGGCGGGCGAGCTCGCGCAGCGACAGCTCGCCGGCGCCCTCCTGGCTCAGCGTCTCCTCGGCGCGGGCGAGCAGGGCGGCGCGCAGGTTGCCGTGGTGATAGGGGCGCTGGCTGACGGCCATGCGGCCGATCCTAGCGGGTTGATGTTGGCGTTGACAGCATTGTTGTCACCAGCTACATTGAATGGCATGACCGCTCAGAAATGGACCACCCAGGATCTTCCCCGGCTCGACGGCCGGACCGTCATCGTCACCGGCGCCAACAGCGGCATCGGCCTGGCCGCCGCCCGCGCGCTCGGCCGGGCCGGCGCGCGCGTCGTGCTCGCCGTCCGCGACCTCTCGCGGGGCGAGACCGCAGCCGCCTCGATCGAGGGCACGACCGAGGTGCGCCGGCTCGACCTCGCCGATCTCTCCTCGGTGCGCGAGTTCGCCGCCGGCTGGGACGGGCGACCTCGACATCCTCATCAACAACGCCGGGGTGATGGCGATTCCGGAGCGGCGGACCGCGGACGGCTTCGAGATGCAGATCGGGACGAACCACCTCGGCCACTTCGCGCTCACCAACCTCCTGCTGCCGCAGATCGCGGACCGCGTCGTGACGGTCTCCTCCGGCGCGCACCGCATGGGCTCGATCCGGCTCGACGACCTCAACTGGGAGCGGGGTGGCTACAAGCCGTGGCGCGCCTACGGCCAGTCCAAGCTCTCGAACCTGCTGTTCACCTCCGAGTTGCAGCGCCGGCTCGACGAGGCGGGCTCGAGCGTCCGCGCCACCGCCGCCCACCCCGGCTACGCCGCCACGAACCTCCAGAGCCACACCGGCAACTTCCTGCAGCACGCGCTCATGGGCGTCGCCAACAAGGTCATCGCCCAGAGCGACGAGATGGGCGCCCTGCCCACCCTCTACGCCGCGACGCAGGACATCCCCGGCAACAGCTACGTCGGCCCCGACGGCTTCCAGGAGCAGCGCGGGCACCCGACGCTGGTCGGCCGCAACGACGCTGCGAAGGACACCGCGACCGCCGCGAAGCTGTGGACGCTCTCGGAGGAGCTCACGGGCGTGAGCTTCCCGCTCACCCCGGCTGCCGCCTGAGACCATTGACGGCGTGATCGACACGCAGGCGCTGGAGCAGGCCGTCGCCGGAGAGGTCGTGCGGCCCGGCGCGGCCGCCTACGACGCGCTGCGGCGGCCGGCGCTCCCCAGCCTCGAGGACGTCCGCCCGGAGGCGATCGTGCTCTGCGCCGGCCCGGAGGACGTCGCCGCGGCGCTCGCGTTCGCCCGCGCGAAGCGGTTGCCGTTGGCGGTCCGTAGCGGCGGGCACTGCTTCGCGGGCCGCTCGACCTCGGAGGGGGTCGTGATCGACGTCACGCCGATGGACTCGGTGAGCGTGGAGGGCGAGCGCGCGACGATCGGCGCCGGCGCGCGGCTGGGCGCGGTCTACGACGCGCTCGACGCCCACGGCCGCACGATCCCGGCCGGCTGCGGCCCGACCGTCGGCATCGCCGGCCTCACGCTCGGCGGCGGCCTCGGGATCCTCGGCCGCCTGCACGGGCTGACCTCGGACAGCCTGCGCGCGGCGCAGGTCGTGCTCGCCGACGGACGCGTCGTCGACGCCGACGAGGAGCTCCTGTGGGCGCTGCGCGGGGCGGGCGGCGCGCGCTTCGGCGTCGTGACCTCGCTGGTGTTCGCGACGATCCCGGCGCCGCCGACGACCGCGTTCGAGCTGAGTCTTCGCCCCCGACGGCCGCCACCGCCCTGATCGCCGCCTGGCAGGGCTGGGCGCCCGCCGCGCCGGACGCCATGGCCGCGAGCCTGCTGCTCAACGCGGACGCCGACACCCTGCGGGTCCGCGTGTTCGGCGCGATGGCCGGCTCGGAGGCGGAGACGACGGCGCGGCTCGGCGAGCTGGAGGCCGCGGCGGGCGCCGTGGCCACGTCGGCCACCGTGCGGCCGGGCTCCTACCGCGAGGCGAAGCGCTTCCTCTCCGGGCTCGGCGAGGCCGACGAGGAGGAGACCGGGCATCCGCTCAGCCGCTCCGAGTTCTTCGCGGAGCGGCTCCCCGCGCCCACGATCGAGGCGCTCGTCCGCACCCTGCGCGTCGCGCCCGCGCCGGCCGAGCTCGACTTCTCCCCCTGGGGCGGCGCCTACACGCGCGTCGCGCGCGAGGCCACCGCCTTCGCCCACCGCGATGCGCGCTTCCTCCTCAAGCACGCGATCGTCGTCGAGCCGGGCGCCGCCGGCCCGGGCCGCGAGTGGCTCACCCGCTCGTGGGCGCTCGCGCACCCGTTCGGGACCGGCGGCGTCTACCCGAACTTCCCCGAGCAGGGGCTCGACCCCTGGGACGCCGCGTACCACGGCGCCAACCGCGAGCGGCTGCTCGCGGTCAAGCGCCGGTACGACCCGGACGGCGTGTTCAGCTGAGCGCGCTCACAGCACCGCCGACCGCAGCGTCACCCCCTCGCTCCGCAGGGCCCGCAGCAGCGTCGCGCGCGTACGGGTGCTCGTCGGCCTGCAGCCCTTCCGGGTTGGCGAGGACGATCACGGCCGCGCCGCCGCTGCGCTGCACGGCGGCCGGCTCGGCGTAGCGGCGCACGACCGCGAGCGCGGCGGCCTCCTGCGCCGCGGGCACGCGACAGCCGGATCGCGCGCCACGCGCCGCCGAGGTCGCGCGCCGGCGCCTGGGCCTCCGCGCGGCGGAGCTCGCGGCTGCGCCGCCGGGGAGGCGCCGTCGACGGTCTCGTCGCGCAGCGTCTTCAGCGCCGGCCCTGCCGCTGGGGTACAGGAGCGCGTTGGCGAGCAGGTGCTCGCCGCTCTCCTCGTAGGCGCGGAACACCGGGTTGTAGGCGAACAGGACCACGTGGCCCGAGCCGAAGGGCTCGTCGGTCAGCGCCGCCGTGCCCTTCGAGCGCGTCGGCGTTCTCGGTGTAGCCGTTGAACCAGAAGCGACTGTCGCTCGGGTAGGTGAGGACGTTCACGCCCGTGGTCGAGGGGTTGAGCAGCGGGTCCTCGTTGTTGAACTGGAAGTCCTCGCGCGGCCGGCCCGAGCGCCACCGGGCTGGCGTGGTCGACGTCGACCCGGAAGTGCGAGCCGAGCACGAGGTAGCCCTCCGGCGCGGTCCTTGACCGTCGTCGAGGTCAGCCCGGCCGAGCGGGCGAGGTTGTGCGCGCGGCGGAGGCCGACGAGCACGCCGCCGGCCGCGACCCAGTCACGCAGGTTCTGCTGCCCCTGCGCGGTCAGGCCGCCGGTCGGGTTCGAGCCGTCGGGCACGATCAGCGCCTCGAGGCCCCGGAAGGCCGCGGCCCCGGCGTTGACGTCGTCGGCCGTGACCGTGGTCGCCGACTGCTGCCAGCGCTGCTCGATCACGTACCGGGACTCGCCGTAGGAGCCGCTCGTGGTCGAGATGCCCGCGCCGGCGAACAGCCCGAGCGAGCGCAGCGGCACCCGCTCGCCCTCCGAGCGCCGCCGGGACGCGTCGACGTCGACGCCGAGCTCGCGCGCGAGCCGGTTCGAGCCCGCGCGGCGCGCGCCGCGCGGCGAGCGACACCACGTTGCGCTCCGTGTCGCGCCGCAGCCTCACGCCGCGGTTGAGCAGGCGGAACGTCAGCGCCGCGGCCTGCGAGGAGTCGAGCGAGTACCGGTAGGAGCGCGCGCCCTGCGCTTGCGCTCCACGCCGCCCTCGGGCCCGCGCACCCGCTCGGCCCACGGCCGCACGCGGTCACCCGTGTACAGCGTCGGCACGCCCATCAGCAGCGGGTTGCTCCACGACGAGACGTCGTAGAAGTACGGGAACGGGACGTAGCGGATCCTCGCCCAGCGTCGCCTGGATCCAGTGCTTCTGCGGCTGGTCCATCGGGATCCAGTACGAGCCGGCCGGCACGCGCAGCCCGGAGCGCGCTGCGCCCGCCGAACACGCGCGCGTTCGCCAGCCGCAGCGGCGCCTTCAGCCGGTAGACCTCGACGTCCATCCGCCGCAGCCGCTCCACCAGCTTGCGCACGTCGCCGAGCGCGCGGTCGGAGCTCAGGAAGTAGTTGCGGATCCGGATGTCCGGGACCGGGAACTGCACCTCGTTCGTCGGGCTGGACGACCTCGTTGGGCTGCAGGATGCCCTGCTCGCCCTCCGCCTCGGCCTGGCGCCAGATGTTCGCCCAGCCGTCGAGCACCTGCGCGGCGGTTCTCCGACGCCCAGCTTGCACGGTCGCCCAGTGGGTGCGGAACTGCTGGTCCACGCGCAGCTCGGTCGGCGACGCGCTGCCCTTCTCGTAGGTCATGCCGGCCGCGCCGAAGCCGGTGGCGGGCACGGTGTCGCCGTAGCCCATGAAGAAGAGGTCGTAGACGCTGTAGTTGAAGTAGCACTCCGCGGCGTCGTCGTCGCCCTCCGGGCACTGGCCGTTGTAGCCGAAGGCCGCCTTGTTGGCCTCGCCGATGCCGTTGATCCAGGAGACCGGCTCGTCGGCGATCTCGTGGTGGATCGGGTCCGCGTTGGGCGGGAAGAAGTACTGCCGGCCGCCCATCTCGTGGGCGTCGATGAAGACCTGGCCGGGCCAGCGGCGCAGCAGCTCCACCTTCGCCTCGGTCTCGGGCTGCGTGCGCGCGAACCAGTCGCGGTTGAGGTCGAAGCCGTAGTCGTTCTGGCGCCGTGAGGCCTCGCGCCCGTCCGGGTTCTGCGACGGCAGGATCACGGTCACGAGGTCGTCGTTGAGCTCGCTCGCCTCGCAGTCGGTGCGCGCCGCGAGCTCGTAGAGGACCTTCAGCTCGGCGTCGGCGCCGCTCTTCTCGCCGCCGTGCACGTTGCCGGCCAGCCACACCAGCGCGGGCGAGCCGCGCAGGTCGTCGTGGCGCCCGCCGCGGCCCTCGCGCAGCGCGACGAAGCGCTCGCGGATGCGCCGCAGCTCGGCCGGGCGCATGTGCTCGCGCGAGGAGACGATCGCCGCCCGCAGCGGGCGGCCGCCCCAGGTGCGGCCGATGTCGAAGGAGATGACGCGGTCGGACGCGTTGTCGACCGCCTGCACGTAGCTGACGATCTGCGCGCTGGTCACCGGCTGCGGCTGGCCGATGCCGAGCGGGAAGCCCAGCACCGACTGGGGTGTCGGGACGCGGGTGTCGTACGTCGGGGCCGTGGGACAGGGCGCGGGCGGCGACCGCCGCTCCTGCGCGACCGCCGGCGCGCTCCACCCTGCCACCAGCGCAACGGTCGTCCCAGCCACCGCAATGCTCCGCACGATCTTCCGCATGTCTCCCCCTCTTCGACGGAGACGGGATTCAAGCGCGGATCGCGCTCAGGCGTCGCGTCGTTCGAACAGCGCCCACGCGCCGCCGAGGAACAGCGCGAGCCATCCCGCCACGACCAGCCCGGCGACGGCGGGGGAGAGGCCCGCCGCGGTGTCGGGGAGGTGGCCGATCGAGATCGCGTCGCTCGCGGCCGTGGGCACGTACTCGAGCGTGTCGCCCTGCCACGAGGGCGGCAGGACCCCGCCGAGGAAGGGCGGCACGAAGATCACGGCCAGGACCGCGATGATCGTCGCCGCCGTGCTGCGCAGGGTGATCCCGAGCGCGAGACCGATGAGCGGGAACAGCGGCGCCAGCGCGGCCGCCCCGAGCACCGCGCGCAGGGCGTCGGGATCGCCGAGCCCCGTCGTCTCGATGCCGTAGACCTTGAGGATCCACCGCGCCAGCAGGAACATGCCGACGTTGCCGACCAGCGCCGCCACGAGCGTGACCGCCGTGACGACGAGCGCCTTCGCCGCGAGCACCCGCCCACGCCGCGGCGTCGCCGTCAGCGTGAGGCGCATCATGCCCGACCCGTACTCGGCGGTGGCGGCCCTGACGCCGATCACGAGGAAGAGGATCGCGCTGGCGAGCTGGCCGATCAGCGCCGCGCCGATCGGCTCATAGTCGCGGCGGTCGGCGGGCTTCCAGTCGTCCCAGGTGTTGCCGACCACGTTCGCCAGCAGCGCGCTGAGCGCGAGCGCGAGGATCACGCTGGCGGCGAGCATCACCTTGGTGGAACGCAACGAGCTGAGCTTCGTCCACTCCGAGCGCAGCGTGGCGGTGAACGGGGTCATGCGGGCACCTCCGGCCGGTAGTCGACGCTGTCCTCGGTCAGCTCCATGAACGCCGCCTCCAGGCTCGCGCGGCGCGGGGTCAGCTCGTGCACGCGCAGGCCGTGCTCGGCGGCGAGGTCGCCGATCCGCGGGGCGAGCAGGCCGGCGACCGTCAGCGCGCCGTCGTCGCCGACGGTCACATGGGCGTCGGCGCGCTCGAGCAGCTCGGCGAGCGCGACGGCGTCGGGCGAGACGACGTGGACGTGGTTGCCCGCCGCGCGCAGGGTGAACTCGGAGATGCTGGTGTCGGCGATCAGCCGGCCGCGCCCGATCACGAGCACGTGGTCGGCGGTCTCCTCCATCTCGTGCATGAGGTGGCTCGAGACGATGACCGTGCGGCCCTCGGCGGCGAAGCGCTGCAGCAGCGTCCGGATCCAGCGGATGCCCTCGGGGTCGAGGCCGTTCATCGGCTCGTCGAACAGCAGCGTCGCGGGGTCGCCCAGCAGCGCCGACGCGATGCCGAGCCGCTGCGACATGCCGAGCGAGAAGCCGCCGACGCGGCGGCCGGCGACGTCGGCGAGCCCGACCTCGTCGAGCACCTCCTCGACGCGGCGGCGCGGCAGCCCGCCGGCGTCGGCCAGCCAGCGCAGGTGGTTGCGGGCGCTGCGCTTGCCGTGGACCGCGCCGGCGTCGAGCAGCGCGCCGACCTCGTGCATGGGCGCCCCGAGGTCGCGATAGCGCGAGCCACCGACGTGGACGCTCCCGGACGTCGGGCGGTCGAGCCCGAGGATCATGCGCATGGTGGTCGACTTGCCCGCGCCGTTCGGGCCGAGGAAGCCCGTCACGACGCCCGGGCGGATGTCGAAGGTGAGCGCGTCGACGGCGACGGTGTCGCCGTAGCGCTTGGTGAGACCGCGTGCCTCGATCATCGTGCCTTCTTCCGTTCCTCGACGACCGCGGTCACGACGATCGCGATGACGATGCCGATGACGATCAGGTTCTTGACCTTCAGGACCGTGCCGAGCCAGCCCGGCAGGTCGGGGAAGGGGATCGAGGAGAGGTCGAACTCCGGCCACGGGATGACCCGGATCAGAAGGTTGACCACGATCACGGCCACCACCCAGCCGGCGATCTTCTGCGCGTTGTTCATGCCCTCATGATCGGCATCGCGCCGCCTCAGCACATCGGGCGGAGGAGTGGTCTTCGTCTCCTCCTTCAGGCTGAGCGCGGCCGCACGAGCCCGACGTCATAGGCCAGCACGACGGCCTGGACGCGGTCGCGCAGGCCGAGCTTGCGCAGCACGGAGGAGACGTGCGTCTTGACGGTCGCCTCGGTCAGCACGAGCCGCTCGGCGATCTCCGCGTTCGACAGCGCGAGCGCGACCAGCCGCAGCACCTCGACCTCGCGCTCGGTCAGCTCGCCGAGGTCGGCGGGCGGCGCGGCGTCGGGGCCGGGGAGGGAGTCGGCGAAGCGGTCGAGCAGCCGCCGCGTGACCGAGGGCGCGAGCAGCGCGTCGCCGCCCGCGACGACGCGGATCGCGTCGACGAGCTCCGCCGGCCGCACGTCCTTGAGCATGAACCCGCTCGCGCCGGCGCGCAGCGCCGCGAAGACGTACTCGTCGGCGTCATAGGTCGTGAGGACGATGATCCGCGCCGGGCTGCCCGCGCCGACGATGAGGCGCGTCGCCTCGAGGCCGTCGACGTCGGGCATCCGCACGTCCATCAGGACGACGTCCGGCTTCAGCCGCTCGACCAGCGCCACCGCCTCGCGCCCGTCGGCGGCCTCCCCGAGCACCTCGAGGTCGGCCTTGTTGTCGAGGATCATGCGGAAGCCGCCGCGCACGAGCGCCTGGTCGTCGGCCAGGACGACGCCGATCGTCACGACGTCTCCAGCGGCAGGCGGGCGTGGACGCGGAAGCCGCCCTCGGGCAGCGGCCCGGCGTCGAGCGTGCCGCCGAGCATCGTCGCGCGCTCGCGCATCCCGGCGATCCCGCGGCCGCCGCCGTCGGTGGACGGCGGCGTGCCGCCGTGGCCGTCGTCGAGGACGTCGAGCTCGAGCATGCCCGGCGCGGAGCGGACGGTGACCTCGGCGCGCGTCGCGCCTGCGTGGCGCAGGGTGTTCGTCAGCGCCTCCTGCACGATCCGGTAGGCGGACAGGTCGACGCCCGCGGGCAGGGCGTGCTCGCCGGCGTCCTCGCGCGTCAGCGCCACCTCGAGGCCCGGCGGCGCGCAGCGGCGCGGCGAGCTCGCCGAGCCGGTCGAGGCCCGGCTGCGGGCGCGCCGGCTCGCCCTCGGCGTCCGGCCGCACGGCGCCGAGCAGCCGCCGCAGCTCGGCCAGCGCCTCGCGCCCGGCGGACTCGATCGAGCGCAGCGCGGCGCGCGCCTGGTCGGGGCGCTCGTCGAAGACGTCGTCGGCCGCCGCCGCCTGCACGACGATCACCGAGACGCTGTGCGCGATCACGTCGTGCAGCTCGCGGGCGATCCGCGCCTGCTCGTCCCCGACCGCCCGCCGCGACGCCTGCTCGATCGCGATGCGGCGGTTGCGCGCGGCCTCGCCGAGCGCCCACGCCACGACCGGGAGCAGCATCGCGAAGGTGGCGTCCTCGGACGGCTGGGTGAGGTAGTTGATGGTCGTGAGCGCGAGCAGCGCCGCGAGCCCGAGCAGCGACACGCGCGGCGGCCGCGCGGCGGCGAGCGAGCCGATCGCGATCAGCCCGGCGTAGGGGAACACGGCGTCCGGGAAGATCAGCAGAGATCACGAGCCCGCCCGCGAGCGTGATCAGCATCACCCGCTCCGGGTAGACGCGCCGCCAGTACAGCGCCGCGCCCTGAGCCGAGACCCACGACGAGCCCGACGAGCGTCCACGGCGGGATCCTCCCGCGGCGGCCCGAGGATCAGCATGGCGAGCCAGAGGGCGACGACGACGGGGACCGCGATGTCCACGATCCGGCGGAGCGTGCTGGGTTGGCGTTCCTGCACGCCCGCAGTGTCGCGCAGCGGTCGGCTGCGGCCGGCGATCAGCCGCGGTAGGCGATGCAGTCGAACTCGACCTTCGCGTCGAACAGCAGCGTCGCGCAGCCGACCGCGATCCTCGCCGGCGTCGCGGTGCCGAAGACCTCCAGGTAGGCCTCGTTCATCTCGCCCCACTCGTCCAGGTCCGTCAGGTAGCAGGTGACCTTCACGACGTCGGCGAGCGACGCGTCGCAGCCGCGCAGGATCTGCTCGACGTAGGTGAACGCCTGCCGGGTCTCCGCGCCGATCCCGCCCTCGACGATGCCCGACGCGTCCGCGTTGAGGCCCAGCATGCCCGCCACGTAGATGTGCGGCCCGGCCACCGCGGCGTGGGCGAAAGCCGGGAACTCCGGGATCTCGGGGACGTTGATCCGCTGCCAGTTCGCCATCTTGCCTCCAGTGGTCCGCCTCGACAGGGGCCGAGGGTAACGGCCGGGCGGGAGCCGTGTGGCCCCCGCCCGGCGCGCGAGGTCAGCGCGGTGCGATCGCCATGATCCGCAGCGGTCCGCCGGAGCCACCCTCGATCTTCATCGGCAGGGCGATGACGAGGAAGTTCCGGCGCGGCAGCCGGCTCACGTTGGCGACGTTCTCGAACACGGGCACGCCGGCGGCTCCCAGCACCCGGTGGCTCTCGAACAGCTTCGACTGGCCGTAGTCGATGCTCGCCGTGTCGAGGCCGACGGCGCGGATCCCGCGTCGGACCAGCCAGCGCGCGGCGTCCTGATGGAGGCCCGGGAAGTGGAGCTTGGGTACGGCCTGCTCGCCCAGCTCCGCAGTCCCCATGTAGCGCTCGCGATCGGGCCAGAAGCGCTCGTAGCCCGTCCGGAGCAGCACGATGGCGCCGCGCCGGATGCGCCCGAACCGGCGCTCATGCGCGCGCAGGTCCGAAACGGCGACCCGGTAGTCGCGATCGGCCAGCGCGCGCTTCCTCACGTCCACGACGGTGCCGCGGCCGACCAGCCGCCGCAGCGGGATCTCGTCCGCCGTGTCGCCGTCTTTGGCGAAGTGCACGGGCGCGTCCAGGTGCGTGCCGCCGTGCTCGGCCGCCGAGAAGTTGTTGGCCGAGTAGTGGTAGCCCTGCTCGGTCTCGCCGTCGGCGACCTTCTCGAGCTTGAAGGTCTCTGCGGTCGGCCAGTAGATCGACCGCTCGTTGAACGAATGCGACAGGTCGATGAGCCTGCCCGCCGGGAACGCGGGCGCCGCCGGCGCTGCCGCTGGGGCCTGCGCGGGCTTCGCCGTTCCGCCGGCAGAGCCGGCCCATCCGATGATGGCCCCGGCCGCCAAGAGCGCGGCCGTGACGCAGATCCGCCTGATCATGAATCAGCCTCCGGGTCGTTGGATTTGGCCTTGGCCGAAGGTACCGGTCACCGGGACGGATCGCAGCCAGGCCGCGAGCTCGTGCGCCGGCATCGGGCGTGCGAGGAAGTGGCCCTGGATCTCGTCGCAGCCCCAGTCGGCCAGCATCGTGCAGCCCTCCAGGCTGTCCACGCCCTCGGCGACCACGCGCACGCCGAGCCGGCGCGCGAGGTCCACGAGCGACTGGACGATCGCGGCGTCGCGGCGGTCGTGGGCGATGCGGCCGACGAACGAGCGGTCGATCTTGAGCACGTCGACGTGGAGCTGCTTGAGGTGCCCGAGCCCGGCGTGGCCGGCGCCGAAGTCGTCGAGCGCCGTGCGCACGCCGATCGAGCGCAGGCCGACGAGCACGTCGACCGTGCGCTCGACGTCGGCCATGACGATGTCCTCGGAGACCTCGATCTCCAGGTGCTCGGCGCGCAGGTCGTGGTGGCGCAGCAGCCGCTCCACCTCGGACGGGAGGCCGAGGTCGAGCAGATCGGCGGGGCCGAGGTTGATGGCGACGCTGATGTCGTGGCCGCGCTCGCGCAGCGCGCACACCTCCTCCAGCGCGCGATCGAGGACGAACGCGGTCAGCGCCCGCGTGAGGCCGCTCTGCTCGACCAGCGGGAGGAAGTGGCCGGGGCCGAGCAGCCCGCGCTCGGGGTGCTCCCAGCGCACGAGCGCCTCGACGCCGCGCACCGTGCCGGTCCGCAGCTCGGCCTTCGGCTGGTAGTGCAGGACGAGCTGGCCGGCCTCGAGCGCGGCGCCGAGCTCCCCGACGAGCGCGAGCCGCTGGCGGCTGTGGTGGTCGCGGCCGACCATGTAGACCTCGTGGCCGGTGCGCATGCGCTTGGCCTGGTACATCGCGACGTCCGCGCGCTGCAGCAGCCCCATGGCGTCGCGGGCGTGCGCGGGGAACAGGGAGATGCCGATGCTGGCGTCGATGTGGACGCGGATGCCGCCGACGGCGAAGGAATGCTCCAGCGCGGCGCGCAGCCGCAGCCCGGCGGTGCTCGCCGACGCCTCGTCGCCGGGCTGGAGGATGACCGCGAACTCGTCGCCGCCGAGCCGGGCGAGCGTGTCGTCGTCGCGCAGGAGCTCCTTCAGGCGCGGGCCGATCTGGCGCAGCACCTCGTCGCCGGCGTGGTGGCCGAGCGTGTCGTTGAGCTCCTTGAAGCCGTCGAGGTCGATCAGGAGCAGCGCCAGCTCGGTGTCGTCCTCGGACGCGGTCGCGATCGTGGAGTGCAGCGTGTCGACGAGGTGACGGCGGTTCCCGAGGCCGGTGAGGTCGTCGGTGCGCGCCTGCGAGCGGCTGTCGCGGAGGCGCTCGATCACGGTCAGCCCGGCGCGGGCCATGCCGGTGAGGACGGTCACGGTCGCGAGCGCGGTCGCGACGGGGTCGATCGCCGTGAACTGCCCGACCGTGAGCAGCGTGAGCGCGGCCGTGGCGAAGACGAGGATGATCGTGAGCACGACCGGGCTGAACTCCGGCCCGGGCTCGGGCGGGGGCTGGTGGACCCAGGCGGCGGCGACCATGGCGAGCGCGGCGGGCAGGGCGAGCCACGGCCCCGCGGCCAGCGCGGCGAGGCCGGCGACCGCGAGCAGCACCGCCCAGCCCGGCCGCCAGCGGCACAGCGCGAAGCCGCCGGCCACGCCGGCGGCGCCGACCGCCTCGACCGGGCTCGCCCCGACCGCCACGGCGACGCCGGCGGTGGAGGAGGCGCCCATCGCGGCGTCCAGCCACGACAGCCGGTCGACAGGGCCGAAGCGGGCGAGCACGAGCAGCGCCACGGCCACGGCGGCGACCGCACAGGCGGCGATCGCCGCCCACTCCGGCTCACCGGCCAGCTCGCCGGCGCCGGCCGTCGCGAGCGCGAGGGCGAGCACGACCCGGGCGCCGCGCGCGCGGCCACGCAGGGCAGCGGCACCGCAGGCGACCGCTCCCGCGAGGAAGAAGGCGCCCGCGCTGACTTCCACGAGCATCCGGGGATCCTCGCGCACCGGGAGCGCCGCGACCAGTGGGCGGGCCATTAATCAGGTGACGACCCCACGGCGCGTGCGGTTACGATCGCGCTGTGCTCGAGCTGCGACCGTCGTGCGAGTGCTGCGATCGCGACCTCCCTCCGGACTCGCCCGACGCCCGGATCTGCACCTACGAGTGCACGTTCTGCGCCGAATGCGTCTCGGAGCGGCTCGGTGGCGTGTGCCCGAACTGCGGCGGCGGCTTCGAGCGGCGCCCGGTGCGGCCGGCGGCGAAGCTGGTCAAGGATCCGGCCTCGACGGTGCGCGTCTTCGCGCCGGAGGGCTGCGGCCGGGGTTGAACCGCGCGGCCCGGCGCGGCACGCTGCCGGTCACCGTTGCCGTTCCATTGGAGGTTCCTCATGCGCCGCCCATCCGCCGCGCTCGTGCTCTCGTCCCTCGCCCTGTTCGTCGCGCTGGGCGGACCGGCCGCCGCGCAGGAGGCGATCTCGGGCGCCCGCCTGAAGGCCAACTCCGTCACCGGAGCCAAGATCCGCGACGGCAGCCTGGCCGCCAAGGACTTCTCCTCGCGCGCGCGGCGAACGCTCAAGACGCCCGCCAACCGGTCGGTGAGCGCGGCCAAGCTGCGCCCCAACGCGGTGCGCGCCGCCGCGATCGCGCGCGGCGCGGTGCGGTCCGCCGAGCTCGCCGCGGGCGCGGTGCGCGCTCCCGCGATCGCCGCCGGGTCCGTCGGCGCGTCCAAGCTGGGCGGCGGGGCCGTCAGCTCGGCCGCGGTGGCCGACGGCTCGCTGCGGGCGCGCGACCTCGGCCGCCATCAGGGTCACGTGCAACTCGACTTCGGGCCGATCGCGCCCGGCGCGTGCCAGACGCTGCCGGTCGGGCTCTCGCAGGCGGCCGAGGACGCGGCCGTGATCGTCACGGCGCCCGCGAACTGGCCGGCGCCGATCCAGGTCACGGGCGTGCTCGGCCCGGGCGACCGCAGCATCTCCGTGCTCGCCTGCAACTTCACGGGCGCCCCCGCGGATCCCGGCCCGGTCAGCTTCCGCTACCTCGTGATCGAGTTCTCCTAGGCGCGCTTGCGCAGCGTCCCGGCGCGCGTGACCACGCCGCCTACGCGGAGGAGCTCAGCGGCCGATGACCCGCACGAGCCCGAGCGTGCGCTCCGGCAGCGGGCCGACCAGCTCGCGGATCTCGGCGAGCCCGGCGCGCAGCGTCGCGTCCCCGACCTCGACCGGCATCATCGAGTCCTGGATCTCCGTCAGCAGGTGCTCCGTCTCCTCGACCGCCTCGGCGGCGGTGTCGACGAAGCTCCGCGCGCCCTGAGAGACGCGCCCGGCGACCGACGGCTCGAACGTCCGCCCCGGCAGCCCGTGGCGCTCGGCGAAGCCGGCGTGGGTCCGCTGGGCCCGCCCGTAGGCGACCTGGACGGGCCGGAACAGCTCTGCCTCGAGCTGGTCGGCGGTCCGCTCGTCGAGCAGCTCGTAGGCGGCGCCGAGCGCCGCCAGCGCCACGCCGAGCTCGTCGATCGCGTGCGCGATGTCGTCGAGCAGCTGGATCCGCGCTTCCTCGGTCGAATAGGCCATTGAGGTCAGGTTAGTCGCGTGCGCCGCGGCGCTCCCAGAGCAGCTGCTTCTCGCGCAGGGTGAGAAGCCGCCAGGCGTCGGTCGACGGCTCCCACACGGACACGTTGACGTCGACGCTCGAGCGGATCCCGGCGAGCAGATCGAGCGTGGCGCGGAGATCGGTGTCCTCGGCGAGGACCGCGCGGCTGGAGAGGTCGACGACCTTGAAGCGCCGCGGCCGGCGCGGGGCCGGCTCGGGCGGCGGCTTCGGCTGCCGCTTGCGCGGCACGAAGAGCGGCTTGGGATCGGGCTGCTTGACGACCTTGTCCAGCGGCACCATCTGCGCACCGGTGCCCTTCGTCTCAGTGTCGAGGATCCAGGTTCTGCCCGTCATGCTTACTCAAGGTTAGCGCTGGCAGGTGGGGCACCAGTAGGTCGTTCGGCCGCCCACGGTGCCGCGTTCGAGCGGGGTCTTGTCGCGCGGGCAGACGCCGCCCCGCTCGCGCGCCGGCATGAAGCGGCCGGTGTGCACGCCGCCGTTGCGGATCGCGTCGCGGACCGCCGCCCGCAGCTCGCGCCGCAGCAGGTCGAGCTCCTCGACCGACAGCTCGCCCGCGATCCGCAGCGGCGACAGCCGGGCGCGCCACAGCGTCTCGTCGGCGAGCAGGTTGCCGACGCCGGCGATCACGCTCTGGTCGAGCAGGCGCGCCTTCAGCGCCGTGCTGCCGCGGCCGACGCGGTCGCGGAAGACATTCCGGCCGACCTCGGCGGCGTCCGGGCCGACGTGGGAGAAGTCCGGGTCGATCACGGCGCGGCCGAGCCGCCGCTTGTCGCGCAGCGCCATCCGGCCGCCGTCGGCGAACTCGAGCGCGAAGCGGTCCCAGTTGCGCGGCGCCGCCGCCTCGTCGACCGCGATCCGGCCCGCCATCCCGAGGTGCAGCCCGAGGTCGGGCCCGTCGTCGGTCTCCACCCACAGGAACTTGCCGCGCCGGTGCGCGCGCGTGAGCCGCCGGCCGGTCAGCGCCGCGGCGATCTCCCCCGGCGCGTGCGGGCGGCAGACGTAGGTGTCGCGGTCGTCGACCGCGACGATCTCACGACCCAGCGCACGCTCGATCTGCTGGCGCGCGCGCTCGGCCTCTGGGAGCTCGGGCATGGACTCTCAGGCTACGGGCATCGGGGGAGGATGGATCGCGGCGCGCTAGCCGCGGTCCCAGGCCAGCTCGAGCGTGCCGCCGAGGAAGCCGGCGAGGCGCTCCGCCTCGGCCGCCGCGGCCTCGCGCGCCCATTTCGGCACGGGCGCGAACGGCTCCACCTCGACAAGCAGGCGCTTGCCCTTGCGCTCGTGCCTCCAGACCCCCGCCATCCGCCCGCCGACCAACAGCACGGGGGAGATCCAGCCCTGCGGGCGGTGCACGCGCGCCTTGAACGGGCCGGGCATCAGCGCCTCGGCGTGCAGCGTCGCCGCGATCACGTACTGGTCGAAGCCCGGCAGCAGCCGCACGGTGCGCAGCGGCTCGGCCGCCGCCGCCTCGGCGACGTGCTCCCGCAGCAGGAGCATCGGTGCGCCCTCCACCGTTACGGGTGCGACCTCGTCGCCGAGCGCTTTCAGCATCCGCCCGCCCGCGGCCGGGGCCGTCCCCCACCAGCGCGCGACGTCCTCGCGCGTGGCCGGGCCGGCCGCGCCGAGGTAGCGGCGGGTCATCTCCGCGAGCGCCGCGTCGGGGTCCTCGGGCGACCACTGCGGGCGCGTGAAGCGCACCTTCTGGCCCTCGCCCGGCGCGAAGATGAGCTGACCCGCCGCCGCGGCCGGCTTGAGCATCGAGCCCCAGCTCTCGAGCAGACGCTCGTCGCCGACGGCGGCGGCGAGCTGCGCGCGGGTGAGCTCGCGGCCGTCGAGCGCTGCGCCGATCGCCGCGATCAGCTCCAGCGCCTCCTCGCGCGTGAAGCCGAACCACTTCTGGCGCGCGCGGTTGAGGAAGTGGCGCTCGATGCGGGTCCCAAGCGCGGTGATCCACAGGCTCAGCTCGGCGGCGGGCAGCAGATGCAGCGTGCCGCGCATCGCCCACGTCTTCACGAGCGTCCGCTCCTGCCACAGCGCGCTCGCGATCGCGTCGGGCTCGAGATCCTCGACGCGCGCCAGCAGCGCCAGCTCAGCGGCGGACATCACCTGCGCGTGGATCCCGCCCAGGCGCGCGACGACCTCGAGCAGTGCCGGCCGCGGCGCGCGCTCGTGCAGGTGCTGCCGGCGCGCCCGCCAGGCCGCGACCTGCGTCCAGCTCAGATCGGCGCTAGAGGGTGGCGCCGTCGTCGTAGAGCTTGCGGACGGTGACGGTGCCGGCGGGGGCGGCGTCGATGCAGAGCCGGCAGAGCACGCACTCGTCGAGGTTGTCCTCGACGATCCGCAGCGTGCCGTCCTCGGCCTGGGTGTAGATGTCGACGGGGCAGACCTCCGCCAGCTTGGCGGCGATCGCGGGGTCCTGGGCGGCCTCGGGGGAGACCTCGACGTCGATGAAGATGCCGGGCATCTAGACCGCGGCTCCGATCCGCTCGCGGACGAGGGCGGGGATGTCCTCGATCCGCTCGGCGACGACGATGCCGGCGGCGGCGAGGCGCGCGATCTTCTCGGTCGCGGTGTCCTCCTTGCCCTCGACGATGGTGCCGGCGTGCCCGAAGGACATGCCCGGCATCTCGTCCATGAAGCGCCCGGCCATGAAGGCGACGATCGGCAGCCGCGAGTGGTTGGCGGTGACCCACTCCGACAGCTGGGCCTCCATGCGGCCGCCCGGCTCGGTGTAGATGACGATCGCCTCGGTCTGCGGGTCGGCCTCGAAGAGGGGCATCAGCTCGGCGTAGGCCTGGCCGATGATCGCGTCGCCGCCGATCGAGACGGCGGTCGACTGGCCGAGGCCGGCGGCGCTCAGAGTGGAGGACATCTCGGTGGTCATGCCGCCCGAGCGCGAGATCACGCCGACGGGGCCGGGGGTGTAGGACTTGGCGGCGTCCTTGGCCGGGCCGCCGATGCCGCCCATCTTGACGACGTCGGGGACGATGATCCCGAGGCAGTTGGGGCCGATGATGCGGGCGCCGTGCTCGTCGGCGAACTCGACCATCTGGGCGACGTCGCCGCGCGGGATCCGCTCGGTGACGATCACGACGAGCTTGACGCCGTTGGCGATCGCCTCGATGACCGCGTCCTTGGTGAAGGCGGGGGGGACGGTGACGACCGAGCCGTCGATCGGGCCGCCGTGATGCTCGACGGCCTGGGCGACGGTGTCGAACACCGGCACGCCGTGGACCTCGCGGCCGAGCCGGCCGGGGGTGACGCCGCCGACGATCTTCGCGCCGGCGCCGTAGTCGAGGCACTCGCGCGTGAGGTTGACCGCCTCGCGGCCGGTGATGCCCTGGACGATGAAGGTCGTGTCGGCGTCGACGAGGATGCTCATCCCGCCACCGCCATCCGCGCCGCCTCGTTCAAGCGACACGCTGCGGTCCGCGTACTTGACGCCGTACTTCTCGAGGATCTTGAAGCCTTCTTCCTCCCACGCCCCGGGGATGCGGAAGATCGAGATCTTCTCCGCCGGGTCATAGCCGAGCTCGATGCAGGCCTTGATCACGCCGCGGGCGACGATGTCCACCCGGGTGTTGGAGACGATCGACATCATCACCGCGATCTTGTCCACGCCGGGCTTTGAGAGCACCAGCTTGGCCAGGCCGCAGGCCTTGGCGACCGACGGGTTGCCGCCGATCTCGCAGTAGTTGGCGGGCCTGCCGCCGTGCGCGCGGACCGCGTCAAACAGCGTCAGCGAGCCGCCGCCGGCGCCGATCACGAGCCCGAGGTCGCCGTCGAACTCGGTCACGTTGCCCGCCACGCCGCGGTGGTCCTGCTGATCGACGGCCTCGCCGGCGAGCTCGAACGGCGTCGCCTCGCGCGCCTGGCGCGTCTCCTCCTCGCCGACCCCGAGCTCCTTCAGGATCGCCCGCTGGCGCGGGCGCGCCTCGTTCTCCATGTCCATGTGGGCGTCGACGGCGACGAACGAGCCGTCGGCCAGCTGGGCCAGCGGGTTGATCTCGGCCAGCGTCATGTCGTAGTCGACGAACAGCTTGGCGAGGCGGGAGAGGATCGGCGTCAGGCGCACGAGCGCGCGGCCGGTGACGCCGACGGAGGCGATCACCTGCTTGGCCTCGTAGTCGCTGAACGGGCGCAGGGTGGAGAAGTGGGCGCGGCCGACGTGGTCGGGGTGGGTCTCGGCGACCTCCTCGATGTCGATCCCGCCCATGTCGGAGAAGATCAGCACCGGGCGCTTGCGCGTCCCGTCCCACGTCACGCCCGCGTAGTACTCCTGGGCGACCTCGACACGCGAGTCCACCAACACCCCACGCGGCATGTGCCCGTTGATCTCCAGCTCCAGGATGTCCGCCGCATGACGCTCGGCCTCCTCGGGCGTATCGGCGAACTTCACCCCGCCCGCCTTCATCCGCCCACCCGTCAACACCTGCGACTTGATCACCGTAGGAATCCCGATCTCTTCAGCGATCCGTCTGGCCTCCGCCGGTGTTGTGGCAAATCCATGACCAGACACAGGAATGCCGGCTTTCGCCACCACCTGGCGCGATTCGAACTCGAAGAACCTCATGCGGCGGGCAACCCTAGCGGCCGGGGGGTGTCTAGGCTCACCGCCGTGCTGCGCCCGCTGATCCTCTCTCTGTCCTCCTCGCGGCCCTGCCCGCGCTTGCCTCGGCGGCCGTGTCGAAGCTCGAGCTCGTACCCGAGGGCGGCGTCGACTACGGCGAGATCCAGGCCGTCACGGGCAAGGTGACAGGAGCGTTCGGCGCGCCGCTGGTCGGGCGGGAGGTGGTGCTCGAAGCCCACGGCTACCCGTTCCGGACGCCCTACGCGCCGATCGCGACGGCGACGACCGGCCTCGACGGCCGCTTCGCCTTCGAGCGCAGGTTCGATCGCAACCAACGGGTGCGCGTGCTCCTCCCCGAGACGGGGGAGCGCAGCGCGTTCGCGTCCATCTACATCTTCCCTCCCACGGAGCTCACGTTCTCGCTCGTGCGGCGCAACGTCATCCGGATCGTCCAGACCTACCGGACGCCCACGAACATCACGCTGAAGGCCCCGACCTTCTTCTACGTCGGCCGGGCCGGAAGGCCGATCGCCTCACGCGCGGCCAAGAGCGACACGCGCCCGCTCAAGCGCAGGGGCAAGCGCGTGAAGGGCCGCTTCCGCGCCAGCGCGGATGTCCGCATCCCCGCCGCCTGGAAGGGGCGCTTCCGCTACGCGAGCTGCTTCCCGTACAACGCGGGCATGGGCAACCCGAAGCTCGGCTGCCCGAAGAAGCGCTACAAGTTCTAGATCGGCCGGGACAGCAGGTCCGACAGCGCCGAGCCCAGCGTCGGCGCGATCGTCCAGTCGTCGCCGTGCGCGAGCCGGCGCAGCTCGAGCACGACGCCCGGGTCGTGCGCGGAGACGATGACCTCGCAGCCGTAGGACGTCAGCCGCCGGCACAGGTCGGAGAGGTCGGCGAGCGCGTGCGTCTCGTAGCGGCGCACGCCGCCGAGGTCGAAGACGAACTCGCGCGCCCCGCCGACCGCCGCGTGGGCCGCCAGGTCGTCGACCTGGCGCGCGACGGTGAACTGGCCGCCCGCGTCGACGACGCAGGCGCGCTCGCCGAGGCGCCGCGCGGACGCGACCTCGGGCGGGGCGATCGGCAAGGACATGCTCAGGCGGTTACCCGGGATCCGATCCCGTAGACCTCCGCGAGGTCCGGATCCTTGACCGCGAGCATCTCGGCGAGGTCGACCATCACCCGGCACTGCTTCCAGGTCGCGTCGTCCTGCATCTTGCCGTCGATCATGTGGACGCCGCGGCCGTCGGGGATCGCCTCGATCACCTTGCGGGCGAAGATCACCTCGTCCGGGTCCGGGCTGAAGACCTTCTTGGCGACGTCGATCTGGGCCGGGTGCAGCGACCACGCGCCGACGCAGCCCATCAGGAAGGCGGCGCGGAACTGCGCCTCGCAGCCGGCGAGGTCGCGGATGTCGCCGAACGGGCCGTAGAACGGGAGGATCCCGGTCGAGGTGCAGGCGTCGACCATGCGCCCGATCGAGTAGTGCCAGAGGTCCTGCTGGGCGCTCACGCGCGGCGCCTCGGGATCCGCGGGGTCCGGGTCGGAGAGCACGCGGTAGCCCGGATGCCCGCCGCCGACGCGCGTCGTCTTCATGCGCCGCGACGCGGCGAGGTCGGCCGGGCCGAAGCTCATGCCCTGCATGCGCGGGCTGGCCGCGGCGATCTCCTCGAGGTTGGTCACGCCGAGCGAGGTCTCGAGCAGCGCGTGGATGAGGATCGGGCGCTCGAGCCCGGCCCGCGCCTCGAGCTGGGCCAGCAGGCGGTCGACGTAGTGGATGTCCCACGGGCCCTCGACCTTCGGGACCATGATCACGGACAGGCGGTCGCCGATCTCGGTCACCAGCGTCGAGATGTCGTCCAGCGCCCACGGGCTCTCGAGCGAGTTCACGCGCGTCCACAGCGCGGTGTCGCCGAGGTCGATCTCCTTGGCCACCCGGACGAGGCCGTGGCGGGCCGCGTCCTTGTTCTCGACGGCGATCGCGTCCTCGAGGTTGCCGAGCAGGATGTCGGCCTTCTTGGCGAGATCGGGGAGCTTGGCGACGATCCGCTCGTTGCTCGGGTCGAAGAAGTGGATCATCCGCGACGGGGTCACGGGAATCTCCAGCAACGGGTCGGGCGCGCCGACGGCGAGGGGCTTGGCGAAGTCACGGGGATTGCGCATATGTCGCCTGGAATCTAGCGACGGGGCGGTGCGCCATGATCTGGCCCCATGAGCACAGAAACCCCTGCAGTCGAAACCGACCAGGCCGCCCGCGAGGCGACCGGAGCCCATCCGTACGGCCGATATCTCGAGGAGTTCGAGGTCGGCGCGGTCTACAAGCACTGGCCCGCCAAGACCGTGACCGAGGCCGACGATCACCTCTTCTGCCTGATCACGATGAACCACCACCCGCTGCACATCAACGACGTCTACGCCGGCCAGAGCCAGCAGGGCCGCAACGTCGTCGTGGGGCCGCTGGTCTACTCGCTGGCGCTGGGGATGAGCGTCTCCGACGTGTCGGGCAAGGCGATCGCCAACCTGGCCACCGAGGAGCTCAAGCACCCGGCGCCGGTCTTCCACGGCGACACGCTGTTCTGCGAGTCCGAGGTGCTCGAGGTCAAGGAGTCGCGCTCCAAGCAGGATCGCGGCACGGTGCGGGTCCACACGCGGGTCCTGAACCAGGACGGCGTGCTGGTGGCGGAGTTCAAGCGGCTCGTGCTCGTACCTAGACGAGAGGCTGGTGCGACGCCCGCCGAGGGCGATGTCGAATAAGTTCGGTAGTGAACAATGTGCATCGCCCCCGAAGCAGGAGCTGATCTGAACCCGTGAGCCATACGACTGTCCCGACGCGCAACCGAACCCTCTTGGACTGGGTGGACGAGGTGGCCGCGATCACCCAGCCCGATGCCGTGCACTGGTGCGACGGCAGCGCGGAGGAGTACGACGCGCTGGCCCAGATGCTGGTCGAGGGCGGGGCATTCGAGAAGCTCTCGGACGCCAAGCGTCCGAACTCCTACCTGGCGCTGTCGGACCCTTCGGACGTGGCGCGGGTCGAGGACAGGACGTTCATCTGCTCGGAGAACGAGGAGGACGCCGGCCCCACGAACCACTGGGCCGACCCGCAGGAGATGCGCGGGACGCTCGACGAGCTGTTCACGGGGTGCATGAAGGGCCGCACGATGTACGTGGTGCCGTTCTCGATGGGGCCGCTGGGCTCGCCGATCTCCGAGATCGGCGTCCAGCTCACGGATTCCGCCTACGTGGCGGTCAGCATGCGGATCATGACCCGCATGGGCGCCGCGGCGCTGGAGCAGCTGGGTGAGGACGGCACCTTCGTGCCCTGCGTGCACTCGCGTCGGCGCCCCTTTGGCCGAGGGCGAGGAGGACGTCGCCTGGCCGTGCAATGACACGAAGTACATCGTCCATTTCCCCGAGACGCGGGAGATCTGGTCGTTCGGCTCGGGCTACGGCGGCAACGCGCTGCTGGGCAAGAAGTGCTTCGCCCTGCGGATCGCGAGCGTGATGGCGCGCGACGAGGGCTGGATGGCCGAGCACATGCTGATCCTCAAGCTGACCTCGCCCGAGGGTGAGTCCAAGTACGTCACCGGCGCGTTCCCGTCGGCCTGCGGCAAGACGAACCTGGCGATGCTGATCCCGACGCTGGAGGGCTGGACGGTCGAGACGGTCGGGGACGACATCGCGTGGATGAAGTTCGGCGAGGATGGCCGCCTGTGGGCGATCAACCCCGAGGCCGGGTTCTTCGGCGTCGCGCCGGGCACGGGCCACCACACCAACCCAACGCGATGGCGACGATCGAGCGCAACACGATCTTCACCAACTGCGCGCGCACCGACGACGGCGACGTCTGGTGGGAGGGGATGACCAAGGAGCCGCCCGCCCACGCGATCGACTGGAAGGGCCGCGAGTGGACCCCGGACTCCGACGAGCCCGCCGCGCACCCCAACGCCCGCTTCACCACGCCGGCCGCGCAGGACCCGGCGATCGCGCCCGACTGGGAGGACCCCAAGGGCGTCCCGATCGACGCGATGCTGTTCGGCGGGCGCCGCTCGACGGTCGTGCCGCTGATCCACGAGGCCTTCGACTGGGAGCACGGCGTCTTCCTGGGCGCCCAGATGTCCTCGGAGACCACCGCGGCCGCGGCCGGCGAGGTCGGCAAGCTGCGCCGCGATCCGATGGCGATGCTGCCCTTCTGCGGCTACCACATGGGCGACTACTGGGCCCACTGGCTGAAGATCGGCGAGCGCGAAGGCGCCAAGCTGCCGAAGATCTTCTACGTCAACTGGTTCCGCAAGGACCTCGACTCCGGGCGCTTCCTGTGGCCCGGCTTCGGCGAGAACTCGCGCGTGCTGGAGTGGGTCTTCCGGCGCTGCGACGACGCCGTCGAAGCGGCCGACACGCCGATCGGGCGCGTCCCGACCCCCGGCTCGCTCAACACCGACGGGCTCGACATGCCCGACCACGAGCTGGAGCGGATCCTCGCCGTCGACCCGGAGGAGTGGCAGGCCGAGATCCCCGCCGTCCGCGAGTTCTTCGCCAAGTTCGGCGACCGCCTGCCCGCCCGGGTCGGCGCCCAGCTCGACGCGCTGGAGGAGCGCTTGCGCCAGCGATGAGATGACGGCCGGGGCGTCCCTGCTGGACCTGATCGGCGAGCGCACCTCCGCGGCGCGCGCCCCGGCCGTCCGCGCCTTCGCGGAGGCGTTCCTGCGCCGCCTGGCCGCCGACGGCGACGGGGACGGCCGGCTCCCGCCGGAGGGGCTGTGCGCGGAGATCGTCGGGCTGTTCGAGTTCGCGTCGGCGCGCGGCGAGGACCCGATCGCGGTGCGGGCGTTCAACCCGACGCTCGCCGAGCACGGCTACGAGACGCCCGGCTCGGTGGTCGAGACGAACACGGAGGACTGGCCGTTCCTCGTCGACTCGGTCAGCGCCTCGCTGCGCTCGCACGGCCTCGGGATCCAGCGCGTGCTGCACCCGATCGTCGGCGTCGAGCGCGACCTGAACGGGACGATCGCGGCGATCCTGCACCCGCGCGAGGCCTCGCGGCGCGAGTCGGTGATGCACTTCGACCTCGACCGGCGCCTGACGCCGGAGGAGCTCGGAGGGCTGGCCGAGGCGCTGCGCGGCGTGCTCGGGGACGTCCGCCGCTCGGTCCAGGACTTCCCGGCCATGGCCGATCGCTCGCGCCGCATGGTGCAGCTCGCGGGGGCCGGGACGGCGCGCTACACCGACGAGGAGGTCGACGAGACGGTCGCCTTCCTCGAGTGGCTGCTGCACGACAACTTCATCTTCCTCGGCTACCGCGAGTACCGCTTCACCGACGGCGTGATCGCGGTCGTCCCCGGCTCCGGCCTCGGGATCCTCGCCGACACCGAGGGCTCGACCTACGCCGAGCCGGTCCCCATCGAGTCGCTGCCGGCCGACGTGCGCGAGCGCGCGCTGGAGGGCGACCTGCTGATCGTCTCCAAGACCAACCGGCTCGCGCGCGTCCACCGGCGCGTGCGGATGGACTACGTCGGCGTGCGGCGGATCTCCCACCAGGGCGAGATCGTGGGCGAGGCGCGGATGCTCGGCCTGTTCACGACCAAGGCCTACGCCGAGCCGTCGAGCCAGACGCCGCTGCTGCACCGCAAGCTGCGCCAGATCCTGCGCCACGAGGACCTGATCGAGGGCTCCCACGACTACAAGGCCGCCGTCTCGCTGTTCGACTCGTTCCCGAAGGACGAGCTGTTCGCCGCCTCGACCGACGACCTGCGCGGCGCCGTCGTCGCGCTGCTGGCGCTCCAGGGCCAGCAGGTGCGGCTGCTCGGCCGCCTCGACAACGACTCGCGCAGCGCCTCGCTGATCGTCGCGCTGCCGCGCTCGCGCTACGACGGCGAGCTGCTGGAGCGCCTGATCGACCACTTCCGCGTGCGCTTCTCCACGCCGTCCGTCGACTCCCACCTCGTGCTGGGGGAGGGCGACCGCGTGCAGATCCACTTCCGCGTCCACGCCTCGGCCGGGCTGCCCGACCTCGACTTCCGCGAGCTCGAGGGCGAGGTCGTCGCGCTCACCCGCACCTGGGACGACGAGCTGCGCGACCGGCTCGTCGAGCGCCACGGCGAGGCCCAGGGCCGCGCGCTGGTCGCGCAGTGGGCGCCGCGCTTCCCGCGCTACTACAAGGCCGCGCGCAGCCCGCAGCTGGCGATGCACGACATCGGCTGCTTCGTGCGCCTGGAGACGCTCGGCGAGCCGTTCGTGGTCGGGCTCCAGAACGAGACCGACCAGAGCGGCGAGCGCACCCGCGTCGGGCTCTACAAGGCGGGCGGCAAGGTCGAGCTCGCCGACGCGATGCCGATGCTCGAGGACCTCGGCCTGCGCGTGATCGAGGAGGTCCCGACGCGGCTCAAGGGCGGCGACGGGGAGACCTGGGTGCAGGACTTCGGCGTGCTCGGCGGGGGCGGCCGCCCGCTCGACCTCGAGGCCTACGGCGCGCGCGTGGCCAACTGCATCTCCGCCGTCTGGCGCGGCGACACCGAGTCCGACTCGCTCAACCGGCTCGTGCTCGCGGCGGGGCTGGACTGGCGCCAGATCGAGATCCTGCGCGCGTACCGCAAGTACCGCCAGCGGATCGGCTCGCGCTTCACCGAGAGCTACCAGAACGACGTGCTGGTGCGGAACGCCACGGTGACCGAGAAGCTCGTGCACCTGTTCGAGCTGCGCTTCGACCCCGAGCACGCGCGCGACGAGGCGGCCGAGGCGGCGCTGCGCGCGGAGATCGTCACCGCCCTCGACGAGGTCGAGTCGCTCGACGACGACCGCATCCTGCGCAACCAGCTCGGGCTGGTCGAGGCCACCCTGCGCACCAACGCCTACCGCCGCGGCCGCGGCGCGATGGCGTTCAAGCTGCGCTCCGCCGACGTCCCGGCGATCCCGCAGCCGGTGCCGCTGATGGAGATCTACGTCTACTCGGCCGCGATGGAGGGGATCCACCTGCGCGGCGGCCGGATCGCGCGCGGCGGCATCCGCTGGTCCGATCGCCAGGACTACCGCACCGAGGTCCTCGGGCTGATGCGCGCGCAGCTCACCAAGAACGCCCAGATCGTGCCCGAGGGCGCCAAGGGCGGCTTCTACCTCAAGCAGCGCCCCAGCGACCCGGGCGAGCTGCGCGACGAGGTCAAGCGCCAGTACGTCGCCTACGTGCGCGCGCTGCTCGACGTCACCGACAACCTCGTCGACGGCGAGGTCGTCCACCCGCCCGACGTGCGCGTGCTCGACGAGCAGGACACCTACCTCGTCGTCGCCGCCGACAAGGGGACCGCGACGTTCTCGGACACCGCCAACGCCGTCGCCGAGGAGTACGGCTACTGGCTGGGCGACGCGTTCGCCTCCGGCGGCTCGAGCGGCTACGACCACAAGAAGCTCGGGATCACCGCCCGCGGCGCGTGGGAGTCGGTCAAGCGCCACCTGCGCGAGCTGGAGATCGACCCGGACACGGACCCCTTCACGGTCGTCGGCATCGGCGACATGTCCGGCGACGTGTTCGGCAACGGGATGCTGCTGTCGGACCGCATCCGCCTCGTCGGCGCCTACGACCACCGCCACATCTTCCTCGACCCGGACCCCGATCCGGACACGAGCTTCGCCGAGCGCAAGCGCCTGTTCGACCTCGCCGGCTCGTCCTGGAACGACTACGACCGGGGGAAGATCTCCGAGGGCGGCGGCGTCTGGCCGCGCGCGGCCAAGCGGATCCCGCTGTCGGAGGCGACGCAGAGCGCGCTCGGGATCGAGGACGAGTCGCTGGCGCCCAACGACCTGATCCGGGCGATCCTGCGCGCGCCGGTCGACCTGCTCTGGAACGGCGGCATCGGCACCATCGTGAAGGCCTCGGACGAGACCGACGACGCCGCCCAGGACCGCTCCAGCGACGCCATCCGCGTCGACGCGTCCGAGCTGCGCGCCAGGGCGGTGGGGGAGGGCGGCAACCTCGGCCTGACGCGCCGGGCGCGCGTCGAGTTCGCGCGCAAGGGCGGCCGCATCAACGCCGACTTCATCGACAACTCCGCCGGGGTCGACTGCTCCGACCACGAGGTGAACCTGAAGATCCTGCTGGGGCTGGCCGAGCGCCGCGGCGAGCTGACCCGCCCGGACCGCGACGTGCTGCTCTCCGAGATGACCGAGGACGTCGTCGACCACGTCCTCTACGACTCCTTCCTGCAGGCGCAGATCATCGCCCAGGAGGCCGAGCGCTCCGCGGGGCGGCTCGACGCCTACGAGGACCTGATGGCCGCGCTGGAGGAGGACGGGCTGCTCGACCGCGCCTCGGAGGCGCTCCCGTCGGGCGAGGAGCTGGCCGACCGCCGCCGCGCCGGCCGCGGCATGGAGCGCCCGGAGCTCGCGAGCCTGCTCACCTTCGCCAAGCGGCGGGTCAAGCGGTCGCTGCTCGACTCGTCGCTGCTCGACGATCCCTGGCTCGAGGGCGACCTGCGCGACTACTTCCCGCACGCGGTGGTCGAGCGCTTCGCGCCGCTGCTGGGCGAGCACCCGCTGCGGCGCGAGCTGATCGCGACCGTCAACGCCAACCTCGTCGTCAACGCGCTCGGGTCCGTCTTCGTCTCCCAGCTCGTGGCCGAGCGCGGCGCGGCGCCCGCCGAGGTCGTCCGCGCCTACCGGATCGCCCGCGAGGTGACCGGCGCCGAGGCCGACTGGGAGGCGATCGAGACGCTCGGCGGCAAGGTCGACCCCGCCGTCCAGGTGGAGCTGATGGCCGGCGTCGACGGCCTCGTCGACGCGGTCACGCGCTGGTACCTCTCCGAGGGGCTGAACAGCGACCTCGGCGGGACGATCGAGGCCGGCCGCGCGGGCTTCGTGAAGCTGGCCGCCGCGGCGCCGCGGCTCGGCGACGACGAGCACCGCCGCGAGCGCGAGGCGATCGCGGCGCGGCTCGTCGAGGCGGGCGTGCCCCAGGGTCTGGCCGACGCCCACGCGCTCCGCCCCGGGCTCGTCCACGCGCCCTCCGTGGTCGCCGTCGCACGCTCCACCGAGCTCCCGGTCGAGGACGTCGCGCTCGCGTTCTTCACCGTCGGCGACCTGCTCCCGCTCGACGGCCTCGAGGCCGAGCTCGACACCGTCCCGGTCGCCGGCCGGATGCAGCGCTGGGCCCAGCAGGCCGTCCGCGAGGACGCCCGCCGCGTCCGCCGCGAGATCGCCGAGCGCGCGCTCAAGGCGACCCCGAGCGCGGGCCCGGAGGAGGCGGTCTCAGATCACCTCGCGGCGCATCTGGAGGACTGCCGGCGGCTGGAGGCGTTCATGCGCACGCTGTCGCGGGAGAAGTCGGCGGATATGGCGGGGATCGCGCTGGCGGTGCGGCAGCTGCGGTCGCTGGCCGACGCCTAACCGGCGACGACCGCGTCCCCGACGCGGATCACGCCGCCGGACACGATGTCGGCCCGCAGCCCGCCCCGGTGCACGAGCGGGCGCAGGAGGTCCGGGTCGGTCAACCGCTGGAGATGCGCGCACGGCTCGCACAGGCGCGCGCCCTCGCACTCGACCTCGCCGACGCGGAACCGCCGTCCAACCAGGGCGTTGAGGTCGATGCCGCGGGTGACGACGTTGCGGCGCGGGAGCTCGGGCGCGACGCCGAGGTCGTCGATGACCTCGCCCTCGATCAGCGTGAGGTCGTGGCCGCGGGAGTACGGGTTGGAGAAGGTGCCCTCGCCGCCGACGTAGCGGTCGCCCTCGAGGCCGCGGCCGGCGTGGGCGGTGGCCTGCTCGACGAGCGCCATCGGCGCCTCGGCAGCCGGCCGCCACCGCGATCGCCTCGACGCGGCCGTCGGTGCGCGCGTCGGCCGCGTCGGCGGGTGCCCACAGCGCGACGTGGTGGGGCGCGATCGCGTAGCCGCCCTCGACGTCCTCGAAGCTCCCGCCCAGCGGGGCCCAGGCGAGGCCGCCGGGCGGCGAGCCGTACGCGACGGCCGCGACCCCGTCGCGCATCAGCGCCAGCCACGGGCCGGGCCAGGCGAACTCGCGCGGCTTCTCGACCGGGACGAGCCCCAGGCCGCGGGTGGCGAGCCACACGCGCCACGCGGTCCACGGCTCGGGGTGGTCGGCGGCCGGCGCCGGGACCTCGTCGGTCTCGAGCTCGAGGATCGCCGCCAGGCAGGCGGCGACGGAGCGGGTGAGCGGTGGGAGCGAGTCGTCCGGGACGCGGGCGGTGCGCACCCTCAGGACTCTATGCGCCTCCGGGTGATCAGGCAGGTCGTGGTGGCGTGGGCGTAGAGCCGGCCGTCGGCGTCGAGCACGCGGCCCTCCGCGGTCGCGGTCTGGCGGCCGGCGTGGATCACGGTCGCCTCGGCGCTCACGAGGCCCTGACCCGCCAGCACGGGGCGCACGAACTTCACGTCGAGCTCGAGCGTGGTGTACGTCTCACCGGCGGCGAGCGTGGTGTGGATGGCGCAGCCCATGGCGCTGTCGAGCAGCGTCGAGAGGATCCCGCCGTGGACGACGCCGAGTGGGTTGAGGTGCTCGGGGCCGGGCGTGAGCGCGAAGGTGGCGCGGCGCTCGGAGAACTCGGTCGGCTCGATGCCGAGCGTCGTGGCGAAGCCGGGCGGGGGGACGTCGCCGGCCATGATCGCCGCCATCAGCTCGAGCCCGCTGAGCTCGCTCATCCGTGTTTGCAGTTTCATCATGCAACCACGGTACCGGCTTCGGTTGCATCACGCAACTTCCGTCGGTCATCAGCGAGCCTGTGGGCCATGACCCGACATCTCCAGTGGGACGGCTGCACCAACGTCCGCGAGCTCGGCCGCGGCGGGATCGTGCGCGCCGACGCCCTCGACCGCCTCACCGCCGCGGGCTGGGCCGCGCTCGAGGCCCACGGCGTGCGCACGGTGATCGACCTGCGCAACGACGACGAGCTCGGCGAGGACCTGGCGCCGCGCCCGGCCGCCATCACCACGCTGCACCTGCCGCTCGACGGCGTCGAGGACACGGCGTTCTGGAAGGACTGGCACGACCGCCCCGAGTTCGGGACCCCGATCTACTACCGCCCGTTCCTCGACCACTTCCCCGAGCGGACCGCCGCCGTGTTCACCGCGATCGCGCGCGCCGAGCCCGGCGGGGTCGCGGTGCACTGCGGCATCGGCCGCGACCGCACCGGGCTGATCGCGATCCTGCTGCTGGCGCTGGCCGGGGCCGACGCCGAGGAGATCGCCGCCGACTACGCGCTCAGCGAGGCCCGCGTGCGCTTCGGCCAGGTCGGGACGTTCTACGAGGACCGGGGGATCACCCCCGCGGACGTGATCGCCGAGCTGCTGGCCGGCCTCGACGTCGAGGTCTACCTGCGCGGCGCCGGCGTGAGCGACGAGGACCTGGCCGCGATCCGCAGCCGGCTGCTCAGTGCTGCTGGTCGCCCGTCGCGGCCGGGGGCCGCGACTCCTCGGCCAGCGACGTGATCGTGAGCATGCCGCGGGCGGCGTCCTCGAGCACGCCGCTCGCCTCCTCGGAGTTGCGCGCGTAGAGCTCGACCAGCAGGTGGACCACGATCTGATCGTCGTCGTGCTTGTGGAAGCGGACGTGGGTGAAGAACTCGCGCGTGCCGTGGTCGCCGAAGGCGGCGTAGGCGAGCGAGTCGGCGGCCTCGGGGCCGGAGCACGTCTCGACGGCGTCGGCGTCGACCGTCACGGTGCAGGACGCGACCCACGGCGTGCCGGCCACCATCCGCTCCCAGCGGTCCTCGACCGGCTCGATGCGGCCGTTGTGGAACGCGAGGTGCGGCTGGTCGTGCATGCAGTCGAGGCATTGCACGACCGCCTCCTGGAGTTCGTCCACGACTTCCGCGCGCTCACCGGTCACGGGATCGATGCGGTGAATGCCCTCGTAGTGGACCTGGACTTCCAGCTCCTGCGACCAACAGCGGTAGCAGCGCAGCCAGGACCCCACCATCTGAGGCTGGGGAGAACCCTCCATCGCAGCCATTCTATGCTGCGGCCGTGACCGGCACGGTGCTTCTGCGCGGGTGGGCGCTGCTGGCGGTCGCCGCGGTGCTCGCGGGCTGCGGTGAGAAGGAGCCCACGCCGGAGGAGCAGGTGCGCACCACGCTCACGTCCTTCAGCCGCGCGACCGCGGCGAAGGACTACCAGAAGCTCTGCGACTCGCTGCTCGCCCCGTCGCTGGTCGCCGACCTCAAGACGATCGGGCTGCCGTGCGAGATCGCGCTCCAGCAGGGCCTCGGCGACGTGCGCCAGCCGCGGCTGATCGTCGGCACGGTGACCGTCGACGGCAAGAAGGCGGTCGCCGAGGTGCAGACCAGCGCGGAGGGCGAGGCGCCCTCGAAGGACAGCATCGAGCTCGAGCGAACCGACGCCGGCTGGCGGATCGCGTCGCTCGCGACGCCGTCCGAGCCCGGGCCGGCGCCTTAGCGAGCCCGACTCCGCTTTCCGGCCAGTGTCCTGAGCTCAGTGGTGGTGCGCGCCGTGCTCCATGGGCGGCGTGGCGGGGCGCTGGCGTCGGGCGCGTGACCGGCCGGGCCCGACGTGCCGCGTCGGGCCGATCGAGGCCCCATACCCGTGGCGGCCCTTCAGCAGCACGACCCGCGCGGCGTAGCGGCGCGGCAGGCTGACCACGAACGACGCCCGCGAGTGGCGGTCAACGCGCGTGTGGGCCACCTGGCGCCAGCGAAAGCGCTCGCGCGAGTAGAGCTGGAGCGCCGCCACGGCGCCTTCCTGGGCGGGGTGGGCGGTGGCGCGGATCGCCGTGCGGCCGTGCTTGAGCTGTCGCACGCTCGTCTCGAGCCGCGCGCCGACCGGGAGGCGCAGCGGCAGGCTCGGGTCGCCGGCTGCGACCGCGCGGTAGACGGCGGGCCCGGTCGGGACCACGCTCGCGCGGAACGAGCCCTCGGCGCTCACGGGCACCGTGAGCACGGGAGCCCACGTGCCGTCGGGCCGGCGCTGCTCGATCGTGACCGTGGTGACCCCACCCGGCGCGAGCCCGCGCAGGACCGCCCGGCGGCCTGCCGGGAGCGCGCCTGTCGGGCCGCGCAGCTGGAACGCATAGACGTCGAGGACGCCGGCCATGAACGGGTGGATCGTGCAGCGGTAGGCGACGTGGCCGCTCCTCTGGAAAGTGACCGAGAAGCGCCCCCCGGTGCCGAGCAGCCCGCTCTCGAACGAGCCGTCGAGCGCAGCCATGTCGTGGCCGAAGGCATCGGAGTTCTTCCAGGTGATGGTGTCGCCGACCAGCAGCGTGGCCGCGGCCGGCGCGAAGTACTTGCCGGGCATGTCGATGACGTGCTCGGTCGCGCCCGCGGGCGTGGCCGCGAGCGCGAGCGCGGCGGCGGCGAGCAGCAGCGCCCGCCTCACCGGCGCACCCGGTAGAGGCCGATCATCCCGCGCATCATGTGCTGCTCGATGTGGCAGTGGTAGAGCCACGTCCCGGGCGTGTCCTCCTTGATCCTGAACGAGAAGCTCTCGGCCGGGCCGACGGTCTTCGTGTCGATGGGTGTGCCGTCGGGGTCGGTCCAGCGGTGGCCGTGGACGTGGAAGGTGTGGTGCTCGTCGCCGAGCGCGAGCACGTTCCACTGCACCGAGTCGCCGACCCGCGCGTGCAGGACCGGGGTGTTGCCGACGAAGGCGCGGCCGTTGATCGTCTCGAAGCCGAGCGTGGACTCGAAGAACGTCACGAACTCGCGGTCGGCGCGCGGGACGCCGCGGGGGAGGATCGAGATCGCGCCATACATGCCGCCCGCGAGCGAGTCCATCATCGAGGGCGAGTGGTCGTGGTAGGGCCACACCCCCGCCGAGCTCGCCCCGGCGCGCAACTGGTAGGTGAAGCTCTTGCCGGGCATGACGTCGCCGCCGCGGCCGGAGAAGCCGGGGATGAACGAGCCGTCGGAGCCGAAGGGGTAGTGCACGCCGTGGAAGTGCATCGAGTGCGGCCGTTTGAAGGCGGTGTCCTGGTTCTTGAAGTGGACGAAGATGTCGTCGCCCACGCGTGCCTTGATCAGCGGGCCCGGGATGCGCGTCTGCTTCGGCAGCACGCGCTTCCAGTTGCGCGTGAACTGCTCATAGGCGACGGTGCGGAACGTCGTCTTGTCGGGCGTGTAGCGCTCGCCCTCGATCGCGTTGCGCCCGTTCGGCACCACGTTCCACGTCGTGGGGACGGCCGCGACCCAGACGTGCCGGGTCGCTGCCGTTGCCGGCGCCGGGAACGCCACGAGGGCAAGGATCCCGGCGCCGGCCGCGGCCAGCCTCCTCATCCGACGACGATCTGCCCCTTCATGAACGGGTGGATCAGGCAGATGTAGTCATACGTGCCTGCGTTGTTGAACGTCACCGTGGCGCTCCCCGGGGACGGCGTCGCCGCGTCGCGGTCGAGGACCCCGGTGCTCACGAACCCGTTGCCGTGGTTCGTGCCGTTCGGCGAAGGCAGCGCCGGGACGTCGCTCGGGAACGCGTCGATCCCGTTGAACACGAGCGTGGCGGGGTCCACGAACGCCTCGCCCTGCTGGTTGAGGTAATCCGCGGGCCCGAACGAGGCCGTGTGGATCTCCGACGTCTTCGCCGGCATCGAGAACGTCACGGTTGTCCCGACCGGCACGGACTTCTTCGCGGGGAAGAAGCGGAAGATCGCCGACTCGACCGTGTCATTGCCGAGCAGGACCTCGTTGCCGGGCGGGCCGGCGAACTTGGCGTCCTTGATCTGCCGCTTGGCGACCTTCGCGTACTCCTTCTTGGCGGCCTTCTTGTTGGCCTTCGCCGACGGGATCGCCTTGCCCTTGGCGACGACCTTGACGGCGGCCTTCATGCCTGGGTGGATCGTGCAGTAGTACGCGTAGCTGCCCTTCTTCGTGAACTTCAGCGTGTACGGCTTCGGCTTGCCGGGGGCCAGCGGCGCCCCGGAGGAGACCAGCTTCGAGCCGTTGTAGCGCTTGCCCTTGACGGGCAGTGCGCCCAGCGCGGTGAGGACGAGGCGGGTCTGGCCGTTGAACCAGAAGGGCGCGCCGGCCGCGTCGTTGACCCCGGCGTACTTCGCGCCGGTCGGGTCGTTGCCGATGAACGGCGGCGGCTTCTTGCCCTTGGCCGGGAACGTCACGGTATGGAAGCCGTTGATCGTCCACTTGACCTTGTCGCCGACGCGGACCTTGACGGTCTTGCGGTAGAAGGCGTTGCTGTCGCCGTCCGGCGGCGTGCCGGCGACCTTGCCCGGCGGCCCTGCGGTGATGTTGTAGGTCGCTCCGTGGGCGACTGCGGCCGGTACGAGCGTGGTCGCCGCGACGGCGGCCACTGCGATCCCTCGCATCCTGCGCTTCACGTCGATCCTCCTGGACTCTTGGACGGACTTCTCGACCGTAACCAGATCCAAAATGGACAGGGGTTTTTTCGTGTATCGGGCGGCTGTGGGACGCTGGGGCCGTGCTGGCCACGCTCGTCGCCGCCGCGCTGCTCGCCCCGGCGTGGACGCCCGGAGTCCGTGAGGCCAACGCCTACGCCGACACGCGGGCCGGGACGGTGGCCTTCGCGGTGCGGACCGATCGGCGGCTCTGGGGCCGCGACCTCGACCGGCCCGTGCAGAGCGCGAGCGTGGTCAAGGCGCTGCTGCTCGTCGCCTACCTGCGCCAGCCGGGCGTGCGCTCGCGGGCGCTGCGGCCCGACGAGCGAGCGCTGCTCAGCCCGATGGTGCGGTGGTCCAACAACCGCAGGGCGGGGGAGGTGGCGACGCGGCTGGGCGCGGCCCGGGTCGACCGCACGGCGCGCCGCGGCGGCATGCCGCGCTTCCACCTCGTCATGCCCTGCTGGGGGTGCTCGCTGATCACGGCCCGCGAGCAGTCGCGCTTCTTCCTCCACATCGACCGGCTGGTGCCGCCGCGGCACCGCGCGTTCGCGATGGAGCGGCTGGGGACCATCGTCCACACCCAGCGCTGGGGGATCGCGGAGGTCGCCCCGGCCGGCTGGACGCTGTACTTCAAGGGCGGCTGGGGGAACGGCACCGGCCTCGTCGACCACCAGGTCGCGCTGCTCCAGCGCGGCCGCGAGCGCGTCTCCGTCGCGATCCTCACGACGATCTCCGGCACCCACCGCGACGGCAAGGCGACGCTCCGCGGCGTCGCGAAGCGGCTGTTGCGCGGGCTCTAGCCCGCGGCGCGCGCCTCGAGCGCGGCGACCAGCGCGGGCTCGCCCGCCTCCGGCGGCTGCTCGGCCAGGAAGCGCACGGCCGCGCGGCGGCCGCCGAGCGCGCGCAGGCCGCGGGCGCCGTGCTCGGCCACGAAGTCGGCCAGCGCGCCGAGGCGGCGGGTGCGCACGCGCACGGCAGGGAGGTCGATCCGCTCGCGCTGGGCGTCGAGGACGCCGATCAGGGCGTCGATGCCCTGGAGCGGGTGGACGCTCGAGACGGGGATCACCTCCGTCGCGTGGTCCCCGAGCGAGCGCAGGGCGGCGCGGAGGTCGCGCACGGCGCGCACGGCCGTGACGCCGAGGTCGGCCTTCGTGACCACGAGCACGTCGGGCACCTCCATGATCCCGGCCTTCAGGAACTGCAGCGCGTCGCCCGAGCCCGGCTGGACGATCACCGCGACCGTGTCGGCGGCCTCCGCGACCTCGGTCTCGGATTGCCCGACGCCGACCGTCTCGATCACCACGATGTCGAAGGCGGCGGCCAGCGCCTGCGCGGCGGCGCGCGTGGCGGGGGCGAGGCCGCCCAGCCGCTCGCCGGCGGCCATCGAGCGGATGAAGATGCCGCGGTCGGCGGGATCGTTGTCGATCCGGGCGCGGTCGCCGAGCAGCGCGCCGCCCGAGCGCTTGGAGGACGGGTCGACCGCCAGCACCGCCACCGTCCGGCCGCTCCGGCGCCACGCGGCCACGAGCGCGCTCAGCAGCGTCGACTTGCCCGCCCCCGGCGGCCCGGTCACCCCGACCACGTGCGCGGGCGCCTCGCCGCCCAGCGCGGCCGGCGACACCGCCGCCAGCAGCGCCGCGATCTCCGGCCGAGCGGCGGCCGAGCGGTTCTCGACCAGGTTGAGCGCCGCCGGTGCCGCGGTCAGATCCCGCGAGCGCAGCCGCGCGCCGAGGTCGGCGCCGGAGGGGCTCCCGCCGGGGCCGCCCGGCGGGCGCCGCCGGAGGCCGCTCCGCCGCCTTCGGCCCTGCTCACGCGGCGGTCGCGATGCCGTTCCGCTCCGCGACGAGCCCGACGACGTCGCGCAGGATCCGGCTGAGCTCGAAGTCCTTCGGGGTGTAGACCGCGGCCACGCCGGCGGCCCGCAGCACCTCGGCGTCGGCCTCGGGGATGATCCCGCCGACGACGAGCGGGATGTCCTCGCCGCCGGCCGCGCGCAGGGCCTCGATCACGTCGGGGATCAGCTCGCGGTGCGAGCCGGAGAGGATCGAGAGCCCGATCACGTGGACGCCCTCGTCGACCGCTGCGCGGGCGATCTGCGACGGCGTGAGCCGGATGCCCTCGTAGACGACCTCCATGCCGGCGTCGCGCGCCCGCACGGCGATCTGCTCGGCGCCATTGGAGTGGCCGTCGAGCCCTGGCTTGCCGACGAGGATCTTCAGGTTGCGCCCGAGCGCGTCCGACAGCGCGGCGACGTCGTCGCGCAGCGCCGCGATCTCCTCTCCCGGCGCGGGGGAGGCCGCCTCGCCGACCCCGGTGGGCCCGCGATACGAGCCGAAGGCGTCGCGCAGCGTCGTCGCCCACTCGCCGGTCGTCGCCCCCGCGCGGGCTGCGGCGATCGTGGCGGGCATGATGTTCTCGTCGGTCTGGGCCACGCGGGCGAGCTCCGCCAGCGCCTCCAGCACGGCGGTCCCGTCGCGCGACGCGCGCCACGTCTCCAAAGCCGCCTGCTGGCCCGCCTCGACCGCGGGGTCGACGACGAGGATGGAACCGCCCACGTCGCTCGTGTCGGTCAGCGGGGACGGCGCGGTCTCCTGGTAGCGGTTGACACCCACGAGCACCTGCTCGCCGGCCTCGATCCGCGCGATCCGCTCGCTCTGGGACTCGACGAGCGCGGACTTCATGTACGGCACGGCCTCGACCGCGCCGCCCTGCTCGGCCACCCGCGCCATCTCGGCCGCGCGCGCCCTCCAGCAGCTCGGCGACGAGCCCGTCCATGACCACGGAGCCCTCGAAGATGTCCGGGTACTCCAGGAGATCGGTCTCGTAGGCCAGGACCTGCTGGATCCGCAGCGACCACTGCTGGTCCCACGGCCGCGGCAGCCCGAGGGCCTCGTTCCAGGCCGGCAGCTGCACCGCGCGCGCCCGCGCGTTGCGGCCCATCGTCACGGCCAGGGCCTCCAGGACGATCCGCTGCACGTTGTTCTCGGGCTGCGACTCGGTCAGCCCCAGCGAGTTGACCTGCACGCCGTAACGGAAGCGGAGCTGCTTCTCATCCGTGACCCCGTAGCGCGAGCGCCCCAGCTCCTCCCACAGGACGCCCATCGCGCGCAGCTTCGCGTGCTCCTCGACGAACCGGACCCCGGCGTTGACGAAGAACGAGATGCGCCCGAAGACCGCGCCCATCTTGTCCTCGCCCACCCGCGGCCGGACCTCGTCCAGCACCGCCTGCGCGGTCGCCAGCGCGTACGCGATCTCCTGCACCGGCGTCGCCCCCGCCTCCTGCAGGTGGTAGGAGCAGACGTTGATCGGGTTCCACTTCGGGACCGCGTCGACGGTGTAGGCGACCATGTCGGCGATCAGCCGCATCGACGGCGCGGGCGGGAAGGCGTAGGTCCCGCGCGAGAGGTACTCCTTGATGATGTCGTTCTGGGTCGTGCCCTGGAGCACCGCCGGGGAGATCCCGTTCTCCTCCGCCACGACGATGTAGAGCGCCAGCAGCCACGCCGCCGTCGCGTTGATCGTCATCGACGTGTTCATGCGGTCGAGCGGGATGCCGTCCATCAGCGCGTGCATGTCGCCCTTGTGCGCGATCGGCACGCCGACCTTGCCGACCTCGCCCCGCGCGAGCTCGTGATCGGCGTCGTAGCCCGTCTGCGTCGGCAGGTCGAAGGCGACCGACAGGCCGGTCTGGCCCTTGGCGAGATTGCCCCGGTACAGCTCGTTGGACCGTTGCGCGGTGGAATGGCCCGCGTAGGTCCGCATCATCCATGGGCGGTCCGGGTGTTCGAGGCGGTGCTCCATGTGGGTATCTTCGCAGCGCATGCGACCCATCGACCTCATGCACCTCGGCCACGAGCACGTGATCTGCTGCTGGGAGGCCGACGGCCTGCTGATCGACCCGGGCCCCCAGTCATGCGAGGAGACGCTGCTCGCCGCCATCGGCGGGGAGCAGCCGAAGGCCCTGCTCCTGACCCATATCCACTTCGACCACGCCGGCGCCGCGGGCGCGCTCGTGCGCCGCTGGCCCGACCTGCCGGTCTACGTCCACGAGCGCGGGGCCAAGCACCTGATCGACCCGGAGCGGCTCGTCGCCAGCGCCGCGCGCCTGTACGGCGGCGAGGACGGCCTGGCGCGGCTGTGGGGCGAGGTCGTCCCGGTCCCGGAGGCGAACCTGCGCATCCTCGAGGGCGGGGAGACGGGGGTCGAGGGCGCCTTCCGGGTCGAGTACACGCCCGGCCACGCCTCCCACCACGTCTGCTACTTCCACGAGCAGGCCGGCTGGGCGTTCGTCGGCGACATGGCCGGCGTCGTCGTCCCGCCCGAGCCCTACACGCTCGCCCCGACCCCGCCGCCCGACATCGACGTCGAGGCGTGGGAGAACTCGCTCGAGATCATCGCCGCCTGGAAGCCCTCGACGCTCGGGCTCACGCACTTCGGCCAGGTCGACGACCCGGCGGAGCAGCTCGAGCGCGTCCGCACGACCCTGCGCGAGCAGGCGCGGCTGGCCGGGGAGCACGACATGGACGGCTTCGTCGAGGCCTACTCGCGCTACGTCAAGGAACAGGCCGGCACGGCGGGCGACGCGATCCTCCAGGCCGCGCCGCTCGACCAGCTCTACCTCGGCCTGGACCGCTGGCATAGCAAACAAGGACAGGTATCCTGAAGCGTCGATGACGGAGACGATCGAGCTTCCCCGCACCGGCGGGCCGGGCTCCGGCCTCGGCGACAACTGGCGCGTGATCGTCCGCAACGACGACCACAACACGTTCGACCACGTCGCCCTCACGCTGGCCCGCTACATCCCCGGCATCAACGTCCAGCAGGGCTACGCCTACGCGGACGCCATCCACCAATCGGGCCTGGCCATGGTCTGGAGCGGGCTCAAGGAGCCCGCGGAGCTCTACTGGGAGCAGCTCAACGACGCGGGGCTGACTATGGCCCCCCTTGAACAGGGCTGACCTCCGCCCCGCCTCCTCCGTTGCCGTTGGCCTCGGCGCCGACGCGGCCGCTGAGGGCGAGCGTCATCGGCACGTAGACGACCGGCACCGTGTACCAGCTCGCGTACTCGGCCCGCCAGTCGGAGAACTCCGGCCCGTACCAGTAGCGCTCGAAGTCGTGGTGGTCCTCGAACAGCGAGTACTGCTGGAACATGTAGCGGTCGTCGCCGCGCCGGAAGACCCAGTACTCGGTCGCGCCGTAGCGCGTCGCGAGCGGCGCGATCTCGTGCAGCGCCTCCTCGAAGGCGTCGTGGCGGAAGCCGGTCGCGTACCAGGGGATCAAGAAGCCCTTGTCGGCCATCAGGCACCTACCTCCGCTCGAATCGCACCCGGGCCCTCGGCGGTCCTGCCCTCGCCCTCGGCCTCCGCGCCGACGAGGATCGCGATCTTGCCCTGGTGCTTGTTGTCACGCATCATCTGGTGTGCCTCGGCGACGCCCTCGAACGGCAGCGTCTTCCACAGCACCGGCTGGATCTTGCCCTGCTCGATCAGCTCGTTCGCCTTGTTGCACTCCCAGGCGTTGGCGAAGTGCGAGCCGATGATCTGCTTCTGGCGCATCCACAGGTAGCGGACGTCGAAGTCGAGCGTGAAGCCCGAGGTCGCGCCGCAGATCACGACCTTGCCGAACGGCTTGACCGCGAGCACGGAGGTCGGGAACGTCGCCTTGCCCACATGCTCGAAGACGATGTCGGGCTGGCCGCCGAGCAGCTCCGCGACGTGCTTGCAGAAACGGCGCGACTCCTTGAAGCGGGCCTTCTCCTCCTCGGGCGTCTCGCCGCCCTTGCGCATCATCCCCGCGTACTCGTTGCGGTCGATGAACGCGCAGGCGCCGAGCTTGCTGCAGAGCTCGCCCTTCTCCCCCGAGGAGACGACGCCGACGGCCTCGGCCCCGGCGAGCTTGGCCAGCTGGAGCGCGAACACGCCGAGCCCGCCGGCCGCGCCCCACACGAGCACGCGGTGGCCGGACTGCAGCTCGGCCTGGTCCATCAGCATCCGGTAGGCGGTGAAGTAGGTGAGGCCGTAGGAGGCGGCCTCCTCCCATGACAGGTGCTTGGGCTTGGGCAGCAGCTGCTGGGCCTGGACCTTGCAGAACTGGGCGAAGGAGCCCCAGGTGGTCTCGTAGCCCCAGATCTGCTGGGACGGCGCCGCCAGCGGGTCGAGGCCGTGGACCTCGGGATCCTCGTAGGAGGCCTGGTTGCAGTGCAGGACGACCTCGTCGCCGGGGGCCCAGCGGGTGACGCCCTCGCCGACCTTCCAGACGACGCCGGAGGCGTCGGAGCCGCCGATGTGGTGGTCCTCGTCGTGGTAGCGGAAGACCGACACGGGCTGGCCGAGCGCGGCCCAGACGTTGTTGAAGTTCACGCCCGCCGCCATCACGCGGACGGTGACCTCGAAGGCCCCGGGCTCCGGGACCTCCATCTCCTCGAGCTGGAAGGCCTCCAGCGGCTCGCCCTGGCGCTCCTCGCGGATCACCCACGCAGCCATGGTGGCCGGGAGCTCGCCCGGTTCCACCTCCAGCCGCGCCACCTGCTTCGTATCGATCGCCACAACCGCTCCTGATTCGGGGGAAGCGTCGAGGATATGCCCTTAGAACCAGTCCTTGCGCTTGAACCAGAAGACGGTGCCGATGATCAGGGTGGGGACGACGAGCGCCCCGACGCCGTAGACGCATGAAGTCGTGCCTGGTGTCGATGTTGTCGGTCAGCCAGCCGAAGTTCTGGCCGAAGAAGCCGGTCACGAGCGTCCAGGCGAGGAAGAACGTGCCGCCGATCGTCAGCCGCGTGGCGACGCTGTTGAGCCGATTCGCGTTCGCGTTGAAGTAGGTCGCGGTGAGCGCCTGCAGGTCCTCCTGCTGACGATGCAGCTCGCCGGCGATCTGCACCAGGTGGTCGCCGACGTCGCGCAGGTACTCGCGCGTGCCGCGCGAGAGGCCGGGCAGCTGGAGGATCGTGTCCGTGCCGGCGAGGAAGTGGTCGCGCTGGGGCACGACGCGCCGGCTGAGCTCCTGCACGTTCTGCTTGAGGCGGTAGATCTCGGCCAGCTGCTCCTTCCGGGGCTTGGCCAGCAGCACCTCGCGCCTCGATCACGTCGAGATGCTCCTCGAGGACCTCGATGATGGGATAGAAGGCGTCGGTGAGGACGTCGAAGATGCGGTAGACGATGTAGTGCTCGGCCTTCGGATCCGCCGTGTCGAGCTCGTGGTGCAGCTCGTCGAGCTCCGTGCAGGTCGAGCGGCGGACGGTCACGACGAACGAGCCCGAGATGTAGATGTGGATCTCGACCGGCTCGACCGGCGTCATCCGCGACTCGGGCGCGCGGCGGGCCGTGTAGTAGACGACGAGGACGTGGTCGCCGTACTGGTCGAGCTTCGGCCGCTGGCCGAACTCGATCGTGTCCTCGAGCGCGACGGGGTGGAGGCCGAGGAGCTCGCCGACCATCTTCAGGTCGTCGGCGGTCGGCTCGGTGAGGTCGAGCCAGAAGAACTCGTCGCGCTCGTGCAGCTCGGTGAGCCGCTCGCGATCGACGGTCTCCATCACCTCCATGGCCGCGAGCCTATCCACGCCCGGTACGGTCTACGGCTGTGACGCTACCCGTGGGCGCCTACAAGCTGGAGGGGATCTCCCCTCGGGCCTATCAGCACCCCGCCGACCGCGCCGCGGCGGCGGCGCTGCGCTCGGTCCCGTACCTCGACCAGGTCGTGCGCAAGCTCATCGAGCTCGGCTACGAGCGCGCCCTGCGGGCCGTCTCGCTCGGTTCGTCGGTGCGGCTCGGCCAGGAGCAGCTCCCGCACATCTGGGTGCTGCATCGCCAGGTCTTCAACGCCCTCGACCTCCACGACGTCCCGGACCTCTACCTCACGCAGTATCCGTTCGCGAACGCGATGACGGTCGGGGCCGGGCGGCCGATCGTCGTGCTCAACTCCGAGCTCGTCACGCTGCTCGACAGCGACGGCCAGCGCGCGGTGCTCGCGCACGAGGCGGCGCACGTGCACTCCGACCACGTGCTCTACCAGACCGCGCTCGTGATCCTGCTCAACCTGTCGCAGAGCCTGCCGGTCCTGGCGGGGCTTCCGCTGATGCCGATCCGCTACGCGCTGCTCGAGTGGTTCCGCGCCGCCGAGCTCTCCTGCGACCGCGCCGCCGCGCTGCTCACGCGCGACCCGCAGGCCGTCTGCCGCTCGCTGATGGTGCTGTCCGCCGGCGCGGCGGCAGAGCATCTCAACCTCGACGCGTTCATCAAGCAGGGCATGGACTACGAGGAGAGGGGCACCGGCCTGGAGCGCCTGTCGCGCCTCTTCCAGGACCTCAACGTCACCCACCCGATGCCGGTCAAGCGCGTCCGCGAGCTGCTCGACTGGGTCCGCGAGGGCGACTACGACCGGATCGTCGGCGGCGACTACCTCCGCATCGGCGACGAGCCGCCGCTGAAGGACGAGGGCGACGCCGCCGCCGCGCACTACGGCGACCGCGTGAAGGGAGCGTTCGAGAAGGCCGGCACGTCGATGTCGGAGGTCGGCGACCAGCTCTCGGACTGGCTCGAGAAGCGCAAGAAGTCGGAGAGCCAGCTAGCCGTGCGCGGCGTCAGCGTCGGCCGCCGAACTCCCAGTCGTGGATCTCGATCTCGGGGAAGACGTTGAGTCCGGCCCCGCCCTCCTCGAGAAGCCTGGCGACCGCGTCCCGCTCCGGGGCCTGAACGGCCAGCGCGACGCCGTCCGGTTCGGCGTCGTCCAGCGTGGCCAGGGCGCCGTAGAGAATGAGCCGCTCACGCAACTCCGGCGCGAGGCTCCCCGGACGGACCGGCCGGTGGCGCGAACGGGCGAGGATCAGGAACCTGGACTCGTCGCCTGCGCCCGAGAACTCCCACATCGTGCGTCCGAGCAGGTTCTCGAAGCGCCAGACCGAGTGCTCTGCGTAGAGGCCCGCGCGGTGGTTGGGCTCGCGTGCGACGAACTCGTGCACGGCATCGACGGTCGGCAGTCCGAGGACGTGGAGGCTGCCCGTCGCGGTCTCACGATCAGTGCCGAGCGTCGGCCCGCGGGCGATCATCGACTCCGCGAATCCGTCCATGTACGCCCAGTGCTCCTCGAGCAGGTCAACGTCATCTCGAAGTGCGGCCGTTCCGGGCGAGTCCCGGCTGTACACGAAGAAGTCCAACCTGAGTCGCAGGCTACGTGACCTTCGGCAGCGTCGCGGGGCTCTGGTAGACCTGAGCGGTGTCCGAGACGTCGATGACCCGCCGCGATGCGCTCAAGGGCGCGGTCGGCCTGGCGGCGCTCGGCGCGCTGCCGGCCGGCGCCGCCGCCGGCGGGCGGCGTGAGCGCGTGGCGATCATCGGCGGTGGCGCGGGCGGCGTGGCGGCCGCGTACTTCCTGGCCGGCAGCTTCGACGTCGACCTGTTCGAGGCGCGCTCGAGGATCGGCGGCCACTGCGACTCGCGGGTGATCAGGCATCGGGGCCGGAGGATCACCGTCGATCTCGGCGCCCAGTTCTTCCATCCCGACACGCACCCGATCTACGTGACGCTGCTGGAGGAGCTCGGCCTCTACGACCCCGAGCACCCCGACGGCGACGCCACGCTGGAGTCCCCCGGCAGCCTGTGCATCTTCCGGACGCGCGGGGGCGCGCCGATCTTCTCGTCGTCGCACCCGCTCTCGACGCCGCAGCGCGCGGGCGACTTCGCGACGTTCACGCGACTCGCCCGGCAGGCGGTCCTGTCGGACATGGCATGGGAGACCAGCGTCGACGCCTGGATCCGCGGCCTGCCCCTGCGGCAGTCGTTCAAGCAGGACGTCCTGTACCCGTGGATCACGGCGACGATCGGGTGTGCGCGGAGCGACGCGCGGCGAGCGTCGGCGCGGTCGATCCTGCAGACGTTCGCGCTGGCGTTCCCGGCCGACATCCTCGAGCCCGCCACGACGTTCAACTCGAAGATCGGCCTGCAGGGCAACCTGCAGCGGATGCTCGACCGCAGCCCGGCCGCCCGCGTGCACCGCGGCACGCCGGTGCGGGCCCTGAGCCGCACCGGCGGCCGCTGGTTCCTGCGCACGCCGAGCGGCCGGAAGGGGCCGTACCGGTTCGTCGTGCTGAACGCGCCCCCGCGCGCCGGGCGCGAGCTGCTGCGTCCGCTGCCCGCGTTCGCCGACGTCACCGCGCTGCTGGACGTCTACCGCTACTTCGACTCGCGCCTCCTGGTCCACACCGACCCGGCCTACATGCACCGCGACCGCCGCAACTGGGCGGCCTACAACGCCGGGGTCGACGGCCGCGACTGCGAGGGCAGCGCCTGGCTCGGCGCGCTGCAGGACGACGCTGCCGCGAACGTGTTCAAGTCGTGGGCGCAGCGCCGGCGCGCCGACCCCAGGCACATCCTCTTGGAACGGCGGTTCAAGCACCCGCTGATCAGCCGCTCGACGATCAAGGCGGCCCGCGCCCTGCGCCCGCACCAGGGCCGCAAGGGCCTGTACTTCAGCGGCCACTACACCACCGGCATGGACCTGCAGGAATCGGCGCTCTACTCGGCCATGCAGGTCGCCGAGGCGCTCGCTCCCGGCAGCCGGAACCTGGCCTCGCTGAAGACGCGTCTGAGCGCGCGCGGCCGCGCCGGCATTTCATACGACCTCTGACTCCACACGACGCCGAACCCGACCTTGCGATCGAGCTCGAGCTGCGCGATGAGCTGCTCGTCGCGTGCCGCCAGCTGTTGCTCGGGATCGGCAGTCGCGAGGCGGCGGCGCTGGTCGCGCACATCGACGCGCTGCTCGATCTCGACGACGAGGCGTCGCCCGGCTCGCAGCGCTGAGGGAGTCGCTAGCATCTAGCAAGTGACCCTGCAGGACCCCGCTCAGCCCGCCGCGCCCGGCGCCCTGCCGAGCGAGTCCGAGGCGCTCGACGCCTACTCGCGCGTGGTCAGCCACGTCGCCGAGACGCTGGCGCCGTCCGTCGCGAACCTGCGCGTCGCGCGCCGCGGCGGCGGCTCGGGCGTCGTCATCACGCCCGACGGCTTCATGCTCACCTCGGCCCACGTCGTCGAGAGCCGGCGCGGGCGGCCGCGGATCCAGGCGACCTTCACCGACGGCCGCGAGGTCGCCGCGCGCGTGATCGGGACCGACCCGCTCTCCGACCTGGCCGTGCTGCGCGCCGACGGCGAGGCGCTGCCGCCGGCCGAGCTGGGTGACGCCGCCGCGCTGCGGGTCGGTCAGCTCGTGGTCGCGATCGGCAACCCGCACGGCTTCTCAGGCTCGGTCACGGCCGGTGTCGTGTCCGCCCTCGGGCGCTCGCTGCCCACCCGCGCCGGCGCGGTCGCGCGCGTCGTCGACGACGTCATCCAGACCGACGCGGCGCTCAACCCGGGCAACTCGGGCGGCGCGCTGGTCGACGGCCACGGCCGCGTCGTCGGCATCAACACCGCGGTCGCCGGCGTCGGGCTCGGCCTCGCCGTGCCGATCAACGCCACGACCCGCGCCATCGTCAGCGCGCTGATGCGCGACGGCCGCGTCCGCCGGGCCTGGATCGGGATCGCCGGCGGCACGCGCCCGCTGCCGCCGCGTGTCGCGACGCTGGTGGGGCGCGAGCGCGGCGTCGAGGTGGTCGAGGTCACCGAGGACTCGCCCGCCGCCGCCTCCGGGCTGCGGCCAGAGGACCTGGTCGTCGCGATCGACGGCCTCCCGGTGCGCGGCGTCGACGACATGCACCGGCTGCTCACCGGCGAGCGGATCGGCCGCGACTGCGAGCTGACCGTGGTGCGCAACGGCGGCGAGCTCGCCGTCGCCGTCACGCCTCGCGAGCTCTAAGGCGCGGCCGGAGCCTGCGCCACGGGTGGGGGCACGAAGGTCACGCGCTCGGCCACCCGCATGCGCCGCTCGTCGCGGTTCCACTCGAGCGTCGACTGGGTGATGCGCGCCGGGCAGCACAGCTCGTCGTACGGGTCGTAGCGCGACGTCCGGTAGGAGACGACGCCCTTGAGCACGCGGGTGGAGGCGCGCATGAGGTTCTGGGAGCGGAAGATCGCGCGCAGCTTGCCGCCCTTGCGGTTGGCGGTCGAGAAGACGTAGACCGCCACGACGCCGGCCGCGCCGCCGCTGTGGACGCGCACGACCGCGTCGTCGCGCTTGTCGCCCGTGAGGTCCCGGAAGACGACCCTGCGGTCGACGAAGCCGCCGCCGCTGCGCAGCAGCTCCTTGATCGGCTTGCTCGTGAGGCCGTCGGCGAGCAGGCGCTGCTCGAAGAAGGTCTGCGACTGCGTCTTCTGCGCCGACGCCGGAGCGGCGCCCCACAGCGCGGTGAGCATCGTCGCCAGCGCGGCGACGCGGGCGACGCGGCGAGCGCTCATGGCTGCAGGAGGTCGCCCTGAGCGCTCTTGCGCTCCTGCCCGACGGATACGGCGGCGGCGCGGATCCCGCCGTCGTCCGTGCTCAGCTTCCAGTCGCCCTCGCGCACGTCCACCTTCAGCGTCGCGGTGCCGCGCGGGTTGATCGGCGTCGTGTCGAACTTGTTGCCCGGCTCCGTGCCGCCCAGCTCGTCGGTCTCGAAGATCACCTTCTGGGCCGTGGACGCCTGGTTGGAGATGATCAGGACGATCGGCCCGGCGCCGAAGCGCTGGGGCGAGACGCTGACACGGGAGTTGGAGATCGCGGCAGTCACGTTGATCGGAGCCGGGGGACGGGGCTTGTTCGCGTAGTCGCCGCCCCCACCACAGCCGGCGAGGCCAAGCGTTGCGAGTCCGATCCATCCGTAGATCCGTCCCCCGATCACTGCAAAGACAGTAGCTCTTTTGAACGCGAACGTGCACGGCGTCCGGAGCGAGGCGTAGGAAGGGTGGTTCGTGCACGACCTCGCCGCACAACCCCTGCTCACCGCGGAGTTCCTCGCCGTCGACACCGAGACCAACGGTCTCGGCAAGGACCTGTGCGAGCTGACCGAGGTGGGGGCGGTGCTGGTGGGCGGGGGCGAGCTGCACGAGCGCTGGGGCTCGCTGGTCGGCGTTGCGCAACCGCTCTCGCGCGGCATCCAGCGCTTCACCGGCATCTCGCAGGCGATGGTCGACGCCGCTCCGCCGCCGGAACAGGTGCTGCCGGAGCTGGCGGCGCAGATGCGCGGGCGGGTGCTCGTCGCGCACAACGCGCGCTTCGACACGCGCGTGCTGCGCCAGGCCTTCGACCGCGCGGCGCTCACGTGGCCCGACCCGCCGGTCCTGTGCACGGTCGCGCTGGCGCGACGGGTCGCGCCGCTGCAGCGCCGCCGCGGGCTGGCCGCGCTCGCCGACGCGCTCGGGATCGAGGTCGAGGGCGTGCACCGCGCGCTGCCCGACGCGGTCACCTGCGCGCGCGTGTTCTGCGCGCTCTTCTCCAAGCTGTCGGCGAACGCCGGGACGATCGGCGAGGCGGTCGCGCTGCTGAGCGCTCGCCGTGCGACCAGCGGAAGGCCGCGGACGAAGCCGGCCAAGCGCCCGCGCCACACCCGCCCGGACATCTCGGGGCTGCCGAAGGACCCCGGCGTGTACGTGTTCCGCAACGCCGACGGACGCCCGTTGTACGTCGGCAAGTCGGTCTGCCTGCGGACCCGGGCCCGCGCGCACTTCACGACGCCGGGCGAGTGGACCGGCCAGGCCGAGCACGTCGACTACCAGGCCACGCACTCCGAGCTCGGCGCGCTCGTGCTCGAGAACCGCCTCATCAAGGCGCTCAAGCCGCCGGGCAACAAGCGCCTCAAGAAGACGCCGGACGGCTACGTCTACCTGCGCTGCCGCTTCGACATCCCGTTCCCGATCCTCGAGGTCGCCGCGGAGCCCGCGGTCGGGCACAGCGTCACCGTCGGGCCGCTGCGCGGGCGCGCCGGCGCGGCCGAGCTGGTCGAGCAGCTCAACTCCCTGTTCGGGCTCCGCCACTGCGGGCGCACGCTGCCGCGCCGCGACCATCCCTCCGCCTACGGGCAGATGGGCCGCTGCCTGTCGCCGTGCCTGCGCGACCTCGACCCCAACCTCTACCGCGAGCGCCTCGACGCGGCGCTCGCGCTCTTCACCGGCGAGGAGGACGGCGCGGCGGCGCTGCTCGACCACATCGAGGGCCAGATGCAGGCGGCCTCGGCCGAGCGCCGCTACGAGCGCGCGGCCTGGCTGCGGCGGCGGCACGCGCGGCTGCGCACGCTGCTCTCCGGCCTCGGCGGGGTGCTGCGCGCGATCCACGCCGGCTCGCGGCTCGTGCTCGCCCCGCACCCGAGCGACCCCGCGCGCGCCGACGCGTTCTGGGTCGTCGGCGGCCGCGTCGTCGACTGGGGGCCGCTGCCCGAGGACCCGGCCGAGCTCGCCTCGCGCACGGCCGACGCGCTGCGCGCCGCCCCGCGGCCCGAGCGCGGCGGCTGGCTGCGCCCGGAGGAGATCACGGAGGCGCGCATCGTCGGCCTCTGGCTCGCGGCGCACGACGACGCCCGCGTGCGCGAGCTGCGGCCGGGCGCCGAGGACCCGGGCGCGCTGGCCGCCTGGGTCAGCGGGAGCGCGGCGCTCGCAGCGTGAGCGGGCCGAGCGCCGGCTTCTCGCGCGGCGGCAGCGGGCCGGAGCGCGGCTCGCGGCGCTGCCTGGACTCGATGTGCGTCACGTCGAGCCCGGTGATCTGGGCGACGCGGTGGGGGAAGTCGGACTGCTGCCAGCGCGAGCTCTGCCCCGGGAGCGTGGAGACGATCACCTCGTCGTAGGCGCGCGGGTCCCACGTCTCGTGCACGGCGACGACGGGATCGGGGTCGCCGACCATGCCCTTGGCGTCGAAGCCCGCGTCGCGCCAGCGCGTCAGCGCCTCGTCGAGCCGGCCCTGCGCCTCCTCGCGGCCGGCGAAGCCGTTGCCGGTGGCGGGCATCAGCAGCGTGGGCTCGATCGGGCCGCGCTCGCCGCGGGCCTGCAGCGCGTCCAGCAGGTCCGGCGAGGTCGCCGTGACGTTGGCGATGACAAGGACACGAACGTGCCAGGCCATGCGCCGATGCTACTCCCGGAAGGGCAGCTCCGCCAGGGTCGCGCTCACCCCGCGGTCACCGACCGTCACGGTGTCGCCGGGCGCCGCCTCGCGGCGCACGATCGCGAGGCCGATCGGCCCCAGCGCGGGCGAGACGACGGAGGAGCCGAGGCGGCCCACGACACGCTCGCCGAGCCGCAGCTCGTCGCCGGTCGCGGCGGGCCCGGACAGCCGCAGGCCGCGCAGGTGGCGGTTGGGCTTGCCGCGGTAGAACAGGCGCGCGACCGTCTCCTGGCCGACGTAGCACCCCTTGGTGAAGGAGACGGCGCGCTCGTTGAGCGCGGCCTCCTGCGGGATCACGGAGTCGTCGAGGTCGAGCCCGTAGCGCGGGCGGCCCGACTCCACGCGCACGACCTCGGCGGCGGCCTCGGAGACCTCGGGCACGTCGAGGGCGGCCTTGACGTCGTCGGTGCGCTCGGCGTCGCAGATCACGTCGACGCCGGCCGCGGTCGCGACGAGCCGCACCGGCACGCCGCCGATCTCGGCGGCGGCGTTGTCGTGCTCGGCGGGGCCGAGGTGGTCCGCGCCGGCCGCCTCGCGGGCGCCGGGGCCGACCAGCGAGAGCAGCCCGCGCTGGACGGTGCGCTTGTGCAGCTCGACGTCACGGCCGAGCTTGTAGTTGCGGATCATGTTGAAGAGCGCCTGCAGCGACGAGCGCTCGGTGTCGAGGAACAGCTCGTCGCCGAAGTGGAGGACCCGCAGGTCGCCGAGCATCTTGCCCTTGGGGGTCAGGAAGGCCGCGTAGCAGCCGTGCCCGGGCTCGAGCGCCTCGATGTCGTTGCTCACCTGGCCGTGCAGGAACTCGCGCGCCTCGGTGCCGGTCAGCGCGAGCTTGCCGCGCTCGGAGCGGTCGACGAGACCGCAGCGCTCCGTGAGGGCGCCGTACTCGCCGGCGAGGGTGTCGGTGACCGTGCTCACGTCCACTCATCGTAGAAGTGCTGGGTGCGCATCAGCCGGCGCTCGACCTCGCGCTGGAGCTCCTCGTGCACCATCGAGGCCGGCACGCCGGCGGCGAGCGCGCCGCGCACGACCTCCGCCTCCTCGGCGCCCTCCAGCCGCTCGAGCAGCGCGAGCAGCCCGTCGACGCTCAGGCCGCGGGCAGGAGCGAGGGGATCGTCTCCGGGTTTGCCAGACTCCACGGCTCAATCATGCCTCTCGCCGACACCTTCCAGGAGATCGTCGACTCGCTGCCGTCGGACTGGACCGACCTCGAGTTCGACCTGCGCGTGCAGGAGGACCGCTACATCGACGCCGCGCAGCTGCTCGTGCAGGTCAACGCGCAGCCCTACTCGTTCCACGACTGGCACTGGCGGATCATGGTCGCCCACCAGTTCGGCCACGCCGCCGCCGCGCCGCCGACGCACGGCACGCTGAAGCTGCTCGACGACCAGGGCATCTCCGGCGAGCTCGTGCTGCGCGAGGTGCGCACGGGCCGCGTCGAGACCACGCAGATGTGGGGGCGCCCGGAGTCCGTGCGGCGGGAGTTCAGCCGCCGGCGGTCCCAGTAGTGGCCCGCGTCGTCGCGCTCTTCGACGACCTCCTGCTCGGCTCGAACGTCCTCGGGATGCTGCGCGCGGCCGGCCACGAGGCGCGGCTGGCGGGGGGCGCCGAACAGGCGCGGCCCGACGGCGCCGCCGTGCTGATCGTCGACCTCGGCAGCGCGGGCTTCGACGGCGTCGCGGTCGTCGAGGGGCTGCGGGAGCGCGGCGAGCTGGGGGAGACGCGCACGCTCGGCGTCTACTCGCACGTCGACGTCGACACCAAGCGCCGGGCCGACGCGGCCGGCTTCGACCTCGTCGTCCCGCGCTCGCGGATGGCGCGCGAGGGGCCCGACCTCGTGGAGCGGCTGATCGCGCCCACTTAGTACGACGAACGTCGAACTTCGCTAAGGTACGACATGACATCGTACAACGAGCCGAAGGATCCACGATGGAAGACGTTCGCATCCGCCGCCCCCTCATCCAGCCGAGTCCCCTCCGTGACCAGCGGCGCACCACCGCGCTCGTCGCCCAGTACATCCACGAGCTCTCCGGCCGCCACGCGGCCGTGCGGCGTGCCGCCCGCCCTGATCGCACCCCGGTCAGGGAGTCGGCGGCCGCTTGACGAGCGTCGTGTCGAAGGCGCGCGACACGTCGATCGGCGCCTTCAGGATGCCGAAGCGCGCATCCCACGCCGCCCACTGACGCAGCCGCGCCGGCCGCAGCTGCCCGAACTCGGCCGCGCCGGCCGTGAAGGCCGGCGCGACCGCGTCGAGCTGGGCTGAGAGCGCCGCGCGGTCGAGGCCCGGCTCGCGGCCGAGCATCGTCGAGACCGCGCTCTCCGGGTCGTTCTGGGTCTGCGTGTAGCCGCGCTGGAGCGCCCGGATCGTCGCGCGCACGAGCGAGGGATGGTCCTCGAGCGTCTCGCGCGTGACGGTCAGGACGAGCTCGGGGTAGGAGGGCGCGCCGTAGTCGTCGACGCGGAACTCGCGCATGTCCGGCCGCTTCTCCGCCAGGGCCACGCCCTCGACGTTCCAGAACGCGGTCGCCCCCGCCACGCGGCCCGCGAGCAGCGCCTTGACCGCCTCGAAGCCGATCGTGGTCTCGCGCACGCGGTCGGGGTCGCCGCCCGCGCCCGCCACCACGGAGCGCAGGACCGCGGCGTCCGACGGCAGCCCGGTGACGCCGGCGCGCTTGCCCTCGAGGTCCTTCGGCGTGCGGACGGCGGGCTGGGCGAGCACGGCGGCGAGCGGGCGCTGGACGAGCGCCATCACGCCCACGAGGTCGCGTCCCTTCTCGCGCGCGATCCCGAGGTCGTGGATGTCGAGGATCGCCATGTCGGCGCGGCCGCCCTGCAGCAGCTTCAGCGCGTCGGTCGACGCGCTCGGCTTGCGGATCTCGAGCTTGACCCCCTCGGCGGTGTCGTAACCGCGCTCCGAGGCGACGTAGATCCCCGTGTGGACGGCGTTCGGCGTGAAGTCGAGCAGCAGCGCCGCCGTCTCGTCCGGGCGGTCCTCACCGGTGGTTCCGGCGCAGCCGGCGAGGGCCAGCAACGCGACGAGGAGAAGCCAGCGCACCGGTGCAGCGTACGATGGGCCGGGTGCGCCGCCGGGTCACCTTTTCACGCAATCTGACGCTCTCGCTGTCCCGCACGTGCCAGTGCTACTGCAAGTACTGCGCGTTCGCGACCCATCAGCCCCACCTGCACGAGCCCGCGGAGGTCGAGAAGATCCTCGACGGCGCGGTCAAGCGCAACGTCAAGGAGCTGCTGGTGCTGACCGGCGAGGCGCCCGACCATCACCCGGGCGTCGCGAGGAAGCTCGCCGCGCTCGGGCACGCCGACTTCACCGCCTACGTCGTCTGGGTCTGCGAGCGCGCGCTCGAGCGCGGGCTGCTCCCCCACACGAACCTCGGCGTCCTCAGCCGCGAGGACCTCGCCCGCCTGCGCGAGGTGACCGCCTCGCAAGGGCTGATGCTCGAGTCGATCAACCCCGACCTCGTCGCCCACCAGGGCTCGCCGACCAAGCACCCCGAGCTCCGGCTCGAGTGCATCCGCACCGCGGGCGAGCTGAAGATCCCGTTCACGAGCGGGATCCTCGTCGGCATCGGCGAGACCGAGGACGAGCGCGTGCAGGCGCTCGAGGCGCTCGCCGCCGTGCACGCCGAGCACGGCCACCTCCAGGAGGTGATCCTCCAGAACTTCGTCCCGCACCAGAGCTACTACGGGCAGGAGCCGGCCGAGATCGCCGAGGCGGCGTCGAAGGAGTTCTGGCGCACCGGCCTGGGCGAAGGCCCGCAGCTCGACCGCCCGAAGTGGTCGACGCCGGTCGGCATCGAGGACATGAAGCGACTGATCGCCGAGGCGCAGCGGCTGCTGCCCGGCGTCGGGATCCAGGTCCCGCCGAACCTCGCCGACTGGTGGCCCGAGCTCGTCGCGGCGGGCGCGACCGACCTCGGCGGCCTGTCCGCCAACGGCGACCACATCTCGCCCGAGCACCCGTTCCCCTCGCCCCACAAGGTCCGCAAGCGGCTGGCCGAGGACGGCGTGGCGCTGACCGAGCGGTTGTGCGTCTACGGCGAGTACATCGACCCCGAGTGGGTCGCCCAGGGCGTGCTCGACGTGATCAAGACGAAGTTCTGGAGCTTCATCCCGCGCCGCGGATTCCGGCCCCCGCCCGCCCCGCCGCTCGGGCGCGCAGCCGGTGCTCCACCCCTCGACGATCGCGCGCGCCCGCAACGGCGAGCCGCTGGCGCCGGAGGAGATCACGGCGATGTTCGCCGAGACCCGGCCCGAGGTGATCGAGGACATGCGCGCCGCCGCCGACGAGCTGCGCGCCGAGCTCGCGGGGGACACGGTGACGTTCGTCGTCAACCGCAACATCAACGTCTCCAACGTCTGCATCGTCGGCTGCGCGTTCTGCGGCTTCGGCCAGGGCCGGCGCTCGCCGGACGCCTACGAGCACTCGCGCGAGGAGTTCGCGACCCGCGTCGCCGACGCGCTCGCCTTCGGCGCGACCGAGCTGTGCATCCAGTCGGGCATCCACCCCGACTGGGGGCTCGAGGACTACGAGTCGTGGCTGCGCTACGCCAAGGAGCTCGCGCCCGACGTCCACCTGCACGCCTACAGCCCGATGGAGATCGCCCACATGGTCGACGTCTCCGGGCTCTCCCCGCGCGCCGTCTTCGCTCGCCTGCGCGAGGCCGGGCTCGACTCGACGCCGGGCACCGCGGCCGAGGTCCTCCACGACGGCGTGCGCGAGCGCATCAGCCCCAACAAGCTCCCGGCCGCCCGCTGGGTCGAGATCATCGAGGCGAGCCACGCCGAGGGTCTGCGCTCGACCGTGACGGTGATGTTCGGCCACATCGAGGAGCCGCACGAGCTGGCCGAGCACATGCGCGTCGTGCGGGCGCTGCAGGAGCGCACCGGCGGCTTCACCGAGTTCGTGCCGCTGTCGTTCATCCCGTTCCACACGCTGCTCGGCCGCACGCACGGCATCGAGGAGATCTCGCGCGAGGAGAACCTCAAGCACACCGCCGTCTTCCGGCTCGCGCTCGGCCGCAGCATCCCGAGCCTGCAGGCGAGCTGGGTGAAGATGGGCCTCGACGCCGCCACCGAGGCGCTGCGCTGGGGTGTCAACGACCTCGGCGGCACGCTGATGGAGGAGTCGATCTCGCGCATGGCCGGCTCCTACCACGGGGTCCGCCTCGAGCCCGAGGACCTGATCGGCGCCGCCCACGCCGCGGGCCGTCCCGCCGCCGAGCGCACCACGCTCTACGACATCCGCCGCCGCTACGAGCTCGAGGTCGCGGCCTGATGACCGATCCCACGACCCCCACGACTCCTCGGAGCTGTCTCGCGGCGCAGGACGGCACCCGCCGAAAGGGGCCCGTGCCAGGGGCACTGTTCCCCTCCGGCGTGCACCGCCCTGCATCCACGATCCAGGTCCGAGGAGCCGCGCGGGCCATGGAATCGATCATCTAGTGGCGAACCTGGTGCTGGGCCCGGCGCTCCGCTACGCGGGGGAGACGGAGGCGCTGATCTGGGTCGAGACCGACGCGCCGTGCACCGTCTCGGTGCTCAGCTGCGAGTCGAAGACGTTCTGCATCGCGGGGCACCACTACGCGATCGTGGCGTGCAGGGACCTCGAGCCCGGGAAGGTCACGCCCTACGAGGTCCACCTCGACGGCGAGCGGGTGTGGCCGCTGCCCGACAGCCCGTATCCGCCCAGCGTGGTGCGCACCCACGACCCGGACCGGCCGACGCGGATCGTCTTCGGCTCCTGCCGCGTCTGCGCGCCGCACGAGCCGCCGCACTCGCTGCCCAAGGACGACCACCCCGACGGGCGCGAGGTCGACGCGCTGCGGGCGCTCGTGCACCGGATGCAGGAGCAGGAGCCGTCCGAGTGGCCCGAGGCGATGATCCTGCTCGGCGACCAGGTCTACGCCGACGAGGTCTCACCGGACGTGCGCGAGTTCATCCGCTCCCGCCGCGACCCCGAGGTGCCGCCGGGGGAGACCGTGGCCGACTTCGAGGAGTACACGCGGCTGTACTGGGAGTCCTGGGGCGAGCCCTACATGCGCTGGCTGCTCTCGACCGTGCCCTCGTCGATGATCTTCGACGACCACGACGTCCACGACGACTGGAACACGTCGAAGACCTGGGTCACCGACATCCGCAGCCAGGGCTGGTGGGACGACCGCATCGTCGGCGGCTTCATGTCGTACTGGATCTACCAGCACCTCGGCAACCTCTCGCCGCGCGAGCTCGACGACTACGACGTCTATCACCGCGTGCGGGAGGCCGAGGACGGCGCGGAGATCCTCAACGACTACGTCTTCAAGGCCGACCGCGAGGTCGAGGGCACGCGCTGGAGCTACTGCCGCGACATCGGCTCGGCGCGGCTGGTCATGGTCGACTCGCGCGCGGGCCGCGTGCTCGATCCCGGCGAGCGCAGCATGGTCGACGAGGACGAGTGGCAGTGGATCGAGGAGCAGGCGCGCGGCGACTGCAAGCACCTGCTGATCGGGACCTCGCTGCCGCTGCTGCTCGCGCCAGGGATGCACTATCTCGAGGCGTGGAACGAGGCGCTGTGCGACGGCGCGTGGGGGCGGGTCGGCTCGCGCATCGGCGAGAAGTTCCGCCAGGGCCTCGACCTCGAGCACTGGGCCGCGTTCGGCGAGTCGCTCGAACGCATGATGGGGATCGTGCGGGCGGTCGGGACGGGCGAGCGCGGCGAGCCGCCGGCCACGATCGTCGCGCTCTCGGGCGACGTCCACCACGCCTACCTCGCCGAGGTCGCGTTCCCGAAGGGCACCGGGATGCGCTCGACGGCCTGGCAGGCGACGTGCTCGCCGTTCCGCAACCCGCTCGACGACAAGGAGCGCAGGGTGATGCGCTTCATGGCCTCCGCGCCGGCGCGCGTGATCATGCGCGGGCTGGCCCGCCTGGCCGGGGTCGGGGACCCGTCGGTCCGCTGGCGCTACGCCCACGAGGATCCGTGGTTCGACAACCAGGTCGCCACGCTCGAGCTCGACGGCCGCCGCGCGCGGGTCGTGCTGGAGAAGACGCTACCGCCTGAAGACTCCGACCATCCGGTGCTTCAGCTCGAGCGCGTCTACGAGCAAGATCTCTCCTGAACACGGTCATTTTCCTCGCAAGGTGCGGGGGTTTTCCGTGTACGCACACTCTTAACAGACATGCATTTTCCGCTGCGATCATCATTGGGGAAAGCGCACCATCTGGAAAGAAGCCCACTTCCTTGCCCCATAACACCGACGCTGAGCTGCTGCTCGCAGCCAGGACGGATCCGCAGGCGTTCCGCGAGTTTTATGACCGCTACGCCGTCTGGGTGCGTGCCTGGTTCCAGCGCCAGACAAGCTCCGAATCCGCCGCTCTCGACCTGACCGCCGAGACATTCGCGCAGGCCTGGCGATCCGTCAAGCGCTTCCGCGACGAGGCGGACGGCTCCGGCGCGCCCTGGCTCTTCGGCATCGCCCGCAACCTGCTGCGGCAGTACCACAAGCACAACCGGATCGAGACCGCGGCGCGGAACCGGCTCGGGATGCCGCTGGCGTTCGCCGAGTGCGACGACTACGAGCGCGTGGACGAGCGGATGGCCGCCTCCGACATGGGGCCGGCGCTGCACTCCGCCGTCGAGGGGCTGCCGAGCCCGCAGCGCGAGGCGCTCCAGCTCCGGGTCGTGCAGCAGCTGTCCTACGACGAGGTTGCGGGCGAGCTCGGCTGCAGCGAGAACGCGGCGCGGCTGCGCGTCTCGCGCGCGCTGCGGACGCTGACCACGGTGTTGACCCCGGCGAAGGAGCCGGCGGGATGAGCCGCGAGCCCGAGCTGCCCGACGACCTCGCCCGGCTGGGCGTCTACCTCGAGGCCGCGGCGTCGCAGGCCGTGCGCCGCCGCGCCCGCCGCCAGGCGTTCGTGAACTTCGCGGGCGCGGTCGTGCTCGCGGTTCCGTTCGCGCTCGCCGTGGCGGCCTCCACTCTGTCCCCGGGCGACGCGTTCCGGCCGCCGCCCGCGGTCGTCTCGCTCGCCCTCGAGCCGCCCACGAACGGGTTCATGGTGCGGCACATCCCCGACGAGCCTCTGCCGCCGTCGGCCAAGCACCAGTGCAAGGACGGGCTCGACTGCCGCGCGTTCGTCAAGCCGCGACCACGCATCGAAGAGATGGGAAGGCGATAGCCATGGCCGTTCGCTCCATGACCCCCGTGGCCCCGCGGCGCGGCGCCGAGCGCGCCCGCACGGGCCGCTTGATCCACGACTCGCTCGGCCTGCTCTCGTCGAAGTGGTCGGTCGACGTGCTGCTCGCCCTCGGCGACGGCACCCGCCGCTACCACCAGCTGCTGGCCGACCTCGAGCCGATCTCGGAGAAGGTCCTGACCCAGACGCTGCGCGCGATGGAGCGCGACGGCCTCGTCGGCCGCCGCGTGCACCCGGAGGTCCCGCCGCGCGTCGAGTACGCGCTGACGCCGCTGGGCGCCAGCCTCGCCGGGCCGCTGAAGGCCCTGGGCTCGTGGTCGCTCGCGCACGGCAAGCGGGTCGAGGAGGCGCGCGGGCGCTTCGACGAGCGCCTGTTGGCCAAGCAGCGCGCGGCGGCCTGAAGCTCTTCCCCGCCGAGCCCTTCCTGGGCCCGTGGCGCTCCGCGTCGCCGGAGGAGGTGCTGGGCGGCGCGCGCGTGATCGCGGTCGACGGCCGCAGCGGCGCCGGCAAGACCACCCTCGCACGGGCGCTCGCCGCGACACGGCCGGGCTCCGCGGTCGTCCACACCGACGACGTCGCGTGGTTCCTCGCGCGCTTCGACTGGGTGGCGGAGATGCGAGCGGGCGTGCTCGAGCCGGTCCTCCGCGGTGAGCCCGTCGCCTACCGGCCGCCGCCCTGGGACGAGCGCTCGCGCCCGGGCGCGATCGAGGTCCCGGCGCCGTGCGAACTCCTCGTGGTCGAGGGCGTCGGCGCGGGGCGCGCGGAGCTCGCCGACCTGATCGACCGCGCGATCTGGGTGCAGTCCGATCGCGAGATCGCGCGCGAGCGCGGCATCGAGCGCGACGGCGGCGACGTGGCCGGCTGGGAGGAATGGCAGTCCGAGGAGGTCCCGTTCCTCGAGCGCGACCGGCCGTGGGAGCGGGCCGATGTGATCGTGGCGGGAACGGGTCTGGGCCCGGCCGGCGCTCTGTTGGTCGCGGAGGGCGAGCGAACGTCAACGGCGGCTGGGTAGGGGTGGGTTTGAAGTGCCCCGGCGCTCATGTGAAGGGCCACTTCTTCCCTTTCGGCACCCGTCCAGCAGTGCAATGGGAAGAAAGGGGCCTGTGAGGCCCCTTTCTTCCCAACGGTCTCGCCGAGCGGCCTCGAATGGGAAGAAATGGCCCCTCCTTCGCCGGGCGGGCGGCCCACCCATTCCCTACCCAGCGCAGTTGCCGTTCGCCGGCGCTAGCTGAACAGGTCCTCCTCCGGCGGGCGCACGATCGCGGCGGCACCCGGCCCGTCGTCCGCCGTGATCGCGCCCTCGAGCCCGCGCACCCGCACGGCCGGCTCGCCCGACGCCTTGCCGCGCACGAGGTCGGCGGCCGCCGCGACCTCGTCGGCGATCGCGGTCATGGAGGCGGCGATCGCGCGGCCGTCGCGGTCGTCGGCGCCGCGCCAGTCGGCCAGCGGGGCGAGGCCGGCGCAGCCGATCGCGACCTCGATCTGGCCCTGGCGCCAGGGGCGGCCCCAGGAGTCGGTGATCACGACGGCGCCGACGCCGAGCCGCGCCCGCAGGGCACGGGCGGAGCCGTCGGGGTCGTCGGGCAGCAGGATCACGGTGTCCGGCGCGCCGGCGTTGGACTGGTCGACGCCGGCGTTCGCGCACGTGAAGCCGTGGCGGGTGCGGCAGATCAGGCGGCCGTGGTCGGCCCGCAGCAGCACGCTGGTCTCGTCGAGGACGGCCTGGACGTGGCGCGGGTCCTTGCCGTGCTCGGCGGCGAGCGCCCGGGCGCGCTCGCCGGGCTCGACGTCCGCGAGCGCGCGCACGCGGCCCTCGGCCTTGGAGACGACCTTGTGCGCGATCACGAGCACGTCGGCGGGGCCGAGCGGCGGGTCCAGACGGGGCGCGCGCCAGCAGCGCGGCGAGGTCGTCGCCGGGGCGGACCTCCGGCAGGCCCGGCAGCGGGTCGAGCGCGAGCCGCACCGGCTAGCCCGCGGGGACCGACGTGATCGCGTCGAGCAGCCCGCGCGTGCGCGGCGCGCCGCCGGAGCGCGCGGCCAGGGCAGCGCGCAGGGCGGCGAGGTCGCCGGGGGTGTCGACGTCGAGCTCGAGCGAGGGCAGGCGGCCGATCCGCACGCGGGCGCCCGCGGCGTGGGCGAGCGCGGCGTGGCGGGCGAACGACCCCGGCCCGAAGGCCGGCTCGAGCACCTCCGGCGGCGCGATCAGCAGCGCGTTGGTGCCCGCGCCGTGGCGGTCGGGGACGATCACGACGCCCTCCTGCGGCTCGCTCAGCAGGTCCGCCACCTCGTCGGGCTCGAGCGCCGGGCAGTCGCCGGGCACGAGCAGCACCCGCTCGGCGCCCCGCTCGACGGCCGCACGGACGCCGCGCAGGGCCGCCGCGGACTGGCCCGCCTCCTCGGGATCGTGGACCAGCTCGACGCGACCGCCCGGCTCGACGTCGTCGCCGAGCGCCTCCGCCGAGACGACGATCACGCCGTCGAGCCCGTCGACCCGGCCCAGGGCCTCGAGCACGTCGGTCGCCATCGCCCGCGCCAGCGCCCGCTTCTGATCGCCCACGGCATCACCGAGGCGCTGCTTGGCCCGGCCGAACGACTTGACGGGGAGGACGGCGAGCGTATGCACGACCGGGAACGCTACCCACGCAGGGCGGCGGCGAAGTCCAGCGTCTCGCGCGCCACGCGCCGCCGGGCCTCGGCGTCGCCCATCTCGACGTCGGTCTCGAGCGTCGGGACATCGCTCGCGCGCTCGTCGCTGACGAGGCCTCCGATCAGCCCCTCGTAGTGGGCGCAGATCCCGTCGGCCGTGAGGGGGAAGCCGGCCCAGTCCATGAACAGGTCGGTCGGGCCCTTGAGCACCGCCCCGCGCACGAGCGGCGAGACGGCGACGACCGGCGCGTCGGTCGCCATCAGCGCGTCGGCGATGCCGCGCACGCTCAGGATCGGCCCGATCGAGATCACGGGGTTCGACGGCCCGATCACGATCGCCCGCGCCTGCCCCAGCGCCTCCAGCACCTCCGGGGTCGCGTGCGCCGAGCCGGCGCCGAGCACCTCGACGCCCTCGACGGGCCCCTCGGCGCGGTCGCGGATCATGAACTCCTGGAAGCCGACCCACTCGCCGCGGGCGCGGATGTGGGTGCGGATGGCCGCGTCGGTGGGCGGCAGCACGCGCGCCGGGACAGCGAGCGCCTCGCCCAGCTCCGCGAGCGTCTCGGTCAGCCGCGCGCCCTCGCCGAGCCGCCGCGCGCGCTGGAGGCAGACCGCGAGGTCGCGGTCGCCGAGGTTGAACCAGACGTTCTCGCCCAGCGCGCGCAGGGCGTCCATCACGACGAAGGTGTCGTCGCGCAGGCCCCAGCCGCGATCGTCGATGCGGCCGGCCAGCGAGTAGAGGACGAGGTCGGGGTCGGGCGAGACGTAGCCGCCGTGCACCTCGACGTCATCGCCGGTGTTGGCGATCACGACGAGATCGGCGCCGACCTCTTCGAGCAGTCCGCGCGCCAGCTTGGCGCCTCCCGTACCGCCCGCCAGCAGAACCACGGGGGAGCTCACGGCGCGGGAGTATAAGTTCCGCGAGCCCATGACCCCAGACCGCGTCCGCATCCGCGAGGTCGGCCCCCGCGACGGCTTCCAGAACGAGCCCGAGATCGTTCCCACCGGCGAGAAGGTGCGGCTGATCGACCTGCTCGCGCGCACCGGCCTGCACCGGCTCGAGGCCACCAGCTTCGTGCGCGCCGACGCGATCCCGCAGCTCGCGGACGCCGAGGAGGTCCTCGACCGCATCGACCCGCCCGGCGACGTCGCGATCTCGGTCCTGATCCCGAACGCGAAGGGGCTCGAGAACGCGCTGCGCCGGCGCGAGCGCTTCCACGAGATCAACGTCTTCCTGAGCGCCTCGGAGACGCACAACCGCAAGAACGTCAACCGCTCGGTCGAGGAGTCGCTGAGCGGCCTCGAGCAGGTCCTCGGCCAGGCCCGCGAGGCCGGCCTGCGCTGCGAGGCCACGGTCGCGACCGCGTTCGGCTGCCCCTACGAGGGCCACGTGCCGCCCGAGCGGGTCCACGCCATCGCCGCCCGCCTGCGCGACGCCGGCGCGCAGGAGATCGCCTTCGGCGACACCACCGGGATGGCGAACCCGGTCCAGGTGCGCGGGTTCTTCGGCGCGGCCCGCGAGGCGCTCGGCGCCGAGGTCGAGCTGACGGCCCACTTCCACAACACCCGCGGCCAGGGGCTCGCCAACGTCCTGGCCGCGCTCGACGCCGGGGTCGACTCCTTCGAGTCGAGCTTCGGCGAGCTCGGCGGCTGCCCTGTGCCGCGCGGCGCAACCGGCAACATCGCCACCGAGGACCTCGTCTCGATGTTGCACGAGATGGGGATCGAGACCGGCATCTCGCTCGAGCGGATCCTCGCGGCCGCCCGCGCCGCCCAGGACGTCCTCGGCCGCAAGCTCGGCTCCCACGTCCTCACGGCGGGCCCGGTCGAGTGGCACTGATGACGAGTCACACCGAGGCCCCTCGGGCTGTCTCGTGCGCCGCCGCCATCCAGGCCCGATGGCCCCGCGGGCCAGGCTCAGTCATCTGGGATTTTCGCGCCAGGCGAGCCGGCGCGCGTCGGGGCCCGCCAGGGGAGGAGGTGCTCGACCTCGCCGCGGCCGCTTCAGCCGGCCCGCTGCGCTCGCTGCTCGCCGCGCCGGCGCTCAACCCGCTGATGTGGGCGGGCCCGGAGGCGTGGGCGGCCGCGCGGGCGATCGAGGACGCGCCCGCGTACCCGCTGCGGGTGGTCGACCTGTACCTCCCGTTCGCGGTCGCCGACTACGTCGACTTCTACTCGTCGCTGCACCACGCGACCAACGCCGGGCGCATCTTCCGCCCCGACGGCGAGGCGCTGCCGCCGAACTGGCGCCATCTCCCGGTCGGCTACCACGGCCGCGCCGGCACGATCGTCCCCAGCGGCACGCCGATCCCGCGGCCCCACGGCCAGCTCGGGCCGGGCGAGTTCGGCCCGACCCGGCGCCTCGACATCGAGCTCGAGCTGGGCTTCGTGATCGGGCGGCCGAGCGCGCACGGCGAGCCGGTCCCGGTCGAGCGCGCGCTCGACCACGTCTTCGGGGCCGTGCTGCTCAACGACTGGAGCGCGCGCGACATCCAGGCCTGGGAGACGCGCCCGCTCGGCCCGTTTCTCGGCAAGTCGTTCGCGACCTCGATCAGCCACTGGGTGGTCCCGCTCGACGACCTGCCGCGCACGCGCCGCGAGCCCCAGGACCCGCCGCCGCTGCCGTACCTGGAGGAGGAGCCGTGGGCGTTCGACGTCGCGCTCGAGGTCGAGCTCAACGGCAGCGTCGTCGCGCGCACGAACGCGGACCAGCTCTACTGGAGCGTCGCCCAGCAGGTCGCCCACCTGACCGTCAACGGCGCCTCGCTGCGCACCGGCGACCTGCTCGGCTCCGGGACGATCTCGGGACCGGAGCGCGACCAGCGCGGCTCGCTGCTCGAGCTGAGCTGGAACGGCGACGAGCCGATCGACCTCGCCGACGGCTCGACCCGCACCTACCTGGAGGACGGTGACGAGGTCGTGCTGCGCGGGGCCGGCCTCGGCGAGGTCCGCGGCCGCGTCAGCGGCCGCTGAACTCGGGCTGGCGCTTCTCCCGGAAGGCCTTCGCGCCCTCGGCGAAGTCCGCCGTGCGGGCGCACAGCTCCTGCATCGCGACCTCGAGCTCGAGCGTCGCGGCGAGCGCCGGGCGCGCCGAGGCGTCCATCACGCGCTTGGCGAGGCCGACGGCCAGGGGCGCGCAGGAGAGCAGCTCGTCGATCAGCTTCTGCGTCTCGGGCCCGAGCTTCTCGATCGTCGCCACGCGGTTGACGAGCCCGATCCGCTCGGCCTCGTCGCCGTTGATCATCTTGCCCGTCATCACCATCTCCTTGGCGCGGCCGAGCCCGATCACCTGCGGCAGCCGCGAGGAGCCGCCGACGTCGGGGATCAGGCCGATGCGGGTCTCGGGCATCCCGATCACCGCGTCCTTGGCCATCACGCGCAGGTCGCAGGCGAGCGCCAGCTCCATCGCGCCGCCGATGCAGGCGCCGTGGATCACGCAGATCACCGGCTTCGTCATCTCCTCGGCGACGTTCCAGGCGTTGAGGATCTCGTGGCGGAAGGCGCGCAGGTTGCCGGGGTTGGCCGCGAGGTCGCCGAGCGAGGCCAGGTCCATGCCGGACGAGAACATCGGGCCCATGCCGCGCAGGACGACGCAATGCACGGACGTCTCGGCGGCGGCGGCGCGCATCGCCTCGCCGACGGCGGTGACCAGCTCGCCGTTGAACGCGTTGCGCTTGTCGGGGCGGTTGAGCACGACGTGGCGGACCGGGCCGTGCGTCTCGGTGACGACGAGGGGCATTGCCGGGAGCCTAGCTTGGGTACAGCGTCGGGCATGTCGCCGCGCACCCCGATCGGCCACGACCTCCTCGAGCGCCTCGCGTCGTTCGAGGCCGTCGACGGCCCCACCAAGCAGATCGCCAAGGCCGTCCGCAGCCTCAAGGCGCCGCCCAAGGTCAATGAGGCCCTTTCGGGCACCTGGCTCGGACACCCCGTCCACCCACTGCTGATCCTGCTCCCGATGGGCAGCTGGACGAGCGCGGTGCTGATCGACTGGCTCGGCGGCGAGGACGGCCAGAAGGCCGCCGACCTGCTCGTCGGCGCCGGCCTCGCGAGCGCCGTGCCGACCATCGCGACCGGCTACGCCGACTGGGCGGACACCGAGCCCGGCAACGACCCCGTGCGCCGGATCGGGATCATCCACGCCGCCTTCAACGCGACCGCCGTCGGCCTGTTCGGCGCCTCGCTGGTCGCGCGGGCCGGTGGCTCGCGCGGGCGCGGCAAGCTGCTGGCGCTGCTCGGGCTGGGCTCCGTCACCGTCGGCGGCTACCTCGGCGGCCACCTGACGTACGCCGAGGGCGTCGGCGTCGCGATGACGACGTTCGAGGACTACCCCGAGGACTGGACGCAGGCGCTCGCCGACGCCGCGCTGGGCGAGGGCGAGATGCGCGCGGTCGACGTCGACGGCGTCGCGATCGTGATCGCGCGCAGCGGCGGCGAGGTCTACGCGCTCTCGGACACCTGCGTGCACCGCGGCGGCTCGCTGGCCGACGGGGAGCTCGTGGGGGAGTGCGTGCGCTGCCCGCTCCACGCCTCCGAGTTCCGGCTCGCGGACGGCTCGGTCGAGCAGGGCCCGGCCGCCTACCCGCAGCCGGCCCTGGAGGCGCGCGTCCGCGACGGCTCCATCGAGGTCCGGGCGCCGCAGCGCCCGTAGCGGGATACGCTCCCGCGCGCTTCACCTGAACCAGCGAACGGGAGTGACATGGCAGAGGTCAAGACGGTCGGCGTGCTCGGCGCCGGGTTGATGGGGCACGGAATCGCCCAGGTCGCGGCGCAGGCGGGCTACGACGTGGTGCTGCGCGAGGTCGACGACGACCGTCTCGCAAGCGGCGTGGGCAAGATCGAGAAGCAGCTCGGCCGCGCGGTCGAGAAGGGCAAGCTCGAGCAGGCCGACGCCGACGCCGCGCGCGGCCGCATCGCCACGACCACCGACTACGGCGACCTCGCCGACTGCGACCTCGTGATCGAGGCGATCACCGAGGACCTCGGGCTCAAGCTCGAGATGTGGCGCGAGCTCGACGCGATCGTCAAGCCCGACGCCTGGCTGGCCACCAACACGTCCTCGCTCGCCGTCGTCGACCAGGCGGCTGCCACGTCGCGGCCCGACCGCTTCCTCGGCCTGCACTTCTTCAACCCGGCGCAGGTGATGCCGCTCGTCGAGGTCATCCGCGCCGTCACGACCTCCGACGAGGCATTCCAGGCCGGCCTCGACTTCGGCGCCAAGCTCGGCAAGCAGACCGTGCAGACGCGCGACTCGGCGGGCTTCATCGTCAACCGGCTGCTCGTGCCGTATCTGCTCGACGCGATCCGCGCCTACGAGGAGGGCGTCGGCTCGATCGAGGAGATCGACGCTGCGATGAAGGCGGGCGCGGGGCACCCGATGGGGCCGCTCACGCTCTCCGACTTCGTCGGGCTCGACACGATGGGCGCGATCTGCGACGTGCTGTTCGACGAGTTCCGCGAGCGCCGCTTCGCCCGCCCGCCGCTGCTGCGCAAGATGCTCTCGGCGGGCTGGTACGGCCGCAAGTCCGGCATGGGCTTCTACGACTACTCGGGCGAGAAGCCGGTCCCCAACCCCGGGATCTAGTGGCGAGCGACCTTCTCGACCTGCTGCGCCCGCCGGCGCACCGCGGCCCGCTGATCGCGGCGGGCGCGGTGCTCGTCACGGTCGGCGTGGCGCTCGAGGAGATCCGGCTCAACGACAAGCTCCCCACCGGCGTCCACCTGGTGATCCTCGCCCTCGCGGCGGGCGTGATCCTCGCGCTGGGGCTGCAGGCGCGCCCCGAGGACGGCCGCCCGCCGACCTACCAGTCGGTGCTGCTGGTGGCGGGGCTCGGCCTGCTGGCGCCGGCCTGCTGACGCTGGCCGACGTGCTCGGCGCCGACTTCGACGCGTTCCCCGCCGGGGCCGTCACGTGGACCTCGCTCGTCGTCGCCGGGACGGCGTTGTGGGCCGCGGCCGCGAAGGGCTCGTCGATCTGCGCGCTGATCGCCGCGGTCGCCGCCACCGTCGCCCTGCTGTCGTTCGTCCGCTGGGCCACCGACGCCGACTCGCTGACGACCTACCGCTGGCTGCTGGCCGCCGCCGCGGTCGGGTTCGTGGTCCTCTCGCTGCAGCTGCGAGATACCGCGCCGCGCCACGCCGAGCAGATGGTCAACGCGGCGGGGCTGGCCGTGCTCGCGATCGGGCTGACGGGGTTCGCGAGCGTGCTGCTTCCGTTCCTGGGCTCCGGCGACACGATCCTGCCCAACGGCTGGGAGCTCGTCGCTGCTCGCCGCCGGCTGCGGCCTGATCGCCGTCGGCGCGGTCGACCGCGCGCCCGGGCCGGCCTACCTCGGCGTGGCCAACCTGATCGTGTTCACGATCTCCGCCGGCGTCAGCGACGACGAGACGCTGTTCTTCTGGCCGGGGCTGCTGCTCGCGGTCGGGATCGGGGTGATGATCACCGGCCTGCGCCCGCGCAGCCCGCTCCCGCCGGAGCCGAGCGCGTACCACTCGGGCGACCTCCCGTACGCCTCGCGCACGGACGAGGACGAGCCCGTCCTGCGCGTGCGCGACGACTCGCCGCCGCGCCGCTGACTCAGGCGAACAGCGGCGCGAGGTCGATGAAGACGCGGTAGTCGACGATCGCCTCGTCGCCCTCGCGGTAGATCGTCACGACCGGGACGGTGACGGTGCCGCCGTCCTTGCGCGTGTAGGTGACGTCGGCCTGCACGACGGTGCCGGAGTCGGACTCCCAGCGATCGACGGGCGCGTGCGAGACGCCGTCGATGCCGTCGCAGAACGAGGCCCAGACGTCGTGGACCGCGGCGCGGCCGTGGACGGGCTCGGCGTTGCCGAAGCGCATGGTGACGTCCTCGGCGAGGTGGGCGGTGAAGCGCTCGGGCTCCATCGAGTCGATGTCGTCGAACAGCTGTGATCGGTCGGCCATAGGTCTTGTGTATACAAGAGCCATGCTCGATGCGACCCTGATCCGCGGCACCCACCACCTCACCTTCTGCGTCGGCGGGGCGCAGGAGGACTACGACTTCCACGTGCGCCTGCTCGGCCTGCGGAGCGTCAAGAAGACCGTCCTGTTCGACGGCGAGATCCCGATCTACCACCTCTATTACGCGAACCGGCTCGGCGACCTCTCGACGATCCTCACGTCCTTCCCCTACCGCCAGGCGGGGTGGATGGGCCGGCGCGGGACCAACCAGCTCCGGACCATCCGGGTCTCGGTCCCGGCCGACTCGATCGGCTTCTGGGCCGACCGGCTGCGCGCGGCCGGCGTCGACGTCGACGAGACCGAGCGCTTCGGCACCCAGCGCCTCGACTTCGCGCATCCCTGCGGCATCCCGTACTCGATCGTCGGCGAGACCGACCAGGACGACCGCAAGCCCTGGGACGGCAGCGACGTGCCGCTCGAGCACGCGATCCGCGGCGCCCACGGCACCACCACCTCGGTTCGCGAGCCGGGTCCGATGGACGACTTCCTGCGCCGCGGCATGGGCGCCGAGCACCTCGGCACCGAGGGCGCGCACCACCAGTACCGGATCGGCGTCGACGGCGGCGGCGGCCGGCTGATCGAGCTCGTGGAGGAGCCCGACCTCGAGCAGGGCACGTGGTCGTTCGGCGAGGGGACGATCCACCACCACGCGTTCGACACGCGCACGCTCGAGGACCAGGCCACGGTCAAGGACTGGCTCGTCGGCCTCGGCTACACCGACGTCTCCGACGTCAAGGACCGCGGCTACTTCCACTCGGTCTACATGCGCACCCCGGGCGGGGCGCTGTTCGAGTTCGCCGCGTCGACGTCGGCGGGCTTCACCATCGACGAGCCGGAGGACGAGCTCGGCACGCACATGTGCATCCCGCCGCACTGGGAGCACCGGCGCGGCGAGATCGATCAGCTGGAGCCGATCGACACGGTCGAGCAGGTCGTCTGAACCCGCACCTCGCAGCACCGCCGGTCAGGGTCGGGAGGGCGCTCGCGCGGGCGCGGCGGGTCGCCGTCGTCCTCCACGGCCGCGGCCAGGAGCCGGCCTACATGCTCGAGCACCTCGTGCTCCGCATCGACGACCCCGACGTCGCCTACGTCCTGCCGGCGGCGTCGCGCGGCTCCTGGTACCCGGGGCGCTTCAACGAGCCGCGGATCGCCAACGAGCCGCAGCTCGGCCAGGCGCTCGAGGCCGCCGAGACGGCGATCGCGGAGGTGGTCGACGCCGGCGTCCCGATCGAGCGGATCGTGCTCGCCGGCTTCTCCCAGGGCGCCTGCCTCGTCGCCGACCTGATCGCGCGGGCGCCGCGGCCGTTCGCGGGCGCGGCGATCCTCACCGGCGCGCTGATCGGCCCGGACGACGAGGTCGCGCGGCCCGGCCCGCTCGACGGCCTGCCCGTGTTCATGGAGACCAGCCGCCACGACGAGTGGGTGCCGCTGGAGCGCGTGGAGGCGACGGCGCGGGCGCTGGAGGAGGCGGGCGCGCGCGTCGAGCTGCAGGTGTCCGACGATCGCGAGCACCGCATCCGCGACGCGGCGGTGGCGGGCGTGCGAGCGCTGCTGAGCTAGCCGCGGGCGATCAGGCTGGCGCGCACGAGGTCGCGCTGGCGCTGATGCGGGTCGCAGCCCTTCTTCGAGGGCGGCGGCGACGAGCTGAGCGGGGCGGGGGAGGGAGGCGGTGGCCATAGGTGCATGATCGACCTCCCCGTGAGCGCCCGACAGGGGCGTGGACGCGAGTATGAGGGTGCGGCTACCTCCGTCAGTCGGGGGGCGGCTGGTCCATCAGCTCGACGGTGTGACCCGCCGGGCTGTGGACGAAGGCGCGGGCGGCGCCCCAGTGGCGCGTGCGCTCGCGCGGCTCGAGGCCGAGCTCGCGCAGCGCGGCCACGGTGGCGTCGAAGTCGTCCACCACGACGGCGGCGTGGCCGCTGGGCGGCACGACCGGATCGTCGTCCCACAGCAGGTGGATCTGGGTGCCGTCGCGCTGCACCCACGACGCGACCTCGCCGAGCGTGCCGGGCGGGTCGACCTCGGCGAAGCCGAGCAGCGCCCAGAAGCGCAGCTCGGCCGGCACGTCGTCGCGGCGGATCTCGAGCGAGACGTGCTGGAGCGTCATGGCTCGCGCCGCGCCCGCCGCAGCCAGTCGATCTGGTTCTGCTTGCGCATGATGATGTGCTCCATCAGGTGCTCGAGCGCCTCCGAGCGCGGCCTCCTGGCCGGAGTGCGGGATCACCGCGTGCAGCGCCTCGGTCACCTCGTCCTCGGTCTCGATCAGGTAGTCGAGCGTCTTGCCCGGCTTCGGGTCCCACGCGAGCTTGCCGACCTTGGTGGTCGGGTCCCCGCCGAGCGCCGTGATCTTCTCGATGATCAGCCGCGTGTCCTCGAGCTCGGCCCGGGCGAAGTCCCACAGCTTCTCCGCCACGCCCTGCACCTCGATGCCGAACATCGAGCCGGACGCCTGCGTGAACTGCAGCAGCGACCGCAGCTGCAGCTCGAGCCCGACGTTGAGCTGCTCGAGCACCTTTTTCGTGTCCATCGGTTCTGGTTTGTCTGCCATGCGCGAACGCCTACCCCGAGGGCCTCGCGCCGTAAGCTTCCGCCGATGGCGACGCAGGAGCAGGGGACCCTTCTGTGGGAGCCGCCCGAGGAGCTGGTCGAGCGGGCGACTCTCACGCGCTACATGCGCTGGCTCGAGTCCGAGCACGGGCTGAGCTTCGACGACTACGACGCGCTCTGGCGCTGGTCGACCGAGGAGATCGAGGCCTTCTGGGCCTCGATCTGGGAGTTCTTCGAGGTCCAGTCGGACTACGACGAGGTGCTGCCCGACGCCTCGATGCCGGGCGCCAGATGGTTCACGGGCGCCGAGATCTCCTACCCGGAGCACATCTTCCGCGACAAGCCGGGCGACCGCGTGGCGATCCGCCACGCCTCGGAGCTGCGCGACGCCGGGGAGTGGACGTGGGACGAGCTGCGCTCGCAGACGGCCCGCATCGCCGGCCGGCCTGAAGGCGATGGGCATCGAGCGCGGCGACCGCGTCGTCGCCTACATGCCGAACATCCCCGAGACGATCGCCGCCTTCCTCGCCACCACGAGCCTCGGCGCGGTGTGGTCGAGCTGCTCGCCCGACTTCGGGGCGCGCAGCGTCGTCGACCGCTTCGCCCAGATCGAGCCGAAGGTGCTGCTGACCGTCGACGGCTACCGCTACGGCGGTAAGGACCATGACCGCAGCGAGCTGATCGCGCGCGTGCAGGGCGAGATGCCCTCGCTCGAGCACACGGTGACGCTCGGCTACCTCGACGGCGACGGGGGCGACTGGGACGAGGCGTTCCCGCCCACCGACGAGGCGCTCGACGTTCGAGCGCGTGCCCTTCGAGCACCCGATGTGGGTCCTCTACTCCTCGGGCACGACCGGCCTGCCGAAGGCGATCGTGCACTCGCAGGGCGGCATCCTCATCGAGCACCTCAAGAAGCACCACCTGCACGTCGACGCGCAGGAGGGCGACCGCGTCTTCTGGTTCACCACCACGGGCTGGATGATGTGGAACTTCCTCGTCGGCATGCTGCTCACCGAGGCCTCGATCGTGCTCTACGACGGCAACCCGGGCGACGCCCGACATGGGCGCGCTGTGGGACCTCGCCGAGGAGACCGGGATGACCTGCTTCGGCACCAGCGCCGCCTACCTCGCCGCCTGCATGAAGGCCGAGGTCGAGCCCGCCAAGGGCCGCGACCTGTCGGCGCTGCGCAGCGTCGGCTCGACCGGCTCGCCGCTCGCGCCCGAGGGCTTCGAGTGGGTCTACGAGCAAGCTCGGCAAGGAGACGTGGCTGTTCTCCACCAGCGGCGGCACCGACATGTGCACCGCGTTCGTCGGCGGCGTGCCGCTGCTGCCGGTCTACCGCGGCGAGCTCCAGGGCCGCTCGCTGGGCGCGAAGGTCGAGGCCTACGACGAGGACGGCAACGCCGTGATCGACGAGGTCGGCGAGCTCGTGATCACCGCGCCGATGCCCTCGATGCCGATCTACTTCTGGGACGACGAGGACGGCGAGAAGCTGCGCGAGTCCTACTTCGACATGTACCCCGGCGTCTGGCGCCACGGCGACTGGATCCGCATCACCGAGCGCGGCACCGCCGTCATCACCGGCCGCTCGGACTCGACCATCAACCGCGGCGGCATCCGCATGGGGACGGCGGAGATCTACCGCGCGGTGCTCGCGCTCGACGAGATCACCGACGCGCTCGTGGTCGACATCGCGAAGGGCGACGACGCCTGGATGCCGCTGTTCGTCGTGCTGCGCGAGGGCGCCGAGCTCGACGAGGACCTCGAGAAGGCGATCGCCAAGCGCGTCCGCGAGGACTGCTCTCCGCGCCACGTTCCGAGCGAGGTCTTCCAGGTCAAGGAGGTCCCGCGCACGCTCTCGGGCAAGGTGCTCGAGGTGCCGGTCAAGAAGATCCTCACGGGCACCCCGGCCGACAAGGCCGCGAGCCGCGACTCGCTCCAAAACCCGGAATCCCTGGACTATTTCGTGGAGCTCGCGGCCGAGCGCGAGGGCGTGACCGTACACGGTTGTGAACCGCTGCCCGGGGTGTAGCTTGCCCGAAGTCAGATCCCCAAAGACGGGAGAACCGCGATGTGCTTGGCCATCCCTGGCCGCATCATCGAGGTGGTGGACGTTGGAAACCGGCTCGCCAGAGTCGACGTAGCCGGGGTCCAACGTAATGTGAATATCGGGCTGCTCGGACGCCGACGAAGGTGGCGGCGTCGGACCGGGCGACTGGGTCCTCATCCACGTCGGGTTCGCGCTCTCCCAGGTCGACGAGGAAGAGGCGCAGGCCACCCTCGAGCTGCTGCAGGGCATGGGGGCGGAGTACGAGCAGGAGCTCGAGGAGCTCAAGGCGAGCCTGATCGAGTGACCGACTGCACCTCGGGCACTGTGCATCACCTGTGGGGACGTCGCCGTCCCGATGCGCGTGATCGAGGTCGACGAGGCGCGCGGGCTCGCGCTGTGCGCGACCGCCGAGGGCGAGCGCAGCACGGTCGAGATCGCGCTCGTCGATGCCGGGCCCGGGGACGAGGTACTCGTCCACGCGGGGACGGCGATCGCGTGAGGTTCGTCGACGAGTTCCGGGACGCCGAGCTGGGGCGCGCGCTCGCCGGCGAGATCCTCTCGATCGTCGAGCCCGGCCGTCACTACAAGGTGATGGAGGTGTGCGGCGGGCACACGCACTCGATCTACAAGTACGGCCTCGACGACCTGCTGCCCGCCAACGTCGAGCTCGTGCACGGGCCCGGCTGCCCGGTCTGCGTGATCCCGATGGGGCGCGTCGACGACGGCATCGCGCTCGCCCACCAGCCGGGCGTGATCTTCACCTGCTTCGGCGACATGATGCGCGTGCCGGGCTCGCACGGCTCGCTGCTGGAGGCCAAGGCGGCGGGCGCCGACATCCGCATGGTCTACTCGCCGCTCGACGCGCTGCGGATCGCGAAGGCCAACCCCGACCGCGAGGTGGTCTTCTTCGCGATCGGGTTCGAGACGACCGCGCCGTCGACGGCGCTGACGCTCAAGCGCGCGAAGGCCGAGGGCGTCGAGAACTTCTCGTGCATGTGCAACCACGTGACGATCGTGCCGCCGCTGCGCGCGCTGCTCGACTCGCCCGACCTGCGCCTCGACGGCTTCGTCGGCCCCGGCCACGTCTCGACCGTCGTCGGCGCGCGGCCGTTCGAGTTCATCCCCGCCGACTACGGCAAGCCGATCGTCGTCTCGGGCTTCGAGCCGCTGGACATCCTGCAGGGCGTCCACATGATCCTCACGCAGCTCGCCGAGGGCCGCTGCGAGGTCGAGAACCAGTACAAGCGCGTCGTCCCCTACGAGGGCAACCGGCGCGCGCTCGAGGTGATGGCCGAGGTCTTCGAGCTGCGCCCGCACTTCGAGTGGCGCGGGCTCGGCTTCATCTCGCACTCCGGCCTGAAGCTGAGCGAGGCCTACGCCGACCTCGACGCCGAGCGCCGCTGGACGGTGCCGGGCGTCCGCGTCGCCGACCCCAAGGCGTGCCAGTGCGGCGAGGTGCTCAAGGGCGTCATCAAGCCGTTCGAGTGCAAGGTGTTCGGCTCCGCCTGCACGCCCGAGCGCCCGATCGGGACCTGCATGGTGTCCTCCGAGGGCGCCTGCGCCGCCTACTACAACTTCGGTCGGTTCGCGACGGGAGCGGGAGGTCGTGTGAGCGACGCCGTCTCGGAGCGCGAGCGCAAGGTCCTCGACATCATCGAGACCGTCCGGGCCAAGCGCCCGAAGTTCAAGGACGCCGCGATCACGATGGCCCACGGCGCCGGCGGCAAGGCGACGCAGACGCTGATCGAGGGCCTGCTCGTCCCCGCCTTCGGCTCCGAGGCGGGCGCGACGATGGCCGACGCCGGCGCGGTCGGCGACGACCTGGCGATGACGACGGACTCCTTCGTCGTCTCGCCGCTGCGCTTCCCCGGCGGCTCGATCGGCGACCTCGCCGTCAACGGCACCGTCAACGACCTCGCCGTGAGCGGCGCGCGCCCACTGGCGCTGACGCTCGCGATGATCCTGGAGGAGGGGCTCGACTCCGGCACCCTGCGCGCGGAGGTCGAGGCGATCGCCGCCGCCGCGCGGGTCGCCGGCGTCGAGATCGTCGCCGGCGACACCAAGGTCGTCGAGCGCGGGCACGCCGACGGGATGTTCCTGTGCACGACCGGCGTCGGCCGCCGCGACCCGCGCGCGACGCTCTCGCCGCAGAGCCTGCGCCCCGGCGACCGCATCCTCGTCTCCGGCTCGATCGGCGAGCACGGCACCGCGATCATGCTCGCGCGCGGCGAGTTCGAGCTCACGTCGGACATCGAGTCCGACACGCGCTCGCTGTGGCCCGCGGTCGACGCCCTGCTCGACGCCGCCGGGCCCGCAGCTGCGCTGCATGCGCGACGCCACGCGCGGCGGCGTCGCCTCGGTGCTCAACGAGCTCGCGCGCGCCTCGGGCGTCGCGATGATCGTGCGCGAGGCGGCGGTGCCGGTGCACCCGGCCGTCGCCGGCGCGGCGGAGATCCTGGGCATCGACCCGATGTACGTGGCGAACGAGGGCAAGCTCGTCGCCTTCGTGGCCCCCGAGTCCGCCGACGCCGCGCTGACCGCGCTGCGCTCGGTCGAGGGCTGCGAGCAGGCGGCGGAGATCGGTGAGGTGAAGACGGAGCCGCCGGGCATGGTCCTGGTGGAGACCGCCTTCGGTGGCAAGCGCGTGATGGATCAACTCGTCGGAGATCCGCTGCCGCGGATCTGCTGAGGACGGAGGAGAGGACGGCATGGCCGCAACGGAGTTCGCACCGAAGCAGAACGAGACAGAGGCGGTCACCGCCCATGTGATCTGGATGACGACGGGCCTCTCCTGCGACGGCGACTCGGTCGGCATGACCTCGGCCACCAACCCCTCGCTCGAGGACATCATCACCGGCGCGATCCCCGGCATGCCGAAGGTCGTCGTCCACAACCCGGTGCTGGCCTTCGAGCAGGGCAGCGAGTTCATGCAGGCCTGGTGGGACGCGGAGGCCGGCAAGCTCGACCCGTTCGTGCTGATCCTCGAGGGCTCGCTCCCGAACGAGAAGCTCTCGGGCGACGGCTACTTCGCGGCGATGGGCGACAACCCCGACACCGGCCAGCCGATCACCACGAACGAGTGGATCGACCGCCTCGCCCCGAAGGCCGCCGCGGTCGTCGCGGTCGGGACGTGCGCCACCTACGGCGGCATCCCGGCGATGAAGAACAACCCGACCGGCGCCATGGGCCTGTCCGACTACCTGGGCTGGAAGTGGAAGTCCAAGGCCGGCATCCCGATCGTGAACATCCCCGGCTGCCCCGCCCAGCCCGACAACATCACCGAGACGCTGATGTACCTCGTGTTCGCGCTCGCCGGCCGCGCGCCGGTGCCCGAGCTCGACGACGTCGGCCGCCCGAAGTGGCTGTTCGAGCGCACCGCGCACGAGAGCTGCAACCGCGCCGCGTTCTACGAGATCGGGCAACTTCGCGACCGAGTACGGCTCGGACCACCGCTGCCTGGTCAAGCTCGGCTGCAAGGGGCCGGTGGTCAAGTGCAACGTGCCGCTGCGCGGCTGGGTCAACGGCATCGGCGGCTGCCCCAACGTCGGCGGCATCTGCATGGCCTGCACGATGCCGGGCTTCCCCGACAAGTACATGCCGTTCATGGACCCGGACCCGATGGGCGGGGTCTCCTCGACGGCGGCGCGCTTCACCTACGGCCCGCTCCTGCAGGTGGGGCCGCAACCTGAACATCAAGCGGAAGTACGACAAGGAGCCGGAGTGGCGACACAGTCGGGCCGAGCTCACCACTGGCTACCAGAAGCGCTGGTAGAGGAGAGAGGAGCGAGCCATGTCGACAGTTGAGGCAACGCCACAGCCGGGCAAGAAGGTCGACGTCAAGCGGATGTCGTGGGACCCGATCACGCGGATCGTGGGCTCACTCGGGATCCACGCGGACATCGACTTCGAGAACCGCAAGGTCGAGAAGTGCTACTCGACCTCGATGATCTTCCGCGGGTTCGACATCTTCATGAAGGGCATCGATCCTCGCGACACGCACTTCCTGACCAGCCGCATCTGCGGCATCTGCGGCGACAACCACTGCACGACGTCGGTGCTGTGCCAGAACATGGCCTACGGCGTCTACCCGCCGAAGCTCGGCAACTGCGCCTACAACCTGGCGGAGCAGGCCGACTACATGTTCGACCATGCGATCTACAACGACTGCATGTGCAACGTGGACTTCTGCGAGCAGATGGTCAAGGACACCAACCCGTCCCTGCTCGCGAAGGCGGAGAACACGGCGTCGCCGCACGGCGACATCCACGGCTACAAGACGATCGCCGACATCATGCGGGCGCTCAACCCGTTCACGGGCGAGTTCTACCTGGAGACGCTCCAGGTGGCCCGCTACACGCGCGAGATGTACTGCCTGTTCGGCGGCCGCCACACGCACCCCTCGACGATCATGCCGGGCGGGGTCAGCGCGGACATCACGCACCAGACCTGCACGGACTACTACGTGCGGCTCATGCGCTACGTGGACTACTGCAAGCGCACGGTGCCGATGCACGACGACATCTACGACTTCTTCCTCCAGGAGCTGCCCGGCTACGACATGGTCGGCTACCGCGAGACGGATCTCGTGTGCTGGGGCGCCTTCGACGACCCCGACGTCCTGACCTACGACTACAAGGACATGACGGAGTGGGGGCGGACCCGGCAGATCACGCCGGGCCTCGTCATCGGCGGCGAGCTGATCACCACCGACCTGGTCGAGATCAACCTGGCGATCCGGATCCTGCTGGGCTCGAGCTACTTCGACGACTGGACCAACGAGGAGACGTTCGTCACCCACGACCCGCTCGGCAACCCGGTCGACAAGCGCCACCCGTGGAACAAGGTGACCCTGCCCAAGCCGCAGGCGCGCGACTTCGCCGACAAGTACTCGTGGGTCGTCTCCCCGCGCATGTACGACAAGCGCACCGACCGCTACGTGGCGTGCGACACCGGCGGCGGCCCGTTCGCCCGCCAGTGGGTCACGGCGAAGGCCGGCCTGGTCGACATCGGCTACCTGAAGGCGACCGGCGACTCGATCCTGATGACGCTCCCGAAGACCGGCTTCATGCCGGAGATGGACCTCGAGTGGAAGGTCCCGGAGAAGTCGAACGCGATCGAGCGCGACCGCGCCCGGACCTACCACCAGGCGTACTCGGCGCTGCTGGCGCTGTACACGATCGAGCAGGCGCTGGGCGAGGTGCGGGCCGGCCGCACGCGCAGCTCCAACCCGGTCAAGGTGCCCAACGACGCCATCAGCGTGGGCTTCCACGAGGCGGCCCGCGGGGTGCTCTCGCACCACATGGTGATCCGGGACGGCAAGGTCGCGAACTACCAGCCGTACCCGCCGACGCCGTGGAACGCCAACCCGCGCGACTCCTACGGGACGCCGGGGCCGTACGAGGACGCCGTGGAGAACACGCCGATCTTCGAGGAGAACGGCCCCGACAACTTCAAGGGCGTCGACATCATGCGGGCCGTCCACTCCTTCGACCCGTGCCTGCCGTGCGGCGTGCACATGTACACGGGCGGAGGGAAGGTGCGGAAGGTGGTGCACACGCCGACGGGGCTCTGCTGAGTTGGCCGTCGACACGGAGGCCCTGGTCGGCCGGGTCGAGGAGCTGACGGCTCAGCTCGACGCGATCGGCGACCCCTTCGCGCGCTCCTGCGCGGAGGAGCTCGTCGGCGCGCTGATGGGCCTCTACGGCGAGGGCCTCGAGCGCATGTTCGCGGCGATCGCGGAGGAGGGGTCGGAGGGCCTGCGCGACCGGCTCACCGAGGACGGCGTGGTCGCGAGCCTGATGCTGATCCACGGCCTCTACCCGGTCGCCCTGGAGACGCGGGTGCAGGAGGCGCTCGACAGCGTGCGGCCGTACATGGAGTCCCACGGCGGCAACGTCGAGCTGCTGGGGATCGAGGACGGCGTCGCGCGGCTGCGGCTCGAGGGCTCCTGCGACGGCTGCCCGGCGTCGGCGTCGACGATGGAGCTGGCGATCGAGCAGGCCCTGCAGGAGGCGGCGCCCGACCTCGAGGGCATCGACGTCGAGGGGGTCGCCGCACCGCCTGCGCCCGCGCTCGGCGGCTTCGAGCTGCCGATGGCCGGCGGCGGGCCGCCGCGTCAGTGGCTGGATGATGGTCGAGGGGCTCGGCGCGCTGATGCCCGGCGCGGTGACGGGCACGTCGGCGGGTGGGCGGTCGTTGGTGGTCGCCAACGTGGCCGGCGACCTGCTCGCGTATCGCAACCGCTGCGCGGGGTGCGGCGCGGCGCTCGACGGTGGTGACCTCAGCGGCGGCACGCTGCACTGCCCGTCGTGCGCGCGCGGCTTCGAGCTGCCGCTGGCGGGCCGCTGCGTGAGCGAGGAGGGGCTCCAGCTCGAGCCGGTGCCGCTGCTGCGCGAGGACGGCGGCGGAGTCAGGGTGGCGGTCGCCGCGTGACGCCTTACGAGGGGGAGAACGGCGGTCTTTCGGCCCGTCGCCGGGCGAACCTGGTGACGGGCCTCCGCCGCTTCCTCCCGGCCGAGCCGCCCGCGCCGGCGCCGGTGGTCGGGTCCGACGAGCAGTGCGAGCTGTGCACGCTGACGCTGGCGAGCACCCACCGCCACCTGCTGCACCTCGACGAGCGGCGGATCCTCTGCGTCTGCGAGACGTGCTGGGCGGTGCGCTCGGGGGAGGCGGAGTACCGCCCGGTCGGCAACCGCACGGTCTGGCTCGACGACTTCGCGCTGACCGACGAGCAGTGGGCGTCGTTCCAGATCCCGATCGGGCTCGCGTTCTTCATGGTCTCGACCGTCTCGGGCGGCGTGGTCGCGCTGTATCCCAGCCCGGCCGGGGCGACGGAGTGCGAGCTCGACCTCGAGTCGTGGCAGCGGCTGGTGGCCGAGAACCCGGCGCTGGCCGACCTCGAAGCCGACGCCGAGGCGCTGATCGTGAACCGCATGGCCGATCCGCCCAGGCACGTGATCGCGCCGATCGACGTCGCCTACCAGCTCGTGGGCGTCGTCAAGACGAGCTGGGAGGGCATCTCGGGCGGCAGCGCCACCGAGGAGGCCGTCGCGCGCTACTTCGAGGGCCTGCGCGAGCGGGCGGTGGTGCGATGAGCGTCCCGGATCCGGTCTTCGAGGTCGTGGGCGCCGAGCCGGTCGCGCACGCCGCGTCGCCGACCCTGCGCTTCACGCTGCGGGTGACCGAGGCGGAGCGCTCGCTGCACGCGATCGCGCTGTCGGCGCAGATCAACATCGACCCGGCGCGGCGGACCTACGACGACGCGACGCGGGCGCGGCTGGTCGAGCTGTTCGGGCCGGCCGAGCGCTGGGCCTCGACCACGCGCTCGTTCCTGTGGACGCAGGTCGGCGCTCTGGTGCCGGAGTTCAGCGGCAGCGCCGACTTCGCGCTCACCGTGCCGTGCACCTATGACCTCGAGATCTCGGCGGCGAAGTACTTCTACTCGCTGCCCGACGGCGAGATCCCGCTGACCTTCCACTTCTCCGGCACCATCCTGTACTCGGAGGAGGGGCGGGTGCAGATCGCGATGGTGCCCTGGAGCTGCTCGGCGAAGTACAAGCTCGCGGTCGCGGACTGGAAGGCGATGATGGCGCTCTACTACCCGGGCGGCGGCTGGGTGCGGCTCGAGACCGCGACGCTCGACCGGTTGCAGGAGCGCAAGGCCGAGTCGGGGCTGCCGTCCTTCGATGCGTGCGTGGCGGACCTGCTCGATGCTTGACGCGCTGGTCGACACCCTGCTCTACGAGGGCTACGCGCTGTACCCCTACACCCCGGGCGCGACCAAGAACGCGACGCCGACGCCGTTCGGGATCGTCTACCCGCCGGTCTACGCGGCGGGCAGCGGCTCGACCTTCGACCATCTCCAGATCGAGTGCGTGGCCGACGGGTCCGCGTTCTCCGGTGAGATCAGGTTCCTGCAGGCGAGCGGGGTGGGCCACAGGGCCGAGCCGCGCAGGATCGTGCTGCCGCCGGTGGCCGCCGGGGAGGAGCACACCGACGACCTCGAGTTCGACGGCCTGCGCGTCCGCGCCTCGATCCGCTCCGACGGGTCGCGGATGCGGATCCGCGTCGAGAACCACACCGAGGTCGAGCCGGGCCTCGACCGCACGGGGGCGCTGCTGCACTCGCTGCTCTCGACGCACGTGATCGGGCGGGTCGAGGGCGGCCGCTTCACCTCGCCCCTCGAGGCCAAGGGCTGCGACAACATCAACTCCTGGCCGGTGCTCGCCACGCAGGCCGACGACGCGGTCCTCGGCGCCGCGATCATGCTGCCCGACCACCCGCAGATCGCGCCCGAGAGCAAGGGCAACCTGTTCGACTCGACCGAGATCGAGGAGGCGCTGCTGATCCACGTGCTCGCGCTGTCGGACGCCGAGCGCGAGGAGGCGGCGGCGCAGGACCCCGCCGTGCGCCAGATGCTCGAGCGCGCCGCGCAGACGACGCCGCAGGAGCTGATGGACCTCCACGGCCGCGTGCAGGTCGCCGACCCGCGCGAGGGGGAGCCGGAGGCCGAGGTGGAGGGCGTGCGCTACCGCGTCGGCGACACGGTCGTGCTGCGGCCCGCGACCAACGCGACGCCGCAGGATCACCTCGTTGCGGGCCGCTCGGCCACGATCGAGCGCATCTACTACGACTACGACGGCAGCGTGCACCTCGCCGTCACGGTCGACGACGTCCCCGGGCAGGAGCTGATGCGCGACATCGGCCGCTTCCTGTACTTCAAGCCGACCGAGGTGGTGCCCGTATGAGCCCCGAGTTCGAGAAGCAGATCCTCGTCGCCGGGGTCGGCAACGCGTGGATGCTCGACGACGGCTTCGGCTCGGTCGTCGCGCAGCGGCTGGAGGGGCGCGAGATGCCGTCGGGCGTGCGCGTGATGGACGCCGGCAGCGGCGGGCTCGACCTCGCCTACGAGATCATGCGCGGCTACCACGCGCTGGTGCTGATCGACGTCTCGCGCCAGGGCGGCGAGCCGGGGACGCTGTACGTGCTCGAGCCCGACCTCGAGGAGATCGCGCCGTCGATCGAGGACGGCGACGTCATCAACCCGCACGGGATGGACCCGGCGACCGTGCTGCGCTTCGTCCGCGCCGTCGGCGGGTGGAGCGGCAAGGTCGTGATCGTCGCGTGCGAGCCGACCGACGTCGAGGACCTCGGGCTCGGGCTGTCGCCGGCGATCGAGGCCGCGGTGGACCAGGCGATCGCGCTGGTCGACGAGACGGTGGCCGAGCTGCAGACGGACGCGGCCTACAAGACCTGATGCACGAGCTGTCGATCGCCGGCGCGGTGTTGGACACGGCGCTCCGCCACGCGGACGACCGCCGGGTGCTGGTCGTCTCGCTGCGGGTCGGCCACCTGCGCCAGGTGATCCCGGACTCGCTCGCGTTCTACTGGGACATCGTCTCGCGCGACACGCCCGCCGCGGGGGCGCGGCTGGAGCTGGAGGTGGTGCCGGCGCGGCTGCGCTGCGGCGGCTGCGCGGACGAGTGGGACATGGAGGGGACGCCGGAGTTCCGCTGCCCGCGCTGCGCGGCCGGCGAGGTGGAGGTGATCGCCGGCGACGAGCTGGAGGTCGATTCGATCGAGGTGGAGGAGAGCGAATGCATCGCGTGAAGGTGCGGGTGGTCGAGGACGCCCTCGACGCCAACAACACGATCGCGTCGGCCAACCGCGCCGACTTCGACCGCGAGGGCGTGACGGTGCTGAACCTGATGAGCGCTCCGGGCGCCGGCAAGACGACGCTGCTGGTGAAGGCGCTGCCCGGGCTCGAGGGGGTTCGCCCGGGCGTCCTGGAGGGCGACGTCGCGGGCTCGCTCGACGCCGACCGCCTCGCCGACGTCCACGTCCCCGTCACGCAGCTCAACACCGACCAGGGCTTCGGCGGCGAGTGCCACCTCGACGCCAACATGGTCCGTTCCGCGCTGCCGTCGCTGCCGCTGGCGGACCTCGACCTGCTGGTGATCGAGAACGTCGGCAACCTCGTCTGCCCGGCCGAGTTCCGCGTCGGCGAGGACGCGCGGGCGATGGTCTCCTCGGTCACCGAAGGGGAGGACAAGCCGCTCAAGTACCCGCTCATGTTCCGCGCCTGCGAGCTCGTGATCATCAACAAGATCGACCTGCTCGAGTATGTGGATTTCGACCTCGAGAAGTTCCTGTACCACCTGGAAGGCGTGCATCCGGGCGTGCCGCACCTGCTCGTCAGCGCGCGCACGGGGGAGGGGGTCGAGGCGTTCCGCGACTACCTCGTGCGGCTCGCGACGCGGGCGGGCGCGCCGGCGTGAGGCCGGGGTCGGCGCCGGCGGCAGAGCGCGTCTCGGCGCTGCTGCGCGAGCGGACCGAGGCCAACCGCGCGTTCTTCACCGTCGAGGCGGACCGGATCGCGCGCCTCTGCCACGAGATGTCCGAGCGCTTCGCCCGCGGCGGGCGTCTGCTCGCGGTGGGGAGCTCCGCGGCCGCGCGGTCTGACGCTCGGCACGTCGCGGTCGAATTCGTGCATCCGGTGATCGTGGGCAAGCGCGCGCTCCCGGCGGTGGCGTTCGAGCGCGCCGAAGATGCCGCGCTGATCGGCGCGCCCGGACGACATGGTGATCGCGTTCGACGGAGACGCCCCGGCCGGCGTCTTCGAAGTGCGGATTCCGCGGCCGGTGACCGACGACCCGTTCGTCTGCCAGGAGCTGACCGAGACCTACTACCACCTGCTGTGGGAGCTCGTGCACGTCTTCTTCGAGCACGGCGGGCGCCAGTCTGCGGGCGGCGGCGCAGCGAGCTTCCTCTACCCGTTCCTCGACACGGCGGAGACGGACGTCGAAGCGGTGATCGCCGACGTCGCCCGCTCCGTGCGGATGAAGGCGGACGAGATCGACGCGCTGCGGGCGCAGACGTTGACGCGAGGGCGGCGACACGCTGGACGTGGCGGCGGATGAGCTGCGCGCGCGCCTCGACGCCGGCGGCACGCTGCTCGCGCTCGGCAACGGTGGCTCGGCGACCGACGCGACCGACGTCGTCGCCGACTTCCGGGCCGTGGGGCGCCGCGCGCTCGACCTGACCGAGGACCCGGCGATCATCACCGCGCTGGCGAACGACATCGGGACCGACGCGATCTTCTCGCGCCAGGTGATCGCCTACGGCGGGCCGGGCGACGCGCTGATCGCGCTCTCGACGAGCGGCAACTCCGGCAGCGTGATCGCCGCGCTGATCGAGGCGCGGCGGCGCGGGCTGGCGACGATCGCGCTCGTCGGCTACGGCGGCGGGAAGGTGGCCGCGGACGCCCTTGCCGACCACGTGATCGTCACGCGCTCCGAGCACATCCCGCGGATCCAGGAGGCGCAGGCGAGCGCGTACCACGTGCTGAGGGAGCTGGTCGAGGCCGCGTGAGGCGGGTCCGGGCTCGGGTCGAGGGGACGGTCCAGGGGGTGGGCTTCCGCCCGTTCGTGTATCGCCTCGCATCGGAGCTCGACCTCGCGGGCTACGTATTGAACGACGAGCGCGGCGTGCTGCTCGAGGTGGAGGGCGGCGACTCCGCGGTCGACGGCTTCCTCCGCCGGCTGGCGGAGGAGGCACCGCCCCTGGCGGCGATCGAGGCGGTGCGCGGGGAGGACGTCGCGCCCGCGGGCGAGCGCGGGTTCCGCATCCTCGCCAGCCCGCACGGCGGCGAGCCCGCCGCGCTCGTCTCGCCCGACACCGCGACCTGCGACGACTGCCTCGCCGAGCTGTTCGACCCCTCCGACCGCCGCTACCGCTACCCGTTCGTCAACTGCACCAACTGCGGCCCGCGCTTCACGATCGTGCGCGGCGTCCCCTACGACCGGCCGCTCACCACGATGGCCGGCTTCGAGCTCTGCCCGCGCTGCGCCGCCGAGTACGACGACCCGGCCGACCGCCGCTTCCACGCCCAGCCCAACGCGTGCCCGGAGTGCGGGCCGACGCTGCGGCTGCTGCCGGGCGACGACTACGGCGACGAGGCGCTGCGCGGGGCGGTCGCGGCGCTGCGCGAGGGCCGCATCGTCGCGGTCAAGGGGATCGGCGGCTACCACCTCGCGTGCCTGGCGGGGAACGAGACGGCGGTCGCCGCGCTGCGGGCGCGCAAGCAGCGCGAGGACAAGCCGTTCGCGGTGATGGTGCGCGACGTGGCGGCCGCGCGCTCGCTGGTCGCGCTGACGGACGAGGAGGCGGCGCTGCTGGCCGGGCGCGACCGGCCGATCGTGCTCGCGCCGCGGCTCGACGGTACCGCGGCCGCGCCGTCGGTCGCGCCCCGCTCCGCCGACCTCGGCGTGCTGCTGCCCTACTCGCCGCTGCACCACCTGCTGCTCGCCGACGTCGGCGAGCCACTCGTGATGACGAGCGGCAACGTCTCCGACGAGCCGATCGCCCACGAGGACGCCGACGCGCTCGAGCGGCTGGCCGGGATCGCCGACCTCGTGCTCTTCCACGACCGCCCGATCCACACGCGCACCGACGACTCGGTCCTGCGCGCCGTGCCCCGCCGGCGGCCGCTGGTGATGCGGCGCTCGCGCGGGTTCGTGCCCGACTCGCTCGCGCTCCCCGTGCCCGCGGCGCGGCACGTGCTCGCCTGCGGCGCCGAGCTCAAGAGCACGTTCTGCGTCGCGAAGGGCGAGCGGGCGTGGGTCGGGCACCACATCGGCGACCTCAAGACGTACGAGGTGCTGCAGGCCTACGAGGCGGGGATCGAGCACTTCGAGCGGCTGTTCGCGGTCGTGCCCGAGGTGGTCGCCTACGACGAGCACCCCGACTACCTCTCGACCCGCTACGCGCTGGCCCGCGACGGTGTCGAGTTCGTCGCGGTCCAGCACCACCACGCCCACCTCGCGGCGTGTCTGGCCGAGCACGGCGAGACCGGCCCGGCGGTCGGCGCGATCTACGACGGCACCGGCTACGGCAGCGACGGCACGGCGTGGGGCGGGGAGCTGCTGGCCGGCGACCTCCGCGCGTTCGAGCGCGTCGGCCACCTCCGGCCCGTGCGGCTGCCGGGCGGCGACCGCGCCGTGCGCCAGCCATGGCGGATGGCGATCGCGTGGCTGCTCGAGGCGGGCTGGGACGGGCCGCTCCCGGGGCCGGACCCGAAGCGCGCCGAGCAGGTCGCGGAGCTCGTGCGCACCGGCCTCTCCTCACCCGTCACGACGAGCATGGGCCGGCTCTTCGACGCCGTGGCCGCGCTGTGCGGGCTGCGCTCGGAGGTGAGCTTCGAGGGCCAGGCGGCGATGGAGCTCGAGGCGGCCGTGGACCCGGCGGAGCGCGGCGCCTACGAGTTCCCGGTCGGCGCTGACGGCGTGCTCGACGCGCGGCCGACCGTGCTCGCAGTCGCGCGGGACGTGGCAGACGGCGCCGCTCCGGGGACGGTCGCGGCGCGCTTCCATGCCGCGGTCGCGGCCGCCACGGCGGAGGCGGTCAGCCGGGTCGGCCTCGAGACCGCCGTGCTCTCGGGCGGCGTGTTCCAGAACCGGACGCTGCTGTCGGCGACCGCGACGCTGCTCGAGGCGCGCGGGCTGCGCGTGCTCGTGCCCGAGCGGTTGCCGCCGAACGACGGTGGGGTGTCCTACGGGCAGGCGGCGGTGGCGGCGGCTCGCCGCTAGTGCGTGTGCGGGTGCGCGTGCGCGCCGTGCTCGTGGTGCTCCTCCGCGTCCGCGCAGCTCCCGCACGTCCCGTGGATCGGGAAGTGGCTGAAGCGCGCGTGGTGGCCGAACTCCGCGTGCAGCGCCGCACGCACCCCGTCCAGCGCCGCCGGGTCGAGCGTCGTGACGCGTCCGCAGCGGTCGCAGGTGAGGTACTCCCGGTCGGCCCCGCGCACGAGCGCGTACAACCCCGGGCCGTGGCCGACGTGGACGTGGCTGACCACGCCCAGCGCCTCCAGCCGCTCGAGGTTGCGGTAGACGGAGGTCCGCTCGAGGCCCGCGCTCGCCAGGTCCTCGACCGACACCGGCCCGTCGGCCGCGAACAGCGCCTCGAGCACCAGCGTCGCCGGCGCGGATACGCGGTGGCCCGCCTCTCGCAGCGTCGCGAGGATCTCGTCGACGCCCGCGAAGGCCAGCGGGCGGCGCTCAGGGGCGGTCGTCACGGCCGCCTCACGTCAGCGCCCCAGCGCTGCTCGATGCGGCCGAAGTGCCAGACGGCGAGCGCGAGCGCCCACGTCCCCACGAACAGGCCGACGACGATGTAGCCGACGCTGTTGAGGTCGAGCCCGGTCACGACGTCCCACAGCCCGCCGGTCAGGCTCAGCTTCTCCGCCAGCACCGCGAGCAGCTCGATCGAGCCGATCCCCAGCGCCACCGCCACCGACAGCCCGGTGACGGTGAGGTTGTAGAAGATCTTGCGGATCGGCTTGGAGAACGCCCAGCCGTAGGCGAAGTTCATGAACGCGCCGTCGATCGTGTCGAACAGGGACATGCCGGCCGCGAACAGGATCGGCAGGCAGATGATCGCGTAGAACGGCAGCCCGCTGGCGGCCGCGCCGCCCGCGAGCACGAGCAGCCCCACCTCGGTCGCGGTGTCGAAGCCGAGCCCGAACAGCAGGCCCAGCGGGTACATCTGCCACGGCTTGCGGATCGCTCGCGTCGCGCGCCCGTAGAAGCGGTTCATGAGCCCGCGCGCCTGCAGCTCGTCCTCGAGCTCCTGCTCGTCGAGGTCTCCCTCGCGCATGCGCCGGAAGATCCCCAGGATGTTCACGAGGATCACGAGGTTGAGGATCCCGATCAGGAACAGGAACGAGCCCGAGACGGCCGGTCCGACGAGGCCGGTCGCGGTGTGCAGGGTCGACCCGTCGTCCTCCAGCGCGCCGCTCAGCCCGCGCACGCCGAAGATCACGAGCGCGCCGAGGGCGAAGACGACGGTCGAGTGCCCGAGCGAGAAGAAGAACCCGACGCTGAGCGGGCGCTGGCCCTCCGCCATCAGCTTGCGCGTCGTGTTGTCGATCGCGGCGATGTGGTCGGCGTCGAACGCGTGGCGGAGGCCGAGCGTGTAGGCGGTGATGCCGATCCCGAGCCCGAACACGCCGCCGCCGGCGAGGCTGTAGTCGTTGGGCACGACGAGCGCGAGGAGGATGAAGAAGCCGACGACGTGGAGGCCGACGATCACCGCCGCGAGGACCGCTGCGCGGCGCCACTCCTCCGGAGTCAGCGCTGCCTGAACCCGCGCGAATCGCGACACTCGCTGCCCTCCTCCTCCGGCTCTCCGTCGGAGCCGACCCTACTCCTCGCGCGCGTTATTGCAACCGAGTTGCATCAACGCGCGAGCTCGGCGTCGAGGGCGTCGACGCAGGCGAGCGCGAAGTCGAGCACGGCCTCGCTCGTGGCGGGGTCGAGCTGGTCGACCGTGTCCGACGGCTGGCGCGAGCGCGGGGCGATCCCGTCGGCGTCGAGCGCCCCGATCCAGGCCGCGGGGAGCCGCCGCCCACGCGCCGCGGCCGCCGCGCCCGAGCGCCGCAGCGGCGCGCGCGCGGCGCCGTCGAGCGCGTCGGCGGCGAGCGCGCAGGCGGCGCGCAGCTGCGGGTGCGCGGTCGCGTAGGCGGGGGAGCCGGCGCCGCACGGGCCGAGCTCGAGCACGACGACGCGCTCCCGCTGGAGCTTCTCGCGGCGCAGGTGCGCGCGCACGGCGGGCGGCCCACCCTCCCCGGCGCCGTAGAGCAGCAGCGCGGGGGCGAGCGCGTCGGGCGGGTTGCGGGTCAGCTCGGCGTGCAGCGCGAGCGCGACGCCGACCCCGGCCGCATTGTCGCCCGCGCCGGGGGAGAAGGGGGACACGGCGACGTCGCCCGCCGCGGCGAGCGCCACGAGCAGCGCGATCGTCGGCACGAACTGCGCGAGGCCGAGCCACGAGCCCTCGAAGTCGAGCTCGCGCAGCCCCGCGCACACCGCAACCGCCGCGAGCGCCAGCGCCACCCAGGCCCGCGGGCCGAGCGCATGGCCGCGGAAGCGGCGCCGCAGCCGCGCCGCCAGCCGCCGCGGGCCGTCGCGGGTGATGAGCCCGCCGCGCGGCGCGTCGTAGCGGGCGCAGATGAGCAATGTGACGTCCGGGGTGCCCTCCTCGTCGGCCACCACGAGCACGTTCTGGGTCGCTCGGCGCGGGAACAGGAGCCGCAGCGGCCCGCTCCGCCCGCTCGCCTCGACCGCCATCGACAGCGCGGCGACCGCGGCGAGGATCGCCGCCGGCAGGGGGGTCGCGACCGCGATCAGGCTCGCCACCACGCCGAGCGTCGCGTGCAGCGCCAGCGACAGCGCCCACTGCGGCCGCACCCAGTGGGTCTCGACCCAGGCCTCGTGGCCGCCCGCGCGCAGCTCGTCGTGCAGCCAGGCCGCCGCGCGCCGCTCTGCGTCGGTGCAGGGGCCGCGATCCTCGAAGCGGGAGAGGCCGGCGGCGGTCGTCGAGGCGGCGGTCACCGGCACACGGGCGATCATCCCACGCCCGATAGCCTCCGCCGCCGTGACTTCAGCCACCGACCCCGTCTTCGCCGGCCTGGCGCGCCAGGCCGAGCTGATCGCCGCGGGGGACGTCTCCTCGCGGGAGCTCACCGAGGCCTACCTGGAGCGCATCGCGCGCCTCGACCCGACCCTCAACGCGTTCCGGGTCGTGCTCGGCGAGCGCGCGCTCGCCGAGGCCGCCCAGGCCGACGGGCGCCGCGGCAGCGGCGATCGCCGCCCGCTGCTGGGCGTGCCGGTGGCGATCAAGGACGACACCGACGTCGCGGGCGAGGTGACCGCGCGCGGATCGAACGCCTTCGGCGACCCTGCGACCGCCGACGCGGAGGTCGTGCGCCGCCTGCGCGCGGCCGGAGCGGTGATCGTCGGCAAGACCAGCGTCCCCGAGCTCGAGATCACGCCCTTCACCGAGACGCCGACGTTCGGGGTCACCCGCAACCCGTGGGACCTCAATCGCACGCCGGGCGGCTCCAGCGGCGGCTCGGCGTCGGCGGTCGCGGCCGGCCTCGCGGGCGGCGCGCTGGGCTCGGACGGCGGCGGCTCGATCCGCATCCCCGCCGGCTGCTGCGGGCTCTTCGGCCTCAAGACCCAGCGCGGCCGGATCTCGCTCGCGCCCAAGGACGAGGCCTGGCACGGCCTGGCGGTCTTCGGCCCGATCGTCCGCCGCGTCGCCGACGCCGCGCTGTTCATCGACGCCACCAGCGACGGCGAGCCGCTCGCGCCGGCGGTCAGCCGTCCGCCCGGGCGCCTGCGGATCGCGTTCTCGACCAAGCTGCCACCGCCGATCCTCGGCGGCCCGGACGCCGAGCAGCGCGGCGCGCTCGACACCGCCGTCGAGATCCTGCGCGGCCTCGGCCACGAGGTGTTCGAGCAGGACCCCGATTACGGGGCGGGCGGTCCGGCGTTCACCGCGCGCTACTTCCGCGGGATCCACGACGAGGGCCGCGCGATGGCGCACCCCGAGCGGCTGTCGCGCCGCACGAAGGGCTTCATGCGCCTGGGCGCCGCGATCGCGCCGCCGGTGCTCGATCGTGCCCGCCGCGACGGCGAGGACGCCGCACGCCGCTTCGGCCGGCTGTTCGAGCAGGCCGACGTCCTGCTCACCCCGATGTTCACGCGCCGCCCGCTCCCGATCGGCACCTACGAGGGGCGCGGTGCGCTGTGGTCCTTCAACGGCTACTCGCGCTGGGTGCCGTACAACGCCGCCTTCAACCACAGCGGCCAGCCCGCCGCCGCCATCCCCGTCGGCTTCACCCCCGACGGCTTCCCGCTCTCCGTCCAGCTCGTCGGCCGCCCGGACGACGAGGCGACGCTGCTCTCGCTCTCCGCCCAGATGGAGTCGGAGCGCCCGTGGGCCGAGCGGGTCCCGGACGTCGCCAAGTGATCGAGCTGGCCGAGCGGATCGCCCGCGAAGCGGGTGCCCAGCTGCGCGAGGCGTTCGCCGGCGGGGTCCTCGCGACCGAGACCAAGAGCAGCCCGACCGACATGGTCTCCGAGGCCGACGTGGCCGCCGAGACGCTGATCCGCGAGGCGCTGCTCAGCGCGCGGCCCGAGGACGGCATGCTCGGCGAGGAGGGCTCGGACACGCCCGGCACGAGCGGGCTGCGCTGGATCGTCGACCCGCTCGACGGCACGACGAACTTCCTCTTCGGGATCCCGCAGTGGGCGGTTTCCATCGCGGTCGAGGACGAGGAGGGGACGCTCGCCGGCGTCGTCTTCGACCCGATGCGCGACGAGTGCTGGGCCGCCGTGCGCGGCTCGGCGCCGACGCTCAACGGCGAGCCGCTGCGGCGGCCCGAGCGCGCCGGCGGGCTCGCCAACGCGCTCGTCGGCACCGGCTTCGGCTACGACGCGGACGTGCGCGCCGCGCAGGCCGCGAGCGTCACCCGCCTGCTCCCGCGCGTGCGCGACATCCGCCGCGCCGGCTCGTGCTCGATCGACCTCGCGTGGGTCGCGGCCGGGCGCTACGACGCCTACTACGAGCGCGGGGTCAAGCTGTGGGACATCGCCGCGGGCGAGCTGATCTGCGCGAGCGCGGGGCTGCACACGCGGCGGCTCGAGCCGGACCCGCCGGCCGACGGCGGCATCCTCGTCGCGCCGGCCGCGCTGGCGGAGGAGCTCGCCTCGCTGGTCGACTGATTGCGCTGCTCGTCGGGTATCCCGGCAGCATGCTAATCGCCGGTGTCATCGTATTTTGTGTCCTGCTCCTCATCCTCGCCTTCCTGTTCCCCAAGCTCTCGCGGCATCCTGAGCGTGGCGGCCAGAAGGTGATGGGCACCGGCTCGCGTGGCGCGAGCAAGGCGCCCGGCAAGCTCGGCCAGTGGCTCTCGAAGCCCTTCAACTCGTCGAGCAAGGCCATCTCCAAGAGCGGCAGCGCCGGCCGGCGCGGTCGCGACAAAGTCTCTTAAGCAGGGGTGCGGGAACGCGGCGCCGTCCCACGGGACGGCGCCGTTTGCCCTTCCCTAGCTCGCGACCGGAGTGCCCGTCGCGTCGAGGCCTGCGCGCAGCTCCCGCAGCTTCTCGCGGTAGGCGGCCTCGTCACCGCCGAGCAGGTGCGTGCCCCAGCGCTTGCCGTTGTGCACGTGCGGCACCTCGTCGGCGAGCAGGTAGTCGAACACGCGCGCGACCGTCGGCTGCCCGATCTCGATCAGCACCTTGCGGCGGTGCGAGTGGCGCCACATCGCCTTCTGCTCGCTCGTGCCGTTGAACAGCGCCAGCCGGCCGAGCAGGTCGTAGGCGTAGACCGACTTGAAGTAGCCGAAGCCGACCGGGTAGTCGCCCCAGTTGCAGCCCAGCTCGGTCGCCATCAGCGCGTCGTGGACCTCGGCGTGGCGGATCTCGTCCCACGTCTGGCGCGCCATGTCGACGTGGAAGTCCCACGGCATCTCGGGGTGCTCGTGTGAGTTGCGCGCCATCAGCTCGGCCGCGCACAGCTCGGCGTCCATCAGCCCGTGGAAGAAATGGCGCTGCTCCTCCGGGTCGGTCGGGACGTGGTTCTCGTCGCCGTTGACATAGAGCTCGTCGGTGAGGAAGGGATCGCCGTCCTCGGTGACCTCGACGTACTCGTCGCGCGCGGGCTGGTCGAGCAGCGGCATGACCGTGAGCTCGCGCACCTGGCGCAGGCGGATCGGGAGCGCGCCAAGGTCGTCGAAGGGCACCGCCGACGCCTCGACGGGCAGCTCGGCGACGTGGCGCTCCTGCCGGTGCAAGAGCTGCGTGAGCTGGCGCAGCGACGGCTCGTCGACGAGCGGGTCGAGCGCGTCGAGGTGGATCCGCGCGGCGGCGATCAGCGCCGGCTTGAGCTCGCCGTAGGCGACCTGGAGGTACTCGGCCGAGGAGGTCGCGGCGTTGGCGCGGTCGAGGATCGCGCAGAGCTCGTCGCAGGGGGCGCCGGGGTAGTCCGAGGGCGTGCGCAGCTCGTAGAGGCGGCGCTTGATCTTGGTGACCGCGCGCGCGTCGTCGTGCAGGTGGTCGCCGAGCAGGTACTTCGTCTCCAGCCGCGGCTCCAGCGGCAGCCAGCCGCAGCTCAGGTGGACGAGCTCGCGGAGGACGTGGAAGTAGTTCGAGAAGCGGACGGCGTTCTCGTCAACGTCGTATCCCCCCTTGAGCGGCTCATGGCTTCTGTCGGCCATCGAGCACCTCGCTTTCGTCGTCGTCCTCGGCCAGGAGCCGGCGCTTGTGGCGCCCGATCACGCTCGGCAGCAGTCCGCCGCCGGCGCTCACGTTGATGACAGCTCGGTCCGAGATACGGGTGATCGAGCCGGCATAACGGCCTCCGATGCCGAAGGGGTTGATGTTGAAGCGCTTCAAGCGCATCTGGACGTGCCCGTCCTCGACCGTCGGGAACATCTCCTCCGGCACGGGGACGTACTCCTGCACGATGTAGTCCGCGCGATCGGCGTGCGCGGCGATGATCCGTTCCCACTCGTCCTGCGCGGTCTCCATGCCGAGCGAGACGCCGTGGCCGCCGAAGTCCGAAGCGGGCTTGAGCACCAGCTTCTCGCGGTTGTCGGCGATGAAGGACAGGAGGTCGATGGTCCAGTCCCCGTAGGTGACGCGCCCGGGGCGCAGGATGCGCGTCCACGGGATCGTCGCGCGGATCACGTCCGCCTCCTCGTGGGTCTCGACGAGGTAGGTGAAGCGCGGGTCCTGGAACAGCGCGAACAGCTTCTTGTTGTTGGCCACCCGCGAGCGGAACGGGTTGACGAGGCAGATGCGCCCGTCGCGCGCGGCGGCGACGAGGTCGGACTGGTCGAGGTCCTCCAGCAGCGCGCGGCGATAGACGAGGTGGACCGGCTGATCCTTGACCTTCAGCGTGGTGCCGTCGTAGGTGACCTCGTCGAGCGTGGCGTGGTCGGCCTCGATCCCGGCCGCCGCGGCGGCGGCGCAGATGATGCGGAACTCGGGGACGCTGGGCGAGCCGTCCGAGTCGACGAGCGCGAGCCGCGGGCTCTCCGGGAGATCCGTGCGGGTGGCGCGCACGTGCGTGTAGGCGTCGAGCAGCGTGCCGATCAGCTCGGGCAGGATCTGCGTGTACGCCGTGTCGAACTCCTGCCGCACGCGCGGGAGGTCGATCGTCGTGTGCAGGCCCTCGTAGAGGATGTCCGTGTAGCCGACGCCGGCGGGCGAGTCGGCGTTGAACTCGAGGAACTTCACGTCGTAGCCCTGCAGGAACGCGTCGAGCCGGCAGATGCGCATCGGCCGCGGGAAGCCCGCGTCGATGCGGATCAGCTGGTCCTCGATGTCGGGGAGCTGGAGCTCCTCGCGCAGGCGCGCGTCGTCCGGATAGGCGTCGCAGAAGCGGTCGAGCACCCGGCACAGCGCGGTCACCGCGTGCTTGACGCGGCGCACCTGGCCGGGGGAGACGAAGTGCGGCATGAGCACGAACGGGATCGTCGATCCCTTGAACACCACGTCGTGCTCCTGGAGCCAGCGCTCGACCTCGGTTTCCAGGTCGGCGCAGTTGTCACCGAGCTTCGAGAGCTCGACGAGGTACTGGAGTTTGAGGTTGTTGACGTGGTCGATCAGTGCCCGTCTAACTTAGACGGACTCCCAGCGCAACCCCGTCACCGACGGGGAGGACGGTGACCCGCAGGTCGTCGCGCGCCTTCAGGCCGGCGTTGAACTCGCGGATGCCCGCGATGCTCTCCGCGCTCCACTGGTTCGTCGCCTCGCCGGTGGCGGCGCCCCCGCCCATCAGCACGTTGTCGGCGATCAGCAGCCCGCCCGGCCGCAGCAGCCCGACGATCTGGTCGAGATAGCTGGGGTAGCCGGCCTTCGGGCCGTCGATGAAGCCGAGGTCGAAGCTGCCCGGCTCGAGCTCGGCGAGCCCCTCGCCGGCGTCCTGCAGCCGCAGGTCGATCTGCTCGGCGCGGCCGTCGCGGGTCAGGTATCGGGTGGCCTGCTCGTGGCGCTCGGGGTCGACCTCGAACGAGGTGACGTGCGCGCCGCCGCGCGCGAGGTGCAGGGTCGAGACGCCGATCGCCGTGCCGACCTCGACCGCACGCTTCGCCTGGGTGCTCGCCGCCAGCAGCTCGAGCAACCCGCCCGTCACGTCCTCGACGATCGGGATGCGATCGCGCGCCCCGTGCGCCCGCATCTCCGCGAGCAGGGGGTCCGGGTCGGGCTCGAGCCCGGACAGGTACTCCCTCATTGCAGGTTGGAGGATCACCCGCGGATCGGGCGGTGGCGGTTCGCGGCGTACGCGGTCGCGAGGACCGTCCCGGCGGCGACCAGCAGGAGCCAGCCGACGAAGCCGAACAGCGTCACGACGACGGGGCCGCCCATGATCGCGCCGGCGACGGCCCACAGGACCAGGGGAGCCGTCGGTTCGTAACCGGCGATCCCGAACAGGACCAGGCCGAGCACGCAGAGGGTGGGGATGAAGGAGATGACTTCGAGCATGCGCGGAGCATTCGACGCACGCTGGGCGCTTCCTCGCCTTGCACGCTGTCTGGCAGGAGCGAGTGCCCGGGGCGGGATTCGAACCCGCACGCTCTCTCGAGCAGTGGCTTTTGAGACCGCAGAGTCTGCCTAGTTCCTCCACCCGGGCTGGGCGGCGAGAATGGTAGGTGCTCGGCCCGCCGAGCGAGCGAAATTGCACCAACTCTGTGCCAATCGCAGACGCCGCACGCTCGCTCGTTCATCGTCTGGGACGTGCGATCGCGAGCCGAGGTGGAGCAGGTCCTCCGCCTCGCCGACCAGGGTCTCAGCCAGTCGGAGATCGCGAGGCGCACCGGGGTTCCGCGGCTGACGGTGAGCGGCTGGGTGCGCGGCAAGCTGCCCCGCCACCACCGACCGCCGCGCCACCACGAGGTGGCCGACGTCGACCAGCGCGCGTACAGCTACCTCCTTGGGATGTACCTCGGCGATGGGCACCTGACGCATTTCCCGCGCACACTGCGCCTCCAGATCTACCTCGACAGCCGGTACCCAGGGATCATCGGGGAGTGCGTTCGCGCGATCCATCGCGTGATGCCGCTCAACCGCGTGGCGGTGTATCGCCGCCGTCCCCACAACGTGGTCCACGTCGGCTGCTACTCGCAACGGTGGTTGGCGCTCCTGCCTCAGCACGGGCCGGGCGTCAAACACACGCGGTCGATCGAGCTCGAGGGTTGGCAGCGGGCGATCACGCACGAGCATCCGGAACTGCCTCGTCCGCGGGCTCATCCACTCCGACGGCTGTCGCTTCCTCAACCGGGTTCGGCACGGCGAGAAGGTCTACGTGTATCCGCGCTACATGTTCTCCAACCGGTCGAGGCAGATCCACGGCATCTTCACCGAGCACCTGGACCTGCTCGGGATCGCGTGGCGCTGGTCCAACGACCACACGATCTCGATCGCTCGCCGCGACTCCGTCGCGAAGCTCGACGCGTTCGTCGGCCCGAAGCGGTGAATCAGGCGGGGGCGGGGACCGGCTCGCGGCCGCCGCGCTCGTCGGTCGAGCGCTCGACCTCGACGTTCCAGGACTGCTGGAAGCCGCGCAACGCGAACGCGATCAGCAGGATCTGGATCGGTACGAGGATCAGGGAGAGCAGGCCGAGGATGTCCTCGTCGAGGGTCGGGTCGGTGAGCCCGGCCTTGTCGCGGTCGAACCACGCGGGCCCCGAGACGGCGGCGAAGATCAGCAGCACGATCGCCAGCGCGGCGGCCAGCGGGAGCACGCCGCGGTTCCAGCGCATGACGAGGAAGGCCATCCCGAGGTAGATGCCGATGTAGGCGATCTGGAGCGGCTTGGCGCCCTCCAGCGTGTCCCATCCGCCGTAGGCGATGATGATCATGATCACGGCCGAGGCGACGAGGAGCAGGCACACGATCGCCTTCGTCGCCTTCGAAGACGCCTTGCGGCGGTTCGGGCGATCGAGGTATGTGTCTTCTGTCTCGTTCTCCGCCATGTCGGCGACCTTACAATCTCCACGCCGCCAACGCGGCACATTGCTCCCCGCGTGCGGGCGTGGCGGAACTGGCAGACGCGCCGGCTTTAGGTGCCGGTGCCGAAAGGCATGGGGGTTCGAGTCCCTCCGCCCGCACTCCTCTCCTAGGTGGCACGAGCCGCCCGCACGATGACGGCGATGACGGCCAGCAGCACCGCGATCGCGCCGAGCGCGATCTCGAGGAACAGGCCGATGAAGAACGGCAGGTACTCGACACACAGGCCGTCCTCGCAGTCGGGCTCCGGGCTCCCGACGATGAAGCCGGCCCCGAGCGCGACGAGGAAGACGAGCACCCCGAGGCCGAGCAGCCACCAGGCGGCCTTGCGCCAGCCTCCGCCGCAGACGACCAAGGCCACCAGCGCGACGATCGGCAGGAACGGGGCGACGTTCTCCACCGGCCGGACTCTAGGGCGTAGCCTTTCCGGTCCATGACGCCTGAGGAGTACATCGAGGCCCTCGAAGAGCCGCGCCGGGGCGAGATCCGCGAGCTCCACGAGCTGATCCGCGAGACGGTGCCCGACCTCGAGCCGCACATCGCCTCCGGCATGCTCGGCTACGGCCCGTTCCACTATCGCTACGCCTCCGGGCGGGAGGGCGACGCGTCGCTGCTCGCCCTCTCGAGCCGCAAGCGCTACATCTCGCTCTACGTCCTCTGCACCACCGAGGACGGCTACCTCGCCGAGCAGTACGCCGAGCGGCTGCCGAAGGCCGACATCGGCAAGAGCTGCGTGCGCTTCAAGCGCACCGCGGACATCGACCGCGACGCGCTGCGCGAGCTGATCGCCGAGGCGGGCCGGATCGGGCCCGCCGCCGACGCGTAGGCCAATGAGCCAACCGACCCGTGCCGAGATCATGCGCTCGTTCGTCCCGGCCTCGCCGTTCGCGAAGGAGCTCGGGATCGAGCTCGTCGAGCTGGCGCTGGACCACGCCGAGCTGCGCCTGCCGTGGTCGCCGCAGCTCGCCACGATGGGCGACGTCGTCCACGGCGGCGCGGTCGCCACGCTGCTCGACACGGCGGGGATGGCCGCCGCCTGGTCCGACGACACCGTGCCGGAGAAGCTCGCCGGCGCGACCGTGTCGATGTCGGTCTCGTTCGTCGCCGCAGCCCGCGCGACCGACCTCACCGCCCGCGCCAGAGTCGTCCGCCGCGGCCGCTCGCTGTGCTTCTGCGAGGTGACCGTCAGCGACGCCGCCGGCGCGGTCGTCGCCCACGGCTCGATGGTCCATCGGTACGGCTAGACCGCGCAAGGTGGGTCTCCGGGGCTAAGATCGAGGCGGTCCGGGGGACTGGTCCAACGGCTAGGATGGCGGTCTCCAAAACCGCAGGTCGGGGTTCGATTCCCTGGTCCCCCGCTTTGATCGACGCCGTCATCTTCGACCTCGACGGTGTCCTGCTCGACTCGGAGTCGGCGTGGCTGGAGGCCAAGCGCGCGCTGGTGGACGAGTGGGGCGGGACCTGGAAAGAGGAGGCCAGCCGCGCGATGCTCGGGATGAGCGCGCCGGAGTGGTCGGTGTACATGCGCGACGAGCTGGCGGTCGACCGTGCCCCGGAGGACATCGACGCCGAGGTCGTGAAGCGGTTGCTGGTCGGCTATCAGGAGCGGCTGCCGCTGCTGCGCGGTGCCCTCGAGGCGGTCGAACGACTGGCGGCGCGGTGGCCGCTCGGGCTGGCGTCGTCATCGAACCTCGAGGTGATCGAGGTCGTGATGGAGGCCGGTGGGTTCGCGCGCTATTTCGACCATTGGGTCTCCTCCGAGGAGGTCTCGGGCGGCAAGCCCGCGCCCGACGTCTTCCTCGAGGCCGCGCGGCGGATGCAGGTCGATCCGGCGTCGTGCGCCGCGATCGAGGACTCGCACAACGGGATCCTCGCCGCGCACGCCGCCGGCATGACCGTCTTCGCGCTGCCCAACCACGAGTTCCCGCCCGGTGAGGAAGCGCTCGCCAAGGCGGCCCAGGTGCTCGAGTCGCTCGACGATCTGACCGTCGAGGCGATTTCGCGCACCGATTCGCGCGGCTGAGCGTTCCCGGACGGACAGATCAACCCGCCCCCGCCGCGCGAGCGGCGGGGGCGTGACAACCGGCCGGAACCGGCGCGCCGTCGATGGCCTCGGCGCGCACAGGAGGCTCACATGCGCCGTGCCCTCATCGCCACCCTGCTGCTGCTTGCCGCCGGACCGCCCGCGACCGCGGTCGCCTACGACGACGCCGGCTACCTCGGCTACGCCGACCGGATGCAGGAGCGGCTCGACCCGCTGTGGGACGAGGGAACCGGCCAGTATCGGCCCGGCCCGGGCGGGGTCGACGCGCTGATCAACTCGCTGATGCTGCTGACCCACAGCGTCGCGGCGCAGGAGGGCCACACCGGTCCGGCGCGGAACGACCACCGGGCGCGCCTGATCGCTCGCGCGCTCGTCTCGTCCCCGGTCTTCATCGAGCGTCCCGCCGCCCATCCGGCGGCCGGCTCGCAGACGCACGTCCCCGGCTGGACGAGCTCGATGGGCAACGCCGAGGCGGGCCAGCACCTCGTCTTCGACGCCGAGATCGTCGACGGGCTCGTGCACGCGTGGAAGGCGCGCCGCGCGCTCGGGCTGTCGGAGGAGACGGCGGCGACGATCGCGGACCGCATCCACCGCGTCGCGTCGTCGCGCTTCTGGCGCTGGCCGACCATGCGCCTCAACCAGGTCAACTGGTACGCGCTGATGTACGCCGCCGACGCGACCGTCACCGGCCGCCCGGGCCTGCTGCGGCACGACCTGCGCGCCCAGCTCGCGCGCTTCGTCCGCGGGCGCAACTTCGGTGCCGGGATGCGCTTCCAGTACCTGCCGCACCTCGCGGCCCACGCCCGCTCCAACCTCGATTCGGCCGAGTACGCGAACATCGTGCTCTCGTTCCTGCGCTTCTACACCCAGGCGCGGCGCGCCGGGATGGCGCCGCTCTCGCGCGCGGGTCGCAGCCTGGTCCGGCGCTGGGAACGCCGCGCGCTCGCCGGCTACTGGACCCACGCCGGCTACCTCAACTGGGACACCGGCCTCGGGTTCGAGCGCTGGCACCAGGCGAAGAAGCTCGGGCTCGCCCAGCAGGCGCTGATCGGGATCGCGCAGACCCCGAGCCTGCAGCCGGGCAGCGAATGGGGGCGGTGGGCGAAGTGGATGCTCGACCGCGGCCTGCGGTTCTACGAGCGCCTGCCGGCGGGGGAGGGCGGGCTGCCCGATCCCGTGCTGTTCAAGCTCTTCACCGTCCCGCAGAGCGTCGGGAGCGCGCGGCTCGCCGCCGCGCGGCTGCAGGCCAACGCCGCCCGCGCGCTCGAGGCCGGGCTCGGGCACCTGCGCTCGGCCGCCCCGCCGCCGCTGTACGCGTTCGACCCCGACATCGGCCGCCTCGCCGTGACCACGCCGGTCTACAACACCGCGATCGTCGCGGTCAACCAGCGCGCCTTCCCCTACGGGGGCATCGAGCTGGCGCGCCTGTTCGACGCCGACCAGCGCGTGGCCGCGAACGTCGGCGGCCGCGCTCCGGCGGCCTTCGGGCTGCTCGTGCGCGAGCCGAACGGCCGCCGCGTCTTCTCCTCCCAGACCGCGCGCGCCCGCACCGACCCGGCGGTCACGCCGCTGCGGCTCACGCGGGCGCCGAGCGGGACCGGGGCGACCGCCGCCACCGCGCCGGGCGGCAAGGTCTTCGCCGGGCCGTTCAAGGACCTGCGGGCGCGCGGGGCGCTGACCGCCGGCCGCTTCCGGGCCGTCACCTCGCACCGCTTCACGCCCAGCACGATCGAGACCAACTGGCGGCTCGAGCGGCGCTACGGGCGCGCGCGGCTGCGGGTCGACGTCCTGTTGCCGAGCTGGGGCGCGACGAGCGCCCGCGTCGTGGCGGTCCTGCACGACGGCACGCGCCTCAATCTGCGGGCCGCCGGCGCGCTGCGGCTCTCGCGGATCGCCCGCTTCGAGATCGAGAGCGCGCAGAGCGGCTACACGATCGTCCCGCTGCGGCGACCGGCGGGCGCTGTCGCGCGCGTGCTCCTGCCCTCGCGCCAGTCGTCGAACCCCGACCCGGGGCCGACGCTCGCGATCGAGATCGCGCAGGGCTCGACGTGGCGGCGAGCTCGCTTCGCCGCCCGGATCGCCGTCGCTCGTTAGCGCCGAGGAGGCTCCGCGAGGATCAGCTTGCCGCGGCCCAGCGCGGCAGCGACCTTGCAGGCCTGTTCGATCTGCGCGTACGTGTAGCGGACGGGATTCTGGATCGTCTCGATGTGGACGCCGGGAATTCCCATGCTCTATTGATTCCCGCGAACGGCCGGTCCGTATCACCGGCCAATACGCTCCCCGCGTGTCCGAGATCTTCGCCCCCGGGATGCTCGACGGCCGCGTCGCGCTCGTCACCGGCGGCGGCACCGGCCTCGGCCGCGCCGCCGCGGCCGAGCTGCGCGCCTGCGGCGCGGAGGTGGTGATCTCCGGCCGCCGTCGCGAGGTGCTCGAGGAGACCGCGGCGGAGCTGGGCGCGCACGCGGTCGCGGGCGACGTCCGCGAGGGCGAGGACGCCGAGCGCATGGTCCGCTTCGCGCTCGACCGCTGCGGGCGCCTCGACGTGCTCGTCAACAACGCCGGCGGCCAGTACTTCGTGCCCGCGGAGGCGATCGAGCCGAAGGGCTGGCGCGCCGTCACGCGTCTGAACCTCGGCGGCACGGAGCTGATGTCGCGCACCGCGGCCGAACTCGCCTTCCGGCCGCAGGGCGGCGGCACGATCGTCAACGTCACGCTCTCGCCGCACCACGGCCTGGCCGGGATGACGCACTCGAGCGCGGCGCGGGCGGCGGTCGAGGGGCTCACGCGGGCGCTCGCGCGCGAGTGGCGCGACGACGGCATCTCCGTGCTCGCGGTCGCCGCGGGTCACTTCGACACGCAGTCGCTGCGCAAGTACCCCGAGGCGGTCTGGAAGGCCGCCGCGCGGACCGTCCCGCTGCAGCGGCTCGGGCGCGAGGAGGAGCACGCCTGGCTGATCGCGCTGGCGGCGTCTCCGTTCGGGCGCGCGCTCTCGGGCACGGTCGTGACGCTCGACGGCGCCCGCGACAACTGGTTCGGCCCGTGGCCTCCGGAGTCGCTCAGCGCCGACGGCGGCGAGGTGCCGACGGAGGAGCGGCGGCCGCCCGCGCCCCGTTGAGCGTCGCCGCCCTGGCCTCGGCCTCGGACATCCCTGCCGCGAGCTCGGTCCCGAGCATGTCCCAGTCGAGGTCGCCGGGGATCCGCTTGACCTCCTGAGGCGGCTGGCCGGCGCAGACCAGCTCGACCACGTGCCCGCCGCCGTCGAGCGCGCGGGTGCGGGCTTCCCAGCGCGCGGAGGCGGCGGCGCGGCGCTGCTGCCGGATCAGCCACGCCACGCTCAGCGCGATCCAGACGATCGCGAACAGGATCAGGCCCTCGATGAGCGCCAGACGCACGCTCGCGGCGGCTACTTCTTGTTGCTGTTCAGCGCGATCGCCCCGGCGCCGCCGAGCGAGATCGCGTTCACGGTCGCCGGGATCGACTTCAGCGCGTCGATGTCCGCGCAGGCCGGGCAGTTCTCATACGAGCGGCCGAGCGTGTCGTTGACCTGCTTGCGGATCCGCGCCTTCTGGAGGTCGGCGTTGGCCTTGTTCACCTCGGCGAACTGGGCCTGAGCCTCGTTGACGGCGGTCTGCACGCGCTCGGGCAGGCGGACCGCCGAGACGACGACCTGGACGCCCTTGAAGTACTGACCCCCGAGGTTGCTCGCGAGGTCGGTGTTGAGCGCCTCGGCGATCGCCTTCTGGACCTCGACGAGGTTCGCGTTGGTCTTGGCCCCCGACTCTTCGTCGAGCGCTCCGCCTCGGTTGGAGAGCAGGGCGCACGAGGAGACGAGCTGCTCGCAGCGGAAGCGCCCGAGCGTTTCGCGCAGGGCGTTGTCGAGCACGGGGCGGAACTCCGTGTCGAGGAACGCGCCGAAGCCCTCGTCGCCCTCCCACGGATGCAGGCGCCCGGCCTGGCCCGGCACGGGATAGGTGCGGTTGCCGAAGCGCGCGTCGAACTCCTTCACGAGCGCGTCGTTCTCCTGGCCGGTGAAGCCGGTCGTGAACGAGATCTTCGCCTCGAGGCCGACGTCGATGCCGTCGGCGGTCGGGACGCGCAGGTCGTCGACACCGACGCGGTCACCGCGCCCGGGTGTGCTCGTGATGATGTAGCGCCGCGGCGAGCCCTCCGACGGATACAGGCGCGGATCCTGCGACAGCCAGCCGGTCCACGTGAGGCCCGACGCGGGCGGGATCAGCTGGCGCTGGGTCTTCTTGTCGAGCGGGCCGCCGTTGTAGACGACACCGACCTCGTTCGGCCCGGTGCGCGCGAGGCTCGAGAGCGCGAACAGCGCAAGGATGATGACCAGCAGGCCGAGACCGATCGCAGCGGCACCGAACGCCACACCACGATTCTGTCCCGGCGGTCGCCCGACCCCGCCGCGCCGACGGGTCAACTTCGCAAGTTCGTCCTCTAGGGCCATATGCGGAATGTACCGCGCGGGCTGAGCGGGCCTGCAGGACTATCATCCCCGGACGCTCGCGGGCGTGGTGTAACGGTCGCACAAGAGCCTTCCAAGCTCTCGGTGCCGGTTCGAGCCCGGTCGCCCGCTCCTCTCACCTATTGCTCCTACAGTTCGGACGGAAGCGTGTCGTAGACTCGACCCGGCGAACCACGGGGAGTGGCGCAGTCTGGTAGCGCACCCGGCTGGGGGCCGGGCGGTCGCAGGTTCAAATCCTGTCTCCCCGATCGCGGCGCCGTTTGCATTCAGGAGCGGTCAGGAATCAGGCGTCCAGACCGTCCGGAATCTGGCCGGAATGTGCAAGTCGCGTCGCCAAGGTTGCCTTGAGCGGCCTGCCGGGCGCGGCCTGGAGCGAGGTCGTTGAAGCGGTCGTGGTGGCGCGCCTCCCCGCGCGCCGTCCGGCAAGGTGCGCAAGCAGGAGCTGCGCGAGCGCTACCGCGGTGGCTGACAGCGCAGCAGCGGAAGCACCTCGCGGCCGATGCGGAGCGCGTTGGCCTCGTCGAGATCGACGCCCACGGCCCGGGTGCCGACCATGAAGCGCGTGAAGCCGAGCTCGATGATCTCCTGCAGGCGCTCGGCGCAGTACTTCGCTGGGCCCGCGATCGCGAACTGGTCGATGAGTTCGTCGCCGCCGGCCTCGTGCGGGTAGAAGTCGACCTCGCCCGGGCGTCCGCCCTCCCGCACGGCGACCCCTCCGCGCGAGGATCGGTAGACCGATTCCATCGTCTGTAGGGCGTGGCGGTAGCTCGTGTGCGCCTCCTCGCTGACGTCAACGGCGGGCTTGGGCTCCCAGCCCGAGAACCGTGCGTGCGTCACGACGAGGCCGCGGATCGCTTCGCGCGCGCTCTGGTCGACGTCCGTCACCGCGACTTGCAGATAACAACCGAGCTGAAGCGACTCAGGGTCGCGTCCGATCTGCGCGCAGGTCTCGCGGACGAGCTCGGCGCTTGCGCGCAGCCGCTCCACGTCAGCCCCGACGGAGAAGCTGACGCCGTCCGCCGTCTTCGCGGCGACTTCGATCGTTCGCGGTCCGGTCGCGGCGATGTCGAGCGGCGGCTTCGTCATGCGCAATGACGGATCGATGTCGTAGACGCGTGCCATGGAGGTCGAGGTGCCGTCGAGCTCCACGTCGTCGCCGCGCAGATAGGCCTGAACCGCGGCGAGGTAGGCCTCGAACTCGGCCACGCGCATGGGCTTGCGCTTGAGCACCTTCACGGCCCCGTCGCCGCGACCGACGGAGAAGCCGGCGCGGCCGCCCGACATGGCTTGGAGCGTCGCCATAGCGCTCGCGGCGAGCAACGGTGACCGAAGCGGCACGGCCACCGCGGTGCCGAGCTTCAGCGTCGTCGTGGCCGCAGCCGCTCGCGCGAGCACGATGTAGGGGTCGGGAAGCAGCCCGTGCGCCTCGCCGACCGCAAGGCCGTCCCAGCCGGCGCTCTCGAACTCGCGTGCGAAGCGATCGATCTGCGTGCTCGGGACGGGCGTGGCGCCCATTCTCCAGAACTCCGCGGTCATCGTCCCTTCCCCCAGTTTCGAAGTGAGATCAGTTGTCGCAATCCGCCGGCTGTGTCTAGGGGCCGGCGAGGAAACCGCCGTCGACCAGCCACCCGGCGCCGTTGACGTAGCTGGCGGCGTCAGAGGCGAGGAAGCGGACGACCGAGGCGATCTCGTCGGGTGAGGCGTAGCGGCCCTCCGGCGTCCTCGCGTTCACGCGCTCGAACGCCGCGGCCGGGTCGGCAGGGTTGAGGTCGGAGGCGATCGTCCGGGACATGCGCGTGTCGACCGGGCCCGGACAGATAGCGTTGACGCGGACGCCGGTTCCTGCGACCTCGACGGCGGCGGCCTTCGTCAGCCCGAGGATCGCGTGCTTGCTGGCCGCGTACGGGCCGCGGCGTGCGTGGGCGACGAAGCTCGCGATCGACGCGGTGTTGACGATCGAGCCTCGGCGGGCCTCCAGCATCACTGGAAGCACGTGCCGGAGGCCGAGGAAGACCCCGCGCACATTGATCGACATGACCTCGTCGAACAGCTCCTCCGGGCACTCGGCAAGCGCCGCCGGCCGGCCCTCGATACCCGCGTTGTTGAACAGCACGTCGATGCGACCAAACCGCGCGAGCGTCGTGTCGACGTAGCGGCGGGTGCCCGCGACGTCGCGCACGTCCGCCTCGACGGCCATCACGTCGCCGCCCGTCGCCTCGGCGATCTCGGCGCAGGCGTCGGTGAGGCGCTGCGCCGCCACATCAACGAGGACGACAGATGCACCTGCACTTGTGAAAGCCGCGGCGGCCGCCCGGCCGATGTCGCCGGCCCCACCGGTGACGATCGCCACCCGGCCGGCGAAGTCGCTGCCGGTCACGCGTCCGGCGCTGCGCCGAGTTGCCGCCTCATCGCCGCCGTGTCGACGACCCCCCGTCGCTCCACGATGCGACCGTCGAGCACGCGGAAGAAGTGGATGAAGTCAACCGCGATCTCCCGTCCGGTCGGCGCGAGCCCGAGGAAGTCACCACGGTGGGTTCCCCTCAGGCGGTCGTGGACGGCAACGCGGTCGCCGTCCGCGACGATGCACACGAGCTCCGCGCGCGCGTTCTCGAACGCGCTGTGCAGGTACCGAATCGCCGTCAGGACGCCAGCAGGGTCCCGACCGACCCCGGGGAGGGCGGGCGGATCGTGGTTGACGAAGTCCGGCGCGAGCACTTGCTGCGCAGTCGCGGTATCGCCGTCCGTGAACGCGGCCAGAAAGCGCTCGACGACGTGGATGTTCTCCTCGGCCGACATCGCTTCGCCGGGCGCCGCAGCGTGTTGACGTGCCATTCCCTCTTCCCCAGCACAGTTGACTTCAGTTCAGTATAGGCATGCTCCAGCCCGAGGCAAGCCTCACCCAGGGCGGCGCTGCCTCGGCTGAGCGGCTCGCGGCTGCCTTCCCGAGCGTGTCGATGGCGGCGATGATGTCGTCGAGCAGGGCGTCGATGTCGGGGACGAGTTCGGCGCACGAGACCAGGCCCCAGTCGAGGCGGTCCAGGTAGCTCTGCACGGTGATGTTGAGCCCTTGCCCCTCGATGATCGTGGAGACCGGGTAGTAGTGCTCGAGCCGCGCGCCCGCCGCGTACAGCGGCTCGCGCGGGCCCGGCACGTTGGAGATCACGAGGTTCCCGGGCGTCAGCCGCGACCCGAGACGCAGCCGGGCGCTCAGCCGCATCGCGCGTGCGAACACAGCCGGCGGCGGGAACTCCGCGAAGTCGGTGAGCCGGTCGGCGGGCAGCGCCTGGAAGATCTCCTTGCTGCTGGCCATGGAGTCGTGGACGCGGCGGACGCGCTCGATGGGGTCCGGTTCGTCGGTCGGCAGGATGGCTGAGAGCATCGACAGCCGATTCGTCCAGCGGTCGGTTTCCTCTCCGGTCCGGATCGAGACCGGGATCAGCGCCACGAGCGAGTCCTCCGGTAGCGCGTCGTGGCGCTCGAGCCAGGTCCGAAGGCCGCCGGCGCAGACGGCCAGGACCACGTCGTTCACCGTGGCGCCGAGCTGCGACTTGATCGCCTTGATGTCGCTCAGCGGCGTCGAGCGGATCGCAAGCTTGCGGTGAGGCGTGATCGGCCCGTTGAACGGGGTGCGCGGGGGACGGACGCTCGGCAGCGCCGCCGGATGATCGGGCTCCTCCGGACGCGTGCGGCCGAGGTTCAGCACGGTGCCGAGCGGGCCGCGGAGGCCGCGGCGGACGCGATTGGCTGTCGCGACGAGCGTCGGGTTGCGCGTCGCCCGGCCGAGCTCGCGGGCCGTCCAGGCCGTGAGCAGGATGCCGCGCGCCGGCTTGCGCGCGAGCCCGCGTGCTCCTCGGGCGAGCATCTCGAGGTCGCTCGGGGGCCGCTCGGGCGTCCACGGCTCGATCTCCGGGTCCAGCTCGCCATCGGGTTCGTCGTCGAGCATGAGCGTCATCAGCTCGACGCCGGACGCTCCGTCGATCGTCGAGTGATGGACGATCGTCAGGACCGCGAAGCGCTCGCCGGCCAATCCTTCGATGACGTACGAGAGCCACAGGGGCCTGCGCCGGTCCAGCGGCCGGGAGATGAGACGGCCGACGAGCACCGCGAGCTGGTCGTCGTTGCCCGGGGGCGGGATGGCCGTGTGACGGACATGGAAGTCGATGTCGAACGCGGGATCGGCGATCCAGTACGGATGGTCCAGGCCCAGCGGCACCTCGGCGAGACGGCGGCGCAGCGGCTCGAGGAGGTGCAGCCGCCGCTGGAGCTGCCCGCGCCACGCCTCGAACGGCTGGTATCCAGGGACATCGGGGCGCGAGAAGATCGACAGCCCCGAGACGTGACCGAACTGCGCGGACGTCTCAAGATTCAGGAACGTGGAATCCAGTCCGGAAAGCTGCTTCATCGACCCTCGGTCTCGTCGGGTGGCTGCGGCCGCTGATCAGGTGCGCACCGTTGTAGCGGATCGGATGTAGTCGATGATCGCCTGGGTCGGCGCGCCGGGCGTGAAGACCTCGGCGACCCCGAGCTCCTTCAGCTCGGGGATGTCCTGGGCCGGGATCGTGCCGCCGACGGTGACGATGACGTCGCCCGCGTCCTGGGCGCGCAGCAGCTCGATCACCTTCGGGACGAGCGTCATGTGGGCGCCGGAGAGGATCGAGAGGCCGACCGCGTCGGCGTCCTCCTGCAGCACCGTCTCGACGATCTGCTCCGGCGTCTGGTGCAGGCCGGTGTAGATGACCTCCATGCCGGCGTCGCGCAACGCGCGGGCGATGATCTTCGCGCCGCGGTCGTGCCCGTCGAGGCCGGGCTTGGCCACGACGACGCGGATCCTGGGCATGGTCAACCGCGAGCCGGGGCGCGTGAGGAGGGGGCCGGCCCCGGCTCGCTGAGGTTGACGGCCCACCGGGTCGGGTGGGACCCTGCCGCGCGCCCGACTGTTCGGGGTGTCGGCGCGGCAAGCATCAGAAGACGGGAGTCTCGGTGTAGGCGCCCCAGACGTCCTGCAGGGCGTCAACGATCTCGCCCTCCGTGGCGTGGGTGCGGGCGCACTCGACGAGGAGGGGCATGAGGTTGGCGTCGCCGCGGGCGGCGCTCCGGAGCCGGCCGAGGACCTCTTCGACGGCAGCGCTGTCGCGGCGCTGCCGCACGGCGGCGACGCGGTCGATCTGCTTGCGCTCGAGCGCAGGGTCGATCCGCAACGTCGGCGTGAGGCCGTCGTCACCTTCGGTGAAGCGGTTGACGCCGACCACGACCCGGTCACCGTGGTCGATGCGGCCCTGCAGCTCGTAGCTGGCGTCGGCGATCTCGCGCTGGCAGAAATTGCTCTTGACCGCCTCGACCATGCCGCCGAGCTCGTCGATGCGGCGGAAGTAGTCGTATGCCGCAGCCTCCATCTCGTCGGTCAGCGCTTCCACGAAGTAGCTGCCGCCGAGCGGGTCGATCGTCGACGTGACGCCTGTCTCGTGCGCGATCACCTGCTGCGTGCGCAGCGCGATCCGCACCGCGTCCTCGGTCGGGAGCGCCAGCGCCTCGTCGTAGGAGTTGGTGTGCAGCGACTGCGTGCCGCCCAGCACCCCCGCAAGCGCCTCGATCGCGGTGCGTGTGATGTTGTTCAGCGGCTGCTGCGCGGTCAGCGACACACCGGCCGTCTGCACGTGCGTACGCATCAGCCACGACTTGGGGTTCTTGGCCCCGAATGTCTGGCGCAGTTCACGCGCCCAGATCCGCCGCGCCGCACGGTACTTCGCGATCTCCTCGAAGAAGTCGATCTGAGCGTTGAAGAAGAAGCTCAGCCGAGGCGCGAAGTCGTCGACGTCGAGGCCGCGATCGACCGCCTGCTGCACGTAGGTCAGGCCGTCCTTGAGCGTGAAAGCGAGCTCCTGCTGGGCCGTCGATCCGGCTTCGCGGATGTGATAGCCGCTGATGCTCACCGGATGCCAGCGCGGCATCTGCTGCGTCGACCACTCGACCATGTCGCCCATCAGCCGCATCGCCGGATCGATCGGGAAGCACCACTCCTTCTGGGCGATGTACTCCTTGAGGATGTCCGCCTGGATGGTGCCCGCGAGGCGATCGGCCGGAACGCCCTGGGCCTCCGCGGCGACGACGTAGAAGGCCATCATGATCGCGGCCGGCGCGTTGATCGTCATCGACACCGAGACCTGTCCGAGGTCGATGCCCGCGAACAGGTCCTGCATGTCATCGAGCGAGTCGACCGCGACGCCCTCGCGCCCGACCTCACCCAGCGACTTCGGGCTGTCGGAGTCGTGGCCCATCAGCGACGGCATGTCGAACGCGGTGCTCAGCCCGGTCTGTCCATGCTCGAGCAGGTAGTGGAAGCGCTCGTTGGTCTCCTCCGCCGTGCCGAAACCGGCGAACTGGCGCATCGTCCACAGCCGCCCGCGGTACATCGACGGGTACACGCCGCGGGTGAACGGATATTGGCCCGGGAGCCCGATCTCCTCCTGGGCTGGCACGTCGGCCTCCGTGTAGAGCGGCCTGACCTCCTCACCTGACAGCGAGACGAACTCGGCGTCGCGCTCCGGGGTCGCGTGGTAGGCCGCCAGCCACTCGTCGTGGGTGACCGGCGGCGAGGGTGACGCGGTGGGAGCCGAAGGTGTCACGTCGGAGTAATAGTAGGACGTCCGATGATCGGAGCGTCGCATACTTGGTACCGTCGCGCAATGATGCTCGTTCGTCCAACCCGAAACGGAACTCCATGACCCAGGCCGGCTCTATTGATCGCGTCGGCGTGGTGGGCGCCGGCTTCATGGGGTCCGGCATCGCCGAGTCGGTAGCTCGAGCGGGGCTCCGCGCGACGCTGTTCGAGCCGGACAGGAACGTGCTCGGGCGGTCGCACGAGCGCATCGAGCGATCGGTCGATCGCGCGGTGCGTAGCGGCAGGCTCGACGAGGAAGCTGCCCGGCAGCTGATGGCGCGACTGGACTGGACTGACGACCTGAAGGGCCTCGCCGATTGCGAGCTCGTCATCGAGGCGGTCGTCGAGGATCCAGAGGTCAAAGGCCCGATCTTCCAGGCCCTCGACGAGCTTCTACCGAGCACGGCGATCATCGCGTCCAACACCTCCTCGATCCCCATCGCCGAGCTTGCGTCCTGGACGAGCGACCCCAAGCGGGTCGTCGGGCTGCACTTCTTCTCACCGGTACCGGTCATGAAGCTGGTCGAGGTCGTCGTCGGGCTCGACAGCTCGGAGGAGACCGTCCGGCGCGCCGAGGCGTTTGCCGCGATGATCGGCAAGACGTCGATCCGCACGAAGGATCGCTCCGGGTTCATCGTGAACATGCTGCTGGTCCCCTATCTCATGGGCGCGGTCCGCATGTATGAGGAGGGCTTTGCCTCGCGCGAGGACATCGACGAGGGAATGAAGCTCGGCGCCGGGCACCCGATGGGTCCGTTGACGCTATGTGACTTCATCGGCCTCGACGTCCTGTATGCGGTGTGCGACAGCCTGTATGAGGAGTTCAAGCGCCCCGAGTACGCTCCGCCGCCGTTGCTCAAGCGGATGGTCGTCTCGGGTCACCACGGGCGCAAGAGCGGGCGGGGGTTCTATGAGTACGCGCGCGACGGGGCGCCCCTGCCTGCATGAGCGCGGCCCGCGCCTATGCGTCGGCGGCGTGGCGGAACGCTCGCAGCACCTCGTAGACGGTCTCGAGGTCCTGCTTGCGCAACGGCGCGGTCGCGAACCGCTCGCGGTTGAGCACCTCGGTGGCGAGCTCAGCCACCTCGCGACCCTCGGGAAGGATTGACGCAAGCCACTTGCGCCGATCCCGCTCGTGCTGCGTGCGCGCGACGTAGCCGAGCTTCTGCAAGCCGTCGATCGTGTTGGTCACGCTCGTCGGATGGATCTGCAGCCGCTCGCCCATCTTGCCCAAGGGCAGCGCTCCGCGCCGGCTGTAGTAGAGGAGCATCAGCGCCTCGTAGCGGGGGAACGTCAGGTCCCACGGTTTCAGGAGCTCGTTCAGACGCGCGGTCAGGATCTGCTCAACGCGCATGATCGAGGTGACCGCGCCCATCGAGGGCGTGGCCGACCTGCCCCAGTGGGAGTTCCACTGGCGGCGGGCCTCGGCGATGGGATCGAACGGCGCGTCGTCAGGCACGCGGAGACATGATGGCGGGGGCCGCGGCGGCTCCGTCGCGCGACTGGCTTCGCTTGCTACGCTAGCGAGCGTGAGCTATTCCGCAAGCACCGGGGCGAGGTCCGGCGAGCAGATCGCTGCGGTCGGGGACCTGGAGCTCTGCTACGAGACGTTCGGCGACCGCTCCGATCCCGCGCTGGTGCTGATCATGGGGCTTGGAACGCAGATGATCGCGTGGCGCGAGGAGTTCTGTGAGCGCCTCGCGGCCGCCGGCTTCTTCGTGGTCCGCTTCGACAATCGCGACGTCGGGCGGTCGACCGCGCTGGACGACCTTCCGGTGCCGACGACCTGGCAGCTGTTGGGACGCGACAAGCAGGCGGCCGGCTACACGCTCGAGGACATGGCGCTCGATGCGGTCGGGCTGCTCGACCACCTCGGGATCGAGCGGGCGCACGTCGTGGGCGCGTCGATGGGGGCGATGATCGCCCAGACGGTCGCGATCAACCATCCGGACCGTGTCCGCTCGCTCGTGTCGATCATGGGTAGCACCGGCGCGCGCTCCTCCGGCCAGCCACAGCTGCGAACGGCGAAGGTGCTGCTCAGCGTTCCTCCGGCCGATCGCGCGGGCTTCGTGGAGCACATGGTCAAGACGTTCACGCTGATCGGCTCGCCCGGGTTCGAGCGCGACGAGGACGAGTTGCGGAGGTTCGCCGAGGCGACCTTCGACCGCGGGCGCAATCCGGCCGCCGGCGCGCGCCATCTCGCCGCGATCATCGCGTCGGGGAATCGCAGGCCCCTGTTGCGCGCGATCACCGCTCCGACGCTCGTGATCCACGGCCGCGCGGACACCCTCGTCCGCCCCTCGGGTGGCCGCGCGACCGCACGGGCCATCCCTGGCTCGACACTGCTCGAGATCCCGGGGATGGGGCACGACCTCCCACGAGATGTCTGGCCTGAGATCGTCGACGCGATCGTCGCGAACGCGGCCCGCGAGGAGCAGGAATGAACCGGCCGCCTTCCATCGGCGAGACCATCCGCAGGCAGCGCGAGCTCAACCAGGTCTCGATGCGGCAGTTCGCGGAGATGGCCGGCATCTCGAACCCGTATCTCTCGCAGATCGAGCGCGGCCTGCGTGAGCCGTCCGAGCGGGTGCTGGAGGCGATCGCCGAATCGCTCGAGACCAGCTCGGAGGCCCTCTATGAAAAGGCGGGCATCGTGGTCCAGGACGGTTCCGAGACCGCGGCGGCGCGCGCCGCGATCGAGGCCGACCCGGCCCTGACCCCGCGCCAGCGGCGCACGCTGCTCGAGGTGTACGAGGCGCTCCTCGCGGCCGGTCCGACGCCCCGCCCGCGCAAGAGCGCGACCCCTGCCGACCGCGATTAGCTGCCGCCCTGAGATCGGGTGCTTGCTATTTAGCAGTGATCTGCTAATCTAGCTAACACACAAGGCCCCGATGAAAGGAACCCGATGGCCGCCGCATCGAAGAACCGCACCACCACCGCCAATCCCATCGAGGACGCGACGAAGAAGGTCGCCGAGCTCAATGAGGAAGCGACTCAGAAGGTCACGGCCCTCGCCGAGGAGACCACCAAGAAGCTGACCGCGCTCAACGACGACGCGACCGAGAAGCTCGCAGCGTACGCCGAGCAGGCGAGCGCGCACTGGACGGATCTCACCGAGCAGGCGCAGGCGACCCAGAAGCAGCAGAGCCTCGCCGCCATCGACGCCTACGAGCAGGCGGTCCTCGCCCTGGTCGACTCGTTCGAGAAGGCCGGGACCGAGCCGAAGTTCGAGCTCCCTGACATCGCGGGAGCGACGCGCGAGATCACCACGGCCTACACCGCCGCGGCGCGCAACCTCGTCGGCTGACACGCGCCAGATCCGAGTTCCCTCCGGCCGTGGTCCCTTTCAGGGGCCGCGGCCGTCCTCGTGTGCGGCGAGGAATTGCAGAACGTGATCGTCGGCCGCGGGCTCATCCGTCGTATAGAGGTGCGCGGCATCTTCGAGCAGGCGCAGCTCGGCACCCGGGATCGCGGCCGCCAGCGCACGAGCGTTGTCCGGCGGGACCATCCGGTCCTCGAGTCCGTGCACGACCAGGGTCGGCGCGGCGATGCCTCCGAGCCGTGCGAGGGCGTCATGGCCCATCGCGGCCGCGATCTGGGCGCGGTAGCCGTCGGCGTGGAACGGGAACTGCTGCCTGCGCGTGAGGTCTTCACCGATTCGGTGGCCGGCCTCACGTCGCGTCCTGCTGCTGTAGACGTACGGGACCGACGCCCAGCGACCTTCCTCGTCGGGCATGCTCGGGCGTCGCTGGAGGAAGCCGATTGTGTCGGCATCGGGCGCCGTCGCCGCGGATCCGCCGGGAGAGGTCGCGCCGAGGACGAGCGCGCGCAGCCGATCCGGATAGCGCAGCGCGACCTCCTGAGCGATCATGCCGCCCATCGACACGCCGTACACATGCGCGCGGTCGATGGCCGCGGCGTCGAGCACGGCGACGGCGTCGGCGGCCATGTCGGCCAGTGCGTACGGGCCTGGCGGACGGTCGCTCCGACCAGCGCCCCGGTTGTCGAAGGTGATCACCTGAAGCGACCCAGCCAGGATCGGAACGGTGCGCCACCAGGCGGCGGCCGGAAGACCCAGGCCCATGACGAGCAGGACGGCTGTGCCCGTGCCCGTCGATTCGGCATGAAGTCGGATGTTCCCGTTGCTGGCGAGCACGATTTCCCTAGCTGACTTCAGTTCATGCTGTCATACTTGGGTCTCGACAAGCGGCACCGTCCCCGTGACCGAGACAAGGAGCCTGAGTGGCCTGGGACTTCTCCACCGACCCGGAGTTCGAGCGCAAGCTCGAATGGATGCGCGCGTTCGTCCGCGAGGAGGTCTGGCCGATCGAGGCCGTCGAGGACCGCCTCACGCAGGCGGACCTCGACCGCATCAACGCGCCCCTTCAAGCGGAGGTCAGGCAACAGGGACTGTGGGCCGCGCACCTGCCACCCGACCTCGGCGGGCAGGGCTTCGGCCAGGTCAAGTTGGGGCTCATGAACGAGATCCTGGGCACGTCGATCTACGCGCCGCCGGTCTTCGGCTGCCAGGCACCCGACTCGGGCAACAGCGAGATCCTGGCCCTGGCCGGCACGGCCGAGCAGAAGGCGCGCTGGCTGGAGCCGCTGCTCTCGGGCGAGCTGCGTTCGGCATTTTCGATGACGGAGCCGGGCACGCCGGGCTCAGACCCGACGCAGCTGGCGACCCGCGCCGTCCGCGACGGGGACGGGTACGTGCTCGACGGACACAAGTGGTTCACCTCGAACGGGTCCATCGCCGACTTCCTCATCGTGATGGCGGTCACCGACCCGGACGCGCCGCCGCATCGGCGCGCGTCGATGTTCGTCGTGCCGGTCGACGCGCCCGGCGTAACGATCGTCCGCGACGTTCCGACGATGGAGCATCCGCAGCCGCGCTTCGGCGTGTTGGGCGGTCACTCGGAGATCCTCTACGAGTCCGTCCGGCTCGGCGCCGACGCGCTACTGGGGGAGGAGGGAGAGGGCTTCCTGATCGCACAGAAGCGCCTCGTCCCGGGCCGCATCCACCACTGCATGCGCTGGCTGGGCATGGCCCGCCGCGCGTACGACGCGATGTGCGAGCGCGCGCTCTACCGGCCGGTGAAGCACGGTCTTCTGCGCGACACGCAGACGGTGCAGGCGTGGATCGCCGACTCGGCCGCGGAGATGCAGGCCGCGCGACTGATGACGCTCCACGCGGCGTGGCGGATCGACCGCGACGGCTCGAGCGCGGCGCGCACGGACGTGTCGATGATCAAGTTCTTCGGCGCCAAGGTCCTCCATGACGTGGTCGACCGCGCCGTGCAGATCCACGGCGCGCTCGGCTACTCCGGCGGACATGCCACTCGAGATGCTCTACCGCTTCGCCCGGCATGCGCGTTTCGTCGACGGCGCCGACGAGGTGCACCGCGAGATGGTGGCCCGCCATGAGCTCCGCGGGTACAGCATCCCGGAGACCGGAGTCCCGAGCGAGCACATCCCGACACGCCGCGAGGCAGCGCTGGACAAGTTCGGAGATCTGCTCGCGCCGGCGACGGTCGAGTAGTACCGTTGCTAACATGAATTCAGCTCAGGATCGGCGAGACGGAGGCAAGCGGCAGGAGATCCTCGCCGCGGCCACGGACCGCTTTGGCCGGGATGGGTACGAGCACACGAAGTGGGCGGACATCGCACATGACGTCGGCGTCGGACCCACAGCGCTCTACCACTATTTCGAGTCGAAGCAGCACTGCCTGTTCGAGATCATGGACGAGGCGATCGAGGACTTCCGGGCCAGCTTCGTCGCCATCACGACCGAGGAGCGCGATCCGGCCCGCGCGCTGGCCGCGGTGATGGCCGACGGCTTCGATCTCTCCGAGCAGGAGGTGCACCGCAATCGCGTCCTGGTGGCCGAGCAGGGCCGCCTGTCGCACCCCAGCGCCGCGCGGCCGGAGGAGGAGGCGCGCCAGGCCGCCCGGGCCCGCACGCGCGATCTCGAGTTCGCGTGGGCGAGCTTCCTCGCCTCGGCCATGCGCACGGGAGCCATCCCCCAGAGCGATGCGCGCCTGCTCACGCGCGCCGTGCTCGGCCTCTACAACAGCATCTGGCACTGGTATCGCCCGAACGGGATCGTCGGTCTCACGCGCGTCGGCGAGCACTTCACCCACCTGGCACTGGCGATGGTGGGCGTGCCGGCGCAGACGCTCGCGGCGCGGCGGCCGGCCGCATGACGCTCGAACAGCGTGAGACCGTGTTCGTCGCGCCGGATCTGATCGCGGGCACGGCAGCCGCGCCCGTGCTGCTCGGCTCGGAATGCGGTCAGTGCGGAACGGTCACGTTCCCGCAACAGGGCGCGTGTCCCCGTTGTACGTCGACCGACGTCCGTGAACGTGCCCTCTCCCGTCGCGGGACGCTGTGGAGTTGGACGGTCCAGCGCTTCCGGCCCAAGTCGCCGCCGTACGTCGGAGACGACCCGGAGGAGTTCGAGCCGTACGGCGTGGGATACGTCGAGTTGCCCGGTGAGGTTCGCGTCGAGGCGCGGCTGACCGAGTCCGATCCCGCTCGGCTGAGCATCGGGATGACGATGGAGCTCACGTTGATCCCTGCCCCCGGGCGGGAGGAGGCCGTGACGTTCGCGTTCCGGCCGGTGGAGGAGCGATGACCGAGGACGTCGCTGTGGTCGGGCTGGGCATCCATGCCTTCGGACGCCACCCCGGCGTTACCGGCCTCGAGATGGGCGCCCATGCGGCGCGTGCCGCGCTCGCGGACGCCGGCATCGGCTGGGAGCAGGTCGACTTCGCCGCCGGAGGCTCGGACTCCGCGGGCAACGCCGACACGACAGTGTCGGTGCTCGGGCTCACCGGCGTCCCGTTCATCAACGTCAAGAACGGGTGCGCGACCGGCGGCTCGGCGTTGACCACCGCGCACGCGATGCTGGCGGCGGGCAACGCCGACATCGCGCTCGTGGTGGGGTTCGACAAGCACCCGGCGGGTGCGTTCAACCCGCTGCCCGAGGAGTGGGGGATCGGCTCCTGGTACGGCGAGACCGGTCTCATGCTCACCACGCAGTTCTTCGCGATGAAGATCCAGCGCTACATGGCCGAGCACGGGATCACCGAGTCCACGCTGGCGAAGGTGGCCGCCAAGGCCTTCGAGAACGGCAGCCGTAATCCCAACGCCTGGCGCCGGCAGCCGCTGTCCGAGCAGGAGGTGCTGTCCTCGAGGATGGTCAGCGACCCACTCCGGCAGTACATGTTCTGCTCGCCCGGAGAGGGCGCCGTCGCGCTCGTGCTGGCGCGGGGCCCGCGGATCCGCGAGCTCAGCCGGAAACCCGTGCTCCTGCGCTCAGTGGCGTTCCGCACGCGGCGCTTCGGCTCGTTCGAGGTCTTCAGCCCGTCCATCCCGATCGAGAGCGCGCCCTCGCCGACGGCGGAGGCGGCTGCAGCGGCGTTCGAGCAGGCGGGGATGGGCCCTGAGGACGTGGATGTCGCGCAGCTCCAGGACACCGAGTCGGGCGCCGAGATCATGCATCTCGCCGAGACCGGGCTCTGCCAGGACGGGGAGCAGGAGACGTTGATCCAGAGCGGGGCCACGCGGATCGACGGGCGCCTTCCGATCAACACCGACGGCGGCTGCCTGGCCTGCGGGGAGCCGATCGGGGCCTCAGGCCTGCGTCAGGTCCACGAGGTGGCCCTGCAGCTTCGCGGCGACGCCGGCGACCGTCAGATCCCAGGGCCGGCGCGGGTCGGCTTCACCCAGGTCTACGGGGCCCCTGGAGTCAGCGCATGCACCGTTCTCAGCACCTGAGCGGCCCGCTCGCACGGTCGCGGCGGCTGGTCCTCCCCGAGCTGCTCGCCCGCGGCGGCCGCGCGCACCCCGAGCGGCCGGCGCTGGTGTTCGCAGGCGCCGCGCGCACGCACGACGAGCTGCACGACCGTGCGGCACGGCTGGCCTCGGCGCTCGCCTCCAGTGGCGTGCGGGCCGGCGATCACGTCGCACTGCTCCTGCACAACGGGTTCGAGTTCGTCGAGTCGCTGCTCGCGTGCCACCGGATCGGCGCCTGCGCCGTGCCGGTGAACTTCCGCCTGGTGGCGGATGAGATCGACTACATCCTCGAGGACTCCGGCGCCGTGGCGCTGATCGCCGGCAGCCGCCCGGAGGGCCTCACCCGCCGTCGGGTCGAGCTCGAGGTCGGGCCGGAGTACGAGGCGGCGATCGCCGCTTCCGAGCCGGCTGACCAGACCGCTGTCCACGAGCACGACCCGGCGCTGCTCTGCTACACCTCGGGCACGACGGGGCGGCCGAAAGGCGCGGTCCTCAGCCACGCCAACCTCGTGGCAGCGACCCTGAGCTGGATCCACGAGATGCAGGCCGGTCCAGACGATGTCTGGCTCTCGGGGCAGCCGCTGTTCCACATCGGCGGCATCAATGGGTTGCTCCCCTTCCTGGCGCTCGGCGCGACCAGCATCCTGCTGCCGACGACAGGGTTCGATCCGGACGCCGCGATCCGTCTGATCGAGGAGCACGCCGTGAGCATGTGCATCTTCGTCCCCACGCAGTGGGACGATGTCTGCACCAGCCCGGCGCTTGCTGACATGAACCGGCAGCGCCTGCGGGTCGCGATGTGGGGCGCGTCACCGGCGACCTTGTCAACGCTCGAGCTGATGGCGCGGACCTTCCCGGGCGCGGACATCGTCAGCGCCTACGGCCAGACCGAGATGTCCGGTGCGACGACGCTTCTCAAGGGACCCGACGCGACACGGAAGATGGGATCCGTCGGACGCCCGATGCTCAACGTCGAGCTGCGACTCGTGGACGAACTGCTCCAAGACGTGGATCCGGGCGTGGTGGGCGAGATCGTCTACCGCGGGCCGATGGTGATGCAGGGCTACCTCGGCCTCGAGGACGCGACCGCGGAGGCCTTCGCCGGGGGTTGGTTCCACAGCGGTGACCTGGCGACCCGGGACGAGGAGGGCTACCTGCGGCTGGTCGATCGCAAGAAGGACATGATCGTCAGCGGGGGAGAGAACGTGTACCCGGCCGAGGTCGAGCGGGTGCTGCGCGATCACCCGGCGGTCGCCGACGTCGCGGTGATCGGCGTCCCTCATCCGCGTTGGGTCGAGTCGCCCGTCGCCTTCGTCGTCCCCGGCGACGGGCAGCCGGCGCCCACGATGTCCGAGCTGGTGGCGCACTGCCGCGGGCGCCTCGCCGGCTACAAGAAGCCATCGGCGGTCTACCTCGTCGAGCAGCTGCCTCGGAACGCCGCCGGCAAGGTCGCGAAGCAGGAGCTACGCGCTCGCTATGCGCCCGGGTTGGAACTAAACTGAAGTCATGTCATAATACGGGCTGGCCGGGCCCGGGCGTCGTCGCCTCTCCGGCGCCACCGCGGCGGGCGACCCTCTCCTCCCTCCCTCCGCTGTCGTCCGGGCCCGGCCTCTCGTACTAGATTCCCGTCTCCTCCGTTCCCGAGTAGAGAGGGCGTCAGTGCCCCACCGCGCCGCCATCGTCACCGGAGCCAGCCGCGGCATCGGCCTCGCGCTTGCCGAGACCCTCGCTGCCGAGGGCTACGGATTGACCGTCAGCGCTCGCAAGCCCGAAACGCTCGAGGCGGTGGCCGCGCGCCTGCGCGCGAGCGGATGCGAGGTGGAGGCCGTCGCAGCGAATCTTGCCGACGCGGACGCGATCGCCGGCGTCGTCCAATGCCACAAGTCTCGCTTCGGGCGTCTCGACGTCCTCGTCAACAGCGCAGGCGTTGGCATCGGCGCCACCGCAACGGAACACCAGACCAAGCATGTCGACCTGCAGCTCGACGTGAACCTGCGCGCCATCATCCTCTTCTACCGAGAAGCGATCGAGCTGCTCCGCGCCGCGGGGACCGAGCATGGCAATGCGCTCGTCGTCAACCTCGCATCGCTGGCCGGCAAGTCACCGCAGCCCTGGTTGTCGGTCTACTCGGCGACGAAAGCCGCCGTTGTCGCCTACACCACCGCGATGAACAAGGAGCTCAACGCCCAAGGCGTGAAGTCAGTCGCGTTCTGTCCCGGCTTCGTGGACACGGACATGAGCGAGTTCGTCAAGACCTCCATCCCGGCCGAGGAGATGCTCAAGACCAGTGACATGGCCGAGGCGCTGCGCTTCCTGCTCCGCGTCTCGCGCACGTGCGTCGTTCCCGAGATCGTCTTCCAGCGGCCCGACGAGTCGATCTAGGGGCCGGGGTCTCGCCTGTCCTCGCGCGTCTGGTACGCAAGTCCGACGCCGGTGGCCCAGGCCGAGAGATGGTGAAGCGCTTCGCTGAGGCTCCGGCTCATGCCTCGGCCGGGCGCGAGCGCGGGAACTGGCCGGGCGCCCACGGCATCGTCGAGCCGCTCGATTTGACGAAGCGCCTCGGGCGAGGGGAAGAGATCGGCGAACTCATCCGCACTGGCCCAGCCATGCTCGCGGGCGAGCAACTCCGCGCGCCCCCGGAGCGCCACATACGCATCGAGCAGGTCCGCCTCGGAGCCTCCGCCGCCGGCGGCCTTTGCGCTCTGCACGGCGAGGTCATGGAGCGCAGCGGAAACGACGCCATCGGTCACTCGCGACATGGTGACGATGGTCGCCGACCTGCATGATCACCAGGCGCGCGAGCCGGGCAGATGGCTGGGCGCGTCGATCGCGCGGAGGGTGGGGGAGGAGGTGGAAGCGCCGGCGCCGATCGGAACCTCGCGCACGACCGGGAGCACGTACGCGTGACCGGCGTCGGGGCTTGTACGCGGAGCTTCCTGGACGGTCATCTCGTTCCCCTCTCATACGGCAGACATGAACTGAACTCAGTTCAGGATTGCACAACTGCCGAGTTCCGTCAAGCGTCAGAGCTCAGGCGGTCACGAGCCCCCCGTTGGGGCTCAGCACGGCGCCCACGAAGTAGCCCGCGTCGTCGGAGGCGAGGAATGCGACGGTGCCTGCGATCTCTTCGGGCTCGGCGAGCCGGCCCGCGGGCGTCGACGCGGCGAGTGCCCGGCGCTCCTTGCTGACCTCACCCTGAAGGGTCGCCGTCCCGACGTGGCCGGGAGCCACCGCGTTGACGCGGACCCCCTGGACGATCAGCTCCTTGCCCGCCGCCTTCGTGAACCCGAGGATGGCCGCCTTCGCCGCGGAGTAGTGCGGGTGCCCCGTGCAGCCCTCGAGACCACAGATCGAGGACATGTTCACGATCACGCCGCGTCCGCGCGGGGCCATCGATCGCACGGCGGCCCGCGTGCAGTAGAAGGTGCCGTCGAGGTGGATGGCGAGCATCCGCCGCCACTCGTCGTCGGTCAGGCGAACCAGCGCATCGAGTGGCGTCGTCACCTCACCCTCGGCCGCCTCGGCACGCTGGCGTTCGACCAGGGGAGTGATGCGACGTAGGTGATCGAGGCCGATCGCACCCGCGTTGTTGACCAGGATGTCCGCCGGTCCGAGTTCCGCCTCGATGCGAGCGAACGTCGCGTCGACGGCCGAGCTGTCGCTCACGTCACAGACGAGGGCGATCCCCTCGCCGCCCGCGAGCTCCAAGGTCTCCTCGGCGCTCTCCTGCCGGATGTCGAGCACGGAGACGCGCGCGCCATCCGCGGCGAGCCGAAGCGCGATGGCGCGTCCGATCCCCGCTCCACCGCCGGTGACGACGGCCACCCTGCCATTCAGGTTCATCTCCTGCTCCTCTTAAGAGGGCACCGCAACCACGCGGCCTTTCACGTCGCCTGTCTCGAGTCGCTCGTAGGCGGCGGGCACCTCGTCGAGACGCACGCGCTCGACCTCGATCTCCACGGCCCCTGCGCGTGCAAGGCCGACCACCTCGGCGAGCTCGGCGCGTGTCCCCCAGTTGGACAGCACGACCGGGGTCTCGAACGGGATGGCCCCAAAGCGGAACGGGAGCGTCCCTCCTCCCACACCGAGCACGGCGACATGTCCGCCCGGTCCGACGCAGGCAGCGGTCAGTTCGAGCGTCGCATCGATGCCGACACAGTCGATGACCAGCGCCGCGCCACGCCCGCCCGCGGCATGGCGCACGTCTTCCGGAGTCAGTCCATCGGCTTGCAACACGACGTCGGCGCCAGACTTCAGCGCAACGTCGAGCGCCTCCTGGCGCCGGTCGACCGCAACGATTCGGCATCCACTCAGCGCGCGCAGCAGTTGGACGGCGACATGGCCGAGGCCCCCGACGCCGATCACCACGGCAGTAGAACCGGGTCGCAGGTCGCGCAGCGCGCGCTTCACCGCGTGATACGGCGTGAGCCCGGCGTCGGCGAGCGGCGCCGCGGCCACCGGATCGAGATCGCCGATCGGGACGGCCAGCCGTGCCGACGGGAGCACGACGTACTCCGCAAGTCCTCCGTCACGCCCGAGGCCGCAGCCGGACCCCCGCCGGCCGCTGCGACGTTCGCACAGGTGCTCCTCGCCGAGGCTGCAGCGAGGGCAGCGCCCGCATCCCCAGGGGCCGTAGACGAGCACAGACTCGCCCACGTCGATGCCGTCCGTTCCGTCGCCCAGCGCCGCCACGGTGCCGGCGACCTCGTGGCCGAGGGTGAAGGGCAGCTCATAGGGCAGGGTTCCGGCGGGCCAGTGCATGAGGTGCAGGTCGGAGTGGCAGAGTCCGGCGCCGGTGACGCGCAGGAGCACCTCGCCAGGGCCCGCCACGGGCTCGGGTACGTCGCGGACCTCTGCGGCGTGTTCCCACGCAACGAGTTGAATGGCTTGCATGCGGGCCAGGCTAGCTCCCGCTTGAACTGAGATCAACTCATATCTCGACCTCTTTCGCCTTGCTCGTATTGTGGTAGTCCGATAACTTGACGTCAATTCGGCAGTCTTCCAGGAGACGAGATGTCCTTCTTCCAGCGCTTCTTCGCAGCCCTCGACGGGCCCACGCCCGTGTCGTCGCTCGACCTCGTCGCAGACGAGATGCGCTACGCGATCTTCTGGACGCAGAGCGCGGGCCGGGAGAGCGAGCAGCACGTCGGCGGGAAGGAGGACCTGCGGCGGTTCGTGGAGGCGGGCGGCGTGCGGACGTGGACACACCACCTGACGCGCACGTCTCTCGTGGACGGCGTCGAGATGGTTGTCGGTGAGACGCGCGACAACGAGAGCGGCGAGCGCGCGGCGACGTTCGTGGCCGCCGCCGAGCTCGATCAGGACGGCCGTATGACTCGCTACATGGTCGCGCGCACCCCGGCGATCGGCTTCGTCGAAGGCTGATCCGATGCGCTTCGCCGGCAAGATCGCGCTTGTGACCGGAGCCGGTTCAGGCATCGGCGCCGCTGTCGTCCGGCGGCTCGCCGCCGAGGGCGCCGCCGCGGTGGTGGCCGCCGACCTTGACGAGGAGTCCGCGAAGGCGGCCTCTGCGGGGCTGGAAGGCGTCCGTGCGGCGGCCGTCGACGTCGCCGACGCCGGTCGTGTCGACTCGCTCATCGATGGCGCAGTGGCGCAGCACGGGCGCCTCGACGTCGTCGTGCACGCCGCCGGTGTTGACGATCCGGCGGCGAAGCAGCGCATCGCCGACGCACTGGTGAGCGGTGAGCCCATTGACGTCACACCGCACATCGACGACGCGGCCTGGCGGCGCGTGATGGCGGTCAACACGGATGGAACCTTCCACGTCCTGCGGGCAGCGGTGCGCGCGATGCTGCCGCAGCGGCAGGGCGCGATCGTGACCGTGGGCTCGTCGTCGGTCTTCGACACCCCGGCCGGCTATGCGCACTACGCCGCCTCGAAGGCCGCGGCGCACGCGCTGAGCCAGAGCGTGGCGAAGGAGGTCGTGGTCCACGGCATCCGCGTCAACGTCGTGGCGCCAGGGCCGACCGACACCGGCATGGCGGCGCGTTCGCCGCAGGTGGTGAAGGACGCGTTGACCGCGGCCAACGCGCTGCCGATGGCGACGCCGGACGAGATGGCCGGCATCGCGGCGTTCCTGGCGAGCGACGATGCCGCCAACCTCGCCGGCGCCATCGTCCTCGCCAACGGCGGTCGCTTCACCGTCGCGTAGCTCAGTCCAGCAGCGTTACACCTGTCTGGAACAGCGTGACGTAGCGGTCGAACCGTCCGTCGGGGGTCGTATGCACGGCGGAGAGGAGGGCGCCGGTCGGCTTGCCTGCCTCGAGCACCACGCCGTAGTGGAACTCGAGGTCGTCGACCGTGGCGGAGGCGACGACGTGGTGCACGCGGTCCTTGCCCGTGGTGTCGCGGCCGTCGATGTACGCGGCAAGGTCATCCGCGCCGTGGCCCTCGATCGTGCGGGCGGGTGTCGCGAGGTAGAACTGGACGTCCGGCGTGGCGACGGCCAACCCGCCCCGCGGGTCGTCGCCGTCCAGATGGGCGTAGTAGCGCTTGAGGACCATGCCTGCTCCTTGCTCGTCGTTCTGGATCGACCGCATCCTTCGTCGCGGTCCCACTCACTGTCCGGCAGCGCCGGAGACCGGCGCTTCGAGCGCCGTACGCGCGGCCTGAAGCCCGAAGGCCAGCGCCGCGGCCAGGCCGCCCGCGTACGCGCGGTGATAGACGCCGCCGGCATCTGCTCCCGCAGCGAGGAGGCCAGGGATGGGCGCCCCCCGCTCGTCGAGGACCCGGGCCTGTGGGTCGATCCGAAGGCCTCCGAAGGTGAACGTGATGGCTGGGATCACCTCGATGACGTAGTAGCGCGGTGTCACCAGCGGCAGGGCATCGAACTTCCGCGGCGGGTCCGGCCGCCCGCTCTCGCACTGCTGGTTGAACGCACGCATGGCGTCGCGCGAGGCCGGTCCGGGGTAGCCCCATTCCTCCGGCAGGGCCTCGAGCTCGTCGAGGTCCTCGGCGATCGCCGCGCGGGCACCGCGCTTGTAGGCGAGCTGGAACTTGTCGAGCGTTTCCGCACCGCTGACGTACGGCTTGAGCATCCACTCCGCGTGGACGCGCTCGTCGGTCACGAGCAGCGCGCGCGCCTCGGGCTGATCGAGCACCGCGAGCGTGCTGAGGTGGTCGCCGAGCGTCTCGTCGCAGAAGCGGCGGCCCTCCAGGTTGAGCAGGACGCCATGTTCGGAGTGGTAGAAGGTCAGGTCGGTGAACTCGTACGGGTTGCCGTAGCCGACGTTCGAAGGGATCAGATGCCCGTAGAAGCCGGCGTCGTCTCCGACGAAGGTCGCGCCCACCGCCGTGGCGAGCCGAAGCCCGTCCCCGGTGCTGTTCGGATTCGCTCGTAGCGGGAGATCGCGCGCGAGCTCATGGATGTGGCGCTCGCGCAGCTCCGGATCGCCGCCGAACCCGCCGGTCGCGAGCAGGGTCGCGCGTGCGGCCAGCGAGCGCGCGGTCCCGTCCGCCTGGATGATCTCGGCGCCGGAGACGCGCCCGTCTTCGACGATCAGCCGCTGGACACGGGCACCGGACAGGACCGTTCCGGTCTCGCGCACGATGCGCTCGCAGGCGTTGAGGTAGTTCGCCATGTCGGCCTGGCTCCCACGGCCGTAGCCGAGCACGGTCACCGGGTCACGGATCTCCACCCCGAGTGACTGCATCCAGGCCACCCCGGCCGCGTAGTCGTCGACGACACGCGCGCGCAGGTCCGGGTCGCCGCCTGGATTCACGTCGGACATCACGGCGTTGTCCGGCGCCGTCCAGACGAAGCCGGCGTACGCCGCAGAGCCTCCAAGTGCCTCGCCCTTCTCCACACAGCGCGACGCGCGCGCCCTGCCTCGCCGCCGACGCGGCCGCGCTGAGACCGGCCATCCCGCCGCCAATGACCATCAGGTCGAACGTCCCGACGAACTCGTCGTGTGCCATGCCCTCTCCTAGAACTGAAATCAACTAAGGAGATGTAGGGTAGACCGGTCCATGCGTCTGACGCAAGGCGCTACGCGAGATATCGTGCCGAACAGAGTGCGAGCGAGATTGACGCGACTTCAGTTCGGCTCGGAGCTTGACGCACGTCCGGAACGTTGGTACGTTTGAAGTGAGATCGGGTCAATAGTCCCATGTTCGAGGATGAGGAGGAGAGGCGATGCGAGTCGCATCCGTATTGGCAGTGGCGCTGATGGCGCTTGGGGTGGCCGCCTGTGGGAGCGATGACGGCGGATCCAGCGGCGGCGGAGGCGGCGGAGACACGATCAAGGTCGGCGCCTGGTTCCCGCTTTCAGGACCTGTCGCCGCCTCCGGAATTCCGCAGAAGGCGGGTGCCACCGCGTACTTCGACCAAGTGAACGCCGCGGGCGGCATCAACGGGAAGAAGGTCAAGTACTCGACCGAGGACAACGCCTTCGATCCGCAGCAGACCATCCAGGCCGCCCGCAAGCTCGTCGGCGACGAGAAGGTCGTCGCGATCGTCTCCGCGAACGGCACGGCCACCACCGCCGCAGCGTTCCCGTACGTCCTGAATCAGGCGAAGGTTCCGATCATCAACACCTACGGCGGTGCCGGCGACTGGTACGAGCCCCCGAGGCCCGGTCTCTTCGGCTACCAGGCCCTGTATGAGGAGCAGGGCGCCGCGGCCGGCGCCTGGGCTGCCGAGGACGGCCACAAGAACATCGTCGTGGTCCGCAGCGACCCGGCCGCCTTCGCGGGCGTCGCCAAGTACGTCGGCCCTGGCGCGAAGTCGGTCGACCCGAGCGTCAACGTCACCGAGCAGGTCGTCAAGTTCCAGACGAGCGATTACGGTCCCATCGTCGGCCAGCTCAAGGGCAAGAATCCCGACGCCGTGATCCTGATCCTCGCCTTCCCGGAGGCAGCGGCGTTCCTCAAGCAGGCCAAGCTCCAGGGCCTCAAGGTCCCGGCGTACGGCTACGCGCCGACCGCCGACGAGGGACTCATCAAGCTCGCCGGTGACGCCGCGAACGGCTTCAACGCGGTTTCGCTGACCAAGCCGGCGCTGGACCCGAGCCCCGAGATGGAGGAGTACCGCGCGGCGCTCAAGAAGTCCGCGCCGAAGGAGCAGCCCTCGGGCAACTCCGCGGCCTCCTTCGCCGCCGCGAAGGCGTTCGGCGAGGTGGTGAAGACCATCAAGGGCGACGTGTCTCCCCAGTCGATCTCCGCCGCGTTCGCAAAGGGCGGGACGATCGAGACCGGCATCCTGCCGCCGCTCGAGTACAGCAAGGACAAGCACCTCGGCGCGACTCAGGTCCAGCGGGTGACCGTCAAGGACGGCAAGTTCGTGGCCGAGGGCGAGTTCATCACACCGCCTCCGGTCGTCAAGTAGGCGTCAGTGCGAATCCGGCGAGGAGGGAGAACGGGCAATGAGTGAGTTCTGGTTGAGCGTGATCAGCGGCATCTCGAACGGCGCTGTGTACGGCCTCGTGGGCCTGGGCCTGGTGATCATCTACCGGTCCACCGACGTCATGAACTTCGCCATTGGGACGATCGCGCTCGGGTGCATGTACCTCGCGTTGGGGATCAACGCGGCAGGCATCCCGCTCGCCCTCGCCCTCCTCGCCGGCATCGCGGCGTGCTCACTGATCGGTGTGGGCGCCCGCGAGGTGGTCATCCGGCCGCTCGGCCCTGGAGCGCTGTTCTCGGCTCTGGTGGTCACCATGGGGTTGTCGCTCATCCTGGAGGAGGCCACGAGAGGGATCTGGGGCGGCGAGCCGCGCCGGTTTCCGGCGCTCGTCGAGGGCTCCCTGACGATCGGCGGCGCGACCTTCACCAACCAGCGCCTGCTGGTGATCCCAGTCGCCGCGGTGGCGATGCTCGGGGTCGCCTACCTCTTCAAGAAGACGCCGCTCGGATCGGCGATGCGCGCGGTGGCCGAGTCCCACGACACGGCGACGCTGCTCGGGATCAAGCCGCAGCGCGTCGCGCGAGTCGCCTGGGCGCTGGGCATGGGCCTTGCGGCCCTCGGTGCAGCGATGGTGGCGCCGACGATCGGACTGGCCATCGGCGGGTTCGCCGCGATCCTGTTCCGCTCGTTCGCCGGCATCTTCCTGGGCGGGCTGACCAGCATGTACGGCGCGGTCATCGGCGGAGTCATCGTCGGCGTGCTCGACAACCTCGCCGCGACGTACGTCTCGGCGAGCTGGCGCGACACGTTCGTCTTCTCGCTCGTGATCCTTGTCCTCCTCGTCCGGCCCCAGGGCCTCTTCGGCGAGAAAACCTTCGCGCGCGTCTAAGGACTATGACCAAGATGAAGAAGCACCTCACCGGGCGCTGGGCCCAGCTCGTCGCCGGCCCCGCCCTGGCGGTCCTCGTCGTCCTCATGATCGAGGGTGGGCTGATCGGCGCGACGCGGTCCTATGACGTCGCTCTCGCGGCCGTCTACGGCATCGTCGTGCTGTCGATGTCGCTCCTCGCCGGCTGGGGCGGCGTGTGGTCCGTCGGCCAGCCGGCGCTCTTCGCCATCGGGGCATACACGGCGGTCCACGGCTCCTCCCACGGTTGGTCGCTCGAGCTCATCGTGCTCGTGGCGTGCAGTCTGGGCGCCCTCACGGGCGGCTTCCTCGGCTTTGCCGGCGCACGATTCTCCGTGCTCTACATCTCGCTGCTGACGCTCGCGTTCAACCTGGTCGTCCTCGAGATCATCGGGATGTGGCAGAGCCTCACGGGCGGAGACCAGGGGATGCCGGTGGACGTCCTCGAGAGCGTGTTCGGACCGACGTTCAGCAGCGCCTCCGGCGGCGTCAACGCCGTGATCATCCTGTTCGGGATCGTGCTGGCGATCGGCGTCCTCGTGCGCGGGAGCGTCCTGCGGATGCGCCTCGTGGCCGCGAAATCGCATCCGGTTGCCGCGCGAACGGTTGGGATCGCCCCGGAGTTTCAGACGGCGCTCGCCTTCGCGGTGAGCGGTGCCTTCGCCGCGTTGGCTGGGATCGGCCTGGCCGGCATCACCGGATACGTGAGCCCGGAGACCTTTGGGCTCACCTTCGCTGTGAACATCATCGCGGCGGCGGTCCTTGGCGGGATCGGCAGCCTCGCGGGCGGCGTCGTCGGCGGCGCGTTCCTCGCGATCGCGCCGACGATCGCCTCCTCGACCGGCATCGCGCTGCCGGTCCTCCAGGGCGGCATTCTGATCCTGGTCCTGCTCTTCCTGCCCAAGGGCGTGGTGCCGTCGATCGCGGCGCTGGGCCGCAGCCTGCTGCGGCGCCTCGCGCCCGATGCGGCCGCGGAGCTCGTCGACAGCATGCCTGAGATCGACGACCACCACGTCGCGGGCAGCAACGGGCGGAAAGCCGACAAGGAGCTCGAGCGCCGTGAAGGCGGCGCGGTCGAGATCTCCGACCTGACCGTGCGCTTCGGCGGCCTGACGGCGCTCGAAGACGTCTCCGTCGACATCCAGGCTGGAGAGGTCCTCGGCATCATCGGGCCGAACGGCGCAGGAAAGACCACGCTGATCAACACGCTCTCCGGGCTGTCCTCGGGAGGCAAGATCTCGGGCACGGTTCGCTACAAGGACGACAACCTGCTCAAGAAGCGCGCCACGGCGCGCCGGCATATGGGCATCGCACGCGCGTTCCAGCACGCCGAGCTCTTCGATGAGCTGACGATCGAGGAGAACATCCTCTGCGCCAAACGGCGAGCCGGTGCGAACGAGCGCCGAACCGCTTCGAAACTCCTCTCGCGCGTCGGTCTCGCCGACGTGCAGGACCGCTACCCGCGAGAGCTGCCGTTCGGGCTGCAGAAGCGGGCCGATCTCGCGCGCGCCGTGGCGGAGGGAGCGGACCTCGTCCTGCTCGACGAGCCGTTCGGCGGCCTGGATGAAACGGAACGCAAGATCCTCGCGGACCAGATCCGTGGCCTCAAGGACGCCGGCGCAACGGTCGTGATCGTCGACCACGTCCTCGACGACCTCTTCTCGGTCGCCGATCGGGTGGTGGCATTCGACTTCGGGACGCCGATCGCCGCCGGCACCTCGTCTGTCGTCATGCAGGACGCACGCGTGCGGTCGTCCTACCTCGGCGAGGGCCAGGGGTCGGAGCGCCACGCGCTGCCGGCGACCGGGACGGGACTCCCCGTGGTGAGCCTGCGCGACATCGCACACCACTACGACGGCGTTCACGCGCTGCGCGGCGTGGACCTCGAGATCGCTGCCGGCTCCGTTGTGGGCGTCGTCGGCGCGAACGGCGCGGGCAAGAGCACGCTCGGGCGGATCGCCGCAGGGCTGCTCCAGCCGTCGAAGGGAATCGTCGAGTTCCACGAGGTCGGCGCCGGTCCGCCGAGGCTCAGCCTCGTGCCCGAGGGCCGCGAGATCTTCAAGACGTTGTCGGTCCACGAGAACCTGGAAGCCGCCGGCTATGGAGCCGGGCTGAAGGGTGGCGAGCTGAAGGCCCGCATCGAGGAGCTGCGTGAGTGGATGCCGCAGCGCGTCCGGAATCGCATGACGGTCCCGGCGGGGGCGCTCAGCGGCGGCGAGCAGCAGATGGTCGCAGTCGCCCGCGGGCTCATCTCGCGACCCGACGTGCTGATCGTCGACGAGCCCGCACTCGGTCTCGCTCCCTCGCTCGTCGACGAGGTCTACACGCGCCTCACCGAGCTGGCGACAAGTACCGGGATCACGATCATCCTGCTCGAGCAGCTGCTCGGCCGCGCGATGTCGGTCTCCCACAAGGTCGTGGTCCTCCGCGACGGTGTGATCGTCGCCACGGGCAGCCCGGATGACGAGGCGTTCGCGCAGACGGCCGAGGAGGCGTACTTCGGCGACATCGCGAAGACGCTCATCGAGGCGGAGGCCTGAGGACGCGACATGACGTTCTTCGAGCGGTACTTCGAGCGGCTGGACGGAGCAGAGCCGCACAGCGCACTCGAGCTGGTCGCCGACGACCTCGAGTTCTCGATCCAATGGGCATCAGGCGCAGACCGGCGATCGAGCCAGTTCCTCGGCGGCCTGGAGGAGCTCCGCGGCTTCACTGACGCGGGCGATACGGAAGGCTGGGCGCACTACGTGTTGCGGAGCGGCACCGACGGCGCGGTCGAGTTCGCGCTCGGCGAGACCCGCTACGACAACGGCGAGCGCATCGGGACCTTCCTGGCCGTCGCTCAGTTGGACGAGGAGGGACGGATGAGCCACTACATGGTCGCGCGCACGCCGGCCCTGGCCTTCCCTCCGGAAGAAGAGTGAGCCACGAAGCACGCAACGTCCGGGGCAGGCAGGTTGAACTCATCCGCTACCCCGATGGGCCTTTGCGGCCCGCGGACTTCCGCATCGTCGAGCAGCGCGCGCCGGACCCGGAAGACGGCGAGGTGCTGGTCCGCAACACGTGGTGCTCCGTGGACCCCGGGATGCGGCTGCAGATGCGACGCGTCGGACCCGCCGGCTACTTCACACCGTTCGAGCTCAACGCCCCCCTCGCCGGTATGGCCGTCGGGGAGGTCGTCGAGTCGCGTGCGGACGGCTTCGAGGCGGGAGACGTCGTGGCACACGCGCAGGGCTGGCGGGACTACGCGGCCGTGCCCGCCCGCGCGCAGGGCCTGGGCGGCATCGGGACGCTGCGCAGACTCGACACGAGCATTGCGCCGCCGCAGGCGTATCTCGGCATCCTGGGCGGCCCGGGCCTGACGGCGTACGCCGGGCTCCTGCACGTGGCCGGGCTGCGCGACGGCGACGTGCTCTGGGTGTCCGCCGCCGCCGGCGCCGTCGGCAGCCTCGCGGTGCAGATAGGAAAGCTCAGGGGCCATCGCGTCATCGCGAGCGCGGGGTCCGATGAGAAGGTTGCGCTGCTGCTCGACGAGCTCGGCGCCGACGCGGCGTTCAACTACCGGGCCGGACCGGTGGTCGAGCAGCTGCGCGAGGCGGCGCCCGACGGCATCGACGTCTACTTCGACAACGTGGGGGGCGAGCACCTCGAGGCGGCGCTCGACGTCCTGCGGCGGGGGGGACGCGTCGCGATCTGCGGCGCGGTCTCGGAGTACGAGCGTGCCGGCACCGGCCCCGGGATCCGCAATCTCTTCCAGGCCGTCTCCAACGACCTGACGCTGCGCGGCTTCCGCGGCTCGAGCTACGTCGCACACCGCGCCGCGTTCGAGCGCGACGTCGCCGGCTGGCTGCGCGAGGGCCGGATCCGCTACCGCGAGACGGTCCTCGAAGGGCTTGAGCTCGCTCCGGAGGCGATCGTCGGACAGCTCGCCGGGGAGTGGACGGGCAAGGTCCTCGTCCGCGTGGCCTGAGCCGCGGCTCAGCGAATCGCCATACCGCCGTCGACGCTGAGCACGTGCCCGGTGACGAAGCTGCTGCCGGGACCGAGCAGGTAGAGCACCGCGTCGTCGAGCTCGCCGGTGCGGCCCCCGCGTCCCAGCGGGGTGCGCTTGAGCAGGAAGTCCGGGAACTTCTCGGGATCATCCCCGAGCTCGGCGGTCATCTCCGAGGCGAAGAAGCCGGGGGCGACCGCGTTGACGCGGATGCCGTACCGGCCCCACTGCGATGCGAGCTCGCGCGTGAGGCCGATGATCCCGGCCTTCGACGCGACGTACGCCGCGTCGGGGATCTCGCCGATCGAGCGCAGACCCATCACCGAGGCGAGGTTGACGATCGCGCCACCGCGATCGCCGTTCGCTCGCATCTGCTCCGCCGCCAGGCAGGACAGGCCAAACGGCGCCGTGAGATTGAGGTCCACGACGCGCGCGAAGACGTCGGTCGCCGTCTTCAGCGCCGGGGCGGTGGCGCCCCCGCCCGCATTGTTGATCAGCCCGTCGAGGCGGCCGTGGCGCTCCATCACCGTTTCGACGAGCCGCCGTCGGTCGTCTTCGTCGCGTGACGTCGCATGTCACGGCGTCAGCGCCGTGGAATCTCCTGAGTCAGCGCGGCCAGTCGCTCCGCGCGACGCGCGGCCAGCACCGGCACGGCGCCCGCTGCTGCCAGCGCGCGCGCCAGTTGCGCTCCCAGACCGGAGCTGGCTCCGGTCACGATCACGACGTGGCCCTCGAGCGCGTTCACCCGTTCTTCTCCAGACTTGAAGTCACTTCAAGTATACCGTGCGTGTCCGGGCGCGGCGCAAGGCATCGACCGGCAAACGGCCGAATCCGGCAGAGTGCGGCGCCAGCGCTGCAAGGGACGCGACCGGCCGGGCGCCGCCGGCGTTGCTACGCTCGCTGCGAGTTCACCTAGGAAACGAGTTCACCTTTGGCATCCTCAAGCGCCTCGCCCGTCCCGCCGCTCGGGACGTGGTCCCTCTTCCAGAAGCAAGCGGGAGGAGATCCTCTCCACCGCGACGGACTACTTCGGCAAACAGGGTTACGAGTACACCAAATGGGCCGACGTCGCCGAGGCGGTTGGCGTTGGCTCCACGGCGCTCTACCACTACTTCGAGTCAAAGCTCCACTGCCTCTACGAGATCCAGGCCGGGGCCCTGGCGGCGGACCGCGAGAAGTTCGACCGTGTCACCTCCGAGCACGAGGACTTCGCCGAGGCGCTGAAGGCGGTGCTCGATGCCACGTTCGACCTGACCGAGCACGAGGTGCTGCGCAACCGGGTGCTCGTCTCCGAGCAGTCCCTCGTCGGCCTCCACCGCACGTCCGCGCGCGAGGAGGAGGCACGCGAGCTCGCTCGCTCGCGCATGCGCGACACCGAGTTCGCGTGGGCCACGTTCCTCACGCGCGGGATGGAGCAGGGCGCGATCCCGGAGTCCGACCCGCTGCTGCTCGCCCGCGCCATCCTCGGCCTCTACACCAGCGTCTGGCACTGGTACCGACCGCGCCGCGGACTTGAGCTCGTCGAGATCCGCGACTTCTTCGTCGCGCGCTGCCTCCTGGTCGCCGGTCTGCCGCCGGCAGCCGCGGCGGCCCAGCCCGCGAAGCGCCGCCCCGCGAAGCGCCAGCCGGCCAAGAGCCGCAAGGCGGCTTGAGCGATCGTCTCAGGCTGAAGCGGGCTCCAGCACGACAACGACTCCGTCGCGGTCTCCAGCGAGATAGACACGTCCCTGGTCGTCGACATCGATCCCAGCGAAAGGGCTGATCGGACCGGGGATCATGTCGGGCAGGCCGTTGAGGGTGGCGCGAACGCCTCCCCTCCCATCTCCAACGGGGAGACCGGTTGCGACCGTGGTGAGCTCCCCTCCGGCCGACAGGTCGACCGCGATCAGTTGCTCGGCGCCCGCTTCCACCACGAGCAGGGTGCCCTTGTGGAGGGCGACGTCGTGTGGATGGTTGAGACCCTCTGTCAGAACCGTCCTTTCACCATTCCGCTCCAGGCGCTCCAGGGTCCCGCGCGCTTCGTCGGTGACGAAGATGGTCCCGGACCCGTCGACCGCCACCCCGACAGGCCGCTGGAACCCGTCGGCGATCGTCAGCACGTCACCGGACCGGGTGACCTCGACCACCCGTCCCTGATCGGCGACCGCGACGATGACCGACGGCTTGCCCGGGATCGGCGCGATTCCCATCGTCTCTCCCAGCCCTTCCGCCCAGGTCTCGCCGGTCGTCCAGGTCTCGGTCTGCCAGCGCCCGACCATCCCGACCGAGTTCGTGAGGAAGACGCCCTCGGCTGCTCGGGCGAGCCCGCGGATGTACCCGGGAAAGCCGTCATCCGTGATCTTGGCAGTCCGCTCGAGCTGCCCGTCGAGCGTCAGGCGGGCGTTACCCAGCCCGTCCGCTATCTGCACTGCTCCGTCGGCGACAGCGATTCCATACGGGGCCATCAGGGCCGGCGCTACCAGTTCGCGGGCGTCGGCCCTGCCGACGACCTCGTAGATCGCGCCGTCCAGGTAGTACGAGATGCAGAGCCGACCCTCCCGGTTGAAGTCGAAGTTGTCGATGCCCGGGCGCCCTTCGTAAACCGTTTCAAGCCGGCCCGAGCGAGGATCGATCTTCGTGATCTGGCCGGCTCCGCCCTGACTGAAGAAGATGGCGCCGTCTGGGCCGACTCGACACGAGCTGGGCGCTGCCAGCCCGTCCGCGACGAGTTCGACCTCACCGCCGTCGAGAGGGACTCGGCGGATCTCACCAGGGAAGACCAGCGCGACGTAGATGTATCGATCGGGTCCCACGCAGCAGCCGTTGGGGCCCGCAAGCCCGTCGGCCAGCAGGACCCGCGGGCGGTCGTCACGGAAGACCTCGAAGAGACCGCCGGCCGGCAAGAACTGATCGACGAAGATCCGGTCCTCGTAGATCGCGATGCCGTTGGCACCACTGATGTCGTCTTCGACGATCCATGTCTCGCCGTCGTTGAACGCCGTTACGCGGGCGTCCATGCACTCGGTCACATACAGGATGCCGGCGGAATCGAAGTCCAGGTCGTCGGGCGAGACGATCCCATCTCCGCGCGGCGAAACAAGGCTGAGCTCGCCTGAGTCGATGTCAACGCGGGCAACCTCGCTGCCGAAGGCCGAGGCGTTGTAGAGCCCGCCATCCGGCCCGAAGCGGCACCCGTTGGCCCCAGAGAGACCTCTGGGATTGGAGATGTGCCGGACGGCCCATCCGTCTGCTGGGGTGAGCTCAGTCGACACCAGAGGCCTGCCGGTCAGGCTGTCACCTGCGACCGCTGGAGGACGAGCTGCACGACGTCCCGCTTGACGACCTTCAGCGACGGCGTGCGCGGGAACTCCTCGAACGTCTGGACCGACTCAGGCCACGTGTACTTCGCCACTCCCTCGCCGTCCAGGAACTCCTGGAGCTCTGGGAGCGTGGGCGCGGTGTGGCCCGGGCGGGCGATGATCGCCGCGCACGCCCGCTCACCCAGCCGGTCGTCGGGCAACGGCACGATCGCCACCTCCTGCACGGCCGGGTGGCGCAGGATGACGGGCTCCACCTCGGCCGGCACGATCGTCACCCCACCGCGGCGGATGATGTCCTTGCTCCGCCCGACGTAGATGAACTGGCCATCCTCGTCGAGGGACCCGAGATCGCCGGTGCGGTACCCGCCCCATTCGGTGAGCGACTCTCGCGTCAGGTCGTCGTTGTTGAGGAAGCCGAGGAAGCGACTCGGGCCGTTGACGATGACGGAGCCGACTTCGCCCGCCGGCAGCGGCTGTCCGTCGGCGCCGACGATGCGGATCTCCGTGCCGTCGTAGGGCCGCCCCTCGGTGGTCAGGATCTTGTCCTCGGGGTCGTCGGGCGCGTGGGCGGCGTGGCCGGGGACCTCCGAGAGCCCGTAGTCGCCGAGCGGCGGGACGCCGAAGGCCTCCTTCATGGCCCGCCGGCGCTCTGGCGTCAGGCCCGGGCCCGCGAGCACGCGCATGGATGAGAGGTCGCGGTCCGTCTCGTTGGCGGCGCGGATCATGTCGGCCGCGTGCGTGGGCATGGCGAGGACGTACGTGCAGTTGTGCTCCTCGATCAGGCGCAGCGCGTCCTCGGGCTTCCAACGGCTGAGCAGGACCCCGGTGGCGCCGTTGAGGAGCACCGGCAGGTAGCCGAAGACCAGGCCCCCGACGAAGCCGAACTCCACGACGGTCAGATAGATGTCCTCGCCGGTCAGTCCCCAGCGCGCGCAGACGCCCTCCGACGCGTAGCGCAGCGTGTTGCTCGAGTGCGCGATGCCCTTCGGTGCGGACGTCGTGCCCGACGAGTGCAGGACCACCGCCAGGTCGTCGGCGTGACGCGCGGTGCGGTCATCGGGCAGGTCCTGCGCGGCGAGCGTGTCGACGTCGTCGGGCAGGATCGGGAACAGCGCCAAGCGGTCGCCGGCGACCTCGCGGCATTTCGCGATCTCCTTGTCGCCGCCGAAGCTCACGATGGCGGTCGCCTCCGTCTGCTCGACCAGGGCCGCCATCTGCGTCTCGTTGAACATCGGAGGCAGCGGCGCGAGGACCACGCCGCGGTGCAGGCATCCGAGCATGGCCACCGCCGCCTCGATCGAGTGGCGGCCGAGCAGGATCACGACCTCGCCGGGCTCGATGCCGCCGTCGGCGAGGCGGTTGGACACGCCGACCGCAGCGCGGCGAAGCTGCGCGTACGTGACCGAGCGGCCCTCGAGGAACAGCGCGACCCGATCCGAGTGTTCCTTCGCGCGCGCGTCGAACTCGCTCCAGAGGTCGCTCTCCCGCCAGTAGCCCTCTGCGTAGTAGCGCTCGGCCTCCGGCTGGAACGCCAGCGTCGCCTTGGTCATTCGTCTCTCCTCGATCCTCGCCCCAGGTGAACTAAGCTCAAGTTAGTATCTACGTTGTGAAATTGCAACCGGTCGGGGCTAAGGCGCAAGTTGCTCGATTCGACTGATACGATCTCAGTTCGATGAGACTCCGGGCCACCGAAGAGGAACAGGCGCTCCAGGCCGAGGTCCGGGCCTTCCTCGCGCGGGATCGCCTCACACCCGCCGACCTTCCACGCGCGCTCGATGACCGGATGGAGATCCTGCGCGGGTGGCAGGCCTCGTGCTACGAGGCCGGCTACGTGGGCCGCGCCTGGCCGAGTGAGTTCGGCGGTGGTGGGCGCGCGCCGGTCGAGCAGATCGTCGTCGACCAGGAGCTGGCGGGCGCCGGTGCGCCGGAGTTCGTCAATGTCGTCGGACTCGACGTCCTCGGGCCGTCGCTGCTGCGCTTCGGAAACGACGAGCAGCGGCGCCGTTACATCCCCCCGATTCTCTCGGCGGAGGAGATCTGGTGCCAGGGCTTCTCCGAGCCCGAGGCCGGCTCCGATCTCGCCTCGTTGCGCACCCGGGCAGTCGAGCACGACGATCACTTCGTCCTCAGCGGCCAGAAGACGTGGGTCTCCTGGGGCCAGTACGCGCGTTGGTGCGGCGTTCTCGCACGCACGGAGGAGAGCGGGCCGAAGCACCGGGGGATCTCGATGCTGATCGTCGACATGCGCTCCCCGGGCGTCGACGTGCGCCCGATGACGCAGATCACCGGCCACGCCGAGTTCTGCGAGCTGTTCCTCGACGACGTCGTGGTCCCGAAGGAGAACCTGCTCAGCGAGCGCGGAGACGGTTGGAAGATCGCGATGCACACGCTCGGCCACGAGCGCGGGACAGCGGCCCTGCCGCGGCAGGTGAAGCTCCGGACGTGGCTCGACCGTCTCGTGCGCGCCGCCGCCACGCGGGAGCTCGACGGGCAGCCGATCGCTGCCGACCCCGAGGCGCAGGTGGCCCTGGCCCGTGCGTTCATCGGCATCGAGGTGCTCCGTCATCACGCCTACAGGACGGTGGGGGAGTTCCTCACCGGAGGCGCGGTCGGGCCGGACAGCTCGACGGTGAAGCTGCTCATGGCCGAGACGGAGCAGCGGCTCGCCGCCACGGCGCTCGAGGTGCTCGGACCGACGCTCCAGCACGCCGACCCCGCCGAGGAGGCGGAGAACGACTTCTGGGAGGAGACCTACCTCTACTCGCGTGCGGCGAGCGTCTATGGCGGCACGCAGCAGATCCAGCGCAACATCATCGCCGACCGCATCCTCGCGCTGCCTCAGGAGTAGACGTGGACCTCGAGCTCACCGACGAGCAGACCTGGCTGAGCGAGTCGCTCATGACCCTGCTGGGCCGTGCGTGGACCGGCGCCGAGGCCGCCCACGCGGCAGGACGGCCCGAGCGTGACGGGCTGTGGTCGGCGCTCTCGGAGTTCGGTGCGCTGAGCGTGGACAGGGAGGAAGGACTGGGGGCCATCGAGCTCTGCCTCGTGGCCAGGGGGCTCGGCACGCACCTGGGCTCCGTCCCCTATCTCGGCAGTGCCGCGCTGCGCTACGCGGTCGAGCCGTTCTCGGACAGGGCGCCGGCGGCGCTTTGTGACCTCGGCGATGACCGCGTGTCGGTCGCCCTCCTGGAGCCCGGCCGCGGCTGGTCGGCGGACGGGGCGGCGACAGGCCTGGGTCTCGAGGGCCTCAACGGGCGAAAGGTCGCAGTCGAACACGCCGGTGAGGTCGACCGCTTCGCCGTCGTGGCGTCCGCGGGGGGCGGGCCTGCGCTGGCGCTCGTCGCCGCGGGCGGGTCAGGTCAGCACGTGGAGCCGCAGGCCTCGCTCGACGTGACGGTCCCGATGCACGCCGTGAACTTCTCCGGCGTCGAGCCCGACGCCGTGGCCGAGGGCGAGCTCGCCGGCGCGATGCTCGCCCGCCTGATGGCGGTCGGCGCGTTGCTGGCCGCCGCCGAGTCTGTCGGGGCCGCCGGGCGGATGCTCGATGACGCGTGCGCGTACGCGGCGGAGCGCCGCCAGTTCGGGCGCACCATCGGCAGCTACCAGGCGCTGCGCCACATCCTGGCCGACATGTACGTCCGGCAGGCAAGCGCCTGGTCGACCGTGCTCTACGCCGCCGCCGCCCTCGACGACGACCTCGCGGAGGCCCAGCAGACCGCCGCGGTCGCGAAGGCGTATGTGGCCCGTGCGGCGCGCGAGGTGGCGCACGGGGCGCTGCAGGTCTTCGGCGGGGTCGCCTTCACCCAGGAGCACGTGGCCCATCGCTTGCTGCGGCGCATCGTCGTCCGCGAACAGCAGTTCGGGGACGCCGCCCATCACGAACGCGAGCTCGGCCGCGTCCTCGTGCAGCGAGCGGCGCGCCGGTCCAGCGACCCGCCGGTCCCGACACCAGTCAGCTGAGAAAGGCAGAACAGGATGGCCAGGACCCCCGAGACGGGCTTCAACGATCCGACGGCTCAGCGCCTCGAGCACATCAGCACGGGCGCGGATCCGGACGTCGTCGGTCCGTTGCTCGCGAACGTCCTGCACGACCCGCGCTGGCTCACGTGCGACGTGGCGCTCATCTCCGGCGGCAAGTCGAACCTGACCTACCGGGCCGCGTGCGATGCCGGCGAGGTGATTCTGCGGCGCCCGCCGCTGGGCCACATCCTGCCCACGGCGCATGACATGGTCCGCGAGTACCGGGTGCTCTCCGCGCTCGAGGGGACAGCGGTGCCCGTACCCCGCACGCTGCACCTCGGCGACGCAGAGAGCGGGCTCGGGGCGCCGTTCTACGTGATGGAGCGCGTGATCGGCCATATCTGCCGCAACCAGCTCCCGCCCGGCTACGCCGACACGCCCGCGGACCGGCGGGCGGTCGCCGAGGGACTCGTCGACGTCCTCGCGAGCCTGCACACCGTCGACCCCGCGGCGGTCGGCCTGGCGGAGTTCGGCCGGCCCGCGGGGTTCATGGAGCGTCAGCTGCGACGCTGGTCGAAGCAGTGGGAGGCGTCCAGGGTGGAGGACCTGCCGGCGCTGGACGCGTTGCGCGACGGGCTCGTCCGACGCCTCCCCGAGCAGCGCGCGAATTCGATCGTGCACGGCGACTACCGGCTTGACAACACGGTCCTGCACGCGACTCGGCCCGGGCAAATCGTCGCGGTGCTCGACTGGGAGATGAGCACGCTCGGGGACCCGTTCACCGACCTCGGCACGCTGTTGGCGTTCTGGAGCGAGGAGGCCGACGTCGACGTGCTGAGGGCGGCTCGCATCGTCGCCCCCGTCACCGCCGCCAGCGGCTTCCCATCGCGCGAGGAAGTGATCGAGCGCTACGCCGACCGGACGGGCTTCGACGTGTCGGATGCCGACTGGTACCAGTCGTTCGCGTTCTTCAAACTCGCGGTCGTCTGCCAGGGGATTGCCGCGCGGGCTGCGGGTGGCGCGATGGTCGGCTCCGGCTTCGACGAGGCCCAGCGCCTGGTCGTCCCGCTCGTGGACGCCGGCCGGCATCTCCTGAGCGCCCGGATCAGCTGACCTTATCGCTGACGTCCGCGTGAACGAAAACGGGCCGGCCCCAGAAGGCGCCGGCCCGTCGTCCCACCTGTCTGCGGGGCGGTCTAGGCGTGCTTCCAGACCGGGTCGCGCTTCTCCAGGAATGACTGCACGCCCTCCTTGGCGTCCTGGGACTGGTGCGCGACGTTGCAGGTCATGCTCTCGAGTGCGATCAGGGTCTCGGTGTCGCCGTCGAGGCCGCGGTTGGCCGCGAGCTTGGTGATCCGCATCGTGAACGCACTCTTGTCGATCATCGGCGCCACGAAGTCGGCGATCGCCTGATCGAGCTCCTCGGCCGGGGCCGACACGTTGGCCAGGCCCCAGTCCTCGCACTCCTTGCCGGAGAGCAGCTTGCCGGTGAACAGCAGCTCCTTCGTCTTGCGCAGGCCGATGTAGCGCGGCAGGCGATAGATCGGGCCTGCGCCGCCGAACAGCGCGCGCCGGATGTGGAAGTCGCCGATCCGGGCGTCATCGGCGGCGATGCAGAAGTCGCACGAGATCATCAGCTCGAACCCGCCGGCGACCGCGTAGCCCTCGACGACGGCGATCGTCGGCTTGCCGAGGTTGAAGGCCCGGTCGAACGTACGGGCGGAGACCTGAGCGATCTTGACGGAGTTGTTCGTCGTCCCGAGGAACTCCGAGTCGAGCATGTTCAGGTCCGCGCCGGCGCAGAACGTGTTGCCGCGGCCGCGGATGAGGACGACACGGACGTCGTCATCGTCCTCGGCGCGATCGAGCGCCGTGCCGAGGTTCGTAAGGAGCGCCCAGTTGACGCAGTTCTTGACCTCGGGCCGATTCAGCCAGATCGTTGCCACGCCGCCTTCGACCTCGTACTGAATGACGTCGTCAGCACCCACTTGGCCGTTCGCCTCTTGCTGCACGCTCATGTCCCATCCTCCATCCCTCGGGGTACCCAATTGAATTCAGATCATATCTACACCTCGCTACCTTGACAACCCCTCGCCAACGACCTGCGCAGGGGCCGCGCAAAAGAAGTGCGAGCAGGAGGGCGAAGGCTGCCATACTTGAAGTCGACTCAGGACCCATGGACAACCCAATCCGCATCCCGCTGCCACTTCCCCACATCGGCTCGGTCAACGCCTGGCTGCTGCCGGGCGAGCCGCTGACGCTGATCGACACCGGGCCGCGCGACGACGCCGCGCTGGCCGCGCTCGAGGCGGGTCTCGGGCGCGCAGGTGTCCGCCTCGAGGACATCGAGCTGATCCTGCTCACCCATCACCACGTCGACCACACGGGCCTGGCGGCCACGATCGCGCGCCGTTCCGGGGCCAGGATCGCGGCGTTCGAGCGGGCGGCTGCCTATGGCCGGCACTACGACGAGCGGTCGGCCGCGGACCGCCGCTTCTCGCTCGCGCTCATGCGCCACCACGGCGTGCCCGACTCGGTGATGGCGGACAACGAGGGGTTCTGGGACTTCATCCGGAGCTCTTCGGAGGCCTACCACGCCGACGTCGAGCTCCCGGACGGCGCGACGATCCGAGCCGGTGGCCGCGACCTGCGGGTCGTCGCGAGGCCGGGCCACAGCACCACCGACGCCTTGCTGGTCGACGAGCGCGAGCGGATCGCATTCGTCGGCGACCACCTGCTCGCCGGGATCTCGTCCAACACGGAGGTCTACCCGGCCCTGGAGCCCGACGGGACGCGTCCGCGGGCGCGGGTCGAGTATCTCCAGAGTCTGCGGGAGACCGCCGCCATGCCGCTCTCCCGGCTGTTGACCGGACACGGCGACGAGGTGGGCGCGCACGCCGACCTCGTCCGCACGCGGCTGGCCGAGCACGACAGCCGCTGCGAGCGCATCGTCGAGGTGCTCCGGGCCGGCCCCGCCAGCGCCTTCGCGATTGCGACGCACATGTGGTCGGCGCGGACGGTCTCCGAGCAGCCGCTGCTCGTCGTCTGGGAGGTGCTCGGGCACCTCGACCTCCTGCTGGACGCCGGGCGCGTCGAGGAGTGCATCACGGATGACGGCAGTGCCCACGGCCTTGCGTCCTTCGCACTCGCCACCACCACCACCAAGACCACACAGACCCCCCTAGGAGGTGGCCGTTCTGCACGAGCCAGCTGACACCCTCATCCCCGCGCGCCAGTCCGATGCCGCAGACCGCTTCGATCTGTCCGGACGCGTCGCGGTGGTCACCGGCGGGACCCGCGGCCTCGGGCTCGCCATGGCGAGGGGGTTCGCGCAGGCCGGAGCGGAGGTGGTGGTCGTCAGTCGGAAGGCCGACGCCTGCGATGAGGTGGCGGCCGCGTTGCGGGCCGAGGGCGCCAAGGCTGCGGCGTGCGCGTGCCACGTCGGGCACTGGGACGAGATCGACACGCTCGTCGAGGACGTCTACCGCGACTTCGGGCGCGTGGACGTGCTGGTGAACAACGCCGGCGTCTCGCCGATGTACGACAAGCTCAGCGACGTCACCGAGGAGTTGTTCGACAAGGTCGTCGCCGTCAACCTCAAGGGCCCATTCCGGCTGGCGGCGCTCGTGGGCGAGCGGATGATCGCCGGCGAGGGCGGATCGATCATCAACGTCTCGAGCACGGGGGCCGTGCGACCCACGAGCGACATCGTGCCCTACGCGGCGGCCAAAGCCGGTGTCAACGCCATGACTGTCGGCCTGGCGCACGCCTTCGGCCCGCGGGTGCGCGTCAACGCCATCATGCCCGGCCCGTTCCTGACGACGATCTCTCAGGCATGGGACATGGACATCTTCAACGAGCGGGCGCGCACCTTCCCGGCCCGCCGCGCCGGTGATGCGGAAGAGATCGTGGGCGCCGCGCTGTACCTGGCGAGCGACGCGTCGAGCTACACGACCGGGACGATCCTGACGGTCGACGGCGGCGCGCAGTGGAGCATGGCAGGGACCGGTGCAGGCGACCCGACTTGAAGTCAGGTCAAATCAGCGTTACCGTACGGCCATTCTCAGCGCGGGGTCAACATGAGTTCGAAGCCGTTGTGGCTCAAAGCCGTCCTTCGCGTCGAGCGCGCGGTTGGTGGACCCGTTGAACGGGCGGTGCGGACTGACACCTACTTCGACCTCGTCACGAAAGCCACGCGCGTGACCGGCACGGTCAAGCGCAAGGTGGGCGGCACATCGACGCGCGTGCTCCACGGAATCAATCTCCCGGCGGGCAGGGACATCCAAGGGGTGCGGGAGCAGCTCTCGCGGATGGAGCGTCAGCTCAACCGCCTGACCGAGGAGGTGGCCGAGCGGGATGGCCGCGACTCCGACCGCCCTCCGCCCAACGATTGAGGCAATGGCCCCGACCCTGAATCCCGTCAGCCTCGCCACCCGCGTCCATCGGGATGTCGAGCGCTCGCTGCTACGAGCTCGCAACGGCGTGCGCTACGTCCGGGGGAGCTACCGGGACAAGGTGGGCGGGACGCCCAAGGAGGTCGTGTGGCGGCGCGACAAGGCAGAGCTGTGGCGCTACCGGAACGGCCCGGTCCGCTACGGCCCGCCCGTGCTGATCGTGCACAGCCTGGTGAGCCGCAGCTACATCCTCGACCTTCGCCCGGGCAGCAGCCTGGTCGAGTACCTCACCGGTCGCGGCATCGACGTGTTCCTCCTCGATTGGGGCGTTCCGGACGAGCTCGACGCCGACAACGACCTCGAGCGCTACGTCGACGGGTACCTGGCGCGGGCAGTCGCGGCGGTGCAGCGGGAGACCGGCAGCGCGGAGGTGACGCTCGCCGGCTACTGCCTGGGCGGGGTGCTGGCGGCCATCTACGCCGCGGCGCACCCGGACGCTCCCGTCCGCAACCTGATCCTGATGGCGACGCCCTTCGACTTCGACGAGATGGGGGCGATGGTGGCGCTGCTCCGCGACGGCAGGCTGAACCCGGACGAGCTGGTGGACGACACGGGCAACGTCCCGGCGGACGCCCTCTACAGCGGCTTCTTCATGCAGGCGCCGACCACGGAGGTCGCGCAGAAGGCGACCCTGCTGGAGAACCTGTGGAACGACGAGTTCGTCGAGGGCTACCAGGCGATGGCGCAGTGGGCGCGTGATCACGTCCCATTCCCCGGGGCGATGTTCCGGGAGCTCGTCGAGGAGTTCGTCCGTAAGAACGTGCTCGTGACGGGCTCCGTCCGGCTCGGCGACCGCGAGGTGCAGCTGGCCGACGCGCGCGGCCACGTGCTCAACGCGATGGCGGAAGGCGACAACGTCGTCCCGCCGCCGGCGGTCGAACCGATCATGCGGATCGTGGGCGACCCCGCCCGACGCGAGGAGCTGCGGTTGCGAGGCGGCCACGTCACGTTCGGCACCGGCCGCAGCGCGGTCAAGCACACCATGCCACGCCTTGCGGAGTGGATCATCGAGCACTCAGACGAACGCCCCGAACCCGAGGAGCCGTGATGGAGTTTCGACCGATCGAGCCCGGAGACGAGCCGGCGCTGACGCGCTTCTTCGCGCACATCCCGGACGCGGACCGCACCTTCCTGAAAGAGGACATCGACGACGCCGAGGTGATTGCCGCCTGGGCACGCCCCGGAACCGCGCGAGTGATCGCCGTGGACGAAGGCCGGGTGGTCGGTTCGGTCGCGGTCGTGCCGCTGCACGGCTGGTCCAGCCATGTCGGCGAGATCCGCCTGGTCGTTGATCCGGAGCATCGCGGCCGGGGCATCGGGCGCGGCCTCGCCCGTCAGTCGGTGATGGAGGCGGTGAACCTCGGACTCGCGAAAGTGATGGTCGAGGTGATCTCCGATCAGACGGCGCTGATCGGGATGTTCCGCACGCTCGGGTTCGAGCCGGAGGCGCTGCTGGCCAACCACGTGCGCGACCGCGCAGGCGAGGTACGCGATCTGATGGTGCTCTCAAACGACGTCGAGTCGCAGTTCTCTTCGATGGCCGCGGCGGGCATCACGGACCAACTTTGACCGCGTCGACCGCGCGCGAGTCAGGAGAAATTGAACTGACTTCTGGTAGGCTGGCGAGCCTGATCTGGACGCAGACCGGGTAGCACCTCACCATGCCTCTCATCAAGGACAAGCTCGAGCGACCAGCCGATGTGACCCGCGTGGTCCTCGAGGGGCTGTGCGCGCCCTGGGGCGGATCGCAGATCTGCACCGACGCGTATGAGCGCAGCATCGAGGTTGCAGCGGACCTCCAACTCGCCGTCGCCAAGGCCGTGAGCCTCGAGCCCTTCCATTCGCTGACAGCCACCTGGGCAGGCATGACGCGCGACGTCGGAGCGTCGCAGCTGTCGGCGGCGCGCTGGTACCTGGACGCGTGACCACCGATACCGGCTTCGCCATGGCGCGGGGGGGCGGTGCTCCGCTCTACTGGGAGAGCACCGGCACCGGTATCCCGGTCCTGCTCATCCACGGTCTCGGTCTGAGCGGCGGCGCGTGGTGGCGCACGGTCGACGCGCTCTCCCCGACACTGCGCGTGATCACGTTCGACCATCGGGGCATCGGACGCTCCAAGTCGCTGATGCCGGCCTTCACCGTCGAGGCGATGGCCGACGATGCCACGTCCATCCTCGACGAACTCGGACTGGAGTCCGCGCACGTCTACGGGATCTCTCTCGGCGGCATGATCGCGCAGCAGCTGGCGCTCCGGCACCCGGAGCGAGTCCGGTCGCTCGTCCTCGGCGCCACCCAGCCCGGCGGCCGGCGTGCCGTACGCGCCGATGCGGAGGTCATGGCGTTCTTCCGTCAGCGCTCGCACCTGGACAAGGAGGAGGCCGCGTGGGCCTCGGTGGAGTTCAACTACGGGTCTCGCTGCCGTGCCGAGCACCCCGAGCGCATCCACGAGGACATCGAGCGCCGCCTCGAACAACCGTTCAACGCGCAGGCCTACCGCGCGCAGCTCTTCGCGGCAGCGATGCACAACTGCTATTCGCGGCTCGATCGCATCGAGGTCCCCACCTTCGTGGTACACGGGGCCGAGGACCGCGTGATCCCCGCCGCGAACGCGCACCTGATGGCCGAGCGACTCCCGAACTGCCGGTTGACCGTGCTCGAGGACACCGGCCACCTGTATCCCACCGAGGCGCCCGAGGTGGACGAGGCGATCAGCGACTTCTTCGACGAGTGTGACTCCGCCAGCATCTGAGCCGCACCCGGTCTTGCTTGATGTGACCTCACCGCAGTGGCTCGAGGAGCTCAGGGTCGCGGACATCGTCCGGGCGCATGCGACGTCGCGTCCGGACGCCGTCGCGATCCGCCATGGCGACCGTGTGGTCACCTACGCGCAGCTCGACGATCGCTCGAACCGGCTGGCCGACGCGCTGCTCGCCGCGGGCGCGGGTCGGGGCTCGAGGATCGCGCACCTGGATCGCAGCGCGCCAGAGGTGGTCGAGCTGCTGGTCGCCGTGAGCAAGATCGGGGCGGTCGCCGTGCCGCTGAACTGGCGCCTGGCGACGCCCGAGCTGACGGCCATCGTCGCCGACGCCGGCGCCCCGGTGTTGATCGCCGGACAGGTGTTCGCCGACGTCGCCGCAGCCGTCGCAGCCAGCGTCCCGCAGCAGCTGGAGGTCGTTGCTGTCGGTGACGACTACGAGGCTCGGCTGAGGAACGCCGCGCCCGCGGATCCCGGCGGCAGTGGCCTGGCCGCCGACCCGGTGGTGCAGATGTACACGTCTGGGACCACGGGCGTGCCCAAGGGTGTCCTGACCACGCAGCGCAACCTGGCGGCGGCGACGCTCAACGTCCCGGCGTGGCGCTTCGACTCGGATTCCGTCAGCCTGACGCCGCTGCCGATGTTCCATATCGGGGGGATCGGCTGGACGTTCCTCGGGCTCTCCCAGGGTGCTACGACGATCCTGGTCAGCGAGTTCGACGCCGCGGCGGTGCTCGACCTGCTCGAGTCCGCCCGCGTGACCAACGCCGTCTTCGTGCCCACGATCCTGCAGATGCTGACCGCCGTCCCAGGGGCGGCGCAGCGCGACTACTCCGCACTGCGGTCGATCGCCTACGGCGCCTCGCCGATCACCACGCCGGTCCTCAAGTCGGCGTTGCGCACCTTCGGCTGCCCGTTGTTCGGCGTCTACGGGCTCACGGAGACAACCGGCGGCGTCGTCCAGCTCGAGCCCGACGACCATGACCCCGACGGCCCGCGCGAGCACCTCTTGCGCTCCGCCGGACGGCCGCGGCCGTGGATGGAGCTGCGGGTCGTCGACCCCCTCAGCGGCCGCGAGGTACCGACGGGGGATGTCGGCGAGGTGTGGATGCGCGGACCGAACGTGATGGCCGGCTACGCCAACCGGCCCGAGGAGACGGCCAACGCGCTCACGCCGGACGGGTGGCTGAGAACCGGTGACGGCGGCTACCTCGATGAGGATGGCTACCTGTTTCTCACCGATCGGATCAAGGACATGATCGTCAGTGGGGGAGAGAACGTCTATCCGGTCGAGGTGGAGGAGGCCCTGTCGCAGCACCCCGCCGTCGCGGAGGTCACCGTCATCGGCGTTCCGGACGACCGGTGGGGCGAAGCGGTCAAGGCCTTGGTGGTCACCCGCCCGGGCGCCGCGACGTCAGCCGGCGACCTCATCGACTTCGCCCGGGAGCGCCTCGCCGGCTACAAGCTGCCGCGGTCGATCGATTTCGTCGAGGCGCTCCCGCGCACCGCGTCCGGGAAGGTGCTCAAGCGCGAGCTGCGCGATCGGTACCGCACCGTCCCGACCACCTGATCGACGGCAGTCCCGGCTCGTTCACGTAGCCGGTTCGCACGATCAGGACGCCTCCTCACCCGGTTCGGAACCGTCCGTGCCGACCACGATCGTCCGAGTCGGGGGCTGAGCCTGCAAGGGCGCGGGCGGAGAGGAGCCGACGCCGACGGCGAGGCGATTGGCCAGGTTCTTGGCCGGGACAACCGTTCCGGAAGCCGCCGCTCGGAGCAATCTGGCGAGCTGCGCCCCCATACCGCGTTGTGGCGGCAACTCGGCGATCAGCTCCGCCGCCGCGGCGTCCTGGCGCCACTCAGCCTTGCCGACGTCCGCGAACAGTCTGACGGCGCCGGGGTTCTCGCTCATCACGAATGCGCTGAACTTGCGGATGCCTTCACGCCGCGCCCGGTAGGTCAGACGCGCGAGCAGCGCACGGCCCAGCCCGCGCTGCTGCCACTCATCGACGACCGTGACCGCGACCTCGGCAACCTCCTGATCTACCGCTGAGCGGATGTAGCGCGCGACCCCGAGGGCCTCCCCGCTTGCGGGATCGATGGCGATGACCGCCTCGTGGTCCCGGTGATCGACGTCGACGAGGTATGTGAGCTCGTCCGGCGGAAGTGAATCCTTGTGGCTGAACCGCCGGCGGTAGCGAGATTCTTTGCTGAGCTGGTGAAAACTCGCCGCGATTCGCGGCGCATCCTCTGGCTCGATTGGGCGCAGCAGCACGCGCGCCCCGTCGCGGAGCGTGATTGTCCGTCGCCGCGACGTGCTCGACACGCAAGGACTCCTAGCGGCGACGCGCGAGGCGGTCGGCGAACCAGTCCGCGATCAGGTCGTGTTTTTCGTGCGACCGGTTGGTGACGCAGTGGTCGCCGTCGGGAAACTCGGTCAGCGTCTTGTCGGGGCTGTGCGCGCCTGCGTGGATGCGGCGCGCGCCGTCGACGCGGAAGATCCGGTCGGGCGTGCCGTGGACGATGTGCAGTGGGCAGCGCACGTCGCGTAGGACGGTGCCGTCGAGCGCAAGTCGGTCGAAGACCGCGCGGGCATCGTCCGCGTCGTCGCGCCCGGTCATCCGCTGGAGTTCCGTGACGAAGCGAGGGAAGCGGTCGAGGACTTCGGTCGGCCGATCGGTGCCTCCGGTGGCGCAGCACGCAGCGACCCGTGGGTCCCGTGCCGCGGCCAGCACGGCGAGCCAGCCGCCCGCGCTGTTGCCCCACAGGCCGACGCGACCGTCGCACGAAGGGTGGGCCACGACGGCGTCGACGAGCGCCCGGACCGCGTCGACCGCGTGCTCGTCGAAGTGCAAGCCGCCGAACAGCCGCGTCTCGCCTTGTCCTGGCGCGTCGACCAGGGCGGCGCCGAGGCCGCGCGCGCTGAGGTAGCGCGAGCCCGCCTCGTACTCCTCGCGTGACCCGCTGATGCCGCACAACTGGAGCACCACGGGGGCCGGCGCGGAGCGTGGGATGAGCCAGCCGGAGAGCGATCTGCCGCGCCAGGGCACGTCGATTCTCTCGTGCGGTGGCTCCCCGAGCCGGCCAGCTTTGCGGAAGGCGTCGAGCATCCGGCGGTAGAGCGACCGCTTCTGCGGATCGGCGTCCGCCAGCGGGACCTGTCCGAAGCGAAAGCACGCGGACGCGAGGAAGAATGACTCACGTGCGCCTCGCCGCTCACCCCGGTGGAGCGCATCGTGCGCACAAGCGAGATTGCGATTACCCAGGCGCTCCGCCGCCTCGTGCCAGCTCGCGCCTTCGTCCACTCGACGGTGGAGTTCCCGCGCGTCGGTCTCGACCATCCCGTTGCCCACGAGGCGGGCGATGGACATCGCCCGCTTGTGTGCCTTCGCAGCCCTCGCTCGGGCGGGCGCTTCGCAATCGGTGGTGCTCGCTAGCGGCGTTGCCGGCATCAACCACACGATAGACGCCCTTCCAACTATCGTATCTCCATAGAGTTTCCGAGGCCGGTTCGAGCGTTTCGCGGGCCGGTCGGGTATGCGCTGCATGTATACGTGCGGTGTATAGTTGCTCGCATGGCTATCGGATCGACGTTCCTGGGGCTGCTCGAGGGCGGCCCGCGACACGGTTACGACCTCAAGCGTGCGTATGACGAGCGGTTCGGGGCGGACCGTCCTCTGAGCTACGGGCAGGTCTACGCGACGCTCGCGCGGTTGCTCAAGCACGGGCTCGTGGAGGTCGACGGCGTCGAGCCCGGGGCGGGGCCGGAGCGCAAGCGCTACGCGATCACCGACGCCGGCGTGACCGACGTCGAGCGCTGGCTGGCCGAGCCGGAGAAGCCCCAGCCCTACCTGCAGAGCGTCCTCTATTCGAAGGTGGTGCTGGCGCTGCTGACCGGGCGGTCGGCGGACGAGCTGCTCGACGCACAGCGCTCCGAGCACCTGCGGCTGATGCGAGAGCTGACCGACCGCAAGCGCGGCGGCGACATCGCCGACCAGCTGATCTGCGACCACGCCCTGTTCCACCTCGAGGCCGACCTGCGCTGGCTGGAGCTGACCGCCGCCCGGCTCGGCGCGCTGGCTGAGAACGTGACGGCGTGATGTTGCTCGAGGCGCACAACGTGGCCAAGGCCTACGGCGCGACGCCGGCGCTGATCGACGCCGAGTTCTCGATCGACGCGGGCGAGATCGTCGCGGTGATGGGCCCGAGCGGCTCCGGCAAGTCGACGCTGCTGCACTGCATCGCCGGGATCGTGCCGCCGGACTCCGGCACGGTCCACTACGACGGCCGCGAGCTGTCGGCCATGTCCGACGTCCAACGCAGCGCGCTGCGGCGTTCGGCGTTCGGCTTCGTCTTCCAGTTCGGACAGCTCGTGCCGGAGCTGTCGTGTCGCGAGAACATCGCGCTGCCGCTGCGGCTCGACGGCGTTTCCCGGCGGGTCGCCGAGGCGCGGGCGGACGAGCTGCTGCGCACGCTGGAGGTGGCCGACGTCGCGGCGCAGCGGCCCGGAACCGTTTCCGGCGGCGAGGGCCAGCGTGTCGCGGTGGCACGAGCATTGGTGACCGACCCGCGCGTGCTGTTCGCGGACGAGCCGACCGGCGCCCTGGACTCCCTGAACGGCGAGCACGTGATGGCGCTGTTGACCGGTGCCGCGCGCGAGCGCGGCACCGCGGTGGTCCTGGTGACGCACGAGACGCGGGTGGCGGCCTACTCCGACCGCGAGATCGTCGTCCGCGACGGCCGCACGTTGAGCCCCGTCCCGTCGTGAGGGAGCTCGCCCTCGGCGCACGGCTGACGCTCGCGGGCGGCCGCACCGGCCTGATGCGCACGGCGATCACCGCGATCGGGGTCGCGCTCGGCGTCGCCGTGCTGCTCGTCGCCACCTCGATCCCCTCGATCCACGACGGCCGCCAGGCACGCGGACTGGCCCGCGCCGACATGGAGTTCGGCCCGGCCGCGCGGAAGGCGAGCGGCGCTGCCGCGGGGCGCGGCGTCCTCGTCGCCGACGCGAACACGCGCTTCCGCTCGCGCGACGTACGCGGGCGGCTCCTCCAGGGCGACGTCTTCCCGCCCGGGCTCCCGCGCGCTCCGCGCACCGGCGAGCTGTTCGTCTCGCCGGCGCTGCGCGACCTGCTCGCCACGCCGGACGGGCGGCGGCTGCTCGCGCCGCGCCTCCCCGGCCGCGTCGTCGGCACGATCGCGCCCGGCGGGTTGCTCGGCCCCACCGATCTGGCGTTCTATGCGGGCGCCGGCGCCCTCCGGGAGGGCGCGGGCGTCCGGCGGCTGGACCACTTCGGCACGACCGGCGCCCGGGCTGGCCTGGATCCGGTCCTCACGCTGCTGATCGTGATCGTGCTGGTCGCGCTGCTGCTGCCGGTCGCGGTGCTCGTCGGCGCCGCGGTGCGCACGGGCGGGGAGGAGCGCGACCGGCGCCTCGCGGCGCTGCGGCTGATCGGCGCCGACCAGCACATGACGCGCCGGATCGCCGCCGGTGAGGCGCTGATCAGCGCGGCGCTCGGGCTCGCGCTCGGCGTGGCGGTGTTCCTCGTGCTGCGGACGTTCGCCGAGCAGATCACGCTGTGGGACACGGGCGTCTATCGCTCCGACCTGCGGCCGAGCCCGCTGCTCGGCCTGGCGGTGCTGGCCGGCGTCCCGGCCGCGGCGGTGGTCGTCTCGCTGGTCGCGCTGCGCCGCGTCGTGGCCGAGCCGCTCGGCGTGGTGCGGCGCGCGGAGGCCGCGCGCCGCCGGCGGCTGTGGTGGCGGCTGCTGCTTCCCGCGGTCGGGCTGCTGGCGCTCGCGCCCGCCGCCGGCCAGGAGCCGGACACGATCTCCGAGCTGCGCGTCGCGATCGGCGTGATCGCGCTGCTGGTCGGCATCGCGGCGCTGCTGCCGTGGGTGGTCGAGCGCGCGGTCGGCCGGCTCGGCGCGGGGAAGGTCGCGTGGCAGCTCGCCGTCCGCCGCCTCCAGCTCGACCCCGGCGGCCCGGCGCGAGCGGTCAGCGGCATCACCGTGGCCGTCGCGGGCGCGATCGCGCTGCAGATGGTCTTCACCGGCATCCAGGACGAGTTCAAGCGCGAGACGGGGGCCGACCTGGGCCGCGCGACGCTCTACGCGCAGCTCGACCAGCGGGGCGGCGAGGCCGCGGGCGGCGCCCTCACGGCCGGCGCCCTCGGCGCGCGGCTGCGAGCCGCCGACGGCGTGCGCTCCGTGAGCGCGCTCGCGCAATACGACGTCGGCCGCGACCCGGAGCGGTCGGACACGCAGCTCACGGTCGCCTCCTGCGCGACGCTGCGCGAGGTCGCCGGCATCACGAGCTGCCGCGACGGCGACGTCTTCTTCGCGGGCACGGCGCCGAAGCGCGCGCTCGCGTTCGGTCAGACGGTGTGGGCCGTTCCGACGACCGCCCGCCGGGTGCCGACGCGGCCCGACCCGACCGGCTCCGAGCGCATTGGCGTGTTCGCCACGCCCTCCGCCGTCCGCGGCCTCGAGCTCCCCGTGCCCTACGTGTTCTCCTATGTGCGCACGGACCCCGCCGACCCGGACGCGAACGAGCACGTCCGCAACGCCGCGGCCACGCTCGACCCGCGCGTCCAGGTCCAGGAGCTGCGCCGCACGCGCACCGACTCGCAGTTCGCCCAGCTCAGACGCGCGATGCTGATCGGCGCCGCGATCGTCATCGGCCTGATCGGGCTGAGCCTGCTCCTGACCGCGCTCGAGCAGCTCCGGGAGCGCAGGCGCCTGCTGGCGGTGCTGGTCGCCTTCGGCACGCGCCGCAGCACCCTCAGTTGGTCCCTGCTGTGGCAGTCGGCGGTGCCGGTGACGCTGGGGATCGCGATCGCGGTCGCGGCGGGAGTCGCGCTCGGCGCCGTGCTGCTGCGCATCCTGGGCTCGGCGGTGCGGATCTCGTGGTTCGACGTCGCCGCGCTGGCAGGCGTGGGTGTTGTGGTGGTCCTCGTCGTCACGGCCGCCAGCCTGCCCGTGCTGTGGCGCACGATGCGGCCGGAGGGGTTGCGGACGGAGTAGCGGCCCGGGCCCCTTAGTGGGCTTGGGCCCCGTTGAGGAAGGCGTCGACGACGAGCGGGTCGAAGTGGGTGCCTGCGTGGGTGGTCAGTTCGGTGATCGCGTCGGCAGTGCTCCACGCCGTCTTGTATGGCCGGTTGTGGGTCAGCGCGTCGAAGACGTCGGCGACGGCGACGATGCGCCCGGTGATCGTGATCGCCTCTCCGGCCAGGCCGACGGGATAGCCGCTGCCGTCCCAGTGCTCATGGTGCGTGAGGGCGATTTGTTCGGCCAGCGCCAGCAGCTCGTACTGGCTGTTGGCGAGCATCTGGGCCCCCGATGTCGTGTGGGTCTTGACCTGGTTGAACTCTTCGTTGGTCAGCTTGCCGCGTTTGAGCAGCACGGAGTCGGAGATCGCGATCTTGCCGACGTCGTGCAGTGGTGCTGCGAGGCGGAGCAGCTCGAGCTGTTCGTCGGGCAGCCCGAGCGTGCGGCCGATGTCGACCGACAGTGCTGCGACGCGGAGCGTGTGCTGGCCGGTGTCGTCATCGTGGAGCTCGGCGGCCGCCGCCAGGCGCGCGAGCATCTCGAACTGCGCCTGCTGGAGCTCACGCGTTGTGCGGCGCGCGTCGGTGACATCCTCGACCTGGGCAAAGAGCTGCGTGACCTCGTCCTCGTCGTCGCGGACCGCCGTCACGGCGATGCGCGCCTCGATCACGCGCCCGCTGGCGTGCAGGTAGCGCGTCTCGAAATGCTGTGGCCCCGGCGCGCTGCGGATGACCGCGGCGACCGCGGTGGCGCTCGCTTCACGATCCTCGGGATGGGTGAACTCGAGGAAGTGCGCGCCGCTGAACGTCTCGGGCAGATGTCCGAGCATCGTGCAGATGGCGAGGTTGACGCGCTCGATGCGGCCGTCTCGGCCGGTGATCACGCTGCCGATCGGCGCCTCCTCGAAGACGATGCGGTCGAGCTGTGCCTCGTGACGCAGTGCCGTCCCTCTGTCCCGCTCGCGTTCGGCGCGCTCTGCGCGGTCGGTGATGTCGCGGATGGCCGCGATCGCGAAGGTTCGCTCGCCGATCTGCATCTCGCTGAGGCCGAGTTCGATCGCGAACTCCGACCCGTCGCTCCGGCAGGCAACCGTTTCGATCGGCTCTGGGGCGCTTCCGGCCACGCGCTGCGGGGTGGTCTGGATGTGCGCTTCCTTGGTGAACGCTTCCCGGTGGCTCGGCGCGACCAGCGACTGCAGGGGCTGCCCGATCGCGCTCGCCGATTGGTAGCCGAACAACTCGAGTGCGGACCGATTGACGGATTCGATGATGCCCTGCTCGTCGACGGTCACGATGCCGTCCGCGATGTTCTGCAGCACCGCTTGCGCCCGCACTTCGCTATCTCGCAACGACGCCGCAAGTGCCGAGATCGAGTTGAGCGACTCCTGGTGCTCATGGGCTCTGACGAACAGGTCGACAAACGCCGTGACCTTCGCTCGCAGCGCATCCCCAGCGATCGGCGCGAAGATGAAGTCGACCGCTCCGCTGGCGTACGCAGCCGCGGTCTCGACCTCGTGTGACCCGAAGTCGGTCATGAAGATGATCGGCGTCATCGCCGACCGTTTGCCGGCCCGGATCAGCTTCGCTGTCTCGTAGCCGCTCATAGCCGGCATACGCACGTCCATGATGATCACCGCAAAGCGCTGGCTAGCGACCGCCTGCAGCGCCTGACGACCCGACGCAACGTCGACCAGAGGATGTCCCAGCCGATCGAGCGTCGCGCAGATGTCCAACCGCTTGCGGGCATCGTCATCGACCACGAGGATCGTTGGCCGGAGGGAGTGAGGATTGTCAGCGCGGTCGGCGCTCGACTCGTCGTGGGGCACGTCACACTCCGAGATCGGTTGACACCCGGAAGTCCACGCCGAACGGGATGAAGCGCCGCATCGGGAGCCCGGCGGAGCCCAGGATGAGGGCGGGCAGGAAGAGCTCGTGATACGGCGCGGACCAGCCGCCGCCCAGCCACTGCATCGCCGCGATATCGAAGGGCAGCAGCCAGGTGACAACGAGCAGCGTCCCGAACGTGATGGCCTGCGGCCACAGACGGGCCGTCGCGCTGCTCGCCCTGCTGCCCGCGCTCTACGCGCCTGGTTCCGCTGGGTTGACCGAGATGCTGGTCGAGTTGGCCGTGTGGGCGTTCGTGATCGGCTCTCTCTCGATACTGATGGAGCGGATTCGAGGTCAGGCGCGTCTCGCCCGCTCCGACCCCCTGACGCGGCTGGGCAACCGGCGTGCGTTCGAGGAGCAGTTCGAGGCGCCGGGCACCGGGGTGACCACGTTGGGCGTCGGCGATATCGACGACTTCAAGCGGATCAACGATCGCCACGGACACCTCGCCGGGGACGCCTGTCTCACGAGCGTTGCCGACGCGCTCGCCGAGCACGCGCGCGCGACCGACCAGGTGTCCGTTGGGGTGGGGATGAGTTCGCCGTCCTGTTCCCCGGCGCTCCGGGCGAGGCCGCCGCCGCCGTGTTCGAGCGGCTCGAGTTGGCCGTCGCCGAGCGCGTCCAAGATCCCGACGGGGCAGCGGTCCGGATCACGTTCGGCTGGGCGAGCACCGACGGCATCACCGAACCCGACCTGCGGTCGCTCACCGAGCGGGCAGACGCTGCGCTGCGCCACCGCAAGCCCGCCGGTTCGCGCTGATCCGCCGCTCGGAATGCACTCAAGTGCAGAACATGCGTCCGCGATCACTGTGATGCGTTCAGCCGGTGCCGATACCAGGTAGGCAAGTAGGTACACAGATGGCGGTCGTCCTGAGTCCGCCGCGAAGCCACGGAAGGCGGGGTCGAATGTCAGAACAGGAGCCGCTGCGCGTACTCGTCGCGGATGATGACCCGCTCGCTCGACGCATGATCAAAGGCGCGCTTCGGGACGCGGGCATGGTTGTCGTCGCAGAGGCCCGTGACGGTCGGGAAGCGGTGGAACTCGGGTTGTACTACCGGCCCGACGTGATCGTCATGGACGTCGTCATGCCTCGGCTCGACGGCATCCTCGCGACGCGCCGGATCCTCAAGGAGATCCCCGATCAGATCGTCGTCGTGCTCAGCGGGGTCGGCGAGGACGAGGTCGGGCTGCTGGCTCTCCAGGCAGGCGCGGCGGGGTTCATCTCCAAGGACGTCGACGTCGACGTGCTGCCGCGAACGCTGACAGCGGTGCATGGCGGCGAGGCGGCGATCTCGCGTGCGATGACACGCCGGGTCATCGAAGCGTTTCGCTCGGCGGCTCGCAATACGTCCGGCCTGCGGCCCATCGACAGCCCGCTGACGACCCGCGAGTGGGAGGTCATCGATCTCCTCGCGCCAGGACACTCGACCGATCACGTCGCTGACGTCCTCGTCGTCTCGATCGAAACCGTGCGTTCCCACGTCAAGAACATCATGCGCAAGCTCGGCGTCAACTCCCGCGCCGACGCTGTCGCGGCCGCCGAGCGGCTCCGGCTCGCGCCGCACGCCGCCCACGGTCGATGACTGCGGGCAACGTGACCAACTCGATACCCGCGGTCTGCGGGGGCTAACGGTCGCGCCAGTCCTCGATGCCGAGCCGGACGTGGCCGAGCTCGAGCCGGACGTCGCCGTTCTCGACTGCGGTGGCGGTCGCGGCGTCGAGCGCGGCGAGGACGTGGCGGATGCTGCCGCTCTTCTCGGCGTAGAACGCCGCGAGGGCCGGTATCGCCTCGGGCGCCACGGTCTCCTCGACTGACGCGTCGATGCCGAAGAATTCCAGGCGCCGGGAGAGAATGGCGGTGAGGCTCGCCTCCACGCCGTTCTCGAGCACCGGGACGGCGATCTCGAGGACGTGAGGGCGTAGCTCGTCGTAGGCGGCGAGTTGCGTGAAGACGGACTGGACGGCGATCACGGTGGGCGTGTCGACCTCGCGGATGAGCAGCCGCAGGCTGTTGGCGAAGAAGCGATCGCGCGTCTCGTCGTCGGTTCCCGCCCCGAGCGCGGCCTCGGTGTCCTCGAGCACGAACACCGGGATGAGCCCGTGGTGGGTGAAGATGCCCAGCAGGCGGTCAAAGCCGTAGAGGCGATCGACCGGCTGCGCGCCGCGCGCGTACTCCGTCTCGAGCGAGCCGAGCTCGGCGGAGACCTCGACGGGTACCGGGCCGCCGCCGAGCTTGCCTCCGGGCCGGGACGCGCCGGGACGCCTGGTCGTGGCGTCGGCGCGGGCGTTCTCGACGCGAGCCTGCTGGTCATCGCCGAGCTCGACGTCGTCTTGAACCCGCGCCGCTTCGAGCGCGGCGCCGAGCGCCACGCTGCCCAGGACGGATGGATCCGAGGGGTCGTCCATGCCGACGACGGGGACGCGGATCGGGATGTGATCGTCGGGGAGGTGGCGGCAGAGCCATGCGAGCACGCTGGACTTGCCGCTGCCGCGCGCGCCGGTGACCGCCGCGCTGCCACCGGCGCGGATGCCGTCGAGCAGCGGCTGCTCGACCGCGTTCGTACTGGTGAGCTCGTCGAAGGGCACGTGCTCGAGCCCGAGGTCGGTGAACTGGGGTTCGCGGAAGACCCCGTGGATGCGGATCTCGCGCAGCAGGGTCAAGGGTCGGGGACCGCAGCCTCGGCGCTGCGGGTCGGAGCGACCGTGCCGGGCGGGGGATCGACGGGCCGGTAGACGCGCCGCGGCCGGCGACCACCGGGGCTCTGCTCGTCCGAGGCGGCGAGCAGTCCCCGCTCGGCCAGCGCGCCGAGCACCTGGGTCGCCCGCGGGCGGGTCCAGCCGAGGCGTCGCAGGAACTCCTCATCCGAGGCGCTCGCGCCGCCGAGCGCCTCGAGCTCGGCCATCGCCATCGCGTGCGGACGGCCGAGTGCGCTGGCCTGCTCCTGGCGCCACAACCGAGAGGCGAGTGGATCGTGGCCGTTGGTGGACGTCAGCCCGTCGCGGGCCGCCTGGAGCGCTGCGCGCGGACTCGTCGTGGTCTCGGCGATCTGGCGCAGGCGCTGCTCGGACAGCTCCGGGCCGCGGGCACGGAGCATCTGCTCGAGGCCGGCCGAGTCCATGCTCACCGACACGACCTGATCGAAGAACGCGTCGGCCGGCGGTGCGAGCAGCAGCGAGCGTTCGGCATCCTCGACGGCGACGACCCAGCGGTGCTCGAGTTGCCACAGCTCATCGCGAAGCTGCCCGAACAGCACGTGGGCGGCCGCGGCGGCACGGGTGCAGTCGACCAGGATCACCGTCGCCGGAATCTCGCGCAGCGCGCGCAGTCGCTCGACGAGCCGCAGCGACCTCGACCCCGGCGCCCCGTTGGAGAGCGCGATCGACGCGAGATCCTCACGCGGCCCGCCGGTTTGGCGCGCGAGCTCGTATTCGACCAGTCCCGTAAGTTGATCGACGTCAGCCGCCTGGGTGCCGTCGACGTAGACGACGCGCTCACCGGCGCGGCGCAGCCGAAGCTGGAGCTGACGCAGCACCGTCGTCTTGCCGGCGCCGGGGGCTCCGAGGAGCGCTACGTTGAAGCGATGATCCACCGCGGAGACCAGCCGTTCCCAGCCTGACGGTTCGACGAAGAACCGCTGATCGGCGCCGGTGTCGTAGAGGGGACGTGCCTGTAACATCTAACGCAGGTTACAGTAAGGAGCGTTAGAGCGTGCTGCCCGGCGGGGACCCGGTTGCGCCGGCCCAGTACCCGGCGTAAAGTCGTCGGTCCATTCGGGAGCCTTGGTTTCGGTGCGGCTGACCGCAGGACTGGTTGGGACTGGAGGCGGAGCGCGCCGAGGCTGATCCTCCACAACGGTGGACACGTCCGGATTTCGGCAGCAGCCGGTGCCCGGCGGATCCAAGGAGGAGCCTGATGCCACCCGCCGGGATGCTCACGATCGGCGTCGGACTCGCCGTGGGCTGGGTGGTTGGCCGGCGCGCGTGTGCGGACCTCGAAGCGGAGTTGCGGTCCCAGACGCGCGAGTTGCGCGAGTCGCGGGCGCGGCTGGCGCAGGGCGCGGACGCCGAACGGCGGCGGATCGAGCGCGACCTCCATGACGGCTGCCAGCAGCGGCTGATCGCCCTGCGGATCAAGCTGGGGCTCGCGGAGGAGCTGGTCGACGCGGAGAACGAGCGGGCGCTCCGGCTCATCGAGGAGGTCGCGGGGGACGCGGAATCCGCCCTCGAGGACCTCCACACGGTCGTCCATGGCGTCTATCCGTCGCTGCTCGTGGATCGCGGGCTGGCCGACGCCTTCAGGGGGTTGGCGCGCTCCGCGCCGATGCCGGTCCGCGTGCTCGCCGAGAGCAGCTCGCGCTACCCCGCCGATGTGGAGGCGGCCGTCTACTTCGCGTGCGCGGAGGCGCTGCAGAACGCTGCCAAGCACGCGGGCGGCCTGGCCACGGCTCGGATCGTCCTGCGGCACGACGGATCGGGGCTCGCGTTCGAGGTCCGGGACGACGGGCGCGGCTTCGGCGATGAGGTCGGTGCCGGTGCCGGGCTCGCCAACATGGAGGACCGCGTCAGCGCCGTCGGTGGCCGCCTGCGCGTCACCTCGGCGCCGGGCTGCGGGACAACGGTGCAGGGATGGGTGGACCAGGTCCAGCCCCTCGAGCCTCCACGCGCAGCCTAGGAAGGTTGCGACGGCGTCACGTTCCTTGCAGCTGGCGTCCAGCGCGTGGGAGCATGAGCCGGTCGGATCTTCAAGCGGTCTGATCACGAGGACTTCTTGGGGCTCTTCCATTCAAACCGGGCGCAGGACGGCGCGGCGCTCCGCCGGGAGGTCGTTCCTGCCCTGCCGGATTTCTCGGTCGGGGTGGCGCCGCGGGCGATGCAGTGGGCGCTCGGGGTGGCGGTCGTCCCGATGGTCGCCCTCACGGTCTGGGCGGCGCTGACGAGCGACCATGTCGAGCGGCCGGTCGCGAGCGCTCTGTACTACGGCTATCTGATCGCGGCGCCGATGCTGATCGGCCTGTACTGGTGGGTGTGTCGTCCCGCGAGCCGCTTCGGGCCGCTGCTGGTGACGTTCGGGGTCCTGTCGTGGATCGTCAGCTGGCAGTTCTCGGACTGGGCGTTGGCGTTCGACGTCGGCGTGCTGGCCGAGGGGGTGTTCTTCTGGCTCACCTTCTACCTGTTCCTCGCGTTCCCGATGGGTCGCCTCGAGCCCGCCGCGGCGCGCTGGCTGATGGGTGCCCTGACGCTCGGGGTGGTCGCGTTCTTCCTGCCGTGGGCGTTGTTCTCGCCGGTCATCGCCGGCGGCGGCCCGTTGACGCGCTGCGCTCCGGACTGCCCCGAGAACGTGCTCCAGCTGGGAACGGCACCGAACCTCGTGGAGGTGGCCGGCAAGGCCGAGACGTACGCGGCCCTGGCCATCACCGTCGGGGTGCTGGTGGTGTATCTCATGCGGCTGCGTGCGGCCTCGAGGCCGCAGCGGCGGGCGCTCACCGCGGTCGCGGTCACGTCGCTGCTGTTCCTGCCGGCGTACTTCGCCTTCAACTTCAGCGCGTGGATCCTGCATCTGGATCAGGCGACGCTCGACGCGCTGGCGTGGCTCATCGTGGGCGCGCGCGTCCTGTTGCCGCTGGGGTTCCTGATCGCGCTGCTGCAGGCGCAGCGGTTCGCGGCGCGGGCCCTGCAGAGCATGCTCGAGCGGCTCGCGACCCGGCCGACGCCGGAGCAGTGGCGGGAGACAATCGCCACGGCGCTCGACGATGACGCGCTGCGGCTGGGCTACTTCGACTCGGACCGCAACGTCTTCCTCGCCTCCGACGGGACGGCGCTCTCACCGTCTGCACAGGGCGCGGGCCGGGCGTGGGTGCCGGTTCGCCGCGGTGACCGGGAGATGGCGGCGATGGTGATCGACGAGACCCTGGCCGAGGATCCCGAGCTGGTGCGCGCGGCGGCGTCGGCGACGCTGCTGGCGGTGGAGAACGGCGACCTCGAGGGCGAGCTGCGCGCGTCGCGCGCCCGCATCCTCGAGGCCGGCACGGCCGAGCGGCGCCGCATCGAGCGCGACCTCCACGACGGCACGCAGCAGCGCCTCGTGTCGCTGCGCATCGACCTCACGCTCGCCGGCGAGCGGCTCACTCAGTCGGAGGAGCGGGAGATGCTCGAGCGCCTCGGCGGCCAGGTCGAGGACGCGATCGAGGAGCTGCGCGGCGTGGCGCACGGCATCTACCCGCCGGTCCTCGGTGACCGTGGGGTCGGCGCGGCGGTCAGCGCGGTCGCCCGGTCTTCGGCGATGCCCATCCGCGTCGCGGACGAGTGGCGCGGCCGTCGCTCGGAGGTGATCGAGACGACCGTGTACTTCTGCTGCCTGGAGTGCCTCCAGAACGCGGCCAAGCACGCCGGGCGGGGGGTCTCCGCAACCGTCCGTCTGTCCGAGGCGGACGGCCGGGTCGGTTTCAGCGTCGAGGACGACGGCGCCGGGTTCGATCCCGAGACCGTCGAGCGCGGCCACGGCTTGACCAACCTCGCCGATCGCGTCGCTGCGGTGGGGGGAACGCTCGAGATCGACTCGGGCAACGGGCACGGCACGCGCGTGACGGCGAGCATCCCCATCTAGCCCGGAGGGGGGTGCACGCCCCCCGCCGTTTCACCCGTGGGCCTCATTGCCACGTGGCGGGCGAGTGGAGAGGCTCCGCAGCGGACCCACCAACGCGGAGGCTTTGCACATGTCCCAGCACCCCGATGCCCCCTCGCCGGCGGGCGGAACCGATCAGGCTCTGACGGAAGGGCTCGACGCGCTCGCCAAGGAGTACGGGAACCGCTTCCTGCTCGAGCCGGCGCCCGACGACGCGCTGCCGGAGCACGGGATGCGCTCCGTGGAGGCGATGCGGCTGATCGGCGAGGAGCTGGTGCTCGACGGCATTCCGATGCGCAACCTGGCGACGTTCGTGACGACGTGGATGGAGCCCGAGGCGCAGCGGATCATCTCGGAGAACCTGCACCGCAACTTCATCGACCACGCCGAGTACCCGCAGACGGCGGAGATCGAGCAGCGCTGCATCCGCATGCTGGCGAACCTGTTCCACGCGCCGGGGGAGACGACCGGCGCGCGCTGCCAGGGGTCCTCTGAGGCGATCATGCTGGGCGCGCTGTCGCTGAAGTGGAAGTGGCGCCAGCGACGCGAGGCCGCGGGCAAGGACACGACCCGGCCGAACCTGGTCTTCGGCGGTGACGTGCACGTGGTGTGGGAGAAGTTCTGCCGCTACTTCGACGTCGAGCCGCGGATCATCCCGCTCCAGCCGCACAAGTACACGATCGGCCCGGAGGACGTGGAGCCCCACGTCGATGAGAACACGATCGGCGTGGCGGCCGTGCTCGGCACCACGTTCACGGGCCATGCCGATGACATCGTCGGCATCAACGACCTGCTGGTGCGGCTGCGCGACGAGAAGGGACTCGACGTCCCGATGCACGTCGACGGGGCGAGCGGCGGCTTCGTGTGGCCGTTCTTGTACCCCGACTCGAAGTGGGACTTCCGGCTCGAGCAGGTGCGCTCGATCAACACCTCGGGCCACAAGTACGGGCTCGTCTACCCGGGCATCGGCTGGCTCATCTTCCGCGAGCGCAGCGACCTCGCCGAGGACCTCGTGTTCTACGAGAACTACCTCGGCAAGACCGACGCGACGTTCACGCTGAACTTCTCGACCGGCTCGGCGATGGTGCTGGCCCAGTACTACAACTTCGTGCGCTTCGGGCACGAGGGCTACCGCTACATCATGGAGACGATGCAGGCCAACGCGAACGCGCTGGCCACGCGGATCAGCGAGATCGGCGAGTTCGACCTGGTCGGCGACGCGGACGCCGAGCGGCTTCCGCTGGTTGCCTTCCAGCTCGCGGGGGAGCACAACTACGACGAGTTCGACGTCGCCGCGCAGCTGGCCGCCGAGCGTGGCTGGATGGTGCCGGCCTACACGCTGCCGCCGAACGCGCAGCACGTCACGATCATGCGCGCGCTGGTCAAGCTGACGCTCGGCCACACGCTGGCCACCACGCTCGCCGACGACATCGCCCAGGCCTGCGAGGTGCTCGCCAAGAAGGGCGGGCTGCACCCCCACGACCGCAAGCGCGCCAAGACCGGGACCGGCTACTGAGCATGACGAGACCGTTCCGAGGCCAGATCGCGATCGACATCCGCGACTCGGTGCCGGACTGGGAGCCCTACGCCCAGCCGAAGGCCCCGGCGGGCGCGCCGAACATCCTCTACATGGTGCTCGACGACGTCGGCTTCTCGGCGATGGAGCCGTGGGGCGGCTTCATCGAGACGCCCAACATCAACCGCCTGGCGGCGAACGGCCTCACCTACACGAACTGGCACACGACCGCGCTGTGCTCGCCGACGCGCTCGTCGCTGCTCACCGGCCGCAACCACACCACCAACGGCATGGCCTGCATCGCCGAGGCGACGACCGGCTTCCCGGGCTCCAACGGCCACATCCCGTTCGAGTGCGCGACGATCGCCGAGGTCCTCTCCGAGCAGGGGTGGAACACCTACATGCTCGGCAAGTGGCACCTCTGCCCCGAGGACGAGTACAGCATGGCGTCGACGAAGCGCAACTGGCCCGTCGGCCGCGGCATGGAGCGCTTCTACGGCTTCCTCGGCGGCGAGACGAACCAGTGGTATCCCGACCTCGTCCACGACAACCACTACGTCGACCAGCCCTACGGCCCCGAGGACGGCTACCACCTCACGACCGACCTGGTCGACCACGCGATCCAGTTCATCGGCGACGCGAAGGTCGTCGCGCCGGAGAAGCCGTTCTTCATGTACTTCAGCCCGGGTGCCACCCATGCGCCGCACCACGCGCCGAAGGAGTGGATCGACAAGTACAAGGGCAAGTTCGACATGGGCTACGAGCGCTACCGCGAGCTCGTGTTCGAGAACCAGAAGCGGCTCGGCGTCATGCCCGCCGACGCGGAGATGCCGCCGCTGAACCCGTACGCGCAGGAGACGAGCGCGGACGGCAAGCCGTGGACGGCCGCCGACACGGTCCGCCCCTGGGACGACCTGAGCGAGGACGAGAAGACGCTGTTCCGCCGGATGGCCGAGGTGTACGCGGGCTTCATCTCCCACACCGACCACGAGATCGGGCGGCTGCTCGACTACCTCGAGGAGACCGGCGAGCTCGACAACACGATCATCGTCTTCTGCTCCGACAACGGCGCCTCCGGCGAGGGCGGCCCCGATGGCTCGGTCAACGAGAACAAGTTCTTCAACGGCATCCCCGACTCGATGGAGGAGAACCTCAAGTACCTCGACGACCTCGGCTCGCCGGCGACCTACAACCACTACCCGACCGGCTGGGCGGCCGCGTTCAACACGCCGATGAAGATGTGGAAGCGCTTCAACTTCGAGGGCGGGACGGCGGACTCCATGATCGTGTCGTGGCCGGCCGGCATCGCCGCCAAGGGCGAGCTGCGCCACCAGTACTGCCACGCCACCGACATCGTGCCGATGGTCTACGACTGCCTCGGCATCGAGCTTCCGGAGGTGGTCAAGGGCTACCCGCAGGTGCCGCTGGAGGGGGTGAGCCTGCGCTCGACGTTCGAGGACGCCGGCGCGCCGACGCCGAAGGACACCGCCTTCTTCTCGATGCTCGGCTCGCGCGCGATCTGGCACAAGGGCTGGAAGGCGGTGGCGATCCACCCGTCCGCGCCGTCGGACTGGAGCCGCTTCGGCGAGGACCGCTGGGAGCTCTACGACACCGAGAGCGACCGCACGGAGATGCACGACCTGGCGGAGAAGCACCCCGAGAAGCTCAGGGAGCTGATCGACCTCTGGTACCACGCGGCCGGCCTGTACAACGGCCTGCCGCTGGACGACCGGACGGCGCTCGAGATCCTGGGCGAGGAGCGCCCGCAGCTCACGCTGCCGCGCGAGCGCTACATCTACCGCCCCGGCCTCACCGAGGTGCCCGAGGCCTCCGCGGTGAACATCCGCAACCGCTCGTTCACGATCGCCGCCGAGGTCGAGATCGCCGACGCGAACGCCGGCGGGGTGGTGTTCGCCCACGGCTCGCGCTTCGGCGGCCACGCGCTCTATCTCAAGGACGGCGCGCTGAAGTACGTCAACAACTTCTGCGGCATCACCGAGCAGACGGTCGAGGCGTCCGGGCGCGTGCCGACCGGCAAGGTCATCCTCTCGGCGGTCTTCGAGAAGGACGCGGACAGCTTCCCGGCGACCGGCACGCTGACGCTCTACGTCGACGACGAGAAGGTCGGTGAGGGGAGCATCCGCACCCAGCCCGGGAAGTTCGCGCTCTCGGGCGAGGGCCTCAACATCGGCCGCGACGGCGCCGACCCGGTCACCCAGGACTACCCGGGCGCGCGCCCATGGGCCTTCTCCGGCGGCACGATCAACGAGGTCGTCGTCGACGTCTCCGGCGCGCCGTTCATCGATATCGAGAAGGAGGCGGTCGGCGCGTTCATGCGGGACTGACACGCCAGCGGCCGTACCTCCGCCACGAGATCACGATCCACGTCACCCCGACGAGCGCGTTCAGCACGAGCAGGCCGTTGTAGAACACGTTGAACCAGACGAGAGCCTCCGGGCTCGGAAGCGTGATCCAGGCCTGCGCGTTCGGCCACGCGAGGTCCCAGCCGTCCCCGGTCACGGCGCGGGCGAACATGATCGCCCAGCCGTAGGTCTGGTCCCACAGCGCGTGCAGCGTGATGACCCCGACGAACGTGCCCGCGAGGCGCGTGGTGAGGCGGAAGCGGCCCCCGCGGGAGCTGGCGAAGAGCGCCCCGCCGAGGAGGGCGGTCCAGGTGATGTGCCCGAACGGCGCGAGCACCCCGCGGAACGCCTCCGTCTCGAGGATGTCGGCGATCGTGTGGTCCTTGAGGTGCTCGAGCATCGTCTGCAACGCGTAGCCCGCGCTCTCGAAGGACGCGAAGCCCGCGCCGACGACGGCCCCCAGCAGCATCCCGTCGCGCGGCTCGCGGTGGTGGACTGTGTGCGCGACCGCAAGCAGCACCAGTCCCTTCCCCGTCTCTTCGATCACCCCCACGCCGATGAACGTCCCCGCCGCCTCGGGCAGGAGATAGATCTCGGCCAGCGCGGTCATCACCACGGCCACCGAGCCGGCGGCGAGGAAGCCGAAGACGACCTCCGACGTCGTCAGGTAGCCCTCGGGACGGAGCGAGAGCACGAACGTGACCAGCGTGACCGGGACGAGGAAGCTGCCGATCAGGATCACGGTCGGCGCGAGGATGTTGTCCTGCGTGATCCCCGTGATCAGCGCCGCGAACAGCCAGACCACCGTTCCGCCGAGCAGCAGGTACTTCCACAGCGAGCTCGGCAGCCGGATGTGGTCCGTCGCGGGTACGGCAGGCTGCGGCGGAGGGACGGTGTCGCTCACGGCCGCGACCGTACGGGCGCGGGCGACACGCCGCCTCATCCCGATTGGGTGAAGCGCGCTGTCACGCGCCGCCGAGGCCGAGCCGGTCGGGCTGCTCGACGATCGCGCGCTCGTGCGGGTCCGGGAACGCGGCCAGCGCCGCCTGGGCGAGCAGGCGGCGCTCGAGCTCGATCCGCGGCCGCTCGTCGGAGCCCGCGACCGCGAGCAGGTGGTCGTAGAGCGCGTTGAGCCGCCGGACGATCTGCGGCGAGTCGGCCCCGTAGCGGCGGATCTCCATCAGCCCGAGCTCCATGTACGCCGCCCAGCGGGGCGCCGGGACGGTCGCGCGCGGGATGCCGTCGTCGTCGACCACGAGCGACGGGCCGGGGCGGCGCGTCGCCAGCTCGGCGAGCAGCGACTCGATCCGGTCGATCGCCTGCACCGCCGTCGTCGGATCGTTGACCGCCGGCGAGAGCGCGCGGATCGCGATGTCGACGAGCATCCGCAGCACGAACGCGGGGTCCTGGTCGATCGTGCGCTGGCGGGCGAGCACGAACACGCGCCGCGCCAGGGCCGGGTCCGGCTCGGTGTTCCCGCCGCTGATGCGCAGCACCGGCCGGCCGTAGGTCAGGTACTCGCCCACCACCGGGACCACCGTGACGAAGCCGCCGGTCTGGAGGGCGAGGCGCACGAGCGCGTTGCGGTCGACGGCGGCGATCACGGCCGCGCGCCCCTGGTGGGCGAGCTCGGTCGCGTCGGGGTCCACGGCCGGCGGCTGCGCCACCTCGCCGCCCGGGCCGGCGCGGGGATGGACCTCCTCGATCACGGCGTGGCCGCGTCGCACCAGCGTGCGCAGGATGCCGCCGATCTGCGTGCTCTCGAACGCGCGCTGGACCAGGGCGACGAACGCGCCGATCGTGACCAGCGCGAACACGAGCCCGCAGAGGACCGTCGCGGCGGGCACGAAGTCCTCGCCGAGCACGTTGGTCTGGCGGCCGAGCGCCGCGAGCGCGAAGAGCGAGTAGATCGCGGTGGCCGTCAGCAGCGCGAGGCCGGCGATCACCACCGGGTCGCGGCGCAGCCGCGCGGCGAGCCTGGGGGAGTAGGACGTCGTCTGGATCTGGGCGGCGACGAAGACCGCGGAGAACACGATGCCCGTGAACGTGATCATCCCGCCGGCGAGCGCGCCGAAGATCGCCTGCGCCGAGGAGGCGGCCAGCGGCAGGCTCGTCTGGTCGCCGAGCTGGCGGTCGAGGATCGGCAGGCCGATGCCGAGCGCCACTGCGAGGACGTTCGTGGCCAGCACCGGGACCCACATCGCGGAGCTGAGCCAGATCCGCAGCCGGAAGAGCCGGCCGGTGGCGCGGATCGCGTGGTGCGCGTCCGGCCGGCTCACGCGGGCGCCTGCTGGACCGCCCCGGCCTCGGCGGCGCGCAACGCCGCCGCGGCTTGCGGCGCATGCGCAGGCCGTGCAGCGGCCCGGCGAGCGTCGAGAGCGCTCCCGCGCCGACCAGGGCCGCCGCCGTCGAGGAGCGCATGTGGCCGCCGTCGACGGCGACGGTGGTGATCGCCACCACCAGCGGCAGCTGCGTCGCCGTAAACAGCGCCAGCGCGGCGCGATCCTCCCGAAGCGGGAGCACCGCCGGTACAGGAGCATCGCCGGCACGCCGCGGACGACGAGGAACAGCACGAAGAAGATCCCCATCTTCGCGACGCTCCCTACGCTCGCGAACAGCGCGTCGACGTCGAGGCGCATGCCGCTCACGACGAAGAAGAACGGGATGAAGAAGCCGAACGCGACCGCGGTGAGCTTCGAGTCGAACAGCGGCACCTCGCGCGCCCGCAGGGTCTGGGTGATCAGGCCGGCGGCGAACCCGCCGAGGAGCAGGTCCAGCCCGAGGTCGGAGGCAAGCAGCGCGAGCGCGAACACGAGCACGACGATCCACCGCACCCCGAGCTGCGAGCTGCCCTCGAGCGTCCGCTCGAGCATCGGAATGGTCCGGTCGGACGAGCGCACGGCGAGCACGGCGACGCCCACCGAGAGCGCGACGAACGGACGAGGATGATCGCGTTGTGCAGCGCGCCCTGGTCGGAGCACCAGCGTGAGCAGGAGGATCGGCCCGAAGTCGCCGACCGCCCCGGCCGCCAGCAGGTAGCGGCCGAAGTCCGTCTTCAGCTCGCCCGTGTCCTGGAGGACGGGGATCAGCGTGCCGATCGCGGTCGTCGCCAGCGCGGAGCCGACATAGACGAGCGACACCACGATGCCGAGGGCCGCCAGGATGCCGCCGAGCGAGTAGGCGATCACGAGCGATAGCGCCCAGCCCGCCAGCCCCAGCTTCAGCGGCTCCCCGCGGATGCGCTGGATGTCGATCTCGTAGCCGGCGAAGAAGAACAGCATCCCGAGCCCGATGGCTGAAAAACTCCGTGAACGAGTTCACGCCCGCGAGGTCCAGCAGCTGCGGCCCGATCAGCA
>CAWBCU010000017.1:0-76422 GCA_963787335.1 uncultured Solirubrobacterales bacterium
GGTGGCGGTCTCGACGCTGGCGGTGGCGGCGCTGTTCCGTCCGGCGCGGGCGCGCATCCAGGCCGCGGTCGACCGGCGCTTCTACCGCCGGCGCTACGACGCGGCGCAGACGCTCGAGGCGTTCGGCGGCCGGCTGCGCGACGAGATCGACCTCGAGGCACTCGGCGCGGACCTGCGCGGCGTGGTGGCGGAGACGGTGCAGCCCGCCCACGTGTCGCTGTGGCTCAGGAGCCCGCGATGACCGCGCCGCGGCTCGCTGGGCGACTGTTCGCGCTGTGGCGTCGGCGCTCGCGGCGTCACGCGGCGCGCGTGCTCCGCGCGCGAGGGACGAGGCCTTCGACGGGCTTCACGCGTGCGCTCGTCGTCTTCGCGGCTCGTCGGCGCGCTCGTCGCGCGCGCCGGCCCGCGCAACCCGATCGGCTGGATCTCGAGGCCGGCGTCGCGCTCGGCGCTCGGCGCGTCACCTCGCTGGTACATCCGGCTCTCCGCCACCGCGGCCCGGCCCGCCGCTGTCGCGCTGTGGCTCGACGACTGGATCTCGATCGTCTGGATCGCGCTCGCGTGCGTCGCGGTCCTGCTGCTGTTCCCCGACGGGCGGCTGCCCTCGCCGCGCTGGCGCCCCTGGCTGGCTCGCGGCCGCGCGCTCGACTGCTCGCGATGGCCGGCCGCGCGCTCGGCGACCGGCGGCTCGACGACAACGCCGGCGCCGTCCGCGAACCCGTACGCCCTCGCCGGGCGTCGCCGGCGAGCTCGCGCCGCCGCGGTCGCGTCGGCGGGCCTCGCTGCTGGTCGTCGCGGCGCTCGGCGCGATCGCCGGCGCTGTGGTCGCGCACCGCCGCTCGCACGGCGTCGAGCGCCAGCAGCTCAAGTGGTTCGCCTACGTCGGCGTGCTGCTGCTCGCGTCGCTGCTGGTGGCCGCCATCAGCCTGCTCGGCCACGCCTCGACGAGCGTCGGCGTCGATCAGCTGGCCCATCTTCCTGCTGCTGCGTCATCCTCGGCCTGCCGCTCGCGATCGGCGTCGCGATCCTGCGCTACCGGCTCTACGACATCGACGTCGTCGATCAACCGCACGCTCGTCTACGGCGCGCTGACCGCGACGCTCGGCGCCGACCTACCTCGGGCTCGTGCTGCTGCTCGGGCTCGCGCTCGGCGACGTCGAACCTGGCGATCGCGGTCTCGACGCTCGCGGTCGCGGCGCTGTTCCGCCCGGCCCGCGCGCGCATCCAGGCCGCGGTCGACCGCCGCTTCTACCGCCGCCGCTACGACGCCGCGCCGCACGCTCGAGGCGTTCGGCGCGCGCCTGCGCGACGAGGTCGACCTCGAGGCGCGTCGGCGGCGGAACTGCGCGCCGTCGTCGCGCGACACGGTCCAGCCCGCCCATCTGACGCTGTGGCTCCGAACCGACAGGAGGACGACATGACGAGGATCGAGCACACGCTGACCATCGAGCGCCCGGTCGACGAGGTGTGGGACTACCTGATGGACGCGCGCAACGACCCCGTGTGGATGGCGCACGTCGTCGAGGTCGGCCGCGGCGCCGACCAGCCCGCTCGAGCTCGGGCCTCGAGATCGACGAGACGGTCAAGTTCCTCGGCAAGCGGCTGCCGGTGACCATGAAGATCACCGAGCACGAGCCCGTCGTCCAGCGCCGCTCCGCGATCGAGCTGACCGGCAGCCCCGATCCCCGGCCGCGGCAGCTACGAGCTCGAGCCGGTCGACGGCGGCACGCGCCTGACGGCGACGCTCGAGACCGACGCGCACGGCTTCTTCAAGCTCGCCGAGCCCGTCTTCGCCCGCATGGCGCGGCGCGATTTCGTCGGCGAACTTCCGAGACCTCAAGGACCTGCTCGAGTCCCGTAACGATTCCCGGACGGAGGCCCGTAGAAAGGACCGTGAGATGACCGGCCTGACCCGCACCTTCCGCCGCCGCCTGCGGCGCGCTCCCGACGAGGAGCGCGCGGCCGCGCCGGCGCCGGCCGCGCGGGCGGAGGAGGCCGCGCCGATCGACATCGCGCCCAACGACCCGCTGCTCGCCTACCTGCAGAGCGCGAGCGGGGCGGTCGACGTCGAGGCGCTCGAGCTCGACTCGCCCGCGCTCGCCGAGCTCAAGGCGGCCGGCGTCAAGCTCGCGGTCCCGCTGGTCAGCCAGGGCGAGCTGATCGGCGTGCTCAACCTCGGGCCGCGGCTCTCCGAGCAGGAGTACTCCTCCGACGACCGCAAGCTGCTCGACAACCTCGCCGCGCAGGCCGCGCCGGCGCTGCGGGTCGGCCAGCTCGTGCGCCAGCAGCAGGCCGAGGCGGCCACGCGCCAGCGCTTCGAGCAGGAGCTCGAGGTCGCCAAGCTGATCCAGCAGAACTTCCTGCCCAAGCAGCTCCCCGAGCTGCCGGGCTGGCAGGTCGCCGCCTACTACCGGCCGGCGCGCGAGGTCGGCGGCGACTTCTACGACGTCATCCCGCTGCCCGAGGGCAAGGTCGGCTTCGTCGTCGGCGACGTCACCGACAAGGGCGTGCCCGCCGCGCTGGTGATGGCCGCCACCCGCAGCGTGCTGCGCGCCTCGGCGCAGCGGCTCGTCGAACCCGGGCGAGATGCTCGAGCGCGTCAACGAGCACCTCTGCCCCGACATGCCGGAGAAGATGTTCGTCACCTGCCTCTACGGCGTGCTCGATCCCGAGACCGGCCGCTTCCGCTTCGCCAACGCCGGCCACGACCTGCCGTACGTCAAGACCGCCGACGGCTCCGAGGAGCTGCGCGCCCGCGGCATGCCGCTCGGGCTCATGCCCGGCATGCCCTACGAGGAGAAGGAGACCGTGCTCCAGCCCGGCGACTCCCTGCTCCTGCACTCCGACGGCGTCGTCGAGGCGCACGACCCCGACGGCGAGATGTTCGGCTTCCCGCGCCTCAAGCAGTGCGTCGCCGACTACCCCGGCGGCGGCGAGCTGATCGACCGCGTGCTCGCCGACCTGCACGCCCACACCGGGCCCGACGCCGAGCAGGAGGACGACATCACGATGGTCGTGCTCCAGCGCTCGCCGGGCGCGGCCCACCTCGCCAACGGCGCGGCGCCCGCCGACGTGCTGGCCGAGTTCGACGTGCCGAGCGCCGAGGGCAACGAGCGCCTCGCGATCGAGCGCGTGTCGGCCGCCGTGGCGGGCCTCGGGCTCGCCGAGAGCCGGCTCGAGCGCCTCAAGACCGCGGTCGGCGAGGCGACGATGAACGCGATGGAGCACGGCTCGGGCTACCGCGAGGACCGCCCGGTCAAGGTGCGCGTGCTCACCGGCGACGGCAGCGTGCGCGTCCAGATCACCGACCTCGGCGGCGCGCCGCGCGGAGCGCGAGCGCGAGATGCCGGACCTCGAGGCCAAGCTCGAGGGCCTGCAGCGCCCGCGCGGCTGGGGCCTCTTCCTGATCGAGAACATGGTCGACGAGACGCGCGAGTCGAGCGACGGGGAGCACCACACCCTCGAGCTCGCCCTGCGCCTGGAAGGAGGCAACGATGGCGACGAGTGAGAGCCCGGCGGTGCGCCGGCGCGACGGGGTCGCCGTGATCGACCTCGCGGGCGACGTCAACCGCGGCGCCGAGGAGGCGCTCGACGCCGCCTGGGCGCAGGCCGTCGCCGAGCGGCCCGACGCCGTCGTCCTGAACTTCGAGGGCGCCGGCTACATCAACTCGACCGGCATCGCGCTGATCGTCGGCCTGCTGGCCCGCGCGCGCGCCGCCGGGCTCGAGGTCCGCGCCTTCGGCCTGACGCCGCACTACCGCGAGATCTTCGAGATCACGCGACTCGCCGACTTCCTGGCGATCAACCCCGACGAGGACAGCGCCGTGCGCGGCGCGGAAGGGAGCAGGGATGCCTGAGGCGACGGCGACGTTCGAGGTGCGCCGGCACGGCCCGGCGAGCATCGTGGACATCCGCGGCGACGTCACCGCCGGCTCGGAGGAGGTGCTGATGAGCGCCTACGAGGAGGCGGGCGACGCGCGGGCGATCGTCCTCAACTTCACCGAGCTCGCGTACATGAACAGTGGCGGCATCGGCCTCCTGGTGACGCTGCTCGTGCGCGCCAACCGGCACTCGCAGCAGCTGCTCGCCTTCGGCCTGTCCGACCACTACGCGCAGATCTTCGAGCTGACCCGCCTCGACGAGGCGGTCGGGATCCACGACACCGAGTCCGACGCGCTCGCCGCGGCGGGCGCCGCATAGGGAGCGCATCATGAGCGAGGTCAACGAGAAGGCCGCGGCGCGCGACGCCACCAACTGGGCGAAGAAGGTCTCGACGCTGAACGTCTCCGAGGTGCCCGAGGGCGCCGTCGCGATCAACGTCGAGGGCAAGCGCCTCGCCGGCCCGATCCAGGGCTTCGGGAAGATGTGGCAGAAGACCTACCAGGTGCGCCTGCCGCAGCCGAGCGCGTGTCGGCCACGGACCTGATCGCGACCTGGAAGCAGCGCTTCCCGGAGTTCTGGCCCGAGGGCAACAACTTCTACGCGCCGCTGACCGGCATCGAGCCGGGCGAGGTCGCGCTGATCGGCATGACGCTGCCCGGCAGGATGAAGCTCTCGACCGGCGTGATGGTGCTCTACGCCGACGAGGAGTCCTTCACGCTGATGACGCCGCAGGGCCACATGTTCGCGGGCTGGATCACCTTCAGCGCGACCGAGCGCGACGGCGAGACCGTGGCGCAGGCGCAGGTGCTGATGCGCGCGTCGGACCCGATCTTCGAGCTGGGGCTGACGATGGGCGGCCACAAGCAGGAGGACCGCTTCTGGGAGCAGACGCTCGCGGCGCTGGCCGCGCACTTCGGCGAGCCGATGGCGCAGGTCGACACGCAGGTCGTGTGCGTCGACAAGAGGCGCCAGTGGTCGAAGTGGCGCAACGTCTGGCACTCGTCGGCGATCCGCTCGACGCTGTACATGCTGGGCGCGCCGGTGCGCGGCGTGAAGGGGCTGTTCGGCTCCAAGCAGCCGGTTGCCTGACGCGGTCGTCGTCGGCGCGGGCCCGAACGGCCTCGCGGCGGCGATCGCGCTGGCGCGCGCGGGCCGCTCGGTGCTCGGTGCTCGAGGCGGCGGAGACGGTCGGCGGCGGGTCGCGCTCGGCGGAGCTGACGCTGCCCGGCTTCGTGCACGACGTCTGCTCGGCCGTCCACCCGCACGCGCTCGCCTCGCCGTTCCTGCGCGAGCTGCCGCTGGCCGAGCACGGGCTCGAGCTGGTCCACCCCGAGCTGCCGCTCGCGCACCCGCTCGACGACGGCGCGGCGGTCGTGCTCGAGCGCTCGGTCGAGGCGACCGCCGCGTCGATCGGCGGCGCCGACGGCGACGCCTACCGCGCGCTGCTCGGGCCGCTCGTGCGCGACGCCGAGAAGCTGCTGCCCGCGATCCTCGGCCCGCTGCGCCCGCCGCGCCACCCGATCGCGCTGGCGCGCTTCGGCCTGCGCGGCCTGCGCTCGGCGCAGGGCCTCGCGCGCCGCTTCGACGGGCCGCGCGCGCGCGCGCGCTCTCGCCGGCTGCGCGGCGCACTCGATGCTGCCGCTCGACGAGCGCCCGACCGCCGCGTTCGGGCTCGTGCTGATGCTCACCGGCCACCCCGTCGGCTGGCCGGTCGCCCGCGGCGGCTCGCAGGCGGTCGCCGACGCGCTCGCCTCGATCCTGCGCTCGCTCGGCGGCGAGATCGAGACCGGCCGCCGCGTCGAGAGCTCGACGAGCTCGACGACGCCGGCGCGGTCCTGCTCGACCTGACGCCGCGGCAGGTGCTCGCGCTCGCCGGCGACCGGCTGCCGGCGCGCTACCGCCGCGGCGCTCGAGCGCTACCGCTACGGCCCGGGCGTCTTCAAGCTCGACTGGGCGCTCGACGGCCCGATCCCGTGGACGGCGCCGGAGTGCGCGCGGGCGGGCACGGTGCACCTCGGCGGCACGTTCGAGGAGATCGCCGCCTCCGAGGCCGCGCGTCGGCGCACGGCCGCCACCCCGAGCGGCCGTACGTCCTGCTCGCCCAGCCCACGGTCTGCGACCCCAGCCGCGCGCCCGACGGGCAAGCACACCGGCGTGGGCGTACTGCCACGTCCCGAACGGCTCGACGCGCGACATGACCGAGCGCGATCGAGGCGCAGATCGAGCGCTTCGCGCCCGGCTTCCGCGACCGCGTCCTCGCCCGCGCCTCGATGCACGCGGCCGAGATCGAGGCCTACAACCCCAACTACGTCGGCGGCGACATCAACGGCGGGCGGATGGACCTCCGCCAGCTCTTCACCCGCCCCGTCGCGCGCCCGTCGCCCTACACGACGCCCGACCCGCGGCTGTTCATCTGCTCCTCCTCGACGCCGCCCGGCGGCGGCGTGCACGGCATGTGCGGCTACTACGCCGCGCAGGCGGTGCTCAGGCGAGGATGAGCGAGGCGACCTCGCCGAGGTCGCCGCCGACGATGTCGGGCTGCTCGCCGAGCGGGCTGCGCACCATCCCGGGCGCGCCACGAAGGCGGCCGCGGCGCCCGGCGGCGAGCGCGCCGGCGCAGTCCCAGGCGTGGGCGGCGATGAGCCGCACCTCGCCGATCGGCACGCCGAACGTGTCGGCCACGAGCCCGTAGGGCTCGGGCGCGGGCTTGAGCCGCCCGCACCTGGTCGGCGGACAGGATCGCCTCGAAGCGGTCGGCGATGCCCGCGTGCTCGAGCTGCGCCCGTGAGACCTCGAGCGACGAGTTCGTCAGCGAGCACAGCGTAAGCCGCCCTCGCGCAGCCGGTCGAGCGCGGGCGCCACGTCGGGGTGGGGCGGCAGCGAGCGCATCGCGGCGACGATCTCCTCGCGCTGCGCCTCGCTCAGCGTCCGTGCCGGTGCGCTCGGCGAGCATCCGCAGCGCGCGCGTGCTGTGCGGTCGTGAAGTCGACGTCGCGGCCGGTGATCACGCCGACGAACGCGAGCTGGAGCATCTGGGCGAACCACTGCGCGCGCAGGGCCGCGTCGCCGAACGCGCGCTCGAACAGCGGGTCGAGCGCGCTCAGGTCGAGCAGGGTCTCGTTGACGTCGAACGCCAGGATCCGGGGCATCGGCGGATCGTACGGCGGGTAGGCGTCCGAGGATGCTCTCCCTCGTCACCGGCGCGACCGGCTTCGTCGGCGCCCACGTCACGCGGGCGCTGGTCGAGCGCGGCGACAGCGTGCGCGCCGGCTACCGCAACCCGAAGCGGCTCGACCGCCTCGGCGATCTCGACGTCGAGCCCGTCGAGGGCGAGATCCTCGACCTCGACGCGATGCGCAAGGCGATGCGCGGCTGCGACACCGTCTTCCACGTCGCGGGCTTCGTCGCCTCGAAGCCGGTCGGCAAGGTCTGGGAGCTCAACCAGCGCGGGCCGCTCGTCGCCGTCGAGGCGGCGGCGATGGAGGACGTCCGGCGCGTCGTCCTGACCTCGACGATCTCGGCCGTCGGGACCGCCGACGGCCGCCCCGCCGACGAGGAGAACCCGTATCCGGAGGACGGGCCTCGGCCTCGTCTACGCCGACTCCAAGCGCGGCGGCGAGCGCGAGGCGATCGCCGCCGGCGAGCGCCTCGGCGTCGAGGTCGTCGTCGTCAACCCCGCCTACGTGCTCGGCGTGCCCGTCGACACGCTCCCAGCCGGGCGAGACCTCGACGCGGATCGTCGGCAACTACCTGCGCGGCCGGCTGCCCGCCGTGCTCGACGCCCCGATCAACTTCGTCGACGTCGAGGACGTCGCCGACCGGCCACCTGCTCGCCGCCGAGCGCGGCCGCCCGGGCGAGCGCTACATCCTCGGCGGCCACAACCGCCGTGGGCGGACCTGATCGACATGGTCGCCCAGCGCCTCCGGCATGCACCACCCGCTGCTCGTGATCCCCTCCGAGGTCGGCCACGTCGCCCGCCTCCGCGAGCGGCTCGGGCTGCCCGGGCGCGATCTCCGCCGAGGCGTTCGGGCTGATGGGCCAGGACTGGCGCTTCACGTCGGCCAAGGCCAAGCGCGAGCTCGGCTACCGCCCGCGCCCGCTCCAGCAGACGGTCTCGGCGACCGTCGAGTGGTACCTCGAGCTGATCGGGAGCGGCGTCATTCGACGACTCCCAGAGCTCGGCGCTCTCGGTCGCCGCCGAGGGGCTCGGCGCCGCCGGCCGGCTCGGGCTCTTGTGGCCGCTCCGCCCGGCTGAAAAGCTGCTGCCAGGAGCTTGCTCGCAGGCCGCTGAGGAGGAGATCGATGGCGCTGTCGTACTCGCAGGGACTCGGGACCACCCCGCTGCTGGGGGAGACGATCGGCGCGAACTTCGATCGCGCCGTCGCCGCGTTCCCCGACCGCGACGCGCTGATCTCGCGCCACCAGGGCGTGCGGCTGACCTACAGCGAGCTGGCCGAGGCCGTCGACGGCACCGCGCGCGGGATCGCAGGGCTGGGCCTGGGCAAGGGCGACCGCCTCGGGATCTGGTCGCCCAACTGCGCCGAGTGGGTGGTCGCGCAGTTCGCGACCGCGAAGCTCGGGGTGATCCTCGTCAACGTCAACCCCGCCTACCGCACCACGGAGCTCGCCTACGCGCTGCGCCAGTCGGGCTGCAAGGCGCTGATCTCCGCGACGGAGTTCAAGACCTCGGACTACCGCGCGATGGTCGACGAGGTGCGCGGCGACCTCCCCGACCTCGAGCACGTGGTCTTCCTCGGCGAGGAGGCGCACCAGATGCTGCGCGACGCCCCGGCGGAGATCGAGTGGCCGGAGCTCGACTTCGACGAGCCGATCAACATCCAGTACACGAGCGGCACCACCGGCTCGCCCAAGGGCGCGACGCTCTCGCACCACAACATCCTCAACAACGGCTTCTTCGTGGGCGAGTTCTGCAACTACACCGAGCAGGACCGCGTCTGCATCCCGGTGCCCTTCTACCACTGCTTCGGCATGGTCATGGGCAACCTCGGCGCCGTCACCCACGGCGCCTGCATGGTCATCCCGGCGCCGGCCTTCGAGCCGAGGGCGACGCTCGAGGCGGTCGCCGAGGAGCGCTGCACGAGCCTCTACGGCGTGCCGACGATGTTCATCGCCGAGCTCGAGCACCCCGACTTCGACTCCTTCGACCTGAGCTCGCTGCGGACCGGGATCATGGCCGGCTCGCCGTGCCCCGAGCAGGTCATGCGCAAGGTCATCGACCGCATGCACATGGAGGGCGTGACCATCTGTTACGGCATGACCGAGACCTCGCCGGTCTCGACCCAGACGACCGCCGAGGACGAGCTCGAGCGCCGCGTCGGCACGGTCGGGCGCGTGCACCCGCACGTCGAGGTCAAGGTCGTCGCGCCCGAGACCGGCCGCACCGTCGAGCGCGGCGAGCCGGGCGAGCTGTGCACGCGCGGGTACTCGGTGATGCTCGGCTACTGGGAGGACCGCGAGCGCACCGCGGAGGCGATCGACCCCGCGCGCTGGATGCACACCGGCGACCTCGCGACGATGGACGACGAGGGCTACCTGAAGATCGTCGGCCGCTCCAAGGACATGATCATCCGCGGCGGGGAGAACGTCTACCCGCGCGAGATCGAGGAGTTCCTCTACACCCACGACGCGATCTCCGACGCCTCGGTCTACGGCGTGCCGGACCCGCGCTACGGCGAGGCGGTGATGGTGTCGGTGATCCTGCGCGAGGGCGCCTCGCTGACCGAGGACGAGCTGCGCGAGTACTGCCGGGACAAGATCGCCCACTACAAGGTGCCGCGCCACGTCGCGTTCGTGGACGAGTTCCCGATGACCGTCACCGGCAAGGTCCAGAAGTACAAGATGCGCGACGCCGCGATCGAGGCGCTGGGCCTGGCGGAGGCTGCTCCGGCGTAGCGCTGGGTACGCTCGGCGGCATGCCCGCCTATTACGACGAAGCCTATGAAGCGGGCGGCGAGCCGCGGCCGCAGTACCGCGCCGTGCTGGAGGCCCTCCACAACCACGATCTCGCCAAGCTGGGCGAGCAGCTGCGCGCCCGCACGCTCGAGCGCGAGGTCCGCTACGGCGCGACCGGGCCCGACCAGTTCGTGATCGACGCCGTGCCGCGGATGTTCACGCGCGCGGAGTGGGACACGCTCGACCGCGGCCTCGCCCAGCGGGTGCGGGCGCTCGACGCCTTCCTCCGCGACGCCTACGGCGAGCGGCGGATCGTCGAGGCCGGCGTCGTGCCCGACCGCCTCGTCGACAAGGGCGCGTTCTACGAGCCCGACATGCAGGGCGTCGAGGTGCCCGTGTGGGCCGGCTTCGCCGGGCTCGACGTCGTCCGCGGCGCCGACGGCGAGTTCAACGTGCTCGAGGACAACGTGCGGATGCCGACCGGGCTCGGCTTCGCGCCGCTCGCCTGGGAGGCCGCATCGGACCTCATCGACGGCCTGCCCGAGCGCAGCCCGGGGCCGGGGGAGTCGATGGAGCGCTTCGCCGCGGTCCTGCGCTCGGCGGCGCCCGACGGCCGCGACGAGCCCTCGATCGTGGTGCTCGGCGACGGCTTCGAGAACGACGCCCAGTGGGAGATCTCCGACGTCGCCTTCCGCCTCGGGGTGCCGATGGTCGGGCTCGACGACCTGCGCCAGCGCGAGGGCCGCGTCTATGCCCACGTCGACGGGAAGCGGCGCGAGGTGGACGTGATCTACCGGCGCTCGAACTACCACCTGCTGCGCGACGAGGACGGCTCGCCCAGCGCGCTGGCCGAGAAGCTGCTGGAGCCGATCCGGCGCGGCACGGTGACCGTCGTGAACCCGCCCGGGGTGGGGATCGCCGACGACAAGCTCGCCCACGCCTACGTCGAGGACATGATCCGCTTCTACCTCGACGAGGAGCCGGTGATCGCCCCGGCGCGCTCCTACGACCTGACCGACGACGACGCGCGCGAGGACGCGCTGGGCCGGCTCGGCGAGATGGTCGTCAAGGTCCGCGACCGCGTCGGCGGCGAGGGCGTGCTGATCGGGCCGGAGGCCGAGGGCGCGCGCGAGGACATCGAGGCCAACCCGCAGGACTTCATCGCCCAGGAGCTGGTCGAGCTGTCGCGCCACCCGACGCTGTTCGACGGCGAGCTGTCGCCGCGGCGGATCGACCTGCGCCCGCTGATCGCCTACGACGGCGGCGAGGAGGCGACGGTGCTGGGCGGGCTGACCCGGGTCGCGCTGGGCGAGGACTCCAAGGTCGTGAACATGGCCCAGGGCGGCGGCGTGAAGGCGACCTGGACGGTGGACACATGAGCGCGGCCAAGACCCTCGTCACCGCCGTGCGCACCGCGGCCAACAACCGCGCCGTCCGCGCGGTCGCGGGCGCCGCCGCGGCCAAGGCCGCCACCCGCGCCGAGCCGGTGCTGCGCGAGCGCTACGACCGCTGGAGCGGCCGCCGCGTCAACCGCGATCGCGCGGTCAAGCTCGCGCGCCAGATCCGCGGCCGCTACTCCGAGGACACGATCATCGGCGGCGAGCCCCACTTCGTCGTGTGGAAGGACGGCGTGCCCGTCGAGGCCTTCCCGCCGGTCGAGGATCTCGAGCTCCGGCCGGAGCTGCGCGACTTCGACGAGCGGCTCGCCAAGGCCCCGCCGCCGGAGCCCACGCCGCGGCGGTTGTCCCGCAAGCGCTAGCGGAAGCGCGGGCTCTCCATCGGCCGCCCGAGGCGGTTGCCGGCCTCGTCGAACAACGCGACGCGGACGAAGTGGGTGCGCCGCTGCTTGGGCAGCGGCACCCAGAACTGCCCGCTGGCCTCGTCCGGGCTCTCATCCGGCCGCAGGAACATCGCGGCGCGGTTGACCGCCCAGCGCTCGGGCACGTGGCGCTTGCCCCCGTCGGACAGCCGGCGATAGAGCGACCAGCGGGCGTACACGCAGTGCTTGACGAAACCGGTGGTGCTCAGCTCCACGTCGACCAGCTGCCCCTCGGGCTGGCGCTTGCCGCCGCTCGGCGGCCCGACCCGCACCTGCCGCGCGAAGCGCTCGACCTCCGCGCGGCTGTAGTTCTGCGGGAACACCCTGAGGTTCTGGTCCGCGCCCTCGACGAGCGCGCTGTCGTCGTCCGGCGGCGGCGGGCTCGGGGCGCCCTTCGGGATCACCGGGCTGCGCGCCGGCTTGATCACGATCTCCATGTCCTCGCCCGCCCGCAGGACCGAGGCGCCCGGGGTGTCGAGGGGGATCGGCGAGCGCGGTCGGGCTCGTCGTCGGGGATTCGGTCGGTGACGCGGTCGGAGAGGGGGACGGCGAGCCGGTCGGTGTCGGTGTCGGTGTCGGCGTCGGCGTCTCGTCGGGCTCCTGGGCGAAGAGCTGGACCGCCGCGAGCGGCGGCCACCATGGCCGCTGCCGCACGATGATCACCGGTGCCTTGGCGATCTCGAAGCACTCCCGCACCGGCGACACGCTGCGGCCCGCCTCCGCCAGCGTGACCGCCGACGCGAGGTCGACGGCGACGAGGCGCCCGCTGTCGTGATCGCCGCGGATCCAGCCGGAGACCTTCTCGCCGAGCTCGGTCGCCTGCAGCAGGACGGCGAGCACGGCTCCGACGGCCACGACCACCGCCAGCGCGCCCGCGCGTTGCTTGCCGCTGCTGCTGCCGTCACTGCTCACATCACCCGCGACGCTAACCCCGCGAGGACCCTCCGTGCAACCTCTCTCGCGGGCCGAAGGACCGCCCCTGCGAGAATCACGCTAGATGGCAGAGCACGAGCGCCGACCCCACGAGCCCACGCGCGACCCCGAGAAGCCGCCCGAGGGCGGCAAGGGGAGCGGGCTCGGCGGCATGAAGATGCCGCGCCCGCGCTTCATCGTGATCGTGATCGTCCTGCTGACGCTCAACTACGTCAGCGTCGCGCTGCTCGGCCCGGGCAAGGAGCCCTCGGTCGACATCGCCTACAACCCGACCTTCCGCGAGCAGGTCAAGGACGGCAACGTCGAGCGCATCTCCGCCAAGGGCGAGACCGTCGAGGGCAAGTTCAAGAAGGAGTACAACCCGCCCGGGGAGCAGAAGGCGGCCAAGAACTTCGAGACCGAGGTCCCGACCTTCGCCAACACCGACGAGCTCTCCAAGCTGCTGGAGGAGAACGGCGTCATCGTCCAGGCCAAGCCGATCAACTCGGGCAGCTTCCTGACCAATCTCCTGCTCGGGTTCGGCCCGGTGATCCTGCTGGTCGGCCTGTTCGTGTTCCTCGCCCGCCGCGCCGGCGGCGGGGCCGGGATGGGCGCGCTGGGCGCGTTCTCGCGCTCGAAGGCGCGCCGCGTCGAGAGCGGCGAGCAGCGCATCACCTTCGCCGACGTGGCCGGGATCGACGAGGCGAAGGCGGAGCTGACCGAGATCGTCGACTTCCTCAAGAACCCCGACCGCTACCGCAAGCTCGGCGGGCGGATCCCGCGCGGCGTCCTGCTCTCCGGCCAGCCCGGCACCGGCAAGACGCTGCTGGCCAAGGCCGTGGCGGGGGAGGCGGGGGTGCCGTTCTTCTCGATCTCGGCGTCGGAGTTCGTCGAGGCGATCGTCGGCATCGGCGCCTCGCGCGTCCGCGACCTCTTCAAGACCGCCAAGGAGTCCTCGCCGGCGATCATCTTCATCGACGAGCTCGACGCCATCGGTAAGTCGCGCTCCAGCGGCATGGGCTTCGGCGGCGGCAACGACGAGCGCGAGCAGACGCTCAACCAGATCCTGACCGAGATGGACGGCTTCGAGTCCGACGTCGCGGTGATCGTCCTCGGCGCCACCAACCGCCCGGAGATCCTCGACGGCGCGCTGCTGCGGCCCGGCCGCTTCGACCGCCGCGTGGCGGTGCCGCCGCCCGACAAGGACGGGCGCCGCAAGATCCTCGAGGTCCACACGCGCTCGCTGCCGCTCGCCGACGACGTCAACCTCGACGGCATCGCCTCGACGACGCCCGGCATGGTCGGCGCCGACCTCGCCAACCTCGCCAACGAGGCGGCCCTGACCGCGGCGCGCCGCAACCACGAGAAGGTCGCCCTCGCCGACTTCACCGACGCGCTCGAGAAGATCGTGCTCGGCGCCCCGCGCGGCACCGTGCTGTCCAAGGAGGACCGCGAGCGCGTCGCCTACCACGAGGCCGGGCACGCGATCGTCGGCATGCTCACGCCCGACGCCGACCCGGTCCGCAAGGTCTCGATCATCCCGCGCGGAATGGCGCTCGGCGTCACGCTCTCGGCGCCCGAGATCGACAAGGCCAACTACGAGGAGGGCTACCTCCTGACGAAGATCCGGGTCGCGCTCGGCGGCCGCGTCGCGGAGGAGCTCGTGTACGGCACGATCACCACCGGCGCCGAGTCCGACATCGAGCAGCTGACCGGGATCGCCCGCGCGATGGTCGGCCGCTGGGGGATGAGCCGGGCGATCGGCCCGATCGCGGTGCTGCCCTCCGAGGCGCGCGGCCCGATGCTGCCCGGCGCCGCCGAGACCTCGCCGGACACGCAGCGGCTGATCGACCAGGAGGTCCAGCGGATCGTCCAGGAGAGCCACGAGGCCGTCACCGCATTGCTGACCGAGCACCGTGAGAAGCTCGAGTCGCTCGTCGCCGCCCTGCTCGAGGAGGAGACGCTCGACCAGGACGCGGCCTATGCGGCCGCGCGCGTCGATCCCACCGCGCGCCGGCAGGCCGAGGGCCAGCCGACGATCGCGGCGACGACCTCCTAGCTGATCGCGCGCCCGCGCTGCACGCCGGTGTCGCCGCGGTCGAGGCGCTCGCGGACGGTGTCGAGCAGCGTCCCGTCCTCGGCGAGGTAGTCGCGCCAGGAGCGGGTCGGCGCGTAGCCGAGCAGGCGCTGTGCCTTCTCGATCGACATGCCGGAGGCGTCGGGCCGGGGGAGGGGCTCGCGAATCTCGATCGCGTCGCCGTGGTGGTGGCGGATGAGCTCGGCGAGCGGGCGGTTGGCGCTGTTGTCGGGCGAGGCGATGTAGAAGACCTCGTGGGTGTCGAGCTCGGACTCGGCGGCGAGCCGCAGGGAGTCGGCGAGGTCGTAGACGTCGATGTAGGCCCACAGGCCGGCGCTCGGCGCGTCTTCGGGATCGCGCAGCACCGGTCCGAGGTTGGCCTCGTAGTTGCCCTCCCACTGGACCCAGGTCGGGCGGATCGTCAGGCAGCGGATGTCCGAGCGGCGCATCGCGGCGTCCATCAGCAGCTCGGAGAAGTACTTGGCGGTCGCGTAGGGGTCCTGCGGGCGGATCGGGTGGTCCTCGTCGACCGGCGCGTAGTCGGGCAGGAAGGGGCGCTCGGGGAAGAAGAAGCCCGGCACCGTCTCGCTCGAGACGTTCACGAACCGCGGCACCCCGAAGCGCACCGCCGCCTCGAGCGTGTTGAAGACACCCATCAGGTTGTTCTGGAACACCGTGTGGGAGGGGTTGCGGGTCGGCTCGGGGATCGCCGCCGCGTGGATCACGGCGTCGTGGCCCCGCACGACGGCGTAGGCGTCGCCGGCGTCGGTGAGGTCGGCCTGCTTGTAGCTGGGAGCGCCGGCAGGCGGGGTCTCGAAGACGGCGGCGCCGAGATCGCAGGCCGTGACCTCATGCCCGGCGGCGTGGAGGGCGTCGACGGTGGCCGAGCCGACCTTGCCGCGTGAGCCTGTGACGAGTATGCGCATATCCAGAACTTATCTCCCGCTTCAGAAAGCGGCCGACACTGCTGGCATGACGACGCTTGCCCCCACGCACCCGTTCGGCTCTGCAGACGGACAGACCGTCTCCGACGCGCCCACGCAGGTCGGTGGAGATCTCCCCCGGATCTCCCAGCGCGACCGCCAGCGCGCCGCCCTGACCGCAGAACAGCTTGCCCCCGGTCGCTACCTCGCGATCGAGGACGGCGGCGAGGTCGTCGTGATCCCGGTCGGCGAGGGCAGCCTGCGCTTCGGCCGCGGGACCGCTTCGGACGTCGTGCTCGAGGACCGCTCGGTCTCGCGCCGCCACGCCGTGGTCACCCGCACGGGCCAGGAGGTCGTCCTGTGGGACGACCGCAGCCTCAACGGCGTGCGCGTCAACGGCGCACGGGTCGCGCAGGCCGCGCTTCAGCACGGCGACGCGATCGCCATGGGCGAGGTGCAGATGCGCTTCGTCGCCGTCGACTAGCGGTACGGGCAGCCGCACCTCCTCCACGGCGGCGGAGGCCCAGGCCTGACGCCTGACTGCACGGTGTCCGCGCGGGCGTCCTGACGGCAGTCTCTGGATCGTGCCCTCGATCTCGGAGACGACCATGACCACAACCGCCGTGGCGGCCCCGCCGCGCCTCGTCCGCATCTCGAGCGCCGTCCGCGCACGCTCCGCGGAGGCGCGCGTGTTCGGCGTCGCCGCCGGCCTGGCGCTCGTGCACGCGTTCGACGACGCGTTCCTCTTCCCGGGCGGCGGGGTTCCGCTGACCCAGCACGCGCTCGCCTTCGGCATCGCGTTGCTCGCGACCGTGCTCGCCGTGGCGCGGTTCGACTCGCTGCGACCGGGCGTCCGCGCCGCCATCGCCTTCACGTTCGGGGTGCTCGCCGCGGTGAACGGCGGCCGCCACGTCCATCACTTCGCGATCGAGGGGCAGCCGCTGACGGCCAACGACGTCACCGGCGTGCTCGCGCTTGCCGCCGCCGTCGTCCTCGTCGGCCTCGCGGCCTGGATCCCCTTCCGCCACCGGGGCGAGGGCACCTCGGGCCCCGTGCTGCGCTGGACCATCCGCGTGCTCCTCCTGCCCGTGTTCTTCGTCGCGCTGGCCTTCTTCTACATGCCCGTCGGCATGGCGATCGTGGACATCCACTCGCTGCCGCGCTCGATCGGCAGCCCGCCGAGCGCCGACTACCAGGACGTCAGCTTCACCGCCTCGGACGGTGTGGACCTCGAAGGCTGGTACCGGCCCTCCCGGAACGGCGCGTCCGTGCTCATGATCTCGGGCGGCGGCGGCAACCGCCGCAGCACCCTGCGCCACGCCAAGATGCTCGCCCGCAACGGCTACGGCGTGCTCGTCTACGACCCGCGCGGCTCCGGCAACAGCGAGGGCACCGTCAACTCCTACGGCTGGGGCTGGGAGAAGGACGCCGCCGCCGCGCTCGACTTCCTCGCCGAGCGCGACGACGTCGAGCCGGGCCGCGTCGGCGTCCTCGGGCTCTCGACCGGCGGCGACATCGCGATCGACATCGCCGCGCGGCGTGACGACGTGAAGGCCGTGGTGGCCGACGGCGTCGCGCAGATCGGCTACCAGGACGCCAAGGAGTACACCGGACGACCCGGCCCAGCGCCTCGGCACGTACGTGATGTTCAAGGCCATCGAGGTCATCCAGGGGCGCCCGGGCCCCAAGGCCTCGCTGGCGGACCAGATCGCCCGCAGCAGCGCGCCGCACCTGATCGTCTCCGCCGGCAAGCAGGAGAAGGAGTGGGGCGAGCTCTACGACCGCGCCGGCGGCGCCCGCTCCGAGCTCTGGTACCTGCCCAAGGCCGGCCACACCGCCGCGCTGAAGCAGTACCCGGAGGCCTACGAGCAGCGCGTGGTCTCGTTCCTCGACGCCAACCTGGCGGGGAGCTAACGTCACGGCGTGGCTTCGTTCGTGCCCGCAGGCTTCGCCGTGCCGGACGGGCTGACCGCGCCGGCGTTCCGCCTGGTGCCGCTCGGCCCCGAGCACAACGTCGCCGACCACGCGGCGTGGACCGCGAGCATCGAGCACATCCGCGCGACGCCGGGCTTCGCGGACGGGAGCTGGCCGCCGCTGGAGGGCATGACGCTCGAGGAGAACCACGGCGACCTCGAGCGCCACGCCCGCGACTTCGCGGCGCGCACGGGCTTCACCTACAGCGTGCTGGCGCCGGACGCGGATGACGTGCTGGGCTGCGTCTACATCTACCCGGCGCGCGACGACGAGCACGACGCCCAGGTGGCCTCGTGGGTGCGCGCGAGCGTCCCCGAGCTCGACCGGGCGCTGCACGCGACCGTCAGCCGCTGGCTGGCGGACGCGTGGCCGTTCACCGCGGTCAAGTACGCGGATCGCGGTGCGTCATGAAGGCGCCGACCAGAATCGAACTGGTGTAAACGGCTTTGCAGGCCGCTGCGTAGCCACTCCGCCACGGCGCCGGAGGGTCCTACAGGCTAGCTTCGTGACCCGATGGTTGCGCCTGCGGCGGCTTTCGTGGTAGAAGGGTCGATGCGTATCGACGATGCGTATCGACTCGGGGGCAAGTGGCCAAGTTCACCAGCAAAGACGTAGCGCGCCTCGCCGGCGTCTCCCAGAGCACCGTCTCGTATGTGCTCACGGGCAAGCGCCCGATCTCCGAGGCCACACGGCGCAAGGTGCTGGCCGCCATCGACGGGCTGACCTACCAGCCCAACGCCGGGGCGCGCGCGCTGGCGAGCCGGCGCACGAGCGTCGTCGGCCTCGTGATCCCGTTTCACCCCAGCGTCGATGCGATCGCGCAGTTGCCGTTCATCCAGACGATCGCCGGGGTCGCGCGTGAGCACGACCACGACGTGCTGCTCGTGACCTCGGACGAGGGCTCCGCGGGGCTGGAGCGGCTCGTCGGCCGCTCGCTGTGCGACGCGATCGTGATGATGGACATCGAGGCCCACGACGAACGGGTGCCCGTGGCGGCGTCGCTCTCCGTGCCGGTCGTCCTGATCGGCGTGCCGGAGGATCCGGCCGGCCTGTACTGCGTGGACCTCGACTTCGCCGCGGCGGCGCGCCTCGCCGTGGATGAGCTCGCGGCCACGGGCCACGACCGGCTCGCCTTCATGGGCTACCCGGCGGAGAGCCTCGATCGCGATCTCAACTACATCCGCCGCTTCGAGGACGCGTTCGCCGCCCATGCGAGCGCGCACGGCCTGCCGTACGAGATCATTCGAGCCCGTCGAGCCCGGCCGGCGCGGCGCGCGGATGCGGCGGTCGAGCAGGTGCTCGCGACGGCGCGGCGACGATCGCCTCGGGCCTCGTCGTGCCGAACTCGCCCACGCGTCAGCATGCGCTGCACGCGCTCAGCGCGCGCGGCGTCGCTCGCGGGGCGCGACATCTCCGTGATCGTGCTGTGCACCGACGCTCGCGGCCGAGGCGATGGAGCCGGCCAGCGACCAACGTCTCACCGGAGCCGCGCGACGTCTCGCGGCGCGCCATGGAGACGCTGTTCTGGCTCCTCGACCCGACGCCCGGCCCGCCGCCGCCGGCGATCGATCTGCTCGAGCCGAGGCTCACCCGTCGTCAGACCGTCATGGCGCCGCCGCGCCGGAAGCGGCGCTAGCCGGGAGTGGATGGTGCCGATCGCGTTCGCACCTCCCTCGTCGATACGTATCGATTCCACCTGGCCGTCCGGGCGGCCGCACAACGGGGCGCCTGATGCGCCTCGGAGAGAGGAGAGTCCCATGATCCGCCCCTCCCCACGGTTGGCCGCCGCGGCGCTGACCTTCTGCCTCGCCCTCGGTGCCTGCGGAGGCGGTGACGACGACGGCGGAGACGCTGCCTCAGGCGACTCGGTCAAGAGCCTGCGCGTGCTCGACTACTACAGACAACGAGCCGGACAAGACCAGGATCGCCAAGCTGCTCGATGACTGCGGCAAGACCGCGGGCGTGACGATCCAGCGCGAGGCGGTGCCCGGCGACACGCTGATCCAGAAGGTCCTGCAGCAGAGCTCGTCCAAGACCCTGCCCGACGTGCTGATGCTCGACAACCCCGATCTGCAGCAGATCGCGGCGACCGGCGCGCTCGCGCCGCTCGACGAGTTCGGCCTGTCCGCCGACGGCTACGCCGAGGGCGTGGTCGACGCCTCGACCTACAAGGGCAAGCTCTACGGGCTGCAGCCGATCACGAACACGATCGCGCTCTTCTACAACGAGGACATCCTCAAGAAGGCCGGCGTCAAGCCGCCGAAGACCTGGGATGAGCTGCGCGCCACGGCCAAGAAGCTCACGCGCGGCAAGCAGTACGGGATCGCGTTCTCCGCGCCGGCCACCTACGAGGGCACGTGGCAGTTCCTGCCGTTCATGTGGTCCAACGGCGGCGACGAGAAGGACATCGCCACGCCGGAGACCGCCGGCGCGCTGCAGCTGCTGGTCGACCTCGTCCGCGATGGCTCGGCTTCCAAGTCCGTCGTCAACTGGGGGCAGGCAGACGTCAACGACCAGTTCAAGGCGGGCAACGCGGCGATGATGATCAACGGCCCGTGGCAGTTCCCGGTGCTCAACGCCGAGAAGTCGCTGAACTACAACGTCGCGCCCGACCCCGGCCCCCGAGGCCGGCGGGTCCGTCGTGTCGCCGCTGGGCGGCGAGACCTGGACGGTGCCGCAGACCGGCAACAAGGCGCGCCAGCAGAAGGCGGCCGAGATCGTCGAGTGCCTGAACACGGACGAGAACCAGCTCCGGCAGGCGCGCGAGCGGCAGACCGTGCCCACGAAGACGGCGCTGCAGGACAAGTTCGTCGCGGAGCAGCCGACGATGAAGGCGTTCAGCGAGCTGGTCGCGACAGCGCGGGCCCGCACGGGTGAGCTCGGGGCGGAGTGGCCGAAGGCGGCCACGAAGATCTACACGGCCGAGCAGGCCGCGCTGACCGGCCAGGCCTCGCCGGCGAAGGCGCTCGAACAGGCGCAGAATGGCTAAGTCGGCCTCGGCGGGGGCGCTGGTCGCCCCCGCCCGGCCGCGGCGCCGCGCGTCGCGCCGGCGCCGGCGGGCCGTCGAGCTGCTGTTCCTGGCGCCCGCCGTGGCGTACCTGCTGCTGTTCTTCGGCTACCCGGTCGTCAAGAACGTCGTGATGGGCTTCCAGGACTACACGACCGCGACGTTCTTCACCGGCGTGGCGCCGTGGGTGGGGCTCCAGAACTACAGCGACGTCCTCCAGTCGCAGGTGTTCTCGAAGGCGGCGGTGAACACCCTGCTGTTCACCGCCGGGTCGATCGCCGGCCAGTTCACCATCGGGCTGGCCCTCGCGGTGTACTTCCAGCGCCGGTTCCCGCTCAGCGGGGTGCTGCGGTCGCTGCTGCTGCTGCCGTGGCTCATCCCCCTGATCGTCGCGAGCACGATCTGGCGCTGGATTCTCGACCAGGACAATGGAGCGTTGAATCGCGTGCTCGCCGGCTTCGACTTCGTCGGTCAGCCGGGCTGGCTGACCAGCACATCGCTCGCGCTCATCGCCGTGATCGTGGTGAACATCTGGATCGGCATCCCGTTCAACGCGACCATCCTCTACGGCGGCCTGCAGGACATCCCGCGGGAGCTCTACGAGGCCGCGGCGCTGGACGGCGCGACCGGGTGGAAGGCGTTTCGCCACATCACCTGGCCGTTGCTGCGCCCGGTGGTGAACGTCGTGCTCGTGCTCGGCGTGGTGTACACGCTGAAGGTGATCGACATCATCCTCGGCCTCACCCGCGGTGGGCCCGCGAACGCCACGCAGACGATCGCCACCCAGTCGTACCAGCTGTCGTTCGTTCAGTTCAACTTCGGGCAGGCGGCGGCGATGGGCAACCTGCTGATCGTCGTCTCGCTCGTGTTCGCGGCGCTCTACCTGCGGGCGAGCCGGAGAGCGCTGACGTGACCGCGAGGACCGGCAGTGCCCGGCACACCTTCGTCGCGGTGCTCATCCTCGCCGTCTTCCTGTTCCCGATGTACTGGATGTTCAACGTCTCGCTGCAGGAGTCGAGCGGAGCGGTCGCGACACCGTGGCTCCCGACCGAGCTCTCCCTGGACGGCTACTCGAAGGCGCTCCGGGACCAGGGCGGCCACCTGCTCGTCAGCCTCGCCATCGCGCTGGGCACCGTCGTCTTCAGCTTGCTGATCGCGGCACCGGCGGCGTACGCGCTCGCTCAGCTGCGCATCCGCGGCGTGGGCGTCGTGCTGCTGGTGATCCTGATCAGCCAGATGATCCCGGGCATCGTCGTGGCCAACGCGCTGTACACCACGTACTCGGACCTGGGTCTGCTCAACTCGGTGTCGGGTCTGATCCTGGCGGACTCGACGCTCGCGATCCCGTTCGCCATCCTGATCCTGCGCGCGTTCATGCTCACGCTGCCGACGTCGGTCCTCGATGCGGCCGAGGTGGACGGCGCGGGTCCGGTGCGGGTCTTCGTGTCGATCGTGCTGCCGATGTCGCGCAACGCGATCGTCACCGCCGCCCTGTTCAGCTTCCTGTTCGCGTGGGGCGACTTCCTGTTCGCGCTCACGCTGACGACCACCGATGACGTGCGGCCGGTGACGCTCGGGCTGTACACGTACGTCGGCGCATTCGTGGCCGACTGGAGTGCGGTGATGGCCACCGCGGTTTTGGCCTCGCTTCCCGCCGTGGTGCTGCTGGTGGTCGCGCAGCGATACGTCGCCGCGGGCACCACCGCCGGCGCTGTCAAGTGAATCGACGAAGGAGACGTGGTGACGACTTTTGCTCAAGCCGGTGATGCCCTCGAGATCCGCCACCAGCACGAGGTGGTGCGCATCGAGCCGTGGGGGCGCGACAGCGTGCGCGTGCGCGCCGCGCAGGGAGCGGTGCCAGAGTCCGACGTGGGGGCGCTGCAGGAACGGCCTGCCGGGGGCGCGGCGGCGGTGACGACGGGCGACGCCGAGGGGCGGCTCGTCAACGGCGCGCTCACGGTCGAGGCGGAGATGCCGGTCGGCGACGGCCCGGCGCCGTCGCCGCTGCTGCGGTTCCTGCGCACCGACACCGGCGAGGAGCTCCTGGCCGAGGAACGCGAGCACTACTGGTGGCCGGGCGCGCGGGTGTTCTACGGCAACCGCTCCGGGGCCGGAGAGCTGCACCAGCAGTTCCGCGCCTACCCGGGCGAGCGCCTCTACGGGCTCGGCCAGCGCACGCACGGCCGGCTCGACCACAAGGGCCTGGCGCTCGACCTCGTGCAACGCAACGCGGAGGTGTCGGTCCCGTTCGCGCTCAGCAACCGGGGCTATGGCTTCCTGTGGAACAACCCGGCCGTCGGGCGCGTGGAGTTCGCCGAGAACGTCACGCGCTGGACCGCCTCCCAGGCGCGCGCGATCGACTACTTCGTGACCACCGGCTCGCCCGCCGAGATCCTCGCCCGCTACGCCGACGCCACGGGGCACGCGCCGCGGCTGCCGCCGTGGGCGAGCGGCTTCTGGCAGTCCAAGCTGCGCTATCGCGACCAGGAGGAACTGCTCGAGGTGGCCCGCGAGCACCACCGGCGAGGACTGCCGCTGTCGGTGATCGTGGCCGACTTCTTCCACTGGACGGCGATGGGCGACTACCGGCTCGACCCCGCCGAGTACCCGGACCCCGAGGCGATGATGCGAGAGCTCGACGAGCTGGGCGTGCGCCTCATGGTCTCGATCTGGCCCACGGTCTCGCCGCTGTCGGAGAACTTCGAGGAGCTGCGGGACGAGGGGATGCTCGTCGGCTCGGACCAGGGCGTCGAGTTCCACGTCACGATCCGCGACAAGCGCATGGACGTGCCGATGCCCGTCGCGTTCTACGACCCCACCAACCCACGCACGCGCGAGCACATCTGGTCGGTGATCGAGCGCAACTACCACGCGCTCGGCGTGCGGGTCTGGTGGCTGGACGCCTGCGAGCCGGAGCTGAACCCCGGCCACCTCGCGAACATCTCCCTGTACGCCGGCCCGGGCGCCGAGGTCGCGGGGATCTACCCGCGCGACAACGCCCGTCTCTACGCGGAGGGGATGGCCGCGGCGGCGGCCTCGCCCGAGGACGCGGAGACGGTGCTGCTGTGCCGCTCCGCGTGGGCTGGGCAGCAGCGCTACCCGGCGGCGGTGTGGTCGGGCGACATCCCCGCGACCTGGGACTCGCTGCGCCGGCAGGTGCGCGCGGGCCTGAGCATCGGCGTCGCCGGCATCCCGTGGTGGACGACCGACATCGGTGGCTTCCACGGCGGTGACGCGGCCGACGAGGCCTACCGCGAGCTGATGGTCCGCTGGTTCCAGTTCGGCGCGTTCTGCCCGCTGTTCCGGCTGCATGGCAACCGCGAGCCGCGCACCGCCACGGGCTGGGACATGACCGGCGGCCCGAACGAGGTGTGGGCGTTCGGCGAGGAGGCGTACGTGGTCATCCGCGACGTCATGCTCATGCGCGAGCGGCTGCGCCCGTATCTGCACACCCAGCTCGACCGCGCGTCGGCCGAGGGCCTGCCGGCGATGCGCCCGCTGTTCATCGACTTCGCGGACGACGAGCGCGCGTGGACGGTCGAGGACCAGTTCATGTTCGGCTCCGACGTGATGGTCGCGCCCGTGCTCGAGGCCGGCGCCCGCCGGCGCGAGGTCTACCTGCCGCCCGGCGCGAGCTGGACGCACGCCTGGAGCGGGACGACGCACGATGGCGGCGGTGTGGTCGTCGAGGACGCGCCGCTGTCCCAGATCCCCGTCTATCTGCGCGACGGCGCGCAGGTGCCCGTGACCGGCGGCTAGTCAGCTGGTATGACTGCCCACGATGCGCCACCTGATCGTCCTGCTGGCGCTCGCCGCGCTCGCCGTCGCCGCGGCGCCGGCGCCGGCGGGCGCCGCCAAGGCCCGCTGCGCCGCCAAGCGCTCGCACACGGTGGCCAAGAACCGGCTCGTCCGGGTCTACTCCGTCAGCCGCAACGGGAACCGGAAGCTCACCGGCTGCCTGCGCAGGACCGGCCGCAAGCTCGTGGTGGTCAGGGAGTACGACGACGGCTACGTCGAGAGCGGCGAGTTCCGCGACGTGCGGCTTGGCGGGGCGCTTCGTCGCGGTCGTGTTCGACGCCACGGACGTCTCCTGCAAGGCGGCCTGCCCGCCGGACTACGAGCCCACCCAGACCTCGGTCGTCATCAGTGACATCCGCGCACGGCGGGACCGGACCACGCGCACGCACGCGCAGGCGGGCTCACTGCGCCTCTCGACCGCCGGGGTGGCCGCGTGGCTCGCCCCGATCGAGGGCGGCCTCGAGCTCCACGCCTACGACGGCGCCGGCGAGAGCGTGCTCGACAGCGGCGCGATCGACCCCGCCTCGCTCACGCTCTCCGGGCTCCAGCTCACCTGGGCCAACGCAGGCGCTCCGAAGAGCGCCGCGCTGACGCGCTTCTAGGCGTCCCAGTCCGGCCCGAACCCGGGGTCGATGATGCGCTCGCCCTTCGGCAGCGCCTCGATCTGCGCGCGCTCCTCGTCGGTCAGCGCGAAGTCGAAGACCTCGAAGTTCTCGACCCGCCGCTCGTGGCTCGAGGCCTTCGGGATCGTGCACACCTGCGGCTTCTCGAGCAGCCACCGCAGCGCGACCTGGCCCGCGGTCTTGCCGTGCGCCTCGCCGATCGCGCGCAGCGTCGGGTCCTCGGGGACCTTGCCGCGGGCGAGCGGGGAGTAGGCGGTGACCATGAAGTCCCGCTCCACTGCCAGCTCGACGATCGCGTCCTGGCCCAGGAACGGGTGGAACTCGACCTGGTCCGTGAACACCGGCGCGACCTCGAGCGCCTCGCGCAGCATCGCGACCGGGAAGTTCGAGACGCCGAGGTGCTTGATCAGCCCGTCATCGCGCAGCGCGACGAGCGCGCCCAGCGTCTCCTCGAGCGGGAAGTCGTCGTTCGGCCAGTGCAGGAGCAGCAGGTCGAGGCCCTCCACCTGCAGGTTCGCCAGCGAGTCCTCGGCCGCGCGCCGGAGGTCGTCCGGCGCGTACTCCTCGCGCCAGATCTTCGTCGTGAGGAAGAACTCGTTGCGCGGCACGCCGGCCGCGGCGATCCCGGCCCCGACGTGCTTCTCGTTGCCGTAGGCGCGGGCGGTGTCGAGGTGCCGGTAGCCGATCGCCAGCGCGTCCTCGACCGCCTCCTGGCACGGCGGGCCTTCGATCTGCCAGGTGCCGAAGCCCAGCTTGGGGACGGTCGTGCCCTGGATTTCCAGGGAGCGCATGGATGCGTCGATCGTGTTCATCCAGGACCCGTACCCATCCCCGTCCTCTTGCTAGCCTTCCCGACGTTCCCAGGGCGATTAGCTCAGCTGGGAGAGCGCCGCCTCGACAAGGCGGAGGTCACTGGTTCGAGCCCAGTATCGCCCATCCTCTGAAACCCTCGCCTTTGCGGGGGTTTCGGCTCTTGAGGGTCTCTTCAAGGTCCCAATAGGGTCCCGTTTGTCTAGGCGGTGCAGGTGCGGGAGCGCGGACACTGTTCCCGCTGGTCGAGCATCTTCTCTCCAAGATCCGCGCTGGCGGACCTGGGTCGTGCACTCGCCGTCGCCGAGGCCGACGCGTGACGGCAACGATCCGCACACGCATTGCCGCTTCGACGTAAGACCACGGTGCATCGGGACGCTAAGTCTGTGATGAGCAGATTCCTGAGACAACCCGCTGGAACCTCCGCCGCGAGCGAGGATGCGTCATGAACCGCTTGCAGCGTCTGCATGAGGCGGGCGTTTCGATCTGGCTTGACACGCTCTCGCGGGAGCTGCTCGGGACCGGCGCGTTCGCCGCGCTCGTGGATGGCTCCGCCGTGACCGGGGCCACCTCCAACCCGACGATCTTCGCGAAGGCCATTACTGGGTCAGACCGCTACGACGATCAGCTGCGGTCGCTCGTCGCGTCTGGCGTGGAGAACGCGACGGAGCTGTTCTTCGCGATCGCGCTCGATGACGTTCGGGCTGCCGCAGCGATCCTGCGGCCGGCCTATGAGCGCAGCCGCGGGGCCGACGGGTTCATCTCCTTCGAGTGCACTCCGGACGTCGCCGACGACGCGGAGGCGACGATCGCTCAGGCGCTCGAGCTGTGGCGCCGGCTCGATCTTCCCAACGTGCTGATCAAGGTCCCCGCCACCCGAGCGGGTGTCGTCGCCACTGAGGAGTTGACCGCCCTCGGCGTCAACGTCAACGTGACGCTGCTGTTCGCCGTCGAGCGCTACGACGAGGTGATGGAGGCCTACCTCCGCGCCCTCGAGCGCCGGATCGTCGAGGGCCTCCCGGTTCGGGACATCGCCTCGGTCGCCTCGTTCTTCGTCTCGCGCATCGACGCAAAGGCCGACGCCGCCCTCGGCGCCGGCTCGCCGCTGCGCGGCCAGGTGGCGATCGCCAACGCGCAGCACGCCTATGCCCGCTACCAGGCCCGCTTCGCCGGCCCGCGCTGGGACGCGCTGCTCCGCGCCGGCGCGAGCCCGCAGCGGCCGCTGTGGGCGAGCACCGGAACGAAGGATCCCAGCTACTCCGACGTCCTCTACGTGGAGCGCTTGATCGCTGGCGGCGTCATCAACACGATGCCGGAGAACACCCTGCGCGCCTTCGCCGACCACGGCAACGTCAAGCCGACCCTCGGCGGCGACATCGATGCCGCGAGGAGCGTCCTGGCTGCAGCCGCCGCCGAAGGGGTGGACCTCGACGCGATCACCTCAGAGCTCGAGAGACAAGGCGTGCAGGCCTTCTGCGACTCCTATGCCGAGCTGCTCAGCTGCATCGAGGCCAAACGCGCCTCGCTCACGACGGTCGCGTGACTCAATCGTCGCGCAAGAGCTCGGCCAGCACGACCGCGTTGTTGTGCTCTCGGTCACGCGCGGCATAGACGATCGTCACCGGCGGGATCGGCGCGGTCATAGATGCGCTTGGTACGGACGTCGGAGGCCATGTCTGTCCTACGGAACGGCTTCCATCAGCGCCAAGCGAAGCTTGCGTCGCGCGTCGTGCAGGGTTTTGTAGAGCGCTCCGCGCGTCGTGCCGCGTCGCTCTGCGAGCACATCGATCGGAATGCTGTTGAGGGCAAGCGCGGTGAAGACCTCACGCTGATTCGGCGTGAGCGAGGATCGAACGCTTTCGCACAGTGTCGCCAGTGTCTCGCGATCCTCGAGCACGACCTGCGCGGATGGGCTGTCGACGTCGATGCCAGCCCAGCCCTGGGGGTCGAGGGAGAGCTCATGGTTCTGCCACGCCCGTCGTCGTCCCTTTACGCCTGCCTCGAACAGCGCGAACTTGTAGGCCCACGTGGTGAAGCGGCTCGTGCCGCGGAACTCATCCAGCTTGCCGAGTATCGACATCAGCGCGTCGTCGGCCGCCTGGAAGGCGAGGTCGTCGAGCTCTGCGGCGCCGACGTCGCTGAGCTGATCGCGTCGCCGTGCTAGCTCGAAGCGTGCCGCTCGCAGCAGGAGCGAGTGGAGTCTGGCCAGCGCGTCGTCCCGGGCTGGTGTGGGCGGGCCGCGCAGGACGCATGCCCAGTCGGGATCACCGCCGAGGGCGGCTTTCGGGGGGTAGTGATGGGATCTTGCAGGCACCACGCCATCGTCGGCCCCAACGCAAAGGCTTCCCATCGGGTCGGGACGCCATTGCCCCGGCAGGAGCTGTGCATGCGGCCTCGGCGAGGAGAAGGAACAAGGCGTCGTTGGTGGTTACCGCTGTGCTGCCCGGTCATCTCCAACCGCCCAGGTGCAGAGTGGGTACGTGTCCAGCCCGAGATGCTTCACGGACCCCATTCCGCGAGCGACCGACCCACGGCACGCTAGGGCCATGCTCTCCGAACGAACGATCAGCGCGGGAGCCGACGAGCTCCTGCTTGCCTCCGCAGCACTCGAGCGGCCAGGGCTCGACGACTCGGTCGAGTCGCTGCCCGGTTATCTCGAGGCGCTCGCCGAAGCACTGCGAGCGGCCGAGAGCGCACTCGCCAGGTCGCGCGGGCGAGTGGTGCCGCCGGCTGCACGCTCGGACGACAGCGTGTGTCGCCGCTATCAGCGCGCCGCGGCCATGTGGCCGACGGACCCGCCGCCTTCCCACGAACGGTTCGCCGCGGCGCTCACCCGCCTCGACGACGCCGCCACCGCCACGCGGCGGGCTGCACACCGTTGCGACGAAGCCAGGCGAACGGTCGAGGCGCTGCTGCGAACCTCTCAGCGAGCCGGCGCCTCATGACCGACGTCACGCTGCCGCCCGCGCTCAGCGCTCTCCCGCGGCGGGCGGTGGCCCGGCGGCTGGCCCGCGTCCGGGCCTGCCTCCGGCATCCTCGGCTCGACGCTGCGCTCGCGCGGGCCGCCGATCCGTGGAGCACGGGCGAGCTCGCGGCGCGGGCGGGGCAGCTCAGCTCGCTCTCGTACCGGCGGAAGCTCAGCGCGGGGCTGATCGGGTTGGTCGAGCTTGCCGAGCGTCGCCAGCCTCTGTCGCCGTACGTGAGTGTTCGGCAGCAGGTCGTGCTCGAGGAGCGTGACTCCCTGCTCGCGCTGGCCGCGCGCCTCGGCCAGCTGGAGCCCGTCGAGGTCGCCGTGGTCGCGCAGCTCAGCCAGCTCCTGTCGGATCCCTCGAGCCCGGCCTTCGTAGGCGGGCGCGATTCACACGAACTGGCCGACCTGACGTCCCGCTGTCTAGATCGCGTCGGCGGCGGCGCGTAGCGGATTTCACGCCGCCGCGAGGCCTCCGTCGTCTCGCCTCACGTTGACGATGCGCAGCGTCTCGGCGCTGCCGTTGGGGAGGTCGATGGACACGAGATCCCCGCGGCCGCGGCCGATCAAGCCCTGCCCGACGGGCGAGCCCGCAGAGACCGTGCCCGGCCCGCCCGCGCGGCCGGCGCCGGCGATCCGGTACGTCGCGCGCTTGCCGTTGCGGGTGTATTCCACGTCGACGATGCGGCCGGGGCAGGCGATGCCCGGGGCTTCGCCGTCGTCGATGACGTGCGCGTCGCGGAGCAGCGCTTCGAGCTGCGCGATCCGCGCCTCGACGAAGACGTGGTCGTCGCGGATCTGGGCGATCTCCTCTTCCGCGTCGCTGGCGACGAACCCGCGTGCATCCCGCAGCAGGTCGGGGAGGTCGCGATCGCGTACTCGTCGCAGCTCATCGAGGTGGCCTTGGTAGCGCTCGTAGTCGGCGCGGGTGAGCAGCGACGCGGGATGAGGTTGCTCTGGCTGGGTCATGCCCACAGCCTGCGTGAAAGCGCGCGCGCTTCCCATGGGCATGAATGACCATGTGACGACGGACACCGATGTAGTGGAGCCGGGCCGGTGCCCCTGAGTCGTATGTCACGATCGTCCGATGGCCGTGCGCGTCGCACCAGCCGTCCCTGAGCGCCGGTCGCGGCGCGGAGCCCCGGCGCGCCGGCGCACGACCCTGTTCCGCAGGCTGTTCCTCACCTACGCGGGCGTGGTGGGCCTCGCCGTGGCCGTGCTCGTGCTGGCGCCGATCACGGTGTCCGTACCCACGGCGATCACCGAGCTGGCGGTCATCCTCAGCGGGTTCGTGGCCTCGCTGCTGATCTACCGGGCGTTCCTGCGACGCGCGCTCGCGCCGCTGCAGACGCTCACGGACGTGATGCACGAGGTCGACCCGCTCGCCCCCGGTCAACGAATCGATGCCACCAGCGGCGATGAGGAGGTGGTGGCGCTGGCGGAGGCGTTCAACGAGATGCTCGACCGGCTCGAGGGCGAGCGACGGGACAGCGGGCGCCGGGCGCTGGCGGCCCAGGAGTCCGAGCGCCGGCGCATCGCCCGCGAGCTGCACGACGAGATCGGCCAGCTCCTCACCGGGCTGATCCTGCGCGGGGAGACGCTCGCGCGGCGGGCGCCCGAGGAGCTTCGGGCGGATGTCATCGGGCTCCGCGAGGGCGCCCGCGAGGCGGCGGAGGAGGTCCGGCTGATCGCCCGCCGGCTGCGCCCGGAAGCCCTCGATGAGCTCGGGCTCCAGAGCGCGCTGCTGGCGTTGTGCACGAGCGTCGCGGAGACCAGCGACCTGGAGGTTGAGCGGCGCTTCGCCCGGGATCTCCCGCTCACCGCGGAGGAGGAGCTGGTCATCTACCGCGTGGCCCAGGAGAGTCTCACCAACGTGGTCCGGCACGCGCGCGCCCGTCGCGTCACGCTGACGCTCGAGGTCGATGCGGCCGGCGGGGTGGTGCTCGTCGTGGCCGATGACGGCGTGGGCATCGCTGACGAGGTGGCGAGCGACTCGAGCGGGATCCGCGGGATGCGCGAGCGGGCGCTGCTCGTCGGAGCGCAGCTCACCGTCGGCGCCGTCGAGCCGCACGGCACCGAAGTCTCCCTGCGGTTGCCGGCGCGGGACGGCGGATGACGACTCCGCTCGTCACCCGGGTGCTGCTCGCCGACGATCACCCGGTCGTGCGCAGCGGCCTGCGGGAGCTGCTCGGCGGGGAGCCCGACTTCCGGGTGGTCGCAGAGGTCGACGACGGGGCCCAGGCGGTCGAACGAGCGCTCGCCGACGACGTCGACCTGGCGATCCTGGACATCACGATGCCGCGCATGACCGGCCTGCAGGCGGCGCGCGAGCTTGCCTCGCGCAAGCCCGACCTGCGGATCCTGATGCTCTCGATGCACGAGAACGAGCAGTTCCTCTTCGAGGCGCTGCGCGCCGGAGCATCGGGTTACGTGCTCAAGACCGCCGCCGACCGCGACCTCGTCAACGCGTGCCGGGCGACGATGCGCGGCGAGACGTTCCTGTACGCCGGAGCGGTGACCGCGCTCGTGCGCGAGCACCTCGAGCGCGATGCCGGCTCGCTGGATCCGCTCAGCCCGCGCGAGGTGGAGGTCGTCAAGCTGGTCGCGGAAGGGCACACGAGCGACGAGATCGCCGGGATGCTCTTCATCAGCCGCAAGACCGTCGATCGCCACCGCGCGAACATCCTCGAGAAGCTCGGCATGCGCGACCGCGTCGACCTCACCCGCTACGCCATCCGCCGGGGCTTGATCTCACCCTAGATCGGGACTCCCACCCATTGCCCCGGCGCGCGCGAGCGGCCAGGGTGAGGGTGATGCAGGCGCCTCCCGTCACCGTGCTCGTTGTCGACGACCACCCCGCCTTGCGGGCGGGGCTGAAGCAGCTGCTCGACCAGGAGCCCGGCTATCGGCTGCTCGGCGCCGTCTCGACCGAGGCGGAGCTCGCGACCGCGTTGCGCCGTGAGCGGGCCGATGTGGTGGTGCTCGACTACGCGCTGGCTCGGGGCGACGGCCTGAGCGCCTGCTTTCGGCTCAAGCAGGGTGCGCGACCACCCGGCGTCGTCCTGTACTCCGCGTACGTGGATCACCTCTTCGCGGTGCCCGCAACGCTCGCCCAAGCCGACGCAATCGTGTCCAAGAACGCTCCCGTCGACGTGCTCTTGAACGCGATCGACTCCGTCGCCGCCGACGAGTCGGAGGTGCCGATGCCCGATGCCGAAGCGATCGAGGCCGCCTCGTCACGACTCCTCACGGACGATCTTCCGATCCTCGGCATGTTGTTCGCGGGGATGCGGGTCGCCGAGATCGCGGCCACGCTGGGGGTCGAACCGCGGGAGGTGCGGTCTCGCGCGCTGCGCATCATCGGTGAGATGCAGGCACAGGACCGCTTGCACGGTCACGCGGGGGTCTGACGGCTCAGGCGGTCTGGCTTTCGACCGCGGCGCGCTCGGGGACGAGTACGACCGGGCACGCTGCCAGGCGCGCAAGCTCGCTGGACACGGAGCCCAGCACGGCCGACCGCCATGCCCCGCGGCCGCGGGATCCGACGACGATCATCTCGGCGTCGTAGTCAGCGGCGACCTCGGCGATCACGACCGCCGGATCTCCGAGGCGGACCTCACGGTCGGTGCTTGCGGAGAGAACGCCGGGTGGGAGGGAATTGAACGCGGCCTCGGACTCCGAGAAGGCCAGCTCGGCCGACCGGGGGTAGGCGCTTGGATCGACGCCCCGCGGGACGCTGTCGACGGGGACCAGGGTTCGGGTCGGCGTCACGTGCAGGAGCGTAAGCCGTGCGCCCAGTGCGCCGGCCAGCGACAGTGCCGTGCCGGCGGCATGGCCGGCTTGCTCCGAGCCGTCGACGCCGCAGACGATGCGACGCATGGATGCGCGCTCGCCGGTCGGCGAGGCAGAGGGACGGGATACGGTCATGATCGCTCCTGGGTTGGGTTCGGCGGCACGGGTCTCGAGCATCCGGCGGGCCGATTCAGTGGTCGCCCGACACCGGTCGCGTGCCTCCTCGAGCGAGCCGGCAACGGCGTGCAGGTGCCAGATCAGGGCGCGCGCCTCCGGCGGGAGCGTGCACGCGTCGCCGGTGTCGTCGTCTGGATCGGACCACTCGGCGGCCGCCTCGGCGAAGTGGCGCATGCACGTCCCGAGCTCGTCGAACGCCGCCTCGAGATGCGCCGCCGTGACCGGCAGGCTTGGCATTGCGGACGGGCTGCCTGCCCGTGAGCTGAGTTCGCCGGCCGCTCGTTCAAGACGGCTTGCGGTGGCGGGCACCTGGCCGGGAGGGATGAACGCGTCGGGGAACATGCGCTGATCCTCGCCGCTGACGCCTCATCGCTCTATGGGCTCGAGGCCTCATTCATTGGCTCTCCCGTCGCCATCTGCGCGGTTAGCAAGCTCAGCTCACGCTCATCGCAAGCGCCACCCTCGTTTTCCCATCGAGCGACCGGCTCGCACGCGTCGCTGCGGGTCGGCTCGGTCTGGCTGCGCTCGGGATCGTCCATGGAGGCTCGGTCAGAGCTCCACCAGCCCGCGGCGGATCGCGTAGCGCGTCAGCTCCACACGGTCACGCATGCCGAGCTTCTCGAGGATGTTCGCGCGGTGGCGCTCGACTGTCTTCTTGCTGATGTGCAACAGCTCGGCGATCTCGTCGTTGGTGTGCGCCTCGGCGACGAGCTTAACCACCTCCTCCTCACGGGGTGTGAGCTCGTGCAGCGCCTCGCCGTCCTGCGCGCGTTCGAGGTACTCGCGCATGAGCGCGCGGACGGCGCCCGGGTAGAGGAAGGGTTCACCGCGGACCGCAGCGCGACATGCCTCGACGAGGTCGCGGTCGACCGCGGTCTTGAGCACGTATCCCGAGGCGCCCACCTTGATCGCCTCGAACAGGTACTGCTCGTTGTCATGCATGGAGAGCATCAGCACCCGCACCTCGGGTCGCCTTCGCGTGATCTCGCGAGCAGCCTGCAGCCCGGTCATGCGCGGCATCGAGATGTCCAAGATCGCCAGATCGGGATGGTCTGTGAGCGTGCGCTCCACGGCCTGCTCGCCGTCCGTCGCCTCGGCCACGACCTCGAGGTCGGGCTGGGCGTTGAGGACGATCCGCAGCCCGCGGAGCACGACGGGATGGTCGTCGGCGATCAGGATGCGAATCTTCAGCGGCGTCGTCATCGTCGCGACCCGACGAGGGGAAGCACGAGCCGGACCTCGGTTCCGCCGTCGCGTGGCGACTCGATCACGAGCTGCGCGCCGATCAGCATCGCGCGCTCGCGCATGCCCCGGATGCCGTGCGATGAGCCGTTGGCGTCCCGGGTCAGCCCGGTTCCGTCGTCGCGGACCATGAGGAGCGCGCCGCCGTCAGCGCGACTGAGCCGGAGCTCGACGCGCGAAGCGCCGGCATGCCGGGCGATGTTGGTGAACGCCTCCTGCGCCACGCGGTAGAAGACCAGCTCCTGCTCATCGGACAGGGCCAGGCCCGCCTGCAGCCGGCGCTCGACCCGCACACCGGCTTGGTCGTGAAACGCCGTCGCCAGCGCCGACAGGGCGCTGGGCAGCCCGAGGTCCTCGAGTGCCTCGGGACGCAGCCGTCGCACGATCCGGCGGACGTCCTCGGCGCCGCTGCGCGCTGTCTCCCGCAGCTCGTCGAGCTCGTCGCGCAGCCCCTCGGGGATCTTCGCCGCCAGCCCTTCGACCTGCAGCATGACGCCGGTCAGGGTCTGGCCGACCTCGTCGTGGAGCTCGCGGGCGACGCGTCGGCGTTCGCCCTCTTGGACCATCAGCGCCCGCCGGGTGCTCTCGCGCCGCTCGGTCTCGAGCCGGTCGAGCATCTCGTTGAAGGCGTGGGCGAGTGCTGTCACCTTCGGGCCGCCATCGACGCCGACGCGCTCGCCGAGCGCGAGCGGGTCATGCCGGCGCATGCGCTCCGCCAACTCGTCGAATGGTCTAAAGGCCGGACGCATCAGGAGGAGGCTGATCGCGAGTGCGAGCCCCACCGCGACGAGCAGGCCGGCCAGTCCCAGGGGACCCGACGCGTGGAGCGGGCCGAGCGCGAGGGCGGCGGCGAGCAGGACGAGCACCGCGGCGTTGCCCCAGAAAACGCGCCAGAATAACGGCGTCGACGCAAGCTGCTTGCGCATTGCTCATCCGGACCGTGCGAGTTGCGTGGCCTGCGTCGCCGGGGCGTGACCGCCTTGCAGGAGATAGGGCGACAGGTAGCGGCCGGCCAGCTTCGCCGGCGGCCACCACAGCTCGTGCGTCGCCATGTCGCCGTCGCCAGCGCCTCCGGCCACCGAGTGCTGCAGGTAGCGCGTATCGCCTCCGGTGAGGAGCATCGCGCGCAACACCGGCCGGAACGGTTCCGGCGTGATGGGCGCGCCGACCGCTGCCGCGATGGTCTCGGCGACAGCGTCGGCCTGCTGCGTCGCCAGTCCACCCTGCTTGATGGGGAACGTCGTGCAGTCACCCGCCGCATAGACGCCGGCCAGACCGGGCACGTGACCGTGTTGGTCGGCCGGGCTGAAGCCCGACGGATCCGCGGGCACGCCCGGCAGATCCGGGCCTTCGAGGACCGGCAGGCTGACGACGCGCGCTCGGCTGAGGCGACGTCCCGCCGGGTCGAGTTGCACGCAGCCGTGTCCGACACTCGCATATGTGGAGCCGATGAACTCGATCCCGCACCCGTCGAGCAGCTCCGCGATGCCCTCGCTCGGCGCACGGCCGAAGATCGCGAGCGGCCGCTCCTCGGGCGTGACCAGCGCGAAGCGGACGCGGTCCATCCCCATGCTCCACGCTTGCCGCGCGGTCATGATGGCCAGCTCGTAGAGCGGCAGCGGCCACACCGTGCCGCCGGGCACGACGAACGCGACCTGGCCGACATAGCCGCGCTCGATCTCCTCCAGCAGGCAGTGCAGTTCCTCCTCGGCGGAGTCCGTCCCGAGCGTGATGCCGTGTGACCAGGCGCGGCGGGCCTTCGCGCCGACGGCCAGCACGAGCTGGTCGTACTCGAACACCTCGCCGGTCACGCAGCGAACGCGCCCGGCGTCCGCTTCGACTTCGGCCAGGCTGTCGTAGACGACCTCGTCGGCGGCTTCAGCAAGATCGACACGCCGCGGGCGCCCCCGCGCAAACAGGCGAGCCACCGACATCGCGTCGGACGTGAACGTGGGCTGCGGCGCGAGCAGTGTCGTCGAGATCCGCTCGCCAGCGAGGTCGCGCAGCGCCAGCAGCGTCTCAAGCGCTGCGACCCCGCCGCCCGCGATGAGCACTCGAGCCGGCGAGGCACCGCTGTCACCGTGGCTGAGCGATCGCTGTTCGGACATGCCGCCAGGCTCCCTGTCCACGGCCGCGAGCGCCATGAGGTCGTCACTGCATATCTGCCCCTGCGCCACTCCACCCGCGCCCGCGCCAGCCCCGATGGGGTGACCAATCTGGGCCTCTACAGGATGAACCGTATGGTGCCCGCCCATGGTCGAGAGCACGCTGCGCTCATGCACCCTGCGGCCGTCTCGCCCCATTCCCTCCGTCCTCCCGACAACGAGCTCTACGACCGTGGATGTGATCTCGTGGAGGCAGCCGCAGCGATCCGGCAGCTCGCCGGCGAGCCGCGCGCCGCGCGGGCGGTACCCGCGGTCATCGGATGCCTCGAGGCGGCGCTGGCAGAGCTGAGCGGCGCGTCGGTCGAGATGGCAGATACGACGGAGCGGGCAGCCGTAACGTCGACGCCCGATGCGGTCACGCAGCGCATGCGGCGCGGCTTCTCCAACCTCCAGCTCGCGCTCCTCGACGCTAGGAGCGCGGCAATGGCCGCTCGCCCCCTGGCGGCGAGATCGCTCGGCGGCTGAGGTGTCGATGGAGGGGAAGTGCAGGCTTGACCCAATGGTCGCGTCGGTCACCCCTTGCCACGCTGGATTGGACGCACACACGGCCAACGAAAGGCGAGGGAAGGTCATGACCAAGATCCTCATCGGTGTCGACGGCTCCGAGCGCTCGGAGGACGCGGTGGCCTTCGGGCGCGCGCTCGCCCTCGCCGCCGGAGCGCCCGTAATCCTGGCCAGCGCCCAGCGGTCGGACCCATTTCGCCCCGGCGCCCACGCCCACGAGATCTTCCTGCGTGAGGAAGCGAAGTCCACGCTCGCGCGTCTCGCCCCCGCATTCGACGACGTCGACGCCGTCGAGTCGCGTCCGCTCGTCGCCAACACGTCCCCTGCGCACGCTCTCCAAGCGCTCGCCGAGCAGGAGGACGCCGGCATCATTGTGGTCGGCTCCAGCCACACGGGCCGACTTGGCCGGGTCCTGCCAGGGAGCACGGCTGAGCGGCTGTTGCACGGGGCGCCGTGCCCGGTCGCCGTCGTGCCGCTGGGCTACGAGGCCCGCCCGGCACCGGCGCGCCCGGTCGTGGGCTGCGCCTACAGGCCGACCGAGGACGGCGAGGCTGCGCTGGGCGCGGCAGAGGATCTCGCCCTCGCGTTGTCGGCTTCGCTGCGGGTGATGCAGGTGATCGAACCGCTGGCACGCCTCTACGACAGCGGCGAGATGCCCTTCAACGTCCCCGAGATCAACGCCTCGATCTACGCCGACACGGAGCGCGAGCTGATGCAGCGGGTCAGCCACCTCAGCTCCGGACTGCAGTCTGAGGGGACGCTGCATTCCGGTCGGGCGGCCGATGTGCTCATCGGGCTCTCGGAGACGGTGGACATGCTGGTCATAGGCTCGCGTGGATACGGGCCGCTCAAGGCGGTCCTCCTCGGCGGCGTGTCAGGCCAGGTCATTCGGTCCGCCGCCTGCCCCGTCGTCGTCGTCCCTCGCCAGGCCGCCTCTGCCGCCGGCTCCGTATTCGCGTCGGCGGCCTGACTGGGCCGGATCGCGAGAGCTCCCATCACTACGCTTCGACCCGTGGCCGCCGGCCTCCTGATCGCGTTCGACGGCTCGGCCGCCGCGGAGGCGGCCGTGCGAGCCGCCGGCGCGCGCTTCCCGGGCGCGCGCGCCACCGTGCTGACGATCCACGAGGCGGTCGTCGGGGCCGTGACGGCGTTCCGGGCCGGTGGCGGCCTGATGGCCCCCGACCTCGTCGAGCAGCACATCGCCGAGCTCGACCAGGAGCTGGTTGCCGAGGCGGAGACGGCCGCCGCGGAGGGCGCCAAGCTCGCGGACGCGATCGGGCTCGCGGCCGAGCCGGCCATCGCGCGCGGCGCGCGGCAGCCGTGGGAGCCGATCCTCGCCACCGCAGCCGAGCGCGGGGCGGACGTGGTGGTGTGCGGGAGCAGCGGACGCGGCGCTGTGGCCCGCTCGGTGCTCGGCTCGACCTCGTCGAGCCTGCTGCATCACGCGCAGCGAACAATGCTCATCGTGCCGGAGGCGGAGGCAACGCCCGATGGCCCGGCGCTGATCGCCTACGACGGGTCGCCAGCGGCGCGCGGGGCGATCGCAGCGACGTGGCGGCTGCTGCCCGGGCGGGCCGCGCTCGTGGTTCACGCCTGGGACTCGCCTTTCCGGCAGTCGGTGGCCGGCCGCGCGCTGCGCGGCGTTCCGCTGCCCGAGATCCGCGAGGTCACCAACGACGTCGAGACGTGGGTGCGCGAGGAGGCAGAGGCGACCGTTGCTGAAGGGGTGGAGCTGGCACGCGCCACCGGGCTCGAGGCGGACGGCGACGCGGTCGAGGGCTCCTCCGCCTGGCGGGTATTGGCCGCGACGGCGGGAGACCCGCGACGCCGCGGTGGTGGTCGCCGGCTCGCAGGGGCACGGGGCCGTCGCCTCAGTGCTCCTCGGCTCGGTCTCCGCCGGGCTGGTGCATCACGCGGAGCAGCCGACGCTCATCGTCCGCGCGCCGGCTCCTTAGGTCCGGACGACGATCACGAGCAGCCCGCCCTCGACGAGCGTGCCGGCGAACGTCGTGTTGAAGGCCTTCACGACTCTCGCGCCAGGACGCGGGCGTCGATCTCCTGGGCGACGGAGCCGGCCTCGATGCTTCTCGCGGTTGCCGCCGGCGAGGATGCGGGTGGCGATTCCTGAGCCATGTTTGCCTGTGCTGATGATGGTGATGTCCATGGTGGCTCCCTGAGCCGGGTTGCACTCACAGAGTCGCGCGTGGCGCGGCCCTGGGAATGGCAGCACCGCTCGGATGCATGGACTTCTCGATCAGAAAGACTGAGGCGGCGCCGATCGTCGCGCCCCTAGACCGGCCGGGCGGCGCGCGGAGCGCGCCGCCCGGGACCGCTAGGCCGCGAGGGCGGGGGCGCCGCGGACGGCGGCGGCATCGGGGCCGACGACGAGGACCGGGCGGGCGGCCTCGCGGAGCAGCTCCTGGGAGACGCTGCCGAGCGCGCCGCGGATTCGCCCAAGCCCTCGCGAGCCGACGACGATCTCGTCGGCCTCGCGCACCGTCGCCGCTCGGATCAGGACCTCTGCCGGCGGCCCTTCGAGCACCGAGAACTCGATCGGCATCTCGACCTGCTCGGCGATCGGCCGCATCTCGTCGAGTACGCGCTCGGCCGTGTCGTGGATCTGCGCGACCGCGCGCTCGTAGTACGGCGTGCCCAGCCAGTTGGAGGCCGGCGCGGTCGCGTGCACGAGCACGATCCTGTCCGAGGGCCGAGCGCGGTCGATGGCCACCGCGAACGCAGCCCGCGCCTCGTCGGATCCGTCGTAGCCGACGACGAGGGTGCGAGGCTTCACGGCTCCGTCGGGCGCGGCGGCTCCGGACCGGATGTCATGCGTTGACAACGACATGGCGTTCCTTTCTTCGAGGGGCGCCCGGTCTGCCCAGGCTGAGGTCCATGATCGCCGGTTCCCCCGCGCGCTTCCATGGGTCGAGATCGCCATTTGGCCGTTCGCGCGCCACCATCCGGTGGGTCTCAGACCGCTTCGGCGGCTTCGGTCCGGCGCGGTTCTCGCGGGCGGAAGCGCAGCCTCGTCCGTCGTCGGTGACCGGTGTGCGCGCGAGCAGCGCTTCGAACTCGGCTCGCCCGAGCGTCTCGCGCTCGAGGAGCACACCCGCCATGACGTGAAGCTGTGCCTGGCGGGGCTCAAGGATTTGCGTGCGGCCTTGTACGCGCGCGCTACCAGCCTGCCGATCTCGTCGTCGATGTCGCGGGCCGTCTGCTGTGAGTAGAGGATGCCCTCCGCCACCTTTTGATCGCCCACGCCCGACTCCCACTGTTGCCCCGGCCCAGCCGGTGGGCCCGGCCGCCGCGCAAAGTTGGCACCCTGCTTCGCGATGGGAGACCTTCCGGGCTTTGACCCGACGCTGATCCTGTGGCTCAACGTCGTCGGCACGTTCGTGGTCGGCGGTCGTCGGGCTCGCGGGCGGCATCATCCGCGACCTCCTCATCGGAACGCCTCCGGCGACGTTTCGCGACTGGCGCTAGGCGACTAGCAGCTAGTCGTCCGCCTGGTTCGAGCCCAGTATCGCCCACCTCCGAAGCCACGGTTCAGCTGAGCTGCTCCGCCAGCCCGATGATGATGCCCTCAGGGCCGCGCAGGAAGCAGAGCCGGTAGAAGTCCTCGTACTGCGCGATCTCGTCGAGGAGCTCGGCGCCATGGCCGCGCAGACGGGCGACGACGTCGTCGATGTCCTCGACGGTGAACATGATGCGGCGAATGCCCAGCGTGTTCGCGGGCGCGTTCTCCGGCTCGGATCTGACCGCCGGCGGGGTGTGGAACCTCGTCAGCTCCACCCGGCCGTGGCCGTCCGGGGCCCGCAGCATGCTGATGTCGGCACGGACGCCCGTGAGCCCGACGGTGCGGTCCACGAACGGCCCCTCGACCGTCGTCTCGCCCTCCAGCTCCATGCCGAGTTCGACGAAGAACGCCTTGGCGGCCTCGAGGTCCTCGACGACGATCAGAACGTTGTCCATCCGCTGAAGCGTCATTTGGTCTCCTGGTGTCGTGGGCCGCGGGTGTCGTGGCCCTCACCCGGTGAGCGGAGCCGGCGGGGGCTTCTCGACACGGGACGCAGCCTGGCGCTGCCGGAGCCCGTGGACGGTGGTGGTCGGCCGCGCGGCCGGTGCGCTCGCGCAGGCCATGATCGTGATCGCGCCTTCGGGGTCGGCGAAGATCACCTCGTCGGCGAGGCCGGTGAAGAGGCCGTGCTCGACCACGCCGGGGATCCAGTTCAGCTCGCGGTCGAGGACCAGCGCGTCGGGGATCGACCCGAGGTGGGCGTCGACGATGAAGTTGCCGCTGTCGGTGACGACCGGCGCGCCGCCGTCGCCGGCGCGGCGCACGAGCCGCACGTCGTCCGGGTAGCCGTGCAGCGCGAGCAGGCGGCGGATCGACCGCGTCGTGGACTCCCAGCCGTGCGGCACCACCTCGATCGGCAGCGGGAAGGCGCCGAGGCGCTGCTTGAGCTTCGACACGTCGGCCACGACCACGTAGAAGTCCGCGGCGTCGGCCACGATCCGCTCCCACAGCAGGCAGGCGCCGCCGCCCTTGATCATGTGGCCGTCGCGGTCGACCTCGTCGGGGCCGTCCACGATCAGCTCCAGCCGGTCGAACTCGTCGAAGCCGACCAGGGGGATCCGGAGCGACTCGGCCAGCTCCCGCGTGGACGTCGAGGTCGGCACGCCGCGCACCTCGAGCCCCTCGGCCACCGCCGCGCCCAGCGCCCGCACGAACCAGTGGCTCGTCGTGCCGGAGCCCAGGCCGAGCACCATGCCCGGCTTCACGTAGCGCTCGACGGCCGCGAGCCCCACCGCCTGCTTGGCGCGGTCCTGCGCGCTCAGCACCGTCATCGCCCTCCGGAGCCCAGCTCGGCGAAGCGCTCCACCCGCTCCACGTCGTCCCCCACGGGCTCGCCCCACGCGACGTGGCGGTATCGCACATCGGCGTCGCGGGCGACCGCGACGTCCACCGGGTTGTCCCCGACGTAGACGATCTCGGTCGCGGCCAGCCCGAGCTCCGCCACGGTCTCCAGCAGGTGGCGCGGGTCGGGCTTCGGGTGCTGCGTCGCGTCGCGCCCGCGCACGGCGGTCAGGACCGCGTCGAGGCCGACCGCCCGCAGCACCTGCCAGGAGAGCTCGGTCGTCTTGTTCGTGCAGATGCCGAGCGCGATCCCGGCCTCGTGCAGCGCCGGCAGCGCCGTACCCGCATCCGCGAAGAGGCGCGTGTACGGCGCGGGGTCGGCGGCGTACTTCTCCAGGTAGACCCGGCGGACCTCGGTCACGAACGCGTCGTCGGTGCGGTCGGGCGCGACGGCGCGCACGGACTCACGGACCAGCTCGAGCGCCCCGTGGCCCAGCGCCGGCCGCACCTGCTCCTCCGTCACCGGCGGGAGCGACAGCTCGGCGAACGCGCGGTTCATGGCGTGGGTGATGTCGGCCAGCGAGTCGACCAGCGTCCCGTCGAGGTCGAAGACGATGCCGCGCACGCTCACTCGTCGGCGCTCGCCACCAGCGCGTAGACGTCGGTCAGCGCCTCGTGCAGCCGGCTGTGCGCCGCGAACACCACGTCGTAGCGCTTCTGCGACTCGGGGTCGGGCGTGAACGTCCGCTCGACCTGGATCCGGCCGAGCGCCGCCGAGAGGTCGGGCCAGACCTCGGCGCCGACGCCCGCCGCCAGCGCCGCCCCGTAGGCGCCGCCCTCGGATGCGCCGGTGACGGTCACGACCTCGCGCCCGAGCACGTCGGCCAGCAGCTGCAGCCACAGCGGCTCCTTGGTCGCGCCGCCGGACGCGATGATCTGGTCGGTCTGGAGGCCCGCCTCGACGCAGACCTCGAGGATCTCCCGGAGGTTCATGAGCACGCCCTCGAGCACGGCGCGGGAGATGTGCCCGACCTTGTGCATCTGCGACAGCCCGACCAGGCTCGCGCTGGCGTCCGGGGCCACGTAGGGCGACCGCTCGCCGAGCAGGTAGGGCAGGAAGAGCAGGCCGCCGGCGCCGGGCTCGACGCCCTTCGCCAGCGAGATCAGCCGCTCGAAGGTGACCTGCTGCGAGTCGTTCAGCGGCGTCAGCGCGTCGCGCAGCCACTGGAAGGCGCCGCCGGCGCTCAGCGAGACGCCCATGATGTGCCAGCGCCCCGGCTCGTTGCCGGCGCTGACCTGCACCCGGCCGTCGGGGTTGTCGGGACAGCGCGAGAGCCCGCCGGCGACGATGCCCGCGGTGCCGATGGTGAAGCCGGCCGAGCCCTCCTCGATCAGCCCCATCGCGGTGGTCTGGATGACGGCGTCGCCGCCGCCGCCGAACACCGGCGTGCCCGTCGGGCAGGCCCCAGGCCGCGCAGAGGTCGTCGCTGAGCGTCCCGGTCTGCTCGGTCGACTCGACGACGTCGGGCAGGAGCGACGGGTCGACGTCGATCTTGCCGAGCAGCTCGGTCGACCAGGTGCGGTGCTCCACGTCGAACAGGCCGGTGCCGGAGGCGTCGGAGACCTCGGTCGCGTAGACGCCCGTCATGCGGTAGCGGATGTAGTCCTTCGGGTTGAGCAGCCGCGCCATCCGGCCGAAGTTGTCCGGCTCGTTGTCGCGCAGCCAGATGATCTTGCCGCCGGTGAAGCCGGGGAGCATGCGGTTGCGCGTCATCCGCAGCAGCTCCTCGAGCCCGCCGGCCTGCTCGGTGATCCAGTCGCACTGGGCGGCCGCGCGCTGGTCGTTCCAGAGGATCGCGGGGCGGATGACCTCGCCGTCGGCGTCCAGCGGCGTCAGGCCGTGCATCTGGCCGCACATCCCGATGCCGACGACCTCGCTGCCACCGTCGGGGAGCTGCGAGGTGAGGTCGGTCATCGCCTCACCGGCGGCGCGCCACCACGCGTCGGGCTCCTGCTCGGCCCAGCCGGGGCGGAGGTTGATCATCGGGTAGTCGCGACTGGCGACGGCGACGACCTTCCCGTCAGGATCGACGGCGATGATCTTGCAGGTCGACGTGCCCAGGTCGATACCGATCAGCATGTGCGAGCTCCTCCTCGGTCAGTGCGTGTGGCGGATGCGGACGTGCTTGAGCTGGAGATACCCCTCCAGCCCCTCGCGACCGTGCTCCGAGCCGAACCCCGACTCGCGGCGGCCGCCGTACGGCGCGTTGATGATCCCGGCGTCGACGTTGTTGACGGCGACGTTGCCGAAGTCCAGCGCGCTGCTGAGCTGCATCGTCTCGCCGAGCTCCTCGGTGAACAGGTAGGCGGCGAGGCCGCCGGGGACGGCGTTGGCGTGCTGCACCGCGTCGTCCAGCGAGCCGACGGGCGTGACGCCGACGGCCGGCCCGAACGTCTCTTCGGTCATGATCTTCGCGTCGTAGCGGCGCGTCGAGGACGACGGCGGGGTTCAGGAACAGCCCGCCGTCGGCGTGGGGCTCGGCGCCGGCGACGACGGTCGCGCCGCGCTCGCGGGCGTCCGCGACGTGCGCCGTGGTGCGCGCGCGGATCTCCTCCATCGTCACCGGCCCGACGTCGGCGCCCGGGTTCTCGTAGCCGTCGGCGACCGTGAGCCCGCGGGTGAGCTCCGCGACCCGGTCGACGAAGTCCCCGAGGACCGGGCGCTCGACGTAGATCCGGTTGATCGCGATGCAGATCTGGCCCGCGTTGCGGAACGAGCGGCGGACCGCGCCGGCCGCGGCCAGGTCGAGGTCGGCGTGGCGCGAGACCAGCATCGGGCAGCTGCCGCCCAGCTCCAGCGTCAGCCGGGTCACGCCCGACACGGTCTTGAAGAGCCGCTGCCCGGTGGCGATGGAGCCGGTGAAGGCGATCTTGGTGATGGCCGGATGCGCCGCGAGGAGGCCACCGACCTCGCCCGCGCCGTGGACCACGTTGACGACGCCCGGCGGGAAGCCCGCCTCGCGGATGCATTCGGCGAGCAACTGGGCCGCGCCGGGCGAGTACTCCGACGGCTTGACGACGACCGTGCAGCCGGCGCCGAGCGCGCCGCCGAGCTTCCAGCCGATCAGCTCGACGGGGTAGTTCCACGGCGTGATGGCGGCCACGGGGCCGACGGGGTCCTTGCGCACGACGGAGAGGAAGTCGTTGCTCTCGTTGGGGATCGTCTCGCCGCCGATCCGCTCGGCCTCCTCGGCGTAGAAGCGCATCGCCTGCGCGAACTTGCGCACCTCGCCGCGCGCCTCGTCGAGCGGCTTGCCCATCTCGAGCGTCATCGAGGTGGCGAGGTCGTCCAGCCGGTCGAGCGCCACCCGGGCGAGCTCGCGCAGCAGCTGCCCGCGCTCGAAGCCGGTGGTCGTGCCCCAGGTCGCGAACGCCGCGCGCGCCGCGCCGACCGCGGCGTCGACGGTGGCCGCGTCGGCCACGTCGGCGACGGCGACGAGCTCGTCGTTCGCCGGATTGCGGCGCTCGAGGCCGCCCTGGCCCGGGCGGAAGTCGTTGTCGATGAACGTCCGGCAGTGCAGCGGTGCGCGCGTCGTCATGGCAGGTGGGTCGCTTGATGTCCGGGTTGGATGATCATATGATCATTGCATGAATGCGGAGGCGATCACCGCTCGTCCGGCACGGCTCCCGCTCTGGCTGGCCGACCAGGTCGAGGAGGACCTGCTCGACGGCGACTACCTCGTCGACGCCCAGCTCCCGACCGAGACGGCGCTGGCGGAGCGCTACGGGGTGAGCCGGCAGGTGGTGCGCGAGGCGGCACGGCTGCTCGAGGATCGCGGCCTCGTCAACATCCGCGCCGGTCGCGGGATGACCGTCGCGGCGCCCGGCATCGAGACGATCGTCCAGCGCTACCGCAGCGTGTTGCGCCGCGACGGCGCGAGCTTCGCCGATTTGATGCAGTTGCGGCAGATGATCGAGGTGGACATGTCGGCGCTGGCCGCGCTCAACCGCACCGAGGCGGACGTCGGCCGCATGCGCAAGATCCTCGTCGAGGCGCGCGATCACCTCGACGACTATGACGCCTGCCTGGCGGCCGACCTGGCCTTCCACATGGCGGTGGCCCAGGCGACGCAGAACCCGTTCGTCCTGACCTTCGCGCAGCCGATCAACATGGTGCTGCGCGACGTCTACAGCAAGCCGATCGGCTATCTCGCGACCCAGGAGAACACGCTGCGCGAGCACGGCGCGATCGCCGACGCGATCGCCGCGCGCGACGCCGATGCCGCGCGGGCCGCCGCCGCGGCCCACCTCTCCCGGGTCGTCGACGACGCCGCGAAGCTGGTGGGCTGATGTGGGCGCACAGGCTGGTCGCGCCGGGGCGGCTGGAGACGGTCGAGGTCGACGAGCCGGCTGAGCCGCGCCCGGGGCGGGCGGTGGTGCGGTTCGAGGCCGGCGGGATCTGCGGCAGCGACCTCCCGAGCTTCCTCGGCCTCCGCGACCTGCTGGTCGGCCGCGCGCACGGTGAGCCGGGGTACCCGCTGCACGAGCTGGTCGGCGTGGTGGAGGCGAGCGCGGCGGACGACCTGCCGGTCGGCGCGCGCGTGGTCGGGTGGGCCGAGCACCATCTCGGGTTGGCGGAGAGGTTCGTCGCGCGTGCCGATGCGGTCAGCGTGCTCGGCGACGAGCTGTCCTCGGTGCACGCCACGGTGATCCAGCCGCTGTGCACGGTGCTCTACGCCGTGCGCCGGCTCGGCGACGTGAGCGGCGCGCGCGTCGCGGTGATCGGCCAGGGGTCGATCGGGATGCTGTTCTCCTACGTCCTGAAGGCGGCGGGCGCCGGCCATGTCACGGGCATCGACCCGATCGACCGGCGCGACGCCGCGGAGGCGTTCGGCGTCGACACGATGGAGTGGCGAACGAGCTCGGACTGGGCCGCGTCGCTGGGCGACGACGCGCGGCCGGACATCGTCGTCGAGGCGGTCGGCCACCAGGCGGCGACGCTCGAGCACGCCGTCGAGGCGGTCGCGCACGGCGGCACGGTGCTGGCCTTCGGGGTGCCGGACGACACGCACTACGCCTTCCCGTTCGCACGCTTCTTCCGCAAGGATGCGACGCTGCTGGCCGGGATCACGCGCGACCGGCGGAACTCGCTCGACGTCGCGCGCGACTACCTCGTCGAGCACCGCGAGATGCTCGACCCCTACGTCACGCACGTCATCCCGATCGCCGACGCACAGACGGCCTTCGAGCTGGCCGTGAAGCCGACCGCAGGCCGGCTGAAGATCGTGCTGGAGGGTGAGCCGCCGGCGCTACCCGCTGACCGGGGGCCGCGGCCGCTCGTCGACGGTGAGGGTGAACACGTCGGGCCGCGCGTAGTGGCCGACGACGTCGAAGTCGTACTTCGCCTCCGCGATCCGGTCGAGGTCGAGCTCGGCGTGGAGGATCGTCTCCTCGCCGAACGCGGGCCCGGCGAGGACGTCACCGAGCGGTGAGACGATCACCGAGCCGCCGCGGCAGAGGACGTCGCCCGCGTCGCCCTCCAGCGGGTAGTCGGCCGGGTAGTCGCCGCGGGTGGCGAACTGGTTGGCCGACAGGACGAAGCAGCGACCCTCGCAGGCGATGTGCTGCATCGTCGCGATCCACGTGTCGCGCGCGTCCGCCGTCGGCGCGCACCAGATCTGGACGCCCTTCGCGTACATGGCCATGCGCAGGAGCGGCATGTAGTTCTCCCAGCAGATGACCGCGCCGAGGCGGCCGGCCGCCGTGTCGAGCACCGGCAGCGTCGAGCCGTCGCCGTAGCCCCAGACGAGGCGCTCGGCCGCGGTCGGCATCAGCTTGCGGTGCTTGCCGAGGAAGGCGCCGTCCGGGCCCAGGAACAGCGCGGTGCAGTAGAGCGTGCCGCCGTCGCGCTCGATGACGCCGATGACGAGGTGGACGCCGTGCGCGCGGGCGATCGCCCCGAGCCGGTCGACCACCGGGCCGGGGACATCGACCGACGACTCCCAGTAGCGCCGGAACCACGCGCGGCCCTCCGGCGTGCGCGCGCCGACCGTCGCGCCGAAGGTGATCCCGCGCGGGTAGCAGGACACGAACGCCTCCGGGAACAGGACGAGGCCCGCCCCGCCGGCGGCGGCGTCGGCGGTGAGCCGCTCGACCTTGGCCAGCGTCGCCTCCAGGTCGAACGCGACGGGGGCGGCCTGCACGACCGCGGCGGCCACGCGCGTCATGGTCTCCACCTCACCGCCGCGAGCCTACCGGCGGCGCTAGGTTTCCGGCCATGTCGAGCACGCCCAGGCAGGGGCTGCGGCGGGAGTTGCGCTTCAGCGAGGCGATCGCGCTGTCGCTGGCGATCATGGCGCCGACGGCCGCGATGGCGCTCAACGGCACCGCGGTGGCCGGGCTGATCGGGCGGGCGGTGCCGCTGGCGTTCCTGATCGCCACGATCGGCGTGCTGTTCGTCTCCTACGGGTTCGTCCGGCTGACCCGGCACTTCAACTCGGCGGGCTCGGTGTTCGCGCTCGCCGGGGCGACGCTCGGGCCGCGGGCCGGGTTCTTCGCCGGGTTCGCGCTGATGGCCACCTACACGCTGTTCACGGTCGCCTCGGCGGCGGAGGTCGGGCTGTTCGGGCAGTCGTTCCTCGACGGGCTCGGGGCGGGCAGCGTGGACTGGCTGATCATCGCGCTCGTGGCGATGGTCTTCGTGGCGATCCTGGCCTTCGGCGACATCCGCGTGGCGACGCGCTCGCTGCTGGGCCTCGAGGGGATCTCGGTGCTGCTGATCCTCGTGCTGATCGTCGTGATCTTCGCGAAGGTGCTGGGCGGCTCGGCGCCCAGCGACCAGGGCTTCACGCTCGAGGTCTTCTCGCCGCCGGGCGGCATCCCGTTCTCGACCGTGGCGATCGCCGCCGTCTTCGGCTTCCTGTCCTTCGGGGGTTCGAGGGCGCGGCGTCGCTGGGGGAGGAGACCGACAACCCGACCCGCAACATCCCGCGGGCGATCTTCACCGCGGTGGTCGTGGCCGGCACCTTCTACATCGTCTGCATGGTCGCCCAGAGCCTCGGGTTCGGCCTCGGCGAGGAGGGCATCAAGCGCTTCAGCGAGTCCTCGTCGCCGCTCGGGACCTGAGCCAGGACTACATCGGCGAGGCGTTCGCCGACGTCATCAACTTCGGCGCGACGATGAGCGCCTTCGCCGCCACGCTGGGCGCCGCCACCGCGGCCTCGCGGATCCTCTTCGCGCTCTCGCGCGACGCGTTCCAGGACAACCGGCTGGGCGGGCCTCGAGCCGCTCGGCGCGCCGGCCGGGGCGCTCTCGTGATCCTCGGCGTCGCGCTCGTCGCGCTGCTCGCGTACCGGATCAACGGGACCGACGCGGTCAACGCGTTCTTCTATCCCGGCACGATGGGCGTGCTGCTGATGCTCGTGAGCTACTTCGTCTGCAACACGGGTGCGATCGTCTACCTGTACCTGCGGGGGAGCGCCGGGCGCCGATTCCCGAGGTCGCGATCCCGCTGATCGCGCTGGCGATCATCGTCTACGTGCTCTACCAGAACACCCTGGCCGACAGCCTCGAGTACCCCTACACGGTGTTCCCGCTCGTGGTCGCCGGCTGGCTGGCGCTCGGCCTCGCGATCGCCGTGTTCGTGCCCGGCCTCGCCCGGCGCGTGGGGGAGGGGCTGGCGCGCGAGGAGGGTCTCGCGGCGGCGGGGACGGAGGAGCGGCGCTCGGAGTAGGGTGCGCCCGGTCACGGACGACGTCTCGTGAAATCCGGGTCGTTGGAGGTGGTCGTCGGTGGTCGTTCGTGTCGCGCTCGTCGCGGTGTTGTCGCTCGCGATCGGAGCCGCCCCCGCGCGTGCTCAGGACCCGCCCACCGTGGCGCTCGTCGGGTCGCTGCAGTCCGAGCTCGGCTGCCCCGGTGACTGGCAGCCCGAGTGCCCGCAGACGCGGCTCCAGCCCGTCGCCGGCTCGCCCGGGCTGTTCCGCGCGACGTTCGACGTGCCGGCCGGCGCCTACGAGTACAAGGTCGCCCTCAACAACTCGCTGGGACGAGAACTACGGTGCCGGCGGCGCGCCGGGCGGGGCCAACATCGCGCTCAGCGCGCCCGGCGGGCTCGGTCACCTTCACCTATGACCACGCCACGCACGTGATCTCCGACGACCTGCCGCGGCCGGTCGGCGCCGAGCGCGGGGCGCACTGGCTGCGCGCGGGCGTGATCGCGTGGGACCTGCCCGACGATCGCGACGGGCTCAGCTACCGGCTGCACTGGGCGCCGGACGGCGGGCTGACCGCCGAGGACGGGGCGATCGCCGGCGGCACGTCGTTCCCGCTCGAGCTCGACGCCGCGGGGCTGCCCGCGCGGGTGCGCGAGCAGTACCCGCACCTGGCCGCCTACGAGGCGCTGCGGGTCAACGGCGCCGCCCGCCGGCGCGCCCGCGAGCTGCTCACCGGCCAGCTCGTGGTGGCCGCCTACGACGCCGAGGGCACGCTCGTGCGGGCGACCGGGGTGCAGATCCCCGGCGTGCTCGACGAGCTCTACGCCGATGCCGCCGACGCGCGGCTCGGCCCGACCTTCCGCGGGCGCCGGCCCCGGCTCGCCGTGTGGGCGCCGACCGCGAAGCACGTCGGCCTGCTGATCTCGCTCAACGGGCTCGAGCGCCGCGTCGCGATGCGGCGCGGCGACGACGGCGTCTGGCGCGCGAAGGGCCGCCGCGCCTGGCGCAACGCGGCCTACGCCTACGAGGTGAAGGTCTACGTGCCGACGCTCGACGAGGTCGTGACCAACGTGGTGACCGACCCGTACTCGCTGGCGCTGACCACGAACTCCCGGCGCTCCGTCCTGGTCGACCTGCGCGCGCGCTCGCTCACGCCGCGAGGCTGGAACCGGCTCGCCAAGCCGTCGCTCGCCCAGCCCGAGGACTCGACCATCTACGAGCTCCACGTCCGCGACTTCTCGATCACGGACGAGACGGTCCCGGCCGCGCATCGCGGCACCTACCTCGCCTTCACGGACGCGGGCAGCGCCGGCATGCGCCACCTGCGCGGCCTCGCCCGCGCCGGGATGAACACGCTGCACCTGCTGCCCTCCAACGACATCGCGACGATCGAGGAGGACCGCGCCGCGCAGGAGGAGCCCGCGTGCGACCTCGCCGCGCTCCCGCCCGACTCGCCGGAGCAGCAGGCGTGCATCGAGCCGGTCGCGCGACAAGGACGGCTTCAACTGGGGCTACGACCCGCTCCACTACACGACCCCCGAGGGCTCCTACGCGACCGAGCCCGACGGGCCCGCGCGCACGCTCGAGTTCCGCCGCATGGTCCAGGGCATCAACGGCGCCGGCCTGCGCGTGGTCATGGACGTCGTCTACAACCACAGCCCGGCCGCCGGCCAGGATCCGAAGTCGATCCTCGACCGCGTCGTGCCCGGCTACTACCAGCGGCTCAACCCCGCGACCGGCGCGGTCGAGACCTCGACCTGCTGCTCCAACACCGCGAGCGAGCACCGCATGATGGAGAAGCTGATGGTCGACTCGGTGGTGACCTGGGCCAGGCAGTACAAGGTCGACGGGTTCCGCTTCGACCTCATGGGCCACCACTCGAAGGCGAACATGCTCGCGGTCCGCCGCGCGCTGGACGCGCTGACGCCGCGCCGCGACGGCGTGGACGGGCGGCGCATCTTCCTCTACGGCGAGGGCTGGAACTTCGGCGAGGTCGCCGACAACGCCCGCTTCGTCCAGGCCAGCCAGCTCAACATGGCCGGCACCGGCATCGCGACGTTCTCCGACCGGCTCCGCGACGCCGTCCGCGGCGGCGGCCCGTTCGACGAGGACCCGCGCGTCCAGGGCTTCGCCTCCGGGCTGTTCACCGATCCCAACGACTCGCCGGCCAACGGCTCGGCCGCCGAGCAGCGCGCGCGGCTCCTGCACTACCACGACCTGATCAAGCTCGGGCTCGCCGCCAACCTGCGCGACTACACGTTCACCGACGCCACGGGCGCGACGGTGAAGGGCTCGCAGGTCGACTACAACGGCCAGCCGGCCGGCTACGCCGGCGATCCCGGCGAGACGATCACGTACGTCGACGCGCACGACAACGAGACGCTGTTCGACGCGCTCCAGTTCAAGCTGCCGCGCGGCACCTCGATGGCCGACCGCGTGCGCATGAACACGGTCGCGCTGGCGACCACGGCGCTGGCCCAGAGCCCGTCGTTCTGGCACGCCGGCAACGACCTGCTGCGCTCCAAGTCGCTGGACCGCAACAGCTACAACTCGGGCGACTGGTTCAACCGGATCGACTGGTCCGCCCAGGAGTCGACCTTCGGCTCCGGGCTGCCGCCGGCCGCCGACAACGAGGCGCAAGTGGGACTTCATGCGCCCGCTGCTGGGCGACCCGGCCCTGAAGCCGGGGCCGGGCGACCTGGCGGCGGCGCGCGCCCGCGCCGCCGAGCTGCTGCGGATCCGCTTCTCCTCGCCGCTGTTCCGGCTCGGGTCGGCGCGGCTGGTCCAGGAGCGCGTGAGCTTCCCGCGCGGCGGGCCCGGCCAGACGCCCGGCGTGATCGTGATGGCGATCGCCGGCCGCTCGCGCGGGGAGGGCGTCGTGGTCGTCTTCAACGCCACGCCCGCGGCCGCCGCCGAGGCCGTGCCGTCGCTCGCCGGCCGCCGCTACGCGCTGCATCCGGTGCAGGCGGGCGGCGGGGATCCGGTCGTCCGCGCCGCGTCCTACGACGGGGCATCCGGCACGTTCCGGGTCCCGGCGCGGACCGTGGCGGTGTTCGTGGCCCGCTAGGACTCGCCGCCCTCGCGGATGTCCTCCGCGACCAGGCGCTTGAACGGCTCGAGCTTCTCGAACAGCTCCTCGGGCGGCACCTCGCCGTCGGGCTCGCGGCTGCCCAGCACCCATGGCGCAGCCTCGACCGCCGTGCTCCAGGCGACCTCGTCGGGATCGGTGCCGCCGCCGGCCTCCGGGCGATCGGGTGCCTCCGCGATCGAGTCGAGGTAGACGTTGCGGAAGCCGTTGCGCTCCTCCTCGTGGTACTCGATGCGCGCGCTGCGGCCCTTGAACTGCGCCGCGGCGCGGCCGATCTGCGGCCGGAAGGTGGTGAACTCGCGGCCGTCCTCGTCGCGCAGGACGTAACGGATCTTGCCGCTGCGCGTCTCGACCTCCTCGAGCTCCTGCACCCGCACTTCGGCCTCCATGCGGTGGGTACTACCCTGCCCGGCCCACTCCTATGAAGATCATCTACACCTACACCGACGAGGCGCCCGCGCTGGCGACGCACTCCTTCCTGCCGATCATCGAGGCGTTCGCCGGGGCCGCCGGCGTCGACGTCGAGCTGCGCGACATCTCCCTGGCGGCGCGGATCCTGGCCCAGTTCCCCGACGAGCTGACCGACGAGCAGCGGGTGCCCGGACGCGCTGGCCGAGCTCGGCGAGCTGGTCAAGACGCCCGACGCGAACATCATCAAGCTGCCGAACATCAGCGCCTCGACGCCGCAGCTGAAGGCGGCGATCAAGGAGCTGCAGGACGACGGCTACGCGATCCCCGACTACCCGGACGACCCGCAGTCCGACGAGGAGAAGAACGCCCGCGAGGCCTACGACCGGGCCAAGGGCAGCGCGGTCAACCCGGTCCTGCGCGAGGGCAACTCCGACCGCCGCGCCCCGGCCTCGGTCAAGGAGTACGTGCGCAACCACCCGCACTCGATGGGGGACTGGTCGAAGGACTCCAAGACCCACGTGGCGACGATGGGCGACGGCGACTTCCGCTCCACCGAGCAGTCGCTCACGCTCGACGCCGACGACGAGCTGCGGATCGAGCACGTCGCCGAGGACGGCACCGTCACCGTGCTGAAGGAGGTGAAGGTCGTCGCGGGCGAGATCTTCGACGGCGCGGTCATGCGCCGGCGCGCGCTCGACGCCTTCCTGGAGGAGCAGATCGCCGACGCCAAGGAGCAGGGCGTCCTGTTCTCGCTGCACCTGAAGGCGACGATGATGAAGGTCTCCGACCCGATCATCTTCGGCCGCGCCGTGCGGGCGTTCTTCGCCGACGTGTTCGCGGAGCACGGCGACGCGCTCGCCAGCCCGAACAACGGCCTGGCCAGCATCCTGAGCGCGCTCGAGGACCTGCCGGAGGACGAGCGCGAGCCGATCGAGGCCGCGATCAAGGAGACCTACGAGCGGGGCCCGGACCTCGCGATGGTCGACTCCGACCGCGGGATCACCAACCTGCACGTCCCCAGCGACGTGATCGTCGACGCCTCGATGCCGGCGATGATCCGGACCTCGGGCCAGATGTGGAACGCCGACGGCGACCAGCAGGACACCAAGGCGGTCATCCCCGACTCGAGCTACGCGGCGCTGTACGCGGAGACGATCGACTTCTGCCGCGAGCACGGCGCGTTCGACCCCGCGACGATGGGCACGACGCCGAACGTCGGCCTGATGGCGCAGAAGGCCGAGGAGTACGGCAGCCACGACAAGACGTTCGAGATCGAGGCCAACGGCCGCGTCCAAGTGGTCGACGGCTCCGGCGCCACGCTGCTCGAGCACGACGTCGAGCCCGGCGACATCTGGCGCGGCTGCCAGACCAAGGACGCCGCGGTGGCGGACTGGGTGCGGCTCGCGGTCGAGCGGGCGCGCGCGACCGGGGCGCCCGCGGTGTTCTGGCTCGACGAGAGCCGCGCGCACGACGCCGAGATCCTCAAGAAGGTCGAGCGCGAGCTGGCCGAGGCGGACACCGACGACCTCCAGATCGAGATCCTGCCGGTCGCCGAGGCGGCCCGCTTCACGCTCGAGCGGGCCAAGGGCGGGGAGGACACGATCTCCGTCACCGGCAACGTCCTGCGCGACTACCTGACCGACCTGTTCCCGATCCTCGAGCTCGGCACGAGCGCGAAGATGCTCTCGATCGTGCCGCTGATGAACGGCGGCGGGCTGTTCGAGACCGGCGCCGGCGGCTCGGCGCCGAAGCACGTCCAGCAGTTCACGAAGGAGAACCACCTGCGCTGGGACTCGCTCGGCGAGTTCCTCGCGCTGGCGGCGGCGCTCGAGTTCCTGGCCGGCCAGGCCGAGGACCCGCTGGCGGTGCTGGGCAAGGCGCTCGACCAGGCGACCGGGAAGCTGCTCGAGAACGGCAAGGCACCGTCGCGCAAGGTCGGCGAGATCGACAACCGCGGCAGCCACTTCTACCTGACGCTGTACTGGGCGCAGGCGCTGGCCGAGCAGACCGAGGACGAGAAGGTGCAGCAGGCGTTCGCGCCGCTGGCCGAGCGCCTCGCGGCCGACGAGGAGACGATCGTCGCCGAGCTCAACGACGTCCAGGGCGAGCCGGTCGACCTCGGCGGCTACTACTGGGTCGACCGCGAGAAGGCGACCGCGGCGATGCGCCCGAGCAAGACGTTCAACGAGGCGATCGCGTCGCTGTAGGCCCCGCCGTCCGGGGCTCAGCGGTTCGTACGCCGGATCTGCCTGATCAGCACGAAGAGCAGGAGCACGCAGCACGAGCCCGAGGATGGGGAGCGACAGGTCGATGCCGTCGGGAGGCGCGGAAGGTTTCGTGGTCGAGTCGCTCCCGCCCCCGAACTGCAGCGCGACGATCAACCCGACGGCGGCGAGCACGGCGAGCAGGACGACCTGCTTTGCGCGTGAGCGCCTGCTGGGGCCTCGCTTGGCAGTGCCACGTGCGCCCGCGCTCGGACGGACCGTCACGGCGCGCGGGGACCCGGCCGGCTTGGCGCCGGCCGTCCTGCGAGCCGCGGCCGTGGAGCCCTTCGCGCGCTCGGCGTCCCGGGCTCCCAGGTGAACCGTTTGGCGTACCAGGCTGTCCCCGAGCGGCTGGGGCGTCCAGCCGGCGGCCAGGAGCGTGGCCGAGAGGTTGTCGGCGGCGTCGGTGACCGCCTGCACCGCCGCCGGCCCGTCGGGAGGCCAATCGAGCGGGGGCGACTGCGCGATCTCAACCGTGCCGGCGCCCCGGGCGATGACGCAGAAGCGCGACTCGTCGTCGATTCGGCGCCACTCGATCTCCGCCGCCCACGTCAGACGCGGGTCGGGCGGCAATCCTGCCGGCGCCGGCGCAACCACCGGGTTCACCGGCGACGACTCGGCCAGGACTTCTCGGCGCGGGGGCTCATCGGCTGCACCCGGGCCTCCGCTGTCCGGTCGCGGCGTCGCCGCGACCGTCGCGGTCGAGCGCGCGGGCGTCTTGGCGGCCGACCGGCTGAAGCGGCCCGACGGGCCGGGCCCCGCGGCTCGCCTGCGTGCGTGGTGAGCACCCGGCACGCTGCCGGCCGTCGGCTCGCTCTTGCGGCGACGCCGTCGCATGTCTGCGAAGGTCAGCGCGCCCCCGGCCGCAACGAGCACGAGCATCGCGACGACGAGCACCGTCGTCTCCCCGTCGTTGCCCGCGCGGGCCGCGCCGACCGGCGGGCGATCCGTTCCAGCGCTCGCCGCAGGGGAGGACGCCGGCTTCGGTTGCGTGCCGGGCTCCACGGTCGGATCCAGCGGATAGGCCTTCCAGAGGCGCTCCGGCGACGGCGACCGGCTGCGCTCCTGGGCCGCCGCGTGGTGGGCCGGTGTCAGCACGAGCCAGACGGACACCCAGAGCGCGACAGCGACGCCGATCTTCCGCGTCATGCCGGGTGGGTACCCAACGAACGACAGCTCCCACCCCTCCTACTTCGCGCGAATCGAGGTCAACCGCCCGAGGAGGCGCTCGGCGTCGCTGCGAGCCTCGTCGACAGCGCTGTGCGCCGTCGCGAGCTCGGAGCGCAGTTGCTCGGTCTCCTGGCTGTCGCTCTCGAGTTTCTCCACCTGCTTGCGCAGCGCTTCTGCCTTGGCTTCTGCCTCCGTCCGTGGCCGCCTCTGTCGCCTCGAGCCTGCGAACGCAGCTGGGTCACGGTGGCCTGTTCGGCGGCCAATGCCTGCTCCGCGGACTCGCGGACGCCGGCGAGCCCCTCGCGGAACCGTTCCCCGTCAGCCGGCGCGCCGGTTGCGCTCGGCCTCGAGATCCTCGCGCGCACGGGCGAGCTCGGCCCGGGTCTGCTCCAACGCGGCCTGGACCTCGCGGACCTCCTCCTGCGCGGCCAGCAGCTCGACCTGCGAGCCGACCGACGCAGCCGATCCGTCGACCGTGGCCACCGGCTCGGGCGCGGTGTGGACCTTGAGCAGGCGAGGGCGCGCGACTCGTCGCTTGAAGCCCGGCTCGGGGAGCTCGACGATCAGCTCGGTGCCGAACTGGAGCTCCGCCCCTTGGAACGCGACCGGCGGATCCTGCCATGCGAATTGCGCCTGCCACACCTGCCCGTTCGCGGGCGGGCCGGAGAAGCTGTCGGGAACCGCGGGCAGGCGGTGCACGCGCTCGCCCGCCTTGACGACGAGGACCGGCGCGCCGGCGGGCGTCTCGGGCAAGCCACCGAACGTTCCGGCCAGCTCGAGGCGATCGGGCGTTCCCCACGCGAATCGCCTCAGCTCGAACCTCCTGTCCGCTGCCTCCAACGCAACCGCCTGGGTCTGGTTCTCGCTCTCCATTGGTGCGAGCGTAGGTCGCGTCCTTCGACGCAACCTGTACGGACGGGGAGGTCGAGGCAGGTCCGCGCGCCGCATATTGCCTGCGCGCATGAAGACTGACCGTTCGAGCAAGGAGGCTCGGCACATGCCGGTCCAGGAAGATGTCACCCGGGCACAGATGCTGCGCCGCGCGATCGTCTGCGGCGGCGCGATCGCCGGTGGCGTCGCCACCTGGGGGCTGCCGCAGATCACGGCTGCAGCGTCGAAGGAACAGGACGCGCGCGTGCTCAACCTCGTGCTCGCGGTGGAGTACACCGAGGCGGCCTTCTACCAGGAGGCGCTCGAGCGGGGGGACTCGAGGGCGACCTCGAGGCATACGCCCGGATCGTCCTGGAGCATGAGAAGGCCCATGTCGCGTTCCTCGAGCAGGCGCTGGGAGCCGCGGCCGAGCCGGCGCCGCGGCACGAGTTCGGCGACAGGACGAAGGACGCCGAGGCCTTTACGGCCGCGGCGTTGAAGCTCGAGGACCTCGCCGTCGCGACCTACAACGGGCAGGCGGTCAACCTGACGCCCGGGTCATTGAAGGCGGCCGCGCGGATCGTGTCCGTGGAGGGCCGGCACGCCGCGTGGATCCGCAGCATCGTCGGTGACGTGCCGTCGACGGACGCGACGGATCCGTCGCTCAAGGAAGACGAGACGCGAGCACAACTGACCGGCCTCGGCTGGAAGGCAGCGTGAGCGACATGGACTTCCTCCTCGAGGATCTGGACACCGACGGCGCCCTGCGCGAAGCGGGCGAGAACGCCGGGATCTCGCGGGCGACCTTCCTCGGCGGCACGGTCGCCGGCGCGGTGGCGGCGTTCGCGATCGCTCCCACGGCCGAGGCCGCGACGAACCAGGATGTCGCCGTGCTGAACTTCGCGCTCGTGCTCGAGTACCTGCAGTCGTCGTTCTACACGGAGGCGGAGCGCTCGAAGGCGCTGAAGGGGAAGGCCGAGGACGCGGCCAAGCGCGTCGGGGCGGTCGAGCGCGCGCACGTGGAGGCGTTCAAGGGGCTGTTGGGGCGCCAAGGCGGTCAAGCGGCCGGCGTTCAACTTCCGTGGCGTGACCGAGGCCGAGCGGCCGTTTCTCAAGACGGCGGTGGCGTTCGAGGATCTGGCGGTGGCCGCGTACAAGGGCCAGGCGCCGCGCCTGCGCGGCAAGACGGTGCTGGCCGCGGCGGTCTCCATCCACTCCGTCGAGGCGCGCCATGCGGCCTGGATGCGCTTCCTGTTCGGCGTCCAGCCGGCGGTCAACGCGTTCGACGACGCCTCGGGCAAAGCGGAGGTCCAGCGGGTCGTCGCCGGGACGAACTTCGTCGTGGCGCGCCCGCGCACCAAGTCCCGCCGGCGGCCGCGTTTCACCGGGTGAGCCGGAGCCGGCTCGCCGCCGTGGGGCTGGGCGCCGTGGCGGCCTGTGCCGTGACGGCGCTCGCGTGGCTGCTGCTCGGCGGCGACGGACAGGCGGCGCCGCGGCGCGCGGTCCTGCCGGCGCCGCCGCGACCGGCCTTGCACGTGCCCGTGCCGCGCGGGCTCGGTGACCCTTCGCACTCGGCGGTCTGGACGAGCGTGCTGCGGTCGACGACGGCCCGTGCCCGCCCCCGGGGAAAGGCCCGCTCGCTGGCGCGGCTGGCGCGACGGACGCCGGAGGGCACCGCGAACGTCGTGCTCGTGATCGGCCGTGCCAGTGACGCGCGCGGGCGCCTCTGGGTGCGGGTGCGACTCCCGGTGCTGCCCAACGGGACGACCGGCTGGGTGCCGCGCACGGCGCTCGGCGCCTACCAGAGCGTGCGAACGCACCTCGTCGTGGACCGCCGCAGGTTGACCGCCACGCTCCTGCGTGACGGGCGCCCGGTGTTCCGCGCCGCCGTCGGCGTCGGCCAGGCGCGCTGGCCCACCCCGCGCGGGCGTTTCTACCATCCGCAACCGGCTGACCCGCTACCGCAGCCCGACCTACGGACCGCTCGCGTTCGGGACCAGCGCCCGGTCCACGCGGCTCACCGATTGGCCCGCCGGCGGCTTCATCGGCATCCACGGAACCGACCAGCCGGGCCTGCTGCCGGGACGGGTCTCCCACGGGTGCATCCGCATGCGCAACGGCGACATCGTCCGCCTCGGCCGCCTCGATGGGCGTCGGCACGCCGCTGACGATCCGCTGAATCCGCACCCTTGCCTTCCGCTGCGGCCTACTGGTTGGCTGGCGCGGATGCCCGCGAAGGAGCAGGTCGAGGAGGCCGAGGCGGTCGCCGTGAGCGCCGTCGCCGCGCCGGTCTCGGTGCCGCTGACGCAGTACGGCCAGGTCCTGGCCCTGCAGCGCTCGGCCGGCAACCGCGCGGTCGCGCAGATGATCGCCCAGGGCGCGGCGATCGCGCGCGACACGACCACGGTCGAGAAGTACATCCGCGAGGAGTCCAACAGCACCGACGACACGACCTGGACCGCCAAGTACGACGTCAGCTTCGACGAGGACGCATCCCCGCCGACCTGCTGGCTGACGATCAACGTCAAGCTCAACCCCGGCGCCGGCGTCAGCAAGGACGACGTCACGCAGACGAAGATCCGCGCCCGCTCGCGCTTCAGCCTGCTGTGGGACTCGGAGTTCATCCTCCACGAGCACCGCACGGTCTGGGCCGACCGCGACTGGCTCCTGCGGCCGGAGGTCAAGTTCGTCGACTCGGGCCAGCACCTCACCGTCAACCTCCACGCGGGCCGGGGCAACGACGATCGCCAGAACTGGTACATGGGCTCGCCCGAGTGGGTCTACGCGCACGAGGTCAGCCACCAGATGGGCCTGCTCGACGAGTACGCGAGCGACTCGGCGCCCAAGCGCAAGGTCTACGACGACAACTCGATCATGGGCGACTACGTCAACGAGGGCATGACCAAGGCCGAGGCGAAGCTGCGCCACGGCGAGCGCCTGGCCGAGATGATCGGCAAGGCGACGGACAAGGACCTCAAGGCCCGCAAGCGCTGAGCGCTCAGGACGCCTTCGGCTCCTCGCGGACCGGCAGGAAGGGCTCGCGGTCGGGCGGGTGCCCGGCCTCGATCTGGCGCCCGCGCTCGATCTCCGCGTTCAGCTCGGCGCCGAGCAGCATCACGATGTTCGTGATCCAGAGCCAGACCAGGAAGATGATCACGGCCGCCATGCTCCCGTAGGTCTTGCTGTAGGAGCCGAAGTTCGCGACGTAGAAGGCGAACGCGGCCGACGCCACGATCCACAGCACGACCGCCACGAGCCCGCCGGGGCTCACCCACTTGAAGCCGGGCTGCTTCACGTTCGGGCCGACGAAGTAGAGGAACGCGAAGATCTGCGAGACGACGAGGGCGATGATCGGCCACTTGACGATGTTGAAGACGGTCACCGCGCTGTCGCCCGCGCCGATGACGTCGCCGACGCGTTGCGCCACCGGCCCGGAGACCACGACCGCCAGCACGATCATCGCGGTCAGGATCATGATCACGAGCGTCACGAGGATCTGCAGCGGCTTGAGCTTCCAGAACTTGCGCCCCTCCTCGACCTCGTAGATGACGTTGGCCGCCTTCATGTAGCCGCCGACGTAGCCCGAGGCCGACCACAGCGCGCCGGCCAGGCCGAGGATCAGCGCGAAGCCGGCGCTCGAGTTGGCGCCCTGGAGGTCGCGCACCGCGTTGGTGATGAGGTCGCGCGTGGCGGTCGGCGTGAGGGCGCCGAGGTTCTTGAGCAGCGTGTCGATCGTGTCCGTCCCGGCCAGCCCGAGCAGGGCCAGCAGCACGAGCAGGGCGGGGAAGAGCGAGAGCACCCCGTAGTAGGTGAGCGCCGCCGCCAGCAGCGTCAGGTCGTCGTCCTTGAACTCCTGGACGGTGCGCTTGAGCGTGTCCTTCCAGGTGCGCTTGGAGAGGTCGGTCGGGCTGTCGGGTGCGCGCGTTGCGGAGGCGGCCATGCCGCCGGGCTACCCGGACGGGCGGCGCCAGAAGCGCTCGCTAGGGGGCGCGCGTGACGCGCAGCGAGGTGATCGAGCTGTCCAGGCCCGGTGGCAGCGGCGAGCGGCGGCCGGCTCCAGCGTCGTGCAGCCGAGCAGGCCGGGGTCACGGCACAGCGTCGCCCGGTAGCCCGATGCGATCTCCACCGAGCGCGCCGCGTCCGCGCCGACGAGCCCCAGATTGCCGCGGGCCGCCTCGTACGCGCCGGCCTCGAAGCGCTGCGCCCGGCCGGTCGCGTCGAGGCCCGAATAGGCGGTGAGCGGCGCCGCGGCGGTGTCGCCCGGCGCGCCGCCGCTGTAGACCTCGAACTCGAAGATCCGGGCGGGACCGGCCGCGGTTGGCCTGCTCGCCGGCGGTCACGGTCAGGCGCACGTAGCGCGCCGAGCGCGGCGCGACCGTCGTCGTGGTGACGCTCGCGGTGTTGCCCGTCACGGTCGCCGCCGGGCTCCACGCCCCGCCGGCCGTGCGCGTCTCGAAGCGATAGTCGCGCAGGTTGTAGGCCGTGGGCTCGCCCCCGGCTCCGGAGTGCTTGACGACGAAGGTGCTGACCGTCCGGTTCGAGCCGAGGTCGACCTCCAGCCAGCGGTCCGCCACCTTCGTGCAGAACTTGTCGGAGCGGCCACCCGAGACGGAGCCGTTGACGGCCTTCTCGGGGCCCTCCGTGGTCGCGCAGGGCGTGCTGCTCGTCACCGGGCGGTTGAGCGCGCGGTTGGCCGGCGACGGCGTCTGGGCGACGGTGCGGGCGAGCTCGACGATCGCGCTCACGCGACGGGACGCCGGCGGCATCGACCGCGAACAGCATGTAGTGGCCCGCGGGCGCCTCGTTGGGGTTGTTGGGCCCGGCCACCGACAGCGTCGTCCCGGCGGCGGAGAAGCCGAGCGGCACGTAGCGCTGGCTCTGGTCCTCGGAGTGGGTCGGCGCGCCCAGCCGCAGGAGCCCGACCTTCCGGATGCTCGCCGCCTGCGGTGAGGTGACCGCGAACCCGCCGGCGTAGGCGATGGCGCGCGGGACGCCGCTGATCTGCGGGCGCGCGGCGAGCTGGCCGCTGCCGTCGCGGCGGTAGAGGTAGGGCGGGGTGAAGATCTCCTGGTCGCGGCGCAGGTAGCCGACCTGCTGGCAGACGGCGCAGATGCCACCACCGCCGGTGAGCACGCGGCCGTCCGGCAGCAGGAGGGCCGTCGAGTGGTACTCACGCGCGACCGCGGCCGGGCGCGAGCTGGGTCCAGGCACCGGTCGCCGGGTTCCAGCGCTCCGCCTCGTAGACCGCGTTGGCGAGATCGACCTGCCCACCACCGCCCATCGTCGACTGCCCTCCGGTCGCGAGCACGCTCCCGTCGGCCAGCACCGTCAGCGTGTGCTGGCGGCGGCGCCGGTTCATCGAGCCCGTCGGCGCCGCCACCGGCGTGCCGCTCCGGGTGTCGACGGTCGCGGCGGTCCGGCTCGGCACGTTCGTCAGGCCGTCCTCGGTCACCGCTCCGCCGCCGGCCACCAGGAAGCGGCCGACGTCATAGGGCGCGTAGCTGCCGTAGGTGCGGTCGATCGCGTCGCGGTCGGCGAACGGCGTGAGCGCGCCGAGCCCGGCGGTGTCGATCAGCGACAGCTTGCGCGTGGGACCGAGCAGGAGCGCTCGGCCGTCCGGCGCGGACTGGACGAAGGGGTAGTCGCGGCTCGTAGGGGGTCACGGCGCTCGTCAGCCGGCGCAGGGCGCCGCTCGTCGTCCGGATCTCCGCCACGGTCGGGCCACCGCCGATGATCAGCGCCTCGTCGGTGGGCATCGAGGCGACGGAGGGGTACCAGCGGCCGTCCTGCATGTCGGGCCCGCGCGTCCACGTCTCGGTCCGCCAGTCGAAGACATGGGTGCGGCGCGAGCCGTGGAGCGCGCTGTCGGCGTTGCCTCCGGCCACGAAGACGTTGCCGTTGGCGAGCTGGACGAAGCCGGCGCAGAAGATGTTCGAGCCCGCGACGTCGACGCGCTTGGACGTGTTCGTCACCGGGTCGTAGACCGCCGCGCGCGTGAAGGTGTGGTCGGGATAGCTCTCGGCCGGCGCGTCGCCGACCGAGTCCCACATCAGGATCTTGCCGTTCGGCAGCAGAGCCTCGAAGACCGGCACGACGGGCGCCGGGATGACCTGCGACCAGCTGCCGACGAGCCCGGGGTCGCCGGCGGGCGGCGAGGCGCGCGGCGCCGGTGCTCGTGCCGGGCTGCCGTCCCAGCCGCCGTGTCAGCGCGCGAACCTCGCGCTCGAGCGCGGGCACCGACTCGCCGGCGAGGTCCGCGGCACGGTGGGCCTCGGCGGCCGGGAGCGGGCGTGTCATGCGCCGCGGCCGGGACGGGGAGGGCCAGTGCCGAGACGAGCAGCAATCCCAGTAGTCGAACGCGCACCATTCGACACTAGCTGCGCGGCGGGTCCGGCCGCCAGGCCATTCGTCTAGCTTCAGCCGTCCGTGCGGACCTCGCTGCCGTCCTGGCCCCAGCGCACGTGGTAGGCGCCCTCGTCGTCGACCCGCCGGTAGGTGTGGGCGCCGAACAGGTCGCGCAGCCCCTGGATCAGCGAGGCCGGCCCGCGCTCGCGACGGTAGCCGTCGTAGTAGGCGAGCGAGGACGTGAACGCCGGCACCGGCAGCCCGATCTCGACCGAGTGCGAGATCACGCGCCGCCACGAGTCCTGGGCGTCGGCCACCGCGTCGCGGAAGTAGTCCACGAGCAGCAGGTTCGGCGTCTCCGGGTTCGTGTCGTAGGCCTCGCGGATGCGGTCGAGGAAGCGCGCGCGGATGATGCAGCCGCCGCGCCAGATCGTCGCCATCGCGCCGAGGTCGAGCTCCCAGCCCTCGGACTTCGCCGCCGCCGTCATCTGCTCGAAGCCCTGGGCGTAGGCGACGACCTTGGAGGCGTAGAGCGCCTTGCGCACGTCGTCGACCAGCTCGCGGTCGGCCCGCGCGCCCTCGCCCGGCTTCGGCCCGGCCAGCTGCTGCGACGCCGTGGCGCGCTGGTCGCCGAGCGCCGACAGCGAGCGCGCGAAGACCGCCTCGGTGATCGCGGTCAGCGGCACGCCGAGCTCGAGCGCGTCCTGCGCGGTCCAGCGCCCGGTGCCCTTCTGCTCGGCCTGGTCGAGGATCACGTCGACGAGCGGCTGCCCGGTGCGCTCGTCCTGCTTGTCGAGCACGGTCGCCGTGATCTCGATCAGGAACGAGTCGAGGTCGCCCTCGTTCCACTCGTGGAAGACCTGCGCGATCTCCGGCACCTCGAGGCCGACGCCGTGGCGCAGCAGGTCGTAGGCCTCGGCGATCAGCTGGATGTCCGCGTACTCGATGCCGTTGTGGACCATCTTCACGTAGTGGCCCGCGCCGTCGGCGCCGACGTAGGTGCAGCACGGCGTGCCGTCGACCTGCGCGGCGATCGACGTGAAGATGTGCTCGACGTCGTCGTAGGACTCGCGCGAGCCGCCGGGCATGATGCTCGGCCCCTTCAGCGCGCCCTCTTCGCCGCCGGACACGCCGACGCCGAGGAAGCGCAGGCCGCGCTCGTTCATCGCCTTGTCGCGGCGCTGGGTGTCCTTGAAGTGCGAGTTGCCGCCGTCGACGATCGTGTCGCCCTCGTCGAGCAGCGGCGCGAGCTCCTCGATCACGGCGTCGACCGCCGGGCCGGCCTTGACCATGGTCATGATCGTCCGCGGGCGCTCGAGCGCCTGGACGAACTCCTGGGTCGTGCCGGTGCCCGTGATCGGCCCTTCGGAGCCGTGCTCGGACATGAACTGCTCGGTCTTGGACGCGGTGCGGTTGTGCACTGCGATCGGGATGTCGTGGTGGGCGACGTTGCGCGCGAGGTTCGCGCCCATCACCGCGAGGCCGGTCAGGCCGAATCGAGGGCCGCTCATGCGCGGCACCCTACCCACGAAGGGCCGCAGCGGTTAGTGTCGCGCGATGCGACGGATCGCGCTGCTGGTCACGATGACGCTGGCGGTCATCGCGGTGCCCGCGCTCGCGCTCGATCCGGGGGAGACGGTGCTCGTCTCGCAGTCGACCGCCGGGGCCAACGCGAGCAGCTATGACGTCGTCAACCTCTCCTCCAACGGGCGCTGCGCCGTGTTCGGGTCGAACGACCCCGCGTTGCCGCAGGCGAACGGGAAGCAGCAGATCTACCTGCGCGACACGGAGGCAGGTACGACGACGCTGGTCAGCAAGGGCGCCGGCGACGCGGCCGGCGACGACGAGTCGAGCAACCCGGTCATCACCCCCGACTGCCGCTACGTGGTGTGGGACTCGGAGGCGACGAACCTCGTCACGCCCGCGCAGACGCAGCGCCTCGTCTACCGCCGCGATCTGATGACCGGCACGAACGTGCTGATCAGCCGCGCCGACGGCCCCGGCGGTGCGATCCCTGACGCCGGCGCGTTCAAGCCACGGACGTCCGCCGACGGCAACGTCATCGCCTTCGCGACCCGCGCCAAGAACCTGTCGAGCGAGGACAGCGACGGCAACCTCAACACCGACGTCTTCGTCCGCGTCGTGAGCACGGACCACACCGAGCTCGTGTCCCGCACGTTCACGGACGCCGGCATCACCGGCTCGCAGGGCGCCGGCTTCTACACCTCGATCTCGGCCGACGGGCGCTACGTCGCGTTCGACACCGAGGCGGAGAACGTCACCGCCGAGGACGCGGACTCCGTGTCCGACGTGGTCGTGCGCGACCGCGTCGCCGGCACGACGACGCTCGTCAGCCGGGCGACGGGCGCCGCCGGCGCCCCGGGCGCATACCACTCCTACTGGCCGCAGCTCTCGGCCGACGGCTCGCGCGTCGCGTTCGCGTCCTACGCCGGCAACCTCCGCGGGGACCCCGCCCCGACCCGGCTCGACGTCTACGTCCGCGACCTGGCCGCGGGCACGACCACGCTGGTCAGCCGGGCGAACGGCGCGGCGGGGGCGCCCGGCAACGCCGACTCCGGCGGGCAGCCCGGGCTCGCGATCTCCGACGACGGCACCAAGGTCGTCTTCCACTCGCAGGCCACGAACCTCGCCGCCGGCCACCCGCGGCTCGTTCGCGATCCAGTCGTTCCTGCGCAACCTCGCCACCAACACCACCCAGGCGGTGGCGGGCGGCGCGGCGAGCTCGCAGTGGCCGGTGATCAGCGGCGACGGGACGCATGTGGCGTTCCTCACCGCCACGGGGCTCGTGTCCGGCGACACCGATGGCCAGCTCGACGTCTACTCGCACCGGTACGTGCCCAGGACCGGCGGCGGCGGTCCCACCCCGACGCCCACGCCCACGCCGACCGCGACCCCGGCCGACCCGGGCCCGCCGCTGCCCCCTCCGCCGCCGCGGGCGAAGGTCACGCTGCGCGGCGAGGCCGCCTTCGCGCGCGGCACCGCCAACGACCTCTACCTCGCCTGCACCACGCTCGACCTCTACCTGATCGACGTCCTGCCCGCGGGCAAGCGCGTGGCGGTGACCGGCGCCGCGGACCTGCGGCTGGCCGGGCAGACCGCGCAGATCCTGCTCGACGGCAAGCCGGTGGGCAGCGCGAAGATCGGCGCGTCCGGCGCGTTCGCGGCGCGGGTGAAGGCCCCGGCGAAGCGCAAGCGCGCCAAGGCCCGCTATCAGGCGCGGGTCGCGACGGCGGCGTCCCAGAAGCTGCGGCTCGTGCGGCGGATGGTCGCGACGACGCTCACCCGCTCGGGCGACAACCTCGTGCTGCGCGGGGTCGTGAATGCGCCGCGGGCGCGCAAGCAGCCGCGCGATCGCGGTCGACCGCTTCCTCTCCTGCCGCCGCCGCGAGGCGGTCAAGGTGCCGAAGGTCCGCCCGAGCCGCAGCGGGCGCTTCGCGGTGAGGATCAAGGTGCCCGCGGGGTCGCAGGCGGTGCTCTACCGGGCGCGGACGAAGGTGCCGCCGCGCGCCGGGCGCAAGCCGACGAAGGGGACGTTCACGCTGCCGCGCGCAGCCGATGTCGGCTGAGCGGGTAGAGCCCGCGGATGGACACGACTCAGCTTGGGCCCCTCACGGTCTCCCGTCTCTGCCTCGGCACGATGCTGATGGGCTCGAAGACCCCCGTCGAGGAGTCCCACCGGATGCTCGACCGCTACCGCGAGGCGGGCGGGAACTTCCTCGACACCGCCGACGTCTACGACGACGGCGGCTCGGAGGAGACGCTCGCGCCGTGGCTCGCCGACCACCGCGACGAGGTCGTGCTCGCCACCAAGGTGCGCTTCCCGGTCTCCGACCCCGGCGGCCAGGGCCTCGATCCCGACCGCATCCGCGCGGCCTGCGACGCGAGCCTGCGCCGCCTCGGCGTCGACGAGATCGACCTCTACCAGATCCACGCGCCCGATCCCGACGTGCCGCTGGAGGCGACGCTCGAGGCGCTCGACGGGCTCGTGCAGGCGGGCAAGGTGCGCGCGCTCGGCGTCTCCAACTTCCCGGCCTGGCTGCTCGCCTGGGCGGTTGCGCTCCAGGACCGCAACGGCTGGTCGCCGTTCGTGTCGCTGCAGCCGCAGTACTCGCTGGTCGAACGCTCGATCGAGACCGAGATCCTGCCGTTCTGCCGCGCCGCCGGGCTCGGCGTGCTGCCGTGGGGACCGCTCGGCGCCGGCTTCCTGACCGGCCGCTACTCGCGCGACGAGCCGCCGCCCGCCGGGTCGCGGATGGGTGAGGCGGCCGACGACCTCGAGGAGGCGCCGGCGCGGCGCGCGATCGAGCGCAACTTCCGCGCGGTCGACGAGGCGCGAGCGATCGCCGAGTCCAAGGGCGCGTCGGTCTCGCAGGTCGCGCTGGCGTGGCTGCTGGGCGTCCCGGGCGTGACCGCGCCGATCGTCGGCCCGCGCACCTACGCGCAGCTCGAGGACCTGCTCGGCACGGTCGACGTGACGCTCACCGACGAGGAGCACGAGCGGCTGGGCGAGCACACCGCGCCGCCGGACTCCTACCCGCGGCGCATGCTGGTGGACCAGAGCGGGATCAGGGACGTCGAGTCGCTGCGGCGGCCCTAGAGCGCCGCGAGCAGGCGCTCGAAGTCGTCCTCGTTCGACCACGCGCCGACGGAGGCGCGCACGAGCGGGGTGCCCGGAAGGTTGCGCACGAGCACGCCGGCCTCGAGCAGGCGGTCGCGCGTGGCCTCCGGGTCGTCGTCCTCGAAGGCGACGAGCGTGGTGTGGTCGCGCGGCGCGACGGTGCGGCCGTGGGCGGCGAGCCGCTCGGCCAGCGTCTCCGCCAGCGCCGGGCCGCGCGCCAGCACGGCGGCGAGGTCGGCGTCGCGCAGCACGCCGAGCGACGCGGCGCTGAACGCGATCGCCTCGCGCGCCAGCGACGGCGTGTCGTGGCGGCGCGCGTCCGGCTTCAGCGGCGAGTCGAACCCGAGCGACGCATCCTCGAAGCTCAGATACGACGGCGCCATCGCCCGCACGCGGTCGCGAAACCCGGGGGCGAGGTAGAGCAGGCCCGTGCCGTCCGCACCGCACAGCCACTTCTGGCCGGCCGCGGCGTAGGCGGCACAGCCGAGCTTGACGACGTCCGTGGGGACCGCGCCGGCGCCCTGCGCGCCGTCGAGGATCACCGGCACATCGACCTCGGCCAGCGCGGTCGGCGCAAGCTCACCCGTGCGCCAGTTCACGTGCGAGCACGCGACCGCGGTCGTCCCCGGCCCGACCGCGTCGGCGAGCTGCGCGAACGGCACGGCGCGGATCTCGGCGCCGCGCTCGCGCGCGGCGATCAGCGGACCGATCAGCCCGGGATGCTCCTCGTCGGAGGTCACGATCTCGTCGCCCGGCCCGATCTCCATCCCCGCCAGCACCTTGCCGAGCCCCTCGCTCGTCGAGGTCGTCAGCGCGATGTCGTCGACCGTGGCGCCGAGCAGCTCGGCGTAGCCCGCGCGCAGCTCATCCTGGAGCTCGAACCGGCGCTCGAAGTGCGCCCTCCCGCGCCCCTCCGCCAGCTCCGACGCCAACTCCCGCGCGACCGCCTCCTGCGCGGCCCGCGGCACGGGCCCGTCCGTGCCGGCGTTCAGGTACGCCACGCGCTCGAGGATCGGGAACTGCGCACGCAGCGCGGCTGAGGTCACGGCCGCGCAGGATAGTCAGCGGGGCTACTGGCCGCAGACGGGCCAGGGGGAGCTGCCGGACTGCGCGTAGAGCCGCGCGGCGCGGCGGTCCTGCTCGGCCTCGGACGCGGCGGCCGGGTTGCCGGTGCCGCCGACGCTCTGCCAGGTCTCCTGCGTGAACTGGTACTTGCCGTAGAACCCGTTGCCGGTGTTCGTGGCCGGGTTGCCGCCGGACTCGCAGGCGGCGATCGCCTCGAGCTGCGGTGAGGCGGTCGAGGTCGCGTCGGCGCGTCGCTCGAGCCGGGCGACCCGGCGGTGCAGGCGTTTGTTCCGGAGGCGGATGACGCTGACGGAATCATCGCGGACGCGGCGCGCGTAGCCCTTGCGCAGCTTGTGGTCGCGGAGGCGCGCGGCGCGGCGGGCGAGGCGCACGTTCTTGCGCACGAGGGCGGCCTTGTGGTCGGCGTCGAGGGTGAGGCGGCCGGAGGCGCGGAGCGCGTCGTGGCCGGTGGTGTCGGTGTCCTGTGCGGTGGCGGCGAGAGCGGTGCTCGGTACGGCGAGCACGGTCCCGGCGACCGCGAGGGCGGTCTTGGTCTGCATCGGGTTTCAGGTCCTTCCGTGGGCGGCCCAGAAAGTCGCGCGTCAGCGCGGCGGGCCGCATCGGGTGCGGTGTCAGCCGGCGACGCGAAATGCGACAAAGTCGCCGGAAACGGCCACATTAGCAGCGGCCGCCCGCTGCCCCGGCCTGCAGCGTGACGTGCATCACACCGGATTGCGACGTTCGTCACAGACGCTCCTGGGTATCCCGAAGCGAAGGCGCACGACAGGGGAGAAAGCGCATGAGCATCGACACGCCGGATCGCACGGCGACCCGCAAGCACACGGTCGAGCCGGTCGGGCGGACCGCGGATTCGGGCGGGTGGTGGAAGGACCTCGGGCCGCGCGGTCAGAAGGCCTTCAAGGCGGCGTTCGCGGGCTATTCGCTCGACGCCTTCGACCTGATCATCCTCACGCTGACGCTGGCCGCGATCGGCTCGACGTTCGACGTCGGCAAGGGCGCGACCGGCGCGCTCGCCACCGTCACGCTGTCGGCCTCCGCGGTCGGCGGCATCCTCGGCGGCGTCCTCTCCGACCGCATCGGCCGGGCGCGCACGCTGATGCTGACCGTCGGCGTCTACTCGCTCTTCACGTTCCTGTCGGGCCTCGCCACGAGCTACGAGATGCTGCTGGTCTTCCGCGTCTTCCAGGGCATCGGGTTCGGCGGCGAGTGGGCCGTCGGCGCGATCCTCGTGGCCGAGCTGATCAAGCCGGAGGCGCGCGGCAAGGCGCTGGGCGTGATCCAGAGCGCGTGGGCGGTCGGCTGGGCGCTCGCCGTCGTCGCCTACACGATCGTCTTCTCGCTCGTCAGCGACGAGCAGGGCTGGCGCATCCTGATGATGCTCGGCATCCTGCCGGCGCTGCTGATCCTCTACGTGCGGCGCAACGTCGACGACCCCGAGGTCTTCTCCGAGACGAAGAAGAAGGAGAAGGAGGGCGACCGCGAGGCCGTCGAGGCGCACGCGACCGAGACGCCGCTGAAGCAGATCTTCCGCTCCGACCTCGCCAAGACGACGATCTTCGCGTCGATCCTCGCCACCGGCATCCAGGGCGGCTACTACGCGATGTTCACCTGGATCCCGACCTACCTCAAGGAGGAGCGCAGCCTCACCGTGGTCGGCAGCGCCGGCTACCTGTTCGTGGTCATCGCCGGCGCGTTCCTCGGCTACCTGAGCGCGGGCTTCGTCCACGACCGCCTCGGCCGCAGGAAGAGCTTCACCCTCTTCGCCGCGCTGGCCGGCGTGTCGCTCGTGGCCTACTTCCTCGTGCCGAGCGGCTCGAACACGACGCTGCTGATCATCGGCTTCCCGCTCGGCTTCTTCGCCTCGGGCTGCTTCTCGGGCTTCGGCTCCTACCTGGCCGAGCTCTATCCGACGCGGGCGCGCGGGACCGGCGCGGGCTTCTGTTACAACGTCGGCCGCGCCTTCGGGGCGCTGTTCCCGGGCATCATCGGCTTCCTCGCGGCGGCCATCGGCCTGGGCGGCGCCGTCGCCTTCGGCGTCTTCGGCTACGTGCTCGCGATCGCCGCGCTGCGCTTCCTGCCGGAGACCCACGGCAAAGAGCTCGTCCCGGTCGAGTGACCGCGCTCAGCGACGCGCTCGCGGGCGCGCGCGCCTACGACCTCGAGCAGCCGCGCCACGCCGGTGCGCCGGTGTGGCCGGCGCACGCGCCGGGCGTGCTGCTCAAGCTCCACCGCCGCCACGAGGCGGGGCTGGGGGAGGCGCGCACGAGCGCATCCGCCCTGCTCGTGATGTCCGAGCACTCCGGCACGCACATCGACGCGTTCTGCCACCAGGCCGAGAACCTGGAGCTGCACGGCGGGGTCGCGGTGGACGCGCAGGTCCAGACCGCCGAGGGCTTCACGCAGCTCGGCACCGACACGATCGCGCCGCTGCTCGCGCGCGGCGTCCTGCTCGACTGCGCGGAGGCGGGGCACGCGATCGGCGCCGGGGACCTCGAGCGGGCGGCGGAGGGGCTCGAGATCCATCCCGGCGACGTGATCCTCGTCCGCACCGGCGCGGGCGCGCTGTGGGAGGAGGACCCCGACGCCTTCCTGGCCGCCGGCGGGATCGACGCGAGCGGGTCGCGCTGGTGCGCCGACCGCAAGCCGCTGGCCGTCGGCGCCGACAACATGGCCTGGGACGTGCCGGGAGCCGAGGACGCCGAGCTCGGGACGCTGCCCGGCCACCTGCTGCTGCTCGTCCGCGCGGGCGTCTACATCCTCGAGGGGCTGAACCTCGAGGAGCTCGCGCGCGACCGCGTGCGCGAGTTCGCGTTCGTCTGCCTGCCGCTGAAGCTGCGCGGCGGCACCGGCTCGCCGGTACGGCCGCTCGCGCTCGTATAGCGTCGCGGCATGGCGCAGACGCACTACTTCCCAACCGACCAGGTGCACTTCACCTGGGACACCGGCCACGAGCCGGTCATCACGATCGCCGACGGCGACACCGTGGTCATCGAGACCCGCGACGTGAGCGACAACCAGATCGGCCCTGACTCCGACGCGAGCGTGATCGACGGCCTCGACTGGGACCGGGTCTACCCGCTCGCCGGCCCGATCCGGGTCGAGGGCGCCGCTCCCGGCGACACGCTCGCGATCGAGATCCTCGACCTGCGCACGCGCGGCTGGGGCTGGACCGCGATCCTGCCCGGCCTCGGCCTGCTCGCCGACGACTTCCCCGACGCCTACCTGAAGATCTTCGACATCTCCAACGGCCAGTTCGCGTTCTTCGGGGACGAGGTCGCGATCCCGCTCACGCCGTTCATGGGCACGATGGGCGTCTGCCCGGCCGACGCCTCCGCGGTGGCCGTGATGCCGCCAGGGCGCTTCGGCGGCAACATGGACACGCGCCAGCTCGTGCGCGGCACCACGCTCTACCTGCCCGTCGAGGTCGAGGGCGCGAACTTCTCCACCGGCGACGCCCACGGCTGTCAGGGCGACGGCGAGGTCTGCGTCACCGGCCTCGAGGCGCCGATGTACGCGTCGCTGCGCTTCTACGTCGAGAAGGGCCGCAGCATCCCCTCGCCGCAGTACCGCACGGCGCCGGGTCCGCTCACGCCGCGCGTCGACGGCGGGGCGTTCTACGGCACCACCGGCGTCGGGCCGGACCTCTACAAGGGCGCGCAGGACGCGGTGCGGGCGATGATCGACCACATCACCGGGATCACGTCGCTGTCGCCCGAGGACGCCTACCTGCTGTGCTCGCTGTGCGTCGACCTCAAGATCTCCGAGATCGTCGACGCCGGCGAGTACATCGTCAGCGCCGTGCTGCCCGAGGCGGTCCTGACGGGCGAGTGACCGCTGGGACGAACGTCAACGACGGCTGGTGAGGAGGTGGGCTCGACCGCCGCGGCGGCCACGAGTGTCACCTCGATGGCGGTATGCGCCATCGAGGTGACATTCGTCGTCCGCGGGCGGCTCGGACCCGCTTCCTACCCAGCCGCAGTTCGAGCCCTCAGAGCGTCGCCATCGTCTCGTCGCGCACGTCGGTGACGAACATGTGGCCCGGCGAGTGGGTGATCATCAGCTCCGGCCGCGAGGCGACCGCGACCGCCTGCGGCGTCACGCCGCAGGCCCAGAACACCGGCAGCTCGCCGTCGCGGATCTCGACCGGGTCGCCGTAGTCGGGTGCGCCGAGGTCGCCGATGCCGATCGCGGCCGGCTCGCCGACGTGGACGGGCGCGCCGTGGACCGGCGCGTAGCGGGAGGTCACCTGGGTCGCCCGGATCGCCTGCGGCGGCGTCATCGGGCGCATCGAGACGACGAGCGGGCCGGAGAAGCGGCCGGCGGGAGTGCAGTCGATCGCGGTGCGGTACATCGGCACGTTGACGCCCTGCTCGACGTGGCGGATCGGCAGCCCCTCGGCCTCCAGCGCGCGCTCGAACGTGAACGAGCAGCCGATCAGGAAGCCGACGAGGTCGTCGCGCCAGTGCTCGCTCGCGTCCAGCGGCTCGTCGACCAGCTCGCCCTCGCGCCAGATCCGGTAGCGCGGGACGTCGCTGCGCAGGTCGGCGCCGGGCGCCGTCTGCGCCGGCTCGGGGGAGCCGGGGTCGGTGACGTCGAGCACCGGGCACGGCCTCGGGTTCTGGACGCAGAAGCGCAGGAAGTCGAACGCGTCGGCCGCCGGGAGCGCGACGAGGTTGGCCTGGGTGTAGCCGGGGGCGAGGCCCGCGGTCGGCCCGGTGTGCTCGCCCGCACGGACCGCGTTGCGCAGCCCCCGGGCGTCTAGCATCGACGCTGCCATGCACGTGATCCTTCCCGACCAGTCGCAAAAGGAACTCCCGGACGGCGCCACCGGCGCCGACCTCGCGGCTGCGATCGGGCCCGGCCTCGCGCGCGCCGCGCTCGCGGTCAAGGTCGGCGGGGAGGTGCGCGACCTCGCGCGCCCGCTGGCCGACGGCGACGAGGTCGCGATCGTCACCAGCCGCGACGACGACTCGCTCGACCTGATCCGCCACGACACCGCGCACGTGCTGGCCGCCGCGGTGCTCGACCTCTATCCCGGGACGAAGATCTCGATCGGCCCGCCGATCGAGGACGGCTTCTACTACGACTTCGAGTTCCCCGAGGGCGTCACCGTCTCGGACGCCGACTTCGAGGCGCTCGAGGCGAAGATGCGCGAGCACATCAAGGCGGGCGAGGAGTTCGTGCGCGAGGACGTCACGCCCGCGGCCGCGCGCGAGCGCTTCCTCGGCGAGCACCAGGACTACAAGGTCGAGCTGATCGACGACCTCGTCGCCAACACCGGCGTCGACAGCGTCTCGCTCTACACCAACGGTCCCTTCACCGACCTCTGCCGCGGGCCGCACGCGCCGGCCACCGACCGCATCAAGGCGTTCAAGCTCCTCAGCGTCGCGGGCGCCTACTGGCGCGGCGACGCCGACCGCCAGATGCTCACGCGCATCTACGGCACCGCCTTCCACTCCAAGCAGGACCTCGCCGACCACCTCGAGCGGCTCGAGCAGGCGCGCGCCCGCGACCACCGCAAGCTGGGCCGCGAGCTCGGGCTGTTCAGCTTCTCCGAGCTGGCCCCGGGCAGCGCGTTCTGGCTCCCGCGCGGCACCGCGGTCTACAACGCCCTGGTGGCGCGCTCGCGCGCGATGTCGGAGGAGCGCGGCTACCAGGAGATCAAGACCCCGCTGCTCTACGACCGCAAGCTGTGGGAGATCTCCGGCCACTGGGACAAGTACCGCGAGAACATGTTCGTGACGGAGGCCGAGGACCACCCGATGGCCCTCAAGCCCATGAACTGCCCGGGCCACTGCGCGTTCTACGCGATGGGCAAGCACTCCTACCGCGAGCTCCCGATCCGCTACGCCGAGCCGGGCCACCTGCATCGCAACGAGCCCAGCGGCACGCTCCACGGCCTGCTGCGCGTGCGCCACTTCATCCAGGACGACGCCCACATCTTCTGCACCGAGGAGCAGGTCGAGCAGGAGGTGCTGGACTGCCTCGCCTTCGGGTTCGCCTGGTACGACCAGTTCGGCTTCGACATGCGGATCGAGCTCTCGACCCGGCCCGAGCAGCGCATCGGCACCGACGAGATGTGGGATCGCTCCGAGGCCGCGCTGGCGGCGGCGCTCGACCGCGGCGGCTACGAGTACTCGATCCACGAGGGCGACGGCGCCTTCTACGGCCCGAAGATCGACCTCCACATGCGCGATTCGCTCAACCGCTCGTGGCAGCTCGGGACCGTGCAGCTCGACTACAACTTCCCCGAGCGCTTCGACCTCACCTACACGGGCGCCGACAACGCCGAGCACCGGCCGGCGATGTTCACCGGGCGCTGGTCGGCTCCTTCGAGCGCTTCATCGGGATCCTGCTCGAGCACACCGGCGGCGACCTGCCGCTGTGGCTCGCGCCCTCCCAGGCCGCGGTGCTCCCGCTGGCCGATCGCCACAACGGCTACGCCAACGAGGTCGTCTCCGCGCTGCGCGCGGGCGGGCTGCGCGCGGACGCCGACGAGCGCACGGAGTCCGTCGGGCGCAAGATCCGCGAGGCCGAGCTGCGCAAGGTGCCCTACATGCTCGTGGTCGGCGACCGCGAGGCCGAGGAGCGCGCCGTGTCGCTGCGCCGCCACGGCGAGGGCGACCTGGGGACCGTGGGGCTCGCCGAGGCCGTCGAGCGACTGGTGGGCGAGACCGATGGGCGCGACGGCGATTGAAGCTATACTTCCCGACGTTGACCAAGCGTTCTAACCCAGCAGCGCCGCGCACAGCTTGACGCCGCGCCGCACCGAAATCGCATAAGTGCCGGTCCCTCGTAGGTTCGACCGGCAGCCGCCGGAACGCGATACCACGCGCATCAACGAGCGCATCCGTGTGCCCGAGATCCGTCTCATCGACGAGACGGGCCAGCAGGTCGGGATCATGAAGACCGCCGACGCGCTGAAGATCGCGCAGGATCGCGACCTCGATCTCGTCGAGGTGGCCCCGGAGGCCAAGCCGCCCGTCTGCCGCATCCTGGACTACTCGAAGTACAAGTACGAGCAGGCCCAGAAGCAGAAGGCCGCGCGCAAGCACCAGACCCAGATCAACGTCCGGGAGATCAAGTTCCGGCCGAAGATCGCGCAGCACGACTACGACACCAAGAAGGGCCACGTCCTCCGCTTCCTCAACGGGCGCGACAAGGTCAAGGTGACGATCATGTTCCGCGGCCGCGAGATGGCCCACCCGGAGCGCGGCGAGCAGCTGCTCAACCGGCTCGCGGACGAGCTCGGCGATCTCGCCGTGGTCGAGCAGCGCCCCCAGCAGGACGGGCGCAACATGGTGATGATGCTCGCGCCCTCACGCGTGGCGGGCGACGACGGGGCGGCCGCAGCGGCCGAGCAGGCCGCCGCCGAGGCGGCCAAGCCGCGCA
>CAWBCU010000018.1:0-46795 GCA_963787335.1 uncultured Solirubrobacterales bacterium
CGGATCTTCTTCGAGGCGGTGATCATCCCGCCGACCGTGACCCAGTCCTCGTCGCTTGCGGTTGATCACCTCAGCGCAGGTGCAATCGGCCTTGGCCAGCAGGGCCTCGCGCACGCGCTTGAGCGGGTGGTCGGAGATGAAGAGGCCGATCGACTCCTTCTCGACCGCCAGCAGCTCGGTGCGCTCGAACTCGTGGATCGGGATCGGCGGGTGCGCGGGCGCCGCGAAGGGCGAGGCGCCGCCGACGGGTGCGAGGTCGAAGATCGAGCCCTGGCCGATCTCGGCGTCCTGCTGGGCCTTCGCCCCGGCGCCCTGGGCGGCCTCCAGCACCTCGAGCATGCCGCGGCGCGTCGCGCCGGTGGAGCCGAAGGCGCCGCACTTGATCAGCGCCTCGATCGCCGTCTTGTTGACCGCCCGGCAGTCCACGCGCTCGCAGAAGTCCCACAGGCTCGTGAACGGGCCGCCCTCCTCGCGGGCGCGCTTCATCGCCTCGACGGCGGCGTAGCCGACGCCCTTCACGGCGTCGAGCCCGAAGCGGATGTTGCCCTCGACGACCATGAACTCGTGGTCGGAGAGGTTGACGTCCGGCGGCAGGATCTCGATCCCCATCTCCTCGCAGCGCGCGACGAAGAACGGGACCTTGTCCTTGGTCGACATCACGGAGGAGATCAGCGCCGCCATGTACTCGGCCGGGTAGTTGGCCTTGAGCCAGGCGGTGCGGTAGGAGATCAGCGCGTAGCAGGCGGCGTGGGAGCGGTTGAAGGAGTAGTCGGCCGACTTCTCGTTGGTCAGCCACAGCGTCTCGATGACCTGCTCGCTCGTGCCCGAGGCGCGGCAGCCCTCGTAGAACTCGGGCTTGAGCTCGGCCATCGCCTTGCGGTTCTTCTTGCCGATCGCCTTGCGCAGGTCGTCCGCGCGCGGGCCGCTGAAGCCGCCGATCGACTTGGCGATCTGCATCGACTGCTCCTGGTACAGGATCACGCCCTTGGTCGCCTCGGTGATCGGGCGCAGGCGGTCGTCGATGTAGTTGACCGACTCGGGGTTGCGCTTGCCGCGCGCGTAGGTCGGGATCTGGTCCATGGCGCCCGGGCGGTAGAGCGCCACGAGCGCGACGAGGTCCTCGAACTCGGTCGGCTGGACCTTCTTCAGCGCCTCCCGCATGCCCTCGGACTCGAACTGGAACACGCCCACCGCGTCGCCGCGGGCCATCATCTCGTAGGTCTTCTCGTCGTCGAGCGGCAGCGTCGCCATGTCGATCCGGCTGTCGCTCGAGCGCTCGATGATGGTCAGCGCGTCCTCGATCACGTCGAGGTTGCGCAGGCCCAGGAAGTCCATCTTGAGCAGGCCGATCTCCTCGATCGGCTTCATCGAGTACTGGGTGACGGTGCGGAAGACCTTCGCGCCGTCCTCCCCCACGCCGGCGTCGGCGAGCTGGAGCGGCACGATGTCGGTCAGCGGGCGGTCGGAGATCACCACGGCCGCCGCGTGGATCGAGGCGTTGCGGACGATCCCCTCGAGGCCCCGCGCGACGTCGACGATCTGCTTCGCGACCGGGTCGCGCTGGACCTCGGCGGCGAGGTCGGCGCCCGGCTGCATGCAGTCCTCGAACGACGGCGGGCGGCCCTGCTGGGGGTCGGGGATCAGCTTGGCCAGGCGGTCGCCGACGCCGTAGTCGTGGCCGAGCACGCGCGCGGCGTCGCGCGTCGCGGCGCGCGGGAACATGCGGCCGAAGGTGATGATCTGCGCCACGCGGTCGGTGCCGTACTTGTCGGTCACGTAGCGGATCACGCGGTCGCGGCCGCGGACGGAGAAGTCGATGTCGATGTCCGGCATCGACACGCGCTCGGCGTTCAGGAAGCGCTCGAACAGCAGGTCGTAGCGGAGCGGATCGACGTCCGTGATCCCGAGCGTGTAGGAGACGATCGAGCCGGCCGCCGAGCCGCGGCCCGGGCCGACGGCGATCCCGTTGGCCTTCGCGTAGGCGACGAAGTCCCACACGATCAGGAAGTAGGCGTTGAAGCCCATGTTGCCGATGACGCCCAGCTCCATGTCCGCGCGCTCGCGGGCGGCGGCGGGGATCGGGTCGCCGTAGCGCTTGCGCAGGCCCTCGTCCACGAGCGCGCGGAGGTACTCCTCCTCGCTCTGGCCGTCGGGGCAGTCGAAGCGCGGGATCAGCTGCTGCTTGAGCGCGATCGTGGTGTCGCAGCGCTCGGCGATCTCGAGCGTCGAGGCGAGCGCCTCGGGCATGTCCTGGAAGGACTGCGCCATCTCCTCCGAGCTCTTCAAATAGAACTCGTTGGTGTCGAAGGACATCTTCGGCTGGGCCAGCGTCGACTTCGTCTGCACGCACAGCAGCGCGGCGTGATGGTGGTAGTCCTCCTTGCGGAGGTAGTGCACGTCGGCGGTGGCGACGAGCGGGCGGCCCATCTCCCGCGCGAACTTCGCGATCGCCTCGTTGACCTGCTCCTGCTCGGCGATGCCGTTGCGCTGGACCTCGAAGTAGACGTTCTCGGGGCCGAACACCTGCACGAGCTCGTCGAGGTGGGCGCGCGCCTGCGGCAGCCGGCCCTCGACGATGCGGCGGCTGGAGCGGGAGGCGAGGCAGCCGGTGAGCGCGATGACGCCCTCGGCGTGGCGGGCGAGGCAGTCGAGGTCGACGCCCGGCTTGCCGCGGTAGAGCCCCTCGAGGAAGCCGGCGCTCGAGAGCTTGACCAGGTTGCGGAAGCCCTCGTCGGTGGACGCGAGCAGCGTCAGGTGGTTGCGCTCGATCTTGCCCTCGCGCACCGTCCGGTCGTCGACGAAGTACGCCTCGAGCCCGAGGATCGGCTTGATGCCGTGGGCCTTGCAGGCCTTGTAGAGCTCGACCGAGCCGTTCATGACCCCGTGGTCGGTGAGCCCGAGCGCCGGCTGGCCGAAGGCGGCCGCGCGGGCGGCCAGGCCCTCGATGTTCGCGGCGCCGTCGAGCAGCGAATACTCGGAGTGGACGTGCAGGTGCGCGGCGGCTGGAGTGCTCACAGGGCGTCCCAATCTAGGGGCCCGGCCGGACGGTGTTCTCCTCTTGCCCGCACCCTGGGCGAAATGGCGCTCACAGGCCCTGGGCGCGGTCCAGCCAGAGCTTCAGGAGCGCGACCGCGGCGCGGTCGCCGCGGATCGACGGGCGGTGGCCGGGCGGGACGGGCTCGCCGCGCAGGAGATGGCCGAACGCCTCGGGCGTCATCGTCACCGTGGCGTCCACGCCCTCCGCGGGCGGGGCGGTCAGGACGCGCATCCCGCGGCCGTCGCCGACCACGAGGTACCAGGTCTCCGGCGGGTCGCCGAGGATCTGCTGGGCGACCGTGAAGCTGTGGTGGCGCGACCACGCCGGGTGGATGACGTACGGGAAGGTCCGGAAGACGAGCCCGGGCTCGAGCCGCGCGCCGGCGCGGGCGGCCTCGGCGAGCGAGATGCTCGCACCGCGGATCGCGCGCAGCGGCTTCGCGCGGCGCTTGCGACCGGATACGCGGGCCGGGCCGCGGAAGCGCCCGAGCTTGTGCGGGACGCCGGCGATCAGCTCGGCGAGCGTCAGCGCGTCGGCGGTGAGGTGGAACTCGGCCTCGCGGCGGCCGCGAGGCTCTTCGATCGTCTTGACGTAGGCGCGCCCGCTGTTGACCGACACGGAGAACGTCCCGATCTCCTTGATCGTGAGGTCGTAGTCGACCGGGCCCTGCACGATCACGGCCTGGACCGGCAGCAGCCCGGCGATGATCCGCCCGGCCGCCTCGGGGTCGTCGTGGGCGAGCTTGACCAGCGCGCCGCGCAGCCACGGGTAGGTGCGCTGCGCGCTGCCGGTCGCGTGGCCACGAGCCGGCCCGCGCGGAGCGGAGACGATCTCCCGCCGCGCCCGCTCGGGGGGCGCGGCCGCGGGGACGGCGTCCTCGGCCGGGCTCGGCCTCGGCCGGCGCGTCGGTCTCGGCCGGCGCGGCGGCGGAGCCGACGGCCATCCCGTTCCCGGCCCGCTCGCGCAGCGCCGAGGCGGCGGCGTCGAGGTCGGCGACCACGCGGCCCGACTCCGCGGCGGGCACGTGGGCGGCGGCGGCTTCGGCCTGCTCGCGGGCGCGGCGCTGGAACTCGATCTCGTCGGCGAGGCCGGCGACGCGGTCGAGCAGGCCGCCCTCGTCGGCGGCGCCGGCCTCGGTCAGGCGGGCCTGGGCGGTCTCGAGCTCCGTGCGCAGGGATGCGAGCGCGGCCTGGTCGGCCTCGCGGGCCGCGCGCTCGGCCTCGAGGTCGGCACGGAGCCGGGCGAGCACCGCGTGGTCCTCCTGCCGCGCCGCCTCCATCTCGGCGCGGAGCTCCGCCGTGGTGTCACGCGCGACCTCGACGCGCAGCGCGTCGAGCTCCGCCTGCAACGTCTCCCGCGCCGCACGCTCCGCGGCCAGGTCGTCGCGCAGCGAGGCGAGCGCGGCCTGGTCGGCCTCCCGCGCCGCCCGCTCGACGGCCAGCGCGGCCCGGTCGGCCTCGCGTGCCGCCCGCTCCGCGGCCAGCTCGTCGCGCAGCTCCACCAGCGCCGTCTGGTCGGCCTCGCGCGCCTGCCGCTCGACGGCGCGCAGGTCCTCGAGGGCGGCGACCACCGCCCGCTGCGCCGCCAGGTCGTCGCGCAGCACCGCCAACGCCTCCTGATCCGCCTCGTGCTCCGGGGCCGCGGCGCGGAGAGCCTCCAACTGCTCGCGCTCCGCCGCCCTCGCGGCGCGCTCGGCGTTGAGCTCGACGTGCAGGGAGGCGAGCGCGTCGGTCTCGGCGTCGAGGGCGTCGCTGAGCACGTTGCGGGCCGCGCGCTCGCGCTCGAGCTCATCCTCGAGCGCCACGCGGGCGACGCTCTCGGCCCGCAGCGCCGCGCTCGCGGCGGCGGCCTCGGCGCCGGCCTCGGCCCGCGCCGCGCGCTCCGCGTCGAGGCCGGTCGTCAGCTCGGCGACCGCCGCTCGCACCCGCGAGAGCTCGTCGCGCGCGCCCGACAGCTCGGCCTCGCGCGCCGACAGCTCACCGCGCGCCTGCTCGAGCGCGGACTCCGCCTCGGTCGCCCGGCCCTCCCACGCGGCCACCGACCGGTCGCTCGCCTCGAGCCGGCGGCCGAGGTCGCGGCGGACGTCGTCGAGGTCCGCAGCCGCCGCGACCGCCTGCGCGTTGGCCCGCCGCAGCTCGTCGGCCAAGCCGGCCGCGCGCCCCCGCAGCGCCGCCAGCGCCGCATCCTGAGCCGCGCGCTCGGCCCGCAGCGAGGCGCCCGACGCCTCGCGGTCCTCGAGCACGCGCAGCCGCACCGCGTCGCTCGAGCGCGCGACCTCGGCCGCGCGCATCCGCAGCCGCCACTCGCGCGTCTGGCGCCGCGCGGCCGCCGCCGCGGCGAGGGCGTCGGCCAACGCGCGCCGCTGGTGCTCGTCGCGCGGGACCTGCTGCTCGAGCACCCGCGCCCGCTCGGCGAGGGCGTCGCGCTCCGCGGCCAGCGCCTCGACGCGCTGCTCCAGTTCCGTGCCGCGGATCTCCAGCGCGTCCAAGGCCCGCAGCGCCTCCGAGGCGACGCGCGCCTGGGCCTGCTCGGCCGCCTCGGCCCGGCGGGCGCGGCGCTCGGCCAGCACGGCGCGGTCGATGACCTCTCCCCCCGGCTCCGGCTCCACGACGGGAGCGCTGACCGGCGCCGCGCGCTCGTCGAGCCCCGCCGGCGTCGGCAGCGCAGAGCGCTCGCCGCTCTCCCACTCCAGCCACAGCCCCGCGCGCGCGACCGCCTCGGCAACCAGGTACGCGCCGCGCCAGATCGCGCCGCCCGTCCGTGCGTCCGGCAGCGAGTCGACACGCGACACCTCGCCCTCGACCGCGGCGCACAGCGCCGGCAGCCCGAGCGGGTGCCCCACGCCGACGGCCCACCGCCCGCGCACGCGCAGGAGGCCCGTGTCGGCGCCCGAGGGCAGCCACTCGACCGCCTCCAGCGTGAGGCCGTCGAGGATCGAGGCAGGGATCGATTCCGTCACCGCCGCCGATCGTCCCAGACGCGTCGGCGGGTCCGGGAAGGCCCTGCTCTGTGCGGGGAACTAGTCGGAGTCGCGCTGCTTGGCGAACACGAGGCCGATGACGGCCCCGGCCACCACGACGCCGCCCACGAGCACCGGGGCGGGCATGTAGGTCCGCCCGTACTTCGCGCGCAGGAGGGTCTTCGCGCCGTTCCACACCAGGATGCCGAGAAGCTTGTAGAGCATGGGCCGGAGACTACCCGCCGTCGCCTTCGCGGACACGTTGCGCCATCCGCGACTGCAGGGTCCAGATCTCGATGAAGCCCGGCGACGCCTGCTGGGAGAACAGCCCGCCCGACTCCGCGAACGTCGCCAGCTGGGCGTCGTAGACCGCGTTCGGGCTCTCGCGCGTGACCACCCGCGCCACGCCCTTGAACAGCTTCAGGCCGATCGTGCCGGTCACGCGCTCGTTGACGTGCTCGATGTAGGCCTCGATGTCGGTCCGCAGCGGCTCCCACCACAGGCCCGCGTAGACGAGGTAGGCCCACTGCTGGTCGAGCCGCGGCTTGAACTGGTTCTGGTGGATCGTGCCGACGAGCCGCTCGAGCTCGCGGTGGGCCGGCAGCAGCAGCGCCGCGGCCGGGACCTCGTAGATGTCGCGGACCTTCAGCCCGACGATCCGGTCCTCGATGTGGTCGACGATCCCGACCCCGTGCTTGCAGCCCAGCGCCGCCGCCCGGTCGATCAGCTCCGCGAGCGGCAGGCGCTCGCCGTCCAGCGCCACCGGCACGCCGCGCTCGAACGAGATGTCGACGATCTGCGGCTCGTCGGGCGCGAGCTCGGGCCGCGTGACGAGCTGGAAGACGTCGTCGTCGGGCGCGTGCGAGAGGTCCTCGATCCACTTGCCCTCCGAGGAGCGGCCCCAGAGGTTGTCGTCGATCGAGTACGGAGCGGACTCCGTGCCGCCCTTGACCGGGATCCCGTGCTTGCGCGCGTAGGCGATCTCCTCGTCGCGGCCCATCTGCCACGAGCGCACCGGCGCGATCACCTTGAGCTCCGGCGCCAGCGTGGCGACCGTGCCCTCGATCCGCACCTGGTCGTTGCCCTTGCCGGTGCAGCCGTGGGCGATCGTGTCGCAGCCGGAGCGGCGCGCGTACTCGACGGCGAGCTTGGCGATCAGCGGGCGGCCGAGCGCGGTGAAGAGCGGGTAGCCGTCGCCGTAGTTGGCGTTGGCCCGGATCGCCGGCAGGACGTACTCGGCCGCGAACTCGTCGCGCGCGTCGACGACGTGCGCCTCGATCGCGCCGAGTGCCGTCGCCTTGCCCTTGACGACGTCGTAGTCCTCACCCGGCTGGCCGAGGTTGACGGTCAACGCCACGACCTCGGCCTCGTACTCGTCCTGGATCCACTTGAGCATCACGCTCGTGTCGAGGCCGCCCGAGTAGAGCAGCAGCACGCGCCCGACCTCGCCGGGCTGCGCGAGGTAGGAGGCGACGCGGGTCGACTCCGGGTCGGCGACGCGGTGGACCTCGGTGCGGATGGGCTCTCTGGGCTCGCTCATGAGGCGCGAGAGGTTAGCCTGCCGTCCATGTTCCCGAAGGTCTTCGAGGGAGGAGGCGAGCCGGCGGTCTCGGTCGGCGACCGCGGCCTCTCCTACGGCGAGCTGCGCGAGGCCGCCGCCGCGGTCGCGGAGCGGTTCGACGGCGCCGACCGGGTCGCGGTGTGGGCGGAGTCGACGCTCGAGACCTGCGTCGCCGTGGTCGCCGCGCTGGCCACCGGCACGCCGCTCGTGCCGATCAACCCGAAGCTCGGCCGCGGCGAGCTCGAGCACGTGCTCACCGACTCCAAGCCCGACGTCGTCTTCGGCGGGCCCGACGGCCTCGAGATCGACGTGACCGCCCGCGGCGGCGAGCTGCCCGAGAGCACCGCGCACGACGAGGACGCGGCCCTGATCATCTACACGAGCGGGACGACCGGGAAGCCGAAGGGCGCGATCCTGCCCCGCCGCGCCGTCGCCTCCAACCTCGACGGCCTCGCCGACGCGTGGGACTGGACCGGCGACGACATCCTCACCCACGGCCTGCCGCTCTTCCACGTCCACGGCCTCGTGCTCGGCCTGCTCGGCCCGCTGCGCCGCGGCGGCGAGCTGCGCCACCTCGGCCGCTTCGACCCCGCGACCGCGGCCAACGCCCTCGCCAGCGGCGCGACGATGCTGTTCGGCGTCCCGACCATGTACCACCGGCTCGGCCGCGAGGCCGAGTCCGACCGCGCGATCGTCGACGGGCTCAAGCAGGCCCGCCTCCTCGTCTCCGGCTCCGCGCCCCTCCCCGCCCCCGAGTTCACGCGCATCGAGCAGCTCACCGGCCAGCAGATCGTCGAGCGCTACGGGCTCACCGAGACGCTGATGAACACGGCGGTGCGCGCCGACTCACAGCCGCGGGCGGGCTACGTCGGCGTGCCCGTGCCCGGCGTCGAGGTGCGGCTGGTCGACGACGACGGCAACGCGATGACGGCGACCGACGACGAGACGATCGGCGAGGTCACCGTCAAGGGCCCGAACCTCTTCGCCGGCTACCTCAACCGCCCCGAGGCCACCGAGGAGGCGATGCGCGACGGCTGGTTCTTCACCGGCGACCTCGCCACCGTCGCCGAGGACGGCTACTGGCGCATCGTCGGCCGCCGCTCGACCGACCTGATCAAGACCGGCGGCTACAAGGTCGGCGCCGGCGAGATCGAGGTCGCCCTGCTCGAGCACCCCAGCGTGCTCGAGGCCGCGGTGACGGGCGAGGAGGACCCCGACCTCGGCGAGAAGATCATCGCCTGGGTCGTGCCCGACGGCGACAAGCCGAACGCGAAGGACCTGATCGACCACGTGGCCGGAGAGCTCGCGCCGCACAAGCGCCCGCGCGAGATCCGCTTCCTCGACGAGCTGCCCCGCAACGCCATGGGCAAGGTCGTCAAGCAGCGGCTGAACGACTGACGGCGTCCATCGTCCGCATGATCGCGACGGTCTCGTCGAGCGGCATCAGCGGGCTCTCCAGCAGCCCTTCCTCGACACAGCGCGCGACCTCGTCGGCCTCGTAGCGCAGCCGCCCCTCGGAGGGGATGTCGACCCGCTGCGTCTCCCCGCGCGATCCGACCAGTGAACGCCGCGGGCGCGTAGAAGGCGCCCTCGATCTCGATCCGCCCCTCGGTGCCGACGATCGCGGCCCGCGTCGGGCTCTTCGCCCGCAGCGTGCAGGTCAGCACCGCGTGCGCGCCGCCCTCGTACCCGAGCAGGATCGAGGTCTGCGCGTCGACGCCGGTGAACGCCGGGTCCGCCAGCGCGACGACGCGCGAGGGCGAGCCGAGCACGAACGAGGCGAACGACACCGGATAGATGCCGAGGTCGAGCAGCGCGCCGCCCCCGAGCTCCGGCGCGAACAGCCGGGACGCGGGGTCCTCGGCGAACCACTGGCCGTGGTCCGCCGTGACGGTCACGATCTCGCCCAGCTCACCCTCGGCGAGCAGCCCGCGGATCGCGGCGATGTGCGGCAGGAAGCGCGTCCACATCGCCTCCATCAGGAACAGCCCGCGCGCACGCGCCTCCGCGACCAGCGCCTCGGCCTCGGCCGCGTTCATCGTGAACGGCTTCTCCACCAGCACGTGCTTGCCCGCCCGCAGCGCGAGCAGCGCGTCCTCGTGGTGCAGCGGGTGCGGCGTCGCCACGTAGACCGCGTCCACCTCCGGGTCGGCGACGAGCGCGTCGTAGCCGACGTGGTGGTTGGGGATGCCGAAGCGGCCGGCGAACTCCTCCGCCGTCCCCTCGCGCCGCGAGCCGACCGCCACCACCGTCCCCGAGTCGGTCGACTCGAGGTCGGCGGCGAAGGTGGAGGCGATCCTGCCGGTCCCGATGATGCCCCAGCGGATCACAGCCAGCCGGGCACCACGAACACGAGCCAGACGATCGGCGGCGCGATCACGACCATGCTCATGCCCCACTGCATGAGCCGCTTGAACACGCGCTCGCGATGCTCCGCGGGCGTGTTGGCCACCGTCAGGGCGCCGCTGGTCGAGAACGGGCTCGAGTCGACCACCGAGGAGGAGATCGCCAGCGCGATGATGAGGCCGACCGCGCCGACCGCGCCCGTCTCCAGGAACGGCACCGCGAGCGGGATCAGCGCGCCGAGGATGCCGGTGGTGGAGGCGAAGGCCGACACGACGGCGCCGACGTAACAGATCAGCAGCGCCGCGAGCAGCGCCCGGTCGAGGGTGGCCACCTGCTCGCCCAGCCAGTCGATCGTCCCGATCTCCTCGAGCAGGCCGACGTACATGACGATGCCGCAGATCAGCAGCACGGTCGACCACGCGACCTTCTCGACCGCGCCCTTGCGCGCCTTCGGCGAGATCAGCATCAGCACGGCGGCGATGCTGAAGGCGACGAACCCGACGTCGACGTCGAACGCCAGCGCGACGACGATCAGCGACGCGATGCCGACGAGCGTGAGGATCTTGTCGCGGTCGAGCTCCGGGACCTCGGCCGGCGCCGTGGTCGCCGCACCGCCGGCGATCGGCTTCGGGCCGGTGCCGGCCTTTTCGCGGTCCTGCACCTCGCGCTCGAAACGCCCGCTGCGCTCGTCGTCGTCGACCGTCTCGCCCGGCTCGACCCGGCGGCCGAGCAGGTTGCGCCCGCCGAACAGGAAGAACACGACGAAGCAGAGCAGGAAGTTGAAGATGAACGAGCTGGCGAACAGCAGCATCGCGTTCTCGGCGAGGTCCTCGCGCTCGACCACGCCGTTGACGATCGAGCCGAACACGCTGACCGGCGAGAAGCCGCCCGCCGTCGCGCCGTTGATGACGAACAGCCCCATCAGCACCGGGTTGATGCCGTACTGGACCGCGAAGCCGAGCGCGATCGGCGCGACGATCGCGACCGCGCCCGGGACGACCGCGCCCGACGCGGTGAGGATCGCGGTGACGAGGAAGAAGACCCAGGGAATGGCGATCGCGCGGCCCTTGACCGCCCTCACCGCCGCCTGGATCAGCCAGTCCACCGTCCCGTTGTTCGAGGCGATGCCGAACAACAGCGTGACCCCGACGAGGATCACGAAGAGATCACCCGGGAAGCCGGCGAAGATGTCGTCCTCCGACACGCCGAGCGCCGTGCCGAGGCCGAACGCGGCCACGACCCCGAGCACGCCCATGTTGATCCCCAGCGTCGTGGAGATCAGGAAGACCGCGATCAGCACGATGATCGAGATCAGCTCATTGGACACGTCACCCTCCCCCTGTCTAGCTCTGCGGCAGCGCCGCCTTCACCAGCTCCACCGGATGCCAGGCGCGCTGCCCCACCCCGTGGCCGATCTGCTGGCGGCACGACACCCCGGTCGCGGAGACCAGGGTCCCGGCGGCTGCCCCCCGCAGCGCCGGGAACAGGCGTGACTCGCCGATCTGCATCGATAGGTCGTAGTGCTCCGTTTCGAAGCCGAACGAACCTGCCATTCCGCAGCAGCCCGCGTCCAGCTCGGTCACCTGCGCGCCCGGGATGCGCTCGAGCAGCGCGACCGTCGCGGCGGTGCCCGCCAGCGCCTTCTGGTGGCAGTGGCCGTGGAACAGAATCTCCCGCCCGCTGACGGACGAGCCGGGATCGAGCACGAGCGCGCCGTCGTCGATCGCCTCCACCAGCAGCTCCTCGACCAGCCGCGTCTGGTTCGCCACGACCTGCGCGCGCGGGTCGTCGGGCAGCAGGCTCACGTGCTCCTCGCGCAGCGTCAGCAGGCACGACGGCTCGCAGCCGACGATCGGCACGCCGCGCTCGGCCTCGCTCGCCAGCCGGCCCACCATCGCCTCCGCCATCCCGCGCGCCTGGCCGAGCAGGCCCTTGGAGATGCTCGAGCGCCCGCAGCAGCCGGCGCTCTCGAGCCGCACGTTCCAGCCCGCCAGCTCCAGCAGCTCGATCGCCGCGCGCCCGATCGCGGGCTCGGTGAAGGTCGTGAACGAGTCGGCCAGGAAGACGACGTCGCCGCGCGAGCCAATCCCGTCCCCACCCACCCGCGCGCGCCTGCGGTCCCAGCGCAGCAGCGTCTGGCGGGCGAAGCGCGGGAGCGGGCGGCGGCGGTCGATGCCGGCCACGCGCTCCAGCAGCGCCCGCGGCAGCGGGAGGTTCGAGAGCGGCGCGGTGGCGGCGCCGACCCTGTTGAGCCGCCGGATCGCGCCGAACAGCCGCGAGCGGAACGGGATCCCGTGCTCCGCCTGGTAGTGCGCGAGGAACTCGGACTTCATCGTCGCCATGTCCACGCTCAGCGGGCATTCGGCCTTGCACGCCTTGCACTCGAGGCAGAGGTCGAGGATCTCGTGCAGCCGCTCGTCGCCCATCGCCGCGCGCGGGTCGGGCGATGACAGCGCCTTGACCAGCGCGTTGGCGCGCCCGCGCGTGGCGTGCTCCTCCTCGCGCGTGGCCATGTAGGACGGGCACATCACGCCCGAGCCGGACTTGCGGCAGGCGCCGATGCGCTGGCAGCGGTCGGCGGCGCCGCGCATCCCGTCGGTCTCGGCGAAGGAGAAGTGGGTCTTGAGCGGGCCCGCGGGCGGCAGCGCCGGATCGCGCAGGTTCGTGGTGATCGGCGCGGCGTCGACCATGACGCCCGGGTTCAGGCGCCCTTCGGGGTCGAACAGCGCCTTGACCTTGCGCATCGCCTCGTAGAGGTCGTCGCCGAACACGCGCGGGTTGAAGGGGCTGCGTACGCGGCCGTCCCCGTGCTCGCTGGAGTTGACGCCGTCGAAGTCCGCCACCAGCGTCGCGATCTCGTCGGCCACCGCGGCCATCGTGTCGACGCCGCCGGGCGCCGTGAGGTCGACGAAGGGCCGGATGTGCAGGCAGCCGACCGAGCAGTGGCCGTAGAAGCCGGCCTTCATGCCGTGGCGGTCGAGGATCGCGCGGAACGCCTTGACGTAGTCGCCGAGCCGCTCGGGCGCGACCGCGGTGTCCTCGACGAACGCGGCCGGCCGGCTCGAGCCCACGCTGGCCGCCATCAGGAGCCCCAGCCCGGCCTTGCGGACCTTGGTCAGCGCGTCCTGCTCGGCGGCGGTCTCGGCGCGCAGCGTGTGGTAGCCGTGGCCGTGCTCGCGCCAGGCGTCCGTGAGCCGGTCGAGCTGCGCGCCGGCCTCCGCGGGCGTGTCGGCGAAGAAGGTCACGAACAGCAGCGCGCCGGGCTCGCCCTCGATCGTCGAGGCCATCTGCGCGAACTCGCGCTTGGAGCGCGACAGCTCGAGGATGGTCGAGTCGATCATCTCGATCGCGGCCGCCTCGAGCGCGAGCGCGTCCTCGGTCGCGGCGATCGCCGCGTCGACCGAGTCGAAGTGCCCGACCGCGAACATCTTCGCCTTCGGCAGCTCGATCAGGCCGACCGTCGCCTCGGTGATCGCGACGAGCGTGCCCTCCGAGCCGGTGACGAACTTGGCGAGGTCGAACTCGCGCGCGAGGCGGTCGAGCCGGTAGCCGCCGGACTGGCGCCAGTGCTTGGGGTAGTCCTCGGCGATCGCGCGGGCGTGGTCGCGCAGGATGTCCGGCAGCCCGCGGTAGATCGCGCCCTCGAGCGTGTCGGCCTGCGCCCGCCGCGCGCGCTCGGCCTCGTCGACCGGGCCGAACGTCGCGGTCGAGCCGTCGGCGAGCACGACGTCCAGCTCGTGGACGTGGTCGATCGTCGTGCCGTAGACGATCGAGTGGCTGCCGGAGGAGTTGTTGCCGATCATGCCGCCGAGCGTGGCCCGGTTGGAGGTCGAGGTGTCGGGTCCGAAGCCGAGGCCGTGGCGGGCCACGGCGCGGTTGAGGTCCTCCTGCACGACGCCAGGGCCGACCCGCACCCGCCGCGCCGTCAGGTCGACCTCGCCGATCGCGTCCATGTGGCGCGAGGTGTCGAGCACGAGCCCCTGGCCTGCGGTCTGCCCGGCCAGGCTGGTGCCGGCGCCGCGGGTGACGACCGGCACCTCGAAGCGCGCGGCCGCGGCGACGGCGGCGGCGACGTCGGCGGCGTCGAGCGGGAAGGCCACCAGCAGCGGCGCGCTCGAGTACAGGCTCGCGTCGCTCGCGAACAGATGGCGCGTGTAGTCGTCGGCGCGCACCTCGCCGCGCAGCTCCTGCTCGAGCGCCGCCGCCAGCTCGGCCGAGCGCGCCGCTCCCCGGGTGTCTTCACGCAAGAGGATGAGAGATCCCTACCCTGCATCGGCGATGACGCATCGCAGCGGACGGCACTTCCTCCAGATTCCCGGGCCCACCAACGTCCCGGACCGCGTTCTGCGGGCGATCGACGCGCCCACGATCGACCACCGCGGGCCGGACTTCGCCCGCCTCGGCCTCGAGGTCCTCGAGGGCCTGCGCGGGGTCTTCAAGACGAGCGGCCCGGTCGTGGTCTACCCCGCCTCCGGCACCGGCGCGTGGGAGGCGGCGCTCGTCAACACGCTGTCGCCCGGCGAGCGCGTGCTGGCGTTCGAGACCGGCCACTTCGCGACATTGTGGCGGGCGATGGCCGAGCGCCTCGGGCTCGAGGTCCAGTGGGTCGAGGGCGACTGGCGCCACGGCGCCGACCCCGAGCGCGCCGCCGAGATCCTCGCCGCCGACGCGAACCGCGACATCCGCGCGGTCATGGTCGTCCACAACGAGACCTCGACCGGCGTGACGAGCCGGATCCCGGACATCCGCGCGGCGATCGACTCCACCGGCCACGACGCACTGCTGCTCGTCGACGTCATCTCCTCGCTCGGCTCGATCGACTACCGCCACGAGGAATGGGGCGTCGACGTGACCGTCGGCGGCTCCCAGAAGGGCCTGATGCTGCCCGCGGGGCTCAGCTTCAACGCGGTCAGCCCGAAGGCGCTGGCCGCCTCCGAGCAGGCGCGCACGCCGCGCTCCTACTGGGACTGGGCGCCGATCATCGAGGCCAACGAGACCGGCTTCTGGCCCTACACGTCGGCCACGAACCTGCTCTACGGCCTGCGCGAGGCGCTGACGATGCTGCTGCGCGAGGAGGGGCTCTCGACCGCCTTCGCCCGCCACCAGCGCCACGCGGCGGCCACCCGCGCGGCGGTCGAGGCGTGGGGGCTCGAGGTGCTGGCGCTCGACCCGCGCGAGCTGTCGGCGGTGCTGACCGGCGTGGTCATGCCGGAGGGCTACGACGCCGACGAGGTCCGCCGGGTGATCCTCGACAGCTTCGACATGTCGCTCGGCGCCGGCCTCGGGAAGCTCAAGGGCCGGATCTTCCGCATCGGCCACCTCGGCGACTTCAACGACCTGATGCTGGCCGGGACGCTGTGCGGGGTGGAGATGGGCCTGCGGATCGCGGGCGTGCCGATCTCGCCGGGCGTGCCGGCGGCGCTCGAGCTGCTCGAGCGCGAGGCCGCGGTCCCGGCGTGACGGCGCTCGAGGACATCCGCGTCCTCGAGCTGACCCAGGTCATGGCCGGGCCGTTCTGCGGCCAGGTGCTGGCCGACATGGGCGCGGACGTCGTCAAGGTCGAGCCCCCGGGCGGCGACTCGACCCGCCGCTCGCTCGGCTTCCGCATGTCCGGCGACGACACGGCGGCGTTCCTGGCCGTCAACCGCAACAAGCGCTCGCTGACGCTGGACCTCAAGCTCGACGCCCACCGCGAGGCGTTCCACCGGCTCGCGCGCGACGCCGACGTCGTGCTCGAGAACAACCGGCCCGGCGTGGCGGCGCGGCTCGGGGTCGACTACGAGACGCTGGCGGAGATCAACCCGCGCCTCGTCTACGCCTCGATCTCGGGCTTCGGCCAGACCGGGCCCTACGCGCAGCGGCCGGGCTACGACCTGATCGCCCAGGGGCTGGCGGGCGTGATGAGCGTCACCGGCGAGCCCGACGGCAACCCGGTCAAGTGCGGGATCCCGATCGGCGACCTGTCGGCCGGGCTGTTCTGCGCGGTCGCGATCCTCTCGGCGCTGCACGCGCGCGAGCGCACCGGCCGCGGCCAGTACGTCGACACCTCGCTGTTCGAGGGCGCGCTCGCGCTGTCGATCTGGGAGACGGCGGAGCTGTGGGCGACCGGCCGCGTGCCGGGCAAGCTCGGCTCCGCGCACCGCCTGACGGCGCCCTACCAGGCGCTGCGCACGGGCGACGGCTACATCACGGTCGGGGGCAACAACCAGAAGCTGTTCGAGCGGCTGTGCGCGGCGGTCGGCCGCGCCGAGCTGGTCGAGGACCCGCGCTTCGCCACCAACGACGACCGCATGGCGAACGTGGCCGAGCTGACCGAGGAGCTCGAGTCCGCGCTCGCCGCCCACGGCACCGACGAGTGGGTGGCGAGGCTGGTCGAGGGCGGCGTCCCCTGCGGCCCGATCCACGACTACGCCGAGGTCTTCGACGACCCCCACACGCAGGCGCGCGACATGGAGGTCACGCTCGAGCACCCGGTCGAGGGGACGATCAAGGCGCTCGGGATCCCGGTGAAGCTCTCCGACACGCCCGGCACGATCCGGCGCCCCGCGCCGCTGCTGGGCCAGCACACGGAGGAGATCCTGCGCGCGGCCGGCTTCGCTGACAGCGAGATCGAGGCGCTCGCATGAGCGAGGTCGAGCTGGAGCGCCGCGGCCCGGCGTTGTGGGTGACGTTCAACCGCCCCGAGGCCCACAACGCGATGACCTTCGCGATGTACGAGTCGCTCTATGAGGCGTGCGAGCGCGCCGATGCCGACGACGACGTCCGCGTGCTGGTGCTGCGGGGCGCGGGCGAGAAGGCGTTCGTGGCCGGGACCGACATCCGCCAGTTCGCCGACTTCGACGAGACCGGCGAGGACGCGCTCGCCTACGAGGCGACGATCGACCGCATCGTCGGCCGGCTCGAGACGGTGGGCAAGCCGACGGTGGCGCTGGTGGACGGCTTCGCGATGGGTTCCGGGCTCGCGCTGTCGGCGACCTGCGACCTGCGCGTCTGCACGCCCGCCGCGCAGTTCGGGCTCCCGATCGCGCGCACCGTCGGCAACTGCCTGTCGATGGAGAACTACGCGCGCCTGGCGGGGCTGCTCGGCCCGGCGCGGGTGAAGGACATCATCTTCACGGCGCGCACGATCAGGGCCGACGAGGCGCTGGCGATCGGGCTCGCGACCGAGGTCGTCGAGCCCGCGGACGCCGAGGCGCGCGTCGAGGAGCTGTGCGAGCTGCTCGCCTCCCACGCCCCGGTCACGCTGAAGGTGACCAAGGAGGCGCTGCGGCGGATCCGCGCGGCGACGACGCCCGAGGGCGACGACCTCGTCCGCGAGGCCTACGGCAGCGAGGGCTTCCGGCGCAACGTGGCGGCGTTTCTGGCACGTTCGGCTAAGTGAGTGAACGCGACGACTTCGCCGTCGAGGCGCGGACCCGGATCGCAGCCCGCGACCGTGAGCGCGAGCGTAAGGAGGCGAAGCGCGCGAAGCGGGAGCGCATCCTGCTGTGGCTGTTCGCCCCGTTGCTGCTGCCCGTCGCCGGCGCGGCCGCCGCGCTGGCGGTCCTCGACGGCGAGGGCGGCGACCTCAGCGGCTGGTCGAGCGGGTCGGTCGCGCTGCTCACCGCGGCGCTCTTCGGCCTCCCCGCGGCGCTGAGCGCCTGGCTCGCGCGGCGGCGCGGGCGGATCGAGCCGCTGGGCTGGGCGGCGATCACGCTGCTCGCCCAGATCGCCCTGGTGTTCTGGGTCGGCCTGATCGCGCTCGATCTGGGCCCGAGCAGCCCGTAGCGCCGAAACCGTCTTCGCCTTGCCCCCCGGCCGCCTGGCTGAGAGCATGAGGCATGCGGCACGGGTCTCGCCGAAGAGGCTGCTGGGCGACAGCCCTGGGGGTTGGATCGGCCCTCGTCACGTTCGCGTCGTGCGTGTCGCCTCGCGCTGAAGCCGCCACGCTCACGATTCCGGTCGTCGGCTCCGGGCTCCAGGAGATTCGGTACGTAGCGGCTCCGGGCGAGCGCAACCGGGTGGTCGCGCACTGGGAGCCGGACGGCGTCTCGCTGACGCTGAGCGATGCGGGCGCCATGATCGATGCGCCCGAGGCCCTGTGTGCGCACGCGGGCGTTCGCACCGTTCGGTGCCATGTGCGACCGACGGACGCCAGGTCCGGGGTCGTCGCCTTCCTCCGACGCGTGACGGCCGAGCTCGGTGACCGCGATGATCGCCTTCGCTTCACCGGCTCTCCGATGTACAGCAGGCCCACCGTCGTCGATGCGGGAAGCGGCGACGACGAGGTGACCGGCACGCGCGACCGACCCCCCGGCTGGGATCCGCACTACGGGCCGTTCGAGGAGGAGACGTTCACCGGCGGCCCCGGCGACGACCGGCTGGTCGGGAGCTTCGGGCGCGATCGGCTGGACGGCGGTGGAGGTCGTGACTCGCTGGCGGGACTCGACGGCGACGATGTCCTGTCGGACGGCGACCGCGACGGGACGTCGCGCGCGCGGCGCCGCGGGCCCGATCGGCTCGACGGCGGACCGGGATTCGACACCGCGACCTACGCACTTCGCAAGCGGCCGGTGCGGGTGGACCTCGGTCACGCCGAGCGCAACGGCGCGCCAGGGGAAGGTGACGTCCTGCGTCGCTTCGAGTCCGCCGTGGGAGGCGAGGGCGGCGATCGCCTCGCGAGCGCGACGAGCCGCCGCCTCCGGGAGGGGTTCAGGTACAGCAGCATGCTGGACGGGCGGGCAGGGCCGGACCGTCTCGTCGGCCGTGGCGGCGTCGACCACCTGTTGCCCGGCAGGGGCGCCGACCGGATCACCTGCGGCGCGCGGGTCGACTGGATCGTTGGAGGTCTCACGGCGCGCGACGTCGCGCTCCCTGGATGCGAGCGGGTACGCGTTGTCCCCATGGAGCTCGATGCCTACCCCTTGGCGGTGAGCTCGGCGGCAGCGGTGCACCGGCTCAACTGCCCTCTCGAGGGCGATTTCATCGTGCGGTGCGGCGGCACGGTGCATTACGTGCAGGCCGCGCCGCCGCATGCGCTCCTGGCCTCCGGCACGTTCCCGGCCGGGTACTGGCGGCCGCGTCGTGTGCGTGCGGGGTGGACGGCCGCCGGCCGGCTGCTGGCCGCGCGGCCGGGAGGCGTCATGGCGACCCTCCGCATCCAGGGCCGCAGCCTTCCCCCTCTCGCGTGGACGATCCAGTTGCGCATCCCCCGGCGCTGAACGGCGGCGGAGGAGACCGCGCTTGTTCTCGCTCGGACCCGTTCTGCTGGGCTACGGACCGGAATGAGGGGGTAAGAGCGGATGGTGCGCCTCTCGCTCCTCGCCCTGCTCGTGCTGGTGATCGCCGCCGTGGCCTGGCCCGTCGGCGCGGGCGCGCAGGAGAAGGTCTGCGCCGGCCACCCGACGGACCCGAGCGTGGTCTGCGCGCGCGACAACTTCCGCGTCGTCGACATCTGCGACCGCGGGGAGGACGGGCACCGCGTCTTCGCCCGCGTGGTGACGAAGGCGACCTACCCGGCCTCCCAGGGCCCCTACTACGACGCCAACGACAGCAAGGCGGGCTGCTCGAACCTCCGCTTCCCGAGCCAGGTCGTGTCGATCCAGACCTGCGTCCGCAGCGAGGGCTGCGGCGCGGTCAAGCGAACCGGCGTCGCACCGCCACCGCAGCCGACGCCGCAACCGACCCCGGTCCCGACGCCCGCGCCGACCCCGGCGCCCACGCCCGCGCCCACGCCCACACCGCCGCCCCAGACCGGCTCGGTGCAGCTCGGCGTCGGCCTCGAATGCGCGCCGCGCGGCAAGCGGATGTCCGTCTCGCTGACCGTTCGCAAGCGCAAGGGCCACGCCAAGCCGCGGGTCAAGCGCGTCGTCTTCTACTACCGCAAGGCGAGCAGCGGGCAGCGGGTCGTGGCCCGCTCCGACCGCACCAAGCCGTACCGGCGGACGCTGCCGATCCACCTCAAGCCCGGCCCCCACCACGTCTACGCCCGCGCCTACTACACGCGCCCGGGCTCGAAGAAGCTGCGCCGCAAGACCGTCGTGCGCCGCTTCACCGTCTGCGCCTAGGCCGGACGAACGTCAACGCAGCCGCGAAAACGTCAGCCGGACAGCAGGACGCGGAGCGCTCCGAGCGCCTCGGCGATCTCCGCCTCGGTCACGACGAGCGGGGGCAGGAAGCGCAGGGTGCGCGGGCCGGTGGCGTTGAGGACGAGGTGCTGCTCGAGCAGCGCGCGCTTGACCAGCGCCGGCGCGTCGGTCGAGAGCTCGGCGGCGACCATCAGCCCGGCGCCGCGCACGTCTGAGACGCCCGGCAGCTCGCGCACGCCCTCCATCAGCATCGTGCCGCGCTCGCGCACCGCCTCCAGGAAGGCCGGGTCGTCGATGACGTCGAGCGCGGCGTTGCCCGCGGCGGTCACCAGCGGGTTGCCGGCGAAGGTCGAGCCGTGGTCGCCGGGCGCGAAGACGTCGGCGTACTCCGGCGCGGTGACGAGGGCGCCGATCGGCAGCCCGCCGCCGAGGCCCTTGGCCAGCGTCATCACGTCGGGCCGGATGCCGTAGCGCTCGTAGGCCCACAGCGTGCCGGTGCGCCCCATCCCGGTCTGGACCTCGTCGACGATCAGCAGCGCGCCGTGCTCGTCGCAGGCGGCCCGGATCTCCTGCACCAGCTCGACCGGCAGCGGGTGCACGCCGGTCTCGCCCTGGACGAGCTCGATCACGACGCCCGCGGTGTCGGGCCCGACGGCGGCCGGCGCGGCCTCGGGCAGCACCGCGTCGAAGCCGGGGACGAGCGGCGCGAAGGGCGCCTGCTTGGTCTCCTGCGGCGTGGCCGACAGCGCGCCGAAGGTGCGGCCGTGGAAGCCGCCGTGGAGCACCACGAAGCCGCCCGCCCGCCCGGCGCTTGCGCGCGAGCTTCAAAGCCGCCTCGTTGGCCTCGGCGCCGGAGTTGGCGAAGAACACCTTGCCGCCCAGCGAGCGCTCCGCCAGCCGCTCGGCCAGGCGCACCATCGGGGCGGTGTAGAAGAGGTTCGACACGTGCAGCAGCCGCGCCGCCTGCTCCTGCACGGCGGCGACGACCTGCGGGTGGCAGTGGCCGGTGTTGCAGACCGCGATGCCGCTGAGGAAGTCGAGGTACTCGTTGCCCTCGGAGTCCCACAGCCGGACGCCCTCGCCGCGCTCGAACTCGACGTCGTAGCGCGCGTAGTTGGGGATCAGCGCGCCGGTCACCGCGCCGGGCGGACCTTCGTGCCGATGCCGGCGTCGGTGAACAGCTCGAGCAGCAGCGAGTGCGGCACGCGGCCGTCGATGATGTGGGCGAAGGTGACGCCGCCGTGGATCGCGTCGAGGCAGGCGCCGAGCTTCGGGCGCATCCCGCCGGCGATCGCGGGCATCGCCGCCTCGACCTCGTCGGCGGTGGTCTCGGAGATCACGGACTCGGCGTCCGCCGGGTCGCGCAGCCAGCCCGCGACGTCGGTGAGGAAGATCACCTTGTAGGCGCCGAGCGCGCGCGCCACGGCGCCGGCGGCCTCGTCGGCGTTGATGTTGTGCGAGTTGCCCGCGCGGTCGGCGCCGACCGAGGCGATGACCGGGATGTAGTCGGCCGCGATGTGCTCGATGACGCCGACGTCGACGCGCTCGATCCGCCCCACGTAGCCGATGTCCTCGCCCTCCGGCCCGCCCATGGTGGCGGCGCGGAACAGCAGGCCGTCGTCGCCGCACAGCCCGACCGCGGGCTGCCCGTGGCGGTTGATGCGCAGGACGATGTCCTTGTTGACCTTGCCGACCAGGACCATCTTCGCGATCTCGACCGTGGGCGCGTCGGAGACGCGCAGGCCGCCGACGAACTCGACCGGCATGTCGAGCCGCTCCATGTAGGCGGTGATGTCGGGCCCGCCGCCGTGGACCACGACCGGGTTGAGCCCGACGTACTTGAGGAGCACGACGTCGCGGGCGAACTCCTCGCGCAGGGCCGGGTCGGTCATCGCCGCCCCGCCGTACTTGATGACGACCGTCTTGCCGTGGAACTCGCGGATGTACGGGAGCGCCTCGAGGAGGGTGGTGATGTCCCTCACGTCGTGTACTCCGCGTTGATCGTCACGTACTCGTGCGAGAGGTCGGAGAAGAAGACCTCGGTCTCGGCGCCCTCGCCGGGGATGCCGACGGTGTACTCGACCTCGTCGCCGGAGACGGCCTGCGCGAGCGCGGGCAGGTCGAACGGCACGGCCGCGCCGTTGGAGCAGACCTGGACGTCCTCGATCCAGATGTCGAGCGGCAGCGGCGCGGTCCCCGGCAGCGCGGCGCCGACGGCCTGGGCGATGCGGCCCCAGTTGGGGTCGCCGCCGTGGAGCGCCGCCTTGACCAGCGGCGAGTTGGCGACCGCGCGGGCGACGGCGTCCACGGTCGGCTCGTGGCCGCCGTTGACGACCACGCGGCCGACCCGCCGCGCGCCCTCGCCGTCGCGCACGATCAGCAGCGCGAGCCGCCGCAGCACGGCGTCGAGCGCCTCGCCGAAGCGCAGCTCGTCGTCGGACTCGGGCACGATCTTCACGCCGCTCGCCCCGCTCGCCATCAGGATCACCGTGTCGTTGGTGGAGAGCTGGCCGTCGACGGAGATGCGGTCGAAGGAGCGCTTCACGCACACGCCGAGCAGCAGGTCGGCGGTCTCCGGCTCGAGCGCCGCGTCGGTCTGGACGAAGCACAGCATCGTCGCGAACGCGGGCGAGATCATCCCGGCGCCCTTGGCCTGCGCGGTCAGGCGGACGGTGCCGCTCGGCAGCGTGACGTCGACCGAAGCGCGCTTCGGGAACAGGTCGGTGGTGCGGATCGCGTCCCCGAACGACTCGGCCCCGTCGGCCGAGAGCTCCCCGCGCGCGCCGAGCACGCCCTTGACCACGAGGTCGGTCGGGCAGCGGCACGCCGATGACGCCGGTGGAGGCGACCGCGACGCGACTGCGGGTCGACGCCGACCGCCATCGCCGCGGCGCCCTGCATCTTCGCGGCGTCGTCGATGCCGCGGCGCCCGGTGGCCGCGTTCGCGTTGCCGGCGTTGGCCACGACCGCGCGCAGCGCCTCGAGCCGGCAGCGCTCCTGGCACAGCACGACCGGGGCGGCGAGCACGCCCGAGCGCGTGAAGCGCGCCGCGCTCACCGTCTCGGGAGCGTCGGAGACGAGCAGGCCGAGGTCGGTGCCGCCGCTCGGCTTCAGCCCGCAGGCGACGCCGGCGGCGCGGAAGCCCTGCGGGAGCGCGTCGTCGGCCTCCGTCGCGTGCTCGGGGAGCGAGACCCAGCGGCTCACGCCAGCCCCTCGCTCTCGTCGCGCTCGAACATCAGGTTGAGGTTCTGCACCGCCTGCGACGCCGCGCCCTTCCACAGGTTGTCGATCGCGGAGAACACGAGCACGCGGCCGGTGCGGCCGTCGACGTGCACCGAGATGCGGCAGTAGTTGGTGTCGCGGACCTCCAGCACCCCGGGCGGCCCGAGCGCCAGCTCGACCCAGGGCTCGTCCTCGTAGGCCTCGCGGAAGAGGTCGGAGAGCTCGGCGTCGCTCAGCGGCCGCGCGGGCTTCACGTAACAGGACACGAGCTCGCCCTGCGCCAGCGGCACCAGGTGCGGCGTGAAGGTGACCGGCAGCGCCGCCCCCAGCACGGCCAGCTCCTGCTCGATCTCCGGCGTGTGGCGGTGGCCCTCGACCTTGTAGGGCGTCATGTTCTCGTCGGCGGCGATGAAGTGGGTGGTCCGCGACGGCTCGCGCCCGGCGCCGGACACGCCCGACTTCGCGTCGATCACCACGTCCTCGATCACGCCCGCGCGCGCCAGCGGGGCGAGCCCGAGCAGCGCGGCGGTCGGGTAGCAGCCGGGGTTGGCGACGAGGTCCGCGCCGACGATCGCCTCGCGGTAGAGCTCGGGCAGGCCGTAGACCGCCTCGCCGAACAGCTCCGGCGCGCCGTGGCGGCCGTACCAGTGGTCGTAGACCGCGCGGTCGCGCAGGCGGAAGTCGGCCGACAGGTCGACCACGCGCACGCCGCGCTCGCGCAGCGCGGCGACCGCGGGGGCGGCGACGCCGTGGGGCCAGCAGATGAGCGCGGCGTCGGCGTCGCCCTGCACGGCCGGGTCGTAGTCCTCGAGCAGCAGCGGCACGCGCGTGCGCGGGTGGATCGCCTCGAGCATCGCGCCCGACTCCGAGCGCGCGGTCACGTGGCTCAGCTTGAAGTACGGGTGCCGGTGCAGGAGCGTGGCGGCGATCGCGCCGGCGTAGCCGGACGCGCCGAGGACGGCGACGTCAGGCACGCAGCTGCGCCCCGAGCTTGTCGGCCAGGGCGGCGACGATCTTCGCGCGCCGCGTGTCGGCCTCCTCGTCGGTCAGGGTGCGGTCGCCGGCGCGGAACTCGAGCCGCAGCGCCAGCGAGGCGGAGCCCTCCCCCACCTGCGCGCCGCGGTAGACGTCGAAGACCTCGGCCCGGCTCAGCAATGCCCCGCCGGCCTGCTTCACGACCGCCACGACCTCGGCCGCCGAGGTGCCGTCGGGCACGACGATGGCCAGGTCCTGCCGCACGCTCGGGAACGTGGTCACGTCGTCGTAGCCGGGCGTGACGTCGGCCGCGCGGGCGAGCACGCCGAAGTCGAGCTCGAAGCCCGCGGCCTGCTCGAGGTCCCAGCCCGCCGCGACGGCGGGATGGATCTCGCCGAGCCAGCCCGCGGGCTCGCCCGCCACCAGGACGGTCGCCGCGCGCCCGGGATGCAGGAACGGCTCGCGCGCCGGCTCGACCTCCCACGGGACGCGGATCGCGCTCATCACCGCGCCGAGCACGCCCTTGGCGGCGAAGAAGTCCGCGCGCGACGGGTCGGCGTCGCGCCAGGTCGGCGGGCGCAGATGGCCGGTGAGCAGCGCCGCGAGGTGCTCGCGCTCGTCCGGGAGGCGATCGAGGCCCGGGATGCGGCCGTTCCCGGCCTCGCCCCCGTTGCGCCCCAGGTAGACGGCGCCGCGCTCCCACAGCCGCACGTCCTCGTGGCCGCGCGAGCGGTTGCGCTGGAGGTTGTCGAGCAGCGAGCCGAGCAGCGTCGTGCGCAGGACCGACTGCTCCTCGGACATCGGGTTGGCGAGCCGCACGACGCGGTGGCGCGGGTCGTCCGCCGGGATCTGCAGGCGGTCCACGAGCGACGGCGCGGCGAAGCTCCAGCCGAGCATCTCGTACAGGCCCGCGCCGACGAGCGCGTCCTCGGCGCGGCGGCGCAGGCGCTGGTGCGGCTCGAGCCGGCCGCTGACGCCACGGCGCGACGGCAGGGTGAGCGGCAGCCGCTCGAAGCCCCAGATGCGCCCGACCTCCTCGACGAGATCGGCCTCGCGGGTGACGTCGTCGCGGCGCCAGTACGGCACGGTGACGTCGAGGCCGTCGTCGGCCTCGGCGGTCTCGAAGCTCAGCCGGGCGAGGATCTCGGCCTGCTCGGCGCGCGGGATCGGAGCGCCGAGGAGCCCCTCGACGCGGGCCTCGCGCAGCCGGATCGTCGCCGCCGCCGGCCCCGGGCCCCCGACGTCGATCGTGCCGCCGACCGGGCGCGCGCCGCACAGCTCCACCATCAGCTTCGACGCCAGCGCCTGCCCGTCCATGCCCTGCTCGGGCTGGAGGCCCTTCTCGAAGCGCCCGGAGGCCTCCGTCCGCAGGCCCAGGCGGGTCGAGGTGCGCTGGATGTTCGGGCCGTTCCACGTCGCCGCCTCCATCAGCACGCGCGTGGTCCCGTCGTTGACCTCGGAGCGGGCGCCGCCCATGATCCCCGCGATGCTGGTCGGGCCCTCCGCGTCCTCGATCACGCAGACGTCGGGGTCGAGCGTGCGCTCCACGTCGTCCAGCGTCGTGATCCTCTCGCCCTCCTCGGCCCGCCGCACGATCAGCCGCCCGCCGGCGATCAGGTCGGCGTCGAAGGCGTGCAGCGGCTGGCCCGTGCAGAGCATCACGAAGTTGGTGATGTCGACGACGTTGGAGATCGGCCGCTGGCCGGCGGCCATCAGGCGCGCCTTCAGCCACAGCGGCGAGGGGCCGAGCTTGACGTCCTCGAACAGCCGCGCGGTGAAGCGCGGGCACAGCTCGGGGTCGCGCACCTCGATCGAGAACCCGGAGATCTCGCCCTCCGCCGGCCCCGGGTCGCCGGCCCACGGCGCGGGCGCCAGCGGCGCCTGCGTGGCGGCGTGGACCTCGCGCGCGACGCCGTAGATGCTCAGGCAGTCGGGCCGGTTGGGCGTGATCTCCAGCTCGAAGACGTCGGTGGCGATCGGCAGCACGTCCTCGAGCGGCGTCCCGGGCAGCAGGTCGTCGTCGAGCACCATGATCCCGTCGTGGAGCGTGCCGATGGCGACCTCGTCCTCGGCCAGGATCATGCCGTCGGACTCGACGCCGCGGAGCTTGGCCTTCTTCAGCTTCACGCCGCCGGGCATGACGGCGCCGGGCCGCGCCACCGCGACGGTCTGGCCCTCGGCCACGTTCGGCGCGCCGCACACGATCTGCGCGGTGTCGCCCTCCCCCAGCGCGACCATGCAGACGGTCAGCCGGTCGGCGTCCGGGTGCTGCTCGGCCGACAGCACGCGGCCGACGACGAAGTTCTCGCGCGCGCCCACGCCGTGCGCGAACAGGCGCTCGACCTTGGTCCCGGTCATCGTCAGGCGCTCCTCGAGCGCCTTCACGTCGAGGCCGGGATCGCAGTAGTCGTTGAGCCAGAGCGAGGGAAGCAGCATCAGCCGAACTGCTCCAGGAAGCGCAGGTCGTTCTCGTACAGCAGCCGCAGGTCCGGCACGCCGTACTTGAGCGCCGCGATCCGCTCGATCCCCATGCCCCAGGCGAAGCCCTGGTGGCGCTCGGGGTCATAGCCGTACTCGCGCACGAACTCGAACACGTTCGGGTCGACCTCGCCGGCGCCGAGCAGCTCGATCCAGCCCTCGCCCTTGCACAGCGGGCAGCGCGAGCCGTCGCGGAGGAAGCCGCCGTTGCAGTTGAAGCAGTCGACGTCGAGCTCGATGCTCGGCTCGGTGAAGGGGAAGAAGTGCGGGCGCATGCGGATCTGGCGGTCGTCGCCGAAGACGGCGCGGGCGAAGGCCGACAGCGTGCCCTGGAGGTCGGCGAGCGTGATGTCCTCGTCGACCGCGAGCCCCTCGAGCTGGTGGAACTGCGGCGTGTGGGTGGCGTCGTTGTCGCGCCGGTAGGTGCGCCCGGGGATGACGATGTAGAGCGGCGGCGGCTGCAGCTCCATCGCGCGCGTCTGCATCGGCGACGTGTGGGTCCGCAGCAGCACGTCGGGATCGACGTAGAACGTGTCCGCCCACAGCCGCGTCGGGGTGCGTCTCGGTGTAGTTGAGCGCGTCGAAGTTGTAGTAGACGGTCTCGACCTCGGGCCCTTCGGCGATCGAGAAGCCGAGGCCGATGAAGATGTCCTCCAGCTCGCGCCGCGTCTGCGTCAGCACGTGCAGGCGCCCGACCGGCTGGGCGGGGGTGCCCGGCAGCGTGACGTCGACGACGTCGGCGGCGAGCCGCGTGTCGAGCTCGGAGCGGTCGAGCTCGGCCTTGCGCGCCTCGAGCGCCGCCTCGACGCCGCGGCGCGCCTGGTTGGCGGCCTTGCCGACGCGCCCGCGCTCCTCCGGGGGCAGCTGGGCCACGCCGCGCAGCAGCTGCGGCAGCTCGGCCTTGCGCCCGAGGTACTCGATGCGCACGCGCTCGAGCTCCTCAGAGGAGCCGGCGCGGTCGACGGCCTGCGCGGCCGCCTCCTCGATCTGCTGGATGCGGTCGATCATCGCGAGACCTCGTACATTGCCACCGTCGCGGCCATGGCCGCGTTGAGCGACTCCGAGCGGATCGGGATGTGGCAGATCTCGTCGCACTGGGCGAGCACCGCATCCGGCAGCCCCTCGCGCTCCGCGCCGACCACGAGCGTGATCTCGCCGGGGCCGAGCTCGCTCAGCGGGACCCCCTCGCGCGGCACCAGCCCGACGCGCCGGCCGGGCAGCTCGGAGACCTTGCGCACGCGCGCGAGCGGGACGGAGAACAGCGCGCCCATCGACGCGCGCACGGCCTTGTGGCCGTAGGGGTCGGCCGTTCCCGGGCCGAGCGCGACGCTGCCGGCGCCGAAGGCGAGCGCGGAGCGCAGCACCGTGCCGACGTTGCCGGGGTCGTTGACGCCCCACAGCGCGACGCACAGCGGCCCGACCGGCGCGGGCGCCCAGCGCTGGCCGTAGATCGCGAGCGCGCGGGTGCCGGAGCCGAGCTGGGAGACCTTGGCCAGCAGCGGCTCGGCGATCTCCTCGCCCGCGAGCCCGGAGCCGGCCGCCACCAGGCGCACCGACGGCTGCCAGCCGGCGGCCTCGGCGGCGTCGAGCAGGTCCTCGCCCTCGGCCACGAACTCGCCCAGCTTGTCGCGCCACTTGCGGCCCGCCAGCTTGCGGATCTCGGTGAGGGTCTCGTTGTGTGGGCTGGTGATCATCGGTTCGGTCGAAAAAAAAGGCGCCCGTCCTGTCGGAGGGGCGCCCGGGGCTTCGGTGTCTTCGGCGCTCAGGCCGAGGACGCCTCGCGGGCGCTCTGGGCAAAGCGTCGGAACGTCTCGGCATCGCGCACGGCGATGTCGGCCAGGACCTTGCGGTCCAGCTCGATGCCGGCCAGCTTGAGGCCGTGCATGAAGGTCGAGTAGGTCATGCCCTCCTGGCGGGCGGCCGCGTTGATGCGGGTGACCCAGAGGCGGCGGAAGTCGCGCTTGCGGTTGCGGCGGTCGCGGTACGCGTAGGAATCCGCCTTCATCAGCGCTTCCTTGGCGCGCTTGTAGGAGGAGTGCGCCTCCCCGCGGTAGCCCTTGGCGCGATCGAGGGTCGCGCGGCGCTTCTTGCGTGCGTGGACGGAGCGCTTGACGCGGGTCATCGGCCGTTGCCTCCGAGCAGCTTGTTGACGGCCTTGGTGTCCGCCTTCGAGATCTCGCGCGCCTTGCGGAATCCGCGCCGGCGCTTCGGCGACTTCTTCTCGAGGATGTGGCTCGAGTACGCGTGACGGGCCCGGAGCTTTCCGGTGCCGGTCTTGCGGAAGCGCTTCTTGGCGCCTGAGTGGGACTTCATCTTCGGCATGCGGCGAGGCAGTTTAGCTTGCGGGCCCTCGCGCTAATCCCGACGGTGCCGGTCGGCCTTTGTTAGGGTCACCGAATCTGGCCCCGTTTAGGGCGCCCTAACCGACTCGAGGAGCCGCTCCGTTGCGTCATCTCCCGCTGCTCGTACTCACGTGCGCCGCCCTCTTCCTCGCCGCCTGCGGCGACTCCGACTCCGACTCCGACGACGACCGCTGCGTCCACGCCCGCCGGCGAGGACCTCGGCGAGGTCAAGACCTACCTGCTCGACCACACCAAGCGGCTGCAGGCCGACGTGGTCAAGCTGCGCGAGAACGCCGAGGCGTACCACAAGCTCGCCGAGTCGGCCGACTTCGACAACAAGAAGCTGCTGGCCGAGCACCGCGACGAGGTCGCGACGCTGATGAAGGACGCCAAGGCCACCTTCGTCGAGGCCAACCCCGCCTACGAGGAGATGGAGGGCGTCGTCGCCGGGGTGCCCGAGCTCGCCGACTACGACGTGATCATCGACGCCGGCGGCGACGCCTCGGACCCCGAGACCGCCGTGCCGTTCTCGATCAAGACCGAGGACGGGCGCACGTTCAAGCAGCCGGGCAACCTCTTCTTCCTGGTCGAGAGCTCGCTCTACGGAACCGAGCCCAAGTTCTCCGCCAAGGCCGACCTCGACGGCGACGGCAAGGTCGCCTTCGGCGAGTCGCTCCCCGACGCGCGCTTCTACCTCGCCGCGGCCAAGGAGTTCGAGAGCCAGGCGAACGAGCTCGACGCCTCCGCGAAGAAGTGGACGCCCAACGAGCAGGACGCGCTGACCGCGCTCGTCGTGATGACCCCGACGATGTCCGAGTACTTCGAGGCGTGGAAGAACTCGCGCTTCGTGGCCGGCGACAAGGCGACGGAGAAGTCGTTCGTCGGCGTCTCGCGCCTGCAGGACATCGCCGACATCCTCGGCGGCCTGGAGCTGATCTACGCCAACGTCGAGTCGCGGATCGCCGAGGCCAACCCCGAGCAGGCCAAGCAGACCGGCGCGTCGCTGAACAAGCTGGAGGACTTCGCCGCCCGCCTGCGCGACCAGGAGGCCGGGGGCAAGAAGTTCACCCCCGAGGACGCCGACACGCTGGGCTCCGAGGCGCAGAACCGCGCCGAGGCGATCGCCGGCCAGATCACCCAGGCCGCCAAGCAGCTGAACATCGAGCTCGAGACGTAAGCCGGTGAAGGTCGCCTGGGTCGTCGTCCTCGTCGCCGCGCTGTTCGCGGCGGCGCCCGCCCGTGCGGCGGAGGCGGCGACGACCCCGTGGGCGGGCGCCGAGCGCCTCAACGACGCGCTCTTCTCCGCCCAGGAGGCCCTGATCACGGGCACGCCGGCCGCGGCCGAGCGCGACGTCCGGCGGGCGCGGGCCGCCTACCGGGGGCCGCTGCGCCAAGGCCTGCGCGCCTCGGCGCCGGCCGAGGACAAGGCCATGCGGCGCGCGCTCGACGACGCCGCGCGCGCGGCGCGCGCCCGCGACGGGCGTGCCCTCGCGGCCGCGCGCGGGTCCGCCCGGGCCGCCGCGCTCGGCGGCGCCTACGCCGTCACGCTCGACAGCGCGAGCCGCGGCGACGCCGCCGCGACCCGCACCTGGCTGCTGCTGCGCGACTTCCGCACCGCCACGCGCTTCACGCGCCCCGGCGCGGACGCCACCACGGCCGTCGACCGGCTCGCCAAGGGCAAGCTCGCCCCCGCCGCCGCCCGCCTCACGATCGCCAAGGACCTGCTCGACGCCTACCAGGCGCGGCTGCGGGAGCTGCTCAAGGACATCGACGCGACCGGCGAGAAGGGCTTCGGCACGCGTGGCGCCGAGAGCGCGGCGCAGGCGGCCGGCTACTGGCAGATCCTCGAGCCGCGCTACCGCCAGGACCGCGGCGAGGCCGCCGCCGGCGCCGCCGCGCGCGAGTTCGCCGACCTGCGGGCGAGCGCCGCGCGGGGCGACCGGCAGGGCGTCGTGACCGCGCGCGCGCAGATCGACACCGCGCTCGACGGCTTCACCGCGGCGCCCTTCACCGCCGAGGAGTCGGCCCGCCGCGCCCAGCAGCTGCTGCGCTTCGTCGCGCTCGTGCCGGTCGAGTACGGCCGCGGGGTCAAGGACGGGCGCGTCACGCTCGACTTCGAGGTGCAGGAGGCGATCGCGTTCCAGACCGCCTCCGACGCCGCCTTCGACGACCTCCGCGACCAGCTCGCCAAGCGCGACGGAGCCAAGACCAGCGCCGTCGCGGTCAAGATCGACGAGCTCGGCGCCGACGTCGCCGAGGCCGGGCAGCGCAAGACCGGCGTCACGAGCCACGACTCGATCGAGAAGCAGAGCGCCGCGATCGAGAAGGAGCTCAAGGCGGTCATGCCCGCGGCCTGGGAGAAGCCGACCGACGACTCCGACTACGACCTGATCGCGCTCACGCTCGACCGTATGGAGGCCGCGGTCGGCGCGGGCCAGCGCAGCCAGGCCGAGCAGGCCCGGCTCGAGGCCTACGCCTTCTTCGAGTTCGGCCCCGAGCGGCGGCTGAAGTCGATCGACCCCGGGCTCGCGACCGACGTCGAGGGCCTGATCTGGTTCGGCGCGCTGGGCCACGACGGCCTCGCCGAGCTCATCTCCAAGGGCGCCTCGCGCCGCGAGGTGCGCGAGACGCGCCTCGCCCTCGACGACGAGCTCGAGGACGCGCGCGCGACGCTCGGCGACAGCGCCAGCCGCACCACCGTCGTCACCAACGCGGCGATCATCGTGTTCCGCGAGGGCCTCGAGGCCGTGCTGATCCTCGCCGCCATCACCGCCTCCTTCGTCGGGGTCCGGCGGCGGTTGCGGCGGCCGGTGCTGATCGGGTCGGTGCTCGGCCTGATCGCCAGCCTCTTCACCTGGGTGCTCGCCCAGACCATCCTCCGGTCGCTCTCGCAGTACGGCGAGAAGCTCGAGGCCGTGGTGGGCCTGATCGCGATCGGCGTGCTGTTACTCGTGACCAACTGGTTCTTCCACCGCGTCTACTGGAGCGAATGGATCGGGCGCTTCCACCGCCAGCGGCGCAAGCTGATGGAGAAGGAGCAGGCCGGCTTCTGGTCGGCGCAGGCGCTCGGGCTGGTCGTGCTCGGCCTCACGAGCGTCTACCGCGAGGGCTTCGAGACCGTGCTGTTCCTGCAGTCGCTCGAGCTCAGCGCGGGCGCCACCGCGGTGGTCGAGGGCGCCGGCCTCGGCCTCGCGCTCACGCTCGCGGTGGCCGTGTTGACGTTCGCCCTCCAGCGCAAGCTGCCCTACAAGAAGATGCTGATCGTCACCGGCGTGCTGCTCGGGGTCGTGCTCGTGGTCATGGTCGGCCAGACCGCGCGCACGATGCAGGGCACCGGCTGGCTGCCGATCACCCCGCTGGACTGGGAGATCCCCTCGTCGCTCGGGCTCTGGCTGGGCATCTTCCCGAGCGTCGAGACGATCGCCGCCCAGCTCTGCGCGATCGTGTTCGTGATCGGCTCCTACGCGCTCGCGACCGAGCTCAAGGTCAAGCGCCCGCAGCGCAAGGCGGCCGAGCGCCGTCAGGCCGACACCGAGACCGTCGGCGTCTGAACCGCGCCGCCCGGGCCTGACGGAAGTTTCGTGCGCGCAGTCGCGTTGGATGGGTGTGCCCATCCTGTCGTTGCTTGTCCGCGTCACCGTCGGGCTGCTGCTGGCGCTTGCGCTGATGTCCCCGCTCGCGGGGGCCGCGGGCGATGGTGACGGCGACGGCTACGTGCCGCCCGCGGACTGCAACGACGCCAACGCGGAGGTGCATCCCGGCGCCATCGAGGTGAAGGCGAATCGGATCGACGAGAACTGCGACGGGCGGCTCGCCGATGCCGACAACGACGGCTTCGACGCGCCGGCCGACTGCGACGACTCCGAGCCGAACGTGCACCCGGGCGCACAGGAGTATCCGCTCAACGTGATCGACGAGAACTGCGACGGGCGGCTCGCCGATTCAGACGGCGACGGCTTCGACGCCCCTGGTGATTGCGACGACTCCGAGCCGAACGTGCACCCGGGCGCACAGGAGTTTCCGCTCAACGTGATCGATGAGGACTGCAATGGCCGGCTCGCCGATTCAGACGGCGACGGCTTCGACGCCCCGGGCGACTGCGACGACTCCGAGCCGAACGTGCACCCGGGCGCGAAGGAGTACGCGCGCAACGTGATCGATGAGGACTGCGACGGCCGGCTCGCGGATGCCGACGGCGACGGGTTCGATGCACCGCGCGACTGCGACGACTCCGAACCCGGCGTCCGCCCGGGCGGGCGTGAGGCGCCCGGCAACCGGATCGACGAGAACTGCGACGGCCGCCCGCCGTGGCCGCGCGCCGCCGCGGGCGTCAAGCTGCGGACCAAGACCCTGAAGGGCGGGGTGACCAGGCTGCGGACGCTGAAGCTGACCGGCCTCAAGGCCGGGGACACGGTCCAGGTCCGCTGCCGGCGCCCAGGCTGCCGCGGCAGGATCGACTACCGGGCGCGCATGAGCAGGAACTACGCGAAGCTCAACCTGTCGAGCCTCGTGAGCAACATGCGCGTGCGGCCCGGCACGCGACTGCGCGTGCGCGTCGGCAGACGCGCGCACGCGGCGAGCGTCTTCACCTTCACGATGCGCCGCCGATCCGGGCGGCGGACGTCGCGCCAGCTTCGCTGCCAGTGGCCGGGAGAACGCGCGCTGCGAGCCTGCTGAGGGCGCGCGGGGCGCCCGCGGGCCAGACCTAGATCTGGTCGGGGTTGATCTCGACGGGCTCGGCCGAGCCCGGGGCCTTCTGCTGCGGCGCCTTGCGCGGCTTGGCCGCCTCGGCGGCGGCCTGCTCGGCCGCTGCGGCCGCCCCGTCGTCGCCCGCCACGCGTGAGGGCGCGAGCATCATCACCATGTTGCGCCCGTCCTGCTGGGGGCGCTGCTCGACCACGGCGAGATCGCCGAGCTCGTCCGCGAGCCGGTTGAGCAGCTGCTCGCCGCGCTCCGGGTGGGCCATCTCGCGGCCGCGGAACATGATCGTCACCTTGACCTTGTCGCGCCCGTTGAGGAAGCGGAGGACGTGGCCCTTCTTGGTGTCGTAGTCGTGCTGCGCGATCTTCGGCCGGAACTTGATCTCCCGGACGTTGATCTGGGTCTGGTGCTTGCGCGCGGCCTTCTGCTTCTGGGCCTGCTCGTACTTGTACTTCGAGTAGTCCAGGATGCGGCAGACGGGCGGCTTGGCCTCCGGGGCCACCTCGACGAGATCGAGGTCGCGATCCTGCGCGATCTTCAGCGCGTCGGCGGTCTTCATGATCCCGACCTGCTGGCCCGTCTCGTCGATGAGACGGATCTCGGGCACACGGATGCGCTCGTTGATGCGCGTGGTATCGCGTTCCGGCGGCTGCCGGTCGAACCTACGAGGGACCGGCACTTATGCGATTTCGGTGCAGCGCGGCGTCAAGCTGTGCGCGGCGCTGCTGGGTTAGAACGCTTGGTCAACGTCGGGAAGTATAGCTTCAATCGCCGTCGCGCCCATTGGTCTCGCCCACCAGTCGCTCGACGGCCTCGGCGAGCCCCACGGTCCCCAGGTCGCCCTCGCCGTGGCGGCGCAGCGACACGGCGCGCTCCTCGGCCTCGCGGTCGCCGACCACGAGCATGTAGGGCACCTTGCGCAGCTCGGCCTCGCGGATCTTGCGCCCGACGGACTCCGTGCGCTCGTCGGCGTCCGCGCGCAGCCCGCCCGCGCGCAGCGCGGAGACGACCTCGTTGGCGTAGCCGTTGTGGCGATCGGCCAGCGGGAGCACCGCGGCCTGGGAGGGCGCGAGCCACAGCGGCAGGTCGCCGCCGGTGTGCTCGAGCAGGATCCCGATGAAGCGCTCGAAGGAGCCGACCAGCGCCCGGTGGAGCATCGCCGGCCGGTGCTCGGCGTTGTCGGCGCCCGTGTAGGTGAGGTCGAAGCGCTCGGGGAAGTTGTAGTCGAGCTGCACGGTCCCGAGCTGCCACGAGCGGTTGAGCGAATCGCGCATGTGGAGGTCGATCTTCGGGCCGTAGAAGGCGCCGTCGCCCTCGTGGATGGAGTACTCGTAGCCGCCGCGGTCGAGCGCCGCCGCCAGCGCGGCCTCGGAGCGATCCCACATCTCGTCGGTGCCGATGCGCTGCTCGGGCCGGGTCGAGAGCTCGATCCGCATGTCGAAGCCGAACTGGTCGTACCAGGCGAACCCGAAGGCGAGGCAGTCCAGCACCTCCTGCTCGACCTGCTCCTCGGTGCAGAAGATGTGGGCGTCGTCCTGGATGAAGTGGCGCACGCGCAGCAGGCCGTGGAGCGTGCCGCTGGGCTCGTTGCGATGCAGGTGGCCCGGCTCGGCGTAGCGGATCGGGAGCTCGCGGTAGGAGTGCTTGCCCATCGCGTAGAACGCGCAGTGGCCCGGGCAGTTCATGGGCTTGAGGGCCATCGGGTGGTCCTCGGCCTCCGTCACGAACATGTTCTCGCGGTACTTGTCCCAGTGGCCGGAGATCTCCCACAGCTTGCGGTCGTAGAGCAGCGGGGTCTTGATCTCCTGGTAGCCGCGCTCCTCCGACATCGCGCGCGAGCGCGCCACCAGGGCGTTGTAGACCGCGGTGCCGCGCGGGAGCCAGAACGCGCTGCCCGGGGCCAGCTCGGAGAAGCTGAACAGCCCGAGCTCGCGGCCCAGCTTGCGGTGGTCGCGGGCGCGCGCCTGCTCGAGCCGCTCGAGGTGGTCGGCGAGGTCCTGCTTGGAGTGGAAGGCGGTGCCGTAGATGCGCGTGAGCATCTGGCGGTCGGCGTCGCCGCGCCAGTAGGCGCCCGCGACGCTCAGGAGCTTGAACGCCTTGATGCGGTCGGTGGCCGGCGCGTGCGGCCCGCGGCAGAGGTCGGTGAAGGGACCGTTGGTGTAGAGCGAGACGCTGTCGACGCCGGTGTTGGCGACGAGGTCGTCGATCAGCTCGACCTTGTAGTCCTGGTGCTCGCCGAGGAAGCGCTCGCGCGCGGCCGCCGGCGTGACGTCCTCGCGCACGAACTCCTCGCCCGCCTTGATGTGCTCGCGCATCTTCGCCTCGAGCGCCTCGAAGTCGGCGTCCGAGACGGTGACGCCCTCGGGGAACTCGAAGTCGTAGTAGAAGCCGTCCTCGATCGGCGGGCCGATCGAGATCTTCGTCCCGGGATAGAGGTCGAGCACCGCGGCGGCCAGCACGTGCGCGGTGTCGTGGCGGATCAGGTCGAGCGAGTCGTCGTCGCGGCTGGTGACGATCGCGACCTCGTCGCCGTCGGCCAGCGGGCGCGCGAGGTCGCGCACCTCCCCGCCGACCTTGACCGCGAGCGCGGCGCGCGCGAGGCCGGGCCCGATCGCAGCCGCGAGGTCGGCGCCGGTGGCGCCGTCCGGGAGTTCCTTTTGCGACTGGTCGGGAAGGATCACGTGCATGGCAGCGTCGATGCTAGACGCCCGGGGGCTGCGCAACGCGGTCCGTGCGGGCGAGCACACCGGGCCGACCGCGGGCCTCGCCCCCGGCTACACCCAGGCCAACCTCGTCGCGCTCCCGGCGGCCGACGCGTTCGACTTCCTGCGCTTCTGCGTCCAGAACCCGAGGCCGTGCCCGGTGCTCGACGTCACCGACCCCGGCTCCCCCGAGCCGGCGCAGACGGCGCCCGGCGCCGACCTGCGCAGCGACGTCCCGCGCTACCGGATCTGGCGCGAGGGCGAGCTGGTCGACGAGCCGCTGGACGCGAGCGAGCACTGGCGCGACGACCTCGTCGGCTTCCTGATCGGCTGCTCGTTCACGTTCGAGCGCGCGCTGGAGGCCGAGGGGCTGCCGATCCGCCACGTCGAGCAGGGCGTCAACGTGCCGATGTACCGCACCGCGATCGACTGCACGCCCGCCGGCCGCTTCTCCGGCCCGCTCGTCGTCTCGATGCGCCCGATGACGCCGCCGCAGGCGATCCGGGCGACCCAGGTGACCTCCCGCTACGCGCCGGTCCACGGCGCGCCCGTCCACGTCGGCGAGCCGGCCGCGATCGGCATCGGCGACCTCGGCGCACCCGACTACGGCGACCCGGTCGAGATCCGCGACGGCGAGCTGCCGGTGTTCTGGGCCTGCGGCGTGACGCCGCAGGCGGTCGCGGTCGCCTCGCGGCCGGAGCTGATGATCACCCACTCGCCGGGCCACATGTTCGTCACCGACGTGCGCGACGAGACGATGGCGACGCTCTGAGGGCTCGAACTGCGGCTGGGTAGGAAGTGGGTCCGAGCCGCCGCGGACGACGAATGTCACCTCGATGGCGCATACCGCCATCGAGGTGACACTCGTGGCCGCCGCGGCGGTCGAGCCCACCTCCTCACCAGCCGTCGTTGACGTTCGTCCGAGCGGTCACTCGCCCGTCAGGACCGCCTCGGGCAGCACGGCGCTGACGATGTACTCGCCGGCGTCGACGATCTCGGAGATCTTGAGGTCGACGCACAGCGAGCACAGCAGGTAGGCGTCCTCGGGCGACAGCGACGTGATCCCGGTGATGTGGTCGATCATCGCCCGCACCGCGTCCTGCGCGCCCTTGTAGAGGTCCGGCCCGACGCCGGTGGTGCCGTAGAACGCCCCGCCGTCGACGCGCGGCGTGAGCGGGCCCGGCGCCGTGCGGTACTGCGGCGAGGGGATGCTGCGGCCCTTCTCGACGTAGAAGCGCAGCGACGCGTACATCGGCGCCTCGAGGCCGGTGACGCAGACCTCGCCGTCGCCCTGGCAGCCGTGGGCGTCGCCGGTGGAGAAGTTCGCGCCCTCGACCTCGACGGGCAGGTAGAGCGTGGTGCCGCGCACGAGCTGGCGCGTGTCCATGTTGCCGCCGAAGCGCCCTGGCGGCATCACGGCCACCGCGGAGGCGTCGGCCGGGCAGACGCCCATCGTGCCCATGAACGGCGTGAGCGGGATCGCGACCTCGTCCCCGAAGAACGCGAACTGGCCGTTGGAGATGTCGAAGATCTTCAGGTAGGCGTCGGGGAAGTCGTCGGCGAGCAGGCCGAGGCCGGGCAGGATCGCGGTCCAGCCCCAGCCGCGCGTGCGCAGGTCGAGGATCTCGACCGCGAGCGTGTCGCCGGGAGCGGCGCCCTCGACCCGGATCGGGCCGGCGAGCGGGTAGACCCGGTCCCAGTCGAGGCCGTCGATCACGCTCGCGTCGGAGTCGGGGCCGATCTGGTTGTCGCTCACGTCGCGGGTCTCGATGACCACGGTGTCGCCGTCGGCGATCGTGATGACCGGCTCGTGGCCGGTGTCCCAGGTGAAGTGCACCTGGTCGGTTGGGAAGTAGTGCGTCTGCGCCATGCCGCGACGCTATACGAGCGCGAGCGGCCGTACCGGCGAGCCGGTGCCGCCGCGCAGCTTCAGCGGCAGGCAGACGAACGCGAACTCGCGCACGCGGTCGCGCGCGAGCTCCTCGAGGTTCAGCCCCTCGAGGATGTAGACGCCCGCGCGGACGAGCAGCAGCAGGTGGCCGGGCAGCGTCCCGAGCTCGGGGTCCTCGGCTCCCGGCACGTCCCAGGCCATGTTGTCGGCGCCGACGGCCAGCGGCTTGCGGTCGGCGCACCAGCGCGACCCGCTCGCGTCGATCCCGCCGGCGGCCAGGAAGGCGTCGGGGTCCTCCTCCCACAGCGCGCCCGCGCCGGTGCGGACGAGGATCACGTCGCCGGGATGGATCTCGAGCCCCTCCGCCGCCCGCTCGAGGTCCCCGGCGCCGATCGCGTGCCCCGCCTCCGCGCAGTCGAGCAGGACCCCGCGCGCGAGCAGCGGCGCGATCGTGTCGGTGCCGAGCTGCGTGAAGCCCTCGGCGGTCTGGACCTGCGCGTCCACCGCGACCCCGCCGTGCAGCTCCAGGTTCTCGGCCTGGTGGCAGAACGCGTCGATGTGCGTGCCGGAGTGCTCGGACATCACGAGCAGGGCGGATGCGCTCGTGCGCGCCTCCCCCAGCCCCGCCTCGTGGCGGCGGTGGAGCTTGAGCAGCACGCCCGGCGCGTGCGCCGGCCACACCGGCGCACCGGCGTGGCGCGGCTGCTCGAGGTCGTAGGCGCGCGCGCCCGCGAGCGCGTCGCTGAGCGCGGTCACTCGACCGGGACGAGCTCTTTGCCGTGGGTCTCCGGCAGGAAGCGCAGCGCGGCGATCGCGAGCACGTAGCCGAAGACGCCGAACGCGACGGCGCCGCCCAGGCCGATGGCCGCCGCGAGGAAGCCGATGATGCCCGGGAACAGCGCCCCGAAGGCCCGGCCGACGTTGTAACAGAAGCCCGCGCCGGTCCCGCGCGCCCGCGTCGGGTAGAGCTCGGCCAGGTAGGAGCCGAAGCCCGAGAAGCAGCCCGAGGCGAAGAAGCCGAGCGGGAAGCCGATGATCAGCAGCGTCGTGTTCGAGCCGCTCGGCACGAGGAAGTAGGCCACGAGCGACACGCCGGCCAGCGCGGCGAACAGGGTGAAGCTCTTCCTGCGGCCGAGGCGGTCGTGGACGAAGCCCGCGCTCAGGTAGCCCAGGAACGCGCCGGCGATGACCACGAACAGGTAGCCGGCGCTGCCGACCACGGTGAGGCTGCGCTCCTCCTTGAGGTAGGTCGGGATCCAGGTGAACATCGCGTAGTAGCCGCCCTGGATGCCGGTGGCGAGGATCGAGGCGAAGATCGTCGTCTTGGCGAGGTCGGAGCGGAAGATCTGCTTCAGCGGCGTCTCGGTCGCGTGCGCCTCGACGGCCTCGCGGTCGCCCTCCTTCTCCTTCTTCTTCGTCTCGGAGAAGACCTCGGGGTCGTCGACGTTGCGCCGCACGTAGAGGATCAGCAGCGCCGGCAGGATGCCGAGCATCATCAGGATGCGCCAGCCCTGCTCGTCGCTGACGAGCGAGAAGACGATCGTGTAGGCGACGACGGCGAGCGCCCAGCCGACCGCCCACGCGCTCTGGATCACGCCCAGCGCCTTGCCGCGCGCCTCCGGCTTGATCAGCTCGGCCACGAGGATCGCGCCGACGGCCCACTCGCCGCCGAAGCCGATGCCCTGGAAGACGCGGAAGACCAGCAGCATCTCGTAGCTCGAGGCGAGGCCCGAGAGGAAGGTGAAGAGCGAGTAGACGCCGACGGTCAGCATCAGCGTGCGCGCCCGGCCGATGCGGTCGGAGAGGACGCCGCCGAGGATGCCGCCGACCGCGGAGGCCGACAGCGTGACGGTGGCGAGCGCGCCGGTCGCGCCCTTGCCGACGTCGAACGTCGAGCCGATCGCGGCCAGCGTCAGCGTGAGGATGATCAGGTCGAAGGCGTCGAGCGAGTAGCCCGCGAACGCCGCCTTGAAGGCCTTCTGACCGCGCGGCCCGAGGTCCTTCCACCATCCACCCGAATCCGCGGTCCGCTCGACCGGCTTGACCGTGTGCTTGCGGGTCGCCGTGCGATCCGGCGTGTCGATGCTCATGCGCTTTCTCCCCTGTCGTGCGCCTTCGCTTCGGGATACCCAGGAGCGTCTGTGACGAACGTCGCAATCCGGTGTGATGCACGTCACGCTGCAGGCCGGGGGCAGCGGTCGGCCGCTGCTAATGTGGCCGTTTCCGGCGACTTTGTCGCATTTCGCGTCGCCGGCTGACACCGCACCCGATGCGGCCCGCCGCGCTGACGCGCGACTTTCTGGGCCGCCCACGGAAGGACCTGAAACCCGATGCAGACCAAGACCGCCCTCGCGGTCGCCGGAACCGTGCTCGCCGTACCGAGCACCGCTCTGGCCGCCACCGCACAGGACACCGACACCACCGGCCTCGACGCGCTCCGCGCCTCCGGCCGCCTCACCCTCGACGCCGACCACAAGGCCGGCCTCGTGCGCAAGAACGTGCGCCTCGCCCGCCGCGCCGCGCGCCTCCGCGATCACAAGCTGCGCAAGGGCTACGCGCGCCGCGTCCGCGATGATTCCGTCAGCGTCATCCGCCTCCGGAACAAACGCCTGCACCGCCGGGTCGCCCGGCTGGAGCGACGCGCCGACGCCGACCTCGACCGCCTCACCGCAGCTCGAGGCGATCGCCGCCTGCGAGTCCGGCGGCAACCCGGCCACGAACACCGGCAACGGGTTCTACGGCAAGTACCAGTTCACGCAGGAGACCTGGCAGAGCGTCGGCGGCACCGGCAACCCGGCCGCCGCCTCCGAGGCCGAGCAGGACCGCCGCGCCGCGCAGCTCCTCGCGCAGTCCGGCAGCTCCCCCTGGCCCGTCTGCGGGCAGTAGCCGCCGCTGACTATCCTGCGCGGCCGTGACCTCAGCCGCGCTGCGTGCGCAGTTCCCGATCCTCGAGCGCGTGGCGTACCTGAACGCCGGCACGGACGGGCCCGTGCCGCGGGCCGCGCAGGAGGCGGTCGCGCGGGAGTTGGCGTCGGAGCTGGCGGAGGGGCGCGGGAGGGCGCACTTCGAGCGCCGGTTCGAGCTCCAGGACGAGCTGCGCGCGGGCTACGCCGAGCTGCTCGGCGCCACGGTCGACGACATCGCGCTGACGACCTCGACGAGCGAGGGGCTCGGCAAGGTGCTGGCGGGGATGGAGATCGGGCCGGGCGACGAGATCGTGACCTCCGACGAGGAGCATCCCGGGCTGATCGGTCCGCTGATCGCCGCGCGCGAGCGCGGCGCCGAGATCCGCGCCGTGCCGTTCGCGCAGCTCGCCGACGCGGTCGGGCCGCGGACGACCGCGGTCGCGTGCTCGCACGTGAACTGGCGCACGGGTGAGCTTGCGCCGACCGCGCTGGCCGAGGTCGATGTGCCGGTGATCCTCGACGGCGCGCAGGGCGCCGGCGCGGTCCCCACGGACGTCGTGAAGCTCGGCTGTGCCGCCTACGCCGCGGCCGGCCAGAAGTGGCTGTGCGGCGCGGACGGCACGGGCCTGCTCTACCTCGCCCCCGGGTTTCGCGACCGCGTGCGGGCGATGGCGCCGTCGTATCTGAGCTTCGAGGATGCGTCGCTCGGGTTCGACTCGCCGCTGAAGCCGGACGCGCGCCGCCACGACACGCCGTCGCTGGCGCGCGAGGCGATCGCGTTCAGCGCCGCGTCGCTCGGCGTGCTGCGCGAGGCCGACCTCGCCGCCGTGCTGGCGCGCGGCCCCGCGCTGGCGGAGACGCTGGCCGAGCGGCTCGCCGCCCACGGCCGCACCGTGGCGCCGCGCGCGCACACGACGCTCGTCGCCTTCGAGGACGACGACCCGGAGGCCACGCGCGACCGCCTGCTCGAGGCCGGCGTGCTCGTGCGCAACCTCCCGGGCACCCCGCTCGTGCGCGCCTCCGTCGGCGCGTGGTCGAACGAGGACGACTTCGAGCGCCTGCTCGCCGCGCTCTAGGGCCGCCGCAGCGACTCGACGTCCCTGATCCCGCTCTGCTCCACCAGCATGCGCCGCGGGTAGGAGTCCGGCGGCGCGGTGTGCGCGCCCAGCCGCTCGTGCTCCTCGTCGGTGAGCGTCACGTCGACCGTGCCGAGCAGGTCCTCGAGCTGCGCGTAGGTGCGCGGGCCGACGATCGGCGCGGTCACGCCCGGGACGCCCAGCAGCCACGCCAGCGCGACCTGCGAGACCGACGCGCCCTTGGACTCGGCGATCGCTCGCGCCTCGTCGACCGCGCGGAAGTTGCGCTCGATCGCGCGCCGCGCCGGCGCCTCCTCGAGGTCGTCGGCCGCCTCGCCCATCCGGGACCCGGCGGGCGGCGGCTCGTCGCGCGAGTAGCGGCCGGTCAGGAAGCCGGCGCCGAGCGGTCCCCACGGCAGCACGCCGAGCCCGGCGGCGCGGCAGAACGGCAGGATCTCGGTCTCGATCGAGCGCTCGACCAGCGAGTACTGCGGCTGCAGCGACACGAACGGCGACCAGCCGTTGCGGTCCTGGAGCGCGACCGCCCAGGCGAGCAGCCAGGCCGGGAAGTTGGAGACGCCGAGCGCGCGCACCTTGCCCGCCTGCACGAGCCCGTCGAGCGCCTCCAGCGTCGCCTCCAGCGGCACGTCGGGATCGGGCGCGTGGATCTGGTAGAGGTCGATCTCGTCGACGCCGAGGCGGCGCAGGCTCGCGTCGCAGGCCGCGCGGATGCGGTCGGGGTCGAGGCCCTGGCCGCCGGGGTCGGAGACCGGGAAGCGCACCTTGGTGGCGAGCACGACCTCGTCGCGGTGGTCGGCGAGCCACGGCGCGAGCGTCTCCTCCGAGCCGCCGTCGTCGTAGACGTCGGCGGTGTCGAGGAAGTTCCCGCCCGCCTCGCGGTAGCGGTCGAGCATCCGGTGGGACTCCTCGACGGGGGTCTTCGAGCCCATCAGCATCGTGCCGAGGCAGAGACGGGAGACCGTGAGGGGCCCAAGCTGAGTCGTGTCCATCCGCGGGCTCTACCCGCTCAGCCGACATCGGCTGCGCGCGGCAGCGTGAACGTCCCCTTCGTCGGCTTGCGCCCGGCGCGCGGCGGCACCTTCGTCCGCGCCCGGTAGAGCACCGCCTGCGAGCCCGCGGGCACCTTGATCCTCACCGCGAAGCGCCCGCTGCGGCCCGGGCGGACCTTCGGCACCTTGACCGCCTCGCGGCGGCGGCAGGAGAGGAAGCGGTCGACCGCGATCGCCGGCTGCTTGCGCGCCCGCGGCGCGTTGACGACCCCGCGCAGCACGAGGTTGTCGCCCGAGCGGGCGAGCGTCGTCGCGACCATCCGCCGCACGAGCCGCAGCTTCTGGGAGGCCGCCGTCGCCGATCCGCGCCTGGTAGCGGGCCTTGGCGCGCTTGCGCTTCGCCGGGCGCCTTCACCCGTGCCGCGAACGCGCCGGACGCGCCGATCTTCGCGCTGCCCACCGGCTTGCCGTCGAGCAGGATCTGCGCCGTCTGCCCGGCCAGCCGCAGGTCCGCGGCGCCGGTCACCGCCACGCGCCTGCCCGCGGGCAGGACGTCGATCAGGTAGAGGTCGAGCGTGGTGCAGGCGAGGTAGAGGTCGTTGGCGGTGCCGCGCGCGAAGGCGGCCTCGCCGCGCAGCGTGACCTTCGCCCGCGGCGGCGGAGGGGGCAGCGGCGGGCCCGGGCCGGCCGGGGTCGCGGTCGGCGTCGGGCGTGGGCGTCGGCGTGGGACCGCCGCCGCCGGTCCTGGGCACGTACCGGTGCGAGTAGACGTCGAGCTGGCCGTCGGTGTCGCCGGACACGAGCCCCGTGGCGGTGAGGAACGCCACATGGGTCCCGTCGCCGCTGATCACCGGCCACTGCGAGCTGGCCGCGCCGCCGGCCACCGCCTGGGTGGTGTTCGTGGCGAGGTTGCGCAGGAACGACTGGATGGCGACCGAGCCGCGGGTGGCGGCGCCGAGGTTCGTGGCCTGCGAGTGGAAGACGACCTTGGTGCCGTCGTCGGAGATCGCGAGCCCGGGCTGGCCGCCGGAGTCGGCGTTGCCGGGCGCCCCCGCCGCGCCGTTCGCCCGGCTGACCAGCGTGGTCGTGCCCGCGGCCAGGTCGCGGACGTAGACGTCGAGCCGGGTCGGGGCGGGGTCCCCGCGGAGGTTGCCGGCGTAGGACGCGAACGCGACGCGCGAGCCGTCGGCCGAGAGCTGCGGCCAGTAGGAGTGGTAGGCGCCCGGGGCGCCGGCGGCGCCCGTCGCCCGGCTGACGAGCGTCGTCGTGCCGGCGACGCGGTCGCGCACGACCACGTCGGACACGGAGTCCGCGTCCTCGGCGGTGACGTTCTCCGCCTCGGTGTCGAACGCGACGTAGCGCCCGTCGGCCGAGATCGAGGTGTAGAAGCCGGCGCCCTGCGAGCCGGTGATGCCGGCGTCGGTGAACGTGCGGGACACCAGCTCGGTGTGGTCCGTGCCCACGACGCGGACGAACACGTCGGTGTTGAGGTTGCCGTCGCTGTCCTCGTTCGAGAGGTTCTTGGCGCGGGTGGCGAAGGCGATGACGTTGCCGTCGGCGGACATCCGTGGCTTGAACGCGCCGGCGTCAGGGATCGCACCGCCGGGGCCGTCGGCGCGGCTGATCAGCACGTTCGTGCCGGTCATCAGATCGCGGCGGTAGACGAGGCGCTGGGTCTGCGCGGGCGTGACCAGGTTCGTCGCCTCCGAGTCCCACACGACGTAGCGGCAGTCGGGGGTGATGACCGGGTTGCTCGACTCGTCGTCGCCGGCGGCGTCGCCGACGCCCTTGCTGACCAGCGTCGTCGTGTCTGCCTCCGTGTCGCGCAGGTAGATCTGCTGCTTCCCGTTCGCCTGCGGCAACGCGGGGTCGTTCGACCCGAACACGGCGCAGCGCCCGTTCGAGGAGAGGTTGACGACGTCGTAGCTGCTCGCGTTGGCCCCGCCGGTCGACTGCGAGACGAGCACCGTCTCCCCCGGATCGAGCGCGAGCGCGGGCACCGCGAGGACCGCCAGCGTCATCGTGACCAGCAGCGCGATCCGTCGCATCGCGCGACACTAACCGCTGCGGCCCTTCGTGGGTAGGGTGCCGCGCATGAGCGGCCCTCGATTCGGCCTGACCGGCCTCGCGGTGATGGGCGCGAACCTCGCGCGCAACGTCGCCCACCACGACATCCCGATCGCAGTGCACAACCGCACCGCGTCCAAGACCGAGCAGTTCATGTCCGAGCACGGCTCCGAAGGGCCGATCACGGGCACCGGCACGACCCAGGAGTTCGTCCAGGCGCTCGAGCGCCCGCGGACGATCATGACCATGGTCAAGGCCGGCCCGGCGGTCGACGCCGTGATCGAGGAGCTCGCGCCGCTGCTCGACGAGGGCGACACGATCGTCGACGGCGGCAACTCGCACTTCAAGGACACCCAGCGCCGCGACAAGGCGATGAACGAGCGCGGCCTGCGCTTCCTCGGCGTCGGCGTGTCCGGCGGCGAGGAGGGCGCGCTGAAGGGGCCGAGCATCATGCCCGGCGGCTCGCGCGAGTCCTACGACGACGTCGAGCACATCTTCACGTCGATCGCGGCGCAGGTCGACGGCACGCCGTGCTGCACCTACGTCGGCGCCGACGGCGCGGGCCACTACGTGAAGATGGTCCACAACGGCATCGAGTACGCGGACATCCAGCTGATCGCCGAGGCCTACGACCTGCTGCGCCACGGCGTCGGCCTCGAGGTGCCGGAGATCGCGCAGGTCTTCCACGAGTGGAACGAGGGCGACCTCGACTCGTTCCTGATCGAGATCACGGCGACCGTGCTCGACAAGCAGGACGAGCGCACCGGGCAGCCGCTGGTCGACGTGATCCTCGACGAGGCCGAGCAGAAGGGCACCGGGCGCTGGACCGCGCAGGACGCGCTCGAGCTCGGCGTGCCGCTGACCGCGATCACGGAGGCGGTCTTCGCGCGCTCGCTGTCGGCGCTCGGCGACCAGCGCGCCACGGCGTCGCAGCAGCTGGCCGGGCCGAAGCCCGGCGAGGGCGCGCGCGCCGACCGCGAGCTGGTCGACGACGTGCGCAAGGCGCTCTACGCCTCCAAGGTCGTCGCCTACGCACAGGGCTTCGAGCAGATGACGGCGGCGGCGAAGTCCGAGGGGTGGGAGCACGACCTCGGCGCGATGGCGACGATCGGCGCGGCGGCTGCATCATCCGCGCGCGCTTCCTCGACCGCATCCGCGAGGCGTATGACACGAACCCGGAGACGCCGAACCTGCTGCTCGTGGACTACTTCCGCGACGCGGTGGCCGACGCCCAGGACTCGTGGCGGCGCGTGATCTCGCACTCGGTCGAGATCGGGCTGCCGGTGCCGGCCTTCACGTCCTCGCTGGCCTACTACGACGGCTATCGTCGCGAGCGGGGGCCGGCCTCGCTGATCCAGGGCCTGCGCGACCTGTTCGGCGCCCACACCTACCGGCGGGTCGACGACGAGGGCGCCTACCACGTGCGCTGGGGCCAGGACGGCACCGAGGTCCGCA
>CAWBCU010000019.1:0-25763 GCA_963787335.1 uncultured Solirubrobacterales bacterium
AGCGCATCCCGGGCGCGCAGGTGACCGAGCTGGACGCGGGCTGCTGCGGAATGGCAGGTTCGTTCGGCTTCGAAACGGAGCACTACGACCTATCGATGCAGATCGGCGAGTCACGGTTGTTCCCGGCGCTGCGGGAGGCAGCCGCCGGGACCCTGGTCTCCGCGACCGGGGTGTCGTGCCGTCAGCAGATCGGACACGGGGTGGGGCAGCGCGCCTGGCATCCCGTCGAGCTGGTGAAGGCGGCGCTGCCGCAGAGCTAGACAGGGGAGGGTGACGTGTCCAATGAGCTGATTTCGATCATCGTGCTGATCGCGGTCTTCCTGATCTCCACGACCATGGGGATCAACATGGGCGTGCTCGGGGTCGTGGCCGCGTTCGGCCTCGGCACGGCGCTCGGGGTGTCGGAGGACGACATCTTCGCGGGCTTCCCGGGTGATCTCTTCGTGATCCTCGTGGGGGTCACGCTCCTGTTCGGCATCGCCTCGAACAACGGGACGGTGGACTGGCTGATCCAGGCGGCGGTGCGGGCGGTCAAAGGCAGAACGGTCGCCATTCCGTGGGTCTTCTTCCTCATTACCGCGGTCCTCACCGCGTCGGGCGCTCGCCCGGGCGCGGTCGCGATCGTCGCGCCGATCGCGCTCGGCTTCGCGGTTCAGTACGGCATCAACCCGGTGCTGATGGGGCTGTTCGTGATCAACGGCGCGACGGCCGGCGGCTTCTCGCCGGTCAGCGTCTTCGGCTCGATCGTCAACGGCGTGGTCGAGCGCGAGGACCTCGCCGAGAACGCGATGCTGCTGTTCGCCAGCTCGTTCATCTTCAACTTCCTGCTGTGCATCGTCGTGTTCTTCCTGTTCGGCGGGCGCAAGCTGATCGGCCACCGGGTCGAGCCGGGCGAGACGGTCGACGAAGACGACGCGCACAGGACGCTTCGAGCGCGAGGTCCAGGAGCGCGAGAAGACCGGTACCGGGCCGAAGCCGATCGCCGGCGGCGCGACGACCACGGCGACGGCCGAGGTCCCGGAGCTCGACCGCGACAAGATCCTCACGCTCGTCGGGATCCTCTCGCTGATCGTCGTCGCGCTCGCGTTCGACGTCGACGTCGGGTTCGTCTCCTTCAGCATCGCCGCCGTGCTGATGCTGATCTCGCCGAAGGCGCGCAAGGGCGCGGTCGAGAAGGTCGCGTGGTCGACCGTGCTGCTGATCTGCGGCATCGTCATGTACGTCGGCCTGCTCGAGGAGATCGGGACGATCGACTGGCTCGGCGAGCAGGTGGCGACGCTCGATCGGGCGCTGCTCGCGGCGCTGCTGATCTGTTACGTCGGCGCCGTCGTGTCCGCCTTCGCCTCCACCACCGGCATCCTCGGGGCGCTGATCCCGCTCGCGGTGCCGTTCCTGGAGACGGGCGCGGTCGGCGCGGTCGGCCTCATCATCGCGCTGTCGATCTCCTCGTCGGTGGTCGACTCGAGCCCGTTCTCGACCAGCGGCGCGCTGACGGTGGCCAACACGCCCTCGGACCATCGCGAGCGCGTGTTCAAGAACCTCATGCGGTGGGGCATGAGCATGGTCGTGGTCGCGCCGCCGATCGCCTGGCTGGTCTTCGTCGTCCCCGGGTGGCTGTGATCCGCTGGGGCATCATCGGGACGGGCGGGATCGCGGCGACCTTCGCCGCCGATCTCGCCCGGACCGGTTCGGGCACGGCCTTCGCGGTCGGCTCGCGCCGGGAAGCAGGAGCGGAGGAATTCGGCGAGCGCTTCGCCGTGCCCAACCGGCACGCGAGCTACGAGGCGCTCGTCGAGGATCCGCAGGTCGACGCCGTCTACGTGGCGACGCCGCACCCGATGCACCACGAGGACGCGCTGCTCGCGCTGCGGGCGGGCAAGCACGTCCTCGTGGAGAAGCCGTTCACGATGAATGCGGCCGAAGCCGAGGCGCTGGTCGCGGAGGCGCGGGAGCGCGGGCTGTTCCTGATGGAGGCGATGTGGACGCGCTTCCTGCCGCACATCGCCGCGATCCGCCGGCTGCTCGCCGAGGGTGAGGTGGGCGAGATCGTCACCGTCACGGCCGACCACGGCCAGTGGTTCGCCGAGGATCCCGCGTTCCGGCTGTTCGCGCCGGACCTCGGGGGCGGCGCGCTGCTCGACCTCGGCATCTATCCGGTCTCGTTCGCATCGTTCGTGCTCGGCTCGCCCGTCGCGCGTCGTGGCGATGGCCGATCCGGCGTTCACCGGCGTGGACGCGCAGACCTCGATCCTGCTCGGGTACGAGAGCGGCGCGCACGCGGTGCTGACCTGCACGCTGCGGGCGAAGAGCCCGACGCGGGCCGCGATCGTCGGCACCGAGGGGCGGATCGAGATCGAGGGCGACTTCTACGCGCCCGCGGCGTTCACGGTGACCCCGCGAGGCGGGGAGACGCAGCGGGTCGACATCGCCTCCGAGGGCGGGCTGCGCTACGAGGCCGACGAGGTCGCGCGCTGTCTCGAGGAAGGGTTGCTGGAGAGCCCGCTGATGCCGCTCGACGAGACCGTCGCGATCATGCGGACGATGGACGCCGTCAGTCGTTCAGCCGCTGCTTGACGACCTTGCCCATGGCGTTGCGGGGCAGCTCGTCGAGGAAGCGGATCTCGCGCGGGCGCTTGTGCGGCGCGAGCTCTCCGGCCACGTGGTCGATCAGGTCCTTCTCGGCCGGCTTGTCGCCGTCGGGCACGACCCAGGCGATGATCTTCTCGCCGAGGTCGGGGTCCTCCTCGCCGGTCACCGCGGCCTCGAGCACGCTGGGGTGCTCGAGCAGGGCGACCTCGATCTCGCCGGCGCCGACCTTGTAGCCGCCGGTCTTGATCAGGTCGGTCGAGCGGCGGCCGACGATGCGCCAGTAGCCGTCCTCGGCGACGGTGGCGAGGTCGCCGGTGAAGAACCAGCCGTCGCGCATCGCCTCCTCGGTGGCCTCGGGGCGGTTGAGGTAGCCGGCGAAGAGGTTGGGGCCCTTGACGGTGACCTCGCCGATCGTCTCGTCGTCGGTCGCCGTCATCGCGTTGCCGTCGTCGTCGACCAGCCGCACCTCGACGCCGGGCACGGGCACGCCGACGTAGCCCGCCCGCGGCTGTGAGTCGGCGCGCACCGCGGTGTTCATCAGCGTCTCGGTGAGCCCGTAGCGCTCGACGATCTGCTGGCCGGTGAGCTGCTCGATGCGGGTGAACTCGGGGGCGGGGAGGGGCGCGGAGCCGGAGACGAGGAGGCGGGCGCGCTTGAGCCCGTCGACGATCGCGCGGTCGGACTCCGCCTCGCGGCCGAGCCGGTGGTACATGGTCGGGACGCCGAACAGCATCGTCGCGCCGTCTGGCCAGGGCGTTGGCCGCGGTCGCGGGGTCGAAGCGGCCGAGGTGGCGCAGCTCGCCGCCGCGGCGCAGCGGGCCGAGCAGGCCGAGCACGAGGCCGTGGACGTGGAAGAGCGGCAGGCCGTGGGTGAGGATGTCGTCGCCGGTCCAGTCCCACGCGTCGGCGAGGCCGTCGAGGTTGGAGGCGACGGCGCGGCGGGGCAGGATCGCGCCCTTCGGCTTCCCGGTCGTCCCGCTCGTGTAGATGATCAGGGCCGCGTCCTCGTCGTCGCGCGGTGCTCTCGGGCAGCTCGCCGCCGCGGGCGGTGACGTCGATCTCGAGGCCGTCGGGCCCGCCGAAGACGACGTCGGGCTTGGAGTCGGTGAGCACGTGCTCGAGCTCGCCGCGCCCGAGCTTCGGGTTGATCGGCACGAGCGGCGTGCCGGTGGCCAGCGCGGCGACCACGGCGACGCAGGTCTCGAGCGTCGACTCCGCCCACACCGCGACCCGGTCGGCGCCGTCGAAGCGCTCCGCGACCGCGGCGGCGGCCTCGCGCAGCTCGCCGTAGGAGAGGCCGCGGTCGCCGACCGAGACCGCCGGCTCGCCTCCTCCCTCGAAGACCTTCGGGAACATGGACGGCAGGCTAACCTCTCGCGCCTCATGAGCGAGCCCAGAGAGCCCATCCGCACCGAGGTCCACCGCGTCGCCGACCCGGAGTCGACCCGCGTCGCCTCCTACCTCGCGCAGCCCGGCGAGGTCGGGCGCGTGCTGCTGCTCTACTCGGGCGGCCTCGACACGAGCGTGATGCTCAAGTGGATCCAGGACGAGTACGAGGCCGAGGTCGTGGCGTTGACCGTCAACCTCGGCCAGCCGGGCGAGGACTACGACGTCGTCAAGGGCAAGGCGACGGCACTCGGCGCGATCGAGGCGCACGTCGTCGACGCGCGCGACGAGTTCGCGGCGGAGTACGTCCTGCCGGCGATCCGGGCCAACGCGAACTACGGCGACGGCTACCCGCTCTTCACCGCGCTCGGCCGCCCGCTGATCGCCAAGCTCGCCGTCGAGTACGCGCGCCGCTCCGGCTGCGACACGATCGCCCACGGCTGCACCGGCAAGGGCAACGACCAGGTGCGGATCGAGGGCACGGTCGCCACGCTGGCGCCGGAGCTCAAGGTGATCGCGCCGGTGCGCTCGTGGCAGATGGGCCGCGACGAGGAGATCGCCTACGCGCGCAAGCACGGGATCCCGGTCAAGGGCGGCACGGAGTCCGCTCCGTACTCGATCGACGACAACCTCTGGGGCCGCTCCTCGGAGGGCAAGTGGATCGAGGACCTCTCGCACGCGCCCGACGACGACGTCTTCCAGCTCGTCACGCGCCCCGAGCTCGCGCCGGACGAGCCGCAGATCGTCGACATCTCGTTCGAGCGCGGCGTGCCGGTGGCGCTGGACGGCGAGCGCCTGCCGCTCGCGGAGCTGATCGACCGGGCGGCGGCGCTGGGCTGCAAGCACGGGGTTGGGATCGTCGACCACATCGAGGACCGGATCGTCGGGCTGAAGGTCCGCGACATCTACGAGGTCCCGGCCGCGGCGCTGCTGCTGCCGGCCCACCGCGAGCTCGAGCGGCTCGTCGGCACGATCCACCAGAACCAGTTCAAGCCGCGGCTCGACCAGCAGTGGGCCTACCTCGTCTACGCGGGTCTGTGGTGGGAGCCGCTGCGGACCGACATCGAGGCCTACATCGAGCACGTCAACGAGCGCGTGACCGGCACGATCGGCCTGAAGCTGTTCAAGGGCGTGGCGCGGGTGGTCACGCGCGAGAGCCCGAACGCGGTCTACGACGCCCAGCTGGCGACGTTCGCGGAGTCGGGCGGGCTGTTCTCCCAGCAGGCGTCGCCGGGCTTCATCGAGATCTGGACCCTGCAGTCGCGGATGGCGCAACGTGTCCGCGACGGCGACGGCGGGTAGTCTCCGGCCCATGCTCTACAAGCTTCTCGGCATCCTGGTGTGGAACGGCGCGAAGACCCTCCTGCGCGCGAAGTACGGGCGGACCTACATGCCCGCCCCGGTGCTCGTGGGCGGCGTCGTGGTGGCCGGGGCCGTCATCGGCCTCGTGTTCGCCAAGCAGCGCGACTCCGACTAGTACCCCGCACAGAGCAGGGCCTTCCCGGACCCGCCGACGCGTCTGGGACGATCGGCGGCGGTGACGGAATCGATCCCTGCCTCGATCCTCGACGGCCTCACGCTGGAGGCGGTCGAGTGGCTGCCCTCGGGCGCCGACACGGGCCTCCTGCGCGTGCGCGGGCGGTGGGCCGTCGGCGTGGGGCACCCGCTCGGGCTGCCGGCGCTGTGCGCCGCGGTCGAGGGCGAGGTGTCGCGTGTCGACTCGCTGCCGGACGCACGGACGGGCGGCGCGATCTGGCGCGGCGCGTACCTGGTTGCCGAGGCGGTCGCGCGCGCGGGGCTGTGGCTGGAGTGGGAGAGCGGCGAGCGCTCTGCGCTGCCGACGCCGGCGGGGCTCGACGAGCGCGCGGCGCCGGTCAGCGCTCCCGTCGTGGAGCCGGAGCCGGGGGGAGAGGTCATCGACCGCGCCGTGCTGGCCGAGCGCCGCGCCCGCCGGGCCGAGGCGGCCGAGCAGGCCCAGGCGCGCGTCGCCTCGGAGGCGCTGCGGGCCTTGGACGCGCTGGAGATCCGCGGCACGGAACTGGAGCAGCGGGTCGAGGCGCTGGCCGCGGAGCGCGACGCCCTCGCCGAGCGGGCGCGGGTGCTCGAGCAGCAGGTCCCGCGCGACGAGCACCAGCGGCGCGCGTTGGCCGACGCCCTCGCCGCGGCGGCGGCCGCGCGGCGCCAGACGCGCGAGTGGCGGCTGCGGATGCGCGCGGCCGAGGTCGCGCGCTCGAGCGACGCGGTGCGGCTGCGCGTGCTCGAGGACCGCGAGGCGTCGGGCGCCTCGCTGCGGGCCGAGCGCGCGGCTCAGGATGCGGCGCTGGCGGCGCTGCGGGGGCGCGCGGCCGGCTTGGCCGACGAGCTGCGGCGGGCCAACGCGCAGGCGGTCGTGGCGGCTGCGGATCTCGACGACGTCCGCCGCGACCTCGGCCGCCGGCTCGAGGCGAGCGACCGGTCGGTGGCGGCGTGGGAGGGCCGGGCGACCGAGGCGGAGTCCGCGCTCGAGCAGGCGCGCGGTGAGCTGTCGGCGCGCGAGGCCGAGCTGTCGGGCGCGCGCGACGAGCTCTCGCGGGTGCGAGCGGCGGTCGCCGAGCTGACGACCGGCCTCGACGCGGAGCGCGCGGCGCGGGCCGAGGCCGGCGCCGAGGCCGCCGCCGCGAGCGCGGCGCTGCGGGCCGAGAGCGTCGCCCGCGTGGCGCTCGAGCATGAGCTCGAGCGCGAGCGCGCGGCCCGCAACGTGCTCAGCGACGCCCTCGACGCCGAGACCGACGCGCTTGCTTCCCTGCACGTCGTGCTCAACGCCGAGCGCGCCGCGAGGGCGGCGGAACGCGAGCAGCTGGAGGCTCTCCGCGCCGCGGCCCCGGAGCACGAGGCGGATCAGGAGGCGTTGGCGGTGCTGCGCGACGACCTCGCGGCGCAGCGGGCGGTGGTCGCCGCCGTCGAGGACCTGCGCGCCGTCGAGCGGCAGGCGCGCGAGGGCGACCAGACGGCGCTGGTGGAGCTGCGCGACGAGCTGGCCGCGGAGCGGGCGGCACGCGAGGCCGACCGGGCCGCGCTGGCCGTCGAGCGGGCGGCGCGGGAGGCCGACCAGGCCGCGCTCGCCTCGCTGCGCGACGACCTGGCCGCGGAGCGTGCGGCGCGGGAGACGTTCCAGGCGGAGCTCGACGCGCTGCGCGTCGAGGTCGCGCGTGACACCACGGCGGAGCTCCGCGCCGAGATGGAGGCGGCGCGGCAGGAGGACCACGCGGTGCTCGCCCGGCTCCGTGCCGACCTCGAGGCCGAGCGCGCGGCCCGCGAGGCCGACCAGGCCGCGCTCGCATCCCTGCGCACGGAGCTCGAGACCGCCCAGGCCCGCCTGACCGAGGCCGGCGCCGCCGACGAGGGCGGCCTGCTCGACCGCGTCGCCGGCCTGGCCGACGAGATCGAGTTCCAGCGCCGCGCCCGCGAGCAGGCCGAGGCCGCCGCCGCCCACGTGCCCGCCGCGGAGTCGGGCCGCGTGGTCGCCGACCTCGACGCCGCCGCCTCGGCGCTGCGCGAGCGGGCCGGGAACGGGATGGCCGTCGGCTCCGCCGCCGCGCCGGCCGAGACCGACGCGCCGGCCGAAGCCGCCGCGCCGGCCGAGTCCAACGCTCCGGCCGAGGACGCCGTCCCCGCGGCCGCGCCCCCCGAGCGGGCGCGGCGGGAGATCGTCTCCGCTCCGCGCGGGCCGGCCCGCGGGCACGCGACCGGCAGCGCGCAGCGCACCTACCCGTGGCTGCGCGGCGCGCTGGTCAAGCTCGCCCACGACGACCCCGAGGCGGCCGGGCGGATCATCGCCGGGCTGCTGCCGGTCCAAGCCGTGATCGTGCAGGGCCCGGTCGACTACGACCTCACGATCAAGGAGATCGGGACGTTCTCCGTGTCGGTCAACAGCGGGCGCGCCTACGTCAAGACGATCGAAGAGCCCCGCGGCCGCCGCGAGGCCGAGTTCCACCTCTCCGCCGACGCGCTGACGCTCGCCGAGCTGATCGCCGGCGTCCCGCACAAGCTCGGGCGCTTCCGCGGCCCGGCCCGCGTATCCGGTCGCAAGCGCCGCACGAAGCCGCTGCGCGCGATCCGCGGTGCGAGCATCTCGCTCGCCGAGGCTGCCCGCGCCGGCGCGCGGCTCGAGCCCGGGCTCGTCTTCCGGACCTTCCCGTACGTCATCCACCCGGCGTGGTCGCGCCACCACAGCTTCACGGTCGCCCAGCAGATCCTCGGCGACCCGCCGGCGACCTGGTACCTCGTGGTCGGCGACGGCCGCGGGATGCGCGTCCTGACCGCCCCGCCCGCGGAGGGCGTGGACGCCACGGTGACGATGACGCCCGAGGCGTTCGGCCATCTCCTGCGCGGCGAGCCCGTCCCGCCCGGCCACCGCCCGTCGATCCGCGGCGACCGCGCCGCGGTCGCGCTCTTGAAGCGCTGGCTGGACCGCGCCCAGGGCCTGTGAGCGCCATTTCGCCCAGGGTGCGGGCAAGAGGAGAACACCGTCCGGCCGGGCCCCTAGATTGGGACGCCCTGTGAGCACTCCAGCCGCCGCGCACCTGCACGTCCACTCCGAGTATTCGCTGCTCGACGGCGCCGCGAACATCGAGGGCCTGGCCGCCCGCGCGGCCGCCTTCGGCCAGCCGGCGCTCGGGCTCACCGACCACGGGGTCATGAACGGCTCGGTCGAGCTCTACAAGGCCTGCAAGGCCCACGGCATCAAGCCGATCCTCGGGCTCGAGGCGTACTTCGTCGACGACCGGACGGTGCGCGAGGGCAAGATCGAGCGCAACCACCTGACGCTGCTCGCCTCCACCGACGAGGGCTTCCGCAACCTCGTCAAGCTCTCGAGCGCCGGCTTCCTCGAGGGGCTCTACCGCGGCAAGCCGGGCGTCGACCTCGACTGCCTCGCCCGCCACGCCGAAGGCGTCATCGCGCTCACCGGCTGCCTCGCCTCCCGCTCCAGCCGCCGCATCGTCGAGGGCCGGCTGCCGCAGGCGCGCGCCCACCTCGACGAGCTCGTGCAGGTGTTCGGCCCCGAGAATGTCTACTTCGAGGTCCAGCGCAACGGCATCGCCGAGCAGGAGCAGGTCAACGAGGCGATCGCGAAGTTCGCGCGGGAGATGGGCCGCCCGCTCGTCGCCACCGCCGACGTGCACTACCTCCGCAAGGAGGACTACCACCATCACGCCGCGCTGCTGTGCGTGCAGACGAAGTCGACGCTGGCCCAGCCGAAGATGTCCTTCGACACCAACGAGTTCTATCTGAAGAGCTCGGAGGAGATGGCGCAGTCCTTCCAGGACATGCCCGAGGCGCTCGCCTCGACGCTCGAGATCGCCGAGCGCTGCGACACCACGATCGCGCTCAAGCAGCAGCTGATCCCGCGCTTCGACTGCCCCGACGGCCAGAGCGAGGAGGAGTACCTCCGCGCGCTCGTGGACGAGGGCCTGCGCAAGCGCTACGGCGACCCGATCCCCGCCGCCGCCCGCGAGCGCGCGGACATGGAGCTGGGCGTCATCGGCAACATGGGCTTCAACGCCTACTTCCTGATCGTGTGGGACTTCGTCGCCTACGCGAAGGCCAACGGGATCGCCGTCGGCCCGGGCCGCGGCTCGGCGGCCGGCTCGATCGTCTCCTACACGCTCGGGATCACGGACGTCGATCCGCTCCGCTACGACCTGCTGTTCGAGCGCTTCCTGAACGCCGAGCGCGTGTCGATGCCGGACATCGACATCGACTTCTCCGTCCGCGGCCGCGACCGCGTGATCCGCTACGTGACCGACAAGTACGGCACCGACCGCGTGGCGCAGATCATCACCTTCGGCCGCATGTTCCCGCGCGCCGCGACGCGCGACGCCGCGCGCGTGCTCGGCCACGACTACGGCGTCGGCGACCGCCTGGCCAAGCTGATCCCCGACCCCCAGCAGGGCCGCCCGCCGTCGTTCGAGGACTGCATGCAGCCGGGCGCCGACCTCGCCGCCGAGGTCCAGCGCGACCCGGTCGCGAAGCAGATCGTCGACGTCGCGCGGGGCCTCGAGGGGATCGTCCGCAACGCCTCGATCCACGCTGCGGCCGTGGTGATCTCCGACCGCCCGCTGACCGACATCGTGCCGCTCCAGCTCGCCGACGCCGGCGTGGGAGACGACGGCGCGAAGGTCTTCCGCACCGTCACCCAGTACTCGATGAAGCCGATCGAGGAGATCGGCCTGCTCAAGATGGACTTCCTGGGCCTGCGCAACCTCGACGTGATCGAGGACGCGCTGACCATCATCGAGCGCTCGAGCGACAGCCGGATCGACATGGCGACGCTGCCGCTCGACGACGAGAAGACCTACGAGATGATGGCCCGCGGCGACGCGGTGGGCGTGTTCCAGTTCGAGTCCGAGGGCATGCGGGAGGCGCTGAAGAAGGTCCAGCCGACCGAGTTCGAGGACCTCGTCGCGCTCGTGGCGCTGTACCGCCCGGGCGCCATGGACCAGATCCCGACCTACGCGCGCGGCAAGCGCAACCCCGAGTCGGTCAACTACATCGACGACCGCCTGCGCCCGATCACCGAGGCGACCAAGGGCGTGATCCTGTACCAGGAGCAGTCGATGCAGATCGCCAAGTCGATCGGCGGCTTCAGCGGCCCGCGAGCGGACGACCTGCGCAAGGCGATCGGCAAGAAGAACCGCCAGGCGATGGCCGAGCTCAAGCCCGAGTTCTACGAGGGCTGCCGCGCGTCGGGCACGAGCGAGCAGGTCATCGAGACGCTGTGGCTGACCAACGAGAAGTCGGCCGACTACTCCTTCAACCGCTCCCACGCCGCCTGCTACGCGCTGATCTCCTACCGCACCGCCTGGCTCAAGGCCAACTACCCGGCCGAGTACATGGCGGCGCTGATCTCCTCCGTGATGTCGACCAAGGACAAGGTCCCGTTCTTCGTCGCGCGCTGCGAGGAGATGGGGATCGAGATCCTGCCGCCGGACGTCAACCTCTCCGACCACGAGTTCATGGTCGTCGAGGGCAACATCCGCTTCGGGCTCGACGCCGTGAAGGGCGTCGGCTACGCCGCCGTCGAGGCGATGAAGCGCGCCCGTGAGGAGGGTGGCCCGTTCACGAGCCTGTGGGACTTCTGCGAGCGCGTGGACTGCCGGGCGGTCAACAAGACGGCGATCGAGGCGCTGATCAAGTGCGGCGCGTTCGGCTCCACCGGCGCGACGCGCCGCGGCATGCTCGAGGTGCTGGAGGCCGCCCAGGGCGCCGGGGCGAAGGCCCAGCAGGACGCCGAGATCGGCCAGGGCTCGATCTTCGACCTCGCACCCGTCGGCGGCGCCTCGCCGTTCGCGGCGCCCGCGCATCCGCCGATCCCGATCCACGAGTTCGAGCGCACCGAGCTGCTGGCGGTCGAGAAGGAGTCGATCGGCCTCTTCATCTCCGACCACCCGCTCAAGCGCGTGCGCGAGGCGCTGCTGGCCAAGGCGGACTGCACCTGCGCCGAGGTGATGAACCGCCGCGACGAGGAGTGGGTCACGGTCGGCGGCATGATCACCGCGTCGAAGAAGATCCGCGCCCGCTCGGGCTCGATGCTGATGTTCGCCACCGTCGACGACCTCGAGGGCTCGGTCGAGCTGATGGTGTTCGAGAAGACGCTGGCGGCCGCGGAGGCGGCGCTGCAGGTCGACTCGATCGTGCTGGTCAAGGGCCGCGTCGACCACAAGGAGGGCGGCAAGACCACGGTGCTCGTCCAGAGCGTCGAGACCTTCGACCCCTCCGACGCGGAGATCGAGAAGGCCCGCGCCCAGGCCATCAAGGCCGCCGAGCCGCCCCCACCGCTGCACTACGTGATCGACGGCACCCGCCTGCCGGCGAGCGTGATCGACGATCTCAAGCGGATCCTCGAGGACTTCCCGGGCGAGTCCGAGCTCGTGCTCGAGGTCCACACGAGCGCCGGCCCGCGGCTGCTGAAGCTGGGCGAGGGCTACCGCGTCGCGCGCAACCCGTCGCTCAAGGCCGAGCTGGACCGGCTGCTCGTGCCCGCACGTCCGCTCGCGCTGACACCAGCCTGATTAGAGTCGCGGCATGACGCCGCAGACGACGAAGTACCTCCTCAGCGAAGACGCCATCCCGACCCACTGGGTCAACCTGCTGCCCGACCTTCCCGGCGAGCCGCTGCCGCCGCTGAGCCCGCGCACGGGCGAGCCCGCGGGCCCCGACGACCTGACGCCGATCTTCCCGATGGGGCTGATCGGCCAGGAGGTCTCGATGGAGCGCGAGATCGCGATCCCGGACCCGGTCCGGGACGCCTACCGGCTGTGGCGGCCGACCCCGCTCTACCGCGCGCGCCGCCTCGAGCAGGCGCTCGACACCCCCGCGCGCATCTTCTACAAGTACGAGGGCGTCTCCCCGGCGGGGTCGCACAAGCCGAACTCCGCCGTCCCGCAGGCCTACGAGAACGCCCAGGCCGGCATCAAGCGGCTCTGCACCGAGACCGGCGCGGGCCAGTGGGGCTCGGCGCTCGCGTTCGCCTGCAGCCTGTTCGACCTCGAGTGCGAGGTCTACATGGTCGGCTCGAGCTACGACCAGAAGCCCTACCGGCGCTCGATGATGCAGACGTGGGGCGCGACGGTGCACCGCTCGCCCTCCGACCGCACCGAGGCCGGGCGCTCGCAGGCCTCGCATCCGACCGGCTCGCTCGGGATCGCGATCTCGGAGGCGGTCGAGGTCGCCGCCCAGGACCCGGACTGCAACTACGCGCTCGGCTCGGTCCTCAACCACGTGATGCTGCACCAGACCGTGATCGGCCAGGAGGCGATCGCGCAGCTCGAGATGGCCGAGGCGGTGCCCGGACGTGATCATCGGCTGCGTCGGCGGCGGCTCGAACTTCGCCGGGCTCGTGTTCCCGTTCCTGCGCGCCGGCAGCGACGTGCGGATCGTGGCCGCCGAGCCGGCCGCCTGCCCGACGCTGACCCGCGGCGTCTACGGCTACGACTACGGCGACACGGTCGGGATGACGCCGCTGATGCCGATGTACACGCTCGGCCACGACTTCGTGCCCGCGCCGGTGCACGCCGGCGGCCTGCGCTACCACGGCGACAGCCCGATGGTCTGCGCGCTGGTGCGCTCCGGCCGCATCGAGCCCCGTGCCTACAAGCAGAACGAGACGTTCGAGGCCGCGGTCCGCTTCGCCCGCGCCGAGGGCATCATCCCGGCGCCGGAGCCGGCCCACGCGATCCGCGCGGTGATCGAGGAGGCCGACGCGGCGCGCGAGGCGGGCGAGGAGCGCACGATCCTGTTCGGGCTCTGCGGCCACGGGAACTTCGACCTCGCCGCCTACGACGCCTATCTGGCCGGCGAGCTGGAGGACCCGGAGTTCTCCGAGGCCGACCTCGAGGCGGCGCTCGCGAGCCTCCCGGAGGCGCCCGCGATCGCCTAGCCACCGGCGGGCGGCGTCGGTCCGCTTCGCTACGCTCGGCCGCGGATGCGCCGGTGCCGTCTCGCCGTGGGAGCCCTGGGGGTGCTCGCTCTGCTGCTTGCCCCTGCGGGAGCGCACGCCCAGACCCAGCCCGCTCCCTCCAAGGACGCCGCTGTGATCCTCATCCTCGACGCCTCGAAGTCGATGAAGGACGACGACGGCACGGGCCGCCCGAAGTTCCAGGCGGCGAAGGAAGCGCTCAACACGCTCGTCGACGAGCTGCCCGACGACGCCAAGGTCGGCCTGCGCGTCTACGGCTCGGAGGTCAGCGGGACCGGCCGCGCGGCGGGCTGCGCTGACACGAAGCTCGTCTCGCCGGTGGCCGCGCTCGACCGCGCAGCGCTGAAGGGGCAGATCAACGCGCTGGCGCCGCGCGGGTTCACGCCGATCGGGGCCTCGCTGCAGGGCGCCGCCGAGGATCTCGGGACGGCGAAGCAGAAGACCGTCGTGCTCGTCTCCGACGGCGGCGACAACTGCAAGCCGCCCGATCCGTGCGACGTCGCGAAGCAGATCTCCAAGGGCGGCGTCGACCTCAAGATCCAGGCCGTCGGCTTCCAGGTCACGGAGGGTGCGCGGCGCCAGCTGCAGTGCATCGCCAAGGCCGGGGGAGGGCGCTACGTCGACGCGACCGACGCGAAGGACCTGGGCGCGCAGCTCCGCGCGCTGACGGCGCGGGCGCTGCGACCGTACATCACGGTCGGAGAGCCGATTGAAGCCGCGCCGCAGCCCGAGGCCCCGCAGCCCCACCCACCCGGGCGCTACACCACGGAGTTGCGCCCGGGGGAGGCGGCCTGGTACGCGTTCGAGGTCGGCGCCGGCCAGGGGATCGGCGTCAGCACGACGCTCCCCGCGAGCGACGCCGGCATCCCCACGCAGCTGCGGACCGAGCTCCAGAGCGAGCGGATGAAGGTCAAGGACAGCGACCTCGCCACGAACTCGGGTGACGTGCTGACGGCCAAGATGGACGCGCGGCCGGCCCCCGAGGACTTCGAGAAGCCGCCCCGCGGCCACGCGCTCGTGCGGCTCGAGGCCGACGCGGCGGCGGGGCAGACCGGGCCCTACCCGATCGAGCTCACGGTCGACGTGACGGGCGAGGTCGCCGAGGAGAAGAAGGCGCCTGCCCGCGAGGGCGGCGCGGCCGATGACGGCGGCATCTCCGCCGGTCTCGCGGGCGGCCTTGCGGCGCTCGTGGGCGTGGCCCTCGGTGCGGCGCTCGCCGGCCTCAGCGGTGGGCGGCCGGCGTGAGGCTGCTGGCCCTCGTCGCCGTCGCGGCGTCGAGCGCGCTGGCCGCGGCGCCGGCCGCCGCGCAGTCGCCGATCGCGGGCGGTGGCTCGTTCAACGACGCGCCGGTCCTCGAGCCCGGCCGCTATGCCGACACGCTCCGCGGCGGCGAGCAGCTGTTCTACGGCGTGGAGCTCCAGCCGGGGCAGAGTGTGCAGGCGACGGCCACCGTCGCCGGGCGCAGCACGACGAGCTACTTCATGGACCTCAAGCTCTACTCCCCGCAGCGCCAGGAGATCGGTGAAGCGAGCGAGCCCTTCGGCGAGCAGGATCGGAAGGTCGAGCTGCGCGCGGAGAGCGAACCGGCGCAGCAGCCTGGGGTCCACTTCATCTCCGTGGCCGCTCGCAAGGGCGGCGCCGACGTGCCGGAGCAGTTCGACACCGAGATCGAGTTCCAGGTGACGGGCGAGGCGACGACGCCCACACCCACCCCGACCGCTTCGCCGCGGGCCACTGCCTCCGCGGCGCCGGAGTCGGGCGGCGGGGACTCCTCCGGCTTCCCGATCGGCGCGGTCGTGCTGGGGCTGGCGGTCGGGGTCGTGGTGGGCTTCGGCGGGCGGCGGGCGCTCTCGCGCCGGTAATCAGCCGCGGGCGGCGAGACCTTCCTCGCGCAGCTCGCGCGCGAGGTCGACGTCCTTCTTCTCCGGGCCGTTGAGCTCGAGCACGCAGGGGAGGTCGTCGAAGCGGGGCTCGGAGAGGAACGCGGCGCAGCCCTCGCGGCCGAGGTAGCCGTCGCCCGGGTCGGCGTGCCGGTCGACGTTCGAGCCGAGCGGCGTCTGCGAGTCGTTGAGGTGCAGCGAGCCGAGCCGGTCGAGCCCGACGACGGAGTCGAAGTCGTCGATCACCTCCGCCAGCCCGGAGGCGGTCCGCACGTCGTAGCCGGAGGCCAGCAGGTGGCAGGAGTCCAGGCACACCCCGAGGCGCTTGTCGCCGCCCGCGGCCTCGATCAGCGTCGCCAGCTCCTCGAACGAGCGCCCGAGCGTCCCGCCGGAGCCGGCCGTGTCCTCGAGGTGCAGCGGGCAGGTCTCGGACTCGGCCAGCGCCTCGGCGATCGTCACGCCCGCCCGCTCCAGCGCCGGCTCGACCGCGCCCTTCAGGGCGGAGCCGGGGTGCAGCACGACGCAGTGCGCGCCCAGCGCCGCGCCCGCCTGGAGCGCCGCGGTCAGCGCGGTCAGCGACTTCCCGCGGATCTCGGGGTCCTCGGAGGCGCAGTTGAGCAGGTAGACCGCGTGGATCATCAGCGCTTCCAGCGGCGAGTCGGCCATCGCGGAGCGGAACTCGGCGACCTCGTCCTCGGAATACACGCGCGGCCGCCACGCACGGGGGCTCTGGTTGAAGATCTGGATCGCGTCGCAGCCGCGTTCCACGCCTCGTTCCACCGCCTTTGCGGGTCCACCTGCAGGGGAGACGTGTGCGCCGATGAGCATGAGATCTGGACGCCCGGGCTTCGTGGCATGCTGTGTCCAGATGCGCGTGCGATTCGCACCTTCACCGACGGGCGCCCTGCACATCGGGGGTGCGCGGACGGCACTGTACAACTGGCTGCTCGCGCGCGGCAGCGGCGGGCAGTTCCTGCTGCGGATCGAGGACACCGACCGCGAGCGCTCGACCCCCGAGAACGTCGAGCAGATCTTCGACGCCTTGCGCTGGCTGGAGCTCGACTGGGACGAAGAGCCGGTGTTCCAGTCCGAGCGCGGCGAGCGCCACGCCGCGGTCGTGCAGAAGCTGGTCGACGACGGCCGCGCGTACCGCTCCACGGCGGGCCAGGAGCAGATCAAGGCCTGGCACGAGCAGCACGGCAACCGCGGCTTCCGCGGCGAGGACGAGGGGGAGGGGGCGGTGCGGCTGCGGGTCGCCGACGACGGCGCCATCACCGTCAAGGACGTCATCCGCGGCGAGAGCACGTTCGAGAACTCGCTCCAGGACGACCTCGTGATCGCGCGCGCCGACGGCACGCCGCTCTACCACCTCGCCGTCGTGGTCGATGACCTCGACATGGGCATCACGCACGTCGTCCGCGGCGCCGACCACTACTCCAACACGGCCAAGCAACTGCTGATCCTCGAGGCGATGGGGGAGGCGCCGCCGCTCTACGCCCACGTGCCGCTGCTCCACGGCCCCGACGGCAAGAAGCTCTCCAAGCGCCACGGGGCCGCCTCCGTGCAGGAGCTGCGCGAGCGCGGCTACCTCCCCGAGGCGGTGCGCAACTACGTCGCGCTGCTCGGCTGGGGCAACGAGGAGTCGCAGGAGTTCTTCACGACCGAGGAGCTCCAGCGCGAGTTCTCGCTCGAGCGGGTCTCGAAGTCGCCGGCCGTTTTCGACGAGCAGAAGCTGCGCCACATCAACGGCCGCTACCTGCGCGAGCTGGGGGTCGACGACCTCACCGCGCGGCTCGAGGCCCTCACCGGGCGCGAGGGGCTGCGCGACGCGGTCGAGATCTCGCAGGAGAAGATCTCGACGCTCGCCGACTTCTGGCCGCTCTCAGGATTCTTCTTCGACGGCCCGGCCGACGATCCGAAGGCGCGCGAGAAAATACTTGGCACGCCCGAGGCACTCGACCGGCTCGCGCAGGCCCGCGATGCGCTCGCGGCCGTCGAGGAGCCGTGGACCGACGAAGGGCTGGAAACGGCGCTGCAGCGCGTGTTGGAGGACACAGGGGCGAAGCCGCGGCAGGTCTACCAGCCGATCCGCGTCGCCCTCGCCGGGGGCACCGTCTCACCCGGGATCTTCGAGACGCTGAGGCTGCTCGGGAAGGCCGAATCGCTCTCTAGGATCGACGCGGTCCTCAACCGTATGTCCACCGCTGCCGATACCGCTTGAAGGCTGGCTCTTGCCCGCTCCCGAACCCCCTGATCTGACGGACGAACCCCTCGCCATGACTCCCCCCGCCCTGTCCCCGCTGCGCGCCGCCTCGCGGCCGCGTCCGCGGCCGGTCACCCCGGCCAGCGTCGTGGGCCGCCCGCACAACGAGGGTCACGGAAAGCGCCTCACGGCTGCCTTCGAGGCGCTCGAGGTGTTCCCCGCGCTCGCGGAGTCCCGCAACCGCCTGCTGGCGCTGATCGCCGAGGAGCGCCCGTCGGTGAGCGCGGTCGTCGGCGCGATCGAGTCCGACGTCGCCCTCGTGATCGCCGTCCTGCGGCTCGCCAACAGCCTCGAAGGCCCCAAGCGCGGCCAGGTCGACTCCGTCGTCACCGCCGTCGAGGTGCTCTCGCCCGAGGCCGTCCAGACGCTCGCCGCCGACGCCGAGACGTTCGAGTTCTTCGAGCGCGGCAAGACCTGGGACGCCGCCCCCGAGCGCTTCCGCCTCCACGCGGTCGCCGTCCAGCGCGCCGCCGACCGCCTCGCCGCCCAGGCCGGCTACCCGCATCGCGACCGCCTGCTCGTCACCGCCCTCCTGCACGACGTCGGCAAGCTCGTCCTCATGCACGCCTACCCGGGCTACCCCAAGCAGGTCCACGGCCCGGCCCGCACGCCCGAGGAGCGCCTGCACTACGAGCGCCGCGAGCTCGGCGTCGACCACGCGCTGGTCGGCGGCGTGCTGACCCGGCGCTGGAACCTGCCGAAGTCGATCGCCTCCGCGATCGAGCGCCATCACTCCGACGACGCCGGAGGCGATGCCGCCTTCGTGCGCCTCGCCGACATGCTCGCCCACTACGCCCAGGGCCTCCCGGTCTCGAGCGTCGAGCTGCTGCGCGCCGCGCGCTCCGTCGGGTTCGGCCCGTCAGAGCTGCGCTCGGTCCTCTACGACCTGCCCTACCCGTCTTCCCAGCGCCCGCGCTCGGTCGAGCCGTGCCCGCTCTCCAACCGCGAGCTCGAGGTCCTCAAGCGCCTCGCCAAGGGCTTCGTCTACAAGCAGATCGCCCACGAGCTCTCGCTCTCCACGAGCACCGTGCGCACGCACCTCCACAACATCTACGGCAAGCTCGGCGCCGTCGATCGCGCGCAGGCCGTGCTTCACGCCACCGAGCGCGGCTGGCTGTAAGCCACCCGCGCCACCAGCACCGCCAGACCCACTCCCAGCGCGTCGATCGCCACGTCCCACGGCGAGCCGTGCCGCCCCTCGACGAACGACTGGTGGTACTCGTCGCTCGCCGCCCACAGCAGCGTGATCGCGATCGCCGGGCCGACATGCCCGTAGCCGAGCGCCCGCCACCACAGGAACCACAGCAGGCCGTATTCGGCCATGTGGGCGCCCTTGCGCAGCACCGTGTCCCACGATCCGAGCCCTGAGCTGAGGTCGGGCTGGGCCGAGAGGAAGAAGATCAGCCCCATCAGCAGGAGCGGCGGGGCGAAGCGCTTGACGAGGCTCACGCAGGTAGCGTGACAGCGTGACGATCGACGTCTGGATGCAGCACCCGACCGCCCGCTTCCTGCGCCACGAGATGTTCGAGTCGCTGCGCCGCTGGTCCGGCGAGGCGATCCCGGAGGGCGAGATCCCGGTCGAGACGACGCTTGCCGCCATGGACGCCGGCGGCGTCTCGCTCGGGGTCCTGAACGCCTGGCACGCGCCCGAGGGCCCGATGATCGCCAACGACGAGGTCGCCGCGCTCGTCGAGCTGCACCCGGACCGCTTCGTCGCCCTCGCCGCGGTCGACCTCCACAAGCCGATGGCCGCGGTCCACGAGCTGCGGCGCTGCGTCCGCGAGCTCGGCTTCAAGGGCCTGCGCGTGCTCCCGTGGCTGTGGGGCCTGCCGCCCGACGACCGCCGCTACTACCCGCTCTACGCCGAGTGCGTGGAGCTCGGCGTCCCGTTCTGCCTCCAGGTCGGCCACACCGGGCCGCTGCGCTCCTCCGAGCCGGGCCGGCCGATCCCGTACCTCGACAACGTCGCGCTCGACTTCCCGGAGCTGACGATCGTCGGCGGCCACATCGGCTACCCGTGGACCGAGGAGATGGTCGCGCTGGCGCGCAAGTACCCGAACGTCTACATCGACACCTCGGCCTACACGACCCGCCGCTACCCGCCCGAGCTTGTCGCCTACCTGCGCGCGGACGGGCGCAAGAAGGTCCTGTTCGGCTCCAATTACCCGATGATCGCGCCGCAGAAGGCGCTCGCCGACCTCGACCGGCTCGGCCTCGACGACGAGACCCGCGACCTCTTCCTCGAGGGCAACGCGCGCCGGGTCTTCGACCTCTGAACTACGATCGTCCGCCCATGCTCTCGATCACCAGCAAGTCGCCCTACGCGCTGCGCGCCCTCACCGAGCTGGCCCGCTGCGGCGACGCCGGCCCCGTCCCGATCGGCGAGCTCGCCCGCCGCCGCGACATCCCGGTCCAGTTCCTCGAGCAGCTCTTCGCCGTCCTGCGGCGCGCGGGCGTCCTGCGCTCCCAGCGCGGCGTCAAGGGCGGCTACTCCTTCGCCCGCGAGCCCTCGGAGATCACCGTCCTCGAGATCGTCGAGCTGCTCGACGGCAAGCTCGGGGCCGGCGCCGAGTCGATCTTCTCCGAGGCCGCCGAGGCCGCCCGCGCGGTGCTCTCGAACTCCACCATCGCCGACATCGTCGAGCGGGAGAACCGGGACGCGGGCGCGACGATGTATTACATCTAGGTGGAGGAAGCCGCGACATTCCTCGTCGTCCTCGCGGTATGGGCGGGGATCTTCGAGCTGCTGCGGCGGCGGGCTGGGAGCCCTCCGATCCGGTGGGGATGGATCGCGGTGATCGCCGGGTGCGCTGCCGCGGCGTGGATCTACGGCGCCGTGAGCCGCTAGCGCATGAGCCGGCCGAGGCGCCGCAGGAGGCGCTCCAGGCGGTCCGGGTACGTCGCGCCGGTGGAGACGAAGACGGTGCGGCCCTTGTAGGTCACCGACTGGCCGACGCCGTCGTTGACGACGTACTTGGGCTCATAGCTGCGCTTGAGCGTCTTGAAGCGCGCGTGCTTGAGGTCGCGCCGCAGCGCGCGCTGCTGCTTCGCCGAGAGCGTGAAGCGGTGGTCGTCGCCGCTGCGGTCGCCCGTCTGGCGGGCGGTGCCGTCGCGGGCGACGACGAGCTGCCCTCTCGTGCCCGCCAGGCCGCCGCCGACGCTGTAGCGGACGAGCTGCTTCGCCTCGGCCGTCGCGGTGGCGGCGAAGGTGGCGAGCGACGGCCAGGAGGGCGGCGAGGCGGCGCATCAGACGAGGATACGGCCCTTTGGCAGGCCCCCGCGGGCTGTGGTAGGAAGAGATCGTGAGTATTCAGGAACGTGTCGCGCCCGAGTCGGGTGGCCACGTCGGTCCGGCCCCGGCGGCCGCGCGCGGGCCTGAACCACCGCAGGTGAGCGCCGTGCTCGCCCTCCAGCGCACGGCCGGCAACCGGGCCGTCCAGCGGCTGCTCGGGGTGGCGCGCACCCCGAGCCAGGAGAACGTCTGCGACGACCCGAGCTACTGCACCCCCTACGCGACCGCCGCCCAAGCGGCGACGGCGGAGTCATGGCTGCGGATGGTCGCGCTGCCGACGCTGGAGGCCAAGTTCGGCACCGAGGTCCACGACCTGTGGGAGAGCTACCTGTCGCGGCGGCCCGGTGACAGCCTCACGCCGACGGTGTTCGAGACGGCCGGCAACCCGATCGAGGAGTCGTTCGCGACGTCGTGGGCCACGCTCGACGATGTCGACGCCGCGCTGGACACCGTGATGGCGCGGCTCAGCAGCTTCCCCGGCGGGACGCTGCGGCCGCACAGCCCGACGATCGTCGCGCTCTCGAACTTCCTGACGGCCTCGGAGATGGACAACCGGCAGATCGACTTCAGCAACCCGCTCTCGAAGGCGGGCAACATCGCCGGCGGGATCGGCAGCAGCGACGCGGGACCCGACTACCGGAAGATCCTCTGGGGCAACGTCACGATGACCAAGACCCCGTTGATCGGCAACAGCGGCTACATCGACTTCGAGCTCACCACCCACTACGAGGTGGGCGACGCGATCGACTTCTGCCCCGGCCAGTGCGGCTCACCCGCAGAGCAGCAGTTCACGATCCCGATGAGCCGCCTGGAGGCGAGCGGTGACGCCTACGACGTGCCCTACATCGTGCGCTTCACGCCGGAGACGCGGTCCAACCGCGAGTTCTACTCCAGCTTCCCGATCTAGCCGGCGAGGCCCTTCTCGGCCAGCTCGGCCTTCGCGGACGCGCTCTTCTCCAGCCCCTCGAGCCCCATCCCGCGCAGCACGGCGTCGGCCTTCGTGAACTGGATGTCGGCGTACTCGACGATCTCGAACTGGTTGCCCCACGGGTCGGTGAAGCGCAGCCCGCGGCCGCCGAACGGCTTCAGCCCGGCCTCGGCCACCGCGGCGCGGACGGCCTCGCGGTCGTCGACCACGAGCCCGAAGTGGCGCCCCTCGTCGGGACCCTGGCGGCGGCCCTCGGCGACGGCCAGGAACTGATCGCCGAGATCGAGGAAGGCCATGCCGGGCACGCGGCCGCGGAGCTCGAAGGAGAACAGCCGGCCGTAGAGGTCGAGCGCGGCGTCGAGGTCGCCGACCTCGAGCGCGACGTGGTTGATGCCGACGAGGCGGGCGGGGGTCATATATCGGCATCTTGGCGGACGCCTTGAGCCTGCGGCCGCGAACCTCGTACGTCCGTTGGAATCGCTCCGTTCCGCGCCATTGAGGCCGATGCCACTCGTCGACCAGGCAAAACGCACGGAGGCTCACTTTGCACCCCTTTCGCTATCTGAACCAGCATCGCTACATCCGCAACACGCTGCTGATGCTGGGCGTCTTCCTGCTCGTCCTTCCAGCCGCGCTGTCGGACGGACATGAGCGACACGCGCAGAAACCGGACCGCGAGGTCGCCTACGTCTTCAAGGGCACGTTCCACGCCGCGGGCCCGAGCGTGAGCGTCGTCCAGGGCAACCGCCACGTCCGCCGCGCCGGCCTGCTCGGCCGGGAGGTCACGTTCGACTTCTCCACCGCCCGCGTCCGCGTCGCCGACGTCAACGGCGACGGCGCGCGCAACTCCGCCGACCTGCAGGAGGGCGACATCGTCGTCGTCAAGGCTCGCCTGCCGCGCGGCACGCCCGGCGACGCGCCGTTCATGGCGCGCAAGGTCGTCAACCAGTCGCGTGGTCGCGAGCACAAGCACGGCCACAAGAACGGTCGCCACCGCTAGCGGGGAGGAGGGTCATTACCCTGTGAAGCGGTAATGGCCCCGATCCCGATCAACATTGCTGACTGGGTTGGGCGCACCCCGATGGTGCAGCTCACCCGCCTCCTGCCCGACGCGCCCGCGTCGATCTTCGCGAAGCTCGAGATGTTCAACCCCGGTGGCTCGGTCAAGGACCGCATCGGCGTGGCGATGATCGAGGCCGCCGAGGCCGAGGGGCGGATCGAGCCCGGGCGCACCACGATCGTCGAGGCGACGAGCGGCAACACCGGCATCGCGCTCGCCTTCGTGGCCGCGGCCAAGGGCTACGACCTCATCCTCACGCTGCCGCAGGGCATGAGCCGCGAGCGCGAGGCGCTGCTGCGCCTGTACGGCGCGCAGGTGCACGTGACCGAGTCGATGGGCGGGATGAACGAGGCGGTCGCCGCCGCCCAGGCGCTCGCCCGCGACGACGACTTCTGGCTGCCCGACCAGTTCACGAACCCCGCCAACCCCGAGGCGCACCGCCGCGGCACCGGCCCGGAGCTGTGGGAGGCGCTCGACGGCAAGGTCGACTGCCTCGTGGCCGGGGCGGGCACGGGCGGCACCATCACCGGCGCGGGCGGCTTCCTCAAGGAGCGCAACCCGAAGCTGCGCGTGATCGCGGTCGAGCCCGCCTCCTCGCCCGTGCTCTCCGGCGGGCGCGCGGGGCCGCACAAGATCCAGGGCATCGGCCCGGGCTTCGTCCCGCCGGTGCTCGACCAGGACCTGCTCGACGAGATCATCTCCGTCGACGACGAGGACGCGCTGGAGACCGCGCGGCTGGTCGCGCGGCGCGAGGGCGTGCTGGCCGGCATCTCCTGCGGCGCGGCGCTGTGGGCGGCGATGCAGGTCGCGCAGCGCGAGGAGGCGCGCGGCTGGCGGATCGCGGTCGTGCTGCCCGACTCGGGTGAGCGCTACGTCTCGACGCCGTTCTTCGCCCCCGAGGCCGTGGCCGCCGCGCGCTAGATGGCGCCTGCGCGAGACCGACGGCTCGCCCGGCGCGCCGTGGGAGCGGCCGCTGCGCGGCACCCTCGACCGGCTCGTGGTCGAGTCCGAGCGCCTGGCCGGCAACCCGCTCGGCGATCCCGCCACCCGCCCGCTGTGGGTCTACCGCGCGCCCGGCGTGGGCGACGATCCGGTGCCGACGGTCTACGTGATCCAGGGCTACCTGGGCCAGGTGAACGCCTGGGCGAACCGGACGCCGTTCGAGCCTTCGATGCTGGAGCGCCTCGACGCGATGTTCGCGAGCGGCGACTGCCCGCCGGCGCTCGTCGTCTTCGTCGACGCCTGGACGAGCTACGGCGGCTCGCAGTTCCTGAACTCCTCGAGCACCGGGCCCTACATGGACTACCTGTGCGACGAGGTCGTGCCGTTCGTCGAGCAGCGCTATCCGGCGCTCCCCGGCCCCGAGCACCGCGGGCTGACGGGCAAGTCCTCCGGCGGCTACGGGGCGATGGTCGTGCCGATGGTGCGCCCCGACGTCTTCGGCGCGCTCGCCTCGCACGCGGGCGACGCGCTGTTCGAGTGCTGCTACCAGCCCAACTTCCCGGAGCTCGCGCGCAAGCTGCGCGACGAGTTCGACGGCTCGTGGGAGCAGTTCTGGGAGCAGTTCCAGGCGGCCGACCACCTCGACATGGAGCGCTTCGAGAACTTCGACCTCTACGGCTACGCGGCCGCCTACTCGCCCGACCCGCAGCGGCCCGGCGAGGCGCTGCTGCCGTTCGAGATCGCCACCGGGCGGCTGATCGACGACGTCTGGGCGCAGTGGCTCGAGTGGGATCCGGTGCGGATGGCGCCGCGCCACGCCGACGCGCTGCGCTCGATGCGGCACGTCTACCTCGACGCCGGCAAGGCGGACGAGTGGTTCCTCGACCTCGGCGCGCAGGCGTTCGCGGCCGAGCTCGACAAGCTCGGCGTCGAGCACACGCTGGAGCTCTTCGACGGCAAGCACGGCGGGCTCACCTACCGCTACCCGGGCGCGATCCGGGGCCTCGTGCTGGCGCTACGGTGAACCGGTGGCCGCGCACACGCTCGACGTCACCGACGTCACCTGCCCGCTGACCTGGGTGCGGACCAAGCTCGCGCTCGAGCGGCTCGCGCCCGGCGACGAGCTGACCGTGAGCTGCAGGCCCGGCGAGGCGCTCGAGAACGTCCCGCGCTCGGCCGCCGAGGCGGGCCATGAGGTGGCGGTCGAGGGCACGCTGGTGAGGATCGTGCGCCGGTGACCGAGGACCGGCGGGCCTTCTTCCGCGCGATGGTGCGCTCCGCGGCGCGGACGGCCGAGCCGCCGCCGCCCGTGGAGGAGGCCGTTCCCGCCGCGCCGCCCGGCCTGAGCGACGAGGAGGTCGAGCGCTACTCGCGCCAGCTCGTCCTGCCCGAGTGGAGCGAGGCGGCCCAGCTCGCGCTGCGCGAGGCGAGCGTGCTCGTGGTCGGCGCCGGCGCGCTCGGCTCGCCGGTCGCGACCTATCTCGCGGGCGCGGGCGTCGGGCGCCTCGGGATCGTCGACCACGATGCCGTCGAGCTCTCGAACCTCCCTCGCCAGACGCTCCACTTCACGCCCGACCTCGGCGTGTCGAAGGCCGAGAGCGCCGCGGCCAAGCTGCGCTTCCTCAACCCCGAGATCGTCGTCGAGCCCTACCAGGCGCGCTTCGCGCCCGCGATGCTCGAGGGCGCCGACCTCGTCGTCGACTGCTCGGACTCCTTCGACACGCGCTACGAGGTCAACCTCGCCTGCTGCGCCGCGCGCGTCCCGCTCGTCGAGGGCGGCGTCGTCGGCCTCTCGGGGCTCGTGATGGCGATCCGGCCGGGGGAGAGCGCGTGCTACCGCTGCGCCTTCCCGGAGCCACCGCCGCCCGGGGCCGCGCCGACCTGCGCCGAGGCCGGCGTGCTCGGCCCCGCCGCGGGCGTCATCGGCTCACTCCAGGCGCTCGAGGCGCTGAAGCTCCTCGCGGGC
>CAWBCU010000020.1:0-78966 GCA_963787335.1 uncultured Solirubrobacterales bacterium
GTCGACGTTGATGTACGGGTCGAACTTCTGGAGGGCGACCTTGAGGCCGCGCGAGACCAGGAGCCGGCCGATCGAGGCGGCGGCGATGCCCTTGCCGAGCGACGAGACGACACCGCCGGTGACGAAGATGAAGCGTGTACGCGGGCGGGGATCTGGCATCAGGTTCTGGAAGTCCAGTCTAGACGGGGTTGCGGATACATAATCTGGTCAAGCCGCTCTCAGCAGCTCTTTCGCGTGGCGGCGCGCCGCCACGTCGGTCTCGTCGGCGCCGAGCATGCGGACGAGCTCCCCGACCACGGCGCTGCGGTCGAGCTGGGTGACGGTGGTCAGCGCGGTCTCTCCCGAGGCGTCCTTGACGATCGTGAAGTGGCGGTCGGCCAGCGAGGCGATCTGCGGCAGGTGGGTGATGCAGATGACCTGGCGGCCCTCGGAGAGCGCGCGCAGCTGCTCCCCCACCGCCCGCGCGGTCTGGCCGCCGATGCCGGCGTCGACCTCGTCGAACACCAGCGTGGCGGCCCCCGCGGCGGCCGCGACGCTCATCAGCGCGAGCATCACGCGCGAGAGCTCGCCGCCCGAGGCCGTCTCTCGCAGCGGGCCCGCCGGGACGCCCGGGTTGGGCGCGATCAGGAACTCGACCTCGTCCGCGCCGGTCGGGCCGGGCGCCTCGCGCGGCGAGAGGCCGACGGAGAAGCTGGCGCCCTCCATCGCGAGCTCGGCCAGCCGCTGACGGACGGCGTCGGCGAGCCGCGGGCCGGCCGCCGCCCGGGCCTTGTGCAGCGCGGCCGCATGCTCGGCGAGCACGCCGCGGGCGCTCTCGAGGCGCCGCCCGCCCTCCTCGAGCGCCTCCTCGGCGCCCTCCAGCTCGGCGCGCCGCTGCGCGCACTCGCGCGCGTGCTCGAGCACCGCCTCGATCGTGCCGCCGTGCTTGCGCTTGAGCCGGTCGAACTGGGTCAGGCGCTCCTCGACCTCGTCGAGAATCCGTCCCCCCACCCACCGCCTCGATGCCCTCGCCATAGCCGCGCAGCTCCGCGGTCAGGTCGTCGGCCTCCAGCGCGAGCGCCTGCGCACGGTCGGTGAGCACGTCGAGCGAGGCATCCACCCCGCGCATCGCCTCGAGCGAGGCGGCCGCCGCGGCCAGCGCCGCGCTCGCGCCCCCACCGGCGTCCACGTCGCCCTCGAGCGCCGCCAGCGCACCCGCGGACGCACCGCGCAGCCCCTCGAGGTGGCGCAGCCGCTCGCGCTCCGCGGTCAGGTCGGCCTCCTCGGCCTCGCTCGGGTCGGCGCGCTCGATCTCCTCGAGCTCCCACACCAGCAGGTCGAGCTCACGGTCGCGGGCGCCGGCGCGGGCCTGCAGCGCCTCCAGCGCCGCCGCCGCCTCGCGGACCGCGGCATGCGCCGCCGCGGTCGCGGCGCGCCGCTCCGCCTGCTCCGGCCCGCAGAAGCCGTCGAGGATGTCGAGCTGCGCCGAGGCCAGGGTGAGCTTGCGGTGCTCGTGCTGGCCGTAGAACGACAGCAGCGCACCGCCGGCGTCGCGCAGGTCGGCCGCCGTGGCGCTGCGGCCGCCGAGGTAGGCGCGCGTGCGCCCCTCCGCGCTCACGCGGCGGGCGAGCACGATCTCGTCGGCGTCGGGCGCCAGCAGGTCCCCCAGCTCGGCCCGCAGCTCCTCGGGGAGGGTGAACACGCCCTCGACGTAGGCCTCGGCCGCGCCGGGCCGCACGATCCCGGGCCGCGCCTTGCCGCCGAGCAGCAGGTCGATCGCGTGGGCGAGCACCGTCTTGCCCGCGCCCGTCTCGCCGGTGAGGGCGTTCAGGCCCGGCCCGAGGCGCAGTTCGGCGCGCTCGATGAGCAGGAGGTTCTCGACACGGAGCTCGTGGAGCATCGGTCGACGGTGTACCAGCCGGTCGGGACGGACCGGCGGGGTTGGGCGCAATTTGTGGCGAAGCGTGGCGGTGTTGGTGCGAAGCGTTCGCGGTGCTGCGGGCGCGCGCAGCCGCCGCTCTACTTCGCCAACCGCCCGAACCGCTCGCGCAGGCGGTGGTAGAAGCTCGCGCCCGGCAGCTGCGCCAGCGTCGCGTACGAGCGGGCGAACTCGACGTGGATGTCCTCCCCCGCCGGGAGCTCGCAGGCCGGGCGGCCGTCGACGTGCACCTCGACGGCCTCCTCGCGGCTCGCGTTGTTGATCGTCAGCAGGTCGTCCGGGGCGACCACGAGCGCCCGCGCGGTCAAGGAGTGCGGGGCGATGAAGGACACGACGTAGCCGCGCACGCCCCAGGCGAGGATCGGCCCGCCGTTGGCGAGGTTGTAGCCCGTCGACCCCTGCGGGGTGGCGACGACGAGGCCGTCGCAGCGCACGCGCCCGATCTCCTCCCCCGCGAGGCCGTAGGAGAGGTCGGCGACGCGCATCCCCGGCTTGCGGTGGACGGAGATGTCGTTGATCGCGGTCCAGACGTTCTGGGGGCGGCCGACGTCGATGGTCGGGAGCTGGAGGATCTCGAACTCGCCTGCGAAGGCGCGCTCGAAGTCGCGGCCCAGCCCCTCCGGGTCGAGCGTGGCGAGGAAGCCCACCTCGCCGTAGTTGACGGCGAACACCGGCACCTTCGTGCCCACGTGCTCGCGCAGGGCGGTGAGGATCGTGCCGTCGCCGCCCAGCACGACGCAGAGGTCCGCGGTGCTCGGCCGCGCCGCCCCGACCTCGATCCCGTCGCCGGGCTCCAACGAGAGCTTGCGCGTCTCGTCCGCGTCGAAGCAGAGCGTGGCGCCCGACCGCTGGGCGGCGCCCATCAGCTCGCGCAGGGCCTCGCTGGTGCCGTCCATGCGCCGGTGGGTCATCACCGACACCCTCATGCCGCCACCTCCGCGAGCGCGGCGCCGACGTCGGTCACGGCGCCCTCGCGACCGCCCTCGGCGAGCCAGATGAACGTCTCGAGATTCCCCTTCGGCCCGGGCAGCCCGGACGGCGCGAACCCCAGGACCGCGGCTCCGAGCGCCTGCGCGCACTCGGCGACGTCCGCCAGCGCGCCGCGCCGCGCCGCGGGCTCGCGCACGACACCGCCACGGCTCACCCCCGCGCGGCCGACCTCGAACTGCGGCTTGACCATCGCGAGCGCGTCGTACCGCGGTGCCGCGCAGGCGAGCACGGCCGGCAGCACCTTGGTCAGCGAGATGAAGGAGACGTCGAGCACGATCAGGTCGGGCTCGTAGGGCAGGTCCGATGGCGCCACGGCCCGCGCGTTGGCGCGCTCGATCACCGTCACGCGCTCGTCCTCGCGCAGCGCCCAGTCGAGCTCCCCGTAGGCGACGTCGAGGGCGATCACGTGGGCGGCGCCCGCCTGCAGCAGGCAGTCCGTGAACCCGCCGGTCGACGCGCCGACGTCGAGGCACCGACGCCCCGCCGGGTCGAGCCCGAGCGCGTTCAGGGCGTTGCGCAGCTTGATGCCGCCGCGCGAGACGTAGGGCGGCGGCGCGTCGACGCCGAGCTCGACGTCGGGCTCGACGAGCTGGCCGGGCTTCGCGGCGCGCGCGTGCCCGGGGCCGAGGCGGACCTCGCCCGCCATCACCGCGGCGGCGGCCCGGGTGCGGGACGAGAACAGGCCGCGCTCCGCCAGCAGGGTGTCGAGGCGGACCCGAGGCACCGACACAACGCTACCGGCTGTGCCGCGGCTCACAGTCATCCAGACCGCGAAAGCCCACCATATGGACGTGTCTCGATCCATCTCCCTCCCCATCCACGCCGCTCTCGAGCTGGCGCTGGGGCTCGCCCTGCTGGCGGGGCCGTTCGTTCTCGGCCTCGAGCCGGCCGGGCTCGTCGCGGCGTTCTCGCTGGGCGTGCTCCTCACCGGGCTGGCCCTGGCCGGCCCGGACTCCCTCCCCCTCTCCACCCATCAGACCTTCGACCTCGCGCTCGTCGCCGCCCTCGCGGGCGGCGGCGTCGGGCTCGGCCTCTCCGGTGATCCGGCGGCCGGGCTGCTCCTCGCGGGCGTCGGAGGCCTGCAGCTCGCGCTCCTCACGCTCACGCGCTGGGCGCGCCCGTAAGGGCCGCTCAGCGCGGGGCGCGCGCCTTGAGCGCGCGGCGGCTCGAGGTCCGGGGCCTGCCCGCCGGCTCCGCCGCTACGCGGACGCCAGGGAGCCGTGCGGGTGCATGACCGCAGCCTCGATGCGCTCGGCGATCCGCTCGGCGGTGTAGCCGACCTCCTCGTGGAGGAGCTTCGGCGCGCCGTGCGTGACGTAGCGGTCGGGCAGGCCGACGCGCAGAACGCGCGGCGAGAGCCCGCCCTCGGAGAGCGATTCCCACACGCCGGAGCCGAACCCGCCGGATAGCACGCCCTCCTCGACGGTCACCAGCAGGTCGTGCTCGGCGGCGAGCTGGGCCAGCAGGCCGGTGTCGAGCGGCTTGGCGAAGCGCGCGTCGGCCACCGTGACCTCGAGCCCGCCCGTGGCCAGGATGTCGGCGGCGCCGAGCGCCTTGCCGACGCCGCTGCCGTAGCCGAGGATCGCCACGCGCTCGCCCTCGCGCAGGATCTCGCCGGTGCCGATCGGGATCCGCTCCGGATGCGCGGGCAGCGGCACGCCGACGCCCTCGCCGCGCGGGTAGCGGATGGCGACCGGGCCGGCGTCGTGGCGCAGCGCGGTGTGGAGCATGTGCACCAGCATCGCCTCGTCGCGCGGCGCCATCAGGGTCATGTTCGGCAGGCAGCGCAGGTAGGCGATGTCGAACACGCCGTGGTGCGTCGGGCCGTCGTCGCCCACGAGCCCGGCGCGGTCCATGCAGAAGACGACCGGCAGGCTCTGGAGGCAGACGTCGTGGACGATCTGGTCGTAGGCGCGCTGCAGGAAGGTGGAGTAGATCGCGCACACCGGCCGCGCGCCCTGGATCGCGAGCCCCGAGGCGAACAGCACGGCCTGCTGCTCGGCGATCCCGACGTCGAAGTAGCGGTCGGGCATGGCCTTCTGGAGGATCGAGAGGCCGGTGCCGGAGTTCATGGCGGCGGTGATCCCGACCACGCGCTCGTCGCGCTCGCACTCGCGCACGAGCGCCTCGCCGAAGACTTGCGTGTACTGCGGCTTTGCGCCCGACTTCTTCGGCGCGGCGGGCGCCGGCATGCGCTTGGCGATCGAGTTCGGCTTGGCGGCGTGCCACTGCTCCATGCCCTCGAGCCCGCCCTCCTCGGCGGGCGCGAAGCCCTTGCCCTTGACGGTCGCGACGTGCACGACGACGGGCCGCTCGGCCTCGAATGCGCGCCGCAGGGCGCTGCGCAGCTCGTGGACGTCGTGGCCGTCGATGACGCCCATGTAGGCCCAGTCGAGCTCCTCCCACCACAGCCCGGGCGAGGTGAAGGCCTTGATCGACTCCTTCAGCTGCGGCCCGAGGCGCTCGAACGCGGCCCCGATGCCGGCCGGCAGCTTCGTCAGCTTCTCCTCCACGCCCTCGCGCGCCCGCCACAGCCCCGGCTCGAGGCGCATGCGGTTGAAGTAGCGCGAGAGGGCGCCGACGTTGGGCGAGATCGACATGCCGTTGTCGTTGAGCACGACGACCATCGGCGTGCCGAGCCCGCCGGCCTGGTGGATCGCCTCGAAGGCGACGCCGCCCGTCATGGCGCCGTCGCCGATCACCGCGGCGACGCGGCCGTTCTCCCCGTTGCCGTGGCGCATCGCCTCCTTGAGCCCGACGGCATAGCCGATCGAGGTCGAGGCGTGGCCGGCGCCCATGATGTCGTGCTCGGACTCGAAGATCGAGCAGAAGGGCGCGAGGCCGGCGTACTTGCGGATCGTCGCGATCTGCTCGCGCCGGCCGGTGAGGATCTTGTGGGGGTAGGCCTGGTGGCCGACGTCCCAGAGGATCTTGTCCTTCGGCGAGTCCAGCAGCGAGTGCAGCGCGACGGCGATCTCGCAGGCGCCGAGGTTGGCGCCGAAGTGGCCGCCGATCTCCCCCACCGTGTCGATCAGCAGCTCGCGGACCTCCTGGGCGACCTGCTGGAGCTCGTCGTCGGAGAGACCGTGGAGGTCGGTGGGGCCGTCGATGCGGTCGAGGATGCGGGTCATGAGGGTCGGGTGAAGATGAAGTCGGTGATGCGCTCGAGCTCCTCGGCGCCGCCGGGCGCGGCCTGCGCCAGCGCGCCGAGCGCGTTGCGATGCGATTCGGCGGCCATGCCGCGCGCTCCGTCGAGGCCGTATTGGGTCACGTAGGTCACCTTCCCGTGCCGCTCGTCGCTGCCCTGCGGCTTCCCCAGGGCGTCGTCGGTTCCGGTCACGTCGAGAATGTCGTCGACGATCTGGAAGAGGACGCCCAATTCCGCAGCGAAGTTGCGGAAATGAGGCAGTGTAGAGGCTTCATCTTCGCGCCCTGTGAGGAGGAGTACGCATTCGACGGAGGCGCCGATCAGCCGTCCGGTCTTGAGCTCGTGCAGCCTGCGGAGCGTCGAGGCGCCTGACGGGACGAGCGCGCGGACGTCGATGTACTGGCCGCCGACCATGCCGTTGACGCCGGTGGCGGCGGCGAGCTCGGAGACCGCGGCGAGGATGTTCGCCGGGTCGCCCCGCTGCTCGTGCAGGACGAGCCGGAACGCCTCCGCGTAGAGGCCGTCGCCGGCCAGGATCGCCACGTCCTCGCCGAACTTGACGTGGCAGGTCGGGCGGCCGCGGCGCATGTCGTCGTCGTCCATCGCCGGCAGGTCGTCATGGATCAGCGAGTAGGTGTGGATCAGCTCCAGCGCGCCCGCGAGCGGGAGCACCTCGGCCGGGTCGCGGCCGGTCGCGCTGGCGGTGGCGAGCGCGAGCACGGGCCGGATGCGCTTGCCGCCGGCGAGCAGCGAGTAGCGCATCGCCTCCTCGAGGCCGGCGGCGGCGGGCTCGGTGGCGAAGCGCAGGCCGGCCAGGTACGCCTCGACCTGGTCGCGCAGGTGGTCGGGGTAGGCGGCTTGGGACCGTGGTTGGCTGCGCGTGCTCACGGCTCGAGCGCGAGCTGTCCGGCGACACCGGGTCCGGCGTCCGCCGCCCGCACACGGCGGTCGAGCTCGGCGCCGGCCTCGGCGGCGATGCGCGCGCAGTCGTCGACCAGCGTCGCGGCGCGCTCGGTCGTGAGCTCGCCGGTGCGCAGCTCGGCGGCGGTCCACTCGAGGCGCTCGACCAGCGAGTCGAGGCGGTCCATCTCAGCCATGGTGCGCGCCATTCTCGCGTACCTCGCGGAGGGCGGCGTCGAGGATGCCGTTGACGAAGCCCGGCGCGTCGGGCCCGCAGAACGCCTTGGCGAGCTCCACGGCTTCGTTGATCGCGCCCTCCGGCGGGATCGGCGTCTCCCCCTCGACGATGTCGGGGTGCAGCATCTCGAGCAGGGCGAGGCGCAGGATGGCGCGTTCGAGCGGTGCGATGCGGTCGAGCGTCCAGCCCTTCGCGAGGCGCTCGATGCGCGCGTCGATGTCCTCGGCGTTGTCGGACGTCGCGTGCGCGAGTGCCCGCGTGAAGTTTCCGGCCCCGGGCTCGAACATGTCGTCGAGCGGGCGGCCCGTGAGGTCGTGCTGGTAGAGCGCGAAGACGGCCGCCCGGCGCTGGTCTGAGCGGCGCATGGGCTCTACGCGCGCGACATATAGCTGCCCGAGCGCGTGTCCACCTTCACCCGGTCGCCGATGTTCACGAACAGGGGCACGCTCACGGTCGCGCCGGTCTCGAGCGTCGCCGGCTTGGTACCGCCGCCGGACGCGGTGTCGCCGCGCATCCCGGGCTCGGTGTGGGTGACCTCGAGCTCGACCGAGGCGGCGAGCTGGATGTCGCCGGGCTGGTCATCGATGTAGAGCAGGTCGACCGTCTCGTTCGGGAGGATCCACTGCAGCGGCTCCTGCACGCTCTCCTCGGACAGCGCGATCTGCTCGTAGGACTCGGAGTCCATGAAGTGCGCGTCGGTGCCGTCCGTGTAGAGGAACTGCATCTTGCGCGACTCCGTGTGCACGGAGCGGAACTTCTCCCCCGCGCGGAAGGTCCGGTCGATCACGGCCCCGTCGGTGGTGCGCCGCAGCTTCGTTCGCACGAACGCCCCGCCCTTGCCGGGCTTGACGTGCTGGAACTCGATGATCTTGAAGATCGTCCCCTCGACGTCGATGTGGTTGCCGTTCTTGAACTGGTTCGTGGAGATCATTCGCGGGCTCCAGCCTACCGAGGATGTCCCGCGACTTTCCGCTGGCGCCGCGCCTACGATGGCGGCCGTGACGATCAGCGACGCTGTGCTCGAGCCCTACCAGCAGGCGGAGACCACGGTCGAGGCTGAGCGGGTGCTCGACGAGCTTGCGAGCGTCGGCGCGACCCTCCCCGTCCCGATCGGCGACCTCTACGACGAGCTCGCGGAGGCGGCCTCCGAGGAGGGCGACTACGGCCTCGCCGCACGGTTGCAGCGCAAGGCGCTCGACGCCGGCTGCGCGAACCCGGTGTTGGCGCGCGAGATGCTCGGCTGGTATCTGATCAAGTCCGGCGCGCGGGAGGAGGGCGAGCACGTCTTCGGCGAGTTGCGCGCCGAACGGCCCGACGATGTGGACATCCTGCTCACGCTGGGCCATGCGCGGTCCGACGCGGGGTTGCAGGAGCGCGCGCTGCAGGCGTTCGACGAGGCGCTCGTCGTGGCCAAGCGCGTCGACCTGGCGCGCGTCCTCGATCGGGCACGGGTAGAACGCAAGGCCGAGCGAGAGGAGTCCGGCCTGCCCGCCGATGAGGACGACCGGCTCGCCCCGCTCCCGCGGCCCGGAGTGCCAGGACCGGTCGCGTGGACACTCGCGTGGTTTCCCCCCTCGGAGCGCGCCGCTGCCGTCGCGCGCTGGCCCGAGCTCGCCGCCGATTTCGATCATCCCGGCGGCTACTCGCGGCGGATGGAGGAGCAGCTGCGCCGGCTCCGAAGCGCGCTCAACCAGCGTCCGAGGCTCGCGCCGATCGTGGTTGAGGCGCTCGTCGACTGGTCGGCGGCGGAGGGGTACGACCCCGACACCGGAGAGGCCCGGAGCGTCTACGCGGCCTCGCTCGCGGCCGCCGGCCGCGCGATCTCGTGGCCACCGGGTCGCAACGACCCGTGCTGGTGCGGCTCCGGCCAGAAGTACAAGCGCTGCTGCGGACGCGACTGACGACGCGGTATTACTCGGTATCCTTACTTCATGAGGGTCACGTCGAAGGGGCAGGTCACGATCCCGCTGGAGGTCCGGGAGGCGCTCGGAATCCGGCCGGGGGCCGACGTCCGCTTCGAGATGGATGGCGACGGGGCTCGGCTCAAGGTCGCGCCCGAGGACGCCCGGTCGGCCGTCGCGGCGATGCGCGGTGCCGGTGAGCAAGCGCTTTCGACCGACGAGATCCTCGCGCTCACCCGACGGTGAGGGCTCGGCCCGGCACGGTCGTCGACAGCAGCGTCCTGCTCGACGTCTTCACCGAGGATCAGCGCTGGCTGGACTGGTCGCTCACCCACCTGACGGAGGCTGCCGTGCGAGGACCGCTGATCCTCAACGCTGTCGTCCTGGCCGAGATAGCACCGCGCTTCGCACGCCTCGAGAGCTTGAACGCCGCCCTGCCGCCGATTGCGCTGATCGAGGAGATCCCCACAGCCGCCGCGTTCCTCGCCGGTCACGCTCACCTGGACTATCGCCGCTCCGGCGGCGCGCGGACGCAGGTCCTGCCCGACTTCCTGATCGGCGCGCACGCCGCCGTCACCGGTCGCCCCTTGCTGACGCGCGACCCTCGCCGGGCCGCGACGCACATCCCCGGGACGCGGCTGATCGCACCGTGAGCCGCTAGCGCGCGAGCGCGGCGCCGATGATCGCGGCGGTGGTCGTGGCCCCGGCCACGAAGCCGAAGAACGGCCCGAAGTCGCGCGTCGAGGGGAAGCCGGGGATGTACAGGCCCGCGAGGCTGGTCTGGAAGTCCTCGTCGAGCACGGGGAAGCCGCCGGCCAGCTCGAGGTCGTCCGGGAGGTAGGGCACGCGCCGCATGTCGACCTGGTAGCCGGTGGCGAGCAGGACGTGGTCGGTCTCGAGGCGGGTGCCGTCGCCGAGGGTGACGCTGATCGCCTCCCCTGCCGCGGTTTCGATCTTCGCCGGCTCCGCGCGCGGCCACAGGTGGACACTGTCGCGGGCGATCCGGTCCGCGAGCCAGGGCTCGAGCTGGAGCCGGCCGACCTGCCAGAAGCGCTGCGCGATCGCCGCCCGCTCGCGCTCCGGCAGCCGCCGGAACCAGCCGCGCGTCTGCCGCGTGTTTTCGAGCAGGTCGTCGACGAACGACCAATCCGAGGCGGTGAACTCCGGCGTGTCGTGGCGGTGGACGACGTCGACCCGGGCGGCGCCCGCCTCGGCGAGCAGCGCTGCCCACTCGAACGCGCTCTGCCGGCCGCCGAGGATCAGGCAGCGGCGGCCTGCGAGGCCCTCGAAGTCGACCGTACGGGAGGTGTGCGACCACTGCCCGGGCGCGAGCGCCTCGCGCACGATCGCCGGCTCGACCGCGAACTCCGCGATGCCGGGCGCGGCGACGACCTGGTCGGCGAGGATGGTCGAGCCGTCCTCCATCCGCGCCTCGAACCCGCCGCCGTCGCTCCGCGTCAGCGCGCGGACCCGCTCGCGCCGCGGCTCGAGCCCCTTCTGCGCCGTGAACCAGTCGGCGTAGGCGATGAACACGTCGATCGGGATCGGGTCGAGCGCGTCCGGATCGAGCCCCTGGGCCTCGGCGTAGGCGTCGAGCGTGTGCTCGCCCGCGGCGTCGAGGTGCCAGTCGCGGCCCGAGCGCAGGAGCATCGCGGCCGGCATGTTCGCTCGCCAGAACCCCATCGGCTCGCCCAGCACGACGGGTGCCACGCCGAGGCGCTTGGCCTCGGCCGCGGTCGCCAGGCCGTAGGGGCCGGCCCCGATGACGAGCAGCGGGGTGTGCTCGGGGTCGGCCATAGCGGCGCGTATCCTGGCCGCCGATGACCGAGAGCGCAAGCCCTGTCCTGGTAGCGGGCGCGCGGACGCCGATCGGGCGCTTCCGCGGCGGCCTCTCCGACCGCACGGGCGTCGAGCTGGGGGCGGCCGCGGTCCGCGCGGCGCTCGACCGCACCCCCGGCCTCGAGCCCGACTACGTCGTGCTCGGCAACGTGCTCCAGGCCGCGGGCGGCCAGAACCCCGGCCGGCGCGCCGCGCTCGCGGGCGGCGTCGCGCGCGCGGTGCCGGGCATCACGGTCAACGACGTCTGCCTGGCCAGCCTCAGCTCCGTGGCGCTGGCGGCGAGCATGATCCGCGAGGGCGAGGCGACCTGCGCGGTGGTCGGGGGCTTCGACTCGATGACCGGCGCCCCCCACGCCGTCCACGTCCGCGGCGCCGCGGCGATGGGCGACCAGCCGATGATCGATGTGATGGTCCACGACGGCCTGTACTGCTCGATCCAGGACGCCGGGATGATCGAGCTCTCCGACGCCGAGAACGAGCGGCTCGGCATCTCGCGCGCCGACCAGGACGCGTTCGCGGCCGAGTCGCACTCCCGCGCCGCCGCGGCGACGGAGGCGGGACGCCACGCGGAGGAGATCGTGGCGGTCGACGGCGTCGAGCTCGACCGCGACGAGGGCATCCGGCCGACCACGACGCCGGAGGGCCTCGGCGCGCTGCGCCCCGCCGCCGGCGGCACGATCACCGCGGGGAACGCCTCACAGCTCTCGGACGGCGGCGCCGCGGGCGTCGTCACCACGGCGGGCCGCGCCCGCGCCGCGGGGCTCGAGCCGCTGGTCGAGATCGTCGGCCGGGCGGTCGTCGCCGGCCCGGACTCCACCCTGCACCTGCGGCCCGCCGAGGCCGCAGAGCGCCTGCTCGCCCGCCACGGCCTGACCGCCGCCGACGTCGACCTGTGGGAGGTCAACGAGGCCTTCGCGGGCGTCGCGCTGGCGACCATCCGCGCGCTCGACGTCGATCCGGAGCGCGTCAACGCCGACGGCGGCGCGGTCGCGCTCGGCCACCCGCTCGCCGCCTCCGGGTTCCGCCTCCTGCTCACGCTCGCGCACCAGATGCGCCGCAGCGGGGCGACGCTCGGCGTGGCCACGATGTGCGGCGGCGGCGGCCAGGGCGAGGCGCTGCTGGTGCGGCGGGCCGCTTAGTTACAGATCGGGCAGTGGCCGGTCGAGCAGGTGCAGGCCGGCGGGGGGAAGTGGGCCGGCCGGGGGCTCCAGCGGCGGAGCCACTCGAGCGCGAGCGGGACGTGGCGGTCCGGCGGGCTCCAGCGCGCGGCGAGAGCGGTGGCGAGGGCGGTGCCCTGGGCGTCCGTGCGGTCGGAGATCGCGGCGACGACGCGGGCGACGATCTCCTCGTCGGAATTGCTGTTCATCGTGGCCGATTCGTGCCCCGCCCCGCGGCACCCGAAACCGCGACTACCCTCCCCCAGCATGGACTCCACCGCCCTCCGCGAACTCCAGGCCCCGCTCAAGCAGCGCTACCGCGACGAGCCCGACGCCGCCATCGTGACCCTGAAGGCGAGCGGCAATCTCGGCGAGGGCATCAGCTGCTCGGTCGACACCGGCCGCGCGCTCGCCGAAGCCGGCCTCCACCCCGCCACCGGCGGCGACGGCTCCCAGCTCTGCTCCGGCGACATGCTGCTCGAGGCGCTGGCGGCCTGCGCCGGCGTCACGCTGCGCGCCGTCGCGACCTCGATCGGCGTCGACGTCAGCGGTGGCCGCGTGCTGGCCGAGGGCGACCTCGACTTCCGCGGCACGCTCGGCGTCGACCGCGACGCGCCCGTTGGCTTCCGCTCGATCCGCCTGCGCTTCGACCTCGACACGGACGCGGGCGAGGAGGACCTCGCCACGCTCATCCGCCTCACGGAGCGCTACTGCGTGGTGCTCCAGACGCTCGCCCGGCCGCCGGAGCTGAGCGTCGGCAGGACTTAACGACCTGGGCCCGCCGGATGGCGGGCCCGGTCGTGAGGAGGATCGTGCTCGTCCCTAGTTCAGGACGTTGTAGTCCGAGCTGTCGAACGGAGCCGCCGCGCCGCCGAGGCCCGGATGCCGGGTGCAGGTGCGCGCCCTGGTGTCCGGCAGGCACGGGTTGAACGGGTTCACGCGCCCGGCGTCCGGCGCGTAGATTGACCGCGCCGTCGCTGTTGCAGCCCTTCACGATCGGATGACCGCTCGCCGCGTTGCGGCTCATCTCGGCGATGTTCGGGATGTCGTCGTGGTCCTGGTCGTCCGCGCCGTCGCGCACGCCGTCGCCGTCCGTGTCGTCGTTCGACGATGTCCGTGCCGGCGTAGGCCACCTGGTACGGAGCCTCGCCGCCGTAGCAGCCGGCCCAGTAGCCGGGAACGAGGCGGCCGTGCGACTCGTCGTAGTTCGTGAGGCCGTCGGCGTCTTCGTCGCGCTCGTCGTCGGACAGCTTCCCGTTCGAGTCGAAGTCGAAGTAGCTCTGCTCGGAGGTGTAGTAGACCGGATCGCCGTCGAGGTCGGCGGGGTTCGCGTCCACCGGGGCCGGAGCCACGGTCCCGTCGTGGTTGAAGTCGCGGATGTCGTAGTTCGCGCCTGCCAGGTCACGTTGCGGTAGCCCGCGTTGGGGTAGCCCGCGCCGCCGCCGGCCCAGTTCAGGAAGTCGACCTGCTTGGCGAAGGGGTTGTGACGCGGCGCGCCCGGCCGATGTCCGGCGCCGTCGCGGTCATAGAGCGAGTACTGGTTGCCGTCGGAGTAGATCAGCGGGTCGAGCCCGGCGTGGTCGCGGTAGGCCTGCCACAGCGAGAACTCCTCGCCGAGCGTCAGCGAGTCGCCGTCGTAGTCGACGTTCGAGTCCGCGAACAGCGCGTTGGGATACGGGCGCTTCTCCGGGTAGGGCAGGACGGTCTGGGCGATCTGGTACTCGTCGTCGTTGAGGTCGCGCGCCGACTGCATCTCGTAGCCGTCGGTGACGCCGTCGCCGTCCGAGTCGGCCTTGCAGCCGTCGGTCTTGTAGCGCAGCTCGTCGTTGTCGCTGAGCAGATCGCCGTCGTCGTCGGTCTCGACGCCGTTGAGGACGCCGTCGCCGTCACAGTCGCCGTCGGCGGCCGCACGCGGGGGCGTGGCCGGCGTCGGCGGCAGCTCGGGGCCGACGACCGGCGAGCGCGAGCGTCCTGGTGAACGTCTTGCCGAACTTCTTGGCAAGGATCCGGAGGCGGAAGCGAGTCGGGATCGGAGCGCCGACGCGCGTCGCGAGCTCGGCCTTGAGCCGGGTCGGGACGGTCAGGCGCAGCAGCTTGGTCGTGCCGACGTCGGCCTTCACGAAGACGGCCTTGCCGCCGGTGCGCTTGAACACCACGGTGTTCTTGTTGCGCCCGCGCTTGAAATAGCGGCCGCGGATCTCGAGCTTCTGCCCGATCGCGACGTGCATCGGCGTGACGCGCGTCACGACAGGGGCCTTGGCCTTCTTCTTCTTCGCAGAAGCTTCGGCGTGGACGGCGGCACCCGCAGTCGCGGGGACCATGAGGGCGCCGAGGGCGGCCACGAAGGCGGCCCGGCGCAGTGAGGGGCGAATGCGGGCGAGGGAAGTCATCTTGCCCCCTATCGGCTGGAAGGCGGCGAGTCTTGAGAGGCGTCAGCCCACGGTGCGCAGCGCCTTGGACGTGGCGCTCAGCACGTCGCAGCCGTCCTCGGTGACCACGACGAGATCCTCGATCCGCACGCCGCCGCGGCCCGGGACGTACACGCCCGGCTCGACGGTCACCACATTCCCCGCCACCAGGGGCTCAGGGCCCGATCGGGACAGCCGCGGGCCCTCGTGGACCTGGAGCCCGACGCCGTGGCCGAGCCCGTGGCCGAAGTGGTCGCCATGCCCCTCGGCGGCGATCATGTCGCGCGCGACGGCGTCCACCTCGCGTCCAGTCGGGCCGGCTCGGACGGCCCCCAGGGCCGCCACCTGCGCGCGCAGGACGAGGTCGTAGATCGCGGCCAGGTCGCCGTCGATCTCGCCCGTCGCCCAGGTGCGCGTGCAGTCGGAACAGTAACCCTCGACCTCAGCTCCGATGTCGAGCGTGACGAGCACGCCGGGGCGGATCTCGACGTCGCGCGGCTCGGCGTGCGGGAGCGCCCCGTGCTCGGCCGAGGCGACGATCGAGGAGAAGCTCGGGCCGGTCGCGCCGCGGCGGCGCATCTCCTCCTCGAGCGCGAGCGCGACCTCCCGCTCGGTCCTCCCCACCAGCCCGGCCTCGAAGAGCCAGTCGTAGATGTCGTCCACGAGCGTCGCCGCGACCTTGATCGCCTCGACCTCCGCCGGCTCCTTGACCGCGCGCTCGGCCTCGACCAGGCCGCCGGCGGCCACCAGCTCGATGCGGTCCGGGAGCACCTCGCGCAGGCGCGCGTGCTGGCGGACGCTGACGTGCTGGTCCTCGAACCCCAGCCGCAGCGAGCCCTCGGGCCAGCCCGTCTTCAGCGCCTCCGCGAACTCCTGCGGCGCGCGCTCGAGGTCGAAGCCGTCGACCTCCGCCTTCGCCCGCTCGGTGTAGCGGAAGTCGGTGATGAAGCGGCGCGTGTCGGGCCCGATGACGGCCATCGCGCTCGACCCGGTGAAGCCCGTCAGGTAGCGGATGTTGACGAGGTCGGAGACCAGCAGCAGGTCGGCCTTGCGCTCGCCGAGGCGCGCGGCGACGCGGTCGGCGCGGCTCACCATGCCTCCTTCAGGCGCGTGAGCGCGGTCCGGTAGCCGTCCGGGCCCTCGCCCTTGACGCGCGCGACGACCACGTCGGCGAGCACCGACAGGTGGCGCCACTCCTCGCGGCGTGTCGGGATCGGAGAGGTGGATCTCGACCGCCGGCAGGCCGGTGACCTCGAGGGCGTCGCGCAGCGCCCACGCGTAGTGCGTCCAGGCGCCCGGGTTGAGGATCAGGCCGTCGGCGTAGTCGGGGCTGCGGTGCAGCTCCTCGACGAACTCCCCCTCGTGGTTGGACTGGAAGAAGCGCACGTCGAGCCCGAGCTCGTGCGCGAACTGCGAGATCTTCTGCTCGAGCAGGGTCAGCGACAGGCCGCCGTAGACCCCGGGCGGGCGGCGGTCGAGCACGTCGAAGTTGACCCCGTGCAGGACGGTGACGCGGTTCTTCATGGCGCGGCCAGCTCCTCGATCGCGCCGGTCAGCTCGTCTTCGGTGACGGGGCAGCCGGTCCGCGTGTCGCCCGGCGCGTCGAGCAGCACGAAGCCGACCTTCCCGTCTGCGGCGCTTCTTGTCGCGCTGGACCGCGGCGGCGACGGCGGCGCGGTCGATCGCGGGGTCGAGCCGCGTCGGCAGCCCGCGCGCGGCGAGCAGGTCGCCGACCTCGTCGCGCAGGTCCGGGCGGCCGGACAGCGTCAGCGCGGCCAGCAGCCCGAGCCCGACCGCCTCGCCGTGGCGGTAGCGCTCGTAGGCGGTGGCCGTCTCGATCGCGTGGCCGACCGTGTGGCCGAGGTTGAGGACCTGGCGCTCGCCGGCGTCGCGCTCGTCGCGCGCCACGATCCGCAGCTTCACGCGCGCGCAGGCGAGGATGAGGTCTCGATCGGCGACCGGCGCCTCGCGCCCGCGCACCCGCCGCCACAGCTCCCCGCCCGCGATCAGGCCGGTCTTGATCACCTCGGCCCAGCCGGCGGCGAGCTCCTCGGCCGGCAGCGTGGCGAGCGTGCCCGGGTCGGCGAGCACGGCGGACGGCTGGTGGTAGGCGCCCGCGTAGTTCTTGCCCTCGGGCAGGTCGACGCCGGTCTTGCCGCCGTAGGCCGAGTCGACCTGGGAGACGAGCGTGGTCGGGACGTGGACGACCGGCACGCCGCGCTGGTAGATCGCGGCGCAGAAGCCCGCGACGTCGCCGACCACGCCGCCACCCAAGGCGACCACGTGGTCGTCGTGGTCCATCCCCGCGCGCGCCAGCGCGCGCAGCACGCGGTCGACGCTGGCCAGGTTCTTGTGGCGCTCGCCCGGCTCCAGCCGCACCGCGGTCTCGACCGGGGCGAGGAGATCCGCGTAGCGGTCGCCGACCGTCGAGTCGGTGACGAGGAAGCGCCGCCCGGGCACCGGCCACATGCCCGAGCCGAGCAGCCCGTCCCCCACGAACACCGGGTAGTCGCCGGCCCACAGCAGCTTCGTCCCCGCGGGCGCCTGGGCGAGCGCGCGGATCGCCGGCAGCGCCTGGCGCACCTCGTCGCGGCGGTCGGCGGGCAGGATCGCGTCGGCCAGCCCGGCGTACAGCGGCGCGCGCTCGGCGTGCAGCGAATCGAAGCGGGCGCGGTCGCGCGCGAGCGGGCGGCCGTTGCGGCAGCGCTGCCAGGCGGTGTCGGCGTCGACGTCGAGCAGCACGACGGTGTGGCGGGCGAGCGCGTCGCGCACGCGCTCGGAGCCGACCGCGCCGCCGCCGAGCGAGACCACGGGCGCGGGCGGGTCCTCGAGGATCTCGGCCACCGCCTCCTCCTCCTGCTCGCGGAACGCGCGCTCCCCGTGGCTGTCGAAGTAGGACTCGATCGACGCGCCGAGCCGCTGCTCGAGCACGGCGTCGGAGTCGACGGACTGCACGTTGAGCGCGGCCGCGGCGCTGCGGGCGGCCAGCGACTTGCCGGCGCCCATGAACCCTATGAAGACGAGGGCCGGCGCCGCTTCCACCCGATCCGCTCCTCGTAGGCCGCCAGCGCGGCCTTCACGTCGTCGACGTGGTCGCCGCCGAACTTGTCCCGGTACGCGCTCGCGAGCACGATCGCCAGCATCGCCTCCCCCACGACGCCGGCGGCGGGGACGGTGCAGGAGTCGGTGCGCTCGCGCAGCGCCTCGGCGGGCTGGCGCGTGGCGATGTCGACCGAGCGCAGCGGCTTGGTCAGGGTCGGGAGCGGCTTCATCGCGCAGCGCACGACGAGCGGCTCGCCCGTCGACATGCCGCCCTCGACGCCGCCGGAGCGGTTGGTCTCGCGGTAGTAGCCGCGCTCGTCGTCGTAGAAGATCTCGTCGTGGGCGGCCGAGCCGGGGCGCCCGGCGAGGTCGAAGCCGTCGCCGATGCCGCAGCCCTTGATCGCCTGGATCGAGAGCATCGCGAGCCCGATGCGGCCGTCGAGGCGCTCCTCCCACGACACGTGCGAGCCGAGCCCGGGGACGAGCCCGAAGGCCGCGCACCTCGAAGACGCCGCCGAGCGACTCGTTGCGCTTGCGCAGGACGTTGATCTCCTCGACCATCCCCTTGGAGGCCTCGGGATCCAGGCAGCGCACGGGCGAGGCGTCGACCTCGCCGAAGTCCTCGAGCGCCAGGCCGTCGGGCTCGGGCGCCTTGACGGAGCCGATCTGCGTGACGTGCGAGACGATCTCGACGCCGAGGGCGCGCAGGAACGCCTTCGCCAGCGCGCCGCCGGCGACGCGCGCCGCGGTCTCCCGCGCGCTGGCGCGCTCGAGCACGTTGCGGATGTCGGTGAAGCCGAACTTCTGGGCGCCGGCGAGGTCGGCGTGGCCCGGGCGCGGCAGGTGGACCTCCGGGACCGTCGCCTCGACGGGCCAGGGGTTCATCCGCTCCTCCCAGTTCGCGTAGTCGCGATTGGCGACGAGCAGGGCGATCGGGCCGCCGAGCGTGCGCCCGTGGCGGACGCCGGAGGTGACCTCGGCGGCGTCGCGCTCGATCTTCATGCGGCCGCCGCGGCCGTGGCCGAGCTGGCGGCGGGCCATGTCGTCGTTGATCGCCTGCAGATCGAGCTCGAGGCCCGCGGGGAGCCCCTCGACGATGCAGGTGAGGCCGGGGCCATGGGACTCCCCGGCGGTGATCAGGCGCAGCGACACGCCCGCAAGCTTAGGTGGCGCCGGGCTCTCGCCCGGCGCCGCGGTCGGCCTGAGACTTAGAAGTGGGCGCGAGCGGCGTGCGCGGCCTTGGCGACGATCGCCTTGAAGGCCTTGTGGCTGAGCTTCTCCAGCCGGCCGGTGCGCGCGTTGTACGAGTAGCGGAGCGGCCCGTCGCCGGCGATCCTGGCCTTCAGGATCTTGCGACCGGACCTGGACACGCGGGCGAGGCTCGCCTTGGCCGTCTTCGCCGAGGTCGTGGTCTTCTTGCGGATCTTGATCACGTCGAGCTGGTACTGGGCGCCAGTGCCGGCGGCCGGCGTCCGCCCCGTCGCCCGCGTCCTCGGGGGCGACGTCGAAGAACTCGGTCTCGCCCTCCTTGAGGTGGATCGTCTCGCAGACGGTGCGCGAGGGACGGCACGTCGCCGTCGCCCTGAGCGACGACGCCCGAGTCGACCATGAAGACCGCGGTCTTGTGGTCCTTGAGCACACCGAGGTAGATCAGCACCGGCTCCTCGCTGGACGGCAGCGCCTGGAGGCGCTTGACGTCCTTGCGCGGAGGCTGGGCGTCCGCGGTGCGCACCGAAGCGCACGGTCAGCTCGAACAGCTCGTACCTCTTCTTCGGCGTGACCGGCGCCAACGGCGCGGTGAACCCGGGGGTCGTCGGCGTGCCGACCGAGCCCGGCGTGGTGGTGCCACCGCTCGGCGTCGTCGCGTCGCTGAGGCTCGTCGGAGTCGCGGCGGGCGCGGGCGTCGGCGTCGGCGTCGGCGTCGCGTTGGGCTTGAAGGGGTTCTTCGGCGAGCCGAGGACACGCCGGCGCCCGGCGCGATCGGCGTCGCTCGCGAGCGCGACGATCGGCTCGGTGGTGAGGGTGGATTCGTCGGACTTGACGGCGGCGACCGCTGGAGCGGCCGGCACGGCCGGGTCCTTGGAGAGCAGCATCGGCACGGCGGCGGCCGCGGCGATCAGGAGGATCGCCACCGGCCACAGCTTGCGCTGCACCATGAAGCGCAAGATGTCGTTGAAGACGGTCATGGGGTGGCTCCAATTGCAGCGGTCGGGTTGGACGGAGCAGCGGTGGCGCTGGGGGCCGGGGCGGCGGGCGTGGAGCCCGTCGCCGCGGTACCCGGACCCGCCGCGGTCGCGCCGCCCGTGAGGCCCTGGGTCGCGGGCAGCAGGTACGTGGTCGCGCTGATCTGGGCGCGCATGTTCGGGAAGCCCGTGGCGTCCGGGAGCAGCGAGATCTTGTCGAGCACCATCAGGCGGCCGGTGACGTCCATGCGCTGCTGCTTGACCGCGACGAAGCGGTCCAGGCGGTGCATGAATTCACCGAGGCTGAAGTAGGAGCCCTTGAAGGTGAACGTGAACGGCATCTGCGAGAAGCCGGCGGTGCCGACGGTCGTCGCACCGGGCGGCACCGGGGCCGCGGGCGTGGTGGCTCCCTTCGCGGCGGCAGCCGGATCGGGGGCGGACGCCGCCGCCGACCGAGATCGTGCGGAAGTCGACCTTGCTCTTGCCCGCGGCCGCGTTGACCTGGACCAGCAGCGAGCGGACGTCGTCGTCGGCGGGGACGGCCTTGCCGAGCCGGGCCACGAGCGAGTAGTTGGCCTTGTAGCCGCTGCGCGCCTGCTCGTAGGTGGCGAGCTGGGCCTGGGCCTCCTTGAGGTTGCTCTGCTTGGCCGAGATCGAGTGCGAGAGCTTGGCTGCCTGCTCCCGCTTCGGCGTGAGGGCGAGCATCCAGTACGCGGCGACCGCCGCGACGGCGACGACGCCCACGAGGAGCATGGAGTTGCGACGGCTCACTTGGAACCTCCGGTGACCGCCGCGGTGGGCGGCGTGGTGGAGAAGTGGTGGGAGCGGGCGTTGCGCCGCTCTTGGGCTGGCCGGCGGCAGGGGTCGTCTTGTCGCCGGGGGCGGGGGTCGCCGCAGCGGCCGGAGCGTTCGGGTCGACGGCGCCGGTGACGCCGGTGAGGGCCTGCGGCGACAGCCGAGCGCTCGAAGAAGATCACGATCTCGAAGGAGGGCGGTGCGCCCTTCCCGCAGGGGTTGACCGTCCCGGTGCCGACGGCTGCCGGCGCGCGACTGCGCCCGTGTCCTTGTCGGACTTGGCGAGCGACACGCGGGTCACGCCCTGGACGTTGCGCATCCGCGACATCAGGCCGGCGACCGCGGGCTGGCTCTTGGTGCAGCCCTTGAGCTCGATGGCGGGCGAGTTGATCGCGCCGCGGACCGCCGAGCCGCCGCTGATCGTGCCGTCGAGCGAGGAGAGGTAGACCTCCTTGGGCATCGCCCGGGAGAGGTCGCGCAGCGCCTGCTCCCAGTCGAAGCGCGCCGAGGCGAGCGCCTGGACGGTGCCGGCGCGAGCCTGGGCGAGCGTCTGGAAGTCGGAGTACGGCTTGAGCTCGGTCGCCTGCGCCACCGTCGCTGCGCTCTGGGCCCGAACCTGGGCGAGCTCCGCCTTGCGGTCCTTGACGACGTTGTCGGAGACGACCAGTGCCCGCCAGGGCCGCCACGCACAGCGCGAGGGCCCCGAGGAGGATGAGCGCCCCGATGCCACCGGGGGCCTCGAGAGCGGAGGGACCGCTGGAGCCCTTGCCGTTGGACGCGGAGCGCAGGTCAGGCGTGAGGAGATTGACTGCTCGCATGAAGTGTGTGTGGTGGGTGGGGGAAGGGACGGGCGGTGAGAGACGGGGCGGGTGAAGACAGGCACTGCATGCTCCGGGAGGGCGCTTCCCCGGAGGCCACGTTGGGCTTATCGGCGCGGTGCCGACCGACCTTTAGGTCAGGCGAAGGTGTCGAGGTACCACTCGACGATGGGATCGCCGAGGAACAGCCCCACGAGCCCGCCGAACGCGAGATAGGGGCCGAACGGGATGGCCGTCTTGCGGCCTTCCTGGGCGCCCTTGCGGGCGATGATGACGGCGCCGACCACGGATCCCGCGACGCAGCGCGACGAGCATCGCCGGCCCGACGGAGCGCCCCAGGAACAGGCCCATGACGAACGCGAGCTTGACGTCCCCCATGCCCATGCCCGCGGGATACGCGAGCGCGGCGATGAGGAGGAAGCCTCCCGCGCCGGCGCCAGCGATCAGGTGCTCCGCGAGCGAGTCGGGTTGCGCGAGCAGCACGATCGCGAGCGAGACCACGGTCCCCACCAGCATCAGCTTGTTGGGGATGATCCGGTGGTCGAGGTCGATCAGCGTGACCGGCACGAGCAGCAGCACGAAGGCGAGCCCCAGCCACGCGTCGCGATCGGCGCCCTTGGCCAGCACGACCGCGACGAGCAGCAGCGCGGTGGCGGCCTCGACGACGGGGTAGCGCGCGGAGATGGAGACGCGGCAGGCGCGGCAGCGACCCTTGAGCCAGAGCCACGACAGCACCGGCACGTTGTCATAGGGCTTGATCGCCGTGTCGCAGGACGGGCAGTGCGACGGCGGGAACGCCAGCGACTCACCGCGCGGGAGCCGGTAGGCCACCACGTTGAGGAACGAGCCGAGCAACAGGCCGAACACGCCGGCCAGGACCGCTGCGTAGGCGAGCGTCATCGCGAAGGTCATCTTGTCGCACCCTGCCCGGCGCGAGTGCGACGGGCTACCGGTCCTCGACCGCGAGCCCGGCGGCGACCGTGAGGCGGCCGGGATCGGCCGCGCCCGGTGACTCGGGGGCGTCGAAGCCGATCACGGCGGGCTCGACCGGGAGCTTGAGCTCGTCGGCCAGGCGCTCCGCGAAGCCCGGGATGGCCACGGCGGGGCCGGTCAGCAGCGCGCGCTCGACGTTCTCGGCGGTGGCCTGCATGCGATAGAAGTTCAGCGAGTTGCGCACGGTGTCGGCGAGCTGGTGCACGCCCTCCTCGAGCGCCGCGCGCGTCGTGGCGATGATCTCCGCGTCGCCCTCGATCTCCTCCAGAGGCGTGGCGAGGCCGACGTGGCCGATCCACATGCGGGCGTGCTCGAGCGTGAGCGAGCCGCGCTCGGCGAGCGCGGCCTCGATCGAGCCGAGGCCGCCGGCGGCCGCGCGGGTGAACAGGCAGCCGGCGTGGTTGGCGACGGCGACGTTGGTGAGGCCGGCGACATTGATGTAGAGCAGCGCGCCCTCCTGCTCCTTGGGAGCCAGCGCGCGCACCATGCCGAAGGCGGCGAGGTCGATACCCTCGAGCTTCAGGCCGGCGTCGCTGGTCGCGGAGACGAGGCGGTCGATCAGCTCGCGGCGGACGGCGACGATCACGACGCGGGCGCGCGGGCCGTTCGGCGTCTCGACGATCCCGAGCGGCACGAAGTCGAGAATCGCCTCGTCCATCGGCATCGGGATGTGGTCGGGCGCCTCGGCGCGGACGGCGGCGGCGAGCGCCTTCTCGTCCTCGAGCGGCGGCAGGTCGATCGAGCGCACGACGATGCGCTGGTTGGCCACGCCGAGGCGGACGCGCTTGGGCAGGTCATGCTCCTCGAACAGTGCCTTCAGCGCCTCGGTGAGCGCCGGCGCATCGGTGACCTCACCGTCGCGCAGGATGCCTGGCCGGAGCTCGGCAACTGCGCCGCGCGCGACGGTGATCGAGCCGTTCACGACGACTTCGGCGGCCGCGATGTGGCTGGGGTCGAGATCGAGCCCGACGACTGACTGCTTGTTGTTTCGATTCCTCTTGAGCACAGTGGTTCCTATCGGTCAGTTCCAGACACGCCTTTAGGCGGCCTTGGGCGCGAGCTCGCGCCACGTGTTCTGCACGAGGCCGACCGTGCCGTAGGACTTCGCGGCGTCGAACGCGTTGCCGTCGAAGCGGACCTGAAGGCCGTTGGAGCCGACCTTCATGCATCCCTGGCCGTCGACGGCGAGCGCGCCCCAGACCGAGAAGCCGCCGGAGGTGGTCAGCACGTCTCGCGAGTCGTCGACGTTCTGGCCGACGCACTTGCCGTCGCCACGGGCGACCGGCGCACCCGCCGCCGCGCAGGTGCCGTCGGAGTCGTTGGCCAGATACAGCACGCCGCGGTGCGTGAACCCGCCGGCGAAGTCCGCGCGGCCGCAGTGCCAGATGATGAGACCCGGCTCGGTCGTCGGGGTTCGTGCACTTGTCGGCCAATGCCCGCGGGCGGGTCGCAGTCGAGGGTCTGTGACCTGGTTGGTGAGGTTCGGCGGGTTGCTGCAGCCCTCGATGAAGACCACCTGACCGCTGAGGTTGAACTTGTTGCTCGCGTCCTTCGTCGGGCACCCCGCGTAGTAGCGGCCGTCCGTGATCGCCCGAGCCTTGAAGCGCGCGATCTGTTCTGGCGTCATGAGATTGGGCGGCGACTTGCGCCTGCGCGGCCGGCACGATCTGGCCGGGCTTGGCGTCGACGCAGCTGTTGTCCGCCGTCGAAGCGCAGCGCACCAGGACATTCGAGCCCGTGGCGTCGATGATCGGCGTGCCACCGTGGTTGCCGTTGTTGGTGATCGAGATGGCGCCCGCGGTGACCGCCGTCTTCGGGACGTTCTCGGTGATCTCCTCGAGGCGCAGCCGTGCGACCACGTTGCGCGGCTTGCCCCGGACGGTGGATTGGGCCTGGACCCACAGCTCGCGGTCCTTGTTGAAGTCGTACGTGCAGGGCGTCAGCGGGCAGGCCGGGCCCGTGCGGGCGCGTCGGCCTGGAGCGGGTCGTAGGCGCCCGCGAGCGGGCCCCCGTTGTCGCGGACCTTCGTCTTCCACGTGGAGTTGTCGAGCTGGTCGACGTTGCTGAAGTTGGTGCCGCCGGCGCCGGCGAGGTTGGCGGCGCTTGGGCACTTGTTGCTCGCCGCACCGCTGGAGGCGCAAAAGGCCGGGTACGGGTTGGCCTCGTTGGCCCATCTCGTGGCGAGCACGAGGCTCTGTGCGTAGAGGACACCCTCGTCGAGCTGGAACGCCGACTCGCGCACGCGCTGCTCGCGCGTGCGGTTGGACTCGGAGTCGGTCAGGCCGAGCGCGGCGATGCCGAGACCGAGCATGAGGGCCATCAGGACGATTGCGACGACCAGCGCCATGCCGCTCTCGTCCCGAGCGTGGGCGAGCTTCATGCTGGAACCACCACCGTGATCTTGTTGGACGTCGCGGTCAGGCAACCGGGGTCGCGAACGACCAGCCAGTAGTTGACGCTGGTGCCTACCGCTTGGGTGAACTCCTGACTGAGCGTGATGCCCTCGCCGACCTTGCTGGTCGGAGCCTCGGTGCAACTGGGGAAGTCCGCGGTCGTTGGTGCCGTGTCCCGGAACCAGTAGTACTCGAGGGTGCGGCCCTCCGGATCGCTGGAACCCGAGGCGTTGAGCATGACCGTCTTGGACGCTGTGCGGGTCCAGCTGGCGCTCGCGTCGGGCGGCTCGTTCTGGTTGCGTAGGAAGACCGCGGTCGAGACGCGCAGCTCCCTGATCGTGTCTGCCGCGTTGGCGTCGACGTAGAGCTCAAGGCCGACGTTCGTGATCCGCGGGTATTCCGCAAGCCCGGCCGGGCAGCTCGCGGGCCGGCTCGGAGCGCACTCGTACTCGAAGATGTTCCGGTCGGCTCCGCCGGCCCGGTTGGAGACGCTGTCTGAGACGACGTGCGCCTGGCCCCACCCGGTACCAGGGCAAGTGCCTGGAGCAGTCATCGCCCCGGTCAACGCGCCCGTGCTCTCGGCCTCCCAGAGGCGCGCCTTGTCCGCGCTCCCCGGCGCCGAGATGTCCAGGCAGTACCGGACCCAGGTCTTCGCGGGATCGGACGTCTGGAAGATGAGGTCGTAGTCGTCGGCGCGACTGATCGTCGTCGTCGCGGTCGTCGTCGGGTTGGCCAGGTTGCGCAGCTGGCGTGCAGCGACGTCGAGCGCCAGCCGGGCCTCCTCGGACTGGTCATGCTGGATATTGGTGCGCCGGTGGCTGTTCGTGAACGCGGTGAAGGCGGTGAGGGACGCGCTCACCACGATGAGGAAGATGACGCACGCCACCAGCACCTCGATCATCGTGAAGCCGCGCTGCGAGCTCATGCGGCTCATGGCGAAGACACTCGGTTGGAGGGGAGGGACTCGTTGTTGGAGGTGTCGACGGCGGTGACCCAGTAGTCGTGCGCCGTGGAGCCGCCCGGCGCCGGGTCAGTCCAGGACGTGCTGGCGTTCACGGTCAGGTCGTAGCGGTCTGCGAGCGACGTGCCGCCGTCGCGGTAGATCCGGTAGAAGCGGATCGGCCGCTGACCGGCTCCGGCCGAAGAAGGCGCGGTCCACTTGAGGAGCGGCGAGCCGTCGACGATGGTGGGCACAGCGAGGATCGGCGACCCCGGCCGCGTGCTCGTCGAGGCCAGGTTGACGCCCCTGCGGTCACCGTCACGCACCCCGTTCCCGTTCTTGAGGTCGGTGTAGTCCACGCCCGCGACCTCGTAGTGCGGCTCGCCGGCGGGCGGCGTCCCGGTCTCCGGGAGGGTATCCGTGCACGATGTCTTGACCGTGTAGGTGATGACCGCGGAGTCGTCGCAGATCCGCGTCCGGAGGCCGGACTGCTGAACGCGCCATATGCGGTACCCGAAGACGTCGCGCTCGGGGTTGCGGTCCCAGTCGAGGTCGACCACACCGCCGTGGTGCACGTTGCGCCCGCCGACGAGGCTCGTCGGCGCGAAGGGGACGCGACGGTTCACGCTGACATTGACCGAGCGCGCCTCCCCGGGGATGCCTCGGGAGTTGTAGGCCTGCGCGGAGACGAGGTAGGTGCCGTCGTAGACGAAGGGGTTCGTCCCCAGCGTTCCGAGGTTCCAGGTCAGTGACCAGGTCGTCGCTCCGGCAGCAGTGACCTCGCCGAGCGAGGCGCCGTCGTCGACGGTCCAGCGCAGGGTGTCGGCGGGATCGGTCACCACGGCATTGCCGGGGGGCGCCCACTGAACCGGCCCGACGAGGATCTGGTTCGCGGGCTCGTCGAAGGTCTTGATCCTCGGGCCCAGACCGCCCCTCGGGTTGACGACGAGCGCGGTCTGCCTGACCTTGTGAAGACCCTGACGGTCGGTCCAGCGCAAGTCGAGGTCCACGCGGCGGAAGTCGTCGGGGTTGACCTCGGCCGGGGTCCCGCCGATGGCCGCCGCGCCGGGCGTGCAGGCGTTGGGCGGCACATTGCCCGCCGTCGCGAGGCCGTCCTTGGGGTCATCGAAGGTGCAGACGCGCGGCGTGACGGAATACGTCACCCCGCGACGCACGACCTTCCACGCGCCGGTCGCTCCCGTCCCCGCGATCCGCGTTCGGGTCCGCAGCGTCGATTCGGCCTGGCCCGGCGTCAGGAGGTCGTAGTCCGTGCCCCTGGCGTACTCCGAGATCTCTCGGGCAAGATTGGTTGCGCCCGTGCGCCCGTTGTTGGACGAGATCGTCCGGTTGGCGGCGTCGAGCAGCGTGAAGGCGCCCGCGACGCCGAGGACGAGGACCATCGCGGCGACCATCACCTCGACGATCGTGAAGCCGGCGTCGCCGGCGCTTTCATTGACGCGCACGAGGGTCCTATCGACGCGGGAGGCCGCGCGCTTGAGGGGGGATGGACGGTCGTTGCAGCGCGGAGATCGGGAGCGACATCTCGCGCGCTCGTTGTGCAGGGTTAACGCGCGAAGCGGGCCCAGGAGGGCCCGCTTCGAAGCGGAGAGCGTTCTCAGCTCGGTCGACTACCAGGTGCCCGAGGAGGGGCAGCCCTTCGCGCCGTCGGTGTCACAGGTGCGGGTGACCGCGCCGGTGGCCGCCTTGGCGATGCGGAACACGCTGCCCGTCTTGGCCTGCGTGACCGTCACCGTGTAGCTGTCGACGCCCGGCGTGAGGGCAAGGCCGGCAGCGGCGACGCCCTCGTTGAGGGCGGGCTCGATCGCGACGAGGCCCGCGACGGTCGTGCTGTAGTTCTGCTCGTCCGTGTAGAACGTCTCGAGCGCGGTCTGCGCCGTACGGGCCGCCGACTTCGCCTCGGTGTCCTGAGCCTTGCTGCGCTGGTTGAGGAACGCAGGCAGGGCGATCGCGGCAAGAATGCCGATGATCAGAATGACGACCAGGAGCTCGATGAGCGTGAAGCCCTTCTCGTCCTGAGCGCGATTGCGCAACTTGTTGAGCATGTAGTGAACCCTCCTGAAGGGATCGTGTTGGGCCTGTGGGAACTGCTCGCCAAACCCTCGGTCCCTGTGCCCTGGTCATGCTGACCCGGTGGCAGCCCGGCTGACTCATCCTGAGCTCCGTGGCTTTGCGTCTCGCCCTCACGGACGATTTGCCTTTAGCACCTTGGTTCCGGCACCTGGCGTATCGGCACCGCTTGAGGAACCCTTAACCCCCGCTCGGCGGTCTCTGGACGTTCTCTGGACGGCGGACGGTGCTTAACGACGAAGCGGGCCCCGGAGGGCCCGCTTCGAAGCGGAGAGCGTTCTCAGCTCGGTCGACTACCAGGTGCCGCTGGAGGGGCAGCCCTTCGCGCCGTCGGTGTCACAGGTGCGGGTGACCGCGCCGGTGGCCGTCTTGGCGATGCGGAACACGCTGCCCGTCTTGGCCTGCGTGACCGTCACCGTGTAGCTGTTGGCGCCCGGCGTGAGGGCAAGGCCGGCAGCGGCGACGCCCTCGTTGAGGGCGGGCTCGATCGCGACGAGGCCCGCGACGGTCGTGCTGTAGTTCTGCTCGTCCGTGTAGAACGTCTCGAGCGCGGTCTGCGCCGTACGGGCCGCCGACTTCGCCTCGGTGTCCTGAGCCTTGCTGCGCTGGTTGAGGAACGCAGGCAGGGCGATCGCGGCAAGAATGCCGATGATCAGAATGACGACCAGGAGCTCGATGAGCGTGAAGCCCTTCTCGTCCTGAGCGCGATTGCGCAACTTGTTGAGCATGTAGTGAACCCTCCTGAAGGGATCGTGTGGGCCTGTGGGAACTGCCGCCAAACCCTCGGTCCCTGTGCCCTGGTCATGCTGACCCGGTGGCAGCCCGGCTGACTCATCCTGAGCTCCGTGGCTTTGCGTCTCGCCCTCACGGACGATTTGCCTTTAGCACCTTGGTTCCGGCAGCCGGCGTATCGGCACCGCTTGAGGAAACCGTTAGCTCGCGGCCCGGCGGCGGTGGACGCCCGGTACCCTCGAGGCATGCTCGGACGCCGGCTCCTCGTCCTGATGGCCGTGCTCCTCGGCTTCACCGCGCTGGCCGCGGCCCTTGCGCCCCGCCCGACGGTCACGCCTGAGCGCGGGAGCGCGTCTGCCTCCCCGAGCCCCGAGCCGTCGACGTCATCGCCCGCCTCGCGCGCGATCACGCGGACCGTGGACGCCAACGCCGGTGCGCGACCCGTGCGGGCCCGCGTGGGTGACACGATCCGGTTGGCCGTGCGCGGCGACGTGTTCGACGCGGTCGAGCTTCAGGGCCTCGACGAGATCGAGCCGGTCGAGCCGGGCTCCCCCGCGCGCTTCGAGTTCCTGGCCGACGCGCCCGGCGAGTTCCCGATCGTGCTCCAGGAGGCCGACCGACGGGTCGGCGTGCTCGACGTGGCCAAGCGCGAGCGCTAGCCGCTAGGTCTGTCCGTCCCGCGCCGTCTGCGCGTCGTGCCCGGGCGTGAAGCGCCCCGTGCCGTCGCACCACGGGCAGGGCACGGTGCTCGGAGCGCCGCCGAGGTTGGACACGACCTGGCCGGTGCCGCGGCAGGGGCGGCAGCGCTCGGCGTCTGGCGGTTCGGCGGGCGGTTGAGGGACCACGGTCCCGGAGACGGTAGCCGCTACGCGAGGCCGGGCGGTGCCACGGAGCGCGCGGCGCGGGACCTCTCCGAGAACCCGACCATCGGGTCCGCCGGGCGATCCGTGGGCAGCGCGCGCCTCAGCGTCGGGCCGACCTCTCGGTCGGTGAGCGGCTTGGCGATGCCGAACTTGGTAAAGGCGCGCTCGCGCCGGCTGGACGTCGGGGACCCGCATCAGCAGGCCGTAGACGGCCGGGCTGCCGAGTGCCGAGCGGGCGGCGAGCGCCTGCGCGAACTCGGGCGCGAAGCGGCGGAGGACCGTGTCCTCCCCCAGCGGGTGGGCGAACAGGATCGCGACGTTGGGCGCCTGGTCCTCGTCGCACAGCGACGGGAACGCGGAGCCGCCGCTCGCCGTCCAGAGCCAGCCCTCGACACCTTCCTCGCGCGGGAGAACCGCGCCGAGCTGATGCGGCGCAGGACGGGGAAGCGGCCCTCACCGGCCATCGGCCTGGCCGGGCCGGCCTCGGTGCAGGCGACCGCGATCGCGCCCAGCGGCATCGTGAGCGGCATGACGAGCACGCCGGTGTGGTGGAGCTCCATGCCGAGCGGGCTGAACTTGAGGAAGTCGACGCTCTTCTTGCGCTTCCACTTGCCGGACGACTCGAGCTCGATCACGTGCTCATGGCGCGCGCCCGCGCCGGGCGGGCCCATGGTCGGAGGTGGAGCTGACTCGGTCATCCCCATCTTCATCGGCAGGGACGCCGGAGGAATTGAGTCGGCTAGGCGGTGGCCCGCTGCCCGCCGGCGGCCCGGATGACGCTGGCGCGGGCCTTGTGGCTCTGCTCGTAGAGCAGCACGACGGCCTTCGTCGCCTCGTCGCCCGCGCGCACGCGCTTGATGACCTCCGCGGCGGGATGCTCGTCGTAGCCGTCCCACGGCGCCTGGACGTGCAACGTCGCCGATGCATCGTCCGCGGGGCCGAAGGACGCGACCGCCTCGTCGCCGCGCGTGACATGCGCCGGCGCGGGCGGCGTGACCGGGGCGGGCGCCGGGGCCGGGCGCGCCGCGGCGCGCGGGCGGGCCCGGCGCGCGCGGGCTTCCTGCGCCGCCACGACCTCCGCGTCATGGAGCGGGTCGGGGCGCTCGACCGGCGCGTACGGGCGGGCGTCGTCGCCACCGCGCGCCGCCGCCGAACAGACGGCGCAGCGCCATCTCGAGCAGGATGAAGGGGAGTCTGAGGAGGGTGTGCATGTCAGGGACCTACCCCGCCGGGCGCCTCGCTCACCCTCTCGCTGGTGACGAGCCCGCTCTCCTGCGTCAGCTCGTCGACGATCTCGAACCAGCGCGCGACGTTCGCGGGCGTGTCGACCACGGCGGTCACGACCGGGACGTGCCGGCGGAGGTGCCAGAACCGGTCGCCGTGCGGCGGGTGGTCGCCGTGGTAGCCCCAGTGGCCGCGCAGCGCCGTCGCCCCCGCCGCGCCCGCGGCGCGCAGGTGCCGGACGATCTCCCCCGACTGCTCGGAGCCGTAGACGGTCAGCTTCTGCAGGCCCGACGGGTCGTCACTCGGCTCCGCCAGGCGTTGCCCGTCGCGCTTGCAGACGCGCACGGGCGCCCACGTCGCGAGCGGCGTGCCGAGCTCGGCCAGCGCCGCGGTGAGGCGCGCGGCCTCGCCCACGGAGACGATCATCAGCGGCACGTCGCCGTTGCCGCCGAACAGCCGCGCGCGCCGGCGGGTGCCGTGGAGCGTGCCGTCGACGCCGAGCAGCACCGTCGCCCCCGCGACGCCGTGGCGGTGCAGCCCTCCGACGATCGCCTCGTAGGCGGGCTCCGAACCCATGCGCTCGTGGCGGCCGACGTAGAGCGTCAGCTTCGCCTCCTCCCCGTCCGGCGCCGCCCCGGCTACGGGCTCGACCGTGACGAGACCGGCGCCGAGACGCTCGACGTCCGGGAGGGCGGCGAGCACGCGCGCGCGGGTGTCGACGGCCACCGCCACCATCGGCAGGTCCTCCGAGAGGGTCAGCAGCTGGTCGCTGCGCAGCCGGTGCCTGGCCCCGAACCCGCTCGCGCCGCGCAGGATCACGCTGCCGTGCAGCCCGTGCCGCCCGAACACGCCGGCGAGCGCGTCGGCCATGGCACGGTCGCGCTCGCCGAAGTAGACCGTCAGCTCGAGCCCGTCCTCGCTCACAGCCAGCCGCCGATCTGGCGCCCGAGCCACGCGACGGCGACGCCGAGGATGAGGCTGCCGAGCAGGTTGGCGACCCCCCGGCGCAGCTCGCCGTCCTCGGCCAGCCGCTGGCTCTCGAACATCCACGTGCTGAACGTCGTGTAGGCGCCCAGCAGGCCGGTGCCGACCAGCAGCAGCGCGTCGCCGGCGACCTCCGCGCCGACGAGCAGCCCGAGCGCGAACGCCCCGCTCAGGTTCACCGCCAGCGTCCCCCACGGGAAGCGGCCCCCGGCGCGCGCGCTGACCGCCCCGTCGAGCAGGAAGCGGCCGATCGCCCCCACGCCCCCGAGCAGCCCGATCCCGATCAGGACCCCGACGCTCATCAGGCGAGCCGCGCGCGGCGGACGAGGTGGGTCGCGACCAGCACCGCGAGGAAGCCGCCGCCCAGGCTCGCGCCCGCGTAGCCGACCGCGAGCCCGACGTGGTGGCCGTCGAGCATCACCAGCAGCTCCACCTGCATCGTCGAGAACGTCGTCAGCGCGCCGCAGAACCCGGTCCCGATGAACGGGCGCCGGTAGGTCGACTGCGGCAGGCGCTCCTGCAGGCGGGTGGCGAAGTAGCCGAGCACGAACGCCCCGGCCAGGTTGACCGCGAAGATCGCCCATGGCCACTCCGAGGGGTCCTGCGGCAGCGCGTCGGCGATCAGCGCCCGCGCTGTGGCCCCGAGGAAGCCGCCCGCGAAGATGGCGCCGAGCTCGCGGCCGTCGATCGCCACGGCCGCCGGCTCAGCGCAGCCGCACGCGCGCGCTGCGGCGCGTGACCGTCCCGGACGGCTCGCGGAGGGTCGCGCGGAAGGTCAGCCGCAGCCGCCCCGGCTGCTTCAGGAGCTGCCGGCCGCGGGCGGTGAGGCGGACGAGCGCGTGGGCCTCGTGCCGGCTCGACGCTCGCGCGCGCTTGGTCGTCCGGGCCAGCACCTCGCCGCCGCGGACGACGCGCAGGAGCGCGGTGCAGCCGTCCGGGCAGCGCACGGCGGCGGCGAAGCCGCCGCGCTTGCGGACCGTCGACCGCGAGCGCTTCAGCAGCCGGGCGCGGGCGCCGGCGGCCGCGCGGAAGGTCAGCAGCGTCGCCTTGTCGGGGCTGTAGGTCGGCGGCTGCGGCTCGTCGGTGAAGGGCTGGATCAGCCAGCTCAGCGTGCCGCCCTTGAGGGACGCGGTCACGAGCCCCTCGGACTCCCCCACGATCCGGCGCTCGATCTCCAGCCGCCGCGCGCCGGTGGCGAGGTCGATCGACCAGACGCGGAACGGCCCGCCGCCCTGCCCGGCCACGAACATCCGCTCGCCGACGAACGTCGCGCCGGTGATCCCGCTCGGCGGCACGGCGCCGCGCAGCCGGCGCACGGCGTGGATCGGCGCGGCCGCCGGCGCGGCGTTCGCGCGCGTGATGTCGGCGGTGCGGTAGGCGAGCAGGTCGTCGCCGCTCGAGGTCCACAGCAGCGCACCGTCGGGTGAGACCTCGTTCCACATCGCCTTCGGGATCTCGGCCGGGTCGAGCTTCACGTAGTAGCGCCACTGCAGCGAGCCCGGTCCCGCCACGCCGATCGAGCCGTGCAGGCAGGGGTTGCCGCCGTTCGGCCCGTCGGGGACGTAGCACTCCAGCGGCAGCAGGATGCGCCCGCCCTCGCGGCGGTCCCAGGAGATGTCGCCGATGTGGTTGTAGCCCTCGCGCAGGTGGACCTCGGGCGGGATCACGTCGTCGTTGCGGCCGGTCTCGGCGAACGCGGAGGTCGTGCGGTAGAGCCCGACGAAGACGCCGTCGAAGTAGAGGCTCTGCGCGGGATCGGCGGTGACGCCCTGGTAGTAGACGAGCGGCAGCGTCGTGGTGCCGGTCAGCGTCCAGCGGCCCGGGTCCGCGGCCTGCGCGGCCGCCGGCAGGCCCAGCACCGCGGCGAGCACGAGCGCCACCACTCCTCTCCGGCTCATCCGAACCAGCTTCGCACAGCTCAGGCCGCGATACCCTGGCGCGTATGCGCTCATCCGCGGCATTCCGGCACGAGGTCATGCTCTACGACAGCGCCGACACCTTCGTCGACGGGGCCGCGCCCTTCATCCGCGACGCCGTCGCCGCCGGGGAGCCGATCATGGTCGCGGTCGGGGCGGAGAGGATCGACCTGCTGCGCTCGCGGCTGGGCGAGGACGCCGACCGGGTCGTGTTCGCCGACATGGCGGAGCTGGGCGCCAACCCGGCGCGCATCATCCCCGCCTGGCAGGAGTTCGTCGACGCGCACGCGGGGCAGCCGACGCGCGGGATCGGGGAGCCGATCTGGGCCGATCGCAGCCCCACCGAGCTGGTCGAGTGCCAGTGCCACGAGGCGCTGCTCAACGTCGCCTTCGCCGATGCCTCCGACTTCCACCTGATCTGCCCCTACGACACCGCGCACCTCGACGGCGACGTGATCGCCGAGGCCGAGCGCAGCCACCCGTTCGTCGCGGGCGGCCCGAGCGGCGCGTACCGCGGCGACCACGCGGTGCCGCAGCTCGCCGCGCCGCTGCCCGACCCGCCCGCAGACGCCCTCGAGCGCGAGATCACCAGCGACTCGCTCGTCGACCTGCGCCACTTCCTCGCCGCCGAGGCGACGCGCGCCGGCCTGTCCGCGAGCCGGGTGCACGACCTCGTGCTCTCCGCGCACGAGATCGCCACCAACAGCATCCGCCACGGCGGCGGCCACGGCGTCCTGCGCATCTGGCGCGAGCACGACACCGTGATCTGCGACGTCCGCGACCACGGGCGGATCGCGCAGCAGCCGCTGGCCGGCCGCGTGCGTCCCGAGCTCGGCGCGGCGGGCGGCTGGGGCCTCTGGCTCGCCAACCAGCTGTGCGATCTCGTCCAGCTCCGCGAGCTGCCCGAGGGCAGCGCCGTGCGGCTGCACCAGCACCTCTAGCCGCGCGTCGCCAGCAGCGTGAAGAGCACGGGCAGGCGCTCGCCGCTCACGCGCAGGCCCAGGCTCCCGTCCTCCTCTCGGGTGAGCACGCTCCCGCGCGGGTCGAAGTCGGCGTCGAGGTGCTCGTGCAGCGCGTCGACGCGCAGGCCGGCGCCGACCGCCTCCGAGACGACCTCCCCCAGCGAGTGGGCGTACACGATCTCGGTCGGGACGGCGACGTCGGCGCCCTGGTCCGCGTAGGAGCCGGGATCCTCGAAGCGGCGCGGGCCGTCGGCGGCGTAGGGGAAGTCCAGCAGCAGCGGCTCCCGCTCCCCGACCATGTTGTAGAGCGGGTGGATCTCCACCAGCACGAGCCGCCCGCCCGGCCGCAGCGCGGTGTGGACCGAGCGCATCCAGGCCGCCAGATCCTCGATCCAGCAGATCACGCCCATCGTCGCGTAGACGAGGTCGAAGCGCCCGTGCAGCTCCGGCGGCAGCGCCGTCGCGTCGGCCTCGACGAACGCCACCTCCACCCCGGCCCGCGCGGCGAGGTCGCGCCCCTTCGCCAGCGACGCCGGGGAGAAGTCCGCGCCGGTCACGCGCGCGCCGCGGCGCGCCAGCGAGATCGCGTCGAAGCCGATGTGGCACTGCAGGTGCAGGACGTCGAGCCCGGCGACCTCCCCCACCGCGGCGTTCTCGTGGCGGCTCAGCGTGTCCGCCCCGCCGACGAGCGCCTCGGCGTCGTAGTAGTCGTCCTGCCCGTGCACCGCAGCCAGCGCGTCCCAATGCGCGCGGTTGGTCTCGCGGACATCTTCACTCACGAAATCGGCCTCCGGATCGCTTCAGCGTGTATGACCACCATTCTCACCGAGCGCGCCCTGCCCGCGCGCGTCGATTCGCTCCCCTGGACCGACCTCGCCGACCAGCTCGACGCCCGCGGCTTCGCGGTCACCGAGCCGCTGCTCGACGAGCGCGAGTGCGCGGACCTCGCCGACCTCTTCGACGGCGGCCGCTTCCGCTCGACCATCGACATGGCCCGCCACCGCTTCGGCGACGGCCGCTACCGCTACTTCGACCACCCGCTGCCAGAGCCGATCGCCGATTGCGCGGCGCGTTCTACGGCCATCTGGCGCCGATCGCCAACCGCTGGTCGGGGCTGCTCGGCGGCGACACCGACGCGTACCCGCTCACCCACGAGGAGCTGCTCGCACGCTGCCACGCGGCCGGCCAGGAGCGCCCGACGCCGCTGATCCTGCGCTACGGCGAGGGCGACTGGAACGCGCTGCACCAGGACCTCTACGGCGACGTCTACTTCCCCTTCCAGGTCCTGACCGTCCTGTCCGAGCCGGGCGAGGACTACGAGGGCGGCCAGTTCGTGCTGATGGAGCAGCGCCCGCGCGCCCAGAGCCGCGCGCACGTGATCACCCCGCCGCGCGGCGCGTTCGTGATCTTCCCGACCCAGGTCCGCCCGAACGCCGGCAAGCGCGGCTACCACCGCGTCGGCCTGCGCCACGGCGTGAGCACCGTCACGGCCGGGCAGCGGACCGCGATGGGGCTGATCTTCCACGACGCGCGCTGAGGTGCTCTAGAACTCCCGGATGGCCAAATCCGACGCGACGATCGTCGACGCCGGCGGGCGCGACCTGCGGGTGACCAGCGGCGATCGCGTGATCTTCCCGGCGACCGAGCGCACGCCCGAGGTCACCAAGCTCGACATCGTGAACTACTACCTCGCGGTCGAGGACGGGCATCATGCGCGCTCTGGCGCGGCGGCCGACGACGCTCGAGCGCTGGCCGAAGGGCGTGCACCCGGGCATCGTCCTCTCGACCCGCGAGAAGGGCGGCGGCGACGCGTTCTTCCAGAAGCGCGTCCCGCGCGGCGCCCCGGAGTACCTGAAGACGGCGCGGATCCAGTTCCCCTCGGGGCGCCACGCGGACGAGATCTCCCCCACCGAGGTGGCCGTCGTCGGCTGGGCGGCCCAGATGGGCACGATCACGTTCCATCCGTGGCCGGTCCGCGACGACGACGTCGACCACCCCGACGAGCTGCGGCTCGACCTCGACCCGCAGCCGGGCACCGACTTCGCCGACGCCGTGACGGTCGCGGGCGAGGCGCGGGCGCTCCTCGGCGACCTCGGCTACACCGGCTTCCCGAAGACGTCGGGCGGCCGCGGCGTGCACATCTACGTCCGGATCGAGCCGCGCTGGACCTTCACCGACGTCCGCCACGCCGCGATCGCGTTCGGCCGCGAGCTCGAGCGGCGCCTCCCCGGCCAGGTGACGACCAAGTGGTGGAAGGAGGAGCGCGGGGAGCGCATCTTCATCGACTACAACCAGAACGCCAGGGACCGCACCATCGCCTCGGCCTACAGCATCCGGCCGAAGCCGGGCGCGCCGGTGTCGGCGCCGGTGACCTGGGACGAGCTCCCCTCGGTGGCGCCCGAGGACTTCACCGTCGCGACGATGCCCGCGCGCTTCGCCGAGGTCGGCGACCGCCACGCCGCGATCGACGACACCGCGCACTCGCTGCAGCCGCTGCTCGACATGTACGAGCGAGACGAGGCGGGCGACATGCCCTATCCGCCCGACTACCCGAAGATGCCGGGCGAGCCGAAGCGCGTGCAGCCGTCGCGCGACACCGACCGCAAGCGCGACTAAGGCGCCTGCGGGAGCTTCTTCGGCGCCGCGGCGGGTGACCGGCGCCGACGGCGGCGGCACGACCGGCCCGATGTCGCCGTCCGGCGCCTCGTCGAGGTCGACGATGACCGGAGCGTGGTCGCTCGGCCCCTTGCCCTTGCGCGCCTGCCGGTCCACCCACGCGGCCTTCACGCGCTCGGCCACCGGCGCGCCGGCGAGCACGAGATCGATCCGCATCCCGAGGTCCTGGTGGAACATGCCGGCGCGGTAGTCCCAGTAGGTGAAGACCCGCTCGTCCGGCCAGCGGTCGCGCACGACGTCGTGGAGCCCGACGTCCTGGAGCTCCTGCAGCGCCGCCCGCTCGGGCGCGGTGACGTGGGTCTGGCCGATGTAGGCGTCCGGGTCGAAGACATCGTCGTCGGCGGGCGCGATGTTCACGTCGCCGCAGACGATCGTCGGGTCGCCCCGGCGGCGACGGTCTCGCGCAGCGCCGCCAGCCATTCGAGCTTGTACGCGGTAGTGCTCGGAGTCGGGCGTGCGGCCGTTCGGCACGTAGACCGAGACGATCCGGATCCCGCCGCACGTCGCCGCCACCGCCCGCGCCTCCTGGTGCGGGAAGCCCGGCCCGCCGGGCAGCCCCGGCACCACATCCTCCAGGCCGGCCTTCGAGAGGATCGCCACGCCGTTCCACGCCGGCTCGCCGTGGAGCGCGACCTCATAGCCGCGGCTGGGAGAGCTCGTCGCCGAGCAGGGCGGTGAACGCGTCGTCGGCGAGCTTGGTCTCCTGCAGGCACACGACGTCCGGCCGGCGCTGGTCCAGCCACGGCAGCAGCCGCGGCAGCCGCTGCTTGACCGAGTTGACGTTCCACGTCGCGACGCGCACGCACTTCACGGTACAAGCGGCCCCCGCGCTCGGCGGCTAGTGCCCCCGCACCCGGCGGAAGTAGTGCCTGCGCTCCCAGCGCGCGACCTGCGCGCCGAGCTCGGCGCCGGCCACATCCGCCTTCCGGAAGTGGATCCCACCCCAGATCCGCGCCTCGATCACTTCGTCGATCGCGTGCGAGAAGCCGTCGAAGTGCCGCGGCTCGCCCCGGGAACCGACGGGCTCTCGACGTCGAATGCAGATGCCCGTCGCGGTGCCGAAGAAGTCCCGCATCGCACCAAGCGACGCGCCGCTGCACGCAGCCGTGCCCCGACGGGTGGTCCGGGAAGCCCGGCGTCGTGAGCCCGGCGCGCGGCGGGTCCTCGACGAGCGTCGACGACGGCCTGGCGCGGGTCGCGTCGGTAGCCGCGATGGCCGAGCTGCTGTGAGCCTCGTCGGCGTCGACCAGAAGCTCCAGCGCCTGAGCCTCACCGTTGCCGCCGAGTTCGATCGCGCCGGTCGGCGCGTGCGGGAGCTGTGGCCGACCCGCGAGCAGCTGGAGCGCTGGTGCGGGCCGCCGTAGCCCACCCGGCGACGCGTGGCGCAGCACGACCCTGCCGGTCGGCCGGCGAGGTCGCCTACGTCATGACCGGTCCCGAGCGGCGAGCATCTCCCGCGGCTGGTGGCGGGTCACGGCCGTCGACCCGCTCGCGGTCGCTCGAGTTCACCGACGGCTTCGCCAACCGCGACGGGACGCCGAACGCCGACACGCCGACCACCGCGCGTGCGGATGCGACTCACCGGCGCACGACGGCCGCACCCGCATGGAGCTGCGCTTCGCCGTTCGCGTCCGGCGAGCACATGCAGCGGCTGCGAGCGCTGGCGGCGCGTTCGACGTGCTTCCCGCAGTCGGTCGGCCAGATGGACGCCCTGCTCGACGCGCAGCCCGACTGGAGGCCCGCAGTGCGCAAGATCAAGTCGAACTTCTTCGATCTACCTGGACGGCGTCGTCGAGGCGCCCGACAAGTGGCACTTCCCGTACTTCGACGACGAGATGGGCGCCGCGGTCGGCGCCGGCTTCGCCACCGCCGACGCGATGCTGATGGGCCGCGTCCTCTACGACGAGTGGGCCGCGTACTGGCCCGACCACGCGGTGCTGAGGACGGCCGACGTGCGCGGGCGGGCCGGCCGAGAAGATCGCGGTGTTGGCGTAGACTGTTCCAGTCGGTCACCGCATCGCCGCGAGCGCGCGGCGGGACAGGCGAAGGCCAGGACGACGGCATGCGGCGGCGAGCGCCGGACGGGATCGTCTGGGATCCATGGTTCGCACTCCCTCTGCGCGGACACGCGAGGAGGACGCGCAGGACTAGTGATGAACGCGGTCTGCCCGGGCATGCGCCTTTGCCGTGGCGCTATTCGACCCTACGCCTGCCGGATGACACAGGTCAAGCCCCGCTGAACGATGAAGGCCGAAGCCGCGCGAGGGCGGCCTTCATCAGAAAGGCGGATGCTGCGAAGCGCTACTGGATCGCGTCGTAGACCTTGAACATCGGCATGTACATGGCGACCACGATGAAGCCGACGATGGCGCCGACGAGGACGATCATGACCGGCTCGAGGATGGAGGTCATCGCCTTGATGGCGGCCGCGACCTCGTCCTCGTAGAAGTCGGCGACCTTCGTGAGCATCGTGTCCAGGTTGCCCGTCTCCTCGCCGACGGCGATCATCTGCGTGACCATGCCGGGGAAGATCGGGCTCTCCTTCAACGGCGCCGCGAGCGAGCCGCCGGACTTCACGGAGGCGATGACGTCGTCCATCGCCCGCTCGACCACGTAGTTGCCCGCCGTCGTGCCGGTCACCTCGATCGCCTGCATGATCGGCACGCCGGCCGAGTAGAGGGCGGAGAAGGTCCGCGACCATCGCGCGAGCGCGATCTTCTGGACGGTCTTGCCGATGTTGACGGGGATGCGCAGCCGGAGCCTGTCCCACTGCGGGCGACCCCATGAGGACTTCTTCCACTTCTTGAAGCCGACCACGAGGCCGATCCCGCCGAAGATGAAGACGTACCAGAAGCCGGTGACGGCGCTGGACAGGTTCACCGTGAACTTCGTGATCAGCGGGAGCTCGCCGCCGAAGTCCTCGAACACGCTCACGAACACCGGAACGATGAAGGCGATGAGGCCGACCAGCGTGAGCAGCGCGAAGGTCAGCACGACCGCGGGATACATCATCGCGCCCTTGACCTGCCGGCGCAGGGAGTCGTCCTTCTCGAGCTGGTCTGCCGTGCGGTCGAGTGACTCCTCGAGCACGCCGCCCGCCTCGCCCGCGCGCACCATGGCCACGTAGAGCGGGCCGAAGACCTTCGGGTGCTTCTCGAGCGCGTCGGAGAGGTTCAGGCCCGCCTCGATGTCCTCGCGGATGGCGGAGAGCGTGTCCTTGAGCTTCGGGTTCTCGACCTGGTCCTCGAGCACGTAGAACGCGCGCAGCAGGGTCATGCCCGAGGAGACCATGGTGGCCATCTGGCGCGTCATGATCGTGAGCTCGGCCGCCTTGACCCGCTTCGGCAGGAGCTTGATCTCCATCTTCATGCCGCTCTTCTTCTCGTCCAGGCGCATGACCTGGAGCCCTCTGGTCTTGAGCTCCGACATCACGGCGGCCTCGCTGACGCCGCTGATCATGCCCTCCTGGGGCAGACCGGCGCCGTCGACGCCCTTGTAGGCGAACTGCAACGCGGCGGAGGCCATCAGGCGGCCACCGGCTGTGGCAGGTTGTCGGCGTTCTCGACCAGGCGGCGCAGCTCGGCGGGCTGGCCGGAGCGGGACTCGGCCACCGCCATCGTGATGTGGCCGGCCCTCACGAGCCCGGCGAGCGAGGTGTCCATCGTCTGCATGCCGTGCTGGGCTCCTGTCTGGATCAGCGAGTAGATCTGGTGCGTCTTGCCCTCGCGGATCAGGTTGCGCACGCCCGGTGTCGGGACGAGCACCTCGGCCGCGACGCAGCGCCCGTTGCCGTCGGCGGTCGGGACCAGCGTCTGGGTGACGATGCCCTGGAGGCCGATCGAGAGCTGGGCGCGGACCTGCCCCTGCTGCTCGGGCGGGAAGACGTCGATGATGCGGTCGACGGTCTGCGGCGCGTCCTGGGTATGGAGCGTCGCGAAGACGAGGTGGCCGGTCTCCGCCGCGGTCAGCGCCGTGCCGATCGTCTCCATGTCGCGCATCTCTCCGACGAGGATCACATCAGGGTCCTGGCGCAGCGCGGCCTTGAGGCCCATCGCGAAGGACTGTGCGTCCGTCCCGATCTCGCGCTGGTTGACGATGCACCTCTTGTGTTGGTGCAGGAACTCGATCGGGTCCTCGATGGTGAGGATGTGATCGTCGCGTGTCTCGTTGATCTCGTTGACGATCGAGGCGAGCGTGGTCGACTTGCCCGAGCCGGTCGGCCCGGTCACGAGCACGATCCCGCGCGGCTTCGTGGCGAAGCCGCGGACGACCGGCGGCAGGCCGAGCTGCTCGATCGGCACCGTCTCGTTGGGGATGAGCCGGAAGGCGGCGCCCAGCGAGCCACGCTGGAAGTAGGCGTTGACGCGGAAGCGGCCGTGGCCGGGAACGGAGTAGGCGAAGTCGATCTGCCAGTCCGTCTCCAGGCGCTGCCGCTGCGAGGAGTTGAGGATCGTGTAGATGATCTCGCGCGTGTCGGTGGGCGTCAGGTTCTGGAGGCCCTCCATCTTCACGAGCTGGCCGCGCTTACGCAGCATCGGCGGTGAGCCGGAGGTGAGGTGGAGGTCAGACGCCTTCTGCCTGACGACCTCCATGAGGATCTCTGAGAAGTCGAAGTTCATGCCGCCCGATGTATCGGCAGGTCGCGCGGCGACCTGTAGGGCGGCGGCGCTAGCGGGTGCCGGAGACGCGGGCGATCTCGGCGATCGACGTGAGGCCACGCCGGACCTTCTCGAGGCCGTCCTCGCGCAGGCGCATCATGCCCTCGTGCACGGCGGCGTGCGCGATGTTCTCCGAGGGCTCCCTGGCGACCGCAAGGCCGCGGATCGTCTCGGACACCCACATGACCTCATAGAGGCCGACGCGGCCCTTGTAGCCGGAGCCGCCGCAGCGGGCACAGCCGACGGGCTCGTAGGCCTCGAGGTCGAGGCCGACGTTGAAGCCGTTGGCGCGCATGACGTCGGAGGTGAGGGTCGTGCGGCGCTTGCATTCCGGGCACAGCAGGCGCGCCAGCCGCTGGGCGACGACGCAGTCGACCGCCGAGCCGACCAGGAAGGGCTCGATGCCCATCTCGATCAGGCGGGAGATCGCGCCCGGGGCGTCGTTCGTGTGCAGCGTGGAGAGCACGAGGTGGCCCGTGAGCGCCGCCTCGATGGCGATCTGCGCCGTCTCGCGGTCGCGGATCTCGCCGACCATGATGATGTCGGGGTCGGCTCGCATCATCGAGCGCAGGCCGGAGGAGAACGTGAGGCCGGCGCGCGGGTTGACCTGGACCTGGGTGATGCCGTCGAGCTGGTACTCGACCGGGTCCTCGATCGTGATGATGTTCGTCTCGACCGTGTTGAGCATGTTCAGCGCGGCGTACAGCGAGGTCGACTTGCCCGAGCCGGTCGGGCCGGTGACGAGGACCGCGCCGTGCGACTGGCCGATCGCCTTGCTGAAGCGCTCGAGCGCCTGCGGCAGCATGCCGAGCGTCTCCATGGCGATCAGCGCCTTGGAGGAGTCGAGGATTCGCATGACGATGTTCTCGCCGAAGGCGCACGGCAGCGTGGCGACGCGGAGGTCGATGTGCTTGCCCTCGAGCTCCATCGAGATGCGCCCGTCCTGCGGGACGCGGCGCTCGGCGATGTCGAGGTCGGCGACGATCTTCACGCGCGACGTGACCGCCGGCACGGAGGCGTCCGGGACGATGGCGGCGTCGCGCAGCACGCCGTCGATGCGGTAGCGGACGCGCATGTCGCCGTCCTGGGGCTCGAAGTGGATGTCCGAGACGCCGCGGTCGACGGCCTCGGTGATGATCCGGTGCACGAGCTGGATGACCGACGCGTCCTCGCCCGCGGAGCCGAAGTCGATCGGCTTGTCCTGCTCGCGGACGTCGTACATCGGCCCGGTCGTCCTGCGGCGTGGGCGCGGTGCTGGGGACCTCCGCGTCCTCCTCGTCGTCGAGGTCGAGCAGCACGGCGGCGTACTCGGGGTCCTCGAGGCGCTCGAGCAGCCACTCGATGTCCTTGCCGGAGGCGACCGCCGGGCGGACCTCGTAGCCGGTCATGACGGCGATGTCGTCGACCGCGAGCACGTTGGCGGGGTCCGCCATCGCGACCAGCAGCGTGCGGTCGGACACGAACGAGACCGGGACGGCCTGGTAGCGCTTGACGGCCGCCGGCGTCACCAGCTTGGCGGCGTCGGGATCGACCTTGTAGTTGCGCAGCGCGATGTGATCGAGCCCGAAGCGCTCGGCCACGGCCCGCCCGAGTTGGTCCTCGGTGATCGCCCCTTGGGTCAGGAGCACCCGCTCAGCCGCCGATCCGGCGGAATGGGCCTTGTCGATGGCCGCGTTCATCACCGCCCGGTCGACGAACTCGAGGTCGACGAGGACGTCCGTCAGCACCCGGCCGGAGCCGCCGCGACGCGACGGGGACGTTATGCCCCGTTTGCCGCCCTTGCTGGGTGCAGCCCCGGTCTGTGTAAGAGGATTCATGTACTTGGCGATTTGATGACGGCTCCGCGCATCGCCTGGCGTGGAGCCATCTTGCCGGTCCAGCGTTCAAACGACGCAACGCCTTGTGCGACCAGGATCTCCAATCCGTCGATGACGCGTGCCCCTCGCGACCTTGCTGCCGCGAGGAAGCGCGTCTCTCCAGATCCGTAGACCATGTCGATCACGCAGCTTCCAGCCTCGAACGTATCGGCCTTGAGCGGAATCGCCTTGAACAGATCAATGTTGTGGTCAAGGCCCAGGCTGGTCGCGTTGACGACGATCTCGGCCGCCCCTGGGACCGTGGCGTGGCGCGCGCCGAGGTCGTGCGCGAGCGCGGCGGCGCGCGCGGGTGTGCGATTCCAGACCTCGACGTGCGCTCCGGCGCCGACCAGCGCCCACACCGCGGCCCGGGCGGCGCCGCCCGCGCCGAGCACGAGCGCGCTGCGTCCCGTGACGTCGATCCGCTGGTCCCGCAGCGCCTCCAGCAGGCCCGGCGCGTCGGTGTTGTCGGCGAGGATGGCGCCGCCGGGCTCGAACGTGAGCGTGTTGGCCGCCCCGATCGCCTGCGCGGCCGGGCTCGCGGAGTCGGCGAGCGCGAGCGCGGCCTCCTTGTGCGGGATCGTCACGTTGACGCCGCGGAAGCCCGCCGCCGGCAGGGCGCGCACCGTCTCGGCGAACAGCGGCGGCGGGAGCGGCAACTTGAGGTACACCCAGCCGTCGAGCCCCGTTGCGCGCAGCGCCGCGTTGTGCATCGCCGGCGAGCGGGAGTGGGCCACCGGCCACCCGCACACGCCGAGGTAGATCACGGTCCGCCGCGCGAGGCCTGATAGCGCGCGACGTCGCGCTCGAACTGGCGGTTGGTGCTGGAGAAGGCGTGCTCGCCGGACTTGCCCGGCTTGCGCACGAAGAACAGGTACTTGGCCTTCGCGGGGTTCGCGGCCGCCTTGATCGACGCGAGCCCGGGGTTGCCGATCGGCGTCGGCGGCAGGCCGCGGCGCGTGCGCGTGTTGTACGGCGTGTCGCGCTCGAGCTCGGACACGCGCAGCGGCCGCGACCAGTTGTTGATCTGGTAGCGGATGGTGGCGTCGATCCCGAGCGGGATCCCCTCCCTGAGCCGGTTGTGCATGACCGCGGCGATCAGCGGGCGCTCCTTGGCGAGCTGCGCCTCGCGCTCCACCATCGACGCGATGATGAGCACGTCGTAGCGGGTCAGGTTGCGCTTCCGGGCGGTCTTCATGTTGACGGTGGCGAAGTTCTCGCGGAAGGCGTCGAGCTGGCGCTCGACGAGGTTGCCCGCGCTCGCCCCGTTGATCATCTGGTAGGTCGCGGGGAACAGGAAGCCCTCGAGCGAGCGCGCGTCGCGCGGGGAGCCGAGCTTGCGCGCCTGGCGCAGGGCGCGCGGGTTGGTCGTGGCCTTGCCGTAGTCGCCGTCGAACGCCTTGTTGACGGCCGGGATGTTCTCCCGCCGCGAGCGGCCCTCGGGGAGCGTGAACTTGAAGGTCTTGACGATCTTCGCCTGCGGGCCCTGCATCAGCGCCTCGATCGCGGCGCCGTTGCTCATCCCGGTCGGCAGCTGGTACTTGCCGGGGCGCAGCTTGCCGCGCCGCATCGTGACGGTGGCGTTGGCCTCGAACAGCCGCGCCGAGTCGATCACGCCGGCCGACTCCAGGATCTTCCCGATCTTCCCGGCGTCGGAGCCGCTCGGGACGGTGACGGAGACCGCGCCGGTGGGGTCGTCGTGGAAGGGCTGGAAGGTCGCGTTGATGAGGTAGAGCGCGCCGCCGATCAGCGCGAGCGCGAGCACGGCCAGGATGCGCCGGCCGAAGCGGCCATGCGGCGCGCCCGCGGGGCGGGCCCTCGCGCGCGGCGGCGGCGGCCGCCGGGTGCCGCGCGGCTGCGGGCGATTGGGCCCGCGCGGGGGCAGCGGCCGCGTGCGCGCGGCGGTGATCGTCCGGCGCGGGAGCGGCTCGGGCTCCTCCCCCTCCTCCCACTCGGGGCGGAACTCCTGGGTCACCTGCGGGCCGTCCGCCGGCTCGTCGGGGCCGAACGGGTCCTCGGGCATGTTGAGCGCGGGCGGCTCGGGCTCGGGCTCGGGCTCCGGCGGTGGGGGTGGCGTGCGTTCGACATGGAAGTCTTCGGTCGGGGTCGGCTCCGGAGGCATGGCCTCGCGGCCGACGAAGGTCTCCGGCGGAGGGGCCGACTCACCGCGGCGGGCAGCGCGTTCGGCGGCGGCCCGGGCGCGCTCCTCAGGGCTGCGCTCAGGGTTTGTCGAGTCTCGACGTGGCACGTACTGCCACGTCATTGTGGCGGGCTGGGCCGTCGGACGCGCCGAGACCCTCCTCGATGGGTCAGCGCTCCTTGGCCGTGAGCAGCAGCGACATCGGCTCGCCGTCGTCGTCGCGGAGCAGCGTCAGCACGCCGTCGACGGCGACCATCAGGCCCTGGGAATGCATGTAGGAGGACTGGAACTCGAGCTCCTCGAGCTCGCCCGCGACCATCTGCTGGAGCGCCTCGGTCTGGTCTGCGTAGACGGCGCGGTCGTGCACCGACGGCCAGACCGCCTTGAGGAACTCGTGCTCCTGGTAGCCGACGAGCTTCGTGAAGGGTGGGTTGAGCTCGCAGAACTTGCCCTTGAGGTTGAGGACGGCGAGCGGCTGGCTGACGTCGTCGAAGCCGTGCCGCGGCGCGCGGGTCGGGATCGGCGCGACCTCGCTCTCGCGCTTGGCGCGGAGCTTGCCGAGCTCGGCGCGGCGCAGGACGTTCCCGCCCCCACCACCGCCGCCGCCGCCGCTGCGCGCGGCGAGGCCGATGATCTCGCGGAAGACCTCGGAGACGCGCTCGTTGTTCTTCTCGCTCTCGGCGACCGCGGCCTTCTTGGCGCTCTCGGCCTCGCGGCGGGCCATGATCGCGGCCTGGCCGGCGGAGGTCAGCCCGGCCTTGAGCTCGTCGAGCGTCGCGAGCGCGAAGGTCAGCTCGGAGCTGAGGCTCTCGATGCGCTGGTCGCCGGCCTGGGCGCGCTGCATCGCGGCCTGGGCCTGCTGGCGCGACATCGCGACCTCTTCGAGGATCTTGGTCGACTCCTGGCGCAGGGCGGTGAGGTCGGCGCGGGCGGCGGCCAGCTCGGTCGAGGCGGCGCTCGCGGTGGCGCGGACGGAGTCGAGCTCCTCGCGCAGCGGTGCGGTGCCCTCCTCGGCGGCGGTGCGGGCCTCGGCGGAGATGGCCTCGGCGCGCTCCACGGCGCGGGTGACCTCGTCGGAGAGCGAGTCGAGCCGCGGCGCGACGCCGTCGATCTCCTCGCGCAGCTCCGACGCCTGGGCCTCGAGCGCCTCGCGCAGCTCGCTGCGGACCTCGGCGGCGGCGGTGGCGGCGGTATCGACGGCGGCCTCGGCCTGCGCGCGGGCGGCGTTGGAGACGTCGGCGACGGCGTCGGCCTTCTCGAGCGCCAGCTCGGCCTCGCTGCGGGCGAGCGCGGCGTCCTCGCGGGCGCCCTCGGCCTCGGTGCGGGCGCCGGCGGCGGCCTCGCGCGCACGCTCGGCCTCCGCACGGACGGCGGCGGCGTCCTCAACGGCGCGCTCGGCCTCTGCGCGGACGGCGGCGGCGTCCTCACGGGCGCCCTCGGCTTCGGTGCGGGCACCGGCGGCGTCCTCACGGGCACGCTCGGCCTCCGCACGGACGGCGGCGGCGTCCTCGATGGCGCGCTCGGCCTCGGCGCGGACGGCGGCGACGTCCTCACGGGCACCCTCGGCTTCGGTGCGGGCACCGGCGGCGTCCTCGATGGCGCGTGCGGCCTCGGCGCGGACGGCGGCGACGTCCTCACGGGCCCCTCGGCCCGGCGCGGGCGTCCTCGAGAGCGCGTGCGGCCTCGGCGCGGACGGCGGCGACGTCCTCACGGGCGCCCTCGGCTTCGGTCAGGGCGCCGGCGGCCTCCTGCCGGGCCCGCTCGGCCTCGGCGCGGACGGCGGTGACGCCCTGGCCGGCGCGCTCGGCCTCGGCGCGCACGGCGGTGACGCCCTGGCTGGCACGCTCGGCCTCCTCGCGCGCGGCCTCCACGGCGGCGTCGGCGGCGGCGGCATGCTGGCGGGCGGCCTCGACGGCGGCGTCGGTGAAGGCGGCCTGCTCGCGGATGCTCTCGATGGCGTGGTCGGTCTCGGTGGCCCGCTCCTGGACGGCGCGCACGGCGGCGTCGGCGGCCGCAGCCTGCTCGAGCGCGGCCTGCACCGCCTTGTGGGCGGCAGCGGCCTGCTCGCGCACGAGCTGCACGGCCTTGTCGGCGGCGGCGGCCTGCTCGCGCGCGGCGGCGGCCTGCTCGCGGGCGCCCAGCGCCTCGTCCTTGGCCTCGGCGATGTCGGCGCGGCCGACCTCCAGCTCGGCCCCGACGCGCGCGACGCCGACGCGCAGCTCATCCGTGTCGGCGCGGCTCGCGGCCGCGGTCTCCTGGGCGGCCTTGGCGGTGGTGGCGGCGTCGTCGAGGCGCTCGCGCACCCCGCGGACCTCGGCGAGCACGGCTGACGCGCCGCGGTCGACCTCGGCGATGCGCTCGGCCGCTTCGCGCGCGGCGCGCTGGGCCTCGCGGGCCTCGGTGCGGACCTCGGCGGTCTCGGCGCGGGCGGCGGCGGCCTCGGCACGCGCCTCCTCGGCGCGGTGCACGGCGTCCTCGGACTCGGACGCGAGGGCGCCCAGCCGCTGCTGCAGCGTGGTGTCGGCGCGGCGGGCGGCCTCGATCTCGGCCTTGACCTCATCGATCAGGCCGGAGACGCGCTCGGACTCCTCGGCGGGGTCGGCCAGCGCCTCGAAGCGGGCCTCGAGCAGGGCGTCGGCGCCGCGCAGCAGCTCGAGCTGCTCGTGGGCCTCGATGACGAGGCGCTCGACGCGCTCGACGGCCTCGGCCGGGACGGACTCCTCGCCGTCGCGCGCCTCGAGCGCGCGGCGGGTCTCGGCGACCTGCTCGGCGAGCCCGTGCTCGCGCTCCTCGAACAGCTTGCGGACGTCGGCGACCTGCTGGGCGAGCTGGGCGGAGACGGCGGTGTCGTTCTGGGCGGACTGGCGGCGCGCCTCGGTGACCTCGTAGGCGAGCGCGGACTCGCGCTCCTCGAACATCCTGCGCGTCTCGGCGAACTGGGCCTCGAGCGCGGACTCGCGGGTCTCGAAGGCCTCGCGGATCTCGGCGAGCTGGGCCAGCGCGTCACGCGCGGAGCCGCGCGTCTCGTCGCGCTCGCGGCGGATCTCCTCGAGCGCGGAGCGCAGCTCCTCGCTCTCGTGGCGCAGCTGCTCGACGTCCTTGGCGGCCTGGCTCTCGTCGGCGGTGAGCGCGGCGAGCTCGGCGCGGACCTGGGCGGACTCCTCGCGGGCGCCGGCGGTCTCGGTGCGCAGCTCGACGGCGAGCTCGCGCAGCGCGTCGAGGCGCGCCTGCGCCTCGCTGGACTCGCGCTGGAGCGCCTCGAGGCGGCGGCGGTCATCGCCGGAGAGCCCCTCGGCCTCGGCCTTCTCGACCTGGACCTCGGTGACCTGCTCGCGCAGGCGCTCGGCCTCGCGGCGGACCTGCTCGATGCGCTCGACGGCGGCGGCCAGCTCCTCGCGGGCGGCCTCCTCGTGGCGCTCGCGGTCGCGCTCGACGCGTTCGAGCAGCCCCTCGATGCGGGCGCCGGCGGCGGCGGACTCCTGCTCGCGCTCCTCGCGCAGGCGCTCGATCTCGGCGCGCAGCTCCTCGCGCACGGCCTCGGCGGCCTCGAGGCTCGCGGTCTCGAGCCCCTCGACGCGGCCGGCGAGGTCGCCGCGGCCGGTCTCGGAGCGGTCCTCGACGTCGGCGAGGGCGGCGGCGAGACGCGTCTCGGCGGCCTCCATGGCCTCGGCGCGGGCGCGCTCGGTCTCCTCGATGCGCTCGATCAGCTCGGCGCGCGCGGCCTCGGACTCGACGGCGGCGGCGACGCGCTCGGCGCGGGCGGTGGTCTCGTTGGCGAGCGTCGCCTCGAGCTGGGCGATGCGCTCCAGCAGCTCGTCGCGATCCTCGCTCGACGACGCCTCGGCAACGCTCGCCTCGAGCCGGCCGATGCGCTCGGCGGTCGACGATGCTTCGTCGAGCTTGGCCTCGAAGCCGCTGATGCGCTCCAGCAGCTCGTCGCGCTCGGTGGAAGACGATGCCTCGGCAAGGCTGGCCTCGAGCTGGCCGATGCGCTCCCGCAGCTCGTCGGTCGACGATGTCTCGGTCAGGCTCTCCTCGAGCTGGGTGATGCGCTCGCGCAGCTCGTCGCGCTCCGTGGAGGACGAGGCCTCGGCCAGGCTCGCCTCGAGCTGGCCGATGCGATCGGCGGTCGACGATGCCTCGGCGAGGCTCGCCTCGAAGCCGCTGATGCGCTCCAGCAGCTCCTCGCGGTCCGTCGAGGACGATGCGTCGGTGACGCTCGCCTCGAGCTGGCCGATGCGCTCCAGCAAGTCCTCGCGCTCCGTCGAGGACGATGCGTCGGTGACGCTCGCCTCGAGCTGGCCGATGCGCTCCAGCAGCTCGTCGCGAGCGGCGGTCGAGGACGCCTCGGCAAGGCCGGCCTCGAGCCCGCTGATGCGGTCCAAGAGCTCCTCGGCCGCGGAGGCCGACGCCTCGGCAAGCTTCGCCTCGAGCCCGCTGATGCGCTCGAGCAGCTCCTCGCCCTGGGCGGACGACGATGCCTCGGCCAGGCTTGTCTCCAGGCCGCGGATGCGCTCCAGCAGCTCCTCGCCCTCGGTCGAGGACGTCGCCTCGACGAGGCCGGCCTCGAGCTGGGCGATGCGATCCAGGAGCGCGTCGTCGTGCGCGGCCTCGGCGAGCGTCGCCTCGAGCACGCCGATGCGCTCCAGCAGCTCCTCGGTCTGGGCGGAGGAGTCCTCGGCGAGGCTCGCCTCGAGGCGGGAGATGCGCTCCAGCAGCTCCCGGCGCTCGGCGGGGTCCTCGGCCGCGGGCATCTCGTCGCGGACGCGCTCGAGCTGCTCGCGCGCCTCGTTGACCTTCTGCTCGGCCTGCTCGGCACGGTCGCGGCTGGCCTGCGCCTCGCGGCGGGCCTCCTCGAGCGCGACGGGAAGGTCGGCGGCGGTCTTCTCGAGATCCTCGATGCGCTCCAGCGCGGACAGCAGGCGCGCGACGACGGCGGCGGCGTCGTCGAGGTCGGCGATCGAGTCGCCCTGGATGCCGGGGTCGGGATCGAGGCGCTCCTCGCCCTCGACGTCCTCGGCGGCGCGCGCGGCCTCGCGGGCGGCGAGCGCCTCCTCGACCCACGGCGTCGGCTCGGTCGGGCGGAACGCGACCAGCGTGCCGGCCGTGCGCCAGCCGTCCCAAGCCTGGGGCTCGGGCTCGAGCGCCTGGCGCATCGCGCGCACCACGACCGGGTGCTGCTGGCGCATGCGCATCAGCATCAGGTTGCGCGGCAGCTCGAAGGAGAGGTCCTCGAGGAAGAGCGAGAAGTCGAAGCCCTCGTCGAGCTTGACGGGGATGAAGACCATCTCGAGCGGGAAGCTGCGCTTGTCGACCGCGTAGATCGCGCTGACCGGCTGCGACGCCGCGGTGGTCGGCGCCTCGCCGCTCTCGAGGAAGCGCTTCCACGACTCCGCCTCGGGGGGCGCGAAGTCGACGAGCGTGTCGAACAGGCTCTTGCCGAGCACCTCGGAGGCGTCGAGCCCGAACAGCAGCTCGGCGGGTTCGCTCCACTTCGAGACCGCGCCCTGGCCGTCGGTCAGGACGAAGAACCCGTTGATGATCTGCGTGAGGAGATGATCGAGCGGGTCGTCGTGGCCCGCTTCCTCGTCGAGGTCAGGGTTCTGCGGTGGAGTTGTCTGAATTGGGTTCATCGGGGTCCCCGGCTTGAGGCCTTATCGGCCCGGGAGCCCCGGCGGCTGAGCGTTCGCGTGTGAGCCAGCCCTCGAGGAGCACGGCAGCGGCACGGGAATCCTCAGCCGTCGCACCCCCGGATCGGTGCGCCAGCTTCGTGGTGAAGCGTTCGTCGTAGACCTCAATCGGCATGTTGAGCCGATCCCTCAACCGCTCGACGAACGCTCGGGTCTCCCGCGTCTGGTTCGAATCGCGCCCGGACAGCGACAGGGGGAGGCCGACCACGACGACCGCCGCCTCCAGTTCAGCGATGCGCGCCACGAGCCGCCCGAAGCCACGCCGCGTGGCCGGCGCCAGGACCGGCTCCACCGGCGTGGCGAGCGTGCGCGTCGGGTCCGACACGGCGACGCCACAGCGGGCGCTGCCGTAGTCGAGCGCGACGACGCGGCTCAAGCCAGGACTTGCCGGATCGCCTGTTCCGCGGACTTCAGCGCGTCGGGGAGCTTGTCGGGGTCGCGGCCGCCGGCCTGCGCCATGTTGTCGCGCCCGCCTCCCCCGCCGCCCACGACCGCCGCGGCGGTCTTGACGATCTCCCCCGCGCGGACGCCGCGGGCGATCGCCGCCGGCGTGGCGGCGACGAGCAGGTTCACGCGCCCCTCGCCGCGGGTGCCGAGCACGATCACCGCGGGGTCGCCGAGCTTGCCCTTGATGCGGTCCGCGATCTCCGCCAGCAGCTTCGGGTTGGCGACGTCCTTCATCTCGACGACGAGCTTCACGCCGTCGACGTCGAGCACCTCGTCGTAGCCGGCGTCGACCGGCGCCGCCGGCGTCTTCTCGAGCTCGCGCCGCTTGGCCTCGCGCTCGGCGACGACCTCCGGCACCTGGTGCGGCTGGGTCCGCAGGACGTGGGCGGCCTCGGCGAGCGTGCGGTCGCTGCGGCGCAGGTCGCCGATCGCCACCGGGCCGGTCGTCGCCTCGATACGGCGCACGTTGGCCGCGCTCGAGGTCTCGGTGGTCAGCTTGAAGGCGCCGATCTCGGCGGTCGAGCGCACGTGGGTGCCGCCGCACAGCTCGCGCGACCACGCGCCGTCGCCGACCTCGACCATCCGCACGACGTCGCCGTACTTCTCGCCGAACAGCGCCATCGCGCCGAGCGCGCGCGCCTCGTCGAGCGTCGTCGTGAGCGCGCGCACGGGCTGGTTGGCGAGGATCCACTCGTTGACGCGGTCCTCGACCCACGCGACGTCCTCGGCCGCCAGCGGCGCGCCGTGGGTGAAGTCGAAGCGCAGCTTGTCCGGCCCGACGTAGGAGCCCGCCTGGCGCACGTGCGTGCCGAGGCGCTCGCGCAGCGCCGCGTGCAGGAGGTGCGTCGCGGTGTGGTTGCACTCGGTGGCGCGGCGCGCGGCGCGGTCGACGAGCGCGACCACGCGCTCGCCCTCGTGCAGCTCGCCCGCGACCGGCTCGAGCACCAGCACCTGGTCGTCGCCGATCCGCAGCACGTCGGTGACGCTCGCGGCGCAGTCGCCCGACTCGCAGCGGACCTCGCCGGCGTCGTGGACCTGGCCGCCGCCGGTGGCGTAGAACGGCGACTCGACGAGCTTGACCAGCAGCCGCCCACTGCCTCGCCCAGAGGGCTCGTCACCGGCTGACGCCTCGTGGCGCTCTATCGCGCCGACCGCCGTGGTCTGCTCGACGGTCTCGTAGCCGGTGAAGGTCGTGTCGAAGCCCGCCGCGTCGGCGAACACGCGCGCCCGCTCGCGGTCCTCGTCGCGGCCGCCGCGCCCGGTGCTCGCACGCGCTCGCGTGCGCTGATCCTCCATCAGGTTCTCGAAGCCCGCGGCGTCGACGCCCAGCCCCTGCTCCGCCGTGAGCTCGAGCGTGAGGTCGAAGGGAAAGCCGTAGGTGTCGTGGAGCTGGAACGCCTCGGCCGCGCCGATGCCCTCGTCGCCCGCCGCCTTCGCCCGGTCGATGTGGTCCTGCAGGATGCGCGTGCCCTGCTCGAGCGTCTGGCCGAACGCCTCCTCCTCGCGCGCGACCCACATGTCGATCGTGTCGCTCCCCTCGTTCAGCTCGGGGTAGCCCGCGCCCATCGTCTCCCGCACGACGCGCGCGAAGTGCGGCATGAAGCCCGGCTCGATACCGATCCGGCGGCCCTGGAGGATCGCCCGCCGCATGATGCGCCGCAGGACGTAGCCGCGCTCCTCGTTGGACGGTACGACGCCGTCGGCGATCAGGAACGACATCCCGCGCGAGTGGTCGGCGAGGATCCGCAGCGCGCGGTCGGTGTCCGCGTCGTCGCCATACGTGCGCCCGCTCAACTGCTCGCCGAGCGCGACCAGCGGCGCGAAGTTGTCGGTCTCGAAGACCGAGTCGGTGCCCTGCAGGATCGCCGCCATACGTTCCAGCCCGAGCCCGGTGTCGATGTTCTTCGCCGGCAGCGGCGTCAGGACGCCTTCAGGCTCCTGGTCGTACTGCATGAAGACGAGGTTCCAGTACTCCAGGAAGCGCTCGTTGTCGCCGCCCGGCAGGTCGTCGGCGGTCCCGAACTCGAGCCCGCGGTCGTAGTAGAGCTCCGAGCACGGGCCGCACGGCCCGGTCGAGCCCGCCTGCCAGAAGTTCTCCGAGCGAGGCAGGGCGACGATCCGCTCGCGCGGAACCCCGACCGACAGCCACGCCTCGATCGCCTCCTGGTCAGGGCCGACGCCCAGCTCGTCGTCCCCCTCGAAGATCGTGATCCAGATCCGCTCCGGGTCGAAGCCGAGGTGCTGGAGCGAGAACTCCCACGCCATCTCGACGGCGCCCTGCTTGAAGTAGTCGCCGATCGAGAAGTTGCCGAGCATCTCGAAGAAGGTGAGGTGGCGCTTGGTGATGCCGACCTCATCGATGTCCGGCGTCCGGAAGCACTTCTGGCAGCTGGTCAGCCGATGGTGGGGCGGCGTCTCCCGGCCGGTGAAGTACGGCTTGAGCGGATGCATGCCCGCGCTGATCAGCAGCGTCGAGGGATCGTCGCGCGGTACCAGCGGCGCGGAGGCCTGGCGCCGGTGATCGCGCTGCTCGAAGAAGCTGAGGAAGCTCTCGCGGATCTCGTCTGAAGTCACACGACCAGTCTATGGACGAGCCGCCCACGTGCCATCGGCAGGAGGGCGAGCCCGGCCAGCACCGCGGTGACCGCCATGAACAGCCAGCCGGAGGCGAACGCGTCGAGCGCGTCGGCCGGTGCGGGCGTCCCGACGATCGCCACCCACGCGGCGAGCCCGAGCGCGGCGCCGATCTGGCGGCACATCGTCTGCACGCCGATGCCCGTGGCGAGCTGCTCGGGGCGCAGCGTCGCCGCGGCGGTCGCGGTGAACGACGGCAGCATCAGCCCGACGCCGATCCCGGTCAGCACCTGACCCGGCAGGATCTCCGACACGTAGGCCGGGTCGGCGCCGACCTGGGTGATGAACCACAGGCAGCCGGCCGCGAACACGAAGCCGCCGATCGCACCGAAGGCGGCAGGCTCGCGCCCCTCGGCGAGCCGGCCCGAGGTGAACGCCGTGGTTGCCGCCAGCAGCGGCCCGGGCGCGAACGCGAAGCCGGCCTTCAGCACCGAGTAGTCCCAGACCTCCGTGAAGAAGAGGACGTTGCCGAGCAGCAGGCCCGCGAAGCCGGCCGAGAACAGCAGCGTCGAGAGCCCGGCGAGCGCGAAGGCGGGCACGCGCAGCAGCGCCAGGTCGACGACCGGCGCGGGATGGCGGGCGCAGCGGCGCAGGAAGACCGCGCCGAGGGCCGCGGCCAGCGCGAAGGCGGCGAGGACGCGCTCGTCCCAGCCCCAGTGCGGCCCCTGGGTGAGGCCGAGCGTGAGCAGCCCGACCGCCGCCATCAGCAGCGCGATCCCGAGCACGTCGGGGAACCGCGTGGCCCGCGCGTCGCGGACCTCGGGCGCGAGCCGCAGCGCGAAGAAGATCGCGATCAGCCCGAGCGGGACGTTGACGATGAAGATCAGGCGCCAGCTGACCTCGACCAGCAGGCCGCCGAGCGGCGGCGCGATCGAGGCGCCGACCGCGCCGATCCCCGCCCACACGCCGATCACGGTCGAGCGCTTCTCGGCCGGGTACAGCGGCAGCACGAGCCCGAGCGAGTTCGGCGTCAGCGCCGCGGCGCCGATCCCCTGCAGCACGCGCGCCGCCACGAGCAGCTCGAGCGTCGGCGCGACCGCGCACAGCGCGGACCCGAGCGTGAACAGCGCGAGCCCGATGACGAACAGCAGCCGCCGGCCGTAGAGGTCGCCGAGGCGCCCGGCGGGGACGAGCACGGCGGCGTAGACGATCGCGTAGGTGGTCAGGACCCACGACAGGCTGGACAGGCTCGAGCCCTCGAAGTCCGCGCGCAGGTCCGGGAACGCGATGTTGACGATGAAGAGGTCGAGGACCGAGAGGAAGACGGCGAGGCCGACGACGGCGAGGACGCGCGCGGGGTTCGGGGGTTGCTTCATGCAACCACCCTAGCCGTCGTGGTTGCTTGATGCAACTCAGAGGTCTAGACTGGGCGTGCAGATGCTCGACCGCACCTATCCCGCCCAGATCTGCTCGATCGCCCGCACGCTCGAGGCGGTCGGGGAGCGCTGGAGCCTGCTGATCGTGCGCGACGCGTTCCTCGGGGTCTCCCGCTTCTCGGACTTCCAGCGCTCGCTCGGGATCGCCCGCAACGTGCTCACCCAGCGCCTCGAGCACCTCGTGGCCGAGGACATCTTCGAGCACCGCGAGGACGGCGCCTACGTCCTCACGCGCAAGGGCCGCGAGCTCGCGCCCACGCTGCACCAGCTCATGAAGTGGGGCGACCGCCACTACCCGCGCCCCGAGGGCCCGCCACGGCTCACGCTGCACCGCGACTGCGGCGGCCGCGTCGAGGGCGACATGGTGTGCACCCGCTGCGGCGAGCACGTCCGGCAGCGCGAGCTCGAGGTCGTGCCGGGCCCGGGCCTCGCACTCCACCAGTAAGGCTTCGGACCCCCGCGGATTGACAGCCGGGCGGGCGGGTGGTCAAGTGCCCGGGACCGAGGGCTGCCCGGATGCCGCGGCCACGTTCCAGCCCATGGCGGGGCGCTGGGGAAGGGTCGGTCCTCATGCGGGCCTTGTGTGTGTGCGGCGTCTTGCTGCTGTCGTTGGCGATCCCGTCTGCGGCCGGTGCGCAGGAACCCTGGTCGGACCCCTCGTTGAGCCCGGACCGGCGGGCGGACCTCGTCGTCGACGCCATGACCCTGCCCGAGAAGGCGGAGCTGATGTCGAACGACACCGGCACCTCGTGGGCGTACTTCAACGCCGGCGTCGAGCGCCTCGGCATCCCCTCGCTGCGCATGCTCGACGCGGGCAGCGGCCTGCGGCTCGGCGGCGTCACGCTGCCGGAGACGGAGAACCGGGCGACCGCGATGCCGTCCACCATGCTGCTGGCGGCCGCCTTCGACCCGGGCCTCGCCGCGCGCTACGGCCGCACCGTGGCGGACGAGGTGCGCGAGGTCGGGGGCAACGTGCTGCTCGGCCCGAACGGCGACATCGTCCGCACGCCCTGGTGGGGGCGCGCCAACGAGGCCGAGAGCGAGGACCCGCTGCTCACCGGGCGCGTCGTCGGCCCGTATGTGCGAGCGGTCAAGGACCGCGGCGTGATCGCGGACCTCAAGCACTACAACCTCTACACCCAGGAGCTCAACCGCAACGTCCCCTACGACGTGCGCGCGAACGACCGCACGATCCAGGAGATCTACACGCCGCCGTGGAAGGCGGCGGTGGACAACGGGCTGGGCTCGACGATGTGCTCGTTCAACCAGCTCAACGGCGACTACGCCTGCGAGAACCGCCAGCTCCTGACCGACATCCTCAAGCGCCAGCTCGGGTTCAAGGGCTTCGTGCTGACGGACTTCGGCGCCGCCCACTCCACCGTGCAGTCGCTCAACAACGGCCTGGACATGGAGACCGGCAACCGCCAGTTCTATACGCCCGAGACCATCCTCGCCGCGGTCGAGTCGGGCCGCGTGACGGAGGCCACGGTCGACGAGCACGTCCACCGCATCCTGCGGACGATGTTCGAGCACGGCCTGTTCGAGGACGACCCGGAGCCGTCGGAGATCCCGGTCGAGGAGCACGGCGAGACGGCGCGCGAGGTGGCCGAGGGCGGCATCACGCTGCTCAAGAACAGCGACGCCGTGCTGCCGCTCAACGGCCGCCGGCTCGACTCCGTGGCCGTGATCGGCGGCGACGCGAACCGGGCCCACGCCCAGGGCGGCGCCTCGCACGTCAGCCCGACCTACGAGGTGTCGCTGGTCGACGGGATCCGCGACCGCGCGCCGGGCGGCGTCGACGTCGAGTACGCGCCGGGCACGGACCCGGTCGGCCCGACCTCGATGCTCGCCGGGCCCGGCCGCCGCGCCGTCGTCGATCTTCACCGCCCCGGGCGGCGGGAGCGGGCTCCGGGCCACGTACTTCAGCTCGACCGACCTGTCCGGCGACCCGATCACGACGCGCACGGAGCGCGGCGTGCGCTTCGAGACCAGCTTCCTCGGCGGCGGCCCCTTCTTCGGCAGCCTGTACGGCTCGCAGCTGCCGCAGACCCCGTTCAACGCGGGCTCGGCGCGCTACTCCGGGACGTTCACCGTCCCGCGGTCCGGCGACTACACCTTCGCCCTGACCGGGTTCGGCGAGGCGGAGATGACCATCGACGGCGAGCAGGTGATCGACTTCGCCAGCACGGAGGGCGACGTGGCCACGGAGCGCACCGGGACGCTCAGCCTGGAGGCCGGCGAGGAGCACGAGGTCACGATCGAGTACCGGGCCACGCGGCCCTTCACCGGCCTCGAGGCCGGCTCGCTGCAGCTCGGGTGGACGCATCCCGCCAACGCCTACTCACCCGACATCGAGGAGGCTGTCGAGCTCGCGCGCGACTCCGAGGTGGCGGTCGTCTTCGCGTCGACGTACGAGAACGAGCAGCGCGACCGCGCCTCGCTGACGCTGCCGAACGACCAGGACCAGCTGATCCGCGCCGTGTCCGCGGTCAACGCGAACACCGTCGTCGTGCTCGGCGTGGCCGGGCCGGTGCTGATGCCGTGGCGCAACCGGGTCGACGGGATCGTCGACAGCTACTTCGGCGGCCAGGAGCAGGGCAACGCGATCGCCAACGTGCTCTTCGGCGACGTCAACCCCTCGGGCAAGCTGCCGGTCACGTTCCCGCGCAGCGAGCGCCAGCCCGCGCGGCTGGGGATCGAGAACCCCTGGGACACGCGCGACGATCTCACCGTGCCCTACGACGAGGGGATCTTCGTCGGCTATCGCGGCTATGACCGCGCCGGCCTCGACCCGTTGTTCGCGTTCGGCTACGGCCTGTCCTACACGGACTTCCGCTACCGCAAGCTCGCCGTCAGCCGGCGGAACGGCACCGTGCGGGTGCAGTTCAACGTGCGCAACACCGGCCGGCGCACGCGGCGCCGAGGTCGCGCAGGTCTACGTCGGGGAGCTGCCCACGAGCGTGCCGACGCCGCCCAAGCAACTCGCCGGCTTCGCCAAGGTGACGCTGGATCCGCGCGAGCGCGAGCGGGTGACCGTCACGCTCGACCGGCGGGCGTTCTCGTACTTCGACGCGGGGCGCAACACCTGGGTCACGCCGGGCGGGCGGGTGCCGATCTACGTCGGCAGCTCGTCGCGCGACATCCGCCTGACCGGCAGCGTCACCGTGCCGGCGGGCGCGGAGGAGCCGGCGTTCCCGCGCGGCGCGATCACCGGCTTCGGCGACAAGTGCGTCGACGTCGACGGCGGCAGCTCCGCGAACGGCACCAGGGTCCAGCTCTGGGAGTGCAACGACTCGGCCGCGCAGCGCTGGAGCGTCACGTCCGACGGCACCCTCGAGGCGCTGGGCAAGTGCCTCGACGTCGCGGGCGGCGGGACGGCCAACGGCACCCCCACGCAGCTCTACGAATGCAACGGCACCGGCGCGCAGCAGTGGGAGGCGCAGGCGGACGGCACGCTGGTCAACGAGCCATCCGGGCGCTGCCTGGACGCCGAGGGCCCCAGCTCGGCCAACGGGACGCGCCTGGTCATCTGGGACTGCCACGGCGGCGCCAACCAGCGCTGGGAGCTGCCCTAGGCGATCGTCCCCGACCCGACCACCACGTCGCCGGAGTAGAAGCAGGCGGTCTGCCCCGGCGCGGCACCGTCGACCGGCTCGTGCAGGTGCAGCGTGACGCGCCCGCTCCCGTTCGGCTCGACCGTGCACGGCAGCGGCCGCGAGCGGTAGCGCAGGCGCACCGCGTCGACCTCATCGGGCGGGCGGTGCAGCCGCGCGCCGCGCACCTGTCACCTCGTGGGTGAGCAGGTCCGCGCGCGCGCCGACGGTCACCCGGTTGGTGCGCGCGTCGGTGGCGAGGACGTAGAGCGGCTCCGGCGCGGCGATCCCGATCCCCTTGCGCTGGCCGACGGTGAAGCCGTGGTGCCCGCGGTGGCGGCCGAGCACCCGCCCGCCGCGGTCGACGAACTCGCCCGCGCGCTCGCGCGCGCCGCCGTGGCGCGCGAGGAACGCGGCGCGGCCGGTGCCGGCGAGGAAGCAGAGATCCATGGAATCGGCCTTGGAGGCGACCGGCAGGCCCGCCTCGGCCGCGAGCGCGCGCGCCTCCGGCTTGGTCAGCTCGCCGAGCGGGAAGCGCAGGCGCGCGATCGTCGCCGGGGCTGAGCGCGCACAGCATGTAGGCCTGGTCCTTGGCCGGGTCGGCGGCCGAGCGCAGCAGGCCGTCGGGGCTCTGGCGCGCGTAGTGGCCGGTGGCGAGAGTCGGCGCGCCCAGCCGCTGCGCGAACTCGAGCATCGCGTCGAGCCGCACGTGGCCGTTGCAGCGCACGCACGGGTTGGGCGTCAGCCCGGCGGCGTGATCGTCGAGCCACGGCGTCACGACGCCGGCGCGGAACTCCTCGCGCAGGTCGAGCGTGAAGTGCGGCATGCCCATCCCGTGCGCGAGCGAGCGCGCCACCCGCACGGCATGCGCTGAGCAGCACGACGCCTCGGCGTCGTTGTCCGGGTCGGCCCACAGCTCGAGCGTGACCGCGACCGCGTCCCCTCCCCCGCGCGCGCACAGCAGCGCGGCGACGGCCGAGTCGACCCCGCCGCTCATGGCCACGAGCGTGCGCCGCGGGTCGGGCGCCAGCGCCGCGTCGGCGCGCGCGGCCAGGCCGAGGGCGCGGTGCAGCGCGTCGGCCGCCAGGTCGGCGGCGTGCAGCTTGCCGGGCGAGAGCCCGCCCAGCTCGGCGGCGATCGCGTGCGTGCCGACGCGCGCGGCGTCGAGCAGCCCGGCGCCCTCGACGAGCGCCACGGCGGCGGAGCCGGCGGCGGTCGCGGCGCCGCAGCCCGACGCGTCGAAGCCGGCCGCGGCGACGCGCCCGCCCTCGACCCGGAGGCGGATCGAGATCAGGTCACCGCAGGCAGCGCCGCCGGCGACTCCGATGGAGCCGCCGGCGGGCTGGATTCCCATGCCCTGAGGGAACTGAAGATGCTCGGTGAAACGTTCGGCGCTCACGCGCCGAGTCTAGGCCGGAGGCCTAGAAGCAGCTGAGGCCGTGCGCGCCGTGCTTGGCGACGAACTTCTTGTCGAGCGCCTTGCCCTGCTTGGCGGTGCGCTTGACCACGGCGACGCCCTTGGTCGGGTTCGCCTTGAGGGCGAGCTGCGCGCCGGCCACGATGCCGACGTTGTCGGCGCTGTAGCCGACGAAGGCCTTGTGGAACGTGCGATGGCTCTTGCCCGGCTTGATCGCGGCGGCCCGTGACTTCATGTTCACGGTGACCTGCTGCACGCCGCCGAGGTACGCGGGGACGGTGGCGATGCCGGCAGGAGCCGGGAGCGCCTTGATCTCGGCCTTGGCGGAGGCGCAGACGGAGTCGATCTTGCGGAAGTAGGGGTTCTTGAGCAGGCTGCCACCGGAGGCGACGAGGGCGTCCACGACGGCCTGGTCGATCGTCTCGGTGTCGACGTAGCCGACGAGCGTCTCGGCCTTCAGGTTGCGGTCGGCGACCACGATCGTCGGCGACTGCTCGACGTCGACGCCGCGGGTGATGGCCTGGTACTTCGAGACCGACTTGATCCAGTGGGCGTCGACGAAGACCTGGCCGCCGTAGTGATCGACCTTCGAGAGCGCGCGGCGGACGGCGCGGTCGTCGGAGGAGCGGTTGTTGTAGAAGAGGAGGACGACCACCTTGTGCTTGCGGACGGGGCGGCGGACGTCCTTCGGGAGGCTCTGCAGCGTCTCCTTGGTGACGGGCGCGACCGCGCTCGTGGCGCTGCCGGCGGCGGGGACGGCGGCGACGCCGGTCGTCGACGCGGCGGTGTCATCGGCCGCCAGCCCACCCGGGGTCTCGCCGGCGGCGACCTTGGCCTGCGCGCTGGCGTCGGTGGTGCGCTTGACGGCGCTCTGGACGATCTCGCCAGACCCGCTCTCGGTCTTGGCCCCGGGGTCCTTGGCGGGGACTGGGGTCGTCGCGGCGGGCGCGGCGGCGGCGGGAACGGCCTCTTCGGTCTTGGGCCGAAGGAAGAGCATGTAGACGGCGATGAGGCCGATTACAGCGACGAGGAGGATGCGAATCGGCGGCGAGATCTGGCTCATGTCTCGTCCCCTATCGGCAGACCCGGCGCGCGTCCTTAGGGTGACTTTCCTTCGGACGGCTTGGCGACCCGGGCGCCGAGCTGGTCGCCCGCCGGCGGCGGCGCGGCGAGCCGCAGCCCGAGCTCCGCGAGCTGCGCGGTGTCGACCGGCGCGGGCGCGCCGGTGAGCGGGTCCGCGCCGCTGGCGGTCTTCGGGAACGCGATCACGTCGCGGATCGAGTCGCGCCCGGCGACGATCGCCGCGACGCGGTCGAGCCCGAACGCGATGCCGCCGTGCGGCGGCGCGCCGTAGCGCAGGGCCTCGAGCAGGAACCCGAAGCGCTCCTCGGCCTCCTGCTCGGAGATCCCGAGCACGCGGAAGACCTCCTGCTGGACCTCGGGGCGGTGGATACGAATCGACCCGCCGCCGATCTCGGAGCCGTCGAGGATCAGGTCGTAGGCCCGCGAGCGCATCGCCCCCGGGTCGGCGAAGTCGCCGGTCGGCGTCGTGAACGGGTGGTGCACCGCGTCCCAGCGCCGCTCGCCCTCGTTGTACTCGAAGGCCGGGAAGTCGACGACCCACAGCGCCTCGTGGCGGTCGGGCGGGACGAGGTCGAAGCGCCGCGCGAGCTCGAGCCGCAGCTCGCCCAGCGCGGTCGCGGCGACCTGCTCCTTGTCGGCCACGATCAGCAGCAGGTCGCCGGGGTGGCCGCCGAGGCGCTCCGTGACCGCCGCGATCTCCTCCTCGGTCAGGAACTTCGCGATCGGCGAGCGCCAGCGTGCCGTCCTCCTGCACGAACGCCCACACGAGCCCGCCCGCGCCGTAGCGCTTGACGTGCTCGGTCAGCGCGTCGAGATCCTTGCGCGGCACCTCGCGGGCGCCCGCGTTGAGGCCGCGCACGACGCCGCCGGACTCGAGCGTGCCGCTGAAGACCTTGAACTCCGAGCCGGCCAGCGCCTCGCCGAGGTCCTCGAGCTCGAGCCCGAAGCGGATGTCGGGGCGGTCCGAGCCGTAGCGCGCCATCGCCTCGTCGTAGGTCATCCGCTGCCACGGCGGCGGCCCGACCGGGAAGGCGGTGGCCTCGAAGACGCGGGCCATCATCGCCTCGTTGACCGCGATCACGTCCTCCTCGTCGACGAAGGACATCTCGAGGTCGAGCTGGGTGAACTCGGGCTGGCGGTCGGCGCGCAGGTCCTCGTCCCGGAAGCAGCGGGCGATCTGGTAGTAGCGCTCGTAGCCGGCCATCATCAGCATCTGCTTGAACAGCTGCGGCGACTGCGGCAGCGCGTAGAAGTTGCCGGGGTTCATCCGCGACGGGACGAGGAAGTCGCGCGCGCCCTCGGGCGTCGAGCGCGTCATGATCGGCGTCTCGATCTCGAGGAAGTCGTGCGCGTTGAGGTAGTCGCGGATCGCGCGGTTGACGGTGTGGCGGGTGACCATCGCGTGCTGCATGCTCGCCCGGCGCAGGTCGATGACGCGGTGGCGCAGCCGCAGCAGCTCGTCGACCGGGCTCTCCTCGTCGACCGGGAACGGCGGCGTCAGCGACTCCGCCAGCGTCTCCGCCTCGGCGACCTCGAGCTCGATCTCGCCGGTCGCGAGCTTCGGGTTGACGTTGCCCTCCTCGCGGCGCACGACGCGCCCGGCCGCCGACAGCACGTGCTCGGGGCGCAGGCGCTCGGCCAGCGCGTGAGCGTCGGCCGCGGTCTCCGGGTGGAAGACGAGCTGCAGCAGCCCGGAGCGGTCGCGCAGATCGATGAAGATCAGGCCGCCGTGGTCGCGCCGGCGGTGGACCCAGCCGGCCACGCGGACGGTCGAGCCCTCGTCGCTCGCGCGCAGCTCGCCGCACCAGGCGTCGCGGAAATGGTTGGGGCGCGGCGGCCTCACAGGCCCCCCCGGATGTGATGCATGACCGTCTCGGTCTCCACCGTCTTCTGCTCCCCGGTCTCCATGTCCTTGAGCGCCGTCCCGTCGTCGCCCAGGATCGCAACGTAGCGGGCGCCGGTGCGGTCGGCCTGCTTGAGCTGGCCCTTCAGCGAGCGGCCGCCGAGCTCGAGCCGCGCGGAGTGCCCGGCGCGGCGGGCGTCGGCGGCGAGGCGGAAGGCCGCGCCGCCGTGCTCGGGCCCGGTGTAGGCGACGTAGAGATCCAGCGGCGGCGGGGCGACCGGGGCCGAGGGCGAGGAGAGCAGGATCCGCTCGATCCCGGCCGCCCAGCCCATGCCGGGCGTCGGCGGGCCGCCGATGATCTCCATCAGCCCGTCGTAGCGGCCGCCGCCGCCGACGCCGCTCTGGGCGCCGAGCGCGTCGGAGCTGAACTCGAACACCGTGCGCGTGTAGTAGTCGAGCCCGCGCACGAGCGTCGGGTCGACCTCGTACTGCACGCCGACCGCGTCGAGCCGCGCGCAGACGGTCGCGAAGTGCTCGCCGTCGTCGGCGTCGATGCGGTCCAGCAGCAGCGGCGCGTTCTCCATCACGCGCTGCGTGCCGGGGTGATCGGCGTCGAAGGCGCGCAGCGGGTTCAGGTCGATGCGCGAGCGCACCTCGGCGACAGCTCGGCCTCGTGCGCGCGCAGGTAGTCCTGGAGCTCGGCGCGGTACTGCTCACGCGTGGCGGGCGTGCCGAGGCTCGAGAGCCGCAGCCGCAGCCCGCGCGCGCCGACCGTCTCGAGCAGCTCCGAGAGCAGCAGGATCAGCTCGGCGTCGACGGCGGGGTCGGCGGAGCCGATCGCCTCCGCCCCGACCTGCCAGAACTGGCGGAAGCGCCCCGCCTGCGGGCGCTCGCGGCGGAAGAAGCTCGACAGGTACCAGAGCTTCACCGGCTGCGGGAGCTTGTGCATCCCGTGCTCGAGGTAGGCGCGGCAGACCGGGGCGGTGCCCTCGGGGCGCAGCGTCAGCGACTCGCTCGGCCCCTCGTCGAGCGTGTACATCTCCTTCTGCACCACGTCCGTGGACTCCCCCACCCCGCGCGCGAACAGCTCCGTCGCCTCGAAGACGGGCGTCTCGATGCGCGCGTAGCCGGCGCCCTCGAGGATGCGACGGGCGTGCTCCTCGAGCCGCGTGCGGGCCAGCGCGTCGTCGCCGAGCACGTCGTAGGTGCCGCGTGGGGCCTGGATCTTCGGGCTCACGCGCGCTGAGTCTATGAGCGGGCGTGCTCAGCAGCGTCGGCGGCCGAGCTCGGCGGTGTAGGTGAAGGCCGCCGCGGAGCCGTCGGGCGCGCCGGCGACGACGCCGACGCCGACGTCGCGGAAGGCCCGCTTGAGCAGGATCTGGCGGTGCGGGCGGCTCTGGATCCACGCGCTGACGCGCGATGCGGGCGTCGCCGAGCCGCCCGCGCCCCAGGCGAGCATCTCACCGGCCGACCACGCGCAACCGCTCGCGTACCCGACGCGCTGCAAGGCGAGCGCCGAACGTCCTGCCGTCGGGCGAGGTGTGCGCGAAGTAGCCGCGCGCGACCATGTCGGCGCTGTGGTGGCGCGCCGCGCGGGCGAGCTTGCCGTTGGACGCCAGCACGGCGAGGCCGCGCGTCCGGCGCTCGGCGTTGATCAGGCACACCACCACGCGGGCGCCGGAGCCGGCCGGGGCGGTGCGGGCGCCCGCGCAGCTATGCGCGTCGGCGTCCGGCGCGGCTCGCGCCGGCGAGCGGGAGCGCGGCTACGACCAGGGCGACGCGGCGGCCGCTCGCGCCGGTCGACCGCCGCTCGCGGCGCCTGGCGTTCGACGGCTCGGTCGCCCAGCGCGGCGGCGCGAAGGAGCGCCAGCACGAAGCCGACGAGGATCAGCCAGACCAGACGCGATCTCGAGAATCAGGTTCAACAGAGCCACCCCCTACCAGGAGCTCGCGGATGACCTGGCGTGTCCTCGCCCGGCCTATGCCGCGCCCTCCGGCTTCTCCCCGAAGGTGGCGCGACGAGGGACTTCCCACCTGGAACAGGCGGAAAACCACATTCGCTGATTGGTCTGCGATGCTGAGTGGTCGAGGGAACTCAAGCTCGGCTGAGAATCAGCCGTCGAGCCAGGTCGCGCGGAGTGCTCGGTGGGCGCACCGATGAGGCCCCGGCCGTGTCCAGCCAGTGTCCTCTGGCTGCTTCTCAGCTCGGTCGGGGCCTCATCCGTGCGCCCGCGCGAAGCAGTGTCCTGATTCCGCGTGTACCCGGATCAGGGATGATGTGTGCAGCGCTTGGTCGCCGGTCTTACGCGGCGACGGCGCGGCTACGTGCGGGGCGCTCCGAGCTCGCGCAGGAAGGGGTTGGTCGCGCGCTCGCGGGCGAGCGTCGTGACGCCCATGTGGCCGGGATAGACGATCGTCTCGTCGGGCAGCGTGTCCAGCAGCTCGGCGAGCGTGGCCATCAGCGTGGCGGTGTCCCCGCCGGGCAGGTCGGTGCGGCCGATCGAGCCCTGGAACAGCACGTCGCCGCTGAAGACGGCCTGCTCGCCCGGGATCGAGTAGGTCACGTGGCCGGGCGAGTGGCCCGGGGTGAAGAGCACGTCGATCTCCAGGCCCGCCAGCTCCAGCCGCTCGCCGCCGGCGACGAGCACATCGGCCTCGTAGGACTCGAACGGGCCGAACCCGGGCCACGGGACGTAGCTCATGATGTCCGCCAGCACGTGCTTCTCGAGCTCCGGGCAATAGACGGGCGCGCCCGTGTGGCGCGCGAGCGGGGCGACGGCGCCGACGTGGTCGAAGTGCGTGTGCGTGAGCAGGATCGCCTCGACGCTCAACCCGAGCTCGTCGAGCTGCGCGATCAGGCGGTCGCCCTCCTCGCCGGGGTCGACGACGATCGCCTGCGTGGCGCCGTCGCGGGCGGCGAAGAAGCAGTTCTCGGCCACGGGGCCGACGGTGAACCCGTGGACGTCCACCGCGTCAGTCCTTCGGCTTCGGGGGCGGCTTCGGGCGGTTCATGCGCTTGTACATCCAGCTGTCGAACAGGTAGCCGAGCGGGACGTAGATCAGCATCGCGACGAGGCAGATGCCGATCGCCTGGCCGGGCGGCACGTCGTCCTGGAAGAGCCCGATCTGGGTCAGGACGAACAGCAGGCCGGAGGCGGCGGCGGCGCGCAGGAGCGCGCGGTTCCACGTCGGCGGCTGGGCGAGGCGCTGGGCGCGGACCGCGCTGCGATTCGCCTTGGCGGACTTCTTCTGCTCCTCCGGGGAGGCCTTGCGGCCGGTCCGGCCGCGCGTTTCGATGGTCCCCGCGGCGTTCCCGCGGTGCTTGGTCTTGCGCTTGCGCTTGGTCTGGGCCACGGGCTAGGAGTCTAGTTCGTCTTCGAGCGTGCGGCGGTTGCGCAGCGGGACGTCGACATCGGCGATGGCGGCGGCCGGCGCGAGCCCGACGAGCTCCGCCCCGCTGACCTCCGCGTGGCGCGCGACGGCGGCCACGACCATTCCCGCGGTCGCGCGCGCGGGATCCTCCACGTTGGTCGAGATCTGCACGAGGCCGGTCGAGGCCAGCTGCAGCCCGAGCGCCCGCACGCCCGGCAGCCCCTCCTCCCCGCCCGCGCGGATCAGCGCGGCGATCCGCTTGGCCTCGTCGAGCGTGGCGGGCGGCGCGAGCTCGACGTTGAACGCGATCAGCGGCGGGCGGGCCGCGACGAGCGTGGCGCCGGCGGTGGCGTGTCTCGTCTGCGGGCCGTAGTCGGGGGCGAGGTGGTCGAGCGCGCCTGGCCGCCGCAGCGCGGCTCGCGCGCGCCCGCCCGCGAGTGCGCCGTACAGGTAGACGGGGAGCCCGAGGTCGGCGCCGAGCCGGTGGCCGAGCAGGAGCGCCTCCGCGCACGCCGCCCCGCGCTCTTCGTCGGTGCGGTGCACGATCGGGGCGACGTCGAGCGCGCCCACGCGCGGGTGCACCCCGGTGTGCTCGGTCAGGTCGATCCGCTCGATCGCGACGCGGGCGCCCGCGACGAGCGCTTCGTGCAACTCGCCCGGCTCCCCCGCGAGCGTGAAGACGGCGCGGTGGTGATCGGCGTCGGCGTGGACGTCGAGCACGCGCGCCCCGCCGTGGGCGAACGCGGCGCCGATCGCCTCCAGGACGCCGTGGTCGCGGCCCTCGGAGACGTTGGGGACGGCCAGCAGCAGCGGCTCAGCCCACCGCGGCGGTCGCGACGATCCGCCACGGCGTCGCGGGGTCGGCGCCGAGCGCGAGCGTCCAGCGCTCGGTGAACGCGACCTCGCGCTCCTTCGACCCCTCGAGCACCGCGACGGTGTCCCGGTCCTCGAGGTAGCGACGGCCGCGCAGGTCAGCCTCGACCGCCAGCGTCGGCGGTTGCGAGTCGGCGTCGATCGCCGCGATCCGCAGCGCCTCGAGCCGCGGCCCGCGCACGACGAGCCGGGAGTCCGTGCCGCGGGGGTAGAGCAGGGCGTGCACGGCCTCGGGGGTCGCCGCGCGCTCGAGCGCCGTGTCCGCGCCGTCGACGGCCTCGGCCCACGCCTCGACCGCCCGCCGCGCCGCCGCCTCCAGCACCGCGGGAGCGAAGCGCCCGTCGACCACGGAGAGGTCCATCGCCTGCACGCGCGCCTCGCCCGCGTAGTCGACGTCGATGATCTCGCCGATCGCCGCGTCGGGCACGGCGTCGGCGACCGCGAGCTCGGTGACCGCGTCGTCGTGCATCCGCGCCTCGTCCGACCACGGCGACGCGACGATCGGGGCGTCGAGATGGTGCAGGCCCTCGCTGTCCTGCTCGATCGAGAGCAGCACCCAGCGATCCCCGGCGCGGCCGAGGGTCCAGTACTCGGCGAGCGTCGTGAGCTCGTCGTCCTCCTCGTTGCGCTTCAAGACGTTGCCGGAGGCGTCGACGACGACGTCGCGGAGCGTCGCCTGCACGCGCACGACGACGCGGTCGTCGGCGTCGTCCTCGCGGTTGACGAGGCCCATGTACTCGACCTCCGGGCCGCTGCGGATCACGCACAGGTTGTGCCAGCCCTTGCGGTCGAAGTCGTCGAGCCGCCGCACCCACTCGGTCAGCAGGTCGGGGCCGAGGTGGGTGGCGAGCGCCTCGCGGTCGCGGCCCGTCCAGGCCTCGACGATCGAGCGGTGCAGCGCCGCGACCTCGCTCTTGACGAGATCCGCGGCGAAGTAGGCATCGTCGCCCGCGGCCTCGGCCGACGCGAGCTCGACGCGGGCGATGCGCTCCTGCCGGCGCTTGTGCAGCTTGGCCGCCTTGTACATCCCGAACAGGAAGAACAGGACGGCAGCCGCGATGACGATGAGGATGATCACCGGCGAGCCGCCGCCGCTTCCGCTCCCGCCGCCGCCGGAGAAGCCGCCCCCTCCCCCACCGCCGCCGCCTCCGCCGCCGCCGAAGCCCGAGCTGCCGCCGCCGGGCGCGGCGATCGAGTCGACCGCCAGGAGCAGGCCGACGAGCACGGTGATCCAGAGGATGGAGAGGAGCCGAGGCGTCAGTCGCGTCATCTCGGACGGATTATCGCGTGTTCCGCACGGCCTCCGGGTAGCGCAACCTTGAAAGCTTCTGAAGGGAGTACCTGAGATGAACCTGACCAAGACCGCGAAGCGCGGAGCCACGGGCTGGGCCGGAATGAAGGCCGCGAAGGGCGCGGGCAAGGGCGCCTCCAAGGCGGTCCGCCGCAAGGCACGCCGCGGGCCCTCGACCACCGAGCGCGTCGCCAAGATCGCGGGCGCCGTCGGCGTCACCGCCGCGATCGCCTTCGTGCTCACCAAGATCGACCGCCGCAAGGCCGCGGGTCGCGCCAAGGGCGCCGTCCAGGGCGCCGCGTCGACCGTGACCGGCGGACCCGACTACGACGACGTGACGCTCGCGCGCAAGGTCGAGACCGAGCTGTTCCGCCCCGACGACGTCCCCAAGGGCGCGATCTCCGTCAACGTCAACGACGGCGTGGTCGAGCTGCGCGGCGAGCTGGCCGACCAGGCCCAGATCGACAAGCTCGGCGTCACCGCCCGGAAGATCTCCGGCGTCAAGGACGTCCGCAACCTGCTCCACACCGGCACCAACGGCGGCTGAGCGGCAACCCCCGGGCCCGACCCCGGGGAATAGCAGCGCCCCGAGCGCGTCTTCAGGGACATGAACTTCTCCTCCTCCCTGAACGGCGCGCTCGCGGCCGACCGCGAGCGGGCCCTGCGCAAGAAAGCCCGAGACGCCTCGGGCCGCCCCGCGCGACGCCGCGCGTCCTAGACTGCTGGCCCCCGCCGGAGTAGCTCAGTCGGTTAGAGCAGCGGAATCATAATCCGCGTGTCGGGGGTTCGAGTCCCTCCTCCGGCATGGTTCCGTGGCTTCTCGCGGCCGTTGGGGCCGCTTGGCTGACAGTCGTGTCCACTTCTTGGCCGTCCGGCGGCGGCCCGATCATTGGCGCCGATGACCATGGTGGGCGAGAACGAGGCGAAGAGCTACGAGCTGGCGTTTGAGGAGGCTGGTCGAGCGCTTGATGCCCAGGAGCGCGCGGTGAACGAATTGCGGTCGCGGGCTGGGTACTGATCGCAGCCGCCGCGATCACGACCTCGTTCTTTGGGTCGCGAGCGATCGTCGGGACCGAGCTCTCCATCTGGGTGTGGGTCGCTGTCGCCGCCTTCGTTGTTGTGGGCGGATGCGTGCTCACCGTCCTGTGGCCGAGAAGCGACTGGTCCTTCAACGCGAGCGCGTCGGAGATCATCGCCGAGTACATCGAGCCGGAACCCATCGAGTTCCCGCTCGTCCAACGAGATCTTGCTCTGCACCGATCCACCGCTTCGGACTTCAACGCTCGGCAGCTTCGATCGCTGTTCCTGGTGTTCCGGATCGGCCTCAGCGTCTTGGTTGTCGAGGTCGCCGCTTGGGTCGTGGCCCTGGCGGAACGGGGGTAGAATGAGAGCCATGGCGACCAAGCCCGCGCCCGCTCCGCCCACCGCGCCTCCGCAGCCGATCAAGCCCAGCCCGATGCAGGGTGAGACGCGCGGCGGCCGCAACGGCGACGCCAAGTAGCTAGACCAGCGTCGCGCGCAAGTAGCTGTCGAGCCGATCGACCGGGTTGGAATCGTCATGTTGCGGAAGCAGCTTGATGTAGCGGTCGACGGTTTGTAGATCGGCGTGGCCCATGAGCACCATGATCTCCTTGATCGTGTATCCGGCGGCCATGAGCATCGAGGCGAAGGTGTGGCGACACTCGTGGAGCATGATGCGTCGGAGACCGGCTTCCGTCCACGCTGCTGTCGCTCGCTCCGCGAGCTTTCCGGACATGACCGAAACGCTTGCGACGCGAGCCTGCCGCGCCGATCCGTGGCGTTCGGCTGAGGCAAGCAGGATCTGCTCGAGCGGTTGAGCGAGTGGCACCCGGCGCCCGGTGCCGGCTTCGGTCTTGGACTTCTGGACCGTCAGCCAATGCCGGCGCAGATCGACGTCCTCCCAGCGGAGACCTTGAATCTCCCGTCTGCGCATACGTGCGTACAGCGCACTGCGTAGGGCACGGCGTCGTCGGGACGCAGGGCGGCAAGCAGCCGCTCGGCCTCTGCGACCGAGGCGACCCGGGTTCGCGGCTTCTCGTCCCGCGGTGGCAGTTCGACAAGCCGGACCGGGTTGCGCGACACGAGCCTTCGTGTCGGCCTCGCCGCCCAGCCGTAGATGGCGCTTGCGACCGCGAGCAGGTTCGCGATCCGCGAACGCGACAAGCCGGTGTCACGGAGACTGTCGATCCACGTCTGCCACTCGAGCTCCGTCACGTCCTCCGCGACCCTCGAGCCGAACTCCGGGACCAGGACCCCGTGGAGGTCACGGCCGTAGCCGCGCAACGTCGTCTCCGAGTACGGATCGCCAGCGCCTCGGCGTTTGCCGATCGTGCCCCGCTCTACGCCATGCCACCAGCGCTCGGCAATCTCGCCGAACGTCAGCGACGGATGGAGCTGGCGAGTTTCCACGTGCACATTCGCGATGGCTGCCGCGCGCCACGCCAGCGCCTCGCGGCGATCGCGCGTCGCCCGCGACCACTCCGACCTTCCGGTCACGACGTTCCTCCGTCGCACGCGCCAGGACGGCTGACAACGGCACCGCGCACCCTCCTCAACTGCGGCCGGGCAGCGACTTCGGTGCCGGACGTAGACGCCGGGAACACGGGTTGAGCGAAAGCCGGGCGCGAACGACGGCATCCGCAGCCACGAAGGCGACGAGGGCTAGAACTGGCCCCCTCGCCGCTAGGACGCGTCTGGTCTTGAGTCATGCGGCTTAAGCCGCTGAGGCGCCATCACGGGCACTGCGGTCGTTGGCACTCCGTGCAAGTGCGTGCCCGGGCTGTGGGGTCTGTTGCGAGAGTCGGCTCGTGCGCTCCTAGCGCCGGTCGACGGCCGCTCCGGGTTCGGTCGGGTGTTGGGGTCGTCGCCTGAGGCTGCTTGACACGAACGTATGTTCGTCTAGGGTGGAGGTGCATGGATGGCGCCCGGTTCACTTTGGCTCTTCCGGATGAGCCCGCACTCCTCGACCGGCTCGTGACCGCGCTGGCATTGCAGGCTGATCCGCCGATCAGCGTCGGCCGGAGCGCCACCGCCGTGCTCGCGTTCGAGTGCGACACGTGGGACGGCATGCTGCGGAGTCGGGTTGTGCAGGCGCTCGAGGCGGCGTTTGCCCCCGACTGGCAGCAGATCGCGCGTCCCGTCGACGCCTAGCGCAGGCGGTCCCTGACGACGGAAGGCCCGGCTCCGGCCTCCATCCGACATCGTGCCGTCGCGACAGTTGCAACCGCAGTTGGCGCAACCTCGCAGCCGCGTTGCGTCGATCACGTGGCGGGTGTCGGTCGGCCGTCGAGGCTCTCGTGGTCGCTGAGGAGATCGGTCGGGGCGAGGATGAAGACCTCGCACATGATGTCCGGATCCTGCTGGTTGCCGCTCATGAACCCGATTACACGCCGACCCGTCGCGTCCTCGATCACACTCTCGAAGCGCGCGCGCATCAAGTCCTGGAACTCCATCCGCTGCTGAATGACCGAAGCGCCGCGCCCGCCCTCCAGCAGTGACTGTTCCACGCGCGAGAATCCTCCGCGCAGCAGACACACCACCAGGTCGTCCTTGAAGTAGGTCCTTGTCCGCGTCGGCCCGCGACCGTAGAACTCTTTCAGCAGCCCGACCATCCCGTCCGAGATCGCGGTCAGGACATCGTCGTGTTTCGGAGTCGGACGTTTGACGTTGGTCGGGCTCACAGGAGTTTGGTGCGCGTCTCGCCGGTCGAAATCGCTACGCGCCGCTGATCGCGGCCTACGTCACCGGTAGGGTCGGCGATCAGGGAGTCGGCTCCTGCCGGCTGCGCCGCCTCGCGGAACCGGGCGAACAAGACCGCCTCGCGCAGCCGGGGGACGGCCTTTGCAACCGGCTCGGGCGCCGTCGCCGAGCGCTCGTCCGCTGGTTGCATCAGGTGGTGCGACGTGTCTGCCAGAGATTGGGGCTCCAAGGTCCCGCCTCCCTCTTAGATGGGGTGCCGAGAGAGACCAGGCCTCAAGAGTCCCGTCCCTCCCTCGCTATCCAGGCGATGCTAGGCGTGGACTGATGACCACGCAACCGCGCACGATCGGGGGTCCGGGGACTAACCGCCGGCGCGGCGCCCCGGCTGTCTCATCAACAACGACGGCGGATCCAACGGACGGCAGTCACTCCCGCCTTCGCGTGCGGATGCGAGTGTGTCCCCGGCCAATCGCACACGCCCGCTCGGGACGGGTCCGGGCTCGGGGTGACGACGCGCGACCAGGTCCGCGGGACGATCGCATCGGTCTCGAGAGCGATGACAGGGCTCGAGCAGGGAGCCGTTGCGGTGCGCCCGCTGACGCACTGGGGTTGCCAGAGCTGGGGTCCGGCGGTGTGGACATCAGCGGTGCGCCTGCATGGACGGTGGCGATGACTTTCGTCCCATGCGAGCACGCCGGCTCCTGGTCACAACGGCTCGCCTGCGGCAGCGACAGACCCGCCCTGCCGGGGCTGTGTGGCCGCCCGCAGAGAACCGGCCGTCCGGCTCAAGGCTCTGTTTGTCCCCAACCGTCCGGACCGGCCCGGTTACCTGCCTGCCCCGTCTGAGCCCACCTAAACGGCACGGCCGCGCGGTCGCTCCAACGTGGTGGATTCCGATGCGTCGACACGCGCGACGGCAAGATGATGCGCCAGTCCCTCGATTCAACCGGGCGCTGATTCGCGGAAGGAGCTGGCCGGCCTGCTGGAGGGGCGGAGCGATCAGACCCGGTACAGGAAGGTGTAAGCGGCAGCCCGGCCGCTCTGGACCCAGTCCGCGAGGCAATAGCGGCACAAGCTGCCGTCGGCGGCGGGTACGTCGATTGTCTTTGGCGGGCGACCTTCGACCATTTCGACCTCGATGCTGACGCTTTCCAGAGGGCCGTCCGTGAGCGTCGCCGTCACCGTTGGTGCCGTCTCATGCGAAGGCGTCGAAAGCGCCTCGAGCTCGGGCACGCGGTCGCTCAGGTCGCGGCCGCTTGGAGGCGCTCGGCGGCACGCCGAGCCTGCAAGACCGCTTCTTGGCGAGCGAGGATCTGCTTCACCCGCCGGTCCACCCGCTTGAGAGCGCCGTGGGGCACTTCGCCGACCGTCCGGGGGCGGCCGGGCTCTGCTGGCTTGAGAGCCATCGCTGGCTCCTCTCTGGCCCGTCCTGGGTACGACGTCGCCAAGCGGAAAGGCACGAGTTCCCGGCGACTCCCGTCGAGTCTAGTCAGAGCGCCCGTTGTGGCGACCCGTAGTTCGCCGCAGAGGCCAGATGACCCGAAGCCGTCTCGCTCAGAGGGGAGCGAGAGCACGGAGTCGCTCCCACTCCTCTTCTTCGTGAGGCTCCGTGGGGTGCGAGTAGAGTGGTCCTCTAGGGCCACTTCACCGCTCCCTGCGAGGCGACTTCGAGCAGAGCCGCGTCGACCACACGACGACGGCGACGGCAGGGACAGCTTTCGTCCCTGGCGACGGAAGAGCCATCCCCCAGGCGGCAGGACGGCCCGCCTGGTCATCCGCGAGCGGGAAGGGCGCCGACATGCACTTCAACCCCACGATCCAAGCAGCCGGCTCGCCGCGCTGTCGCACGCGGGTGACGCGGCGATGACGTCGATGCGAGGGAATGACCGAGATCGCGATGCGGAGACGGACCAGGACGCCGCGACGCTGCAGGAAACCGATCAGCGCGGCGCGGACCTGGATCAGGCGCGGGCCGATTTCGATCAGGCGGAGTCCGATGCCGATCAGCTGGCCTCCGACGCCGATCGGACGCTGGCCGCGCGCGACCAGCACGCCTCCGACCGAGACCAGGTCGCGTCCGATTGGGAGCACGCCCATATCCCTGCGGCCGCGTTGACTGACCAGGCGCACGAGACGTCGCGCCTGGAACGCGAAGCGGTGAGTCGGGAACGCGAGTCAACGGCGGCGGCCCGGTCAGGGACGGCCGGCGAACGGCTTGACACGGCGGCCCGGCGCGATGAGGTCGCGCGGGCGCGGGATTCAACTGCCGCGGCCCGCGATCGCAGCGCGCGTGCACGCGACGCAGCTGCGGACGCCCGCGACGCGGCTGCAGATACCCGAGACAGGGCGGCCGAGGCACGGGAGCGCGACGAGGCCGATCGCGGCGGCGGCTAACCGCGGCCTGGACGCGCACCAGCCTTCGGCGGCGTAGCTGGGCGCCACCGTTCGAGTCGCTCGGCTACGAGTGAGGACTCAAGAATTCTGACGCTGGCGGGACCGCGGCCGGTGGCTAGGGCCCCTGCGCTCCCCACCACGGCTGCCTCGCGTCGGCGTGCCGACGCCAGGCGCAGCACGCTAAGCCACCGACGCTCGGACCGCAGGCACTCACTCGGTGGCCTGTTTGCGCTGAGCTATGCGCGTCGCTAGGCGGTCGTTGCGGGCAGCCGTTGCGGGCTGTGAGCGTGCCGGCCCGCGATCTCCTGCGCGAGGTATTCGGCGTCGTCTTTGACCCAGCCGAGGAGGGCCGAGCCGCGGGTGTGCTGCCACGGGAGCCCGAGGAAGTACAGGCCGGGGCAAGGGGTGACGCCGCGCTCGTGGAGGACGGCGCCGTGGGCGTCGAAAGCGGGCGCGTCGACCCAGGAGTGGTCGAGACCGAAGCCGGTGGCCCAGATCACGGTGACGACCTCGAGGCTCGCGCCGTCCTCGAAGGTGACGCTCGTCCCCGCTGCGCCGGACGCGCGCGCGTGGAGCTGAATACCCAGGCGGCGAGCGCGACGCGGGCTGGAGCCGATGAGGCTGTCGCGGTCGCGCATCCGGCGGCCCATCCTCGATTCTCGCGTCTTGGCCATCAGCCCCGTCGCGACCAGGAACCCGAAGATGTCGCGTCCGAGGCCGTTGCGGCAGCGGCAGCTGCCGGGAGCCGACGGAGAGATGTACGTCGTGGGAGCCGTTGAGTTCCTCGGCGATCTGAAAGCCAGTGTTGCCGCCGCCGACCACCAGCACGGTGCCGGCCGGGATCGCGCTCGGCGAGCGGTAGTCGGCGCTGTGCAGCTGGAAGACGTCGGGGCTCAGCCCTGCGGCGATCGGCGGCACGCGCGGCGTTTGGAACGGCCCGGTGGCGACGACGACGTGGTCCGCGCGGTACGTGCGGAGGTCGAGCTCGACGAGGTAGCCGTCCTGCTCGCGGCGGACGGCGCGCACCGGGCTGTCGTACTCGACCGGCAGCTGCCTGGCGTACTCGGTCAAGTAGGAGACGACCTCGTCGCGGGTGGGATAGTGATCGGGGGCGCCGGGAAACGGGAGGCCGGGCAGGCTGTCGTGCCGGGCCGGCGTGAACAGCTTGAGCGAGTCCCACCGCTTGCGCCACGCCGCCGCCGGGCCGCCGGCAGCTTCCACGATCGTGAAATGGCGGCCCTGCTCCGCGAGGTGGTAGCCGATCGCGAGGCCTGCTTGGCCACCTCCGATGACGACGACATCGCGGGTGGTGCTCGCATCATGTCCGTCGTGGATGCGAGGCAGCGGGGAGCTCATGCCATTGCGTGCGCGAGCGCCGACGGGCTCGCGCGGCTGACGATCGCGGGGGTCTCGCGGATGAGTTCGTCGTTCTCGAGCGCCTCGACCATGAAGAGGGCGAAGTCCACGCGGCGCGTGATGTTGCTCTCCAAGACCGGGTCGCCGACGTGCCGGCTCCAGACAGGTAGGCCCTCGCTGTCGTCCTCCTCGAGGTCGCTCCCACGCACCACGGTCCAGCGGCCAGCGCTGGCAAAGATACGCCGACACGCCTCCACCTGGTCGTCGAGATCGGCGAAGCGGGCAAGGCGAGCGAGTGGGCCGCCGACCCTGACGAGAGTCTTGAGCTTCCACGAATAGACGTCCTGCCCGTCGCGCGTGATGTGCCACCCGGCCGAGAACACCAGTCGTGCCTCTGGCTCTGCGTGGTCGAGGACTGCCTGGGCGGTGCCCGTCGAGTAGCCGTGTACACCCCGGGGGACGAGCACGACAAGCACCCCGTCACAGCCCGCGACCGCGCGCTTGATGACCTCGCGGTCGTCGGTCGCGCCGGGCACGATCGCGATCCGGCCCTCGAACTCGGCGAGCTTGCCGACGCTCTTCTCGCGGCACACGGCAACCACTTCGTAACCCCGCTCCAGCGCGTGCCCGACCATGTACTTCCCGAGCTTCCCGGATGCGCCGACGATGCAGATCCTCATGCGGGCGCCGGCGTGGGTCCGCTCAGATCTACCGTAGTGCCCTCGGGTGCCGACTCGTGGCCGCCCATGTCAAGGCGGAACGGCGGGTACTTGTCGGTCATGAGCGTCGCGTACGCCGCGACCCGGAACACCCAGCGGTTCATGCCCATGACGAAGTCATAGAGCTGTCGCGGGTAGCGGCCGGTGAACAGCAGCACGTCGCGGCGATGAACACCAGCAGTCCGATCAGGCCGCCGCTGGAGGTCCACGTCCAGCTGTCGTTCGCCGCGCCGTAGCCAGCCCACGCGCCACCGGCGAACACGGACACGATCAGGTACTGGGGAATCGCGAGCAGCCACCACTTGACGAGCACGAGCCCCCGAGACAGCGACGACGGGTAGTCGACCTCGAGCCGCGCCGGGTAGCCGGGCACATCGGCAGCGTGAACGGCGGGTAGCGGTCGGTCCCAGCGCGTTATAGGAGTAGAAGGCCACGCGCCACGACCAGCGCAGCACGCCACGTTGAAGTCGAAGATCCCGCGCGGGTAGCGGCCGGTCACGAGGATCGCGAAGAACGCCATCACGGTCGACACCACGAACGCGATCCACAGGAAGAACAGCACGAACACGTGCGGGATGATCAACACCCACTTCACCAGCCACAGCCACCGGCTCAGCGGCGCGTCGAGCTCCGCTTCCAGCCGAAGCGGATAGACCCAGGGGGTCACGAGGTCGTTCATGGCACGTCGTCCTCTCACCTGCACGCTCAATGTGTCCCGAGGGTCACCGGCGCCGTTGAGGGCAGCGACAGCAGCGGTCGAGGCGCGGCGGAAGCGATACCCATATCGAGATCGAGAAGTGCCGCGCGCTGATCGGCTTCTACGTCGAGCCTACTCCCTCCAGGCGGGTAGGTCGGATGAACTCGCGGAAGGATCTTAGGCCGGTCGAAACCAGCCCCACGGTCGACCTCGTTCGCCGTTAGTGCGTCACCTCGTCGCGGTCATCCGCTCCGTCGGCGTACTACGCGCTTCGGCCGAGATTGTTGGCCGCAGGGCCAGCCTCGCCTCCGACACTACTCCTAGCCGGCAAGGAATACGAGGCGGTCGACGGCGCGCGGCGGAAACCTAAGGGTTGACCGAAGCGCAACCGAGAGAGGAGTTGCCGTGGCTCTGAACGCATACCTCAGGCTCGTCGGTGAAAAGTCGGGCGAGATCCGTGGCTCTGTTACACAAAAAGGGCGGGAGAACAAGATCCTCGTGATCGCCGCCAGCCACGACGTCGTCACCCCTCGCGATCCGGCCTCCGGGCTGGCCACCGGCAAGCGCATGCACAAGCCGCTCGTCGTCACCAAGGAGCTCGACCGGGCCTCGGCGCCCCTGCACCAAGTGCAGGCCAGCAACGAGAAATTGCGCGAGTTCGAGCTCCAGTTCTGGACCCCCCAGCTGAAGGGCGGCGCC
>CAWBCU010000021.1:0-35565 GCA_963787335.1 uncultured Solirubrobacterales bacterium
CGGGCGGGTGAGTGCCTTGACGAAGTCCTCGAGCTGGCGCGTGGTCCAGCACTCGAACGCGACGCAGTGCTGCTCGTAGGCCGAGATGACCGAGTCGCCGTAGTTCCAGTACAGCCGCGGCTCGGGGTTGAGCCAGAACGTGCGCCCGGCCAGCGCGACGATCGAGGCGAAGACGTCGGCGCGCGGGTCGCGGCCGTTGGTGCGCGCGTCGCCGAGCACGATCACCGTCGCGCGCGGGTGCAGGTCGTCGGCGACCTGGGCGAGGAACTCGCGCCAGACGCGGCCGTAGTCGGTGTAGCCGCTGACGTCCGCCACGCCCGCGTCCTTCGAGATCGCGTCCGAGACCGCCTTGAAGGAGCGCTCGCGCTCGAAGACCTCGGTGACCTCGGAGATCCGCTCGACGAACACGAACGAGCGCATCTTGCGGAACGCGTCGTGCAGCGCGTGCAGCACGCTCAGGAAGAACACCGACGCGCTCGTGACCGAGGTGGAGACGTCGCAGAGCACGTACAGCTCGGGCCGCTTGGGCCGGCGCGGGCGGTACTTGAGCACGACCGGGACGCCGCCGGTCTGCAGCGAGGCGCGCATCGTGCGCCGCACGTCGACGTGGGCGTGGCGCTTGCGCCCGCGCGTCTCGTGGCCCTGGGTCGCGAGCCGGCGCTTGAGCTGCGCCACCACGCGGTGCACGGCGGCGAGGTCCTGCAGCGGCCCGCTCGGCAGCGCGCGGTCGAGCTCGTTCAGCGGCCGCGACGCCGGCAGCGTCTGCGTGCGCTCGATCTGCGCGCGCTCGAGCTCGCGCCGCAGCAGCTGCTCGAAGCGGCGGATCTGGTCGCGCGTGAGGCCCGGGGTGGGGGGCGCGTCGGGGTCGCGGGGCGGCGGGCCGCCGGGCTCGGAGCGCAGCCCGAGCGCGCGGCGGATGCGCTGGACGTCGACGCCGAGCACGCCCGAGCCGTCGCCGCGGCGCCCGAAGGCGGCGATCGCGAGCCGCGCGAGGTCGCGCATCGCCGACTCGTCGCCGTCGCGGATCGCCTGCAGCAGCTGCTCGCGCAGGTTGTCGTAGTCGATCTGCTCGCCGCCGGTGATCCCGTCCTCGTCCTCGGCGCCCGCGCCCGGCGCGCCCTGCTCGCGCACGCCCTGGCGCATCGCCGCCTCCTCGGCGGCGCGGAAGAAGAAGCGCTCGAACACGAGGTCGAACACGCGCCGGTCCTCCGGCGACTTCGCGAGCGTCGCGGCGAGCGCCTCGCGGAAGGCCGCCTCCTCGGTCCAGCTCACCTCGCCGAGCGCCGCGAACGCGTCGAGCAGCTCCGAGGTCCCCACGGCCAGGCCCTCCGCGCGCAGGTTCTCGGCGAAGGCGACGACGCCGGCCGGGAACCCCTCGGTCACGAGGACGGGGAGCCGACGCCGAGCCGGACGCCGACGCGCTCGGCGACGGTGTCGAGGTCGGTGCGGTGCTTGACGATGATCGACAGCGTCGAGCGGAAGACCTCGGGCGAGATGTCCTCGGCGCCGAGCAGCAGCAGCGCGCGCGCCCAGTCGATCGACTCGGCGATCGAGGGCGGCTTCTTGAGGTCGAGCTCGCGCACCATCTGGATGATCTCCACGAGCCGCTGACCCACCTGCTCGGGCAGCTCGGGCGCGTGCAGGCGCACGATCTCGAGCTCGTGCTCGGCCGACGGGTAGTCGAGCCACAGGTACAGGCAGCGGCGCTTGAGCGCCTCGGTCAGCTCGCGCGTGTTGTTCGAGGTCAGCAGCACCACCGGGTGCGTGCGCGCCTCGATGCGGCCGAGCTCGGGGATCGAGATCTGGAAGTCGGAGAGCAGCTCGAGCAGCATCGCCTCGAACTCCTGGTCGGTCTTGTCGATCTCGTCGATCAGCAGCACGACCGGCTCGGGCGAGGCGATGGCGGTCATCAGCGGCCGCTCGAGCAGGAACTCCTCGCCGAAGATGTCGTCCTGGACCGCGTCCCAGCCCGTGCCCTGGGCCTCGGCCTGGATGCGCAGCAGCTGCTTGCGGTAGTTCCACTCGTACAGCGCCTTGGCCTCGTCCAGCCCCTCGTAGCACTGGAGGCGCACGAGCCGGCGGTCGAGGTACTTGGCCAGCGCCTTCGCGAGCTCGGTCTTGCCGACGCCCGCCGGTCCCTCGACGAGGATCGGCTTGCCCAGCCGGGCGGCCAGGAAGGACACCAGCGAGGTGGACTCCCCCGGTAGGTAGCCGACGGCGCGAAGGCCGGCGGCGACATCCTCGACCGCAGCCGGTTCGACGCTCATGCCGTCAGGAGTCTAGGAGCCTGTCTCAAACAGGAGCGTGCGTCGGGACGGGTATCCGGCGTGCGGGACTTGAGACAGGCTCCTGGAGGGCGTGGCCTATGCTCGCCGCTCGTGTCCCTGGCTGCCTTCGCTCCCTCACCGACCCCGTTCGTCGTGCTCATGGGGGTCGGGTTCCTCGTCGGGACGATCGGCCACGTCTACAAGTCCAAGACGCTGATCGCGACGGGGATCGGGCTGATCTTCATGGCCACGCTCGGCCTGCCGCTCGGGCTCTACCTCTCCGACCGCTAGAGGACCGCGCTCACGGCCGGTTGCGGCCGTGGAGGTCGTGGGCGTCGACCCACTCCTCCGCCACGATCGCCGAGCCGAGCGAGAGCTCGCCGCACAGCACGGTCGCCGCGACGATCTCGGCGAACTTCTGGACCTTGCCCTTGCCGTAGCAGTCGAGCAGCTCGAGGCACTCGCGCTGGGTGGCGAGCCCCGTGCCGCCGCCGTAGGTGCCGACGATCAGCGACGGGATCGTGAGCGAGTAGTAGTAGTCGCCGTTGTCGCGCAGCTCGGCGTAGGTGAAGGCGGCGGAGGACTCGGCGACGTTGGCGACGTCCTGGCCGGTGGCGATGAACATCGCGGTGATGCCGTTGGCGGAGTGGGCGCCGTTGTTGTTGACACCGGACATGAACCCGCCGAGGTTGGAGACCTGGCGCGCCCGGTACATCAGCGCCGAGCTCGAGTTCATGACCTCCTTGAACAGCGCGTCGGGGATGACCGCCTCGGCCACGACGCGCTTGCCGCGCGTGCGCAGCATGTTGATCTGCGAGCTCTTCTTGTCGGTGGCGAAGTTGCCCTCGAGGAAGAACTGGTCGATGTCGGGGTACTGCTCGAGGATCCAGTGGCAGGCGGCCTGCGTCGCCTTGCCGGTCATGTTCTGCCCGGCGGCGTCGCCCGTCGTGTAGTTGAAGCGCGTGTAGAGGATGCGGCTGGCGGAGTACTGCTCGATGTCCTGCAGCCGGCCGGACTGCGTGGTCGACTCGGCCACCTCGCGGATCTCGTCGAAGTGCTCGTCGAGCCACTCGCCGAACGCGCGCGCCCCGCGGGCGCTCTCGAACAGGAACGCCGGCGCGCGCTGCATGCGGTCGTCCATGATCGTCGTCCTCACCCCGCCGGCCGCGTGGAGCAGCTTCATGCCGCGGTTGTAGGAGGCGACCAGCGTGCCCTCGGCGGTCGCCATCGGGACGTAGAACTCGCCCTGGGCGTGCTCGCCGTCGACGAGCAGCGGGCCGGCGATGCCGAGCGGGACCTGCGCGACGCCGGTGAAGTGCTCGATGTTGCCCGGCATCGCGGCGGGATCCTGGGAGTAGGTCCCCACGTGCTCCAGCGCGGCGCCCGTCTGCTCGGTCAGGAAGTCGCGGCGGGCCTTGGCGGCCTCGTCGGTGTAGTCGTCGGACTGCCGCGGGACGGAGACCCGCTCGGAGGAGGGTGCGGTGGCCATGAACGTGGCCTACCCGCTTCGCCCGGACGCGGAGCGCGCAGCGGCGGCCGTGCCGCCGCGCGCCCGCGCCGGCCCCGTCCTGCACCGCCAACCAATCAGCCCGGCGTTGCTGGGGACGAAGGCGTTCGAACCTGCAACGCGGCTCGTCCCGCCGAGTTGCTCAGAAAAGCCGGTCGGACGGAGGCGGGGGTTCGTCCGGGTCGTCGTCGGGTGGCCGCTTGGCGCGCCCGGGGGCCTCGCCCGGCTCGCCGTCCCACGACGGCGGGCGCTCGCGCAGCACCTGGGTGACCTCGGTGTGCTCGCGCGGGCGGGCGTCGGCGGCGCGCTCGCGGCGCGCGCGGGCCGGCACCTCCCACTCGGTCTCCTCGGCGGTCGGGTTGGGCGGCTCGGGCCGCCCGGCGGCGCGCACGCGCGCGCCGGCCGCCACCAGCGCGACGGCGGCGAGCAGCGAGAAGAAGATCCCCCACTGGATGCCGACGGTCGCGGCGCGCTCGTCCACGTTCGGCTTGTCGAACAGGCGCCATACGATCAGCGCGAGCGCCCAGCCGCCCGCCACGGAGACGACGACGCCGTCACCGCCCGGCAGGTGGAAGGCCTGGCGCTGCGAGCGCGCGTAGACGAGGTAGAGCACGGCGAGCGCGACGAGCAGGATCGAGGCCTCGATCCAGGTGAAGACCTGCAGCGCCGAGCGCGAGTCCGTCACCGCCTCGCCGCCCTGGAAGTACGAGACCTGGTACCAGGGCAGGAGCAGCGAGACGATGAGCGCGAGCGCCGCGCCGCCGGTCATGCGGGACTCCGGCGGCAGCGAGCGCAGCGTGCCGGAGAGGTTCACCGCCCGACGCCCGCCCCGCTGCGCGCCCGCATCGCCCCGAGGAGGACGTCGGCGTCGTGCTCGGAGATCGTGCGCAGCTGGCCCTGGAAGGCGAGCGTCCAGTGCTCGGCCGGCCACTTGCGGATGTGCTCGAGGTCGTCCTTGACCGCCTCGGCGGGCAGCCACTCGGCCTCCTCGAGCACCAGGTCGGGCTCGGACTCGAAGCGCCACGGGTACGGGTCCGCCGCGCCCGGCTTGCCCGGCCACACCGGCTCCCGGTCCTCGAACAGCTCGCCGGTGAGGCGGATCGCGGCCGCGAACGCCTTCACCTTCGTCAGATAGAGCACGATCCGGTCACCCGGCTCCATCGACTGCGCCTGCAGCCGGCGGCGTTCCTTCATCCCGATCAGGCGGTACCCGCGCTCGGCGGTGGCCGCGTAGTTCTCGGGCGAGCCGGTGAGGATCCACGTGGCCATCGGCGGCAGTCTATGCCGCGGGCGGACCTAATCGATCGGGATGTCCTGGACCTCGACGGGCGCCTCGCGCTCGCGCTCCAGGCGCGCGATCCACCAGTCGATCAGGGCCCGCAGCGCGATCAGCAGCTCGCGCGCGGCGGAGGCGAGCTGATGCGCCAGCTCGGGTGGCACGGACGAGCGGGCGGCCTCGAGCAGCCCGGCCAGCGCCGCGATGTCTGGGAAGGCGGCGCGCTCGGCCTGCGTGCGCTCGCCCTCGAAGCCGGCGGGCGGGACCTCGCCAGTGCCTCGGCCTGCGGCCTCATCATCGCTTCGCTCCCGCTCGCGCGCGGCCGCCTCGGCCTCGCGCACGAGCCGGTCGGCGGCGGCGTAGGCCGCGTCGACCTGCGTGCGCATCTGGCTCAGGGGATCGGTGTCAGCCACTGAAGCTCACCAGGAGCGAACCGTCGGAGAACGACGCCGAGGACGGGCGGTAGGGGGCGAGCGCGGGCGGCAGGAGGATCGTGCGCTTCTGGCCGTCGACGCGCACGACCAGCTCGAGGCCGATCTTCTTCAGCGAGATGTCGCCCTTGTCGGTGAACGGGATGTCGAGCCGCAGGCTCGCGCCGTCCCCGTCGAGCGAGAGCTCCTGCGCGAGCTTGTCGTGGAAGAACCCGCCCGCGTCCTTGCCCGCGAACAGCGACTCGCCGAGGCGGTCGAGCATCGTCGCGCCGAGCACCTCCTGCTCGAAGTACGGCGCGCGCAGCACCGGCACGGGGGCGAAGCCGGACTCGACGAGCTCGAGCTGCTCGCGCTGGACCTCCCGCCAGGCGCCGAAGTAGCCGCCCTCGACCTCCTCGGGGAAGACGCGGTTGACCACCACGGCGTCGGTCAGGTAGCCGTACAGCGACAGGTACGTGAAGGTCCGCATCGCCTCGGCGATGACCATCCGGTCGGGGGTCATCACGAGCCGGATCGAGACCGCCTGGCGGTCGCGCAGGATCTCGTTCATCGCGATCAGGTTCTCGACCAGGCGCTGGACCTCGCCGAACACCTTCTCGTCGGGCAGCGTGACGTCGAAGAACGTGCGCGCGAGCGGCCGCGCGGCGGCCAGCAGCGCGCGCTCGCGCCCGAAGACCTTGTCGAGCCACCAGCGCGCGACGTCCGGGAACGAGAGCAGCCGCAGCGTCTCGCCGGTCGGCGCGCAGTCGACGATCACGACGTCCCAGCCGCCGTCCTCGACGTGGCGCTTGAGCTGGAGCAGGCTGAACAGCTCGTCGCCGCCGGGCGGGACGGTCAGCTCCTCGGCCGCGATGCGGTCGACGCCCTGGTCGACGAACAGCCCGCCGAGCCAGCCCTGGACCGCGGACCAGTTGCGCTCGAGCTCGTCCTGGGCCTGCACCTGCTGGGCCCACAGGTGGTCGGCGACCTGGGTCGGCTCAGAGCCGACGTGCTCCTCCAGCGAGTCCGCCAGCGAGTGGGCCGGGTCGGTCGACAGGACGATCGTGCGCTGCCCCGCGGCGGCACAGCGACGCGCCGTCGCAGCCGCCACGGAGGTCTTGCCGACGCCGCCCTTGCCCGTGTAGAGGATCGTGCGCGGCCTCAACGGCTGCGCTTGCGCTTCTTCGGCTTCAAGACCTCGAGCGTACCCGCAGCGGTGCCGACGTTACCCGCGAGGTCGACCGCCGTCAGCTCCACGTCGTACTCGCCCGCCTTGCGCGGCACCGGCCAGCGCAGGAAGGGCGTGCCGTGGCCGACCACGACCGCGGAGCGGATGGACACGACCTTGCCGGCCCGCTTCACGCGCAGCCCGACGCGCGAGATCTTCGACAGCCGCAGCTTCAGCTTGCCCTCGGTGCCGCCGCGCAGCGTGGTGGTGACCAGCGACAGCTGCGGCGGCTCGAGCTCGTACTGCGCGAAGCGCAGCTCGGTGTCGCAGTAGACGGGATCCTCGGTGCGGGTGCACATGCTCTTCAGGAACGCGCGCAGGAGCTGGTGGTAGGAGAGGTCGGACTCGTGCTCGACCGACCCGCGCGAGTACAGCGACCAGGCGCCGGTGTCGAACGTCGGCAGCTCGACCCGCGCGGCGCGCTCGCCGTCGGCGAAGAGCACGCGGGCGCGCTCGTCGTTGCCGATCCTGCCGAGGTCGTAGAGGCCGACGAGCGCCTGCATGAAGCCGTTGATGACGCGCAGCCCGGGGTCGAAGGAGTAGAGCGCGTAGTGGGGCCCGTTCGCGGTCTCGACGCGCACGCCCGCGGGCGTCGCCGTCTCGAACACGCCGAGCGCCTCGCCGGCGATCGGGAAGACCTCGTCCTGGCGGCCCGTGCGCTGGGCCACGCGGGTGATCGACTGGATGCCCGTGCCCTGGGCGAGCCCCGACACCCACGGCGGCTTGCCGCCGCCGAAGCCGAAGTAGTACTCCCACGCCGTGCCGCCGGCGCGCGGGACGCGCAGCGCCAGCAGCTCGTCGAGCAGCTGGGTCATGTCGTCGTTGCGGCTGGCCCAGAGCTGGTTGAGCTTGGCGAAGTTGGCGAGCGGGTGGAACTGGAGGCCCTGGCCCGGGAACCACTGCCAGACGAGCTGCGAGCCGGGGAAGGAGATGCGGCGCGTGCTCGGCCCGCTGGCGTTGGCCGACCAGTAGGCGCGGTTGCGCTCGAGCGTGAGCCAGAGCGGGACGAGCCGCGGGCCGGTCAGCTGCCGGCGCGCCGCGATGCCCTCGACGTTGGCCACCACACCGGAAAGTTCGTATCGGCGCGTGCTCCGCTTCGGCAGGCGCTTGACGGTGCGCTTGACCGCGTTGAAGGCGGATGCGCGCTCGGCCCGCTCGGTGGGCGTGATCGCGCCTGCTGCGGCGAGTCGCGTGAGCTCGCGCGACACCGTCCGCTTCTTGGCCGCGCCCTGCGCCGCGGCGGGGGCCACGAGCAGCATGGACACGAGAACACAACATGGAATTCGCCAGGAGGTCATCGCCCCAATGCTAGGCTCGCCGCCGCGTGAATCGACTTCTGCGACCAATCTTGCTGTGTCTTCTCGTCGCCCTGGCGCTCGGCGTCGCCGCCTGCGGCGGCAGCGATGGCGGCGGCAAGGAGGCGAGCTCCGACACCGACGTCGACACCCTCCTCGCCGACACGTTCAACGGCAAGAACAAGAAGGTCGAGTCGGGCAAGCTCGACCTCTCGGTGAAGATCGACGCGAAGAACACCGAGGGCGTCAGCGGGCCGGTCACGGTGAGCGTCAAGGGCCCGTTCCAGACCGAGGGCAAGCAGAAGCTGCCCAAGTTCGACATCGACTTCGCCTTCGAGGGCGCCGGCCAGAGCATCAAGGCAGGGCTGACCTCCACGGGCACCAAGGGCTTCGTCAACTTCCAGGGCTCCGACTACGTCGTCACGGACCAGATCTTCAAGCAGTTCAAGGCCGGCTACGAGCAGGCTCAGAAGAAGGGCAACACCCAGAACCAGTCGCTCTCCTCGCTCGGCCTCGACCCGCGCAAGTGGCTCACCGACGCCAAGAACGAGGGTGACGCGAAGGTCGGCGACGACGACGTGATCAAGATCACCGGCGGCGTCGACGTCAACAAGCTGCTCGACGACGTCAACAAGGCGCTGACCAAGGCGCGCGGCCTCGGGGTGCAGGGCACGCAGTCCCTGCCCTCGCAGCTCACGCCCGCGCAGCGCAAGGAGGTCGTGGACGCCGTCAAGGACCCGAAGGTCGAGATCTACACGGGCAAGGACGACTCGATCCTGCGCCGCATGGTCGTGTCGCTCGGCATCGTCGCCCCGAAGAGCTCCAGCTCGCCCAACGGCTCCGCCGACTTCAAGCTCGACTTCTCGATCTCCGACCTCAATGAGGACCAGGAGATCTCCGAGCCGGAGAACCCGAAGCCGTTCGACCAGCTCACCTCGCAGCTCGGCGGCCTGGGTGGCCTCGGCGCCCTGGGCGGCGCCGGCGCGGGCGGCGGCTCCGGCTCGTCCTCCGGCAGCGGCTCTTCCGACCCGGCCGCGAACAACAAGAAGCTCGAGCAGTACTCGAAGTGCGTCACCGATGCCGGTGCCGACACCAGCAAGGCGCAGAAGTGCGCCGACCTGCTGGCGCCCTAGAACCTCAGGCTTCCGCGCCGATGAAGGCGCGACTGCAGCGGGTCGGGATCGTCGCCGCGATGGGCATCGTGACGCTCAACATCTGGACCGGCGCGCCGCTGCTCGGCCTCTGGGTCGGCTCGCGCGTCGCCCCCGACTCGGGGATCTCGATGCTCGCCGTGTTCGTGATCGCGGTGGTGATCGGCGTCACCGCATGGGTGCTGCTGCAGATCCTCGGCCGGCTCCAGCTCGCCTACGCCCGCATCGACGGCCGCCCGGTCGCCCGCCGCCAGACGGCGTGGCTGAAGCCGATGAGCGGGCAGCGCACGCGCGGGAAGGGCGGCCAGGCGCCGCCGATGACGGCCACCGACTACGCCGTCGTGGGCGCCGTCATCCTCGCGATCGCGGCGTTCGAGGTGTGGTTCTTCTTCTTCGCGGGCGCGTCGTTCAATACGGGATAGGGTTCCGCCCTGTGAAACGGTTCGAAGGGCGTGTGGCGCTGGTGACCGGGGGCGGCTCGGGCATCGGCCGGGCGACGGCGGAGCGGCTCGCGGCCGAGGGCGCGGCGGTGATGATCGCCAACCGCGGCGAGGAGGCCGGCCGCGAGGTGGTCGCGGCGATCGGCGCGGCGGGCGGCACGGCCCGCTACGCCGCCGTCGACGTCGCCGACGAGGCCTCGGTGCTGGAGATGTTCGAGGCGCTCGGGGCCGCGTTCGGGCCGGAGCTGCACGTGCTCGTCAACTCGGCGGGCACGGTCGCGACCACGACCACCCCCGACACCTCGCTGGAGGAGTGGGAGCGCGTGTTCGCGGTCAACGCGCGCGGGACGTTCCTGTGCTGCAAGTACGGGATCGGCCGCATGCGCCCGCCGCACGCCGCGATCGTCAACGTCGGCTCCGTGGCCGGCATGGTCGGCGTGCCCAACCGCGCCGCCTACTGCGCCTCCAAGGGCGCCGTGATCGCCTTCTCGCGCGCGCTGGCCATCGACCACGTCTCCGAGGGCATCCGCGTCAACTGCGTCTGCCCGGGCACGATCGACTCGCCCTGGATCGAGCGCCTGGTCGAGGACGGCGCGTCGCGCGACGACCTCGTCGCCCGCCAGCCGATCGGGCGGCTCGGGACGCCCGAGGAGGTCGCGGAGGCGATCCTCTACCTCGCCTCCGACCAGGCCGGTTTCTCGACCGGCAGCGCGCTCGTCGTGGACGGCGGCATGACCGCCGGCTGACGTGGACGCGGCCGAAAAGACGCTCGGCGTGCTCGACGCGCTGCAGGCCGGCGAGGGGAGCCGGCTGGGCGCGATCGCGGAGCGGGCGGGGCTGCCGAAGTCGACCGTCCACCGCATCCTGCGGCGGCTCGTGGAGCGCGGCTACGCGCGCGCCCAAGGGGACGGCGTGTACGAGCTCGGGCCGCGGATCCTCGCGCTGGCGGGCGGGATGCTCGACCAGCTCAACGCCGGGCCGGCCGGCCGCGCCGTCCTGCGCGACCTGCACGCCGACGTCGGCCACACCGTCCACTTCGCGATGCTGCTGGGCGACGAGGCCGTCTACGTCGAGAAGCTCGTCGACCCCGACCTGCCCTACCAGACCGCCTCGCGCGTCGGCATGCGGATCCCGCTGCACTGCACCTCGATCGGCAAGGCGCTGCTCGCCGCCATGCCGCCGGAGGAGGCCACGAGCCTGCTCGGCCGCGGCAAGCTCGCGCGCCGGACCGAGAAGACCCTGGTCACGATGACGGCGCTGCGGGCGGAGCTCGAGCGGGTGCGCGAGCGCGCGTTCGCGATCGACGACGAGGAGAACGAGCGCAACATCCGCTGCCTCGGCAGCGCGGTGCTCGACCACCGCGGCCGCCCCGCCGGCGCGGTCAGCGTGACGGCCCTGACGGTCGAGCTCAGCTACGACGACGCGCTGGCGCTGGGGCCGCGCGTGGTCGCGGCGGCGCAGGCGCTGTCCGAGGCGCTGGGCGCGGGCACGAGCTTCAACGGCGCATTGAAGGGGAGCCCGGAGGCGCGCCGGGGCACTTCGCACCCTTTCCTCAATGCGCAGTTGAAGTCAGCGCGGCGAGACCCTCCGCCACCAGCCCGCGGAACACCGCCGACTCGCGCAGATCCTCGCCGAAGACCGCGCTGACGCCGAGCGCGCGCTCGGCCGCGGCCGCCGGGCTCGCTCCGGCCACCGCCGCGGCGACCTCCTCCTCGACGTCTCCGCTCGCCGCCGTCTCGAGCCGGCGCAGCCACGCCGCGACGACGAGGGAGATCGCGGCCGGCTCCTTCCCGGCCTCCAGCAGCTCGCGCGCGGGGGCGAGCAGCCGGGCGGGGAGCTTGTTCGCTCCGCCGCCGGCGATCTGCTCGAGCCGGTGCGCGATGCGCGGGTTGCTCCAGCGCGTCAGGAGGTCGGCGCGGTAGCGGGCGAGGTCGATGCCCGGGACCGGGTCGAGCGTCGGCGTCACCTCTGACCACAGCCGCTCCAGGAACGCGCTCAGCTCGGGGTCGTCCACCCCGTCGGCGACCGTCTCGTGACCGCGCAGGAGGCCGAGGTACGCGAGCGCGGAGTGCCCGCCGTTGAGCAGCCGCAGCTTCATCGCCTCGTAGGGGCGGGTGTCGGGCACGAGCATCGCGCCCGCCTGCTCCCACGCCGGCCGGCGGCCGCGGAAGGCGTCCTCGATCACCCACTGGGTGAACGGCTCGCCGACCACCGTGGCCTCGTCGCGGGCGCCGATCAGCCGGCTCGCGCTGTCCCGGTCGGCCGCCGTGGCGGCGGGCACGATGCGGTCGACCATGGTCGAGGGGAAGTCGGCGTGGGCGGCGATCCAGTCCGCGAGCGCGTCGCTCGCGGCGCCCGCGACGAGCCCGCGCAGCACCTCGCCGTTCTGGGGGAGGTTGTCGCAGGACACGATCGCCAGCGGGCTGTCGACCCCCGCCGCGCGGCGTGCCTCCAGCCCGCGCACGAGCATCGCCACGGGCGCCGCGCCGGCCTCGTACCCCGCCTCGGTGACCGTGAGCGTCACGACGTGGGTCCCCGGCGCCGCCAGCCGGTCGCGCAGCGCGTCCGGCCGCTCCGCGGCCACGAGCGCCTCGCGCACCACGCCCGTCACGCGTACGCGATCCTCCTCGGGCCCGCGCTCGAGCACGCCGTAGAGCCCGTCCTGCTCGTTCAGCGCGTCGACCACGCCGCGGCTGCGGCGGCTCGCCCCGCAGATGCCCCACGGGCCGGGCTCCGCCGCCAGCGCGTCCTCCGTGTAGAGGGCCTGGTGCGCGCGGTGGAACGCGCCCAGGCCGAGGTGGACGATGCCGACCTCCAGGCCCCGCGGGTCGACCCGCGGCCCCGCGACCTCGCCGAGGGCCTGGAGGCCGAGCCTCACCGGCTCATCGCGAGCTCACGCGGCTCGGCCGAGACGATCGAGTCCTGGACCGGGTCGATCTCCGCCATGTCCACGCCCTTCGTCTCCCGCGAGTACAGGAACGCGACCAGCGAGATCAGCGAGAGCCCGACGAAGAAGGCCGCCACCAGCCACGGCTTGTCGCCGTTGACGCCCAGCAGCCAGGTCGCGACCAGCGGCGAGAAGCCGGCGACCGCAGCGCCCAGCTCACGCGAGGTGGCGAAGCCCGTGTAGCGCACGCGCGCGCCGAACAGCTCGGCGTAGAACGCGGGCTGGACCGCGATCATCGGCGCCCAGCCGAGCGTCGCCGCGACGATCAGCGCGATCCACACCAGCACCGGCTCGCCGGTCTGCACGAGCGCGAAGAACGGGAACGCCCAGACGCCCGTGAAGATCACGCCGAACAGGTTGAGCGGTCGCCGCCCGATACGGTCCGAGAGCGCGCCGAAGTAGGGCTGCAGGGCGATCACGAGCAGACCGTAGGTCACCACCGCCCCGAGCACCACGCCGCGCGACATGTCGAGCTGATCGGTGGCGTAGGCGACGGTGAAGGTCGCGTACATGTAGGCGGCGGCCGTGTCGCAGACGTGCGCGCCGATGCCGACGAGCACGCTGCGCGGGTAGTTCTTGATCGCATCGGCGATCGGGAGCTTGACGACCTTCTGCGACTCCCGGACCTGCTGGAACACCGGCGACTCCTCCACGCGCAGGCGCACCCACAGCGCGACGGCGATCATCACGAAGCCGAGCAGGAACGGCACGCGCCAGCCCCAGGCGTTGAGCTGATCGTCGGGCAGCAGCCCGACCAGCAGGAACGACAGCGTGCCGAGCACGAGCCCGATCTGCACGCCGGTCTGGGCGAACGAGCAGAAGAAGCCGCGCCGCTCCTTGGGCGCGTGCTCGGCCAGCAGCGTCGAGGCGCCGCCGAACTCCGCGCCCGCGCCGAGGCCCTGGAACACGCGCAGCAGCACGAGCAGGATCGGCGCCCAGATCCCGATCGACTCGTAGGTCGGCAGCAGGCCGATCATGCCGGTCGAGAGGCCCATCACCAGCGTGGTGATGATCAGCGTCTCGCGGCGCCCGATGCGGTCGCCGAGATGCCCGAAGAGGATGCCGCCGAAGGGGCGGGCGACGAAGCCGACGCCGAAGGTGGCGAAGGCGATCAGCGTGCCGGCGCCCGGCACGGCGTCGGAGAAGAAGAGGTCGCCGAACACCAGCGCGGCGGCCGTGCCGTAGATGAAGAAGTCGTACCACTCCAGCGCCGTGCCGACGGTGGCGCCGACGACGACCCGCCGCAGCTTCCCCGGGTCCTGCGCCGGCCTGGTGGTCCCGTTGCCGTTCTGCATCGTGCCCCCTCACCCTCGTTCCATCACACGGAACGATATTCGCCCTTGTGAAATCGAGTTTCCGGGATCCGCGTTCGCGAAACCATCAGCCGGGTAGGCCGGTTTTCACATGGGCGAACTTGATTCCATCTCACGGAACGCCGAGCTGATCGCGCGAATCGGCCGGGCGCGGACGATCCCGGTCATCCGCGTCGACGCCGCCGCCGCTGCGGTGGAACGGGCGCACGTCGCGCTCGAGGCCGGCCTCGACGTCATCGAGCTGACGACCACCACCGCGGACTGGCCCGACGCGCTGCGCGAGCTGCGCGCCGCGGCGCCCGACGCGGCGGTCGCGATGGGCACCGTCACCACCCCGGCCGCGGCCGAGCTGGCGATCGAGCTCGGCGCCGCGTTCCTCGTCAGCCCTTACCCGGCCCCCGCCGTCGCCGAGATCGCCGAGGCGGCCGGCGCCCTCTTCATGGAGGGCGGGTTCACCCCCGACCAGATCGCGACCGCCTCCGAGCGCGGCGTCGCCAAGCTCTTCCCGGCCCACCTCGGCGGCATCCAGTACCTGCGCAGCCTGCTGTCCGTGCTGCCCGGCGCCCGCATCGTGCCGACCGGCGGGATCGGGCCGGACGACGCCGAGGCGTGGCTCGAGGCCGGGGCCTTCGCCGTCGGCGGGAGCGACTTCGCGCGTACCCGGAGCCCCGCGTGAGCCGCCGCCTCGACGTCATCGTCCTCGGCGAGGTGCTGGTCGAGCTGGCCTCGCCGGTCCCGCTCGCCGAGGCCGAGGAGATGCGGCTCTCGTTCTCCGGGGACGCCCTCAACGCCGCCGCGGCCGCCGCGGCGGCCGGCGCATCCGTCGGCCTCGTGACCGCGGTCGGCGACGACGAGCTCGGCGAGCGCATCATCCGGTTCGCGCAGGCCCACGACATCGACACCACCTACGTCGACCGCCGGCCCGAGCCCAACGGCATCTACTTCGCGTCCGCCGACCCGGGCGGCGCACGCGAGTTCGTCTACGTCCGCCGCGGGAGCGCGGCCTCGACCGTCGGCCCCGACGACGTGCTGCGCGCCCCGCTGGAGGCGGCAGGCGCGCTGGTCGTCGGTGGCATCACGCAGGCGCTTTCGGCCTCCTGCGCCGAGGCGGTGTCCGCCGCCACACGGACGGTGAGGGCCGCGGGTGGGCGGGTCGTCTACGACCCAAACTTCCGCGAGCGCCTGACGACGCCGGAAGCGGCACGCGCGGCGCTCGAGCGCGTCGCCCCGCACGCCGCGCTGGTCACGCCGTCCTGCCCCGCCGACACGACGGCGCTGCTCGGCACCGACGACCCGGCGGAGGCGGCCGCGCGCTGCCGCGAGCTGGGCGCCGCGGCGGTCGCCGTGACCTGCGGCGACGACGGCGTCGTGGCCGACCTCGGCGACGGGCCGGTCCGCGTGCCGCCGCTCGACGCACCCGCCGTGATCGACACCACGGGCGCCGGCGACGTGCTCGCGGGCACCACGGCGGCGCGCCTCGCGCTCGGCGACCCGCTACCCGAGGCGCTGCAGCTCGGCATGGCCGCGGCTGCGCTCTCGCTCGCCGGGGCGGGCGGGACCGGCAAGCTGGCGACGCTCGCCCAGGCGCGCGAGCTGGCCGCGGCCTAAGCGGGGGCGGCGAGGCCGAAGCCCGCCGCGTACAGCGCGTCGACGCGCGCGAGCTCGTCCTCGTCGAGGTCGGGCACCGAATCGCCGCCGGCGGCCGCCCACTCCTCGAGCTGGGCGACGGTGTTGACCGTGTGGATCACGCAGCCGATGGCGGGCTGGGCGAGCACGTACTTGAACGCGGCCTGCGCGAGCGTGCGCTCGCCGTCGCGGGTCAGGAAGCCGAGCCGGTCGACCTTCTGGAGCCCCTCGATCAGCCACGAGCGCGGCCGGTGGCGGCGGTGGTCGTTGCCCTCGAAGGTGTGGTCGGGCGTGAGATGGCCCTCGAGCAGCCCCGATGAGGTCGGGACGCGGGCGATCACGCCGACGCCGTAGGCCTCGGCGAGCTCGAGGAACTCGGCGCCGGGCGCCTGCTCGAGCAGGTTGTAGACCGTCTGCAGCGAGGTCAGGCCCGAGCGCTCGGCGAGCGCGTGCACGCCCTCGTCGCGCCAGCCGATCTTCGGCCCGAGCGCGATGCCGTAGTGGCGCAGCTTGCCCTCGGCCTTCAACGCCTCCAGCTCGGCGAAGAGCGCATCGTCCTCGATGCCGTCCATGCGCGGGTTGTGCAGCTGGTAGAGGTCGACGTAGTCGGTCCGCAGCCGCCGCAGCGAGTTCTCGAGCGACCGCCTCGTGTGCTCCGGCGACCAGTCGTGCGGGCGCTCGGACTCCTTGTCGCCCTTGCGCTCGGCGTCGAGCACGTAGCCGAACTTGGTCGACAGCTCGTAGGCGTCGCGGGGGCGGCCGGAGCGCTCCAGCGCCTCGCCGACAAGCTCCTCGTTGAGGCCCTGGCCGTAGGTGTCGCCGGTGTCGAAGAAGGTGATGCCGAGGTCGAGCGCGCGGGCGACCAGCACGTCCGGCGCCTCGTGTTCGCCCCACCAGTCCGAGCCGAGCGCCCAGGTGCCGAAGCCGACCGCAGAGGTCTCGAGGTCCGTGTGGCCGAAGGTGCGACGCCGCATCCGCGAGAGTCTAGAAGTCAGGACGCTTATGTAAGGTGAGCGCCGTGCAGAGCTTGCGCCGCTTCCTCCTCAGCGGCGAGGGGTGGCCGTACCTCCTCGTCCCATTCATCCCGATCGCGATCGCCCTCGAGCTGGCGCACGCCGAGGCGACCGTGATCTTCGTGTGCTCCGCGCTCGGCGTGATCCCGACCGCGGCGCTGATGGGCCAGGCGACCGAGCAGCTCGCGATGCGCTCCGGGCCGGGCATCGGCGGCTTCCTCAACGTCACCTTCGGCAACGCGCCGGAGATCATCATCGCCCTCTTCGCCCTGCACGAGGGCCTCCAGGAGGTCGTCAAGGCCTCGCTGGTCGGCTCGATCCTCGGCAACATCCTGCTCGTCATGGGCGCGGCGATGTTCGTCGGCGGCCGCAAGCGCGAGCGCCAGAAGTTCGACCGCACGGCGGCAGGGGTGCAGTCGCTGATGCTGATGCTGGCGGCCGCCGCGCTGGCGATGCCGGCGATCTTCCAGCTCGTGGCCGGCGGCGGCCTGCCGAGCCCCGACGCGAAGGCGGTCAACTTCGGCGGCGACATCGAGCACCTCTCGATCGCCGTCTCGATCGTCCTGCTCCTCACCTACTTCGCCGGTCTCCTGTTCTCGCTCAGGACCCACAAGGACCTGTTCAACCCCGAGCACAGCGGACGACGAGCACGACGAGGAGCCGTGGTCGGTCCGCAAGGCCGTGCTGATGCTCGCCGGCGCCGGCATCGCCGTCGGCGTGATGTCGGAGATCCTCGTCGGCTCGATCACGGAGGCGTCGGAGTCGATCGGGCTGTCGCCGTTCTTCGTCGGCATCATCGTCGTCGCGATCGTCGGCAACGCCGCCGAGCACTGGGTGGCGATCTACTTCGCCTCGCGGGACAAGATGGACCTGTCGGTCAACATCGCGATCGGCTCGAGCGCGCAGATCGCGCTGTTCGCCGCGCCGTTGCTGGTGCTCATCTCGCTCGTCCTCGGTCCGTTCCCGATGTCGCTGGTATTCAACGGCCTCGAGCTGGGCGCGATCTTCCTCGCGATATTGATCGCCCAAGCCGTCACCCACGAAGGTGAGTCGACGTGGTTCGAGGGCTTCCAGCTGCTCTCGGTCTACGTCGTGCTCGCGCTCACCTTCTACTTCGTCTGATGAGCGGAGCGCTCCCCTGGGTCGCTTTGGCGGGCCTGACCGTTTTCCTCCTGTGGGTCGACCTGCACTTCTTCGCGCGCGGACGCGAGCCGTCGTTCCGCGAGGGCGTGTACTGGAGCATCGGCTGGCTCGTGATCTCGCTGCTGGCCGGCGTCTCGCTGCTGTTCCTCGACGCGCACGGCACCGAGGACTTCATCACCTACACGACCGTCTACTTCATCGAGCGTTCGCTGTCGCTCGACAACCTGTTCGTGTTCCTGCTGCTGTTCGCCTACTTCGGGGTGCCGACGGAGCACCGCGCGCGGCTGCTGTTCTGGGGCATCGCCGCGGCCCTGGTGATGCGCGGCCTGGCGATCCTCGGCGGCGTCGCGCTGCTCGAGCAGCTGCACTTCTTCATCTACATCCTCGGCGTGCTGCTGCTGTTCCTCGCCTACCGCATCCTGCGCGGGGTCGAGGACAACGTCGACCCCGACAACAACTTCGTGGTCAAGCTCGTGCGCAAGGTCTTCCCCGTCACGGGCGAGTACCACGGCCGGCACTGGTTCGTGAAGCAGGAGGGGACGCGCTACGCGACGCCGATGTTCGTGTGCCTGGCCGCGGTCGTCGCGGCCGACATCGCGTTCGCCGTCGACTCGATCCCGGCGGCGTTCGCGATCACGCGCGACTCGGTGCTGATCTGGATGGCCAACATCTTCGCCCTGCTCGGCCTGCGCGCGCTGTTCGTGCTCGTCGAGGGCCTGATCCGGCGCTTCCGCTACCTCGACGAGACGATCGCGATCGTGCTCGGGATCGTCGCGATCAAGCTCCTGGTCGAGGACCTCTACAAGGCCGGCCCGATCCTGACGCTGGTGGTCGTCTTCGTGGCGTTCACGATCGGGATCGTCGCGTCGCTGATCGCCGACCACCGCGACCCGGACGCTGCCGCAAAACGCGACGAGCGCACCGAGTCGCTGGCGGGCTCGGGCCCGCCCTCGTCGGACTAGAAGGCGATCGAGGGCGTCCCGACGCTGCCGAGCAGCGTCCAGCTGGGCGGCCGAGGTCGGCCACACGTGGTACTCGTTGAGGTCCTCGACGGTCGCCGCGCGGTCGGCGCCGAGCGTGCCGGCCTTCGTGATGCCGCCCCAGGCGCTCATCGACTTCTCGAGCACGGAGGTGTTCTCGCCCAGCGCCTTGAGCGCGAAGCGAACCTGCGCGGTGCCCTCGGCCCACAGGACGTCCGGGCCGGCGCCCTCCGCGTACGGCCGGTAGCCCGTGAACGGGCCGGTCGCCGAGTAGGTCTGGTTGAAGCTGGCCGGGTCGGAGGACTTGACGATCGAGCGGCCGCCGATCGCGAAGGCCGAGCTGCGGTAGGCGCGGACCTTGGCGACGGGCGTGGGCTTGCCGCTCTTCCCGCGGCCGGAGGCCTCGAGGAACAGCAGGCCGAGGGTCTGGACGTCGAGCGGGCGGATCGGGTCCTTGACGCCCTGCACGAACGCGCTGTGCGTCGCGTCGACGGGGACGATCAGCTCGCGCTCGATGCCGTCGGCGATCCCGTTCGTCACCTTGTCGAGCTCTGAGGGCTTGACGCCGGTCTCGACCTTGTCGTCGACCGAGCTCAGGAAGAACCAGGCGAGCAGGTTGTGCTGGGTGGAGGCCCAGGCGACGTCGGGGCCGCCGGACAGCAGGCCGTTGGGCTGCTTGCGGGCCAGCAGCCAGCGCGCCGCACCGCGGCGAGGGCGTTGTAGCGCGTGGAGCGGTAGAGGTTGCCGTAGGTCGCGGCGGCGAGGCCGATCCAGGCGATCGAGCCGGTGCGGAACTGCTGCAGGCTCGAGCCGTCGGCGACGTTGAAGGCGAAGTCGATCGACCCGTCGGTGCGCTGGAGGGCGGCGAGCTGGTCGAGCAGCTGCTCGGCCTGCGCCTTCTCACCGGCGAACATCATCGAGATCGAGGCCAGCGCGGAGTCGTAGGTCCACGACAGGTTCGCCATCCGCGCCGCGGCCGGGTCGTCGGCGGGCACGTCGAAGGAGCGCACGAGCCGCAGCGCGCTCGGCTTCGGGGCGGGGAGGAAGTCCTGGATCACGGCCGAGGCGAGCAAGCGCCGCCGGCCCGTCGCCAAGACCTTGGGCCGACCTGCTTGGCGAGGAACTGGGCGAGCTTCTTGTTCGGTCGCTTGCCGCGCCCCCGTGGAGCCCGCCTTGACGCGGCTGGACCGAAGATGCTGCCGCCGCGTCAGGAACCGAACTCGCGCAGCTGGCGGTCGACCTCCGCCTCGACGTCCAGCGGCGGCTCGCCCTTCGCCTCGCGGCGGCGGTTGCGCGCGACCACCAGCTCGCGCACCTCCTCGCGCAGGCCGGGGTCGACGGCCGGCGCGGTCAGGCGCTGCAGCTCGTCCTCGATGTCGAGGCCGGCCTCGCCGCGGGCGGCCGCGCGGGCGTTGTGCGCGCCCAGCATCTGGCGGATCTCGGCGTCGCGCTCCGCGGTGTCGACGGAGCCGCCGCCGCTCCGTGCTGCAGGCCGGATCTCCCGGTCGTCGTTGATGCCGCCGCGCCCGATGTCGTCGTAGACCTTGCCGCGGAAGAACAGCGAGACGATCGCGATCACGGCCGAGATCCCGACCACCGCGAAGATGACGTAGCCGAAGGCGTCCTGCATCCCTCACCATGGTCCCATGGTCGGCTCGATCGCCTGCGTCGGGTGGGTGTATTTGGCCTGAGGGGGTATGCTTTGCCCATTGTTGACTGACCAGTCAATCTGGACACTGGAGCGAACCCAAAGTGGTCGATTTCACGCTTACGGACGAGCAGAAGGCGTTGCGCGAGATGGCGCACGACTTCGCGCAGAAGGAGATCCGCCCCGTCGCCTGGGAGTACGACCGCGACGGCACCTGGCCCGCAGAGGTCCTGCGCAAGGCGTGGGAGGTCGGGCTCATGAACTCGCACGTCCCCGAGGAGTACGGCGGGCCCGGCGCGTCCTACCTGGATGGATGCATCATCGAGGAGGAGCTCTCCTGGGGCTGTTCCGGCATCACGACCTCGCTCAGCGCCAACGGCCTGGCCTCCGCGCCGCTCGCGCTGGCCGGCTCGGAGGAGCTCAAGAAGACCTATCTGGGGATGCTGACCGAGGACTTCAAGCTCGCCTCGTTCTGCCTCACCGAGCCCGACGCCGGCTCTGACGTCTCCGGCATGCGCACGACCGCCGTGCGCAAGGGCGACAAGTACGTCATCAACGGCTCCAAGTGCTTCATCACCAACGGCGGCTACGCCGACTGGTTCACCGTCTACGCCAAGACGGACAAGGAGGCCGGCCACCGCGGGATCTCCTGCTTCCTCGTGCCCAAGGACGACACGGTCACGGTGGACAAGAAGGAGGACAAGATGGGGCAGCGGGCCTCCAACACCGCGACCATCACCTTCAACGAGACCGAGATCCCGGCCGACCATCTGATCGGCGAGGAGAACAAGGGCTTCAAGGTCGCGATGATGACCCTCGACCGCACGCGCCCCGGCGTGGCGGCGATGGCCACCGGCATCGCCCGCGCGGCGTTCGAGTTCGCCACGAACTACTCCAAGGAACGCGTGCAGTTCGGCGTCCCGATCGCCATGCACCAGGGGATCCAGTTCATGATCGCCGACATGGCGACGAAGGTGCACCTGTCGCGCCTCGCCACCTGGAACTCGGCCGTCCTGCTCGACCAGGGCGCCCGCAACACGCTCGAGTCCTCGCACGCGAAGCGCTTCGCGGCCGACACCGCGATGGAGGTCTCGACCGACGCCGTGCAGGTCTACGGCGGCTACGGGTTCATCAAGGACTACCCGGTCGAGAAGCTCATGCGCGACGCCAAGATCATGCAGCTCTACGAGGGCACGTCGCAGATCCAGCGGCTCGTGATCGCCCGCGAGACGCTGCTCCCGCGGCGCGTCGAGGAGCCCGCTCCCGCGATCGCCTAGCCTGCGCGCCATGACCCCGGGAGACGAGGCGGCTTCGGCTTCGTCTCCCGATGCGGTCCGGGCGCTCGGGGAGCAGCTGGAGCGCTGCGGGTACCTCGAGACGAGCCTGCCCGAGGCGGTCGGGGCGCCCGACCCGCTCGGCGCGCTGGCGGCGCTGTTCGGGCTCGGCTCGGCGGTGCCGGGCGCCGCCGTCGCCGGGCTGGACGCCGCGGCGCTCGAGGCGGAGGGGCTGCTGGTGTGCGAGGGCGAGCGCGTCCGTGCCCCGCTGCGGATCGGCGTCTGGAACGGGCTGCTGATGGCGCACGACGCCGGCGGCGGCCGGCCACGGCCCGACATCGTGCCGGCGGCGCGCGAGTCGGCGCAGACGCTCGCGAACCTGACCATCCGGCGCCCGGGGCAGACGGTGCTCGACCTCGGCTGCGGCTGCGGGCCGCACGCGCTGCTCGCCGCGCGGCATGCCGGTCGCGTGGTCGCGACCGACCTCAATCCGCGCGCGGTGACCCTGACCCGGCTGAGCGCGCGGCTCAACGGCGTGGCCGTGGATGCCCGCGTCGGCGACCTCTTCGAGCCGGTGGCGGGCGAGCGCTTCGGGCTGCTGGTCTCGAACCCGCCGTACGTCATCTCGCCCGACGCCGACCTGCTCTTCCGCGACAGCGGCCTCGCGCCCGGCGAGCTGTGCCGGCGCATCGTCGCCGGCGCCGGCGAGCACCTCGAGGAGGGCGGCGTGGCGAGCGTGCTGTGCAGCTGGGGCACGGGCAACCAGGGCGGTCGCTGGGACGTGCTGCGCGAGTGGGTGGATGGCAACGGCTGCGACGCCGTCGCGATCAGCTACGGGCCGGAGGACGTCGTCCACTACGCGACGCGCTGGACGCCGCTGTCGGCCGGCGCGCTGGGGGCGCAGGCGGAGGCGGAGGCGATCGCGCGCTGGGTCCGCTTCTACGCCGAGGCGGGCATCGAGGCGATCTGGTTCGGGGTCCTCGTCCTCCGCCGGCGCTCGGGCGGCGCCAACTGGTTCGCCGGCCTCGACGCCACCCGGCCGCCGCGCCGGCCCGGCGGGCCGCAGCTCGAGCGCATCTTCGCCGCGCAGGACGTGCTCGCCGACGCGCCCGCGGACGCGCTGCTCGAGCGCACGCTCGTGCCCGCGGCGCGCCACCGGCTCGTGCACGCCCTCGACTGGGACGGCAAGGGCTACGAGCTCGCCGACGTCAGGCTCGTGCTCCAGGACGACATCGGGATCGACGGGGCGGTCGACCCGCCGGCGATGGGGGTGCTGTTCGCGCTCGACGGCCGCCCGCTGCGCGAGGTCGTGAGCGCCGTCGCCGCCGAGCGCGGCCTCGACGCGGCGCGGCTCGCGGCGGAGTCGCTGCCGAGCCTGCGGCGGCTCTATGGCCGCGGCTTCCTCGTCTCACTGTGAGCCGATCGCCCGCGTGCCCTGACATGATCGGGCTGTGCCCTCCCGCAAGACGACGCAGGCTGCCGCCGAGGCCGCCTCGGTCGACGAAGCGCGTGCCGCGGTCGAGGCGACCGGCGCCAAACCCGGACCCGACGCCGCCGCGCGCGGGCCGGGCGGCACCGACCCGCTCATCGGCGACCTGCGGCGCGCCGGGCTGCTGCCGCTGCTGGTCCTGCACTTCGTCTCCCAGGAGCCGTCCTACGGCAACCAGCTGATGGACCGCATCGGCGCGCTGACGGCCGGCGCGCTCGCGGTCAACCCGAACACGATGTACCCGCTGCTGCGCTCGCTCGAGGCTGCGGGCCACGTGGCGGGTGAGTGGGAGCATCCGGAGCGCCGCTCGCGCCGCTTCTATCGCATCACCGACTCCGGCCGCACCGAGCTCGAGCGCCTGGGCGGCGAGCTGCGACCGCGCCTGGATCGCATCGCGGCCTCCATCGACGCCATTCGCGCGGAGGTGCTCTGAGCTGGACTGGTGGGTCTTCGCCGAGGGGTCCGGGTTCGAGGCGCGCGAGTATCTCGAGCGCTTCCTGGAAGAGGGCGCGGCAGCCGCCGCGGCCGGCTTCGACCTGCCCGGGAAGCGGACCCTCGTCGACTTCAGCCTCGCCTCCGTGCCCGAGGTGCTGGCCGCGATCGGCGCGCGCATCGAGTTCGTGGACGTCGAGCCGCCGACCGTCGTGCCGGGGTGGGTGCAGGACGTGCTGGACCAGAACGGCGCCGGCTTCCGCGACTTCGCCGAGGCCTCGCGGCCGCTCGTCCTGCACGCCGCGTACTACCTCGGGGCGAGCTTCGTGACCAGCTACCCCGTGCTGCGCTGGGACCTCGGGCGCGAGGACCGGCCGGAGGTGCGCCAGCCCGTCGTGACCGGCTTCGGCTCGGGGGAGGACATGCCGGTGCTGGCGGTGGCCGAGGCCGCGCTGCAGGCCGGCGACCCCGGCGCGGCGGTGCGCGAGTGGCGTCACGCGGTGTGGGTGGGGTAGCCGGTGCCGCGCGTCCGCGCCGCCGTCAACGTGCCCGGCCTCGCCTTCGAGGCCGAGGCGCTCTGGTACGACCCCCAGCGCTGGCCGGCGTGGGTCGACGGCTTCGGCCACCTCTTCAAGCTGGAGGGGGAGTGGCCGTCGCAGGGCGCGCGCGCCGTCTGGGACTCGCGGCCCGGCGGCCGCGGCCGCGTGGTCGAGCGCGTGACGGCCTACGAGGCGCGGGCCGGGCAGACGCTGGCGATCGAGGACGAGCAGCTCGCCGGCACGCAGACGGTGACGTTCGTGCCGGGTCCGGACGGGGTCGAGATCGCGCTCGAGCTCCACTACGAGATCAAGGACGCCAACGTCTTCACGCCGCTCACCGACGTGCTGTTCATCCGCCGCGCGCTGCGCGACTCGCTCCAGCGCAGCCTCAACCGCTTCGCGCGCGAGCTGCAGGGCGACCGCGAGCTGCTCGCCTGAGGTCTGCGGCGTCATACGGATCTTGATCTGCCGCTCACATGCCGATGCATGATGTGAAGCTGATGCGCCACCTCTCCCTGACCCTGCGCGCCCTCGTGCTGCTGCCGCTGCTGGCGGTCGGCGCGGACCAGACGCGCGCCGCCGTGCTCTGCGGCCCGCGCGCGCAGAGCTGCCTGGAGGCCGCGGGCTCCGGCTGGAGCACGTTCGGCGTGCTCGCGCTGCTGCTCTACGGGATCGGCATGGCGCTGCTCGTCGCCCGTGTCGCCGGCTCGGCGCCCGGCTTCGCACGCTTGTGGGCGCTCGGCACCGGCGCGATCTGGCTCTCCTGCGGCGCCCAGGCCGCGCTCGCCGCCGGCCTCGGCGCGGGCTCCGCGCTCGGCGGCGGCTGGCTCGGGCTGCTGGCGCTCGGCGTCCTCGCCGGCGCCGTGCTCGCCCTCGCGCTGCGGGTCGCGCCCGCCGCCCGCGCGCTCGTGCGCTCCCTGCGTACCGCCGCGCCCCGCCTCCAGCTGCTCGCCGCGATCGCGTCGCGGCCCCTCCAGCGCTCGCCGATGGGTGCGAGCGCCGCCCCGCTGCGCCTCATGCGCGGCCGCGCGCCGCCGGTCGCCGCGTAGCTCCCCGCGCGGCACCACCCATCCAACTCTTTCGAAAGGTTCCTCATGTCCCATGCTCCTCGGCGGCTGCTCGCCGCCCTCGGCGCGTCCGCGGTGCTGGTCGCCGCCGGCGTCGCCGTGTCCGCCTCCGGCGGCACCAAGCCGGCACCGCCCGCCCCGCCCGCCAGCGCGACGTTCCGCGGCATCCCCGAGCACGACGGCGTGCTCGGCGACCCGAAGGCCCCGCTCACGCTGACCGAGTACGTCGACCTCCAGTGCCCGGTCTGCGCCGAGGCGTCGAGGCAGACGCTGCCGTGGCTGGTCGAGCACTACGTCCGCCCGGGCAAGGCCAAGCTCGAGCTGCGCACCCTGCACTTCATCGGCCCGGACTCCGAGCGCGCCGCGCACGTGGCCGCGGGAGCCGAGCAGCAGGGCCGGCTGTGGCCGTTCGTGGAGGCCTTCTACGCGGCCCAGGGGCAGGAGAACTCGGGCTACGTGACCGACGGCTTCCTGCGCTCGGTCTCGAAGGCCGCCGGCGTCGACGCCGGCAAGGCGCTGAGCGCGGCCGACGGCGAGTTCGCCATGCGGCGGCTCGAGCGGGCCGACAGCGACGCGACACGGCTGGGCGTGAACGCCACGCCGACCTTCACCGTCGCCAAGGCGGGTGGGCAGCCGCGCGTCATCGGCAGCGGCGTTCTCAGCCACGCGAAGCTGAAGGCGGCGCTCAAGTGATCACGGCTCCCCCGGTGCGCCGCTTCACGGCGGCGCGCCCCCTTTCGGTCGCGGTCGCCCTCGTGGGCCTCGGCATCGCGAGCTACCTCACCGTCGTCCACTACGCGGGCGGCGAGCCGGTGTGCGCGATCGCCCACGGCTGCGCGACGGTGCAGAAGTCGGCCTACGCGGACCTCGCGGGGGTGCCGGTGGCGCTGCTGGGGCTGCTCGGCTACCTCGCCATCCTGGGCTCGCTCGCCGGTGACGGCGAGCGGGCCCGGACGGTCACCGCGGTGCTCGCGTTCTCGGGCTTCGGGCTGTCGGCCTGGCTGACCTGGATCGAGGTCGGCGAGCTGCACGCGATCTGCATCTGGTGCGTCGGATCGGCGCTCTGCATGACCGCGCTGGCCGCGCTCTCGGCGGTGCGCCTCGCGTGAAAGGATGCCCCCATGTTCGTCTTCAAAGCAGCTGTCGTGGGGGCCGGGGTGATGGGCGGAGAGATCGCCCAGACCATCGCCTCCGCCGACATCCCCGTCCTCCTCAAGGACGTCAAACAGGAATTCGTGGACAAGGGCCTCGAGAAGGCACGCGAGGTCACCCAGAGTCAGGCCGCCAAGCTGGTCAAGCGGGAGAAGCTGACCCAGGAGCAGGCCGACGCCCAGATCGAGCACACGCTCGGCCTGATCACCGGCACCACCGACTACGACGGCTTCGGCGACGTCGACTTCGTCATCGAGGCGGTGCCGGAGAAGATGGCGATCAAGCACCAGGTCTTCGCCGACCTCGACGCCGCCACGCCCGGCCACGCGATCCTCGCCTCCAACACCTCCGGCCTCTCGATCACCGAGATCGGCGACATCACCAACCGGCCGGACAAGGTCGTCGGCTTCCACTTCTTCTGGCCGGCCTCCCGCATGCGGCTGATCGAGGTCATCGCGGGCGAGGAGACGTCGCCGGAGACCATGCAGGCCGCCGCCAACTTCGCCCAGGCCATCCGCAAGATGCCCGTCCGCTGCGAGGAGTGCCCGGGCTTCGTGGTCAACCGCATCCTCACCTCGACGGCGTCGGAGATCTGGCGCTATCCAGGACGAGTCGGGGACCAGCATCGAGGACATCGACAAGGCGCTCACCGAGTCCAAGCTCGTGCCGATGGGGCCGTTCTTCCTCGCCGACATGTCGGGTCTGGACACCACGCTCAAGGTCGCGCGCGACATGCGGGACGCCTACGGCGACCGCTTCTACGTCCACAAGGGCATGGAGGAGCTCGTCGACCAGGGCAACCTCGGCCAGAAGAGCGGAAAGGGCTTCTATGAGCACTCCTGAGACCGCTCCGGCCGTCGACGAGGCGCTCGCGGAGCGCTTCCAGCTGAAGGCGTTCGTCGAGTCCTGCCTCGTCCTCGAGGAGGGCATCGCGGGCGTCCGCGACATCGACCTCGGGATGATGATGGGCACGGGCATGATCCCGGGCCCGTTCGCCCGCGCGGACTTCCGCGGGCTCGACGAGGTCCTCGCCGCGCTCGAGAAGGCCGAGGACGAGTGGGGCGAGCACTTCGAGCCGCCGCTGATCCTGCGCCGGCTCGTCGCCCAGGGCCGTCTCGGCGCCAAGAGCGGGCAGGGCTTCTACCCCTACCCGCAGCCCGACGAGGGCTACGAGAACGCGGCCGTCAAGCTCGACACCCGCGGCGAGTACGCGATCGTCTGGCTGGACAACCCGCCCGCCAACTCGATCTCGCCCGACGTGGTCGAGGGGCTGTCCAAGGCGTGGGCGGCGATCGAGGCCGATCCCGCCGTCAAGGCGATGATCCTCGCCTCGCCCAACCCGGCGCTGTTCTGCGCCGGCGCGGACATCAAGGCGTTCACGAAGATGGACGAGACCTCGGGTCGCGCGCTGCTCGACGGCGCGCACGACCTGCTGCGGTCGTGGGAGCAGTCGCGCACCATGACCATCGCCGCGGTCAACGGCCTCGCCTTCGGCGGCGGCTGCGAGCTGGCGATGGCCTGCGACGTCCGCATCGCGGGCTTCTCGGCCACCTTCGGCCAGCCCGAGATCAACCTCGGCATCATCCCCGGCTTCGGCGGCACGCAGCGGCTGCCGCGGCTGGTCGGGCCGGCCAAGGCGCTCGAGATGAACACCACCGGCGAGGCGGTGTCGGCCGAGGACGGCTACGAGCACGGGCTCGTCAACCGCGTCGTCCAGGACCACGAGCTGTTCGACACCGCGGTCCAGTGGGCGCGCAAGTTCGCCGGCCAGGCGCCGCTCGCGCTCGAGACGATCAAGCAGGTCTCGCACAAGGGCGACCTCGACGAGGGGATCGCGGCCGAGAAGCAGGGCTTCCTCAAGGCGTTCGCCTCCGAGGACGCCCGCGAGGGCATCGGCGCGTTCCTCGGCAAGCGCACCCCCGAGTTCAAGGGGAAGTGAGCACGAGCGAAGCCGCCGCGCTGGCCGAGCTGATCCGCTCGGCCGGCTCGGTGGTCGCGCTGACGGGCGCCGGGATCTCCGTGCCCTCGGGGATCCCGGACTTCCGCTCGCCCGGGACCGGGCTGTGGGAGAACGTCAACCCGATGGATGTCGCGCACATCGACGTCTTCCGCCGTGACCCGGCGCAGTTCTGGATGTTCTACGGCTCGCGCTTCCAGTCGCTGCGCGACAAGCGCCCGAACGGGGCGCACTTCGCCCTCGCGGAGCTCGAGCGCCGGGGCGCCTTGGACGCCGTCGTCACGCAGAACATCGACGGGCTGCACGCGCAGGCCGGCACGCGGGAGCTGATCGAGGTCCACGGCTCGATCTCGCACTCCTCGTGCCTGGAGTGCCTACGGCAGTACGAGCTGGAGGAGGTGCGGGCGCGGCTGTCGGCCGACCCCGACGGGGTGCCGCGCTGCGACTGCGGGCAGCCGCTCAAGCCCGACGTCGTGCTGTTCGGCGAGCTCCTGCCGGAGGCGGCGATGGACCGCGCGACGGAGCTGGCCGAGCGCGCCGACGTGCTGCTCTGCGTCGGCACCTCGCTCGAGGTCTACCCGATCGCCGGGCTGCCCTCGATCACCCTCCGCGCGGGCGGCGCGCTGGCGATCGTCACCCAGAGCGCGACGCAGTACGACGACCGCGCCACGCTGCGGCTGTCCGGTGACGTGGTCGCCGAGCTGGAGGCGGTGGTCGCCGCGCTCTAGGCGTGGCCCAGCAGCACGCCGACCATGGCGATCACGATGCCGCCGAGGGTGACCTGGATCAGCGAGGTGCGCATCGAGACGTGGAGGAACCGCTTGCGGACCCATGCGATCGCGACGAGCTCGACGGACACCACGGCGTAGGCGATCGCCAGCGCGGTCGAGAGGTCGGAGATGAGGAAGGGGAGGGCATGCGCGGTGCCGCCGACGAAGGTCGCGGAGCCGGTGATGACGCCGCGGGCCGCTGACCCGCCCCGGCCGGTGACCGAGCCGTCGTCGGACAGCGCCTCAGAGAGCCCCATCGAGATCGCAGCGCCGAGCGCGGCGGCGATGCCGACCAGCAGCGCGGCGCGCGAGCCGCTCACGTAGGCGGCCGCGAAGATCGGCGCGAGCGTGGAGAGCGTGCCGTCGATCAGCCCGATCAGGCCGGGCTGGATGACCTGGAGCACACGCGAGCGGTCGTCCGCGTCGCGCCAGCGCGCAAGTGCGATCTCGGAGAGCATCGGTGTCGATTCTAACGCAAGTAGTTTGCAATAACGAGTCTAGTGCTAGTGTTAGGCAACCCGAATATGCCGACCGCCCACGACGAGATCCGCACCGCCCTCCGCGCCCGCGAGCTGCGCGTCACGCCCCAGCGCCTGGCGATCTTCGGCGCCCTGCGGGCGCTCGGGCGCCACGCGACCGCCGAAGAGGTCCTCGAGCGGGTCCACGGGACCGTGCCAGGCGTCTCCTTGCCGACGGTCTACGCCGGCCTCGAACTGCTCGCCGATATCGGCCTCGCTACACGGGTCCGCGCGGGGCGGGCGGTCCGGTACGACCCCCGGGTGGATCCGCACCACCACTTCGTCTGCGACAAGTGCGGCGCGGTCGCGGACCTCGACGCCAAGGTCGACCTCGCGTCGGCGCTGGCCGGTCTCCGGGCGTCCGGTGTGGAGCCGACGGGGAGCGAGGTGCTCGTGCGCGGGCGCTGCGCGAACTGCGCGTCCAGGGCAACGGCGCATTGAGGAGGGTGCGAGCCGCCGCGGCGGCTCGCGCGGCCGGGTGTGGTTTCGGTCGAATAGTCAGCCTGAAGTGACCACATCCAGTCAAAACCGGCCCGAACACCCCCGCCACCGACACCCAAACCCTTCTCCCACCCAGCCGCCGTTGACGTTCGCGCCGCTCACCGCGACCGCCCACAGCCTCACACCACCAGCGCCAGCACCATCCCGTCCCATCCCTTGACGCCGACGGTCTGCACCCCCGTCGCCACCAACCGAGGCTCGGCGGCCACCGCCTCGACCAGCCGCCGCACCCCCACCACCCGCGGATCGTCGCTCGCCGCGTCCACCACCGCCCCGCCGCGCACGATGTTGTCGGCGACGATCAGCGTGCCCGGGCGGGACCGTTCGAGCGCCAGACCGAGGTAGTCGGCGCTGCGGTCCTTGTCGGCGTCGATGAAGACGAGGTCGAAAGGGCCCGCCACGCCCGGCAGCGTCTCGAGCGCCGGGCCCTCCACGATCTCGACCACCTCCGACAGACCGGCCCGCGAGAGGTTCGAGCGGGCGACCTGCGCGTGGTGCGGGTCGGCCTCGAGCGTCACGAGCCGGCCGTCGGGCGGCAGCGCCCGCGCCAGCCAGATCGTGCTGTAGCCGCCGAGCGTCCCGATCTCGAGGATCGCCCGCGCGCCGCACAGGCGCGCCAGCAACTCGAGCAGCCGGCCCTGGGCCGGCGACACGTCGGCTGCCACGAGCCCGGCGGCCGCGTTCGCCTCCAGCGCCTCGGTCAGCGCGGCCTCGCCCGGCGCCAGCCGCGCGGAGAGGTAGTCGTCGACCGCCGCCCAGCGTTCGTCCGTCACAGGCTCGCCGTGCGCGCCCGCAGCGTGGCCTCGAGCCGCCCCAGCGCCGTCTCGACCGCCTCGATGTGCTCCGCTTGGAGCCCTCCGTCGAGCGCCGCCCGCGCCGCCCGCTCGACCGGCTCCCGGTGCTCGCGGAGCTCGTCGAGGCGGGTGGCGACCGCCTCGGTCCCGCGCCAGCCCTCGAGCTCGGCGAGCGCCGCGTCGAGCGCGGCCGTGAGCTGGAAGGCCGCCTCGCGCTGGCGGTCCTGGTCGAGGTCGGCACGGGCGCGCAGCGCGAGCACCTCGCAGGCGAGCGCGACGTCGCGGCCGGAGAGCAGGGCGGCGAGGCGCTGCTGCGGGTGCAGGAGCATCGAGCGCGACGGCCTCGGCGCCGGCAGCTCGCGCGCGTCCTCCCAGTCGCCCTCGGCGACCTGCTCGCCCGAGCCGTAGCCGATGCGGGTGGCGAGCGCCTGGCCGTTGCGAACCTCGCTGATGTACGGGTCCATCGCCGCGAGGCGGTGGCCGTGGATCGTGCGGTTGAGGAGCAGGAGCGCCTCGCCGACGGTCGTCTCGTGGTCGCGCACGGCGGCGTCGAGCCACGCCGCCGCCCCGTCCTCCGGCAGCGGGTCGGTGGTGATGACCGTCGCGCGCGTGACCTCGACGTCGCCGACATCGGTGCCGGGCGTCGCGCTGCGCGGGCGGCGGCGAGCGAGACGCCGGCGGCGCGGCGCCTCGAGGTCGCCGATCACGATCACGTGGCGCGCGTCGTCACCGGCGTAGCGCCGGATCACGTAGCGTCCGGCCTCGGGCCCGATCTGCCCGGCGAACTCCCACTGCACGAAGGCGAAGCGGCGGCTCGCGGCCGCTCCCCTCTTATTCGCCGTGGTGCGCCTCGGAGGCGCGCTTGGTGACCTTGAGCGCATGCTTCGAGGGCTGGAGGCGCACGGTCGGGTTGTCAATCTCTTCCAGCCGGTCGATCAGCTTGATCCACTGGTTGGGCTTGAGCACCGCGTTGACCTGCTTCGCGGCCTTCGAGTTGGTGCCGTAGAGCGGCTTCCACCCGATGTGGATGTGATCGGCGTGGTCGCCCATCGCGAGCGTGTTGTCGGCGCCCTCGAACGTCATCAGCGTGATGATCTGGTCCGGCGTCATCGTGCCCTGCAGGGTCAGCAGGCGGCGCACCACGAGCTCGGTGATCGAGCCCTTGCCCTGGTTGCCCATGATCGGGATGCCGTTGATCTTCGCGATGTCGACCGCGTTGCCGGAGGAGTGCTGGGACACGTTGCCCGAGCTGGTCAGGAAGCCGTGGCCGCACTTCGTCGAGGTCACCGTGGGGCGGAAGCCAGAGGCGGCCAGGAACTCGAGCGTCGCGAGCACGCGGCGGTCGATCTGGCCGGTCCGGATGTCCTCGCGGCCGCACTCGTAGACCTCGATGCGCGGGTTGGCGAGCACGTGCTGGACCAGCGCCTCCTTGCTCATCAGCAGGATCTGGCCGATCGACGGGGTCTTCGCGTCCGGGCCGAAGAACGGGTTCTTGCCGGCGGCGCGGTAGATCGCGGTCGACTCGAGCAGCTTCCAGCCGTCGAGGATCGGCTTCGGGTCGATGCGCGGGGCGCCGCGGCCGGCGGGGCGGATCTCGAACAGCATGTGCGCGGCCTGGGTCTCCGAGACCTTGCCGATGCGGCCGAGCACCGTGCCGGCCACGATCTTCGACCCCGGGCGCAGCTTCTTGATCCGCACGTCCTTGCGGTTGAGGCCGAAGACCTTGGTGAAGTAGGCCTTGAAGGTCGAGCCGCCGTCGATCTTGCCGGTGCGCTCGAACAGTTGCTGGGCGCCGCCGGCGCGGCCCGCCCTGGGGCGATCCGGGTTCGCGAACAGCCGCTGCTTGGTGGCGGCGGGGCGCGCGGCCTTGCGGGTGGCGGGAGCGGGCTTGGAGCGCTTGGTCGCGCGCTGCGTGGTGGCGGAGGCGGGCGCGGTGGGCTTGGCGTCCTTGGCCGGGAGCGAGAGCTCCTTGGCGACGGCCTTGCGCGTCGTCGTGCGCTCGCGCGGGGCGGGGTAGGTCTTGGCGACCTTGGCCAGGCGCCCGTACGTGTAGGTGTTGCCGTAGACGTCCTGGAACTGGACGAAGCGGCCGAGGCGCTTGCTCTCGCCGACGCGGATGACCTTGCCGTCGTTGACCGCGATCACCGGCGCGCCGCGGCGGGCGAACACCTTGATCCCGCGGCGGTGCTTGGAACCCTCGACCACGAGTGCACGGTTGCCGGCCTTGCGCGAGCGCTTCGAGGCCTTCTTGGCGTCCTGCTCGGTGAGGTCGTCGGCGTAGGTGGCCTTCGCCGCGACGGGGAAGTGGCCCTGGGTCAGGCCGGTGAGCGAGCCGACGAAGTTGGAGGGCAGGCCGCCGATCAGGCGGGCGCGCATGAGGACGGAGTCGACGTACCAGTCGGCGTGGTTGTAGGCGAAGATCGCCTTGCGCATGTCGGTCTCGGCGCCGGCGGCCTTGAGGTAGCGGGCGGCGGCGAAGATCGCGTCGGCCGGGTTGTACGGGTCCTTGAGCTCGTCCTTGTTCGCGTCGACGCCGTACTGCTCCCAGGTGGCGGGCATGAACTGCATCCAGCCGAGCGCGCCGGCGGAGGAGACGTTGAGGTTGCGGCCGTAGTCGGTCTCGATCTCGTTGATCGCCGCGAGGACCTCCCAGCGCACGCCGTACTCGATGCCGGCGGCCTGGTAGAGCGGAAGCAGGAAGGGCGGGATGCGGAACTTGTCGATGAAGAAGTTCGGGACGCCGATCGGGGCCGCGCCGGGCATCGCCAGGGAGAAGGTCGGGTTGTCCTGCGTCGGGGCGCCTTCGACCGTGCGGCCGGGCTTCACGGTCGCCTTCAGCTTGCGCGCCTTCTTGCGCGCCGTCTTCTCGACCTTGCTCTTGATCTTCTTGCCGTTGATGTTGCCGGTGGCGAAATTCTGGTTGCCCTCGTCCTCACGTGCGCGCGTGGAACTGTCCGGCTTGGAGCCGCCCTGGGTGCGGTTGGGCGCACCGGGCTTCTCGTTGCCGTCCGGGGTGGGCGTGGAGGTGGGGGTGGGCGTGCCGGGGGCGGCGGGCACGGTCGGGACCGGGAGGGCCGGGGTCGCGCTCGGCGTGGGAACCGTGACGACGCCGTTGTCGATCACCTCCTTGATCGTGCCGGTGATCCCCGGGATCGCGACCTGGCTGACCGGCGTGCCCGGGGGCACGTCGACCTGGACCTGGATGCGCTGGCCCGTGATCAGGACGACGGTGACGGAATGCAGCTCTGCCGAGGCGGGAATCGCGGCCACGCCAAGGCCGACCGTAGCGGCGATGAGCGCGATGATTCCCTTCCGTCTTCTCATATTCAGTACGCGTCCCCCCGCGCGCCTCGCGGCGCTGCCGCGCGATCCCTTCCCGATGCCCCGGACTGGCGTCGCACGCTACTGAGTGGCATATGCCTTTGCAATTAGAGAACGGTTAACCAGCCGATACCTTGCGGCAGAATGTCCAAAAGCAGTTGTTCTGAACCTTAAGCTCCAGTGAAGCCGCCTATCTAAGGCTCGACTCGAACCTTAGAATCATGCCGAGAGAGAGGATCCAATGACCGACAGCGAGGGCCTGCGCGACAAGCTTGCGCGCCAGAGCGAGGACGCGCTCGGGAAGATCGCCCAGGACCTGCTCGAGAACCAGTTCGTCAACGGCGCGATCTCACGCGCCTTCGAGGCGCGGGAGAAGGCGGTGCAGGCGCAGGAGGCCGCGATGGGCGCCCTCAACATCCCGTCGGCGGCCGACATCGAGCGGCTGACGCGCCGCCTGCGCTCGGTCTCGCAGCGGCTCGAGGGGATCGAGGACGGGGTCGACCGGCTCGACCAGCGGCTCGAGGCGCTGCACCGGCCGGCGCTGAGCGGCGCCGAGGAGCGGCTGGCGGGGATCGAGTCGCAGCTGGCCAAGCTCTCCGCGGAGCTGGGCTCGCTCGCCTCCGGGCTGGGCTCCCCGCCCGCGCACATGCCGCGCGAGCAGGAGCGCCTCGAGGTCGACGCGTCCTCCGGCCGCCCGGCCGCGCCGACCAAGGCGAAGCCGAAGCCGAAGGCCAAGCGCGCAGCGGCGCGCAAGAAGGCCTAGAACGCCGCCAGCCCCGCGTCGCCCAGGGCCAGCTCCCCGCGCGCGAGCGCCTCGTCGCCGATGCGGCGGGGCTCCTCGCCGGCGATCTCGTCCGTGACCAGCAGCACGGCGGCGGCGGCGGCGCCGTGCAGCCGCGCGACCGTGAACAGCGCCGCCGACTCCATCTCGACCGCGACGGCGCCGGCCGCCGCCCAGCGCCGCCGGCGCGCCGGGTCGGGGTCGTAGAAGAGGTCCGACGACGCGACGAGGACCGGGGCGCCCGCCGCGCGCGCCAGCGCGGCCGCCAGGCCCGGGTCGGCGGCGGCGCGCTCCCCGGCGCCGAGCGCGCGGCTCGTCCCGTCCTCGCACAGCGCCTCGCCGACCACGAGCAGGTCGCCGAGCCGCGGGCTGTCGGCGATGGCGCCGCAGGTCCCGACCCGCACGAGCCGCCGCGCCCCGAGCCCGATCAGCTCCTCGGCCACGATGGCGGCCGTCGGCCCGCCCATCCCGGTGCTCTGGATCGTCAGCGGCGCGCCGTCGGCGGCCGTGCCCGTGTAGCCCCACAGCCCGCGGTTCGTGTTGAGCACCTGCATCGGCACCGCGAGCAGGTGCTGGGCGAGGCGCAGCGCGCGCCCCGGGTCGCCGGGCAGCAGTGCGCGCTCGGCGACGGGCGCGTTCGGCCGCAGATGGAGGGGAGCGGTGGCCATGTGGTCCGGCATGGAACTAGACTTGCGCCCGCCATGGCGAAAAAGGACAAGAAGAAGG
>CAWBCU010000022.1:0-216085 GCA_963787335.1 uncultured Solirubrobacterales bacterium
GATCGAGCCGCCGCCCGCGCTGACGGTGTGGACGTCGACCATCGGAAGCTTGATCGGGACCCCGGCGACCACCGACTCGGTCGTCGTGCTCGCCTCGCCGCCGAGCACGGGCGCGACGTCCGTGCTCGTCCCGCCCATGTCGAAGGTCAGCACGTCCTCGTAGCCGCTCGCCCGCGCGATGTGCGCGGCGCCGACCACGCCGCCGGCGGGGCCGGAGAGCACGCAGCCGGCCGCTTGCTCGGCGGCGGCGCCCACGTCGAGCACGCCGCCCGAGGACTGCATGACCAGCGGGGCGGGCACGCCCGTCTCCTCCGCGCTGGCGGCGAGGCGCTCGAGGTAGGCGCCGAGCTTCGGCGCCAGGTAGGCGTCGGCGACGGTGGTCGAGAAGCGCTCGTACTCGCGGAACTCCGGCAGCACCTCGCTCGAGAGCGACACGTGGACGTCCCCGAGCGCCTCGCGCACCGCCTCGCCGACGCGGCGCTCGTGGTCGGGGTGCAGGAACGCGAACAGCAGGCACACCGCCACCGCCTCGACCTCCGCCGCGCGCAGGGCCTCGATCGCCTCGCCCACGCTGTCGGAGTCGAGCGGCTCGACCTCGCCGTCGGGCCCCATCCGCTCGCGCACGGTGAAGCGCAGGTCGCGCGGCACGAGCGGCTCCGGCCGGCGCTCGGCCAGGTCGTAGAGCGCGGGGCGGTCCTGGCGCGCGAGCTCGATCAGGTCGCGGAAGCCCTCGGTGGTGACGAGCGCGGTGCGCGCGCCGCGCCGCTCGAGCAGCGCGTTGGTGGCGACCGTCATCCCGTGCGCGAAGGCCGCGACGTCGGAGGCCTCGACGGCGTCCAGGCTGCGCATCACCCCTTCCGACTGGTCCTCGGGCGTGCTCGGCACCTTGGCGGTCAGGATTTTCCTACCATCCAGCGCCACCAGATCAGTGAAGGTTCCTCCAACATCTACACCGACCCGGATCAAACTCGCCTCTCTAGCACAAAATTGGCTCTGGTCCGCGGTTTTCCGAGATCCGGTCTTGTCCGTTTTTGCACAAGGGATTCGGCCGAACAAAACACCCGCTGTTTGCGAATGCAGAGGGTGGTTGAGCGTTGATCTTCACGGACACGCCTCTTACCGTCCCCCTCGGTCGGCACGCAGTATGCGAGCCGGGGGAGAGGAGACAACCAGGACTCGCGATCCGGAGGGCCGCCTGGGGAGGCGGCGAATCGGGCGATGCTTGGGCCACCCCTGACTTTCGTGTACGCGTAGGACCGCGAAATCGAAATACGACACCAGGCCCGCACGGAACGGCGGGCCGTGGGGAGGTTCAATGGAAGCAACGGCGACAGTGCCTGCGCCGCAACACATGCGTGCCCTACAGCAGGCCAATCGCGTAAGGCTGGCCCGGGCGGAGCTCAAGCGCCAGGTCACCGACGGGGAGATCTCCGTCGCGGACGTGGTGCTCGACTGCCCCTGGGAGGCCGAGAGCATGGCGATCGCCGATCTGCTCATGAGCCAGCATCGCTGGGGTCGGACCCGCTGTCGGCGGTTCCTTTCCTCGATCCCGATGTCTGAGACGAAGACCGTCGGCTCGATGACCGAACGCCAGCGGCGTGCGCTTGCCGCACGCCTGCGCGGTGATCTGTCCGACGCGTTCTCGCTCGGCGAATGGGCCGTTCGCAACTGACGCGAGCGGACGCTTAGCTTGATCGGGACGCCCGGCGACCACCGACTCGGTCGTCGTGCTCGCCTCGCCGCCGAGCACGGGCGCGACGTCCGTGCTCGTCCCGCCCATGTCGAAGGTCAGCACGTCCTCGTAGCCGCTCGCCCGCGCGATGTGCGCGGCGCCGACCACGCCGCCGGCCGGGCCGGAGAGCACGCAGCCGGCCGCCTGCTCGGCGGCGGCGCCGACGTCGAGCACGCCGCCCGAGGACTGCATCACCAGCGGGGCGGGCACGCCCGCCTCCTCCGCGCTCGCGGCGAGGCGCTCGAGGTAGGCGCCGAGCTTCGGCGCCAGGTAGGCGTCGGCGACGGTGGTGGAGAAGCGCTCGTACTCGCGGAACTCCGGCAGCACCTCGCTCGAGAGCGAGACGTGGACGTCCCCGAGCGCCTCGCGCACCGCCTCGCCGACGCGGCGCTCGTGGTCGGGGTGCAGGAACGCGAACAGCAGGCACACCGCCACCGCCTCGACCTCCGCCGCGCGCAGCGCCTCGATCGCCTCGCCCACGCTGTCGTCGTCGAGCGGCTCGACCTCGCCGTCGGGCCCCATCCGCTCGCGCACGGTGAAGCGCAGGTCGCGCGGCACGAGCGGCTCCGGCCGGCGCTCGGCGAGGTCGTAGAGCGCGGGGCGGTCCTGGCGCGCGAGCTCGATCAGGTCGCGGAAGCCCTCGGTCGTGACGAGCGCGGTGCGCGCGCCGCGCCGCTCGAGCAGCGCGTTGGTGGCGACCGTCATCCCGTGCGCGAAGGCCGCGACGTCGGAGGCCTCGACGGCCTCGAGGCTGCGCATCACACCTTCCGACTGGTCCTCGGGCGTGCTCGGCACCTTGGCGGTCAGGATTTTCCTACCATCCAGCGCCACGAGATCGGTAAAGGTTCCTCCAACATCTACACCGACCCGGATCAAACTCGCCTCTTTAGCACAAAATTGGCTCTGGCCCGCGGTTTCCCGAGATCCGGTCTTGTCCGTTTTTGCACAAGGGATTCGGCCGAACAAAACACCCGCTGTTTGCGAATGCAGAGGGTGGTTGAGCGTTGATCTTCACGGACACGCCTCTTACCGTCCCCCTCGGTCGGCACGCAGTATGCGAGCCGGGGGAGAGGAGACAACCAGGACTCGGGATCCGGAGGGCCGCCTGGGGAGGCGGCGAATCGGGCGATGCTTGGGCCACCCCTGACTTTCGTGTGCGCGTAGGACCGCGAAATCGAAATACGACACCAGGCCCGCACGGAACGGCGGGCCGTGGGGAGGTTCAATGGAAGCAACGGCGACAGTGCCTGCGCCGCAACACATGCGTGCCCTACAGCAGGCCAATCGCGTAAGGCTGGCCCGGGCGGAGCTCAAGCGCCAGGTCACCGACGGGGAGATCTCCGTCGCGGACGTGGTGCTCGACTGCCCCTGGGAGGCCGAGAGCATGGCGATCGCCGATCTGCTCATGAGCCAGCATCGCTGGGGTCGGACCCGCTGCCGGCGGTTCCTTTCCTCGATCCCGATGTCTGAGACGAAGACCGTCGGCTCGATGACCGAACGCCAGCGGCGTGCGCTTGCCGCACGCCTGCGCGGTGATCTGTCCGACGCGTTCTCGCTCGGCGAATGGGCCGTTCGCAACTGACGCGAGCGGACGCTTAGCGGGGGCCGGGTGTAAAGCCCGGTCCCCGCGTAGCAATCTCGACCACGTGGCCGTCCGGATCCCGCAGGTACACGGACCGGAACGCCCCGCGGTCGTAGAGGTCGGTGCACTCGACCTCTTTGCCCCGTAGGTAGTCGCGCCACGCCTCGAGCTCCTCCGCGGACTCGACGACGAGGGCGAAGTGATGCGTCGAGCCGACGCCGACCACGCCCGTGGGCAGCTGCGGGTACTCCATGAACGACAGCAGCGTCCCCGCGGCGCCGCCGGCCGGGCCGAACCACACGTGGCGCGTGCCGGGATCGTCGTCGCTGGGGCCGTCGTGGACGATCCCGAGGCCGAGCACGTCGCGGTAGAACGCGATCGTCGCCTCGAGGTCGCGGCAGATCCCGGTGACGTGGTGCAGCCCACGCAGCTGCATGCGGCGCTCTTCGCTCACCCGCGAGAACCTACTTCAGCGGAACGACAGCCCGCCCGACCGGCGGCGGAAGGCGAGCCGGAACCACCAGAACGCGGCGGCGAAGGTGATCACCGCGCCGGCGGCGACCGCGGCCCACGGCGCACGCCCGAAGAACAGGCCGCCCGCCACGATCACCGCGGGCAGCCCGGCCAGCACCGACGAGTGCGAGCGGAAGCCGGCGAAGTGCTCGCGCAGCGTCGTGTCGAGGCCGCCGAGCGAGGCGAGCACGAGCCCGCACAGCAGCGCCAGGCGCCCGCCGTCGGTGCCGACGCCGGTGACGAAGCCGACGACGATCAGCACGAGCCCGACGAAGACGCTGATCTCGACCAGCGGGACCGGGTGCCACGGCGCCTGCGGGCGCTCGTCGCTGAGGCGCGCGGGCGCCGGGGCGCTCGGCGCCTCGGGCGCCGGCTGCGCGGCGCGGCGGGCACGGCTGCGCCGGCCCATCAGGCTGGTCCCGGGGCTGTCAGGGGGCTAAGGGGCAGCCGGAGGAGATCTTGACGTGCCACCAGCCGGCCAGCATGCCGATCAGGCCGAGCCGCGGGCGCACGTGCCAGTGCTTGCAGCCGGGCTCGCCGATGTCCGCGTTGGCGACCCGGACCCAGCGATAGGCGCCGGGGTCGAGCAGCATGCGCTCGATCAGCACGCGCGCCTCCGCCTGGCGCTCGGCCTGGGCGGCGGCCTGCGCGCGCACGTCGGCGAGGCGGTCGGCGAGGTCGTCGCGGACGCGCTCGAGCTCCTCGAGCCCGAGCAGCCGCGGGCCGTGGTGCGAGACGCGCGCGGTGCCGGCCGGCAGGCGCGGGTAGGCGGCGACGACCGCGGCGCCGAGGTCGCGCTCGAGGCGGGCGATCTGCGCGCGCAGCGTGCGGCGGGCGGCGCGCTCGTCGACGTCGGGAAGGACGGGAGCGGCGGCTCCGCCTGCGATCGACTCCAGGAACACCATCTGCGCACCTCCTCCGCGGTGCGGGCCAGCGTATCACCGGCCTCTATCCTCATCAGCCGGTTTATGGCGCGAAACGATCCCACGGATACGGGTGGCCTGTTCATCGGGCGGCGCCCCGGCACGGCGCGCGTCCACTACGCCTCGGAGCCCGAGATGGGCAGCCCCGGCCGGCGCCGGATCGACAAGCTGGTGGCGGCGTTCGTGCTCGTCGTGGAGACGCTCGTGTGCCTGAGCCTGTGGGGGCCCCAGCCGGTCGCGTGGCTGTGGATCGGCTCGCAGATCGACTACCGCACGGACTCGGTCTCGGCCGGCATCGCGATCGCGTTCCTGGGCATGATCGCCTCGCTGATGCTCACGCTCGTGCTGGCCGTCCGGCTCGACGCGATCTGGAAGGTCGTGCGGCGCGCCGCCGGCTACGACCAGCGCGAGGGCGCGCTGTCGCGCATCTTCACGGTCACGGCGATCGTCGCGGCGCTCGCCTTCGGCTTCTGGTTCCTCATCCTCGAGGGCCCGGCGCCGTCGCTGGCACCGCAGTGAAAAAGCGCCTCTTCGACCACTACCGGCAGTTCTCGGAGCTGCCGCCGGAGGAGGTCTCGCGCGAGCTGCTCGAGCGCCGGGACGAGCAGCGCGCCCGCGAGGTCGTGTTCGTGCCCGAGCTCGACCTCGCGCGCACGGCCTGGCACGAGCCGCCGCACCCCGAGGCCGTCAACGCCGCGACGTTCGCGCTGCGGCGGCGCATGAACGCCTACCCGGACCCGGGCGCGCGCGAGGTGCGCGAGCTGGCGGCCGCGCGCCACGGCGTCTCCCCCGCCCAGGTCGCGGTCGGCCACGGCGCGGCCGAGCTGCTGCAGGAGGCGTGCGCCGCGCTGCTGCACGACGAGGGTGAGCTGCTGGTGGCGTGGCCGGGCTGGGGGCCGCTGCCGGAGCTGGCGCGGCGCGTCGGGGGCAACCCGATCGCGGTGCCGGGCGAAGGAGGCATCGGCCCGCTGGCCGACCGCGCCGGGGCGGACACGCGCGCGATCGCGCTCTCGAGCCCCAACGACCCGACCGGCGCCCCCGTCGCGCGCGAGGACGTGCGCGCGCTGTGCGAGCGGGTCGGCGAGCGCGTGTGGGTGCTGCTCGACGAGGCGCTGGCCGACTTCCTCGAGCCGGGCGAGGACGCCGCCGGCCTCGTCGCCGAGCTGCCCAACCTGCTCGTCTTCCGCACCTTCGCCAAGCTGCACGCGATGGCCGGGTTCCGCATCGGCTACGTGCTCGGGCCCGCGGAGATGGCCGAGCGCCTCACGCCCTCCTTCTCGGTCAACGCGCCCGCGCAGGCGGCGGCCGCGTGGTCGCTGGAGCTGGGCGACCCCGTGCTCGCCCGCCGCCGCGCCGCGGCCGCGCGCGAGCGCGACCGGCTCGCCGCCGCGCTGCACGGCACCTCGCTCTCCTTCCCGCCGACCTCCGCGCCGTTCGTGTGGCTGTCCTCCGACGCGCACTCCGGGCGCGCGATCGCCGAGCACCTCGGCCTGCGCCGGATCAAGGTCGCCGCGGGCGAGCAGTGGGGCGACGAGCGCCACGTCCGCATCACGCTGCGCGACGCCGCCGCCACCGACCGGCTGATCGCGGCCCTGCGCGAGCTGGGCTGACCGCTACCGTCTGTTCATGGGCCGCACCTACGACGACATCGACGACCACATGCGCGGGTGGATCGCGCGCCAGCCGATGTTCTTCGTCGCCACCTCCCCGCTCGCGCAGGACGGCCACGTCAACGTCTCGCCGAAGGGGCCGGGCGGCAGCCTGCGCGTCCTCGGCCCGACCACGGTCGCCTACCTCGACATCATGGGCAGCGGCGCCGAGACGATCGCCCACGTGCGCGAGAACGGCCGCATCGTCGTCATGTTCTGCGCCTTCGAGGGCCCGCCGCGGATCGTGCGCCTGCACGGGCGCGGCGAGATCGTGCTGGCCGGCGACCCGCGCTACCAGCCGCTGATCGACGAGGCGGCGTTCGAGGAGGCGACGGTGCCGGAGGCGCGGCGCGCGATCGTGCTCGTCGAGGTCACGCGGATCGCCAGCTCGTGCGGCTACGGCGTGCCGCTGATGGACTACGTGGGCGAGCGCCCCCACACCGACGCCTCGACGCGCAAGCGACTGCGCACCCAGGGCCCGGACGCGGTCGTGCGCTACACGGAGAAGAACAACCGCGAGAGCATCGACGGCCTGCCGGCGGTTGACGCGAGCGAAGGCGCGCCCGTAGCGTTGTGACATGACGTCGGCCGGCCGCCCGGATGCCCCGGTCCTGCTCGTCACCAAGCTCCATCCGCCCTCCGTTCCCGCGCAGACGATCGCGCGCGAGCGGCTGTTCGAGCGCCTGCGCGACGGCCGCGGCCTCAAGCTCAGCCTCGTCGCGGGCCCGGCCGGGTTCGGCAAGTCGACGCTGCTCGCCGCGTGGCGGGAGGAGGAGGCGCGCGAGCGGCCCGTGGCGTGGGTGACGCTCGACGGCGGCGACAACGACGCGATCGTGCTGTGGTCGCACGTGATCGAGGCGCTCGGCCGCGCGTGCCCGGCGCTCGCGGAGGCGGTCCCGGCCGAGCTGGTCCCGGCCGCGCCGCTGCTCGAGGTGATGCTGCCGCGGCTCGTGAACGCGCTGGCCGAGCAGGGCGAGGTCGTGCTCGTCCTCGACGACTTCCACCGGCTCACCAGCGCCGCCGCGCGCGAGACGCTCGCGTGGTTCGTCGACTACATGCCGTCGACGCTCCAGCTCGTGCTCTCGACCCGCGCCGACCCGGCGCTGCCGCTGGGCGCCCTGCGCGCGCACGGGCAGCTGCTGGAGCTGCGGGCCGACGACCTGCGCTTCACGGCGCCCGAGGCGCACGAGTTCCTCAACGACCGCCTCGGGCTCGGCCTCGCCCCCGCCGACGTCGACCTGCTCGTCACGCGGACCGAGGGCTGGCCGGCCGGGATCTACCTGGCGGCGCTGTCGCTGGCGGGCAAGCCCGACAAGGCCGGCCTCGTGCGGGCCTTCGACGGCACCAGCGCGCACGTCGTCGACTTCCTCTCCAGCGAGGTGCTCGGCGCCTACGAGCCGGAGCTCCAGGCGTTCATGCTCCGGACCTCGGTGCTCGAGCGGCTGTGCGCGCCGCTGTGCGACGCGGTGCTCGACGGCAGCGGCTCGGCGGCCGCGCTGGAGTCGCTGGCGCGCTCGAACCTGTTCCTGATCCCGCTCGACGACCAGCGCCGGTGGTTCCGCTTCCACCATCTCTTCGCCCAGCTCCTGCGCGTCGAGCTGGAGCGGCGCGAGCCCGCGCTCGTCCCGGCCCTGCACCGGCGCGCGTTCGAGTGGCACGACGAGCTCGGGACGACCGACGAGGCGATCCACCACGCCGTCGCCGCGCACGCGTTCGCCGAGGCCGGCTCGCTGATCGCCGCGACCTGGGTCCACTACGTCAACGCCGGCCGCACCTCGTCCGTCCTCGACTGGCTGCTGCGCTTCCCGGAGGCGACGCTCGACGGCGACGCCCGCCTGCTGCTCGTGCTGGCCTGGATCTCGGCGCTGCGCGGCAGCGAGGCCGACATGCGCGCCGCGCTGGCCCGGCTGGACCGGCTCGGCGAGCTGGAGGCCGGCCCGCTGCCCGACGGCTTCGCCTCGCTCCAGTCCAGCCTCTGCGTCCTGAGCGCGGCGTTCGCGTGGGGCGACGTGGGGGCGAGGCTGGAGGCCGGGCGCGCGGTCGGCGGAGCTCGAAGGGCCGGAGTCGCCGTGGCGCCCGGTCGTCACGTGGTCGCTCGGTTGGGGCCACTACTGCAACGGGGACCTCGACGAGGCGGAGCGCTGGCTGACCGAGACGGCGGAGCTCGCGCCGCCGGCCGACCAGTGGATCGTCGGCACCGGCGCGATCGCCGACCTCTCGCTGATCGCGGGCCTGCGCGGCCGCCACGCCGAGCAGCTGCGCCTCGCCACCGCGGCCGTCGACCAGGCGCGCGAGCAGGGCCTGCTGGAGGCGCGCGAGGTCGGCGAGGTGCACACCGCGCACGGCGTCGCGCTCGCCGCCCACGGCCGCCGCGAGGAGGCGCTGCCGCTGCTCGAGCAGGGCGTCTTCCTGCGCCGGCTGTGGGGCCAGCCGCTGGATCTCGCCGACGGCCTGATCGCGCTCGCCACGGCGACGGCCGGCGTCGGCGACCGCGAGCGCGCCGCGGCGCTCTTCCGCGAGACCGAGGCGCTGCTGGCCGGGTGCCCCGACGCCGGCGTCCTGCCCGAGCGGCTCGCCGCCGCGATGGCCGCGCCCGCGCCGGCCCGCGCGGAGCTGAGCGAGCGCGAGCGCGAGGTGCTGGCGCTCCTGAGCAGCGGCCTGTCCGAGCGCGAGATCGGCCAGGAGCTCTTCCTCTCCTTCAACACGGTCCACACCCACGTGAAGTCGCTGTACCGCAAGCTCGGGGTCAGCTCGCGGGCGGAGGCGGTCGAATTTCACCTAGGTGAAACGCGCCGCGGGTGATGACAGGGCGCCTGCCGCGTGGGCGAGGCTAGCGCCGGATGAGCTACGAGTTCGTGCTCCGGGGCGAGATCGGTGATCGCTTCAGCGTCCTGTTCGAGGGGATGCACCTCGAGCGCAGATCGGGCCTCACCGTCATCACCGGCGACGTCCACGACCAGGCGCACCTGCACGGGCTCATCGAACGGATCCAGGAGCTCGGCATCGAGCTGATCTCCGTCAACCCGCTGCCTCGAAAGGGCCCCGCATGACCAACGCACCCTCCACGCCCGACACGATCGTGCTCGTCCACGGCTTCTGGGTCACGCCGCGCAGCTGGGAGCACTGGGTCGCCCACTACGAGGCCAAGGGCTTCAAGGTCCTCGCGCCCGCCTATCCCGGCTTCGAGGTCGAGGTCGAGGCGCTCAACGCCGACACGTCCCCGATCGAGGCGGTGACGGTGCCGCAGATCATCGAGCACCTCGAGTCCGTGATCGGCGCGCTCGACGCGCCGCCGATCATCATGGGCCACTCGGCCGGCGGCGTGTTCACGCAGATCCTGCTCGACCACGGCTGCGGCGCGGTCGGCGTGGCGATCAACTCGGCCCCGACCGAGGGCGTCAAGCGGGTGCCGCTGTCGCAGGTCAAGGCGACCTTCCCGGTGCTCAAGAACCCCGCCAACCGCCACCGCGCCGTCGGCTTCACGCACGAGCAGTGGCACTACGCGTTCACGAACGGCTTCAGCGAGGAGGAGTCGCGCGCGCTCTACGAGCGCTACCACATCCCCGCGTCCGGGGCGATCTTCTGGGGCAGCGCGCTGGCCAACATCCACCCCGGCAAGGACGACAGCTACGTCAACTACAAGAACGACGACCGCGCGCCGCTGCTGTTCATCTCCGGCAGCGCCGACAACCTGATGCCGCCCTCGCTCCAGCGCTCCAACGCCAAGCACTACAAGTCCGAGCACACGCTCACCGAGGTCAAGGAGTTCGAGGGGCCGCACCTGCTGCCCGCGAAGGAGGGCTGGGAGGAGGTCGCCGACTACGCGCTGGAGTGGGCGCTCGAGCACGCCCGGGCGGGCGCGCCGCAGAGCGCGTGAGCTTGCGCATCACCCACATCGGCGGGCCGACGACCCTGATCGAGGTGGGTGGCTGGCGGCTGCTGACCGACCCGACGTTCGACCCGGCCGGCGGGAAGTACCGCTTCGGCTGGGGGACCGGGTCGCAGAAGCTGGCCGAGCCGGCGATCGCCGCCGCGGACGTCGGCCGGATCGACGCGGTCCTGCTCTCGCACGACCATCACGAGGACAACCTCGACGCCGCCGGGCGCGCCCTGCTCCCGGCGGCGGGGGTCGTCGTCACGACGGTGGCGGGCGCGAAGCGCCTCGGCGGCGGGGCGCGGGGGCTGGAGGACTGGGCGACCACGCGGCTCGAGGCGGAGGGCCGGGTGCCGATCGAGGTCACCGCGACGCCGTGCCGCCACGGTCCGCCGGGGAGTAAGCCGATCGTCGGCGACGTGATCGGCTTCGCGCTGCGCTGGGAGGGCCAGAAGAAGGGCGTCCTGTGGATCTCGGGCGACACCGTGCTCTACGACGGCGTGCGCGAGGTGGCGACCCGGCTGGCGGTGGACATCGCGCTGCTGCACCTCGGCGGCGTGCAGTTCCCGATCAGCGGCCCGCTCCGCTACACGATGACCGCCGACGACGCGGTCGAGCTGTGTGCCGCCGTGCGACCGCGCATCGCGATCCCGATCCACTACGAGGGCTGGAAGCACTTCCGGCAGGGTCGCGAGGCGGTCGAGCAGCGGTTCGCGGCCGCGCCCGCGGAGTTCCGCGAGCGCGTCCGCTGGCTGCCGATGGGTGAGCCGGTCGAGCTACCAGCCGAATGACCCCACCTCGCTCAGCCCGCTGACCACGGGCGGCTCGTCGCAGCGCTCGCGCAGGTCCGCCTGGAACGCCTTGAAGGCGTCCAGGCCGGTGAGCGGGCTGCCCCCGCGGTCGTGGTCGGCCAAGTGGACAAACGTGACGCCGTCGGGCAGCTTGAACGTCGCGTAGCGGAGCGTTGCGGGCGCGGTGCGGTGAAGCTCCTCGTAGACGGCGCGCACGAGCTCCTCGTTGCGCGCGACCTGCTCGGGCTTGACCTTGTAGCGGACCATGACGCGGGTCATCGTGTCTCCTCGAACGCGGGGCGGAGGGCGGGGGCGCGGCGGCGGCCCGGCAGTGCCGTACCGGCCAGCGCGCCCAGCAGGGCGAGGGCGGCGGCGGCCACCATCGCGGGGGCGAAGCCGTCGGTGAACGCCTGCGGGGTCGCGTAGCCGCCGGCGGTGGCGAAGATCGCGACCGTGACCGCGATCCCGAACACGCCGCCCAGCTCGCGCATCATGCTGTTGGTGCCGGCCGCCTTGCCGACGGCTTCGAGCGCCACCGCGCCGACGACCGAGTTCTGCGCGGCGGGGATCGCCATCGAGATCCCGACGCCGCCGAGCACCATCGGCACCACGAGCTCCGAGTAGGCGAGGCTGGGGTCGGCGATCAGCGCGATCCAGGTGAGCGCGCCGGTCTGGATCAGCAGCCCGGTCACCATCAGCGGCCGTTCGCCGATCCGGTCCGCCAGCGCGCCCGCGCCCGGCGCGATCACGAGGAACGTCGCGGTCCACGGCAGCAGCCGCAGGCCGGCGTCGAGCGCGCCGTAGCCGAGCCCGGTCTGGAGCAGCTGGGAGAAGAAGAACACCGCCGAGAACAGCGAGGCGAAGACGCAGAAGATCGCCGCGTTGCCGGCCGAGAACGCGCGCGAGCGGAAGAAGCTCATCGGCAGCATCGGCTCGGGCGCCCGCCGCTCCCAGGCGACGAAGCCGGCGATGAGCGCGACCCCGGCGGCCAGCGACGCGACCACCTCGGCGCTCCCCCAGCCCGCGGGGTTGCCGCGCACCAGGCCCCACACGAGCGCGAGCGCGCCGGCCGTCACGAGCGCGAGCCCGCGCAGGTCGAGCGGGGTGCGCGCGCCGTGGCTCTCGTCCATCCGCGCCAGCACGAGCGGGACCACGAGCAGGCCGATCGGGACGTTGAGCCAGAAGATCCACGTCCAGTCGATGCCCTCGACGACCGCGCCGCCGACGAGCGGGCCGCTGGCCACCGCGAGCCCGGTGATGGCGCTGAAGATGCCGATCGCCGCGCCGCGCTTCTCCGGCGGGAAGGCGGCGCTCAGGAGCGCGAGCCCGAGCGGCATCACGAACGCCGCGCCGATGCCCTGGAGCGCGCGCATCGCGATCAGCCAGCCGATGTCGGGCGCCAGCGCGCAGCCGGCCGACGCGACCGTGAAGAGCGCGACGCCGGCCGCGTAGTAGCGGCGCCGGCCGAAGCGGTCGCCGAGCGCGGCGGCCGTCATCAGCAGCACGGCGAAGCTGAGGTTGTAGGCGTTGACGGTCCATTCGAGCTGGGCGACGGACGCGTCGAGGTCGGTGCGGATGGTGCTGAGGGCGATCGCCACGACGAGCGTGTCGAGCGCCGCCATCAGCGAGCCGACACCGGTGAGGGCGACGACCCAGGCTCGTTTGCGTTCCACGGCGGTCCTTTCTCGGAGGGTTGCGTGGAGAGAGATCCGGGGGCGACCCCGGATCCATCGCTACGCGGGCAACTCGTCCGGCAGCCCGAAGGCGCCGAACGCCGGGGCGTCGATGAACGCGGTGACGTCGGTGATCAGCCCGTCGGGGCCGAGCGTGAGGACGTCGATCGCGTGCGCCACCCAGCGCTCGTCCTCCCACAGATAGGTGCCGAAGGCCGGCTGGCCGCCGGCGCTGGTCAGGACGAGCCGCCAGCGCCGCTGGGGCGAAAGCGGTGCGCGCCGGAGGAACGCCCCCACGGCCTCCTGTCCCCGGAACCAGGTCGGGCGCGGCGGCATCGCGAACGTGACGTCCTGGGTGAGCATCGCGAGGATGGCGTCGACGTCGTTGCGCTCCCACGCCTCGACGTAGGTCGCGACGATCCCGCGCAGGCGCTCGTCGCCCAGCGCGCGCAGGGTCGCCTGCTGGCTGCGCTCGGGGAGCAGGTCGTCGATCGCCTTGTGGGCGCGCTGCAGCGCGCTCGAGACGGCGGCGGCCGAGGTGTCGAGCGCGTCCGCGATCTCGGCCGGGGCGAACCCGAGCACGTCGCGCAGGATCAGCACCGCGCGCTGGCGCGCGGGCAGGTGCTGGAGCGCCGCGACGAACGCCAGCTCGACGCTCTCGCGCTGCTCGTAGCGAGCCTCGGGGCCGGCGCGCCCGTCGGGGATCCCCGCCACGCCGTCGGGCAGCGGCTCGAGCCAGACCGTCTCCGCCAGCGGCTCGCCGTCGAGGCCCGGCGGCCCGTAGTCGACCGGGAGCACCCGCTTCGGCCGCCGCTCGATCAGCCGCAGGCAGCTGTTCGTCGCGATCCGGTACAGCCAGCTCCGCAGCGAGCTGCGCCCCTCGAAGCCGCCGAGCCCGCGCCAGCTGCGCAGCAACGCGTTCTGGAGCGCGTCCTCGGCGTCGTGCAGCGAGCCGAGCATCCGGTAGCAGTGCGCGTGCAGCTCGGAGCGGTAGGGCGCGATCAGCTCCTCGAACGCGCGCTCGTCGCCGCTTCTGGCGGCTTCGAGCGTCCGGGGGTCGAGGGCGAGATCGAGGCTCATTGGGACTTAGACCCGGCTCGAGGCTGAAATCCATCGGTCGGTGCCGTGGTTTGTGACGAACTGCGCATCGAGGGTGTGACGAAGCGCCCGCGGCGCCCCTGTTTGCCGGGTTGAGCCGCCAATGTGGGTCGGGTGTGGTCGATTGAGTCGCATAGTCAGACCGAAGTGACCACACCCGACGTTGCGCTGGCCGATTTGGCGGCCCGACAGCACGGAGTGGTCACCCTGGCGCAGCTGCAAGCGCTCGGCTTTGGTGCGGGCGCGATCAAGTACCGCGTCCGCCTCGGTCGTCTGCACCTCCTTCATAGCGGGGTGTACGCGGTGGGTCACCGCCCACCGTCACCGCTCGCCACCGCGATGGCGGCGGTGCTCGCCTGCGGTCCCGACGCGGTCCTGAGCCACCGCTCCGCCGGGGCACTGTGGCGGATCCTCCGCGCCGGCACACACCAACCGAAGTGACCGCGCCCACCAAGCACCGGCGGAACGGGATCCACGTCGACCGCTCACCCCACGCCGACACCACCACCCACTACGGCATCCCGGTCACCACACCGGCCCGGACGCTCGTCGACCTCGCCGACGTCCTGAACCCCAAGCAACTCACTCGCGCCATGAACGAGGCCTTGGTCCTCCGACTCGTCACCCCCGCCGAGCTGACCACCCTCCTCCTCGAAGACGACTTCACCCGCTTCCTCAAACGCCACAACCTCCCGCTCCCCGAGCGAAACCAGACCATCGCCGGCCACGAAGTCGACGCCGTCTACCGCGAACAAAGACTCGTCATCGAACTCGACAGCCGCCAATTCCACACCACGACCCGAGCCTTCGAACAAGACCGCGACCGCGACGCCGACATCCTCAACGCAGGGTTCTCGACAATCCGCATCACCGACCACCGCCTCAAGGAGCAACAAGCCAACGAGGCCAAGAGGCTCCGCCAGATCCTGAGTCAGAGAGACCGCTGGTAGCCCCGGAACGCCCGCGTCGCGAGGCTCGCCGCGACGACCACCAACGCCCCCAGCAGCGCCACGCGGCCGGCCACGAGGCCCCAGTCGATCGGCTCGAACGCGGCCGAGCGGCCTGCCTCGACGGCCCAGTTGACCGGGTTGAAGCGTGCGACGGAGCCGATCCAGTCCGGGGCCAGGCTCTGCTGCATCAGCGCCGAGGACAGGAAGGTCAGCGGGAGCAGCACCATCGTCACGGCGCCGATCAGCGACTCGCGCTGGCGGGTGACGACGGCGAGGCCGTTCGACAGCGACGCGAACGCGGCGCCGAGCAGCGAGGCCACGAGCATCAGGACGAGCACGCCGCCGACGCCGTTCTCGTAGTGGGCGCCGAGCGCGAGCGCGAGCAGCACGATCAGGAGCGTCTGGATGAGGATCTGGATGACGGCCTGGAGGACGCTGCCGAGGTTCAGCGCCCCGCGCCAGACGGGCGAGGCGAGCGTGCGGTCCATGACGCCGCTGTCGATGTCCTCGATGAAGCCCATGCCGGTCCAGCCGGCGCTCGAGACCGCGAGCATGACGACGACGCCGGGGGTGAGGAAGTCGATGTAGGAGCCGCCCGCGAAGCCCGGGATCTCGGTCACGGACTTGAACAGCGCGCCGAACAGCAGCAGCCAGATGATCGGCTGCACGAGCGCGATGAAGAGGAACGCGGGCTGGCGGGCGATCACCCGCAGGTAGCGCAGGGTGACCTGCCAGGTCTGTCGCAGCGGGGTCATGCCGCCATCTCCTCGTGGTTGAAGGCACGGCCGGTGTGGCGCAGGTAGACGTCGTCGAGCGACGGGCGCGCGAGCGTGACCGCCGCCGCCCGCACGCTCTGGGCCTCGAGCGCGGCGAGCACCATCGGCACGGCGGTCCGGCCGTCGAGCACGCGGGCGCGCAGCGTCCGCCCCTCGAGCGTCACCTCGCGCGCGCCCGGCATGTTCTCGAGCGCGACCCGCGCGGCCGGGCCGTCGCCGTCGGCGATCTCGACCTGGATCGTGTCGCCCTGCAGCTCGCTCTTGAGCGCGTCCGGCGTGCCGCCGGCGACGATCCGCCCGCGGTCGACGATCGCGAGCTGCGACGCGAGGCGGTCGGCCTCCTCGAGGTAGTGGGTCGTGAGCAGGATCGTCATGCCCTCCTCGCGCGAGAGCCGCTCGATCTCGGCCCACATCTGCGCGCGCGCCTCGGGGTCGAGCCCCGTGGTCGGCTCGTCGAGGAACAGCACCTGCGGCCGGTGGATCAGCCCCATCGCGACGTCGAGCCGCCGCTGCATGCCGCCCGAGTAGGTCTTGACGCGCCGGTCCGCCGCGTCCGCGAGGGCGAAGCGCTCCAGCGACTCGGCGACCCGGCGCCGCAGCGCGGCGCCGGTGATCCCGTAGAACTCGCCCTGGATGACGAGGTTCTCGCGGCCGGTCGCGTCGCCGTCGACGCCGTGCTTCTGCCCGACGACGCCGATCGCGTGGCGGACGCGGACGGGCTCGGCGAGCACGTCGAGGCCCGCGACGCGGGCGCTGCCGGAGTCCGGGCGCGAGAGCGTGGTGAGGATCCGGACGGTGGTGGACTTGCCGGCGCCGTTGGGGCCGAGCAGGCCGAAGACCGTGCCGGCGGCGACCGCGAGGTCGAGCCCGTCGAGCGCGCGGACGTCGCCGGGGTAGGTCTTGACGAGGCCGTGGGCCTCGATGGCGTTATTGGAGTCGAACACTGTTCTAGTCATCTCGAACACTGTTCTAGCGCAGTACAGTGTTCGTGTCAATGGCCGGAGCACCGGAACCCCCGTGGTGGCGCACGCGCGACGAGGCGAGCCGCGGCGAGCGCCGCCCGCTCACCCGCGACGCGATCGTGGAGGCCGCGCTCACGCTGCTCGACCGCGAGGGCCTGTCCGGGCTGAGCATGCGCAAGCTGGCCCAGGAGCTCGGGTCCGGCGCCGCCTCGCTGTACTGGCACGTGGGCAACAAGGAGGAGCTGCTCAGCCTGCTGCTGGACCGGATCGTCGGCGAGGGCGACCCGCCCGAGCCCGACCCCCCGAACTGGCAGGAGCAGGTCAAGCAGATGGGGCGGGAGTCACGCCGGCTGCTGCTGAGCCACCGCGACTCGGCCCAGATCTCGCTCGGGCGGATCCCGGCCGGCCCGCGCTCGATGCCCGTGCTGGAGCGCTACCTGGCCGTGCTCGTGGCGGCCGGGCTGCCCCCGCGGGTGATCGCCCACGCCGCCGACCTGTTCGCGCTCTACGTCGGCGGCTTCGCGTTCGAGGAGAGCATGCAGGCGCCGCCGCTCGGGGATGAGAGCGCCTCCACCGACCAGCTCGCCGACTACTTCCGCTCGCTGCCCCCGGACGAGTTCCCGACGCTCGTGAGCCTGGCCGACGACCTCACCGCCGGCGACGCCGACGAGCGCTTCGAGTTCGGCCTCGACCTGCTGGTGCGCGGGCTGGAGGCGATGGCGAAGAAGCCATGACGCTTGCAGCGCCGCGGGTACGAGCCGGTGCCGGAGGCCTGACGGGCGCGCGTCTGTCAATCTCGCGGCGGATGTCTCGCCCGGACTACTACGGGAACCCGGCCGGAAGGACGCAGGACATCGCGGTCGTGCGCGCGATCTACGACGCGTTCAACGCGCGCGACGTCGAGGCCGTGCTGCCCTACCTGTCGGAGGACTGCGAGCTCGACCTCAGGGGCACGGCCGCCGCGATCGGCCGCCCGGAGCCCTACCGCGGGCACGACGGGATGCGCGAGTACTTCGCCGACGTCGAGCGGACCTGGGACGAGCTGACGATCCACGCCGCGGACTTCCGCGCGATCCCGGGCTCCGTGATCGTGATGGGGCACGTCGAGGCGCGGCGCGACGGCGAGCCCGCGGGCCGGCGGGCGGTGTGGACGTGGAAGGTCAGCGACGGCAAGGCCACGCACGTCCGCGTCGCCGACATCGGGCCGCACCGCACATGAGCCGCCCGCTCGGCGTGATCGGGGTGCCGACCAGCGCGGGCGCGTTCGCTCCCGGCCAGGAGCAGGCGCCCGCGGCGCTGCGGGCGGCCGGGCTGCTCGAGGTGCTGCGCCGGGCCGGCGTCGACGTGCGCGATCACGGGGATCGCCCGGTCTGGCGCTGGCGCCCCGATCGCGAGCACCCGCGGGCGCAGAACGCGGCCACGGTGGTCGAGGTCGTGCGCGACACCGCGCGGCGCGTGGGGGTGTCGATCGCCGCCGGCGAGAAGACGCTCGTCCTCGGCGGCGACTGCACCGTCGGGATCGGGACGATCGCCGGGCACATCGGCGCGGGCGGACAGGTCGGGGTCATCTACTTCGACACGCACGCGGACCTCAACGTGCCCGCCAGCGTGCGCGAGGGCGCGCTCGACTGGATGGGGATGGCGCACATGCTCGACGAGGAGGGCGCCGTGCGCGGAGTTGGTCGAGGCCGGCCCGCTCGTGCCGCTGCTCGAGCCCGAGGAGGTCGTGTTGCTCGGGTGGGGGCCGGGGCAGGCGACGCCGTTCGAGCGCGAGGTGCTCACCCGCCGCGGGCTCGCGGCCATCACCGTCGACGAGGTCGCCGCCGACCCCGAGGAGGCGGCGGCGCGCGCGTGCGCCACCCTGGAGGAGCGCTGCGATCGCCTGCTCGTGCACTTCGACGTCGACGTCATCGACTTCACCGACGTGCCGCTGTCCGAGAACACCGGCCGCAACGAGGGGCTGAGCTACGCGAACGCGATGCGGGCGCTGGCGCGGCTGCTCGCGTCGCCGAAGCTCGCCGGCCTCACCATCACCGAGCTCAACCCCGACCACGCCGAGCCCGGCAGCCTGGAGCGGTTCGCGCGAGCGGTGGGCGAGAGCCTGGCCTAGCGGCCGTCGAAGCGCGAGAGGTACATCCACGTGCGCCGGTAGCCGCGGCGCTCGTACATCCGCACCGCGCCGTCGTTGCCGGGCAGCACGCCGATCACGAGGTCGGTCACGCCCTGCTCCCGGAGCGCGCTCTCCAGGCGCTCGAGCAGCTCGGTCCCGAGCCCGCGGCCGCGGTGGGCGGGGAGCACGGCCAGCGATTCGATCTCCCCGATCCGCGGGCCGGTGACCCAGGTGTCGGGCACCCACGTCTCGCCGATGGGCATCACGTGCGCCAGCCCGTAGCCGACGAGCGCGTCGTCCGCGCTCGCCAGCAGCAGGACGCTGTCGGGCTTGGCCAGCAGCTCGTCGTAGACCGCGCGCCGCTCGGCCCACGTCGTCGCGTCGTCGACGTAGGGCGCGAGCTCGGGCATCGACGCGACGTGCACGTGGTGGACCGACACCCACAGCGGCTCGAGGCGGTCGAGGTCCTCCGGGCCGCCGGGACGGATCTGGACGGGAGCGGGCATCGACTTGAAAGGATGACCGGATGGCGGATCTGTCTGTCTGCATCGCCGGCGCAACCGGCTGGACCGGGCGCGCGCTCGTGCGCGCCGTGCTCGACGCGCCGGACCTCGCGCTCGACCTCCGCGGTGAGCCGCTCGGCGGCCGGCGGTGACCTCGACGGCGTCCCGGTCTACGGCAGCGTGGCCGAGGCGCTCGACGGCGTCGAGGTCCTCATCGACTACACCTCCGCCACCGCGGTCAAGGCCAACACGCTCGCGGCGGTCGCGGCCGGCGTGCACGTCGTGATCGGCAGCTCGGGCCTGACCGCCGCGGACTTCGAGGAGATCGAGGCGGCCGCGCACGAGCGCTCCGTCGGCGTGGTCGCGTCGGGGAACTTCTCCCTGACCGCCGCCATGTGCCAGGCCGCCGCGCTGCTGGCCGCCCGCCACCTGCCGCAGTGGGAGGTCATCGACTACGCGAGCGCGGGCAAGCCCGACGTCCCGAGCGGCACGGCGCGCGAGCTCGCCGAGCGGCTGGGCGAGGTCCGGCGGCCCGCGATCGGCCGGCCGGTCGACGAGCTCCACGGCCCGCAGGAGGCGCGCGGCGCCGACGTGGCCGGGACGCAGGTCCACTCGGTCCGCCTCCCGAGCTTCGTGGTCTCGACCGAGGTCGTCTTCGGCGCGCCCGACGAGCGCCTCACCATCCGCCACGACGCGGGCGGCACCCCCGAGCCCTACGTCGCGGGCACGCTGCTCGCGGTGCGCGAGGTGCGCGGCCGCGTGGGGCTCACGCGCGGGCTCGACACCCTGCTGCTGGCTGCCTCATGAGGGGGCTCGGCTTCGGCGGCGGCCCGCTCGGTGGCCTGTTCGAGCCACTGGACGACGCCACGGCCGCGGAGACGCTGCGCGCGGCGTGGGATGCCGGGATCCGCACCTTCGACACCGCGCCGCACTACGGGCTCGGGCAGTCGGAGCGCCTGATGGGAGCGTTCCTGGCGCAGCAGCCGCGGGACGCCTACACGCTCTCGACCAAGGTCGGGCGGCTGCTCGTCCCGCAGGACCCGGGCGGCCGGATGGACGACGACCCGGCCTTTGCGGTCCCCGCGACGCACCGCCGCGTGTGGGACTTCTCGCGCGACGGCATCCGCCGCAGCGTCGAGGAGTCGCTCGACCGCATGGGCGTCGACCGCTTCGACACGCTCTTCCTCCACGACGCCGAGCCGCACTTCGATGCCGCGCTCCGCGACGGCTACCCGGCGCTCGCGGAGCTGCGCGCGGAGGGCGTGGTGGGCGCGATCGGCGCGGGGATGTTCGACACGGCCAAGCTGACGACGCTGGTGCGGGAGACGGACACCGACGTCGTGATGCTCGCCGCCGGCTACACGCTGCTCAACCAGGCCGCGCTCGACACCCTGCTGCCGGCGTGCGAGGAGCGCGGCGTGTCCATCCTCGCCGCTGCGATCTTCCACTCCGGGCTGCTCGCCGAGCCGCGCCCCAGCGCGGAGGCGTTCTTCAACTACGCCCCTGCCGAAGCGGAGCCGCTGGAGCGCGCACGCCGCATCGCCGAGGTCTGCGAGGCCCATGGGGTCACGCTCCCCGAGGCGGCGATCGCGTTCCCGCTCCGCCATCCCGCGGTCACCGATGTCGTCATCGGCATGCGCTCCGCCGAGGAGGTGCGGCGCAACGTCGCGGCGTTCGGCGTCGACGTGCCCGCCGCGCTGTGGGCGGACCTGCGCGCCGCGGGCCTGCTCGACGAGCGCGCGCCCTAGCGACCACGAGCGAGGTCGATCAGCCTGCCGAGGACGCGGCCGCCGTCCGCGCGCAGGCCGTTGTGCTCGTACTCGCTCGTCATCCACGGGCGCGTGCCGCGGATGAGCGCGGCGGTCTCCTCGGAGAAGGCGCGCTCGACGTACGGGTCGTTGGCGTAGATCGCCGCCGCGACGGGGACCTCGTTGGCCCGCAGCCGCTCGGCGTCGTAGAGGCGCGGCCACTCGTGCTCGGCGAGCAGCTCGGCCGCCTCGCGCAGCGGCGCCAGCGCGCCATAGTCCTCGAACATCCAGGGGAAGACGTGCTCGCCGGTCAGCAGCTCGGGCGTGCTCGCGTACTCGGCCGGCATCACCCGCTCCGCCGACCAGCGCGTCGCGACGCCGTCCGCGTAGGAGGACTCGTGGAGGATCGCGTAGATCGGGTTGCGCTCGAAGCCGAGGAAGGTCTGCGCGTCGTGTCGGAACGCGGGCGAGTCGGCGGGCAGCTCGAGCAGCGCGTGCACATGCTCGGCGCCGTCGCTCATGCCCAGCGCATGGCCGACCTGGCGGAAGCGGCGGGCGGTGAGGCGATCCCCGGACGGGAGCCGGACGTCCTCGGCGTCGAGCCGCTCCAGCAGCGCCAGCACGCGCGCGCGGTCCTCGGGGTAGCGCTCGTAGTAGCGCCCGCAGCGATCGACGATGCGGTCGTAGGTCGCGCGGTAGATCTCGTCCGGGTGGCGGCCGACCGGCGCGAGCCCGCCCGTGATGAACGCCTCGCGCAGCCCCTCGGGCGCGAGGGAGAGGTAGCTCATCGCGCAGAAGCCGCCGAAGCTCTGACCGAGGATGCTCCAGCGATCCACGCCCAGCTCGGCGCGGATCAGCTCCGCGTCGCGCACGATCGCGTCGGCCCGGAAATGCGTCAGGTACTCGGCCTGCTCGGCGGGAGTGAGCCCGGGCAGCGCGCCGACCGGCGTCGAGCGGCCCGTGCCGCGCTGGTCGAGCATCAGCACGCGGAAGTCCTGGAGCGCCCGGTCGAGCCATCCCGGCGAGCTCGGATGCCGGGTCGGGCGGGTGCCCTCGAAGCCGGGTCCACCCTGGAGGAAGACGAGGAACGGCCGGTCGCGGCCGTCGGGATCCGCGATCTCGCGCGCGAACACCCCGATCGACGGCCCGCCCGGGCGAGCGTGATCCAGCGGCAGGGCGAACTCGTGCTCGGTGAGGACGAGCCCGGGGGTGGTGTAGGTGACCGACGGCATGAAGCGACACTCTCCCATCCGGAGCGAGGATTAGCGTGCGTGGCTCCCAACGGTCCGGCTCGGAGCTGGGCGACGGAGGCGGTTCAGGATGCCCGAACGAGGCTTCTTGGCTTCGCTGTTCGACGTGTCGTTCAGCTCACTCGTGACCACCAAGGTCATCAAGGTCCTCTACATCCTCAGCATGATCCTGATCGGCCTGGGGGCGCTGGGCTTCATCGGTGCCGCGTTCGCCAACAGCGCGGCGTTCGGCCTGCTCACGCTCGTCGTCATCGCTCCACTCGTCTCGCTGCCCTACCTGATCTACGTCCGGGTCCTGCTCGGATCGTGATCGCGATCTTCCGGATCATGGAGACCAACACGGAGCTCGTCGCGCTCCAGCGCGGGCCCTCGCCGGTGCCGGTGACTCCGCCCACTCCGCCCGCTCCGCCGGCTTCGGAGCCGCCGCCCGCGGTCGCCTGAGCGGCACGGGAGCGGCAGCGATGCCGCGATGCAACAACTCGGGGCACTCGCGGCCTCTTAGTTGGTATGAACCGCACGATCACGCTGGCCGTTCCCATGGCCGTGCCCCATACACAACAGGAGGTCTTGGCTCGCGCGTTGCGCGTCGGCCTCCGGACCGCCCTGGGCGTGCTCGGCGATCGCGAGGCGGCGGCGGAAGTCGCCCAGGAAGTGGCGATCGTCGCGTACCGCCGCCACGCTTCGCTGCGCGATCCGAGCGCGCTCGACAGCTGGCTGTACCGCACCGCGGTGCGGGCGGCGCTGCGCGAGGCGAAGCGGAGCCGCACGCGACGCGACGCCGAGCATGCCGCGGCTGTTCCCGAGCAGTCCGCTGACGCCGATGCGCTCGCGGCCGCGCAGCTGCTCGCCGGGCTGCCGCCGCGCCAGCGCGCGGCGCTGACCCTGCGCTACGTGCACGATCTCGACGACCACGCGATCGCCAGCGCGCTCGGCTGCCGTCGCGGCACCGTGCGCTCCCTGCTCTCGCGCGGCCTTTCGTCGCTCCGCGAGCAAACCGACCGCGACGAGGGGATGACCTCATGAGCGCCGATCTGCAAACGCTTCTCCGCCCCCTGCGCGAGGTCGAGCCGACGAGTGACGAGCTCGCGCGCGTCCGGGCCGCGATTGCCGTTGAGCGGCCGGCGACGACCTTCCGGCGCCGCTTCTTCGGTCGCCGCCCGCTGATGGTGCTGGCCGCCGCGTCGCTCGCGATCGCCGTGGCCGTCGCAGCGCTCCCGACGGGCGACAAGCCCGATTCGCTGCGCGGCGCCCTGCAGGCCGCGGCCGCAGCCGCAGCCGAGGCGCCCGTGGCCGGCGCGCCGTTCACCGGCTACCGGCACATCGTCGATCGCGTCCGCGAAGAGGCGACTGGGTCGAAGCCGCGCGAGTACCGCCGCGAGGTGTGGATCGACGCGAAGTGGGGCGGTGTGGAGCGCATGGACGGCCGGACGACGCCGCTCGGCGATCACGACGGGCCGTTCGGCAACGCGCCGCTCGCCAAGCTGCCGACCGATCCCGATGCGCTGCTGCGCGCGCTCAACGCCGCCTACGACGACGGCAGCTACGCGGCGCAGGCCGCGGCGTGGAAGCAGCGACCGAAGCCCGGCGCCACCGTCCGCCGCGCCGAGATGGCGATGTTCACCTCGTGGCTGATCGTCGAGTCCAACGCCACGCCGAAGCTGCGGGGGGCCCTGTTCGGTGTCCTCGAGCGGCTCGGCGGCGCCGAGGACCTCGGCACCGTGCGCGACGGCGAGGGCCGCGCCGGTCGCGGGCTCGAGCTCACCTGGGGCGGAACGCTGCCCGAGGGCGAGCGCTGGAAGTCGACCTTCCGGGTCATCTTCGACCCGGCGACCGGCGAGGTGCCCGGCACCAGGCTCAGCGGGAGCGTCGGCAAGGACCGCTACGCGAGCGAGCACACGTATCTGAGCACCGACCGGACCCGATCGGCCCCGCCGGCCTAGGTCGCGACGGCGGAGACGCCGGCCTCGACGAACGCGACGGCGTCGTCGAGGAGGCGATCGATCTCGTCGGTGGTGAGGCCGCGGCCGTCCTGTTCCATGTGGGCGGCCGCGGCTTCCTCGACGGTCTTGAGCGCGGCGATCAGCGCCCCGGCAGCCAGCCGCGCGGCGAGGTGCTTGCCCGGGCCGAGCTCGGCCTCGAGCGCAGTGGCGATGACGGCCTCGATGTCGCGGTTGAGCTGCAGCCGCCGGGAGCCGACGGCGGGGACCTCGCGCCCGAGGCGCAGCTGGAGGATGAGCTCGGGCTCCAGCCAGCCGCCGAGGACGCCGAGCCAGGCGCGGACCGCCGCGACGGTCGTCTCCTCGGCGGGACGCTCGCGCAGTCGCTCGGCGAGCGCGTCGACCGCGGCCGCGGCATCGCCGAAGACGATCTCCTCCTTGGTCGGGAAGTAGCTGAAGACCGTCGCGCGTGACACACCGGCCGCCTCGGCGATCGCGTCGACCGTGGTGGCGGTGAACCCGCGCTCGGCGAACAGCTGCATGCCCGCCTCGTGGATCGCGAGGCGGGTCGCGAGCTTCTTGCGCTCCCGGAGACCGGACATACCCAGGATCGTAACACTCCGTCTAGTTTTAGACGCGGTTGATTTTTAGACTGAGTCTATGTATCGTCTCCGCCATGAGCCATCTCCTCTCCCACATCGCATCCCTCGTCGGCCGCCGCCCGCGCGCCGCCACCCTCGCCGTGCTGCTCGCCGTCACCGCGGTGATCGGCGGCGCCGTCGCCGCCGGCGGCAGCTTCAAGGACGACTTCACCGTCCCGGGCATCGAGTCCCAGCAGGCGCAGAACCTCCTCGAGAAGCGCTTCGAGTCGCAGTCCGGCACGCAGGCCGTCGTCGTCTTCAGCGGCGACACGCTCCCCAAGCGCGAGATCGAAGCCGCGCTCGCCAAGATCGGCGCCCAGCCGCACGTCGCCGGCGTCGAGGACCCCTTCCACACCGCCGGCCGGCTCTCCGACGACGGCCGCACCGCCTTCGCCACCGTCAGCTACGACCAGACCGCGACGGATCTGGACAGCGCCGCCCGCGAGCGCCTCGAGACCGCCACCTCCGGGCTGAAGCAGTCCGGCGTGGCCGTCGCCATGTCCGGCGAGCCGATCGACGGCGCCGCCACCGGCGGGTTCCCGGTCGGTGAGGTCATCGGCCTCGCCATCGCCGTGCTCCTGCTGGTCGCCGTGCTGCGCAACCTGCGCGCCGCGCGCAACGCCCTCGGCGCCGCCTTCGCCGGTGTCGGGCTCGGCTTCGGCGCCCTCATGTGGGCAGCCGCCGCCACCGACGTGCCGGGGCTCGCGCCGACGCTGGGCGGCATGCTCGGGCTCGGCGCCGGCATCGACTACGCGCTGCTGCTCGCCGCGCGCCAGCAGGAGGAGCTGCGGGCCGGGCGCACGCCGCTCGAGGCCGCGCAGCGCGCCAACGCCACCGCCGGTCATTCGGCGCTGACCGCGGCCGGCATCGTGCTCGTCTCGATCTCCGGGCTGCTGGTCACCGGCATCCCGTTCGTGGGTCGCGCCGGCGTGGCCGCCGGGCTCGTCGTGCTCGCGTGCGCGCTCGTGTGCGTGGTCCTGCTCCCCGCCCGCTTCGTGCGCGCCGGCCGCAAGCTGCTGCCGAAGCGCGAGCGTCGCGCCGAGGCCGGCCCCGTCGTGCCCGCGCGCACCCCGCGCGCGCCCTGGGCGACCAAGCGACCCGGGCTCGCGCTCATGGCCGCCGGCGCCGTCACGCTCGCGCTCGCCGCGCCCGCGGTCGGCCTGCAGCTGGGCCAGCCCGACGATCGCAACCTCACGACGGACACCACGCAGCGCCAGGCCTACGACCGCCTGGCCGAGGGCTTCGGCCCCGGCGTCAACGGCCCGCTCGTCGTCGCCGTGTCGCTGCCGGACGGCGGGGCGAAGCAGCCGCTCGCGCAGCTGACCGACCGGCTCGCCGCCGACCGCGAGGTCGCCGACGTCGCCGCGCCGGTGCTCAACCAGGCCCGCGACACCGCCGTGATCACCGTCACGCCGAAGCACGGTCCGCAGGACGAGCGCACCCGCGCGCTGGTGGACCGCGTGCGCGCCACCGCCATCCCCGCCGCGCTGAGCGGCACCGGCGCCTCCGCCTACGTCGGCGGACGCACCGCGCGCTACGGCGACGAGGCCGAGAAGATCGCCTCGCGCATCCCGCTGTTCGCCGCCGCCGTCGTCGGCCTCTCGCTGCTGCTCCTGCTGGCCGCGTTCCGGTCCTGGCGGATCTCGGTCCTCTCGGCCGTCTTCAACCTGGCCTCGATCGCAGCCGCCTACGGCGTCGTCGCGCTCGCCTTCCAGACCGAGACGGGCGCGGGGCTGCTCGGCGTCGAGCAGCAGCCGGTCGTGCCGTACGTGCCGCTGTTCATGTTCGCGATCCTGTTCGGGCTGTCGACCGACTACAACGTGTTCCTGCTCTCCCGCGTCCGTGAGGAGTGGGACCGCCACGCCGACCACCGCGCCGCGATCGCGGCCGCCTCGGCCAGCACGCGCAAGATCATCACCGCCGCCGGCGGCATCATGATCGCCGTGTTCCTGGGCTTCGCCACCGACTCGGACCCGGTGATCAAGATGACGGGCGTCGGGCTCGCCACCGCCGTGCTCGTCGACGTCACGCTGGTCCGGCTCTTCATGGCGCCCGCCGCGCTCACCCTGCTCGGTGACCGCCTGTGGCCGAATCGGAAGCGCCGGGCGTCGCGGGTGCGCGTGCCGTCCACCGCGACCGGACGATGAGGGCCGTGGTGGCGAGCAGGATGCCCACCAGCCCGACGCGCGTGGCGGTCTCGCCCGCGCCGATGAAGGACTCGGAGAAGGCATAGCCGAGAACCGTGAAGGTGGCGGTCCACACGAGCGCGCTGGCTGCGCTGTAAGGCAGCAGCCGGCGCGCCGTGAGGCCGGAGCTCCCGGCCACGAACGGCATCGTCGCGCGCAGGAAGCCAGTGAAGCGGCCGAGGAACAGGGCCTTGCCGCCGTGGCGCGCGAAGAAGCCGTCCACGCGCGCGAGCCGGGCCGGGCCGAGCCCGATGCGGCCCCCGCGACGCTCGAGGAACGGCCGCCCGAGGCGACGGCCGAGCGTCAGGCTCACCATGTCGCCCGCCACCGCCGCCGCGCACACCAGCGCGATCATCGCGGGCAGGGTGGCGTCGCCCCGCTCGGCGGCGACCCCGCCGAGCATCAGCGCCAGCTCCCCGTGGATCATGAAGCCGAGGAGCGCCGTGGTCTCGAGGAACACCAGCGCCATCACGGCGAGGTAGATCCAGCCGCCCAGGGAGCGGGTCGCGTCCGACAAATCGCCCGCCAGGTCCGGGACGGCGACCGCACCGGCCGCGATCGCCACCGCCAGCGCGAGCGCGGCCACCGCCGCGCACGTCACGACGATGCGGCGGAGGAGTCCTGTCGATCGCACTCAGCGGGGTGGCAGCAGCGGGCGCATGAAGCTGCGCTCGTAACGGCGCACGCAACCGGACTCCTCGCGGATGCGGTCGGCGTCGATGAACTCCGGATCGACGCCGAACCGCTGGCGATAGCGCTCATAGTCCGCCAGGCTCGGGAAGCTGAAGAGCGCATACGCGATGTCGCTCGCGCCCTCGGACGGCAGGAAGTACCCGTGGTGGGTGCCGCCGTGGCGCTCGACGAGCCCCATCCACGCCTGGGCGAAGCGCTCGAAGGCCTCGATCTTGGCCGCGTCGATCTCGTACCGCAGGTGGCAGGTGATCACGGCGTGCAGGATGTCAGCCGCGCAGCAGCGGGGCGGTCAGGCAGGTCGGGCCGCCGTCGCCCTTGAGGGAGAGCTCCGAGCCGTCGTAGACGTGGACCTCGACGCCCTCGCGCTCGAGCGCGCGGCGCACGGCGGGGACGCCGTCGACCATCACCACCACGCCCGGGCGGACGGCGAGGATGTTGCAGCCCATCGCCTCGTAGCTCTCGCCGTCGATCGCGATCCAGCGGATGTCGCGCTCGCGCAGGTCCTGGAGCAGCCGCGCGGGCGCGAGCGGCTCGTAGATCACGCACAGCCGCGCGGTGATCGCCGAGATGAACGACTGCAGGTGCAGGACGTGCGCCGGGCCGCGGTCGTGCGCGACGTCGTAGGTCTCGACCGCCACGCCCTCGGGCGCGGCGAGCGCGGCAACGGCGGCGGCGCCCGCGCGGTTGGTGCGGTAGCCGAGGCCGATCGCCATCAGGCGATCGTCGATCCAGAAGCGATCGCCGCCGTCCGCGTACGCGCCCTCGGGCAGCTCGCCGAGCACGGGCACGCCGAGGCGCTCGAGCTCCTCCCGCGCGTGCCCCGGCTCGCGCGCTCGCTGCGGCTTGCGCATCCGCAGCGGGATCCCGCCACGCGCGGTCATGAGCAGCGGGTCGTGCATGTAGACGGCGTCGACCTGGCCGGCGAGCGCGTCCGCGACCTCCACCTGCACCCCCAGCTCGGCGAGCAGCGCGCAGAACGCCTCGTGCTGGCCGGCGAGCGCGGCGGGATCGGGCACGCGCCAGCCCGCGCCCGCCCAGTCACCCGAGATGGCCGGACGGCGCACGAGCACGCGCCGCAGCGGCGCGCTCATCGAGGTCACCCCGAACGACATCAGCTCACCCCGCCGACGATGTCGGCCACGGTCCACAGCGCCTCCTCGACGTGGATGTCCGGCACCCCAGCGACCTGCACCGAGAACAGCGTCATCCGCGTCGTCTCCTTCCCCACGCCCCGCCCCGGCGCCAGCGCGCCGAACAGCACGCCGACCGGCCCCGCGTCGTCGGCGACCAGCAGCCGCCCGGCCGGGACGTCGGAGGCGTACTCCCCGCCGCCGAAGCGCTCGCCGCGATCCGCCGGCCGCAGCGCCAGCTCCCCCTCGACCCGCTCCGCGTCGAGCGCCCACACCGGCACGCCCGTCTCCATCACCGCGACCGTCAGCGCGTCGTCGAGCAGCGAGCGCGACTTGAACCCGCCGGCCTTCAGACGCTCGAGCGCGAGCGCCTCGACCGGCGTGCGGTGCTCGTCGGGGTCGAGCCCGATGTGGCGGAAGAACACGCGGTAGGCCCACGGCACCGGCCGCTGGCGCAGCACCACCGCCTGCGGGCCGCGGAAGCGGTCCGACATCTCCCGCAGCCGCTCGCGCAGCTCCGCCGGGCTGCGGCCGGAGCGCGCCGCCAGGGTCAGGCACCACAACCGCAGCTCCGGGAACTCGGCCGCGAGCTCCGGGTCGATCCGGCCCGCCTCGAGCTCGCTCACCGGATCGCCGCCAGCCGCTCCGCCAGCGCCGCCTCGCCCAGCAGCGAGAACGACGTGCTCACCACCTTCCCGCCCTTCGCGGCGAAGGTGATCGTCGGGCAGATCGCCACCGCGTAGGCGTTCGTGACCGCCCCGTCGCGGTCGTAGCCGACCGGCATCCCCCACCCGCGCTCGCGCGTCTGGCGGCGCACCTCGTTGCGGTCGCCGCGCACCGACACGGCCGCGAAGCCGACGTCGGGGAAGCGCCGGCGCACGCGCTCGATGGTGTCGATCTGGCGCTCGCAGCGATCCGACTTCGTGGCGAAGAACGCGATCGCGACCGGCCCGCGCTCCGCCAGCTGGCAGGAGTTGAGCACCCGCGGCCCCCGCACCTTGCAGGCCTTGGCGGGATCGACCTGCGCGTCGCCCTCCAGGTTCGAGAGCGCGAGCGGCACCGCGAACGGCGGCAGCTTCTCCCCCTTCGGCACCCCACGCGAGCCGGGCGCGTCGGTCCCGAGCGTGTTGAGCGTGATGTAGGCGAGCGCCAGCACCGCCACCACCCCGACGATCCACGTGTAGCGCGAGGTCCCCGCGGGGGGCCGGGGCGGGCCGGGGGCGCTCACGCCGGGACGGCCGGCTCCTGCACGACCGGCGCCGGCGGCGGCGCGGCGCGCGGGCGGCCGCGCCGCTCCGCCAGCATCAGCACCGCGGGCAGCACGGCGAGCACGCCGAGCAGCGAGACCGAGAGGTCGACGACCGTGACGCGCCCGAAGTCCGACAGCATCTGGATGTCCGAGAGCGCCAGCACCGCGAAGCCCGCGATCGCGGTGATGCCCGACGCGATGACCGCGGCACCGGTCGAGCGGTAGGTGCGCCGCAGGGCGTCGGCGGGCTCGAACCCGGCCGCGCGCTCCTCGCGGTAGCGCGCGGTCAGCAGCACCGAGAACTCGGTCGAGATCGCGATCACCAGCGCGCCCAGCGTCGCCGACATCGGGTTCAGCGGCACGCGCAGCGCGAACAGCACGAGCGCCGACCAGCCGGTGGCGAGCGCGATCGGCACCAGCGGCACCCACGCGCGCTCCCAGCGGCCAGCAAGGCTCCGCCCGCCTCTGGCGGGTGGACTGACCGCGAGCAGCACGAGGCCGACCGCGACGAGCCCGGCCAGCAGCGTGAGCAGCCGGCGCAGCGGCGAGGACAGCGCGGCGTTGGCCTCCGCCCCGAGCACCTGGAGGCCCGCGAGCCGCGCGGTCACCCCCGGCGGCGGGTCGAGCCGCTTCTCCATCTGGTCCATGACCTTCTTCTGCTCGTCGAGCGGCATCAGCCGGACGCCGAACGCGAGCGTTGCGGTCTTGCGATCGGCGGTGATCACGGCCTGCGAGAAGTAGGCCGGCACCGAGTCGAGCAGCGCGCGGACGGTGTCGCGGTCCCTGGTCGCCTCGGCCGAGCGGAAGAGGTCGGGCAGCGAGAGCGCCGGGCACAGCGCGGCCTCGCCGCAACCGTTCTTGGCGGTGTAGCCATAGCGCTTGAGCAGGCCCGCCTGGTAGTCGCGCATCCACTTCACGACGGCCGGGTCGGTGAGGTCCTTGCCCTCGACGACGACGTCGATCTCGCCCGCCACGCCGGTCGCGCGCTGCAGCGCGTCGAGGTCGCGCGCCCCGCGCAGGTCCTGCGGCACGAGCTCGCGCAGGTCGGAGCTGACCTTCGTCTGCGAGTCGACCGCGAGCCCGGCCAGCGCGATCACCAGCCCGATCAGCAGGACCCGCTTCGGGCGCTCGAGCCCGCCGCGCAGCACGCGCTCCCAGACCCGCCCGCCGAGCCGCCGCAGCGGCCCCGCCGCGCGGCGGACCCTCGCGGCAAACCCGTCGACCAGCTCAGCGGCGCCGCGCGCCGACTGCGCCAGCGCCCCGGCGCTGCCGCGCCGCCGCCCCGCCCCCACCAGCGCCGCCGTGCCGGCGCTCAGCGCCAGGAAGAGCGCGATCGCGATGCCGGCCACGAGCAGCACGCCGAACCCGCGCACCATCGGCACCGGCGACAGCAGCAGCACGAGGAACCCGACCGCGGTCGCGAGGCCGGCGGTGGCGATCGTCGGCACCGCCGTCCGCGCCGTGTGCGCGGCCGCCTCGGCCGTACCCACCGCGCCCTCGCGCTCCGCCTCCTCAACGCGCGCCTGGTACTGGATCGCGTAGTCGACCCCCAGCCCGAGCAGCACCGGCAGCACCGCGATCGACGCCATCGTCAGCGACGCCCCGAGCAGCGACATCGCCCCGAACGTGATCGCCACCGCCGCGAGCGCGACCGCCAGCGGGAGCAGCCGCAGGCGGCTGCGGAACACGAGCGCGAGCACGACCGCCATCACCAGCAGCGCGACCACGAGCAACCGCAGCAGCGACTCCGTCAGCGCCGACGCGAGGTCCTCGACCACCACCGGCGCGCCCGTCACGCGGTAGTCCGCGTCGCCCGTGAGCTTCCACTCCTTCATCGCCACCGCGCCGCGCACGAGCTCGATCGCGCGCCGCCGCTGCGCCTCGCTCAGGTTCGGCTTGAGCCGCACCTGGATGACGGCCGACTTCGAGTTCGGGAACAGGTAGGCGAAGCGCGCCTTCGGCGTCTTCGAGCCGCGCGAGGGGTCGAACACCAGCGTCGAGACGAAGTCCGGGTCGTCGATCCGCGGCAGCCCCTTGAGGCCGAGCCCGTACTTCAGGTTGAGCTGGAGCAGGTCGCGCGTGAACTGCGCGTAGACGAGCTGCTCGGCCGCGTCGGCCGCCTTCTTCTGCTGCGCCTTGCTGCGGCCCTGCGCCGCGGCCAGCTTCTGCGCCGCGACCTTCGCGCGCTCGGCCTCCTGCGACTTGCTGCCGAGCTGCCGCTGGAACTGGTCGTTGATCTCACCGACCGCGGAGTTGATGAACGTGCCCGGGCCGTAGACGACCTTGACCGGCTTGGTGCGGGCGAACTCCGCGCACGGCGAGCCCTTGCCGCCCGGCGCCGGCTCGTCCTTCGGCTTGTTGCCCGACAGGCAGCCCTCGAGCCCGAGCAGGCGCCCGAGGTTGTCGGTCAGGACGAGGCGCTGGAGGTCGCCGCGGACGAGCACGATGATCGCGTGGTCGCCGAAGCGCTCCCGGTAGACCTCGGTCGCCCGGTAGGTGTCCGAGCCCTTGCCGACGAGCGTGTCGGTCGCCGTGCTCGGCTCCAGCCGCAGCGCCAGCGCGGCGGAGATCCCGGCCACGACCGCGACCGCGAGCAACACCCGGCCCGGTCGCCGGCCGGCGGCCTGCACGATCCGTTCGAGCACGCTTTTCACTCTGCTGAGGCTAGGGGGCGGTTGCCCTGAGGTGCGGGTAGTCGGTCGACTCGCCGCCGACCGGGAACTTGCCCTGCTTCTTGCACGCCGGCGCCGGTGCGGCGTTGGCGGCCGGGAACGCGTACTGGTTGATGCGGTCGATCAGCGACTGCGTGAGGCCCGAGACCGCGGGCGGCACGACGGTCGGGACCACCGACGGCACCGGCACCGGGAGGTCCGGGACGACCGTCGGCACCGCGACCGGCGCGGGCGTGGTGGTGTCGATCGTCGGCAGCGCGCGGCCGCAGTGGCGGTTCTCGTAGACCTCGAGCCCGCTCGAGAGCTTCTTGTAGCCGCCCGGCAGCTGGTACGGGTTCGGGCGGTTGGAGCCGATGCGGCGCGGATACGCGGCGAGGTTCTCGGCGTTGAGCGGGTTGGTCGTGCGCAGGTAGTGCAGGCGCGTGCCCGGGTCGAACGCCTGCGTCGCCGCGGCGGTGTTGGCGAAGAACGCGGTCAGCTCGCCCTTGTAGGCGCCGAGGCCCTCGAGGATCGGGATCACCTGGCGCAGCGCCGGGTCGGCCTGGTTGAGCAGCGGCCGCAGGTCCTCGAGGATCGTCTCGGCGGCCGGGAAGCCGGTCTTCGAGGCGGTGATCAGCTTGTCGAAGTCGCGGAACAGCGCCTTCAGGTCGGGCGCGAGCGCCGACAGGTCCTCCAGCGTCGGGCTCAGCTCCTTCGCGGCCGGGCGGAGCTGCGTGACGAGCGGGTCGGTGGCCTTGGCGAACTTGTCGAGCCGCTTGAGCGTCTGGGTCGACTCGCGCTCGAAGGTCGGCAGCGCGACGAAGCTCTCCTGCAGCTCCTGGTTGCGCGCGGCCGTGGTGGCGAACACGTCGTTGGAGTTCTCGATCAGCCCGCGCAGCTGGTCGCCGCGCTCGGTCAGCGCGCCGAACACCACGCCGGTGTTCGAGATCAGGCGCCGGAGCGCCCCCTCCTGGCGGTTGAGGATGTCGACGGCCTCGCCGGCGTCCTCCGCGAACGGGCCGAGGTTGCCGAGCGCGTCGTTGATGTCGCGGCCGTGGCCCTTGACCGCCTGGGCCTGCGTCTGCATCCACGTCTGGAACGCCTGCTGCGTCTTCGGGTCGAAGGAGCGGAAGATCTCGTCGAGCTCGACGGTCGGGGAGACCTGGGAGGTCGCCAGGCGCCCGCCCTCCGGCACCGCCTTGGCCTGCGGCGTGCCCGGCGTCAGCTCGACGTAGGTCTCGCCCAGCAGCGTCTTCTGGCGCAGGATCGCCTTGGCGTCCGAGCGCAGCGGCGCGTAGTTGGAGTCGAGCTGGATGACGACGATGGAGCGGCCCGTCTCCTTGTCGGGCTCGATCGTCTTGACCTTGCCGACCGGCACGCCCGAGATGCGGACGTCGGCCTCCTGGGCCAACTGGGTGGCCTCCGAGAACGAGGTCGAGATCCGGTAGCCCTTCGGCTTCAGCGGGATGTTGCCGCCGAACGCGAGCCACAGGAACAGCAGCAGGCCGAAGCAGGACAGCGCGAAGCCGGCCATGACGGCGATGCGACCGAAGGAGGGGGCGGCCTTCTGCACCTATCCACCGCCGAACGGGTCTTGGGTGGACTGCGGGCAGTTCTGCTTCGGCAGGTTCAGCAGCCCGGTCAGCACGCCCAGCAGCGGGTTGGACTCCTCGACCTGCCCGAGCACCGGGATGTCCTGGCAGCTGGCGATGAAGAGGCCGCGGCGGATCGGGCCGTGCGCGTCCTGGGTCGTGAAGAGCTGGTTGCCGAGGTGGTTGGCCCAGGCGACCCAGAACAGGTAGCCCTCTTCCTTGCCGCGCGGGTTGTAGGCCAGCGTGTCGAGCAGGAGGTTGACGACCTTGAACGAGCGCTCGAGGTCGGGCGCGGCCGCGGCGAGGTCGCGCGCCGCGGGCTTAGCTCGCGGACCGTCGGACGCGAGGCGCGCACGAACGGCCGGATCTCGTCGCGCAGCACCGGCATCGTCTCCGTCACGAACGGGCGCACCTGCTTCAGCGACGGGCCGAGGGCGCGCGCGCCGGGCCGCAGCGCCTCCAGCGTCGGCCCGAGCTCGTCGGCCAGCACCTTCGCCTTGCCGAGACCCCGCTGGGTCTCCTGTAGCGCCGACGGCAGCTCCGACAGCGTCGCGCGCAGGTTCGCGTCCTGGCGGGCGAGCGTGGTGAAGACGGCGTTCGAGTTCTCGACGAACTCGGACAGCTGGTTGTCCTTGGCGCCCAGCTCGTCCATCACCAGCGACAGGTTGTGGATCACGCGCTTGATGTTCTTCCGGCGCTCGGCGAGCGAGGCGAAGACCTTGCGGCCGTAGCGCGCCGACGGCTCGATGCGGCGCAGCGCGTTGGCCAGCTCCTTGCCGTTGCCGCGCAGGCCGTCGGCGCCGGCGCTGAGCAGCACGGTCAGGTAGTCGCGCGAGTCGGTGTCGAGCGACGCGAGGATCTCGTCGAGGTTGACGTCGGGCAGGGTCTGGCTGACGGGGATGACGCCGCCGTCCTTCAGGCGCCCCGCGCTCGCGTGGCCCGGCTCGAGCTCCGCGACCATGTCCTTGAGACCCGTCTTCGGCCGCAGCAGCACGGTCGCGTCCTGGTAGACGCGGCCGTAGCGCGGCTCCATCCGCAGCGTGATGACGGCCTTGCCCTGCTCGAGCTCCACCTTCGAGATCTCGCCGACCTGGACGCCGGCGATGTTCACGGTCTGGCCCTGGCCCGGCGTGACGGCCTGGGCGGTGCTCATCTCGGCCTTGACGACGAAGAAGTCCTTGCCGACCACCGGCACCCAGGCGGGCAGCTTGAGGCGCTGGTTGTCGAGGATGTAGACCGCGACCGCGCCCGAGATCACGATCAGCCCGATGATCGCGAGGAAGTCCAGCCAGTGCTTTTGGATCGCCATCTTCACGGTGCGTTCTCACTCGGTCCGATGGCCGCCCAGGACCCGTTGACGTCGGGGATCTTGCTCTTGTGGCAGCGCACGCTCGCGTTGTACGGCGGGCGCTTGCCGGGGTACTTCGGCTGGGTGCCGATGACCGGCGCGGACGCGGCGCCGATGAGCTGGCCGGACGGCGAGTTGGCGTTGCCGAGCGCGACGGCCTGCGAGCCGCCGCCGGGGGCGAAGCGCACCATCGAGCCGTTGCCGTCGAAGTTCTGGCTCTCGCCGGCCAGCCCGACCATCGTCCACCAGAACTCCTTGTAGTTCGCGGTCCCGGTGTCGAACTGGTCGCGGATCACGAGGTCACCGGTCGGCAGCACGGTGTCGCGCGCGCACAGCGCGGTGCGGTCGATCTGCGGCAGCAGCGTGAGCGACGCGTTGGTCAGCTGCGCGAGGTCGGCCGTGGTCGGCGCGAGGTCCTGGGCGAGCCCCTGCAGCTCCGCCTTGGACATCAGCTTCGTGGCCTGGTCGACCCACGGGAACGACGCCTGGATCGTGGCGTCCGTCTCGCGCACGCCGGGCAGGATGTCGCGGGCGAAGGCGCGCGTGGGCGGGAAGGCGGCGTTGAGCGAGGCGAGCGCGGCGTTGGCGTTCACGAGCGTCGGCGCGAGCAGGCGGATCGAGGTGGAGAGGTTGGTCTCCTCGCTCGCGAACGCCGCCATGGTCGTGTTGAAGTTCGTGATCAGGTCCTTGAGCTGGCCCTCGTTGCGGATCAGCGCGCCCGTCGTCTTCGCCGCGCCGGCGAGCAGCCGCGCGATGTCGCGGTCGGGCTCGGTGCCGAGCAGCGCCTCGTTGACCTGGGCGGTGCCCTTGAGCGCGGCGGGCGAGTCCCGATAGGCGTCGTTGAAGGACTCGGCGGCGGTCTGCCCGCGCGCGGACTTGTCGGCGTCGCGGTCGTCGGCCGCGCTCGGCTTGGAGTTGAGGCCGACGGCGAGGCCGTCGAGCAGGTCGCGGAGGTCCTGGCGGGTGTCGCTCTGCAGCGAGGTCAGCACCTGGTCGAGCTGCACCGGGGTGGCGGTGCGCGTGACCTTGATGACGTCGCCGTCGGCGAGCTTCGGGGACGACGGCGTGCCGGGCTGGAGGTCGACGAAGAAGTTGCCCTCGAGGAAGATGCGCGGGCGGATCTTGGCGGTGGCGTCCTCGTGGATCGGCAGCGCGGACTTCTTCAGCTCGAGCGTGACGACCGCCTCGTCGGTGCCCTCCTTGGCCTCGACCTTCTTGACCTTGCCGACCGCCACGCCGGCGATCCGCACCGGCGAGTTCAGGCGCAGCGAGTTGGCCGACGCGAACGTCGCCTTGACGCGGAAGCCGTGCGTGAAGGGGATGTCCTTCGTGAAGCCGAGCCAGACGCCGATGACGATGATCGCGAGCGCGATCATCCCGACCGTCAGCGGGCTGCGGTTGCGCCGGCGGCGCTGTCGGGAGGCGGCCATTACTTGGTGCCCTCCGTGGCGGCGGGCTGCTTGCCGGCCGGGTTGCCGATCACCTTGCGGCCGCCCTGGTACGGCTCGTTGCCGGACTCGCATTCCTTCGGCTGGCCGGGCGCGGCCGTGTTCGGGTACGGGTTCGAGTGCAGGTAGTTGTCCGAGTTCGGCCCGTTGGCGGGGGCGTTCGAGGGCCCGCCCTCGTTGTTGGGGCCCTGCGGCGTGGCGATGATGATGAACCGCTGCCAGGTGCCGTGGACGTCGCCTTCCGACAGCAGCGAGGAGACGTTGCGGAACCACACCGTCAGGTAGTTGCAGGTGATCTGGGCGGGCGCGAGGTAGTCGAGCGGCGGCTTCAGCGTCTCCAGCGTCTCGGCCAGCCGCTTGAGGCCGCGCGGCGCCACCGGGTCGTTGGCGAACGTCTGCAGCTCGGTCAGCAGCGAGGCGAGGCGGCGGTTGAACGCGGGCGCGCGCAGCAGGGCGGGCGTGCCGAACTCGAGCGCGTCGGCGAGGTCGGGCGCGGCGGTGCTCAGCGCCTTGACGCCCGGGCGCAGCTCGCGGAACAGCCCCTCGGTGTTGCGCAGGAACGGCCGCTGGATCGGGAACGACTCGATGGCGGCGTCGAGCGCGGGGACGCCCTCGGTGATCGAGTCCTGGATGTAGGGCTTCGCCACCCCGTTGAGCGCGGTGAAGGTGGTGTCGAGGTTCACGAACAGGTCCGCCTGCGTCTCGGCGGCGGGCGCGACGATGCGCGCGGCGTCGCCGAGCTCGTTGAAGAAGGTCTTGAGGCCCGTCTCGGGGTTGGAGAGGTTGCGCGCGACCGGCTGGATGTCGCGCAGCAGCGCGGGCAGCACCCCGAGCGCGATGTTGAGGCTGGCGCCGCGGCCGGCGAGCGCGTCGCCGAATCCCCGCAGGTTCTCCTGCGCCGCGGCACGCGTCTCGTCGTCGAACATGTTCACGAACTCGTCGAACTCGACCTCGGTCGGCTTCGACGCCGAGACCGGGATCGTGTCGCCGTCCTGGTAGCCGTCCTCCGACGTGCCGCGCGTGATCTGGACGTACTTGAGGCCGAGCGCCGACTTCGGCCGGATGATGATCGTCGAGTCCTTGGGCAGCGGGTCGACGGCGCGCTCGAGCTTCATGCCGATCAGCGCGACGCTCGTGCCGTCGTCGCGCCGCTTCGTCGTGATGGTGTCGACGGCGCCGACGCGGGTGCCGCCGATGCGAACCTCGTTGCCCTTGACGAGCGCGGCGGCGCTGGGCGCCTCGACCTTGAGCTGGTAGGTCGGGACGAACGGCAGGCCGGCGTTCGCGTTGTAGGAGAGGAACAGCGCGACGATGACCACCAGCACCGTGGCGGCGCCGATCAGCACGGGGTTGCCCGCGATGGATGAGCCGCGGCTTCTCATCCGTCGTTCCCGAACAGGTAGTCCATGAGTGGGGCGGTGCTGCCTTCGCCTGAACTCGTGTTGCTCGGTGCGCCGGAGCTCGGTGCGCCCTGGTCGGCCGGGGTCTCGGCGGGTCGCCCGGAACCCCCACCTAGCCCCTCGCCTGGTTCCGGTCGACCCGCCGAGCCCCGGCTCGTCGTGTCGTCCCGCTTCTTGTTGGGCTCGGGCGTCGGCTTAGGGGCGACCTTCTTGCCCGCGAGCGCGGCGGCGGTGCGCTGGAGGACCGGGCTGGTACCCGCCGCGGCCGCGGTGGCGCTGACCGCCGAGGACGAGGAGGCGCTGGCGGCGAACTTGCTCGAGCAGCCCGAGACGGGGCGCGTGTAGTAGACCGAGCAGGTGTTGAGGAGCAGGCGCGCCCGCAGGAAGTGGCCGAACGAGTCGAAGCCGTTGATGGCGGCCACTTGGTAGAAGGTGTAGTCGAGCAGGCGCTGGATGCCGCGGCCCTTCTCGAAGGACTCGAGCACCTGCCGCAGCGTCTTCGAGACCGGCTTGGAGACCTTGCCCAGTCGCTTGAGGTCCTTGACCACCGGGAGCGCGTCCTGGACCGCGGGGGTGCCGATCTTGCCGGCCTCGCCGAGGGAGTCCAGCGCCGGGATGCCGGCCTGGGAGAACGGCCCGAGCTCGAGCAGCAGGCGGTTGATGTCGGGCGCGACGTCACCGAGGTCCGACATCACCGGCGTCATCTCGTCCGACAGCGCGCCGAGGCGGCGCATGGTCGGCTTGAGCTCGCGCAGGAAGACCGGCAGGCGCTCGATGTCCTTCTCGAGGTCGGCGCCGCGCTCGGCCGTCGCCTCGGCGACCTGGCTCGACTCGTCGATGAAGGAGGAGACGTGCGCGCGCTCGCGGGCCAGCGGCGCGAGCGTCGTGTCCGAGTCGCGGGCGAGGTTGGCGAGCGTCTTGTTCTGCGACGCGAGCAGCGCGAGGACCTTGTCGACCTCCTTGAGCGCCGGGTCGGCGCGGCGGACGACCTGGTTGAGCTCGGAGCCGCGGCCCGCGAGGCCGGTGCCGAACTCGGCCACGATCAGCGAGAGCCGCTCCCGGTAGGGCAGGCGCATGATGTTGTTGAGGAGGTCGAGGTCGACGGCCTTCGTGGTGTTGGAGACCGGCAGCAGGTACTGGCCCTTGCCCTTGCCCTTGTCGATCTTCTTCAGGGGCGGCGGCGCGGGGGCGTCGACGGCGCGCTTCTGCGTCGGGGTGCACTCGACGAACTTCTCGCCGATCAGCGACTGCGGGCGGACCTGGCAGTTCGCGTCGGCGCGGAAGTCCTGGTAGCCGCGGTCCTGGATGTCGAGCACCACGATCGCCTTGAAGTCCTTCGTGACGTCGAGCGAGTCGATGCGGCCGACCTTGACGCCCGCGACCTTGACGTCCTCGCCGGTGATGATGAAGCCGGCGTTGTCGAAGATCGCGCGGACCTTGTAGGAGCCGCTGTCGTCCCCCGCGCCGATGGTCAGCATCGCGGCGGCGGCCACGGCGAGCAGGAAGGCGACGGTCGCGAGGCGCTTCATGTCACGGGCCAGGGAGCGCTTGGCTCGGGTCGCAGTCGTCGGCGCCGAGCCTGCCGTCGTCGGTCCAGGGCGCCGAGCCGTCCGCGGCCGGTTGGCTGGCGGCGCCCGGGCAGCGCTTGGCGATGTTGGTCTGCAGGCCCGCGAACTTGTCGTTCAGGCCCTGGGGACGCAGCACGCCGCCAGCGGGGTTGTCGGTGAAGGAGAAGGCGTTGTAGATCGGCTGGATGCGGGCGAAGTGGCCGTTGGCGTCGTAGTTGGCGGTCGCCTGGCCGAAGTCGTGGAACCAGCCCGTGAGCTCCTCGGTGTAGGGGCGGATGAACTCGAGCACCGGCTGGCTCTTGCGGAGCGCCTGGGTCGAGTGCGCGAAGCTCGGGCTGGCGACCTGCTGGAGCTTGGGCAGCTTGCGCGTCGCGTCGAGCAGGTCGTTGTCGGCGCCGGGGGTCGTCACGAGCTTGCGCAGGTCGCGGATCGTGGGCCGCGAGGCGTGCACGAGCGGGCGCAGCTCGCGCAGGAACGGGGCGAGGTCCTTCGTCGCGGGCTTGGACTCGGCCACCAGCACGTCGAGGTCGTCGAGCGTCGCGCGCAGGTTCACGAACGTCGTGTTGGCGCGCCGCAGCGTCGTCGGCAGCAGCCCGAGCGCCTGGGCGAGCGCGACGTTCTCGGAGCCGATCGCGCGCGCCGTCGCGTTGGTGTTGCCCACGAGGTCGGCGAGGTCGTCGCGGCGCTCGGCGACGGCGGTGACCGCCCGCGAGGAGTTGACGATGAAGTCCGTCAGCGTGCCCTCGTCCTCGGTCAGCTGGTTGACGAGCCGGCGCGAGGTCGAGAGGAACGGGTTGAAGTACTCGGCCGACTTGGCCGCCTGCTCACCCTTGCCCTGGTACTGCGCGGCGAAGCCCTGGATGACGCCCTGGAGGTCCTTGCGGGTGTCCGGGTCGAGCGTGTTGAAGATCTGGTCGAGGTCGACGACGTCGGTGGTCGAGCCGACCGGCAGCGTCGCGTTGTCGTCGATCTCCTTGGCCGAGTTGGGCGCGGGCGTCAGCGCGATGTAGCGGTTGGCGATGCCCGACAGCGAGGTCAGGCGGATCGTCGCCTGCGTCCCCTCGCGCAGCGGCGCGTAGGGCTCCTCGATCTCGACCTTCACGCGCGCCTGGTTGTCGTCGGTCAGCGTGATCTTGCGGATCGACCCGATGCGGCGGCCGCCGACCTGGACGTCGTCGTCCTTGACCAGCTGGCCGGCGTTCTGGAACACCAGGTCGTATTGGTGCGTGCCGCCGCCCCGGAGGAGCAGCACGGCGACGAGGACGATCGCGAGGGCAAGGGCCGCGACAGCGACTCCCCTGGCGATCGTCATCCACCACCCCCGCTGGGCAACCGCTCAGCCTCCACCCTCAATCCGAACCCTCTCGCATGGAACCGCGTTTCAATGCACGGACCGGACAGGCCCGTGCGAGCGCGGAAAGCTACTTGTGATTCGTTTACTTCGCGTTACAAGCTGGGAGTCATTGCGCCACTTCTGGACGCATTGACGAGCTACTCCATCCCGAGCGGCCCGCGCGAGGCGCCGGAGAGGAACTGGCGGACGAACATGTTGTCCGAATTGAAGAGCTCCTCGGCCGGCCCGGACTCCACGATCCGCCCCTTCCACAGCACCGCGATGTACTCCGCCACGCGCTTCGCGGACATGATGTCGTGGGTGATCACGACGTAGGCGCCGCCGTTCTCCTCGTGGATCTCCTTGATCAGCTCGCACAGCAGCGCGGTGCGGACCGGGTCGAGGCCGGAGTCGGGCTCGTCGAAGAGCACGATGTCGGGGTCGAGCACGAGCGCGCGGGCGAAGCCGGCGCGCTTGCGCATCCCGCCGGAGAGCTCGTTCGGCATCTTGTCGTGGGCGCCCTCGAGGCCGACCTCGCGCAGGCGCGCCGAGACGATCTCGCGGATCTCGTCCTCGCCCTTGTCCGTGTGCTGGCGCAGCGGGAAGCAGACGTTGTCGAACAGGTTCATCGAGCCGAACAGCGCGCCGTCCTGGAACAGGACGCCGAACTTCTTGCGCATCTCGAAGAGGTCGTCGTCGGCCATGTTCGGGACCGACTCGCCGTGGACGAGCACGTCGCCGTCGTCGGGGTAGAGCAGGCCGACCATGTGCTTGATGCACACCGACTTGCCGGTGCCCGACGGGCCGAGGATCATCGAGATCTTCCCCTCGGGGATGCCCATGTTCAGGCCGCGCAGGATCTTGTTGCGGCCGAAGGCCTTGTGCACCTCGACGAACTCGACCGCGTCCGGCACGCCGGTCGGGCGCTGGGCGCCCGTGTGCCACTGGTACTCGTCGTCGGGGCCGCTGCTGTCGCGCTTGGCCTGCGCGAAGTCGCGCTCCAGGTGCGGGTCGCGCTCCTCGGGGGTCGCCTGGGGGTCGTTGCTCCCGCCCTCCCGGCCCGCCTCCTGCGTCCTGTCTTCGTCCATTCTGTCTCCGTTCAACCGCCGATTGGGGCGCGTGGATTGGCGCCCCAGAAGAGCTGTGTTCCCAACATGCCGATCAGGTGCACGAGCACGATGTTGAGCACCATCGACTTGGCCGTCGCCGTGCCGACCCCGACCGGGCCGCCGCTCGCGTTGTAGCCGTAGTAGCAGCCCACCAGCACGATCACGGTGGCCATCGACATGGCTTTGATCAGGCTGTACAAGAGGTCGGGTGGGTTCTGGAACATCCAGAAGATCAGGAAGAACCCGCCCGAGGAGACCTCGCCGATCTGCTGGACCACCGCCAGGTAGCTCGCAAAGAAGCCCGCTCCGATCCCCGCGAGGTACATGAACGGCAGCACGAGCCAGGCGGCGAGCATCTTCGTCGCGCACAGGAAGGTCAGCGACGGAATGCCCATGACCTCGAGCGCGTCGATCTCGTCGGAGATCCGCATCGAGCCGAGCTCGGCCACGATGCCGGTGCCGACCTTCGCGGCCATCATGTAGCCGAAGGCGTAGGGGACGAGCTCGCGCAGGTCGCACCAGGCCGCGAACACGCCCGCGTACGCGGGGGAGCCGACGGAGCGGTTGAAGTACGCGCCCTCGATCCCGCACTGCAGGCCGATGATGAAGATCAGGCCCCAGATCACGAGCGTCGAGGAGAGGATCAGGACGCCGGCCTGCCGCAGCGCCTCGCCGAAGAAGCGCAGCACTTTGAGCGTGAAGACCTCGGCGACGATCCGCGAGCAGAACTTGACGATCTCCCCGAAGGAGCCGACCCACTCTTTGGGGACCGCGAGCCAGCTCACTTGATGACCGTGATCTCGGGATGGGTGGCGAGCAGGGTCTGCGTGAACACGTAGTTGAACGAGAACACGCCCATGATCGCGATCACCACCGCCTGGTTGACGGCTCGACCGACGCCTTCCGCGCCGCCGGACGCGGTCATGCCCTTGTAACAGCAGACGATCGCGATGATCGCGCCGAACATGGTGCATTTGAGGACCGACCCCCAGAGGTCCGTGACGGAGGCGTTGGTGAAGAAGGTGGCCCAGAACGGGCCGAGCGGCGCACCGTTGACGAGCGTGGCGAGGATGCCGCCGAAGATGCCGAACAGCAGCGCGTAGATGTCGAACAGGCCGGTCACGAGCATCAGCGCGAGGAAGCGCGGGACGACGAGGTTCTTGACCGGGTCGACGCCGAGCACCTGGAGCGCGTCGAGCTCCTCGCGGATCTTGCGCGCGCCGAGGTCGGCGGTGATCGCCGTGCCGGCCACGCCGGCGAGCACGATCGCGGTCACGAAGGGGGCGAACTCGCGGATCGAGGCGAGCACGAAGAAGCCGCCGAGGCGATCGAGCGCGCCGAACAGGACGAGGAAGTTCGCGGCCTGCAGGCCGGGCGCGCCGTAGCCGAACGCGACCGTCGAGACGACGAGCGGGAACCAGCAGAGCTTGAGGGCGAAGAGGAACTGCGAGACGAACTCGCCGCCGTACGGATAGGGGGGCCGCAGCGCCGACATGATCGTCTTCCCCGTGAGGATCATCATGTCGCCCACTTCTTCAAGCAGGCTCTTTGCCGGTAGGAACGCTCGGTCCGCGACGCCTCTGACCATCTATCTCCCCAGTGAGCGAACGCGCATCTTGCGCGCCCACCGCGATCGGCCCGAGAGCCTACGCGGTCGCTTGTGACAGCGCCAACGCCCGGCTCCGCCGTAACTGGCGCTCAACATGCCAAGGCGCGGAATTTCTGGCCGCTATGAGGTACATTCGCCTCCGGATGAAGGGAACCCCCTCGCGCCGAAGGTCATGGCTGACCGCGGCGGCGCTCGCGACGGTGCTGCTCCCCGCGGGCTGCGGCGGATCGCCGCGCCAGGACGCGAGCGAGCCCAAGGGCACCTACAAGCTCGAGGTCGCCGCCGCGCGCTTCCCGAGCTCCCAGGCGATCGCCGAGAGCTCGACGATGTCGATCCGCGTGCGCAACGCCGACACCAAGGCCGCGCCCAACGTCGCCGTGACCGTCGAGACCGACGCGAGCAAGCCCGGCCAGGGCACCGCCGCCTTCGGCCAGCGCATCGACGACTCCCGCCTGTCCGACCCCGAGCGCCCGATCTGGGTCGTCGACAACGGCCCCTCCGGCGGCGACTCCGCGGCCACCAACACCTGGGCGCTCGGCCCCCTCAAGGCCGGCGCGACCAAGGACTTCCGCTGGAACGTCACCGCCGTCGTGCCCGGCTCCTACACGATCAAGTACCGCATCTCACCGGGGCTCACCGGCCGCGCCCGCCTCGCCTCCGGCGGCCGCACCGACGGCTCCTTCAAGGTCGTCATCGACGACAAGCCGGTCCCCGCCCGCGTCGACGACGACGGCAACGTCGTCCGCGGCGAAGCGCCCGGCGCCTCCAAGGACTAGCGGCTCAGACGCGCAGGCCGTCGAGCAGCGCGAGCAGCGTGCGCTCGACCTCGGCGCGGGCGGCGAGTGGGTCGTCGGCGCTGGCGATCAACAGCGAGGCCTCGGCGAGCGCGGCGAGCAGCAGGTGCGCGAGCGTGCGGACGTCGGTGCGGGTGATCTGACCCTCGTCCATCGCCCAGCCCAGGGCGCCCGTGACCAGGCCGAGGCCGTGGCGGTTGCCGATCTCGCGCCACTCCTCCCAGCCGAGGACGCCAGGGGCGTCGCGCAGGCCGATCCGCATCAGCGCCGGGTCGCCGCAAAGATCGAGGAACGCGCGCACGCCGGTGGCGAGCTCCTCCATCGGGTCCGCGATCCCTTCCACGCGGGCGATGATCGTCTGCATGATCTCCGCCTCGGTCTGCTCGAAGACGGCGCGGAAGAGGTCCCGCTTGTCGCGGAAGTGGTGGTAGAGCGCGCCGCGGGTCACCCCTGCGCGCCGCACGACCTCCTCGGTGCCGACGCCGGCGTAGCCGTGCTCGGCGAACAGCGCGCGGGCGGCGGCGAGCAGCGCGTCGCGGGTCGCCTCGCCGCGGTCGGGTCTCGTCGAGACGGACATACAGCCTGTATGTTACGGTTCCTGCAGATACATACTGTCTGTATGCAAAGGAGCAACCATGGCCGGAACCGATCGAGAGTGGCGCGCCGAGAGCCTCGGGCCGGCGCGTGAGCTCACGCTGCCGCAGGGACGCGCTCCGCTACCACAGCGTCGGCAGCGGGCCCACCGTCGTGTTCGTCCACGGCGTGCTCGTCAACGCGAACCTGTGGCGGAACGTCGTGGCCGCGCTCAGCGCCGACTTCCGCTGCGTGACGCTCGACCTGCCGTTCGGCTCGCACGTCGCCCCGCTGCCGCCGGACGCCGACCTCTCCCCGCCCGCGGCGGCCGACCTGATCGCCGACGCGATCGAGGCCCTCGAGCTCGACGACGTCACGCTCGTCGGCAACGACAGCGGCGGCGCGATCTCCCAGCTCGTCGCCACCCGGCGGCCGGAGCGCATCGGCGCGCTCGTGCTGACCTCGTGCGACGCGTTCGACAACTTCCCCCCGAAGGCGCTCCGGCCACTCAAGCCGCTGCTCTCGCGCGCCGCGCTGCTGCGGCCGCTGCTCGCGCCCGCGCGCGTGGGCGCCATCCAGCGCGCGCTGTTCAAGTCGGTCGTCAAGCGGCCGATCGAGCCCGCCGCGCGCGAGTCCTACGCGCTGCCGGCCGTCACCAGCGCGGGCGTGCGGCGCGACCTCGCGAAGTTCGTCGCGGGCATGGACTCGAGCCACACGCTCGAGGCGGCCGAGCAGCTGCCCGCCTTCGACAAGCCCGCCGTGGTCGCCTGGTCGCGCGAGGACATCTTCTTCCCCGCGAGCGACGGCGAGCGCCTCGCCGAGCTGCTGCCGCAGGGCCGGCTCGAGTGGATCGACGACGCGCGCACGTTCTCGCCCGAGGACCAGCCGGCCCGCGTGGCCGAGCTCGTGGCGAGCGTCAGCGCGGCAGTCCCGGCGCGATGATGCGGTAGGCCTTGAGCCCGAGGCCGAGCCGCTCGCGGTCCTCGGACTGCATCGGGTCGAGCCCGGTGAGGTCCTTCACGCGCTCGAGCCGGTACGCGACGGTGTGGCGGTGGGCGTAGATCGCCGCCGCCGTCGCGTTCATGTTGCAGTTGCGCTCGAGGTAGGCCTCGAGCGTGCCGACGAGGTCGGTCGCGTACTGGTCGTCGTAGCGGACGATCGCCGCGACCGTGTCCTCGTAGAAGGACTTGACCTCCTCGGGGTGCGAGGCGAGGACGCGGAAGAGCAGGCGGTAGGTGCCGCGGCCGATGTCCTCGGGGATCGGCCCGCCGGTGCCGTCGGAGCGGCGCAGGACGTCGAGCACGAGCTCCGCCTCCTGGATCGCGCGGTTGAGCTCGGACGGGTCGCTGTAGAAGGAGGAGACGCCGACGACGCCGTGGCGCTGCAGGCGCTCGGCAAGGTCGCGCGCGGCGGCCTGCGTCGTCTCGGGGGTGTCGGCGGGCAGGACCGCGTAGACGCGGCCCTCCATGTGCTGGGCGAGCGCGCCCGGGTACTCGCCGGCGATCGTCGCCACGACGTGGCGGGGCCGGTCGGTGGTCAGCTCCGCGCACAGCACGACCGCGCCGCGCGAGAGGTCGCAGCCGAGCCGGCCGGCGCGGCGGACGATCTCGACCGGGTCCATGTCGGGGCGCGAGCGCAGCTCCTCGAGGAACGAGCCGCGCAGGTTCTGCTCGACCTCCTCGCGCGCCTCCTCGACGGCCACCTCGGTGAGGCAGGCGACCGCCGCGAGGTGCAGGAACTCGAGCGCCGTCTCGTCGGCCTCGCCGAACATCAGCACGCGCCCGATCGTTTCGTCGCCGGTCGTGATCGGCACCTCGCCGCCCACGAGCGGCGGCACCGATGCAGGACGGCCGCGAGCGCGGTCGCTGACGTAGCGCCGCAGCGCCCCGATGTCGACCACCGCGCCGGGCGACAGCGCCGCCGGGCCGAGCCGCGGGATCACGATCGCCACGGGGGCGCCGGCCGCCTCGGCGGCCAGCTCCGCGACGCGCGCGAGCCCTTCGCCGGCCAGCACCGAGTCCACCATCTTCAGGTGGACCGCGCGCAGGCGCTCGACGAGGGGCACCGCCGACCCGGCCTCGCCGGGCCGGGTCGGGCGGGTCCCATCAATGGGATCGTGGGCTGCGCCCACGCCGTCCTACGCCTGCGCCGCGAAGTCCGGATGGGCCTGCAGCGTCTCCTCACCGGACTCCCCGGTGCGGATCCTGTAGGCCTCCTCGACCGGCATGACGAACACCTTCCCGTCGCCGATCGAGCCCGTCCTTGCGTGCTTCAGGATCGTGTCGACCACGGTCTGCACGTCCCCCGTCGCGACCACGCACTCCACCTTCACCTTCGGTCGCAGGTAGTTCGTGAGCTCGGAGCCGCGGTAGCGCTCGGTGATCCCCTTCTGCCGGCCCGACCCCTTGACCTCCGAGATGGAGAGCGAGGGGAAGCCGAGCTCGAGGAGCTCCGTCCGGATCGGCTCGAATGCCTCGTGCCGAACGAACGCTTCGACTTTCTTCATGTTGCCGGGACCTCCTGGTGGGCGGGCGCCGTCCGCGGGATGTCACGCGAGCCTGGGGAGGTTGCGTAACCGATGAGCTCGGGCGCCGGGATGAACTGCTCGGGGTACCCGTACATGCCGTGCTCGGAGATGTCCAGCCCTGCATCCTCTTCTTCTGCCGTGACGCGCAGGCCGTACGTCTTCTTGATCGCCCAGAACGTGCCGTAGGAGAGGGCGAAGACGAAGGCGAAGACCGTCACCACGCCCAGCGCCTGGACGCCGAGCTGCTCGAACGAGCCGTTGTAGATCAGGCCCGCCTCGCCGAACCCGTTGTACTCGGCCAGCCGCGGCGCCGTGAAGATGCCGCAGGCGAGCGTGCCCCAGACACCGCAGATCCCGTGCGCCGTCAGCGCACCCACCGGATCGTCGAGCTTCTTGTCGATCGCGTAGATCGCCAGCGGGACGATGACGCCGGCGACGGCGCCGATGATCGGCGCGGTCCACAGCTCCACGTAGCCCGAGGGCGCCGTGATGGCGACCAGGGCGCCGATGGCGCCGTTGCCGGCCATGCCGATGTCGATCGATCCCGTCTTCCACTTCGCGGTGGCGATGGCCGTCAGCACGCCGGCGGATGCGGCGAGCTGCGTGACCAGCAGGACCTCGGGGAAGCGGCCGTCGAGCGCGCCCAGCGTCGAGCCCGGGTTGAACCCGAACCAGCCGAGCCACAGGATCAGCACGCCGAGCCCGAACAGGGGCATGTTGTGCCCCGGGATCGCCCGTGGCTCCCCGTCCTTGCCGTACTTGCCGCGCCGCGGCCCGAGGTGCAACAGCACCGCGAGCGCGCCGGTGGCGCCGATCAGGTGGACCGCGGTCGAGCCGGCGAAGTCCTGCATGCCGAGGTTGGCCTGCAGCCAGCCGCCGCCGAACACCCAGTGCGAGCCGATCGGGTAGATGAACCCGGCGAAGATGATCGCGTAGATGACGTAGACGCCGAACTTGATCCGCTCGAGCGTCGTGCCCCACACGATGGCGAGCGAGACGGCGCAGAACACGAACTGGAAGAACCACTTCGACTCGATCGTCGCGTCGGAGAGGCCCATCACGGGGAACGCCGTCTGCGGGTCACCGTAGTCACGCAGGAAGAACCCGTCGTGGCCGATGATGTCGCCGACGCCGAACGCGAACGCGAAGCCGACCGCCCAGTACATGAGCGCCGCGATCGAGAAGTTCGTGAGGATCTTCGCGATCACCGTCCCCACGTTCTTGCCGCGGGAAAAACCGATCTCCAGGAAGGCGAAGCCCGCCTGCATGAACATCACGAACAAGCCCGCGATGACCACCCACAGGGAGTTGATCGCCACCGTCATGGGCAGGACGCCGTTGTTGGCGGCATCGAGGGAATCGGCGGATGCCACCGCCGGTACTGCCAACGCGGCCACGATCCCCAGCAGGGATCCTCTGGCCAGCCACGAACGTCGCAAGACAACAACCTCCTCGGTCGTAAGGGAGCGAGGATGAGTGTCGGCGCCAGGCGTCCCTGGGTCTTTGGACACCGGTCGAAACATCGCCGGGGCCGATTCTCCACCGGGTCGATTCGCCCGCAAACTCCGGCAATTCGCCTCCGCGGGCGAACGCGGGCGGGGGATATTTAGCCACGTGGACAATGGCGTGCGCGCGCGCCGTGACTAGGCTGGCGCCCATGCCCAGAACCCGCACGCAGAACGTCACCGCCGCGCAGTGGAGCCCCAATGGGGGCGCGCTGGGCGCACCGGACCTCACCGTCCCCGGCAACCAGATCTTCGGTGCCAACGTCTTCTCTCCCTCGGTCCAGCGCCAGCGCGTCCCGTCGGAGATCTTCAAGCGCCTGCAGGAGACCCTCGACGAGGGCTCGCCGCTCGACCCGATCCTCGCCGACGCGGTCGCCTCGGCCATGAAGGAATGGGCGATGGAGAAGGGCGCGACGCACTACACGCACTGGTTCCAGCCGCTCACCGGCTCGACCGCCGAGAAGCACGACTCCTTCTACGGCCCGACGGGCGACGGCGCTGCAATCGCCGAGTTCTCCGGCAAGGAGCTGATCCAGGGCGAGCCCGACGCCTCCTCGTTCCCGACCGGCGGCATCCGGGCGACCTTCGAGGCCCGCGGCTACACCGCCTGGGACCCGACCTCGCCGGCCTTCATCCTCGAGAACCCCAACGGCGCGCTGCTGTGTATCCCGACCGCGTTCGCGTCGTGGACGGGCGAGGCGCTGGACCACAAGATCCCGCTGCTGCGCTCGATGGACGCGCTGTCGAAGTCGGCCGTGCGGGCGCTGCGCCTGCTGGGCGATGAGACGTCGCAGCGCGTGTTCACCACCGTCGGCGCCGAGCAGGAGTACTTCCTGATCGACGAGCAGTACTACTTCGAGCGCCCCGACCTCATCAACACGGGCCGCACGCTGTTCGGCGCCAAGCCGCCGAAGGGCCACGAGCTCGACGACCACTACTTCGGGTCGATCCCCGAGCGCGTGCTCGCCTACATGCTCGAGACCGAGCGCGAGCTGGCCAAGCTGGGCGTGCCGATCAAGACCCGCCACAACGAGGTCGCGCCGGCGCAGTACGAGGTCGCGCCGATCTTCGAGAACTCCAACGTCGGCTCGGACCACCAGCAGCTGACGATGCAGATCATGCAGAACGTCGCCCGCCGCTACGGGCTGATCGCGCTGCTGCACGAGAAGCCGTTCGCGGGCGTCAACGGCTCGGGCAAGCACAACAACTGGGCGATGGGCACCGACACGGGCTCGAACCTGCTGGAGCCGGGCGCCACGCCGCACGACAACCACCGCTTCCTGTTCTTCTGCGCGGCGGTCATCAAGGCGGTCAACAAGCACCAGGCGCTGCTGCGCGCGTCGATCGCCTCCCCCGGCCAGGACCACCGCCTGGGCGCCAACGAGGCCCCGCCGGCGATCATCTCGATCTTCCTCGGGGCCGAGCTGGAGAAGGTCTTCAACGCGCTCGAGTCCGGGTCGGAGGACGCGGCGACGCCGAAGTCCGACCTCGAGCTCGGCGCCTCGATGCTCCCCGCCCTGCCCAAGCACGGCGGCGACCGCAACCGCACCTCGCCGTTCGCCTTCACCGGCAACAAGTTCGAGTTCCGCGCCCTCGGCTCCAGCCAGTCGCTGGCGCTGCCCAACACGGTGCTGAACACGATCGTGGCCGAGGCGATCGACGAGCTGGCCGATCAGCTCGAGTCCTCGGGCGAGGTGCTCGACGTCGTCCGCGACGCCTACGCCGCCAACAAGCAGGTCGTCTTCGGCGGCGACAACTACTCCGACGAGTGGCACGAGGAGGCCGAGAAGCGCGGCCTCTACAACCTCAAGCAGACCCCGGACGCGCTGCCGTGGCTCATCAACGAGCAGACCATCGAGGTCTTCTCGCGCTACGAGGTGCTGTCCGAGCGCGAGCTCGAGGCCCGCTACGAGGTGATGGTCGAGCAGTACGTCACCAACCTCAACATCGAGGCGGAGACGGCGGCCGACCTGGCGCGCACGATGCTCCTGCCCGCCGCGCTGCAGTACATCGCGCTGCTCGACGACGCCGGCGACGGGCCCGGGGTCGAGCGGCTGACGAAGGAGATCACCGGCCTCGTCGACGAGTTCGTCGAGTCGATCTACGCGCTCGAGGAGGCCAACAACGGCCACCCCGAGGTCGAGGACGCCCTCGAGGGCGCCAAGTACGTGCAGTCGACGGTGATCCCGGCCATGGAGGCCAGCCGCGAGATCGGCGACCGCCTCGAGCGCGTCGTGCCCGACTCGCTGTGGCCGCTGCCGAAGTACGCGGAGATCCTCTTCATCAAGTAGTCGGATCGAGCGAAGACCCCGCTACGGCGGGGTCTTCGCGTTCTTCGGCAGCCGCACGTGCAGGTGGTCGTCGTGGTGCACGAGCGGCTCCACGACGTTCCGAGGCCCGCGCAGATCGAGCGAGGGCCCGACGAACACGTTCACGGCGCCCGCGCGCACGAACGCGTCGACGAGCTCCTGGGCGGCCGCGCGGTCGACTTGCTCGGGGCTGCGCGCGGCGCGCAGCCGGCCGTCGACGCGCGGGTAGTAGACGTCAGCGTCGAGCCCATTCTGGTGTGAGGCGTGGCCGATGCCGCCGAAGCGCGGGCCGAAGTCGCCGCCACGCGGTCGCGAGAGGTCGCCGACCAGCACCGGCGGCGCGCCCGGATGCCGGCGGGCGTAGGCGGCGAGCACCCGCTCGACGGTGCGGAGCAGCCCTCCGGTGCCCCAGCGCCGCCGGCTGCGGTTGGGAACGCGCTTGAGGATCGGGTCCCACGTGCGGTAGCCCGGCCCGCGCTCGGGCAGCATCCGCCCGTGGAGCAGGCGGCCGTTCCACGGCGCGCCCGCCGCCCGCGCGGGCGGTCGCGGCCCCGGCGTGGCGCTCGGCGTCGGCTCGGCCGTGCGCGTCGGCGCCGGCGTGGCGGCGCGGCGGGCCGCGGTCGTCGTCCCGCGATCTCACGAGCAGCGCTCCCGTTACGGCGACGGCGAGGATGACGAGCAGAAGGGCGGCGCGACGCACGGGTCCAGTACGTATAGGACCTGCGGCCCGGTCCGCGATCCGCGCACCGGCCGGTGCGGACCGGGGGTCGACCTCGGTAGCCCGGCCGGGTACCGTCGCGGCGTGCGGTTGCTCACGCTCGTGCTGTCGGTGCTCGCCGTCGTCCTGGGCGGGACCGCCCTGGCGCTCCAGCTCAGCGAACCAGACGTCAGCGAGCGCATCTTCTTCACGCACAACGCCAGCTACAAGGACGAGGTCGACGCGAAGGAGATCCGCGCCGACTGCCCGCGCGGGTCGAAGCTGATCGGCGGCGGCCACGCGGTCCAGCACGGCCACGACACGCCCAGCGTGGCCGTCTACCAGGGCTTCCCGGTCACCGGCGGCTGGGAGGTCCAGGGCCACGAGACCGACCCGGAGGACGACCGGCGGTTCCCGTGGACGCTCGAGGCGATCGCGGTCTGCCTGCGCGACTAGGGAGCGACGAGGATCGCGCCCTCCCCGGTCGCGTAGGCCTCCTCCCCGTGCTGCACGACGTCCATCCCGATGGCCTCCTCCTGCTCGGTCGCGCGCAGCGGCATCACGAGCGCGAGCCCGCGCAGGATCAGGAACGTCATGCCGAAGGCGTAGGCGGGGGTGACGAGCACGGCGAGCGCCTGGTGGCCGAGCTGGGCGACGTCGCCGAACAGCGCGCCGTTGGCCACGCCGTTCCATGACTCCTGCGCGAAGAAGCCGATGAAGAGGATGCCGGTGAGGCCCGCGATGCCGTGCGCGGCGAGCACGTCGAGCGTCTCGTCGAGCCGCGTGCGCGGGCGCCAGACGATCACCCAGTAGCTCGGCACGGCGGCGAGCGCGCCGAGCAGCATCGCCGAGGCCGGGCTGATGAAGCCGGCCGCCGGGGTGATCCCGACGCAGCCGACGATGATCGCGGTCGCCGCGCCGATCGCGGTCACGCGGCGGTCGCGCAGCAGGTCGAGCGCGAACCAGACGACGAGCGTGCAGGCCGGGGTCAGCAGCGTGTTGACGAACGCGAGCACGCTCGGCTCGCCGGTCGAGAAGCCGCTGCCGCCGTTGAAGCCGAACCAGCCGAACCACAGCAGCCCGGCGCCGAGCAGCACGTAGACCGAGTTGTGCGGCAGCAGCGCCTGGCGCCCGTAGTCCTTGCGCGCGCCGACGACCATCGCGGCCGCCAGGGCCGAGAACCCGGAGCCCATCTCGACCGGGATGCCGCCGGCGAAGTCGAGCGTCCCGCCCGCCTGCAGCCAGCCGCCGCCGAAGGCCCAGTGCGCGAGCACCGCGTAGACGAGCACCGACCACAGCGCGGCGAAGACGAGGAAGGCGCCGAAGCGCATCCGCTCCACGACCGCGCCGGACACGAGCGCGGTGGTGACGATGCAGAACGTCGCCTGGAAGGCCATGAACAGCAGGTGCGGGATCTTCGTCCCCTCACGCGGCTCGAAGTCGACGCCGCGCAGCAGCGCGTGGTCGAGCCCGCCGATGATCCCGCCGCTGCCGTCGAACGCCAGCGAGTAGCCGACCAGCGCCCACGCGACGGTCGCGACCGCGAGCGCGGCGACGCACATCATGAAGGTGTTGAGGGTGTTGCGAGAGCGCACGAGGCCGGCGTAGAACAGGCCCAGGGCCGGCGTCATCAGCAGCACCAGCGCGGTGGCGGCGAGCATCCACGCCGTGTCGCCCGAGTCGATCATTTGCGCACCGGCGTGACGGCGTCGTCGTCGGTCTCGGTGGTGCGGATGCGCACCACGCGCTCCAGCGGCACGACGAAGATCTTGCCGTCGCCGACCTCGCCGGTCTGCGCGCCCTCGCACAGCGCGTCGATCGTGGGCTGGACGAACGGGTCCGAGACGGCGATCTCGAAGCGGACCTTCTCCGACAGGCCCATCTGCACGCGCGTGCCGCGGTACGTCTCGACGCGGTCGAGCTCACCCCCGTGGCCCTGCACCCGGCTCAACGACACCCCGCGGACCTCAGCGCGGTAGAGCGCCTCCAGCACATCGTTCGCCTTCTCCGGCCGGACGATGCCGATCACGAGCTTCACGGTGCCGCTCCCCCCTCGCTTGGACGGCGCGCAAGCTACTGGGCGAGGCGGAGGGCTCCGAGGTGCTCGGGCAGCCCGGCGGCCACCCGCTGCGCCTCGCCGAGCGCGGCGGCTGCGTGCGTCGTGGTCACCGCCCACACGGTCATCCCGGCCGCGCGCGCCGCGGCGATGCCGGCGGGCGCGTCCTCGAACACGAGGCACGCGGCGGGATCGACCCCCAGTCGCTCCGCGGCCAGCAGGTAGCAGTCGGGGGCCGGCTTGCCGTGCTCCACCTGGTCGGCGCTGACCAGCACGCCGGGGACGGCCAGCCCCGCGGCCGCGAGCCGGGCGCGCGCGAGCGGCGCGACGCAGGAGGTGGCGATCGCGACGCGCCCCAGCGCGAGCACGTCGCTCGGCGCCCGGGTAGGCGATGACGCCGTCCGTGTCGGTCGTCTCCGCGTGGGCGAGGAACGCCGTGTCGTCGTCGACATGGTCCGCCGCCACGTGCTCGGCAATCACCGCTCGCGCGGGGCGGCCGTGGTTGCGGGCCTGGATCGCGGCGCCGTCGAGCCCGTGGCGCTCGCCCCACGCCCGCCAGCTCCGGACCGTCGGCGCGACGGAGTCGACGAGCACGCCGTCGAGGTCGGAGATGACCGCCGCGAAGGTCAAACCGGCACCGGCTCGTGCCGCCGGCGCGGCGCCGGCGCGGGCAGCGTGCGCCCGACCGCACGGCGCGCCAGCGCGAACACGACGACGGCGCCGAGGATGATCGTCGCCAGCGCCCACGGCAGCGACACGGCGTCCGCCAGCACGCCGATGAACGGCGGGCCGGCGAGGAAGCCGAGCGAGCCCAGCGAGGAGACGGCCCCGATGGCCGGCCCGGGCGGCGTGTCGGGCTGGCGCCCGGCGGCGCTGAACATCAGCGGCACGCCGTTGGAGACGCCGAGGCCGATCGCGAACAGGCCGGCGAGCGCGGCGGCCTGCGTGCCGACCAGCAGCATCGCCGCGAGCGGGATCCCCATCAGGAGCGCGCCCCAGCGCAGCAGGGCGACCGGGCCCATGCGGCTGTTGAGCCAATCGCCGAAGACGCGCCCGACCGTCATGCCGCCGGTGAGGAAGGCGAACGCGAGGGCGGCCACCGCGGCGCTGGCGCCGAGGTCCTGGCGCAGGTAGAGCCCGCCCCAGTCGGCCATCGCGCCCTCGGTCAGCATCAGCAGCAGGCACAGGATCGCGAGCAGCAGGATGCCGCGCGAGGGGAGCGTGAAGCGCGCGGCGCCTTCGCCCTCGGCGGCCGAGCCGTGCCCGATCCGCCGCGTGCTCGCGATGACGATCGCCAGCATCACGCCCGACGCGATCGCCACCGCGATGCGCGGGTCGACGCTGACCGCGGCGAGCCCCGCCGCGAAGCCCGCCGCGGTCATGCCGCCGAACGACCAGCCCGCGTGCAGCGACGACATGATCGGCTTGCCGAGATCGCGCTCGACGCCCACGCCGTGGCTGTTCATCGAGACGTCCATCGTCGCGCTCGACGCGCCGAACAGGAACAGCCCCGCGACGACGAACAGCGGGCGCGGCGCGAGCACGATCAGGTTGACCGCGAGCGCGTCGGCGACGCCGCCGATGCGCGTCATCCGCTGCGAGCCGTGCTTGACCACCATCTGGCCCGCGATCGGGAAGGTGAGGATCACCGCCAGCGACATGCCGAGGAGGACGAGGCCCATCGCGCTCTTGGAGAGGTCGAAGCGCTCCTGGATCCACGGGATCTGCGCGACGAAGGTGCCGAGGCCCGCCCCGTTGACGAAGAAGACGGCGGTGGTGGCCCAGCGCCGGCTCATGCGCGCGTCACCGTCACGCCGATCGCGCGGTACGGGTCGAGCAGCGCGTCGGGCGCGGCGGCCTCCGCCACCACGTGGGTGAGCTCGCTGACCGGCGCGACGAGGTAGGCGCTGCCGGCCTGCAGCTTGTCGGCGGTCGCGAGCGCGATCACGTCGGCCGAGGCCTCCACCATCGCGCGCTTGACGTGCGCCTCCTCGAGGTCGTCCGTGGAGAGGCCGGCCTCGGGGTGCAGCGCGCAGACGCCGAGCACGCAGGCGTCGGCGCGCACGCTGCGGATGAAGTCGACCGCGGCGGCGCCGACCGTCACCTGCGCGCGCTTGTCCAGCCGCCCGCCGATCATCACGACCTCGGCCGAGGGGTGGTCGGCCAGCGCGGAGGCGATCGGCGGCGAGTTGGTCAGCACGGTGCAGTCGTGCATCGGGCGGCAGCCGGCGCGCGAGCTCGAGGTTCGTCGTCGAGCCGTCGAGCAGGATCACCCGCGCGCCCGCGAGCACGGCGATGGCGGCCTGCGCGAGCGCGGGCTTCGCGTCCGTCCAGGTCTCGCGCCGGTGGCTGAAGGAGCCCTGCTGCGGCGCGGGCGCGAGCGCGCCCCCGTGGACGCGCTGGACGAGGCCCTGGGCGGCGAGCTCCTTCAGGTCGCGGCGGACCGTGTCCTCCGAGACGCCGAGCTCCTCGACCAGGCGCGCGGCGACGACCTTGCCGTCGCGCGCGAGCGCGTCGAGGATCGCCTGGCGGCGTTCGGCGCTGAGGAGCGTTGCAGGTTCATGCATGTTTGTGCATGGTACTGCATGAATATGCCGACGGCTCAGGTGACGATCAGGATCACGGCGACGATCGTCCCGCCGGCGATCACGATCCGGCGCAGCCAGGCGTCCGGCAGCCTCCGGCCGTAGCGGGCCCCGGCCCAGGCGCCGACGATCGAGCCGCCGGCGATCAGCGCCGCGGCGTCCCACGCCACGTCGGCGACCGCGATGAAGAGGATGGCCGCGACGGCGTTGGCCACGCCGGCCAGCACGTTCTTCGCGGCGTTGAGCCGCTGGAGGCCGTCGGTGAACGCGAGGCGCAGCACCGCGAGCAGGATCACGCCCTGGGCGGCGCCGAAGTAGCCGCCGTAGATGCCCGTCAGGAAGGTGCCGCCGGTGGCCGCGCCGAGATGGTCGTCCTCCGCGGCGCGCGGCGTCGGCTTGAACGCCATCAGCGCGACCGAGAGCAGGATCAGGATCGGGACGACGGCGTCGAACACGCTGCTCGGCAGCTCGAGCAGCAGGATGCCGCCGACGAGCGCGCCGACCGCCGACCCGCACGCGAGCTGCAGCACCCGCCGGCGCTGCCCGCGCAGCTCGCGCCGGTATCCCCAGGCTCCGCTGATGCTGCCGAACACGAGCCCGACGGTGTTGGAGACGTTCGCGACCACGGGCGAGAAGCCGACCGCGAGCAGGGTCGGGAACGTCACGAGCGAGCCCGAGCCGACGATCGCGTTGATGGCCCCCGCGACCACGCCGGCCCCCGCCACGACGAGCATCTCAAGGGGCGACACGCGCCCGACGGTAGCTACTCGGCGCGCAGGGCGGGCGCCGGGCGGATGCGCGTGGCGGAGCGCGAGGCGAGCGCGCTGATCGCGGCCGTCAGCGCGACCGCGCCGACGATCGCGAGCGGGTACCACCACCAGGCCGGCAGCGTGCGGACGTCCGGGCCGTCGGCGGGGTCGGTCGCGCCGATCACGAGCATGAAGATCCACGCGCCCAGCGGCAGGCCGAGCACCGCCGCCGGCAGCGCCAGCGCGGCGCCGCCCGCGATCACGACCGAGCGAACCTGGCGCGGCGTCGCTCCGACCGAGGCGAGCACGGCGTAGTCGCGCTCCCGCTCGCGGATCGCGAGGCCCAGCGTGGTCAGCAGGTTGAGCGCCGCGATCACGATCAGCAGCGCGACCGTGCCGTAGACGACCGGGCGCATGTCGGCCGCCTCGCGCTCGAGCGACTCGATCGGGCGCTCGACGCCGAGGCGCCCGCGGCCCTCGCGGGTCAGCGCGGCGGCGGTCGCCACGGGGTCGGCGCCGGGCGAGAGCCGCACGCCCCAGTACGGGTCGTCGAGCCGCGCGGTCCCGGCCGGCAGGCTGCTCAGGCTCGTGACCGCGCCGCGGCCGTCGTCGTCGGGCTCGACGTGGCGGCCGACCACCCGCAGCGAGACCGGCTGCCCGGCCACGCGCAGGGAGACGTCGCCGCCGATCCGCGCGTGCAGCGCGTCCAGCGCCCCGCGGCCGAGCGTGACCTCGCCCGGGGCGCGGGCGGCGCGCCCGTCGCGGATGGCGTAGGGGAACGCCTTCAGCGGCCCGTCGAGGACGCGCGCGTGGATCTCGGTCCGGCCGCGTCCGGTCATGCACGATCTCGCGCACGCGCGCGACCGCGGTGACCTCGCCGCGGCGGGCGAGCAGGCGATCGACCTCGGCGGCCGGGAGCGAGGACTCGACGCGCAGCTCGTAGGGCTGCGCGCGCAGCGCCGGGTCGCTCGCGAGCCGGTCCATCGTCGCCTCGAAGCCCATCGCGGTCGCCACCAGCGCGGCGGCCAGCCCGAGGCTGGAGACGGTGAGGATCGTGCGCCCGCGCTGCGCGAACGCGTCCTTGGCGCCGACGCCGACCACCACCGGCAGGCGCAGCCGGCGCGCGATCGCGGCCACGCGCGAGGCGCGCGCCGAGGTGGCGCCGCGGCCGAGCGCGAGCGCGGCCTGGACCGGCATCCGCCCGGCGCGCCAGGCGGGCAGCGCGGTGGCGAGCGCGACGACGGCCAGCGCGATCAGCAGCGCGACCACGAGCAGCGCCGCGCTCGGCGGCGGGTGCGCGGGCGCGCCGAGCGCGTCGGCCGCGCTCGCCGCCAGCCGCTCCGCCACGAAGGCGCCGCCCGCGAGCCCGAACGGCGCGGCCAGCGCCGCCAGCACGAGGTAGTGCGCGACGAGCAGGCGCGGTGACGCCGAGCGGCGTCAGCCCGATCGCCCGCAGCAGGCCGATCTGGCGCCGCTGGGCGAGCACGCGGCCGCCGATCGCGGTGGCGAGCGTGAAGGCCGCGGCCAGCAGGGCGAGCACGGTCGTGGTCTGGAGGATCGTCAGCAGCCGCCGCGCGTCGTCCGTGCGCTCCTTCTGCTGCGTCCGCCAGTCGAGCGTGCGCACGGAGCCGGCGGGCGCCGAGCGGGCGGCGCGGAGCGCGAACGCCTTCGCCGCGCCCGGGTCGGTCAGGCGCACGCCGAGGCCGAACTGGAGCGGCTGGTCCGCCGTCGCGAGCCCGAGCACGTCGGCCGGGTCGCCCCAGCCGCCGTCGGCCGACCCGGCGGACGCGCCGATGCCGACCACGCGCAGCTCGCGCCGCGTCGTGCCGACGCCGGCCGCGAGCGTGTCCCCGACCGCGATCCCGAGCCCACGCGCGAACTCGCGCGGGAGCAGGACCTCGCCCGGCGCGCGTGCCGCGCGTCCCTCGAGCACCAGCGGGTGATCGACGCGCGCCGGCGTGCGCGCGAGGCCGATCAGCCCGAGCGTGTCGCCCCGGCCGTCGAAGCGGACGGGGACGCGGACGACCGGGCGCGGCCCGTCGGAGGCCGCGACGCCGGGCAGCGCGGCGATGCGGGCGAGGTCCTCGCGCGACGGCGAGATCGCGGTCACGTGGGCGCCGTCGGTCGCGCTGAACAGGCGGTCGTAGGGATCGTCGAGCGTCGCGCGCCCGTGCAGCGTCACGACGAGCGCGCCGAGCGCGAACGCCACGACAAGCCCGGTCAGCGCGGTGTAGAGCGGGCGGCTGCGGAGGTCGGCGCGGATGACGCGGAACCCTGCGGCGAGCACGTCACGCCTCCAGCGACACGACGCGGCTGAGCAGCGGCGTCGTCGCCCGCCTCGGGCGTCGTCTCGCCGACGATCCGGCCGTCGCGCATCGCGACCACGCGCTGGGCGGCGCTCGCGACGCGCATGTCGTGCGTCACGAGCACGATCGTCTGGCCGTCGGCATGGCGCTCGCGCAGGACCGCCACGACCTCGCGGGCGGCGGCGGTGTCGAGGTTGCCGGTGGGCTCGTCGGCGAGCAGGACGCCGGGGCGGTTGACCAGCGCGCGGGCGATCGCGACGCGCTGCTGCTGGCCGCCGGAGAGGTCGCCGGGGACGCGCGCGGCGGTGTCGGCGAGGCCGAGGCGCTCGAGCAGCTCCGCCGCGCGGCGGCGGGCCTCGCGGGCGGGGACGCCGGCCAGCAGCGCGGGCAGCTCGACGTTGTCGGCGACCGTGAGGTTCGCGATCAGGTTGAAGAACTGGAACACGAAGCCGACCTCGCTGCGGCGCAGGCGCGCGCGGCGGGCCTCGTTCGCGCCGGCCAGGTGCTCGCCCTGGACGCGCACCTCGCCGCTGGTCGGGCGGTCGAGGCCGCCGAGCAGGTTGAGCAGCGTCGACTTGCCGCAGCCGCTGGGCCCGGTGATGGCGACGAACTCGCCGTGGGCCACCTGCAGGTCGACGTCGGCGAGCGCGGTCACCGCCGCGGCCCCCTCCCCGTGCACCTTGCCGAGGCCGGTCGTCTCCAGCACCGCGTTCATCCGTTCTCCCTCCCGAGTACTTCCTCGCAACGGTCGAGCCATTTGAGGTCCGCTTCCAGGTGCAGCGCCGCGCCCTCGACGACGAGCGCGGTGGTCGCGTCGTCGTCGCCGCCGGCGAGCAGGTTCTCGAGGTCGCGCAACGCGCCGAGGTAGCGGGCGCGCTGCCGCGCGATCAGCTCCGCGGGCTCGGCGAGCCCGATCTCGCGGGCGAAGACGAGCTTCATGAAGAAGTCGTCGCGCAGGCGCGTCGGGCCGCTGGCGGTGCCGACCCACTCCTCGAGCGCGGCGCGGCCGGCGTCGGTCAGGCGGTAGACGCGGCGGTCCCGGCCGCCCTCGCGGGCCTCCTCGTCCTCGACGAGGTTGTCGCGCTGGAGGCGCTGCAGGCTCGTGTAGACCTGGCCGATGTTGAGCGGCGCGACGGCGCTGCCGAAGCGCTCCTCGAGCCCGCGCTTGATCTCGTACCCGTGGGCGGGTGAGGCGGCGAGCGAGGCGAGCACCGGGTAACGCATACCGAGTATGTATACACGGTATGCATGCGATCCGTCAAGCCCCGTTTAACGACCGAGGGCCGGGCGATCCGTGCCCGGCCCTGGGTCGCGCCTCCCTTCCCCTCCCTACGGGTGGTGCGGCTTGGGGTGCTTCGGCTTCGGGTCGTGCGGCTTCGGGGGCTTCGGCTTCGGGTGCGGCTTGGGGTGGACGCCCCGGACCTTCTGGTGCTCGCAGCCGGTCAGCGTGTCGGCCTTGTCGGCGATGACGCGGTCGTCGCCCGCGCCGCAGTCGACCGTGTCGGCCGCGTGGTCGCGCACGTTGACGCGGTCGTCGCCTGCGCCGGCGTCGACCTTGTCGGCGCCGTGGCCCGCGCGGATGCGATCGTTGCCGTCGCCTCCGTTCAGCGTGTCCTTGCCGCGGCCGCCGTGGATGCGGTCGTTGTCAGCGCCGCCGACGACGGTGTCGTCGCCACGACCGCCGAACAGCCGGTCCTTGCCGGCCAGGCCGTCGATCGTGTCGTTGCCGGCCTTGCCGAAGATGCGATCCGCACCAGGCGTGCCGGTCAGCGTGTCGTCGCCCGCCGTGCCCTTCGTGGTGGCGGCGAGCGCCAGGCTCGGGAGGGCCAGGACGACCAGCACCGCGGCCAGGAAGCTGCGTGACATTGTGTGAGTCCCTTCGTGAGGTGGTCTCTTCACGAGGACCACCGTCACGGGCGCTCCGGGTTGGCCGGTTGCGTCAGCCCTTGGACTTCTTGAGCTGGCCCGGCGGGACCGTCGGCGCGGCGGCGGGCAGCGGCGGAGTGGCGGCGGGCTTGCCGTTCGCGGGGGCCTTCTCCTGCTTGACCTTCTCGACCTTGACCGGCTTGGCGGCGGGCGGTGCGGCCAGCTTCTTCGCCTGGCCGGGTGGGACGCGGAGCGGCTTTACGGTGACGTGCTTCGCCTTCTTCGGCTTCTCGGCTTCTCCGGCTTGGCAGCGGGGCGGCCGGGCTCCGGCGCGGCCTTGGCGTGCCGGCGGGCAGCGGGCCGCGAGGAATGACGCTTCTTCGCGGGCCGCGAGACGGAGCCGGCGCTCACCGGCCGCGTGAGCGGGCGCGTGACGGCGCGCGGCGACGTGACGACCGCGGCGGGCCGCTTGGGCGCGGCGGCGGGCGCGTTCGCCGCGGCCGGCGCGCGCACCGGTGCGGGGCGCGGGTCGTCGACGACCGCGATCCCGCCGGCGGTCGTGCCGCCGACGACGATCGCCCCGGCGACGACCTTCGCCGCGAGGCCGCCGCCGACCGAGGCCGCGCCGCCCATGGCCGCCGCCCCGCCGCCGGCCGACGCCGTGCCGAGGATGCCCGCCTTCAGCCCCAGGCTCGGCGTGACCGGGAGCACGAGCGCCAGCGCACGGCGCTGCTCGGCGACGGCGTCGCGATAGGCGCGGCAGCTGTCGCACAGGCGCAGGTGGCGGCGCAGCGGCCCGCGGCGCAGCGCGCCGCCACGCGCCGTGGAGAGCTCCTCGCGGATCGCCGCGCACGGCGTGTCGCGCGCCTCGCGCTCGGCGATCAGGGTCGTCCGCGCCTGGTGGATGAGCGCCTTCACCTTGCCCGCCCGCACGCCGATCACCTCGGCGATCTGGTCGTGGGAGAGGTCGGCCAGCTCGGCGAGCACGAGCGCCGCCCGCTGCTCGTCGGGCAGCCGCTCGACGTCGGCGACCACCGCGCGCAGGTCGGCGCGCACCTGGACCTGCTCGCCGAGGCCCTCGGGGCTCGCGAGCTCCCGCTCGCCGTCGGCGACGGGGCGGCGGGCGGACAGCATCGTGAGGCAGCAGTTGCGCGCGATCGTGAACAGCCACGGCCGCAGCTCCGCGGGCGCCCCGCGCGCGGCCAGCGCGCCGTGCGCGCGCAGGAAGGTCTGCTGGAGGGCGTCCTCCGCCTCCTCGCGGGTGCCGAGCATGTGCCTGCAGAAGCCGAGCAGCGCGCGGTGATGGCGGTCATAGATGGCCTCGAACGCGCGCTCGTCACCGGCCGCGGCGAGCGCGGCGAGGCGGTCGTCGCCGAGCCGCGGCAGGCGGAGGGGGGCGAGCATCGGCATCCGTTGGGCACTGGTACTCATCACCCCTGTTCTACCCACAAGGTTGGAGGGAAGGCCTCGCGCCGCCGATATTGCTCGGATGTCGCGCTACCCGACCACCCCGCTGTGGCTGAAGCTGTCCGTCTCGGCGCTCCTGCTCGCCGCGACGGCCTGGTGGGTCCTCGACCGCAGCGATCGCGTCGGCAACGAGCACCGGCTGTCGGCGATCGCGTCCCAGATCGCGGGGCGCGCGGTCGAGGTGCACTGCCCGGGCCCGCTCGCGCGCGTGTTCGGCGGCTCGACCGCCGAGGGCTGGGTCAAGTTCGACGCCGCCGGCAAGCCGGCCGACGAGACGAAGCTCCAGAAGACCTCGTGCGCGGAGCTCGACGCGCTCGCCGAGGGCCGGCGGGCGAAGGAGCTCGAGTGCACCGCGCGCGCGGGGATCCTGTGCGGCCGGCGCGGCACCGAGCTCGCGATGGCGGTCGACGTCGTCACCCACGAGTCCTTCCATATGAGCGGCATCCAGGACGAGGCGGCGACGGAGTGCGCGTCGCTGGGCCGGATGGCGACGACCGCGCAGCAGCTCGGGGCCACGCCGGAGCAGGGCGCCGCGCTCGCGCGCGGGCAGTTCACCGAGACCTATCCGCAGATGGGCGAGGTCTACCGCAGCGCGGACTGCAAGGGACCAACCTTGCCATAGCTGTGTCAAGGTTGCGCTAGGCTGTTGTCCTGATGCGCGATTTCATGGCAGCCACGCGCGACCGCGTCGTCGTCTTCGACGGCAGCATGGGCGCGACGCTCGAGCAGTTCGACCTCTCGCTCGAGAAGGACTACAAGCTCGAGGGCCGCTGCCACGAGGCGCTCGTCCTCAACCGGCCCGACGTCATCGAGCAGCTGCACGCCTCGATGATCGACGCCGGCGCCGAGGTCGTGGAGACCGACACCTTCCAGGGCTCGCGGATCAAGCTCGACGAGTGGGGCCTCGGGGAGCACACGCTCGAGATCAACCGCAAGGCCGCCGAGATCGCCCGCAAGGCGGTCGGCGAGGAGCACTTCGTCGCCGGCTCGATCGGCCCGACCGGCTTCCTCCCCGCCTCCGACGACCCGACGCTGGGGCAGATCCGCTTCCGCGACCTCGTCAAGGTCTTCGAGGAGCAGAGCCGCGGGCTGCTCGAGGGCGGCGTCGACCTCATCATCATCGAGACGGCGCAGGACATCCTCGAGGTCAAGGCCTCGATCTTCGGCGCCCGCGAGGCGTTCAAGGCGGTCGGGCGCGAGGTGCCGATCCAGGCCTCCGTCTCGCTGCTCCCCAACGGCGGCAAGATGCTGCTGGGCACCGACATCTCCGCCGCGCTGGCGACGCTCGAGGCGCTCAAGGTCGACATCATCGGCCTCAACTGCTCGACCGGCCCCGAGGACATGCGCGACGCCGTCCGCTTCCTCGGCGAGCACTGCCCGACGCCGATCCACTGCATCCCGAACGCCGGCATCCCCCACCAGGGCCCCGACGGCGAGACGATCTTCCCGGCCGAGCCCGAGCCGCTCGCCGAGGTGCTCGGCGACTTCGTCGAGCGCTACGGCCTCGGCATCGTCGGCGGCTGCTGCGGCACGACGACCGAGCACATCCGCGCGATCGCCGAGCGCTGCACGCACCATCACCCCAAGCAGCGCCCCGCCCCGCGCCCCATCCACGTCTCCTCGATGATGGCCGCGACGCCGCTGGTGCAGGAGCCGGCCCCGACGATCGTCGGCGAGCGCGTGAACTCGCAGGGCTCGCGCAAGGCCAAGGAGATGCTGCTGGCCGACGACTACGACGGCCTCGTCACGATCGCCGAGGACCAGGTCGAGGGCGGCGCGCACGTGCTCGATCTCTGCGTCGCGCTGACCGAGCGCCAGGACGAGGACGAGCAGATGCGCATGGTCGCCAAGCGCGTCGCGCTCAGCCAGCCCGCCCCGATCCAGGTCGACTCGACCGAGCCCGAGGTGATCGAGACCGCGCTCGACCAGATCCCCGGCCGCGCGATCGTCAACTCCGTCAACCTCGAGGCCGGCCGCGACAAGCTCGACCGCGTCGTCCCCGTCGTCAAGGCCCACGGCGCCGCGCTGATCGCGCTCACGATCGACGAGGTCGGCATGGCCAAGACGCGCGAGCGCAAGCTCGAGATCGCCCAGCGCATCAAGGAGCTCGTCTGCGACGAGCACGGCCTCGAGCCCGAGGCGCTGATCTTCGACGCGCTGACCTTCACGCTGACGACCGGCGACGACGAGTGGAAGCCGTCCGCCGTCGAGACGATCGAGGGGATCCGGCTGATCAAGTCCGAGATGCCCGAGGTCAAGACCTCGCTCGGCGTCTCCAACGTCTCCTTCGGCATCGGCGTGCCCGCGCGCTCGGTCCTGAACTCCGTCTTCCTGCACCACTGCGTCGAGGCCGGGCTGGACCTCGCGATGGTCAACCCGAACCACATCACGCCCTACGGCGAGATCCCCGACGCCGAGCGCAAGCTCGCCGACGACCTCGTGTTCAACCGCTCCGACGACGCGCTCCAGCACTTCATCGAGCACTTCGAGTCGAAGTCCGGCGAGGCCGAGGCGGAGGTCGCCGACCCGACCGCCGGCATGACCCCGCAGGAGGCGCTGCACTGGCACATCCTGCGGCGCAAGAAGGAGGGCGTGGAGGACCAGATCGACGCCTCCGTCGAGGACATCGGCGCCGTCCCGACGCTCAACGACGTGCTGCTGCCCGCCATGAAGGAGGTCGGCGACAAGTTCGGCGCCGGCGAGCTCATCCTCCCCTTCGTCCTGCAGTCCGCCGAGGTCATGAAGAAGGCCGTCGCGCGGCTGGAGAACTACCTCGACAAGCTCGAGGGCTACACGAAGGGCACCGTCGTGCTCGCGACCGTGTTCGGCGACGTCCACGACATCGGCAAGTCGCTCGTCAACACGATCCTCACCAACAACGGCTACACGGTCATCGACCTCGGCAAGCAGGTCCCGATCGGCACGATCCTCGACGCGGCGCAGGAGCACAACGCCACCGCGATCGGCCTGTCCGCGCTGCTCGTCTCGACCTCCAAGCAGATGCCGCTGGCGATCGCCGAGCTGCACGAGCGCGGCCTCGACTTCCCGGTCCTGATCGGCGGCGCCGCCATCAACCGCAAGTTCGGCCTGCGCGCCAACTACCCGAAGGGCAAGGACTCCGAGGACGTCTACTCGCCCGGCGTCTTCTACTGCAAGGACGCCTTCGAGGGCCTCGGCGTGATGGACAAGATCGTCGAGCCGGAGGCGCGCGAGGCGCTCGTGACCAAGACGCGCGAGGCCGCCTCGACGCTGCGCGAGACCGGCGAGGAGGAAGAGGTCCTCGACACCACCGACGACTCCGTCCGCTCGCCCGCGAAGCTCGACGTGCCCGTCCCGACGCCGCCGTTCTGGGGCGTGCGCGAGATCGAGGTCGACCTCGACGAGGTCTACCCGCACCTCGACACGCACGTCCTCTTCAAGCTCCACTGGGGCGGCCGCGGCGTCAAGGGCGAGGAGTGGCGCAAGCTGCTCGCCGACGACTTCCGCCCGCGCCTCGAGCGCATGTGGCGCGACCAGACCTACCTGCACCCGCGCGCGCTGCTGGGCTACTTCCCCTGCTACTCCGAGGGCAACGAGATCGTCGTGCTCGACCCCGACGACCGCGAGACCGTGCTCGAGCGCCTCGCCACCCCGCGCCAGCCCGCCAACGACCGCATCGCGCTGGCCGACTTCTTCCGCCCCAAGGACTCCGGCGAGCTCGACGTCATCGCGCTCCAGGCCGTGACCGCCGGCGGCGAGGTCACCGACGTGATGGCGCGGCTCGAGCAGGAGGGCGAGTTCGCCGAGCAGCTCTTCACGCACGGCATCGGCGTGCAGACGGCCGAGGGCATGGCCGAGTGGATGCACTGGAGGATCCGCGAGGACCTCGGGATCCCGCCGACCCAGGGCCGCCGCTACTCATGGGGCTACCCCGCCGTGCCCGAGCAGTCCGAGCACGAGAAGGTCGACCGCCTGCTCGGCCTCTCCACGATCGGCATCAAGCTCTCCGGCGGCCACGCGGTCGAGCCCGAGCAGTCCACGCTCGCGCTGATCGCCCACCATCCGCAGGCCGGCTACTTCGGCATGCGCAACGGCCGGCTGCTCCCCGAGGGCTCGCCCGACGACGTCATCAAGGGCACCGACCGCGATCCGTCGCTGTTCGGCGCCATCGCCTGACGAACTTCAACTGAGAGCGACGCGGCTGGAGGGGCAGCCGTGTGGCTGCCCCTCTCCGAGGTCTCAGTCGCAGGCCACCGAGGCCTGGGTCGGGGGATATGGGTCGACGCCCTCAAGCGCCCACGCGAACACGACCGCGATGCCCGCCATGTCGCACTCCGACAGCGTCGGCACGATTCCGTTGCTCCAGTGCCAGCCGTAGCCCATGAGATCCGTGGATTCGGTCAGCGGCTGGGCGTGCCCGAGGCCAAGCGCATGGCCGAGCTCATGCATCGTCACGTAGTAGAGATACTGCGGTGGATACGTGAACCCGCTGGGCTGCGGCAGATCCGATCGCACGATGACGTTCGGACACGAGTTCGCCCCGCAGACCGCGTAGCCGCCGAACACCGTCCCACCCGCCGTGGGGTTGTAGTGCAGCACGATGTCGGCCTTGTGCTTGGCCTTGTACCGGTCGGTCACGTCGGTGAGCGTGATCAGCCCGCCGAACTCCTGCCGCAGCGCGGCGTCCCAGTCGGCGATCGCCTGATGCACCGCAGCCAGCGACTCCTCGTCGACGTTCGGGTGCGCCTGCACCGCCACCGTCAGGTCAGTGTGGTCCCACCAGTAGCCGGGGTAGTTGAACGCGCCGTGCAGGATCAGGACGCTCTCCGTGTCCGGCGGCGTCGGCGCCGTCCGCAACGGCGTCACGGCCTTCGCGGCAGGTGCCGTGACCGCGGCCACGAGCAACGCGAGCAAAACCAAGAGCACCTTCTTCTTCATGCTCAGCCCCCTCTCAGGAATCCCAACGACCTCCACCTGGCCCGGAGTGTGCCCGAACGAGAGGACTCCTAGCCGCTCACTGATCAAGACGGTCGAGTCGCCGACTCCGAGAAGTCCACCAGCCGGCTCTTGTACTCGCTGCGCGGCAGCGTGCCGTAGGGCACGAGCTCGACCGTGGTACTCGTGACGAGCTTGCTGCGGATCGCGACCTGGATCTCGCCCGCCAGGTCGGCGTCGCCGGGCTCCCCGTCGCCGAGCTCGACGATCACCCGCGGCGGCGCGTCCTGCCGCACGCCCGTGTGGGCCGGCCGGATCAGCACCGGGCCGCCCACGCGCGGGCGGAACTCGGCCACCACCTCGCGCACGGCGGAGGGGAAGACGTTCACGCCGCGGACGATCAGCAGGTCGTCGGTGCGTCCGATGCAGCGGACGCGGACGCTGGTGCGGCCGCACGAGCACGGCCGCGCCGTCACGAGCACGCGGTCGCGGCTGCGGAAGCGCACGACCGGCATCGCCTCGCGGCGCAGCGACGTGTAGACGAGCTCGCCCTCGGCGCCGTCCTCCCACGCCACCGGCTCGTCGCTGAGGGGATCGATGAGCTCGACGTGCACGAAGTCGCGGCCGCAGAAGTGCATGCCGGCCTGCTCCTCGCACTCGCCCCACAGCGAGGGCGAGACGTCGGCGATCCCCATCGTCTCCACGACGGTGGCGCCGAACGCCTGCTCGATGGCCTGGCGCGTCGCGGGCTCGCCGCCGCCAGGCTCGCCGGCGACGGCGAGGCGGCGCAGCCCGAGGCCCGCCGGGTCGATGTCGCGCGCGCGGCACCAGTCGGCGAGGTAGAGCGCGTATGACGGCGTGCAGCCGAGCGCCTCGGCGCCGAGGACCTGGAACGCCCTGACCAGGCGCTCCGTGTTGCCGCTGCCGACCGGGATCACGCTCGCCCCGATGCGGCCCCAGGAGTCGAGCACCGCGCCGGCCACGAACGGCCCCGAGTTGTACGTCAGCACCACGCGCCGGCCGGCCGCGATCCCGTTGGCCGCGTAGGAGCGTGCGCCGATCTCCGACCACCCGGCGAGGTCGGCGTCGGTCACCGCGATGTAGGACGGGTCGCCGGTGGTGCCGCTGCTCGAGTACACGCGCCGGACCTGCTCGAGCGGCACGGCGAGATGGCGCCCGAGCGGCGGCTCGGCGGCCAGCGACTCCCGGATCTCGTCCTTGGTGGTGAACGGGAGGCCCGCGAGGTCGTCGAGGCCGCCGGCCTCGAAGCCGACGAGCTTGTCGCGGTAGAACGGCGAGCGCTCGCGCAACGAGGCGAGCTGGCTCAGGAGCGCTGCCTCGTCGCGCTCCCGCTGCTCGGCGGGATCGCGCGTCGCGGACTGGGGGTCGTGCAGGCTCATCCGCCGTCGTACGCGATCCCGGCCTCGGCCAGGCTCGCGAGCTGGAAGCCGATCGGGCGCTCGTGCTCCTCGCGCAGGTGGCCGAGCAGCCCGGCGGTGCGCGCGAGCAGGGGGATCGCCTTGAGCGTGTAGGCGGGCAGGCCGAGGTCGAGCATCGGCGCGGCGATCGCGCCCGAGACGTTGAGGGGGAGGACGCGGCCGTAGACCTCGGGCACCGCCGCCTCGATCGCGCGCAGCAGCGCGACGTGCTCGCCGGACACCTCGAGCTCGTCGCTGAGCGCGAGCAGCCGCACGGTGCGCGGGTCGCCGTCGCGGTGCAGCGGGTGGCCGAAGCCGGGGAGCGCGCGGCGCGCCTCGCGGTGCTCGCGCACGATCGCCACCGGCTCGGCGCCGGAGGCGAGGCCGTCGCGCAGCATCGTGCCGGCGTACTCGGTGGCGCCGAGGATGACCGAGCCGCAGCCGAGCAGCCCCGCGGCGACCGCGCCCTGGAGCGACTCTGGCGCCGCCGAGAGCGTCATCCGCGCCGCCTGGACGCTCGGCACGAGCCCGTGCTCGGCGATCGCGACGAGGCAGGCGTCGGTCATCCGCCGCTCGCGCTCGTCCGGCGCCCGTCCCATCAGCAGGAGGAAGAACAGCTCCGTGAGCGTGAGCTGCCCCATCAGCTCGCTGGTCAGGTCGTGACCGCGCACCCGCACCGCATCGATGGATGCCTCGGCGATCGCCGTCTTGGCCTCGGACACTGTCGCTCCCTCTCGTTGGTCGCCCGTGCGGATACTAAGGCTCCCTTGCGCGGCCTCCTCCTCGACATCACACCACTGCGCGGTCGCGAGTACCGGCTGCTGTTCCTGGGCCAGCTCGTCTCGTTCCTCGGCTCGATGATCACGTTCGTCGCGGTGCCGTTCCAGATGTACGACCTGACCGGGTCGACGCTGGCGGTCGGCGCGCTCGGCATCTGCCAGTTCGTCCCGATCGTGGCGGTGGCGCTGGTCAGCGGTGCGCTCGCCGACGCGTTCGACCGCCGCAAGCTCGTGCTCCTGGCCGAGCTCGGGTCGGCGGTGGTGATGGCGGCGCTGCTCGCCAACTCGCTGCTCGACGACCCGCAGGTCTGGGTCCTGTTCGTCTGCGCGGCGCTGCTGGCCGGCTTCTACGCGCTGCTGCGCCCCCCGCTGCACGCGCTCGTGCCGCGCGTCGTGCCGCGCGACCAGATGAAGGCCGCGATGGCGCTCGAGTGGGTGCGCGGGGACGTGGGCATGCTCGTCGGCCCGGCGATCGGCGGCGTGCTGATCGGCGCCTTCGGGGTCACGATCACGTTCGGGATCGACCTCGTGAGCTTCCTGGTCTCGCTCGGCTTTCTCTCCGCGATGCGCGCCAGCCCGCCCGCGCCCGACGCCGACCCTCCGAGCCTGCGCTCGATCGCGGAGGGCCTGCGCTACGCGGCGAGCCGGCCCGAGCTGCTGGGCAGCTACCTCGTCGACATCAACGCGATGTTCTTCGGGATGCCGCAGGCGCTGTTCCCGGCGATCGCCGTCGGAGGAAGCGGTGACGAGGCCTCCGGCCGAGGCAGAGGCGGCGCGGAGGCGCTCGGCCTGATGTACGCGGCGCCGGCCGCGGGCTCGATCGTGGTCGCGCTGCTCAGCGGCTGGACCCGCCACGTCCACCGCCACGGTCGCGCGATCGCGCTCGCGGCGGGCGGCTGGGGCCTGGCGATCGTCGGCTTCGGCTTCGCAGACGTGCTGTGGCTCGCGCTGCTGTTCCTCGCCGTCGCCGGGAGCATGGACGCGATCTCGGGCCTGTTCCGCAGCGTGATGTGGAACCAGACGATCCCCGACCGCCTGCGCGGCCGGCTCGCGGGCGTCGAGATGATCTCCTACACCTCCGGCCCGACCCTGGGCAACTTCGAGGCAGGGGTCGTGGCATCGTTCGCGGGCGTGCGGACCTCGATCGTCTCCGGCGGCGTCATGTGCGTGGTGGGCACCGGCGTGATCCTCGCGTTCCTGCCGGCTCTGTGGCGCTACGACGCGCGGCATGAGGTCAAGGCGTGACGCTGCCGCTCGCGCACGAGACCTGGTTCGAGTCCGGGCACCGCTCGCTCGACTGGGGCTTCGCCGGCGAGACGCTGACGCTCGCGTTCCTCGCGTGCGCGGTGCTGGTCACGGTCGCGGTGCGGCTGCTGGCGCGCGTGTTCCCCGGCGTCGACATCCCGTTCCTGGCGCGGATGGCGCCGTGGATGCCGTTCGCGGTGCGCCTGCACCTCGCGGTCTCGCTGATCGGGCTGCTCTCGCTCGGCGTCTACCTGTCGCCCGCCATGGACCTCGAGGCCGATCTCGCCGGGATCCTGCTCGGGATCAACATGGCGGTCGTGGCCATCGGCATGGCCACGGGCTGGCACACGCGCGAGTCGGCGTGGCTGCTGATCGCGCTCGGGCCGCTGGGGATGATCGAGTTCGGCGTCTCCCCCGTGCTCCAGCGCCTCGACGTGCTCGGGCTCGCGGTGTTCGTGCTCTGCACCGGCCCCGGGCGCTGGTCGGCCGACATGGAGCTCGGGCGCGCGCGGGAGCCGAGCCTCGACGACCAGGCCCGCGCCGTGTGGGCGCTGCGGGTCGGCGCGGGGCTGGCGCTGATCGTCGTCGCGTTCGCCGAGAAGCTCGCGAACACGGAGCTCGCGCTCGTGTTCCTCGAGGGGCATCCCCATCTCAACGTGGCGCGGGAGCTCGGGCTGGGCTGGAGCGACCTGCAGTTCATCCGCGTGGCGGGGGCGATCGAGGTGCTGTTCGGCCTGCTGCTGATCTCCGGCGCGCTGCCCCAGGCCATCGTGGTCATCGCCGGCATCCCGTTCAACGCGTCGCTGTGGTTCTTCGGCGTCAACGAGCTGCTCGGCCACCTGCCCGTCTACGCGCGCGATGCTCGTGCTGCTGGTCTACGGGTCCGACCGCGAGCTGCGCGCCCGCGTCCCGGACCTGTGGCCGTGGAGCGCGCGAAGATGAAGGTCCTCGCGATCGACGGAGGCGGCATCCGCGGCCTGATCCCGGCCCTCGTGCTGGCCGAGATCGAGCGCCGGACGGGGCGGCCGACGGCGGACCTGTTCGACCTGATCGCCGGCACCTCGACCGGCGGCATCCTCGCCTGCGGCCTGACGCGCCCCGGCCCGGACGGCAAGCCGCTGCACTCCGCCGACGACCTGGCCGAGCTCTACCGAACCGAGGGGCCGAAGATCTTCGACCGCTCGCTGCCCAAGAAGGTCACCTCGATCGGCGGCCTGATCGACGAGCGCTACGACGACAGGGCCCTCAACCGCGCGCTCGCCACCTACCTCGGCGACGCCCGCCTCAAGGACGCGGTCACGGACGTCTTCATCACGGCCTACGACTTCAAGGACCGCTTCGCGTTCTTCTTCCGCTCCTCGCGCGCCCGCACCGACGACACCTACGACTTCTCGATGGCCGAGGCGGCGCGCGCCACCGCCGCCGCGCCGACCTACTTCGAGCCCGTCGAGGTCACCGACGCGGCCGGCGCGCGCACCTACCCGCTGATCGACGGCGGCGTCTACGCGATCAACCCCGCCATGTGCGCCTACGCCGAGGTCGTCGGCTCGGGCGCGGACATCAGCGTGATCGCCGCGCTCGGCACCGGCGCGCAGACGAAGCCCTACGAGTTCGACGACGTCAAGGGGTGGGGCCTCGTGGAGTGGGCCAAGCCGGTGCTCGACATGGTCTTCGACGGCGTCGCCGACACCGTCGACTTCCAGGCCACGACGCTCAGCCGCGGCCGCTACCGCCGCTTCCAGACCGAGTTGCAGTACGCCTCCGACGCCCTCGACGACGCCAGCGAGTCCAACCTGCGCCGGCTCGAAGGGGACGCCGAGCGCCTGATCGCCGAGCAGACGGCGGAGATCGAGGCGCTCTGCGAGGAGGTCGCGGGCTAGCGAAGTTAGGTCCACCTACACTGGAAACCCCCGATGCCCGAGCGCCATTTCGTCAAGTACACGTTCCTGAAGGTGGACCCCGCCTGGCGGCGCCAGGACGCGGACCGCCGCGCCGCCGACAAGCGCGAGTTCCTCGCCGCCTGCGAGGACTTCGGGGCCGAGCGGCTGCTGCGGGCGTTCTCGACGGTCGGCACCCGCGGCGACTGCGACCTGATGCTGCTGTCGCAGGCGACGAACCTGGAGCGAATCCACGAGTTCCACGTGGTGCTCTCCCAGAGTGGGCTGATGCAGTGGTGCTCCGTGCCCCACTCCTTCCTCGCCATGACCAAGCCGTCCGAGTACTCCGACGAGTCGCGCCTCGAGGTCCGGCCCAAGCACTCGAAGTACCTGTTCGTCTATCCCTTCGTGAAGACGCGCGAGTGGTACCGCCTGTCGCCGGAGGAGCGCTACAAGGTCATGCAGGAGCACATCCGCATCGGCCGCGAGTACCCCCAGATCGACCTCAACACGAGCTACTCGTTCGGGCTCGACGACCAGGAGTTCGTCGTCGCCTTCGAGACCGACGAGCCCGCCGCCTTCCTCGATCTGGTCCAGCGCCTGCGCACCACCGAGGCGTCGGCCTACACCAAGCGCGACACGCCGACCTTCACCTGTGTCGCGACCTCCGTGGAGCGCGCCCTCTCGGCGCTCGACGGCGCCCCCCTCCCCGACGCCCTCTCCCTCTCATGAACCCACACGAAGACTTCGACGAGATCCGCGACATCACGATCATCGGCGCCGGCCCGGTGGGGCTCTCCACCGCGTTCTGGGCCGGCATGCGCGAGGCCTCCTCGCGCATCATCGACTCGCTGCCGGAGCTCGGCGGCCAGCTCACGACGCTGTATCCCGAGAAGTGGATCTTCGACGTGCCCGGCCACCGGCGGATCCTCGCCAAGGACCTCGTCAACGAGCTGCGCGAGCAGGCGCTCGGCCAGTTCGACGTGCCGGTCCACCTCGAGACCACCGCGCACGAGATCGCCTACGAGGACGACCTCGTCGTGCTCAAGACCGACAAGGGCGACCTGCGCTCCCGCACGGTCATCGTCGCCGGCGGCCACGGCGCCTTCGAGCCCAAGAAGCTGCCGGTCTCCGACGTCGACATGACCCCGTGGGAGGGCCGCGGCGCCTCCTACCTGGTGGGCGAGAAGTCGGAGTTCGACGGCAAGCGCGTGGTGATCGTCGGCGGCGGCGACTCGGCCTTCGACTGGGTCGTCAACCTGCTCGACACCGCCTCCGAGATCACGCTCGTCCACCGCCGCGACGGCTTCCGCGCCCACGAGGCGACCGTCTCCGAGGTCATGGAGCACGTCGACGCCGGCCGCGTCGACCTCAAGGTCCCCTACGTCATCAAGGGCGTCGAGGGCAACGGCGAGATCGAGGCCGTCGAGCTGCACCACGCCGACGGCGAGACGGTCGAGCGCCTGGGCTGCGACGCGGTGCTGCTCCAGCTCGGCTTCTCCACCAAGCTCGGCCCGCTCAAGGAATGGGGCTTCGAGATCCAGAAGGGCGCGCTGGTCGTCGACGGGCTGATGAAGACGAACCTCGACCGCGTGTGGGCGTGCGGCGACATCACGACCTTCGACGGCAAGCTGAAGCTGATCGCGACCGGCTTCGCGGAGTCCGCGATCGCGGTCTCCCAGGCCGTCCACACGATCCGCCCGGACATGAAGATCCAGCCGGCCTACTCGACCAACACCGGCGTGCCGAGCGCCGAGTCGGTCGCCGAGGGCCTCGTCTGAGCGACGAGCACCTGCGGGCCGATCCGGTCCTCGCGGGCCTGATCGACGACTTCGGCGGCCCGCTGCCCGAGGGGCCCGACTCGGCCGGGCGGCCGGAGGAGCTCTACGGCGCGCTGGTGCGCGCGATCGCCGGCCAGCAGCTGTCCGTGCTCGCCGCGCGGGCGATCTGGCGCAAGCTGATCGCGCGCTTCGACGGCCGCACGCCGACGCCGCAGGAGATCCTGGCCGACGACCCCGACGAGCTGCGCGTCGCCGCCGGGTTCTCCCACGCCAAGGTGCGCTATCTGCGCTCGCTCGCCGAGCACGTCGTCTCGGGCGACCTCGATCTCGACCGCCTCGCCGACCTGCCCGACGACGAGGTGATGCGCGAGCTCACGGCCGTCAAGGGGATCGGCGAGTGGACCGCGCACATGTACCTGATGTTCACGCTGCACCGGCCCGACGTGCTGCCGACCGGCGACCTCGGGATCCGCAACGCGATCCAGCGCGCCTACGGGCTCCCGGCGCCCCCGAAACCCACCGAGATGGAGGTGATCGCGGAGCCCTGGCGCCCGTACCGCACCCGCGCCTCGCGCTACCTCTGGCGCAGCCTCGCCAATGAGCCGGTTTGAACTTCTGATTTAGCCGTGTCACAATCGAGGTCGTGCCGCGATTGACACGACGCCGACTGCTGGCCACCGGGGTGCCGGCGCTCGGGCTCGCCGGCGCCGGGCTGCACTCCGCCGTCCCGCACACGCACCCCTGGGAGACCGAGGCGCAGGCGGCCGACCCGCACGCCGGCCACGACCCCGCGCCCGCGGCGAACAACGGCCACGCCGACGGCAGCCACGCGGCGTTCCACGGCGGCGAGGTCGACCATGTCGCCAACGGCTTCGACCCCCACACGATCCTGCGCGACTTCGACTGGGGCGCGACGCGGCGGCTCGCGAGCGGCCGCGTGGTGCGCGAGTGGACGCTGGTGGCGGAGGACAAGGAGATCGAGGTCGCCCCCGGCATCCGCTTCCCGGCCTGGACCTACAACGGCCGCATCCCCGGCCCCACGCTGCGGGCCCGCGAGGGGGAGCGGCTCCGGATCACGTTCGTCAACGGCTCCCGCCACCCGCACACGATCCACTTCCACGGCATCCACCCGGCCACGATGGACGGCGTGCCCGGCCTCGGGGCGGGCCAGATCGAGCCCGGCGGGCGCACCGTCTACGAGTTCGACGCGCTGCCCTACGGCCTGCACCTCTACCACTGCCACGTGCGCCCGCTCGCCGAGCACATCGCGAAGGGGCTGTACGGCGCCTTCCTCATCGACCCGAAGGAGGGGCGCGAGGAGGCCGACGAGATGGTGATGGTGATGAACGGCTTCGACACGAACTTCGACCGCGCCAACGAGCTCTACGCGGTCAACACGATCGGCTTCACCTACATGGACAAGCCGGTCGCCGTGAAGCGCGGCGCGCTCAACCGGGTCTACCTCGTCAACGTCCTCGAGTACGACCTGATCAACTCGTTCCACCTCCACGGCAACCTCTTCCACTACATCCCGACCGGCACGGCACTGAAGCCGTCGGAGCTGACCGACACGGTGATGCTGTGCCAGGGCCAGCGCGGGATCCTCGAGTGGCGCTTCCCGACCGCCGGGCGCTTCATGTTCCACGCCCACCAGTCCGAGTTCACCGAGCTCGGCTGGCAGGGGTTCTTCGAGGTCACCTGATGGAGTCGAGCAGCGCCACCGCCGGGCAGGGCTGGGCCGCCCGGCGCCCCGCGTGGCTGCTCGGGGTCGTGCCGCTGGCGCTGATCGTGCTGTCCGTCGGGCTGTTCGTCGCGCTCGGCGCGCCCGGCCTCGGCGAGCGGCGCGGGCCGCCGGTGGAGGAGCTGGCGATCGAGCGCACCGTGCTCAAGCCGGGTCTCATCGAGCTCGGCCTGCGCAACGACGGCCCCGACCCGGTGACGGTCGCGCAGGTGATGGTCAACGACGCCTTCGCCGTCTTCGAGGGCGCCGACGCCGCGATCGGCCGCCTCGGCGCCGCCACGCTGCGGATCCAGCACCCCTGGATCGAGGGCGAGGCCTACGAGGTCGCCGTCGTCACCTCGACCGGCGCGACGATCGCCCACGAGATCCCCGCCGCGGTCGAGACGCCCGGCACCGACCTCTCGTTCTTCGGGCTGATGGCGCTGCTCGGTATCTACGTCGGCGTCATCCCGGTGGCGCTCGGGATGCTGTGGCTGCCGTGGATCCGCCGCATCCCACCCGGCTCGCTGCGGGCCGTGATGGCGCTGACCGTCGGCCTGCTCGCGTTCCTCGCCATCGACGCGACGCTCGAGGGCCTCGAGCTGGCGGGCGAGGGCTCGCAGGCGTTCGGCGGGGCGGCGCTCGTGTTCATCGGGGCGCTGATCGCGTTCGTCGCGCTGACCGGCGCGGGCGCGTGGCTGAAGAACCGCGGCTCGGGGACCTCCGGCGGCCACCTGGCGCTGCTGGTGGCGGTCGGGATCGGCCTGCACAACCTCGGCGAGGGCGTCGCCATCGGGGCGTCGTACGCCGCCGGAGCGCTCGCTCTGGGAGCCTTCCTGGTCGTGGGCTTCGCCATCCACAACACCACCGAGGGCCTCGCCATCGTCGCGCCGGTCGCGAAGTCACGCCCGACGCTCGGCCGCCTCGCCGTGCTCGGGCTGATCGCGGGCGCCCCCGCGGTGGCCGGCGCGTGGATCGGCGCCGCGGCGTTCAACGCCAGCATCGCCGCCTTCCTGTTCGGCTTCGGCGCCGGCGCGATCGTGCAGGTCATCGTCCAGCTCGCCCCGAGCCTGCGCGACGACGAGGGCCGGCTGCTGAACCCGGGCGCGGCGGGCGGGCTGCTGGCCGGGCTCGCGTTCATGTTCGCGACCGGGCTGCTGGTGAGCGTGTGAGCGTCGCGGTCCGCCACTCCGACGCGATCGAGGACTACGCGAAGGCGATCTACGCGCTGTCGCGCCGCGGCGGCGGCGCGGTCTCGACCACCGCGCTGTCCGAGCGGCTCGGCGTCACGCCCGCGTCCGCGTCGGCGATGGTCAAGAAGCTGGCCGAGCGCGGCCTCGCCGCCCACGTCCCCTACAAGGGCGTCGAGCTGACCCCGGCGGGCGAGCGCGTCGCGCTCGAGGTGCTGCGCCACCACCGGCTGCTCGAGCTGTACCTCGCCGAGCACCTCGGGGTGCCGTGGGACCGCGTGCACGACGAGGCCGAGGCGCTCGAGCACGTGATCTCCGAGGACCTCGAGGCGCGCATCGCCGCCAAGCTCGGCAACCCCACCCATGACCCGCACGGGGACCCGATCCCGTCCGTCGAGCTCGTCATCGACGAGGGCGACACCCAGGCGCTCGAGGCGCTGCCGGTGGGGTCGGAGGGCCGCTTCGTGCGCGTTTCGGACGCGGACCCGACGATGCTGCGCTGGCTCCACGACCAGGGCATCGTGCTCGGCGCGGCGCTCGCCGTCGTCGACCGCCAGCCGTTCGAGGGCCCGGTCACGATCCGCCTCGGCGACCGGGAGCACGTACTCGGCGGTCGGGTCGCCCGCGCCATGCGCGTCGAGCTCTCCTAGACTTTTCCCCCGATGAGCAGGCTCTCCCCCCTGCTGCTCGTCGCGCTTGCGCTGCTCGCAGGCTGCGGCGGCGGCTCAGACGCCAAGGATCCGGCGGCGCAGGTCCCCGCCGAGGGTGGCGTGCGCGCGCAGGTCCGCTCGGCGCAGGCCGTGACCGCGGCCGACTTCCCGGCCACCGACGGCCGCACGCTGCAGGAGGTCGCGAACGCCGCCGGGCCGGCCGGCCCCGAGCTCGGGATGGCGAGCTCCGTCTTCACGGTCGGCGAGAACCGCGTCGCGTTCGGGATCATCGACGACCAGTCCGGCTTCGTCTACGGCAAGACGGCGCTCTACGTCGCGCCCGGCCCCGACCAACCCGCGGAGGGCCCGTACCCGGCGCCCGCCGACGTGCTCGTCACCCAGGGCCGCTACCGCTCCAAGCAGGCCGCCACCGAGGCCGACCCGTTCGCGGCGGTCTACGCCGCCCAGGTCCCGTTCAAGAAGCCCGGCACGTACTCGATCCTCGCCGTCACGCAGACCGGCGACAAGACCGTCGCCGCGCCCGGCCAGGTCAAGGTGATCGCCGGCCGCAAGGACCGGATCCCCGGCGTCGGCGACGCCGCGCCGAAGGTCGAGACCGACACGGTCGCCAGCGCGCGCGGCGACGTCGGCTCGATCGACACGCGCGTGCCGCCCTCGGACATGCACGCGAAGTCGTTCGCCGACGTGGTCGGCAAGAAGCCGGTGGCGCTCCTGTTCGCCACCCCGCAGCTGTGCCAGTCGCGCGTCTGCGGCCCCGTGGTGGACGTCGCGCTCCAGATGAAGGCGAAGTACGGCGACCGCGTCGAGTTCATCCACCAAGAGGTCTATAAGGACAACGACCCCAACAAGGGCCTGCGCGAGCCGCTGCGGGCCTTCAACCTGCCGACCGAGCCGTGGCTGTTCGTGGTCGGCAAGGACGGCAAGATCACCGCACGACTGGAGGGGTCCTTCGGGCTCAGCGCCTTCGACAAGGCGCTCAACACCGCACTGTGATCACCGTCTTCGCCCACGGGCTCGTGCAGCGCTCGAGCCTGCCGATCCCGGAGTGGCTGTTCGGGTGGGCGGCGGCGATCGTGCTCTGCATCTCCTTCGTCGCGCTGGCGGCGTTGTGGCCGAAGCCGCGGCTCGAGCACCCGGGCTGGAGGCCGTTGCCCGGCGGTCGCGCGCTCGGCAGCCGCCCCGTCGAGGTCGTCGGCGGCGCGCTCGGCGTCGCGATCCTCGCGCTCGTGCTCGTCGCGGGCTACACCGGCCCGCCGACGCCGCTGGACAACTTCGCGCCGACCTTCGTCTTCATCACCTTCTGGGTCGGGCTGGTGTTCGCGAGCGTGCTGTTCGGCGATCTCTTCCGCCTCTTCAACCCGTGGCGGGCGATCGGGCGGGTGCTGTTCCGCGGCCGCGAGCCGCGCGCCTACCCGGAGCGGCTCGGGCGCTGGCCCGCCACGATCGGCGTGCTGATCTTCACGTGGATCGAGCTCGCCTCGGGCTGGGGCGAGCAGCCCGCGACGCTCGCGGCCGCGGTGACCGGCTACAGCGTGCTCACGCTGGCGGCGATGGGCGTCTACGGGGCCGAGCCGTGGGCGCGCCACGGGGAGGCCTTCTCGGTCTACTTCAACCTCTTCTCGCGCATGTCGGTGTTCGAGACGCGCGACCGCGTGGTCGGCGTGCGGCCGTTCCTCGGCGGCCTGCCGCGCCTGGACCCGGTCGCCGGCACGGTCGCGCTGGTCGTGGTGATGATCGGCACCGTCACCTTCGACGGGCTGAGCCAGGGCCGGCTCTGGACGGACCTCGCCGTGCAGCTCAACGACGGGCTGGCCACGCTCGGCGTCAGCCTCGAGTCGACGCCGAAGATCGTCGCCACGATCGGGCTGCTGATCGGGGTCGCGCTCGTGGGGGCGTTCTACGCGCTCGGCATCGAGGGCGCGCGCTCGGTCGGCGGCGAGCACGACGCCGAGGAGCTGCGGCGCAAGTTCATCCACTCCCTCGTGCCGATCGCGATGGTCTACGTCGCCGCGCACTACCTGACGTTCCTGCTGTTCGAGGGGCAGTCGATCTTCTACCTCGCCTCCGACCCGCTGGGCAAGGGCTGGGACCTGTTCGGGACCGCGTCGTCGGCGATCGACTACGGCCTGCTGAGCCAGAACGCGGCGTGGTACCTGCAGGTCGGCTTCGTGGTGCTCGGGCACATCGCCGCGCTCGTGCTCGCGCACGACCGCGCGCTGGTGCTGTACCCCGACCCCAAGCTCGCCGTCCGCTCGCAGTACTGGATGCTGGCGATCATGGTCGGCTTCACGAGCCTCGCGCTGTGGCTGCTCGCGCAGGCGGGAAAGTGAAGCTACGCGCTGCCGCAGCGCGCGCGTGAGGGCGGCGGGTCCGTCGGCTTGGGGCGCGCGGTGCCGCCCCAGGCCTGCCACTCCTTGAGCACCGGGAAGGCGCGGGTCAGGTCGGTCGTGATCAGCCCGGTGCGGAAGACGTCGTCCTCGCGGAACGTGTACTGGAAGGCGGCGGTGACGCGCGGGTCGTCGTACCACCGGACGAGCCGGCGGTGCAGCTGCCTGCAGGCCTTGCGCTCGGCCGGCGCGGTCGTCCGCTTGTCCTCGCCGGCGTGCGGCGCGCCGACGCCGGTCTCGGTCATCCACACCACGTGCTTCTTCTTGCACTGCTTGGTCGCGGCGCCCTTGGCGGCGTCGCCCACCGGGTTGATGCCGGTGATGTAGCCGTGCTGGGAGAGGATCGTCGAGCCGCACACGACGGACTTCGGCAGGTCGCCGAGGAACTCGCGGATCGAGGTGCTCTTCGTCTTGCTCTCGTCGAGGCCCGCGAGCTCGCCCAGGACGTACTCCTGGTCGCCGGGCGCGTCGTCGAGCGCGCGCTTGAGGTTGCGCACCATCTCGGTGTAGCGGACGGCGGCCAGCGACTTCGCCGACGTCGAGCAGCTCCCGCGCTGGGGCGAGATGAAGAACGGGTGGTTGGGCTCGTTCCAGGCGCTCCAGTAGCGCAGCTCGACCCCGACCTCCTGGCCGAGCGCGGCCACGTCGGTGACGAGCTTGCGATAGGCGCCCATCGCCGAGGCCTTGGGCGCGCGCGAGCGCGGCTGCGTGCCGGAGCGCTCGCAGCCCGAGGCCGGGCGCGCGGCCCAGTCGGGCGTGCCGGTGATGACCGCCAGCACCTGCCAGCCGCCCTTGTGCTGCTCCTGGCGCGAGGCGAGCGCGGCGAGCTGGTCCCTCACGCCCGCCCAGCCCGCGCACGGCGGCGTGCCGCGCAGGCAGCCGTCGTAGGGGTGCGCGAGGTCGGCGGGCTTGCCCTGCTCGGGCTGGAGCGAGGGCCAGTCGAGCACGAGCCGGTAGAACGACGGCTTGAGCTTGCCCATGTCGTCCTGCCAGCGGGCGAACTCGGGCGCCACGCCCTCGCGCGCGCCGGGGGCCCAGAAGAAGTTCGGGTTCTGCTCGGTGATGCCGATGGCGAGATCGCCGCGGGCCTTGCCCTCGGCGACCGCCGGCGAGCGCGTCTCGGCCGGCGTCGGAGTAGCCGTGGGCGTCGGCGTCGGCGTCTTGGCGGTGTCCTGCTTGCTGCCGCCGTCGTCACCGCAGCCCGTCAGGATCGCGACCGCCAGGGCGGCCGCGACGAGCGGCTTCAGACCGCCGAGACCTCTTCCTCCTCCGCCACGCGGAAGGAGGAGCCGCAACCGCAGGCCGCGATCACGTTCGGGTTCTCGACCTTGAAGCCGGCGCCCTGCAGGCCCTCGACGTAGTCCACGACCGCGCCGCGGACGTAGGGAAGGCTCGGCCCGTCGACCAGCAGCCGCAGGCCGTGGTCCTCGAAGACCTGGTCGCCGTCGCGCTCGGTGTCGAACGCGAGCGCATACTGGAAGCCGGAGCAGCCGCCACCACGGACGCCCACCCGCAGGCCGGATGTGGTCACGTCCGCGTTCTGGGACGCCAGGAACTCCTTGACCTTCTGCGCGCCCGTCTCGGTGAAGGTGATCATGATCTCCGATACTCCCTATAGCCCTGTCGGTCCAATGCTTCACGAAGTGTAGCGGTCGCTAGGCTTGTCTTATGCCGAGTGCCGAGGAGCTCAGGGAGCGCATCGAAGCTGCCATACCCGATGCCCGCGTGGACGTCACCGACCTCACGGGCGGCGGCGATCATTTCCGGGCCAAGGTGGTCGCTCCGGAGTTCTCGACGATGAGCCGGATCGAGCAGCACCGGCGCGTCTACTCGGTGTTCGGCGCCGAGATCGGCGGCCCCATCCACGCACTGTCCCTCGAAACCAGAGCGGAGTAAAGACTTGAGCGAGACCACGGAGAACCCCATCCGCGAGGCCATCACCGAGGCGATCGGCGAGCACGAGGCCATCCTCTTCATGAAGGGCACGCCGGAGCGGCCGATGTGCGGCTTCTCGGCGCGCACCGTCGCGGCCCTCGACGCCCTCGGCAAGCCGTACGCGGCCGTCGACGTCCTGCCCGACCCCCGCATCCGCCAGGAGCTGTCGGCGATCTCCAACTGGCCGACGATCCCGCAGCTCTTCGTGGGCGGCGAGCTGGTGGGCGGCTGCGACATCGTCACCGAGATGTACGAGACCGGCGAGCTGGCCCAGGTCCTCGGCGTCGAGCCGCCGAGCGACGCCCCGGCCGAGGCCCCCGTGGCCGCCGAGCCCGGCGCCCCGCCGCTGCAGATCGACAACAAGCTGGCCTAGGTGCTCGACACGCTGCCGGCGTTCCTGCCGGTGGCCGCGGTCCTGACCCTCACCCCGGGGATCGCGACCGCGCTCGTCGTCCGCAGCGCCGTGCGCGGCGGGCGACGAGAGGCGCTGCTCGTCACCGCGGGCAACTCGCTCGGCGTGCTGGCCTGGGCCGTGTTCGCGGCGGTCGGGGTGGCCGCCGTGGTCGCCGCCTCGGCTGAGCTGTTCACCACGATCAAGCTGGCGGGCGCGGTCGTGCTCGTGGTGCTGGGCGTGCAGGGGCTGCTGGCCCGCAAGACCGACGCGCCCCCTCCCCCGCCCGGCACCGCGCTGCGGGTCGGCCTCGTCACCAGCCTCGCGAACCCGAAGCTCGCGGTCTTCTTCGTCGCGCTGTTCCCGCAGTTCATCCCGGAGGGCGCGGCGGTGCTGCCGAACGCGCTGGCGATGGCGGCGACGATCGTCGTCCTCGATCTCGTCTGGTACTCCGCGCTCGCCTGGTTCGTCGCCCGCACGCGGCGCGCGTTCATCCAGGGCGCGTGGATGAAGCGCGTCGAGCGGCTGACCGGCGGGGTGCTGGTCGGGCTCGGCGTGCGGCTGGCGCTCGAGCGCCGCTAGACGGTCGCCAGGCTCGCCTGCGCGCGTTCGAGCAGACCCGCGAGCTCGGCCGTGGCGGCGTCGTCAAGGGCGAGCAGCGGCGCGCGCACCGGCCCGGTGGTGTCGCCGACGAGCGCGCAGCCGGCCTTGACCGCGGCCGAGTAGCTCTGGCTCTCGAGGAAGTGGCACAGCGGCCACAGGCGCGCCCACAGCTCGCGGGCGGCGGGCAGGTCGATGTCGTCGATCAGCAGGCGATGCAGCGCCACGCACTGCTCTGGCACGATCGAGGCGGTGCCCCAGACCACGGCGCGCACGCCCGCCGCCAGCGCGGCGAAGGTGAGCGTGTCCCAGCCGTTGAGGAGCGTCGGGACGTCCTCGCCGGCCTGGATGAGCTCGGTGGCGGCGACGGCATCGCCGCCCGTGTCCTTCATCGAGGTCACGCGCGCGGCGCTCCGCAGCTCGCGGAGCTGATCCGCGTCGAGCGTCACGCCCGAGGCGCTCGGGAGGTTGTAGTACATGATCGGGATCGAGATCGCCTGCGCGACGGCCGTGTAGTGGGCCAGCAGCTCGCGCGGGCGCAGCGCGTCGTAGAAGGGCGGGACGACCATCACCGCGGCGGCGCCGGCGCGCTCGGCGTGGAGGCTGAGCTCGACCGTCTCCTGGGTGGAGAGCGCGCCCGTGCCGGCCACGACCGGGACGCGGCCGGCGGCGGCCTCGACGGTCACCTCGACCACCTCGCGGCGCTCGGCGTGGCTGAGCGTCGTGAACTCGCCGGTGCTGCCGCCCGGCACGAGGCCGCCGGCGCCCGCGCCGACGAGGCGGTCGACGATCGCGGCCAGCGCCTCGGCGTCGACGGCGGCGCCGTCCTCGGTGAAGGGCGTGATGAGGGCGGGGAGCACCCCGTGGAACTCAGGCATGGTGGACCTCGGGTCGGAGGGTGGTCGGTCGGTCGCGCAGGGCTGCCTCGACGCGCTCGGCGGCCACCGCGCCGGTGCGGGCGGCGGCCTCCATGTTCCCCAGCTCGGCGAAGTAGTCGCCGGCGAGGTGCAGGTTGCCGTGGGGGCCGAGCGCGCCCTCCAGCGGCGCCTGCAGGCGGTGCCGGCCGGGGCGCGCGTAGACGTTGCCGAGCTCCCACCGGTGCACGGTGGCGCCGGCGATCAGGCCGCGCGTCTGCGGATACAGGTCGTGGAGGTCGGCGAGGAAGCGCTCGGTGATCGTCTCGTCGCTCTCGCGCAGCAGCGCCGCGGCCGGCGGGCCGCCGGTGAACAGCATCAGGCTGCCGCCGGGGCGGCGCTCGCCCTCGCCGCGCAGCGTGTGCGCCTGGTTGGTGAACATGTCGAACGCGCGGCCGGGGGTGGCCATGGCGTAGACGTCGTCCCACGGCATGGCGGTGGTCTCGCTCGTCTCGACCGCGACGCTCAGGAAGGCGCCGTAGGTCAGCTGCTCCAGCGCCGCGGCGGCCTGGCGGGCGACCGGGGCGACGAGCGGCGCGGCGAACGGGGCCTGCGCCGCGACGATGACGTGGCGCGCGCGGACGGTCTGGCCCTCGAAGTCGACGAGCAGGTCCTCCCCGTCGGGCCGCACCGCGCTCACCCGGCAGCCGGTGCGGGCGCGGTCGCCGAGCTGCTCGCCGAGCGCGGCGGGCAGCCGGCCCGTGCCGCCGCGCAGGTTGCGGGCGATCAGCGTGCCCTTGCCGCCCCAGACCAGCGCGAACAGGCCGATGCCGCAGCCCGCCGACAGCTCGGACGGCTCCGCCGTGGCGCGGCGGGCCGCGCAGGCGAAGATCGACTCCACGGCCGGCGGCAGGTCGCCGAGGAAGTCCGCGAAGGTCCGCTCGTCCTCGAAGGCGAGCACGTCGCCGGTCAGCCGCTGGTAGCGCCGCACGGCGCGCTGGACCTTCAGCCCGGCGGCGGCGAACGCGACGCGCTCGCGCAGCGACAGCGGCAGCCGGAACGGATAGGTCTCGACACGCCCGCGGTTGAGCAGCGTCGAGCCGACGGCCAGCCCCATCATGCTGCCGGTCACGGGGACGGTCTCGAGGCCGCAGTCGCGGGCCATCGAGTCCACCAGCGTCCCCGGCGCGGGGAACAGGTGCGCGCCGTAGTTCAGCCAGTAGTCGCCGTGCGGGTCCGAGCGCAGCCGGCCGCCGAGCCGGTCCGCGGCCTCCAGCAGCAGGACGTCACGGTGGCGCAGCTTCCACGCCGCCGACAACCCGGCGATCCCGCCGCCGATCACAACCACGTCGCGTGTGCTCATGGCGGCATGATCCGCCGGCGCCGTCCTCCAAGCTAGAGTTGATTGCTTGGTGGAGTCAAAGGCTGAGCTTCTGTCTCTCCAGCAGGTCCGCTGCTTCTGCGCGGCGCTGGAGCTCGGGTCGTTCAGCGCCGCGGCGGACGCCCTGCGGGTGTCGCAGCCCGCCGTCGCCGAGCAGGTCCGCAAGCTCGAGCGCGCGCTCGGCGCCGACCTCTTCGTGCGGGCCGGGCGCGGGGTGGTCCCGACCGACGCGGGCCACGCCTTCGCCGAGCACGCCGCCGGGAGCCTGCGCGCGCTCGAGGACGCCGCGAGCAGCGTCGGCGAGTTCACCGCGATGCGCAGCGGGGGCGTCGCGCTCGGCACGTTCAGCGCCCCCTCGACGTGGCGGCTCGACGAGGTCGTGGCGGCCTTCCTGGAGCGCCACCCCAACCTGACCGTGCGCTTCCTGAGCCGCAACTCCTCCGCGATCGCCGAGCGCGTGCGGCGCGGCGAGCTCGAGGCCGGCGTCGTGCTCCTCCCGGTCGACGACCACCGGCTCGACGTCCGCCCGCTCGTCCGCGACGAGCTGCTCTACGTCAGCGCCGACCCGCGGCGCACGCGCCGCCCCGCCACCATCGAGCAGCTCGCATCGGCCCCGCTGATCTTCTACGACGCCGAGTCGGCCGACGACGACCCGATCCGCCGCATGCTCGGCGAGCGCGCGCAGGCCCAGGGCCTGCGGCTGCGCCCGCGCGTGGAGGTGGAGATGGCCGAGCTCGCGCTCGCCCTCGTCGCCCGCGGGATCGGCGACACCTACCTCCCCGTCTCCTACACGCACGCGCCCTACTACCCCGCCGGGCTGCACACCGCGCCCTTCGCCCCCGCGCTCTACAACACGTTCGCGATCGTCACCCGGCCCGGCGCGCGGCTGGCGCCCGGCACGCGCGAGCTGCTCGCCGGGCTCGAGACGCACATGCACGCCCTCGCCGACGAGTTCGACCGCTAGTCAGGCGCCGCGGGACTCGGCGACGCGGCGGGCCCAGTAGCGGAACCAGTCGGGCCCGTACGGGACGTAGACGCGGGTGGGCACGCCGCGATCGTGCAGCTCGTCGAGCACCTCGGGCCGCACGCCGAACAGGTGCTCGACGGGAGCGGGCCCGTGCGCGAGCAGCAGCGCCTCGCGCAGGCGGCCGTCGTGGGTCGCCATCGACCACGCCGCGCCGCGCTCGGCGAGCCGGTGGCCGAGCCGCAGGAAGGCCAGGTCCGTGGGCTCGCCGAACGGGTGGGCGCCGCCGGGCTCGACGTAGGCGCCCTTGACGAGCCGGACGTGGACGCCCGCGTCGGCGAGCGTCTCGGCGTCGGCCGGCGTGCGCAGGAGGTTCGCCTGGACGGTGGCTCCGAGCCGGTCGGCCAGGCCGCGCCCGGCGACGGCGAGGACGCAGCCCAGGATGGTGTCCGCGAGCGCGAGCTCCTCGGCGCCGACCTGCACGCGCCGGCCGGCCGGCAGCGCGTCCGCGATCGCCGCGAGGCGATCGGCGTCCAGCGCGAGGTGCGAGAGATCCACCGACAGCCAGGCGTCCGGCGGGAGGTCGGCCGCGAGCGCGCGGTAGTCCTCGACCACCCGGTCGGCGACCGTGGGATCGGTGACGCGCTCCCCGAACAGGTCGAGGCTGACGGCGTGCCCCCGCGCGATCAGCCGCTCGACGGCGGCGAGCGCCTCGCTCCGCGACCGGCCCGCGACGTAGCGCGAGGCCGCCCGCCACGCGGCGGGCTCGCCGCCGGGCACGCGCTTGACCCCGCGCTCGAGCCGGTCGCTGGTGGCGAGGCGGAAGAGGACGCGCCGGTCGAGCCCCATCCGCGACCTAGCGAGAGCCCTCGAGCGGGACGGCCGAGGGCCACTGCTTCGCGACGCGCTTGGCCTCGCGGCGCGCGGCACGGTCGATCTCGCGGGCGCGGTCGAGCAGCCGGAAGGCCAGCTCGCCGGTCGGCCGGAACGGGTTGGCGACCAGGTGGTTGTCGTCGAGCGAGACCGCCGCCCACAGCTCGCCGCCAACCTCGGCGACGAGGACCGCTCCGCGTGGCGGGCGGCTCGAGTCCAGCTTGGCCAGCGCGGCGAGCGCGTCGGCGTCGGCGGCGCCTGCGTGGCGGATGGTGACGTGGGGGCCGGCGGCGACGGACGTGGTCGGCCCGCCCAGCTGCTTGAGGATGTCGGTGATGCGAGACATGCCATTGATGGTGGGCGGAACTCCACGGAGCGGGGGTGCGGCTAACCCCCGAATCCGGCGTGTCAGGGATGATTCCCGGCGGTCGCGGCGTCTACCTCACCATGACCGACCGCACCGATCACCTCGACGCCTGGCGCACGACGCCGCACGACGCCGTGATCGTGGGCGGCGGCCCCGCGGGCCTGAGCGCGGCGCTGCTGCTCGGCCGGGCGCGCAAGCGCGTGGTCGTGGTGGACAACGACCGGCCGGCGAACGCCGTGTCCCAGGGTGTCGGCGGGCTGCTCGGCCATGACCGGGTGCGGCCGGCGGACCTGCGCGAGAGCGGCCGGCGCCAGCTCGCAGAGCATCCCAACGTCGAGTTCCGCCACGGCGCCGTCGAGGACGCCCGGCGGGCCCACGACGGGTTCGTGGTCACGCTCGCCGACGGGCCGCCCGTGCGCGCCCACGCGATCGTGCTGGCCCACGGGCTGCGCTACGACCCGCCGCCGCTGCCCGGGATCGAGGCGCTGTGGGCGCGGTCGGTGTTCCACTGCGCGTTCTGCGACGGCTGGGAGGTGCGCGACCAGCCGCTGGCGTTCCAGGGCAGCGGACCCGCCGCCGTGCGCTCGGCGCTCGTGCTCGCGGGTTGGAGCAACGACGTCCTGTTGTGCACCGACGGCGCGCCGGACCCCGGCGGCGCGGTGCTGGCTGAAGCGGGCGTGCGCGTCCGCACCGAGCCGATCGCCCGGCTGGCCGGGAGCGACGGCCGCCTCGAGCAGATCGAGTTCGCGCACGGCCCGGCCGAGCGGCGCGCGGCGCTGTTCGTGAACACGCGGCGGGACCAGCCGAACGGGCTCGCCGCCGCGCTCGGCTGCGAGCTGACCGCGGACGGGACGATCGTCACCGACGCCGACGGGCGCACGAACGTCGCGGGCGTGTACGCCGCCGGCGACGCGGCGACCGCGCACTCGCGGTCGGTGGCCAACGCGATCGGCACCGGGTCGCGGGTCGCGTACGCGGTCGCGCTCGAGCGGCTCGCGCCGGTCGTCGCCGCGGCCGCCTGACTAGCCCCGCTGCCGCAGCAGCGCGCGCAGGTCGCCGACCGGGCCCAGGTGGCGCAGCTTGTCCGGGTTGTCGATCGCGCTCACGCCCTGGATCTGGCCGTCCGCGATGTCGAGGCTCGTCACGCCGACCAGCCCGCCCTCGCGATCGAAGAACAGCACGCCCGGTTGCCCGTTGACCTCCTCGCGGCGCATGGTGACGCCGCCGAAGCCGGCGAGGCGGCGCAGCCCCGCGACCAGCAGGCGCGCCACCTTGGCGCGGCCGTGGATCGCACGCGCGGCGGCGGGCGCCTTGCCGCCGCCGTCGCCGCGGAAGACGACGTCGTGGGCCAGCAGCTCCTCCAGCCCTTCGAGATCGCCGTCCTCGGCGGCCGCGAAGAAGCGGGTGGCGAGCTCCTCGTGCTGCGCGCGCGAGGCCTCGTACCGCGGGCGGCGCTCCTCGACGTGGCGGCGGGCCCGGGTGGCGAGCTGGCGGGCGTTCTGCTCGCTCGTGCCGACGATCTCCGCGATCCGGTCGTAGGGCTCGTCGAAGACGTCGTGCAGCAGGTAGGCGGCGCGCTGCTCGGGCGACAGGCTCTCGAGCAGGACGAGGAAGGCGAGCGACAGCGAGTCGGCGATCTCGGCGTGGCGGGCGGGATCGTCGTCGGCGCTCGCGACGAGGGGCTCCGGCAGCCACTCGCCCACGTAGGTCTCGCGCCGGACCCGCGCCGAGCGCAGGTGGTCGAGCGCGAGCCGCGAGACCACCGTCGAGAGGTAGGCGCGCGGCGACTCGATCCGCTCGCCGCCCGCGCGCGCCCGGTGGAGGCGGAGGAACCCTTCCTGCACCACGTCCTCCGCCTCGCTCACGCTGCCGAGCATCCGGTAGGCGACGCCGAACGCCGGCCGGGCGCAGCTCGTCGAACTCGTCTTCGGTCATCGCCTAGAGCCCTTCCGCGAAGCCCTGCCGCCAGCTCGCATAGCGCGGCTGCCAGCCGAATTCGCGCTTCGCCTTCGCGTTCGAGGCGCCCCGGGCTTCGGTCATCATGAACGTCGCCGCCTCCCCGGCCGCCAGCCGCCCCAGCCAGCGCGGGACGCGCCGCGGCGGCTGGGCATCGAGCGCGCTCGCCAGCACCGGCAGCCACTCGCGCACGGGCGCGGGCTCGTCGTCGACGACGTAGTAGACGCCGGGCCGGCCCTGCTCGACCGCGGCGACGGTCGCCGCCGCGGCATCCTCGACATGGATGTATGACCAGACCCCGCCGCCGTCGCCGACGATCGGAAACCGGCGCTTGCGGATCGGCGCCGCCATCTGCGCATCCGGAGCCCGGCTCATCGAGGTGCCCGGGCCGTAGAAGCCGCCGTAGCGCAAGGCGAGGCCCTCGCCCCACTCGATCGACGTCACCGCCCGCTCCAGATGGAGCAGTCCCTCCACCACCGGCCGCAACGGCGCCGGCGGGTTGGGATCGAGCGGCTCGGCCTCGGTCAGCACCGGCCCGCCCGTGCGGGCGTACCGGAACGCGCCGAAGCTCTGCGCCACGAAGCGCCGGGCGCCGACGGCGCGGCCGGCGGCCAGGAGATGGTCCGTCCCCTCCATCCGCAGCCGGTTGGTCATCTTCGCCATCGCCGAGCGCTCGGGGTGCCGCGCGTCGCGGAGGCTCATGTCCCCGGACAGCGCCGTGAGCTGATGCACGATCACCTCGGGCTCGGCGGACGCGACCGCCTGGGCGACCGCGTCGGGATCGAGCGCGTCGGCCACCACCGGGCGCGCGCCGAGGCTGCGCACGAGGTCCTGCTTCGCTGCGGTCCTGGTCATCCCGACCACCTCGTGGCCGCGCGCCACGAGCTGCGGGACGAGCGATCGACCGAGGACGCCTGTCGCGCCGGCGAGGAAGATCTTCATGACTGCTCCTTTCGTCTCATTGTCACTGAGACGAGATGGGCGCGCCGCCTGTGACAAGTGCCGCCGCTGTCACACCGCCGGTGCGCGCCCCGTCCTATGGGCATGAAGCCAACGCCCCCCACTTCCACGGACCTGACCTTCCGCGAGATGCTCGAGGAGGTGATGGATCTCGCCGTCGGCCTCGGCGTCGGGCTGCTGCCCCTGCTGTTGCTCGCCGTGCCCGGGATCATCCTCTTCGTCGTCCTGCCCGCCATCGTGCTGCTCCTGCCGGTGGCGGCCCTGGCCGCGGCCGGCGCGGTGATCGCCGGGCCGCCGTACCTGCTGGCGCGCCTGCTGCGGTCGGCTACTTCTTCTTCGTCCCGCGCCAGCGCAGCTCGAAGTGCATCGAGTCGACCGGCGTCGAGGAGTTCGACAGCTGGTTGAAGCCGTGCTTCGCCATCGCCCTGACGAAGGCGATGTCGAAGGCTCCGGACTGTGCCTTGCCGCCGGGCGCGCTGCGCGAGTGATCGCGGAGCGTGAAGAAGCCGAGGTCGGCGAGCTGCGCGGGCGACGGATCGACCACCTGGGTCTGCCAGCGCTTGTTCCTTGCGTCCCAGTCCGAGTCGCCGAGCACCCAGCCGGCGTCCTTGAGGCTGCCCTGGAGGCGCGCGAGGCGCTCGCGCCACGTGACCGCGCCGTACGCGCCGAGCCGCTTGCCGGCGGAGGCGGCGAGCTCGTCGATCACCTTGAGCCGGTCGGCGTCGGTGGCCGGCGCGGTGGTCGCCGCGGCGCCCGGCTTGACGAGCCCGGTCAGCTTCGCGATCAGCGCGTCCACGGTCTTGCGCTGGGCGTCGGTCAGCGTGTCCCCCTTGACGCCCTTGCGGAACGCGGCGGCCGCGGCCGCCGCCGACGACACCGCCGCCTTCTCCTCGTCGAGCGCCTTGCCGGTCTTGAGCGAGGCGACGTCGAACCCGGCCGCCTCGAGCGTCTTCGTGTTCTTGGTCAGATCGGCTTCGACCACCTTGGTCCACGGCTCGATCACCTTGGCCAGCGCCGCGTCGTCCGCGGTTGCCCACGCCGCCTTGTTGCTGCGGCGCTTGGTGCGCAGGTCGAGCAGCGCCTTCGCGTCGATGCTGGTGCGGAACGCCTCGGAGCGCTCGGAGGCCGCCTTCGCCTCGCTCTCCACCTTCGCGAGCTGCTTGCCGAGATCGCTCTTCGGGTCCGGCTCGGCCATCGGCGCCCGCTGCTCGGTGCGCTTGGCCATGTCCGCGTACTCGCCCTCCCTCCACCCCCCGCTCTGCCAGGCCTGCCCGCCGGTGACGAGCAGGATCAGGTCCTTCTGGCGCACGTCGGTCAGGTTCGGCGTCTCGGTGGCGTTGAAGTCGACGGCGAAGCCGAGGTCGTGGAGGTTGTAGAGGCCCGCGCGGCCGTGCAGCGACGGCGTGCCGCGCGGCCAGCCGACGGTCGTGTCGGGCATCGAGCCGGCGGGCAGCTCGTCGCGGACCGCCTCGAGCCGCGTGGCCGCCTCGTCGTGGAGGATCAGGTTCGAGGGGGTGCCCTTCTTGCGCAGCTCGACCTTGCGGAGCTTCTTGAAGTGCTCGATCGTCTCGGCGTCGGTCGCGAAGTAGGACCGCATGTGCACGAGGAAGGCGAGCTTCTTCTCGGTCGTGTTGAGCGACCACTGGTTCTTCACGACGTCGGGGAGCGCGTCCATGTCCTTGAGCGACTGGAACAGCGCGACGGCGCCCGAGCGGTACGTGGTGTCCGTCTTGTTCGGGACCAGCCGGTCATCGAGCTCGGCGGCGACGCCGTCGAACGTGAAGCCCTTCTTCTTGACCAGCGCATCGTCCACGCGGCGCGGGGGCGGCCGTCGGCCTTCGACGGGGCCGGCTTGATCACGGCCGTGGCCTGCAGCGAGAACGTCGCCTTCGGGATCCGCACGGTCCCGGTGCTGAGGTCGACGCCCTTCGGCGGGGCGAACTCCCCGTGGATGACGAACTCCGGGAGCCCTGCGACGCCGCGCGCGAGCTCGAGCTTCAGCTTCCGTCCCAGGAAGTCGAGCTCGATCACCTCGCCGGTGCCCGTCGGCGTGAGCGCATCGAGCGCGGCCTTGAGCTGGTCGCGGACGCGGCCCTTGCCCCATTGCTGCACGCGCGCCGTCCGGTTCTTGTTGGCCGGGTCGGGGAGGTCCTTGTCCTCCGGCACGGTGTCGCCCTCGAGCGACGCGCCGCCGCCGATGGTCAGCCGGCCCTCGAAATGGACCTCGACGTCGCCGAGCTTCGCCGCCTTGGTCTTGAACACGATCGGGCCGCCCCCGACCGCGCCGACCGCGAGCGGCTTCGGCGGCGGCGGCGTCACCACCGCCGGCTGACGGGCGAGGATCTGCACGACCGCGGCGTTGCCCGCCATCCGGTTCAGCGACAGCAGCGCGTCGACCGCGGGCGGTGAGGCGCTGCGCGCCGGCGATCGCGCGCCCTTCTCGACGACGCGCGGGTCCCGCCGCTTGACGTCGATCGAGCCCACCGCGAAAGGCTATCCCGCCCGGCGCACCAGCGTGAGCCCCACCGCCGCGAACACGAGGATGACCGGGATCACCCCGAACGCGGTCGTCAGCGACGTCGCGTCCGCGAGCGCGCCGACCGTGAGCGGGGCCAGCAGCACCGCGAACGACGTCACCGACACCGCCCGTCCGCTCGCCAGCGCCGCCCGCCCCGGGGCGAGCGCGACGGTCACCGACATGCCCATCGGGAACAGGTTCCCGACCCCGATCCCGAGCAGCACGAGGCCGGCCAGCGCCTGTGCGGGCGCCGTCGACGGCCACAGGATGGCGAACCCCACGGCGGTAACGACCAGCGCGAGCGTGAGCAGCCGCGCCGGATCGTGCCGGCGTGCGAGCCGGCTGCCGGCGACGCGCCCGCCCACGACCCCGCCGAAGAAGCCGGCCATCAGCGCGACCGCGGTGTCCGTCGACACGCCGGTGGCGTCCTCGACGAAGGTCGCGCCCCAGGCGGTGACGCACCACTCGATCGAGGTCGTGCAGAAGATCATCGCGGCCGCGATCCAGAACACGCCCGGGAGCCGGCCCTCCGCCACATGCGAGGGCGCCGGCGCCTCGATCGCCAGCCGCCGGTTGCCCGCCCACACCAGCAGCGGGACCACGAGCGAGGCGAGCAGCGCGATCCGCCAGCCCGCGTGCAGCGCCGCCATCAGCGACAGCACCCCGATCAGCAGGACGTAGGTGCTGCTGGCCGCCACGTTGGCCTCGGCGAACGCCACCGCGGCGCGCTCCCCGTGGCGGTCGGTGAGCGCGGCCTGGATCGTCACGAACAGCAGCCCGCCGCCGAAGCCCATGACCAGCACCGAGCCGACGGTCACCTCGGCGATCTGCCCCGCCGCGAACCCGATCGCCCCGGCGCCCATGACCGCCGCCCCCGACCAGAACAGCGTGCGCCGGCCGATCCCGCGCTCGATCCGCGCGGCGATCGCGCCCGCGACCATGGCGCCCGCGGCGAACGCGGCGACGTGCAGCCCGCCGACCGAGTAGCTCAGGTCGAGCTCGTCGCGCAGGTGCCCGATGACGAGCCCCGGCGCCGCCTGCAGGTAGGCGAACCAGGCCAGCATCCCGTACGCGACCCAGGTGAGGCGATCGCGGCGGAACTCGGGCGCGGCCGTTGCGGCGCCCAACCTAAAGCTCGTACGGGTAGTCCGTGAGCGTCTCGCAGCCGTCCGCGGTGATCAGCAGCAGATCCTCGAAGCGAACGCCGCCGATGCCCTCGATCCCCTCCACCCCCGGCTCGATCGCGACCACGTCGCCGGCCACCAGCGTCTCCCCGCCGGCCAGCCCCAGCCCCGGCGCCTCGTGGACCTCGAGCCCGACGCCGTGGCCGAGCCCGAAGTAGAAGCCGTGCGACAGCGTCTCCCCCGGCGTGCGCGTGCGCTGGGTCGGGAACCCCGCCTGCTCGACGATCTCGGCCGCCACGTCGTAGAGCGCGCGCCCGGTGATCCCGGGTCGCGCCGCCGCCCGCGCGGCCTCGAGCGCGGCGCGGGCGACGTCGCGCAGGGCGGCGACCGGCGCGGTCACCTCGCCGTTGACGAAGGTGCGGGTCATGTCCGCCCAGCAGCCGCTGGCGTCGTCGCGCGGCCACAGGTCGACGGTGATCGGGAGACCGGCCGGGAGCGGGCCGGAGCCGGGATCGTGCCCGCCGCCCGCGCGCAGCGACACGACCATGATGTCCGGCGGCGCCGGCGCTCCGGCGGCTGCGCAGGCGGCGCGCACGGCCGCCCGCACGGTCTCGGAGGTCAGCGGCTCGCCCTCGTGCTCGAGATCGTCTCCCGCGTGGCTCGCGCCGCGGATGAGCGCCTCGGCGGCGGCCATCCCGGCCTCGGCGGCGCGCTGGGCGCGCCGGATCCCGTCCAGCTCGGCCGGCGACTTGACGCGCCGGCGGTCCTGCACGGCGGCGCTGTCGACGTCCAGCCGCAGGCCCTCGGCGCGCAGCCGGTCGGCGACGGCGACCGGGAGATCACCCGGCACGACCGCCTCCTCGATGCCCCACGCCCGCAGCGCCCGGACCGAGACCTCGAGCTCCGCCTCGCTCCCGCGACATGCCCGCCTCGAGCAGCTCGAACCATCCGAAGCCGTCGCGCAGCTGCACCAGCGCGCGGGGCAGCGTCTCCTGGATCCGCGCGAGCTCGAGCCCGTTGGTGAGCACGAGCGCCTCGTCGCCGCGCGCGACGTAGAGGAACGGGTCCACGATCTCGAGCGGGACCTCGTGCCGCAGCGCCGCCGACCGGACCGTGTCGCCGTAGAGCAGGACCGTCGCCATCTACAGCTCGACCTCCCCGTCGACGCAGGTGACGGTGCCGCCGCCGACCCAGACGGTGCCGTCGTCGTCGCGGGAGATATGGACACGCCCGCGGCGGCCGAGCGCCGTGCCCTGCTGGGCCACGTACGGCGCGGTCGCCCGGTTCGTGCTCAGCAGCCACTGCGCCAGCGAGGCGTTGAGGCTGCCGGTCACCGGGTCCTCGGCCGTCGCCCCGTCCTTCGGGAAGAAGGCGCGGACCTCGAACGCCTCGTCCGCGCCGGGCAGCGACGGGCCGGCGACGCCGATGTCGAGGTCGCCGATGAAGCCCGGGGTCAGGGCCAGCACCGCCTCGGCGCTCTCGAGCAGGACCGCGATCCAGCCGGGCCCGTTGTCGGCCCACTGCGCGTCGACGATCTTGGCGCGGTCGATCCGCAGGACCGCGGCGACCTGGTCGACGACCGCCGCCTCGACCGGTCCCTTCCGGATCAGCGGCGGGGCGGCGAAGGCGAGCCCGTCCGGGGTGCGGCGCACCGGGACGAGGCCCGCGGCGCACTCCTGCACGATGGTGTCCTGCTCGCGGCCCGCGAGCCATGCGTGGCAGGTGCCGAGCGTCGGGTGGCCGGCGAACGGCAGCTCCGCCACCGGGGTGAAGATGCGCACGCGGTAGTCGGCGGCCGGGTCCTCCGGCGGCAGCACGAACGTCGTCTCGGAGAGGTTGGTCCAGTGCGCGAGGCGCTGCATCTCCTCGGTGTCGAGCCCGGACCCGTCGAGCACGACGGCGACCGGGTTGCCGAAGTAGGGCACGTCGGTGAAGACGTCGACCTGGGCGAACGCGCGGCGCATCACAGGTCCCTGCGCGCGAAGCCGCGCAGCGCCCACGCGCCGACGAGGCCGAGGTAGACGACCGCCCACAGCCACAGCCCGGGACCGTGGGACTCGGCGCCGCCGAACGGGCCGAGGTCGATCGCGAAGCGGGTGAAGCCGATCGTGTCCGTGGTCAGCCCGCTCAGCCCGGCCTGGTAGAGGCCCTCGAAGGGCAGCAGCCAGCTCGCGGCGGTGGAGACGTCCTGCAGCGTGCCGGAGGAGAGCGCCTCGCCGATCTGCCCGAGCAGGCCGGCCACGAGGCCCGCGCCGAAGACCATGAAGACCGCGATGCCGTTGGCGGTCGCCGACAGGAACACCGAGCCGCCGAGCGAGAGCGCGGCGATGATCGCGACCCCGAGCATCAGGCCGAGCGTCGGCGCGATGATGCGATCCGGCCACCACCCGCCGAACGCCCAGGTGAGGATCGCGGCGGCGATGAACACGCCGGCGACGTAGAGCGTGCACACGCCGGCGGCGGCCACGTAGCGGCCGAGCAGCAGGTCGCGCCGCGACACCGGGCGCACCAGCAGCGGCTGCAGCAGCCCGCGCTCGGCGTCTCCGCGCACCGCTCCGAGGGTCAGGAACACCGCCAGCACGGTACCCAGGAACAGCGTCGCGAACATCGCCAGGCCGAGCACGGTGGCGCCCGCCACGACCTCGAGCTCCACGCCGGTGTTGTCGAGCTCGTCGCGGTTCATCTCCGCGTACAGCCGCCACAGGCCGAGCCCGTACAGCCCGAGGAACGCCACGGTCAGGATCCCCACGACCACGAACACGCGCCGCCGCAGCGACTCGCGCAGCGTGAACAGCGCGATCACGCGGATCGCGGTCATCGCCCGCCCACCGCCTCGAGGTAGGCGTCCTCGAGCGACGAGGTGAGCACGCGCACGCCGTAGACCTCCTCGCCCGCCGCCACCAGGTCGCGCACGATCCGCGGCGCGTCCTCGCGCCGGGCCTCGGCGAAGAGCGCGCGTCCCGTTCGCCGTCTCGACCTCGACGCCGCCCGCGTGGCTGAGCTCGGCCGGCGTGCCCGCCGCCACCAGCGCGCCGTGGTCGATGATCGCCACGTGGTCGCAGACGAGCTCGACCTCCGACAGCAGGTGCGAGTTCAGCAGCACGGCGACGCCGCGCCCGCGCAGCTCCTCCAGCAGCGCCCGCACGGTGCGGCGGCCGGCGGGGTCGAGCGCGCTCGTCGGCTCGTCGAGCAGCAGCAGCTTCGGCGAGCCGATCAGCGCCTGGGCGATCCCGAGCCGCTGCTGCATGCCCTTGGACATCGTCCCGATGCGGCGCCCGCCCGCCTCGGTGAGCGCCACGAGCTCGAGCAGCTCCGCCCGCTCCGCCGCGCCGCCCTCGGAGCCCGCCAGGCGCTGGTGGAGCTCGAGCAGCTCGTGGCCGGTGCACCAGTCGGGGAAGCGGAACAGCTCGGCGAGGTAGCCGAGCGAGCGGTGCGCCTCGCGCGAGCCGGCCGGTGCGCCGCAGACCTCGGCGCGCCCGGTGGTCGGGGTCACGAGCCCGCAGGCGATCTTGACCAGGGTCGACTTGCCGGCGCCGTTGGGCCCCAGCAGGCCGACGAGCTCGCCCTCGCCGACCTCGAGGTCGACGCCGACGAGCGCGCGCACGGAGCCGTAGGCCTTCTCGAGGCCTGAGATGGAGAGCGCGGCGGGCACGGGCCTACCATCCTGCCGGATGAGGATCGCGCGCACCGTCTCGCTGACGGAAACGGTCATCGAGGAGGTGCCCGACCCCGAGTGCGGGCCCGGTGAGGTCGTGTGCCGCGTGCTCGCCTGCGCCACCTGCGGCTCGGACGTCCAGGACTTCTATGTCAGCCGCAAGCTCCCCGCGGTGCTCGGCCACGAGCCGGTGGGCGAGGTCGTCGAGGTCGGCGCCGGCGTGACCGGGCTGCGGCCCGGCGACCGCGTCGCGATCCACCACCACTCCCCCTGCGGCGAGTGCCGGCGCTGCCGCCGCGGCCACGAGACGCTGTGCGAGCGCTTCCGCACCACGCGCCTGGACCCCGGGGGCTTCGCCGAGTACGTCCGCATCCAGGCCGAGCTGGTCGACGAGCTGCTGCCGCTCGACGGCATGGACCCGGTGCTCGCCACCTTCACCGAGCCGCTGGCGTGCGCGCTGCGCGCCCAGCGCCGCACCGGCCTCGTGCCCGGCGACTCCGTGCTCGTCGTCGGCGCGGGCGCGAGCGGGCTGCTCAACATCGCCGCCGCCCACGCGGCCGGGGTCGAGGCCGTCTGGGTGCGCGAGCCGAGCCCGGATCGGCTCGCGCGCGCCGAGCGCTGGGGCGCGACCGCGCACGGGAACGAGCCGGTCGACGTCGCGATCGTCTGCACGCCGCGCGACGAGGCGATCGCCGGCGCGGCCGACGCGCTCGCGCCCGGCGGCGCGCTCTGCGTCTACGCCCCGCCCCCGCCCGGCAGCCCGCTGGCGATCGACGGCAACGCGGTCTTCATGCGCGAGCTCGACATCACCGCGAGCTGGTCGGCCGGCCCGGCCGACATGCGGCGCGCGCTCGGGCTGCTCGCCCGCGAGGCCGTCCGCCCGCTCGAGCTGATGACCCACCGCTTCGGGTTGGCGGAGACCGGCGCGGCGCTCGCGGCCCAGCGCAGCGGCGAGGCGCTCAAGGCCGTCGTATTGCCCTCGGCGTAGTCTCGATCCATGCGAGCGATCGCGCGCGACACCTACGGCCCGGCCGACGGCCTCGAGCTGCGCGAGATCGAGCGGCCCGTCGATCGGCGACGACGAGGTGCTGGTCCGCGTCCACGCGGCCGGCGTCGATCGCGGCGTCTGGCACGTCATGGCCGGCCTGCCGTACCCGATCCGCCTCGCGGGCTTCGGGCTGCGGGCGCCCAAGAACCCCGTCCCCGGGATGGACGTGGCCGGGGTCGTGGAGGCGGTCGGCAGCGGGGTGACGCGGTTCCAGCCGGGCGACGAGGTGTTCGGCGTCGGCACCGCGACGTTCGCCGAGTACGCGCGCGCTCCCGAGGCCAAGCTGGCGCCGAAGCCGGCGAACCTGAGCTTCGAGCAGGCGGCGGCGGTCGGCATCTCCGGCACGACCGCGCTCCAGGCCCTCCGCGACCACGCGCAGGTGAAGGCGGGCCAGGCGGTGCTGATCATCGGCGCGTCCGGCGGCGTCGGGACCTACGCCGTGCAGCTGGCGAAGGTGTTCGGGGCCGAGGTCACCGCCGTCTGCAGCACCGCGAAGGTGGAGATGGTGCGCTCGCTGGGCGCCGACCACGTCCTCGACTACACCCGCGAGGACTTCGCGACGCGCGGGCTGCGCTACGACGTGATCCTCGACATCGGCGGCAACGCGTCGCTCGCCCGCCTGCGGCAGGCGCTCACGCCGGAGGGGACGCTCGTCATCGCCGGCGGCGAGACGAGCGGCCGCTGGCTCGGCGGCACCGACCGCCAGCTCCGCGCGCTCGTCCTGTCCCGCTTCATCGGCCAGACGCTGAAGACGTTCGTCGCCAAGGAGAACCACGAGGACCTGCTCGTCCTCAAGGAGCTGATCGAGGCCGGGAAGCTGACCCCGCAGATCGACCGCTCCTTTCCGCTCGCCGAGGCGCCCCAGGCCATCGACTACCTGATCGCGGGCCGCGCCCGCGGCAAGGTCGTCATCACGGTCTAGCGTCGCGCCAGCGCAGGTGCTCGACGATCCGCTTGGAGTCGCAGATCACCTCGCGGCCGAGCTCGACCACGGGGACGTGCCGCTGGCCGGTCAGCGCGTCGATCTCGTCGCGGTCGCGCGAGCGCAGCGCGACCCGCACCGTCTCCGTCTCGATCTCGCGGCGCTCGAGCTCGCGCGCCACGCGGCCGCACGGGCACAGCCAGTTCGTCGGGGTGCGGCAGCGGTGCAGGCGCGCGGTCACGGCACGAGCTCCCCGAGCCGGCGCGCGCCGTAACCGGCGACACGCCAGCCGATCGGCTGGCGGGTGCCCGAGCGCTCGAGCCGCTTGCCCTCCCGCTCGCGGTACCAGGCCACCGTCGCCTCGACGGTCTCCTCGTGCGGGCGCGTGGTCCAGCCCAGCTCGCGCCGCGCCTTCGTCGAGCGGTAGGTCCACCAGTGCGCGGCGCTGCGGATCTCGACCGGGGTGACCGGCGTCGGCCCGGGCAGGCGGCCGAGCGTCTCGGCGAGCGCGAGCGCGGCGGCGACGGGCAGCTTGACCGCCGGCGCCTCGACGCCCGAGAGCCGCGCGAGGTCGGCGAACAGGCGGTCGAAGGTGTAGTTGCGGTTGCCGAGGATGTAGCGCTCGCCGGGCACGCCCAGCTCGTCGGCGAGCAGGTGGCCGGCCGCCACGTCGGCGACGTCCACGATGTTGATCGCCCCGTCGACGTAGGCGGGGATGCGGCGCAGCATGAAGCGGCGCACGAGCTCGGTCGAGGAGCGGTGCGTGTCCCCGGCGCCGAGCACGTAGGCGGGGCAGACGACGACGACCGGCAGCCCGCGCGCGGCGATCCGCAGCGCCTCGACCTCCGCCTCGTGCTTGGAGTCGACGTACGGGATGCCGAGCTCGCCGCCGCGCCAGACCTGGCGCTCGTCGGCGGCGCCGCCGACCGGTGCGGGTCCCACGGCGGCGACCGAGGAGGTGTGGACGACGCGCTCGACGTCCGCCCGCAGGCACTCCTCGAGCACCGTCCGCGTGCCCTGCACGTTGATGTGGAAGAGGTCGTCGGCGCTCATCCTCAGGTTCGTCGTGCCGGCCACGTGGAAGACCCGCGTGACGCCCCGCAGCGCCCGCCGCACCGCCCGCCGGTCGGTGACGTCGGCCACGACCGTCTCGAGGTCGAGATCCTTGAGCGCGTCGAGCCGCGAGGTCGCGCGCACGGTCACGCGAACGTCGTCGCCACGGGCCACGAGGGCGCGCGCGACGTGCGCGCCGACGAACCCGGTCGCGCCCGTGACGAGGGTGGTGGCCATTGCGGGCTGAGGCTGAGCCACTACGCTGGCCGCCCATGCCACAGGTCGCCATCGTGACCGACACGACGCACTACATGCCGCGCGCGCTGGTCCAGGAGCTGGGGATCCACGAGGTCTCGCTCTACGTCAGCTTCGAGGGCGAGACGAAGCGCGAGGCGGACATCGTCGACCTCGACGACTTCTACGCGCGGCTGAGCGACTCGTCGGAGATGCCCGGCACCTCGCAGCCCTCCGTGGGCGACTTCCTCACCGTCTACGAGCCGCTGCTGGCCGACGGCGCCGACATCGTCTCGATCCACCTGTCGGGCGGCATCTCCGGCACCTGCGGGGCGGCCGGGCAGGCCCGCGACCGCCTGATCGAGGGCGGCATCGCGCCGGAGCGGATCGTCGTGCTCGACTCCGCGACCGCCTGCGCGGGCCTCGGGATGATGGCGATCGCGGCGAACTCGGCGGCCCGCGCCGGGGCGAGCGCGGCCGACGCGGCGGCGGCGGCCCAGGCGCTGCGCCGGGAGCTGAAGGTCTGGTTCGCGGTCGACACGCTCGAGTTCCTGCGCCGCGGCGGCCGGGTCGGCGGCGCGCAGGCGTGGCTCGGCTCGACGCTCAAGATCAAGCCGATCCTCTCGATCGAGTCCGAGATCCTCCCGGTCGAGCGCGTCCGCACCTCCGGCCGCGCCTTCGAGCGGCTCGTCGAGTACCTGCAGGCGCGCCGCGACGACGGCTCCGACACGTTCTTCGTCCAGCACATCCACGCGCCGCAGACGGCGGAGCGGATGGTCGAGCGCGGCCGCGGGATCTACGGCAGCGATCCCGAGTTCGTCTCGGAGATCGGCCCGGTGATCGGCGCCCACGTCGGGCCGGGCCTGATGGGCGTCTCGGGCATCCGGCGGGCGCCTGCTGTACCCAGGAGGCTGACGTGGAGGGGCGCGCGCCCAGCCCGGCGCAGACCTGGGACGAGTTCTTCAGCGACTTCTACCTGCGCGCCTACGCGGAGGACGAGCGCCAGGGCGACGCCCAGGCGCAGGCGCTGGCGGCGGTGCGGCTCGCCGGCTGCCCCGACGGCGGTGACGTGCTCGACGTGCCGTGCGGCTTCGGGCGCCATGCCGTGCCGCTCGCGCGCGCCGGCTACCGCGTGGTCGGCGTCGACCGCTCCGAGGCGCTGCTCGCCGAGGCGCGGCGGCGCGCGGGCGACGAGCGGCCGCGGCCCGAGTTCGTGGCCGCCGACTACCGCGAGCTGCCGCACAAGGACGAGTCGTTCGACGCCGCCGTCAACCTCTTCACCTCGCTCGGCTACCTCGGCGACGAGGAGGACGTGCGGGTGCTGGCCGAGATCCGGCGCGTGCTGCGGCCGGGCGGGCGGCTCGTGATCGAGACGACGCACCGCGACCTGCTCGTCCGCGACGACCGCGAGCAGGTCTGGCAGGGGCTCGGCGCGGGGCGGCTGCTGCTCGAGCAGCACGCCTTCGACGCCGCCGCGGGCGTGGTGCAGACGACGCAGACGATCATCGAGGGATCGGGCGAGCGCGAGTCGCGCACCTACTCGGTCCGGATCTACTCGGCCACCGAGCTGATCGCGATGCTGCAGCGCGTGGGCTTCACCCAGGTCCGCTGCCTCGGCGGCTTCGCCGGCGAGCCGTTCACGACCGCGACGCGGCTCGTGATCGTGGCGTGCGCTAGCCGTTGGAGACGAGGCGCAGCGGCGGGCGCTCGGCGTGGCCCTCGCCGGCCGGCGCCATGCCCAGCTTCGGCGCGAGCTTGTCGGCCGGGAGCGGGCGCGAGAGGTAGTAGCCCTGGGCGTAGTCGCAGCCGAGGCGCGCGAGCTCCTCCCAGATCTGGCGGTCCTCGACGCCCTCGGCGATGACCTGCAGGCCGAGGTTGTGGGCGAGCTCGATGGTCGAGCGCACGATCGCGGCGTCGGAGTGCTCGGTCGCCATCTCGAGCACGAACGACTTGTCGATCTTGATCATGTCGACCGGCAGGCGCTTGAGGTTCGCCAGCGACGAGTAGCCGGTGCCGAAGTCGTCGATCGAGAGCTTGAGGCCGATCTCGGACAGGCGCTCGAGCGTCGTCGTCGCGCGCACCGGGTCGAGCATGATCGTGCTCTCGGTGACCTCGAGCTCGAGCAGCTTGGGCTCGATCTGGTGCAGCTTGAGCAACATCGGGATGTCGACGGCGAGCGCGGTGTCGAGGAAGGAGCGGGCGGAGAGGTTGACCGCGACGCTGAGCTCGTAGCCCTGCTCCTGCCACGCCTGGACCTGGCGCATGGCGGCGCCGAGCACCCAGCGGGTGAGCGGGACGATCAGGCCGGTCTGCTCGGCGATCGGGACGAACTCCTCCGGCCCGAGCAGGCCGTGGCGCGGGTGGTTCCAGCGCACGAGCGCCTCGACGCCGACGATGCGGCCCGTCACGACGTCGGCCTTGGGCTGGTAGTGGAGCGCGAGCTCCTCGTTCTCGAGCGCGGAGCGCAGCTCGCCGGCGAGCGAGAGGCGGCGCGGGGAGTAGTGGTCCTGCTGCGGCTCGTAGAGCGCGAAGCCGCGGCCGGCCTCCTTGGCCGAGTACATGGCGATGTCGGCGCGCTGGATCAGGACCTCGACGTGGTCGCCGTGGTCGGGGTGGCAGGCGATGCCGATCGAGCCGCCCATCTCGAGCGTCAGCCCGTCGACCACGAACGGCTCGCGCAGCGCGGTCTGGAGGATCTCGGCGACGGCCTGGGCGTCGTCGGGGCCGAGCACGTCGGGCAGCAGCACGCCGAACTCGTCACCGCCGAGGCGGGCGACGGTGTCGGCCGTGCGCAGGGTGGTCTTGAGGCGCTCGGCGACCTCCTGGAGGAGCACGTCGCCGTGGTGGTGGCCGAGCGTGTCGTTGACCTCCTTGAAGTGGTCGAGGTCCATGATCATCACGGCCGCGCCGCCGTGGCGGCGCTCGGCGGCGCGCACGGCCTGCTGGACGCGGTCGCGGAACAGCACGCGGTTCGGGAGGCCGGTGAGCGCGTCGTGGAGCGACTGGTGCTCCTTGGCGATGGCCTGCCGGCCGCCGCGGTGGACTGCGAGCAGCGGCAGGAACAGCAGCGGCAGCACGGCGAGCGAGAAGTCGGCGGCGATGACGAGCACCGGCGAGAGCCCGAGCAGCAGGCCGGCGGTCGAGGCCTGGAGGAAGAGGTCGGAGGCGAGGTAGCGCCAGAAGCCGATGCGCTCGGCCAGCGCGATCGCGCCGGCGACGAAGCTCGAGTTCAGCGCGTGGAAGACGAGGGCGGCCGCGACGATGCCGGGGAGGTCGCCGGGGACGAGCCCGGTCGGGTCGTGCAGGTGCGGCAGGCCGCTCAGAGCGGAGAGCACGACGCCGGCGGCGGCGACCGTGAGGATGTACTGCGAGGCGTTGAAGGCGATCCGCTCGGGCGGCTTGCGGCGGATCCCGTCAGCGAGGATCGTGCCGAGCGCGAAGGCCACGGCGGCGGGCGCCGCGCCGTAACAGATGAGCAGCGCGAACGCGAAGGTGTTGGAAGCGGTGATCTCGCCCTCGGCGGCGCGCAGCACGACCTTGAGGGGCGTGAGCTCGGCCACGACCGCGCAGGCCATGAGGAGGAGGAGCAGCTCGGGGCGCTCGGCCTCGAGGAGGTTGAGACCGCCCGAGGCGATCAGGTAGATCAGGGCGCCGATGCCGGCCAGGATTACTGCGGTGACATAGCGGGCGAGCGGTTGCTTGAGCATGGACGCGAGTCCTCGCGTCAACCGTCAGCCCGCGTGAAACCGGACGCGCGGGGTGCCCGGATGAACCGAGCCCAGGCACCCGTTGCGTCTACCACTTGCGGCCGTGCCTCACCTGTACGCGGGAGAGAGACCGTCATGCCTAGTACCACTTGACGCCGGCCCCAAGCCCCTCGACCACAACGGCCAGGAGAGCGAGGACCGGGAGCATCCGATACATACGTGCCTTCATAAGAGCTCCTTTGCTTGCGGCAAGCCCCGTCCATGGTGCTCGCCTTCATGTGAGGCTCATCGGCAGTCACGAGAGCCCGGAGAGCCGTCATGGACGTATGTCCGATGCCCTGGACGCATGGACCGCTCAAGCCGCTCCGGGTGGGCGTCGATATCGCGCGTATGTTGATCGGCGCCGCGCTGCTCCTGTGCATCCTCTCGGTGCCCCTGGCGGGCGGGCGGCTGTCGGCGCTGGGCGAGCTGAAGTTCCGCGGTGCGTGGCTCGCCGTGGGCGCCCTCCTGGTGCAGATCCTGATCATCTCGATCCTGCCCGGCGGCGCCCGCGGGCTCGATGAGGAGGTCCACCTCGCGAGCTATCTGCTGCTCGGCGCCTTCCTCGTCGTCAACCGCCACATCCCCGGCCTGCTGGTGGTGGCGGCCGGCGGCGCGCTGAACTTCGCCGCCATCCTCGCCAACGGCGGCGTCATGCCCGCCGACCCCGACGCGATCGCGGCCGCCGGGATCCCGCAGAACGCCACCGAGTTCGCGAACTCCGCCCCGGCCGCCGACGCCCCGCTCGGCTTCCTCGGCGACGTCTTCCACACCCCCGGCTGGCTGCCGATCCACAACGTCTTCAGCGTCGGCGACCTGGTCATCGTGGCCGGCGCCTTCGTGCTCCTGCACCGCGCCTGCGGCACCCCGCTCGGCCGTCTGCCGCGACGCCTGCGCCCCGCCGAGGCCTGACCGTGCGCGCCCTCGGCACCGCCCTCAAGGCCCGCGGTGCCCGGCGCTTCTTCTTCGCCCACGCCCAGTCGAGCATCGGCAGCGGGATCGCGATCGTCGGCCTGCCGCTGCTCGCCTACGAGCGCTTCCACACCCCGTGGGCGCTGACCGTCGTCCTGCTGTGCGAGCTGCTGCCGGCGGTCGTGTTCGGCCCGCTGCTGGGCGCGCTCGCCGATCGGCTGCCGCGGCGGACGTGCCTGGTGGCGGCCGACGTGCTGCGCCTCGGCGCGTTCGGCGCGCTCGCCTTCGTGCCGTCGTTCGGGCTGATGATCGCCTGCGCGCTGGTCGCGGGCATCGGCACGGCGCTGTTCAACCCGTCGGCACTGGCCTCCCTGTCCCAGGTCGCGCGCCCCGAGAATCGCCCGGCCGCCATGAGCCTGTACTCCGCGCTCGACGACATCGGCCTCACGCTCGGGCCCTGCCATCGCCGGCGGCCTGCTGATCGCGTTCGGCCCGCAGACCCTGATGGCGGTCAACGCCATCACCTTCACCATCTCCGCCGTGCTGCTGGCGACGATCCCGCTCGACGTCCGGCTCGCTCACGCGGGCACGTCGCTGCTCGCGTCGCTGCGCACCGGCACGCGCGAGATCGTCGCGCGGCCGGGTGTCCGCATCCTGCTGGGCTCCTCGACGGTGGCGGTGGTCGCCGTCGGGATGGTCAACGTCGGCGAGGTCATGCTCGCCCGCGAGCTGCTCGGCGTCGGCGGCTCCGGCCTGGCCGCGCTGATGACCGCCTCCGGCATCGGCACCTTCCTCGGCTCGACCTTCGGGACGCGCACCGGCACCACCTGGCAGTGGCGCAAGGCCTACATGCTCGGGCTCGTGTGCATGGCCGCGGACCTCATGCTGTGCGCCGTCGCGCCGTTCTTCTGGCTCATCCTGGTGACGTTCGCCCTCGGCGGCTTCGGCAACGGCCTCGCGCTCGTGCACGACCGCCTGCTGCTCGCCCACGCGGTGCCCGAGGCGCTGCACGGCCGGCTGTTCGCGCTGCACAAGACATGCACCTCGGGCGCCTTCGTCATCGCCTTCGTCCTGGCCGGCGCGCTGATCTCGACGCTCGGCGTCCAGGCGATGTTCCTGTTTGCAGGGCTGTTGCTGATCGTCATCATCCTGGTCGTGCGACCCCACCTCAGAGCGTTGTGGCCGGAACCTGTGGCCGAGCCGGCGGCGACGCCGCTGCCGGTGCCGCAGCCCGGCACCACATGACCGGGTCCATCTGGGACGACCCCGAGCTCTACGAGCTCGAGAACGCCGATGACCCGCTCTTCGACCTGCCGTTCTGGCAGCGCCTGATCGAGCGGCGCGCGCCGCGGCGGGTGCTCGAGCTCGCCTGCGGCACGGGCCGCCTGACCTTCCCGCTGGCCGCGGCCGCCCGCGAGCGCGACGCCGCCTTCGAGATCGTGGGGCTCGATTCCTCCGCGCCGATGCTCGCCCACGCCCGCGCGGCGCTCGCGCAGCAGCCCGCGCCGGTGCGCGCGGCGGTCCGGATCGAGCAGGGGGACATGCGGAGCTTCGCGCTCGCGGACCGCTTCGACCTCGTGATCGTCCCGTTCAACTCGCTCGCCTACATCCACGCGCGCGAGGACCAGATCGCGTGCCTGCGCGCCGCGCGCGACCATCTCGCCCCGGGCGGCGCGTTCGCCTTCGATCTGCTGGCGCCGCGCTTCGAGTACCTCGCCGAGGCGCTGCACCCGTTCCCGCCGATGCGCGTCGACGCCGACTTCCGCCGGCCGGCGCCGGGCATCGACCGCTTCACGCGCTCGTGCGTGGACCGCTTCGACCCGTCGACGCAGACCCTGACCTCGACGCTCTACTACGACGTCCACCGCAGCGGCGGCGCCTCCGAGCGCCATGTGCGCGACCTCGACTGGCACATGTACTTCCCGCTCGAGCTCGAGGGGCTGCTGGCCGCGGCCGGCCTCGAGCCGCTCGAGCGCCGCGGCGGCTGGGACGGCGAGCCGCTCGACGCGGGCGCGCGGCGCTACGTCTTCGTCTGCGGCCCGTCGTCCTGAGGCACGTCGACCTCGCGCGGCGGTACCTCGCCGCCCGCCACCACGAGCCGCGAGCCGGACGGGTCGATGACCGATGAGGGCCGGTTGGTCCAGAGGTCCTTGAGCGTGATCTGGATCGCCGCGGCGATCGGGATCGCGACCAGGGCCCCGAGCACCCCGAGCAGGTTGGAGCCGATGAGGATCGCGGTGATCACCGCCAGCGGGTGCAGGTTGACCGCCTTGCGATAGACGAGCGGCTGCAGCACGCTGTTCTCGAACTGCTGGTAGATGACGACGAAGGCCACCCAGATGAGCGTGTCCCCTGGGAAGTCGGCGAACAGGGTCACCAGGGCGACGAGCACGCCGCCGATGGTCGAGCCGACGAGCGGGATGAGGTCGAAGAACGCCATCAGCACGGCGAGCGGGACGGCGAACGGCACGTCGAGGATGGTGAGCAGGATGTAGGTCGAGAGCCCGGCCGCGGTCGCGAGCGCCATGGCGCCGGCCACGTAGCCGCCGGTCGCGTTGTAGATGTCGCCGGCCACCTCCCGTACGCGCGGCTGCTGCTCGCCGCGCACCTGCGCGAGCAGGAAGTTCACGATCCGCCCGCCGTCGAGTAACAGGAAGAAGGTGATGGTCAGGACCGTCACCAGCTGGAGGACGGTCGAGAAGACCCCGACGGTGACGGACTGCAGCGCGCCCGCGGCGTCGCCGAGCCGGCTCGGCAGGCTCGAGGCCTGCTCCTCGAGCTTCTGCGTGATGTCGTACCTGTTGTCGTAGTCGCGCAGCGTGTCGTTGGTGCGGATGTCGTCGATGTAGCTGGGGACGTCGTCCGCGAACGCCTCCACCTCGCTGACGATCGGCGGCACCACGATGAGGCCGAGCAGGAAGATCCCGATGAAGAGGGCGAGGAAGACGGCCAGGATCGCGGCGGGGCGCGGCAACTTCATGCGCGAGGCGCGGTCGACCGCCGGGCCGAGCGCGACCGCGAGGAAGACCGCGATCAGCAGCAGCCCGACCACCGAGCGGATCAGGTACAGGATGTAGAGCAGGACGCCGAGGGCGACCAGCGTGAAGAAGACCCGGACGACGGTCCGCGTGCTGAGCTGGGACGGTGCGGCCACGGTCGCGCGCAGCGTATCGGTGGGCGGCGCGGGGAGGCTTCACCCAGTCTTTGCCGGCGATTGGCTGCCGCTTGGCCGCTGCCCCGGCAGCCTGCCCGGTCATGAGCCACGGACTCCTGATCGTCGGCGGCGGGTTGGCGGCACAGCGCTGCTGCGAGACCCTGCGCGCCCTGGGCCACGACGGCCCCATCACCATCGCGGGCGCGGAGGACAGCGAGCCCTACGACCGCCCGCCGCTCTCCAAGGAGGGCCTCGCCGGCGCCGCCGACCCGCGCTTCCGGCCGCGCTCGTGGTACGCGGATCACGGCGTCGAGCTGCGTCTCGGCACGCCGGCGGTGCGCCTGCGTCGTGGCGCGCGGACGATCGAGCTGGCCGGCGGCGAGCGCCTGCGCTACGACGACCTGCTGATCGCGACGGGCTCGCGCCCGGTGATGCTGCCGGCGCTCGCGGGCTTCGCGAACGTCCAGCCGCTGCGCACGCTGGCGGACGCGGAGCGGCTGCGCGCGGCGCTGCGAGCCGGCGCGAGGGTGAGCGTGATCGGCGGCGGGCTGATCGGGCTCGAGGTCGCGTCCAGCGCCCGCCGGCTCGGCGCCTCGGTGACGGTGATGGAGGCCGCGCCGCTGCCGCTGCGCGGCCTGCTCGGCGCCGAGGTCGGCCTGCGCTTGGCCGCGTGGCACCGCGAGGACGGAACCGACCTGCGGCTCGGCGCCGCGCTGCAGTCCGCGCGCGGCGGCAGTGCGTCGCGGATACGGCCGGCGCGGCGGAACGGTGAGGAGGAGACGCCCGCGGCACGTCGCGTCGAGGAGCTGGTCCTCGCCGACGGCTCGCGCATCGCGACGGACCACGTCGTCGTCGCCGTCGGCGTCCGGCCCGCGACCGGGTGGCTGGAGGGTGCGGGTCACACCGGCCTCCCCCACGTCTATGCCGCGGGCGACGTGACCGGCGGCGGCCACTGGGAGGCCGCGGCCCGCCAGGGCGCCGGCGTCGCCCGCGCGCTGCTCGGGCTCGATCCGCAGCCGCCGGCGCCGCCGTCGTTCTGGAGCGACCAGCTCGGCCTGCGCCTGCAGTGCGTCGGCACGCCCGCCGGCGCCCACGCCACGATCACGCCCGACCCCGAGGGGCGCGGCTTCGAGGCGGTCTACCGCCGCGACGGCCGCGTCAGCGCCGTCCTGCTCGCGGGCCGCTCCGCCGCGGACCTGCGCGCCGCACGCCGGCTTCTGACCCCCGAACCCCAGCTCGAGAGGAGCGCCGCATGACCCTGATTCCCGAGATCGACACGTACGCCTGCGTCGCCCACGGCGACTGCGCCGTGGTCGCCCCCCAGGCCTTCCGCGTCGACGACGTCGCGGTGGTGATCGGCGTGGCGGCGGACGACGTGCTCGTCGAGGCCGCGCGGGCGTGCCCGGCGGGCGCGATCGTGCTCGTGGACTCAGAGTCCGGCGAGGAGGTCGACCCCGGCTAGCGCCGGCGCCGGAACAACCCGCCGACCGCCGCGATCCCGCCGCCGAGCACGAAGCCCGCGACCGCCGCGCCGATGAGGACGTTCTTCTGGTTCGCGCGCAGCTGGCCGCGCCAGTCGGTGACGACGGCGACCTCCTGCCGCAGCTTCTCGACCGCCATGCCGAGCTCCGCGCGGTTGGCCTCGATCGAGCGGCGGATCTCCTCGGGGGAGCGTGGGCCGCCCATCAGGACTTGATCTCCGGGACGGAGGTGCCGGGGTGCTGGGGCTGGGAGCCCGAGACGGTCTCGCGGATCAACTGCGCCTCCTCGATGGCCATGACGGGGGTCGGCGGCATCGCCTTCTTGATCGCGCGGAACGCGAGCAGGCCACCGATCGCGCCGAGCAGGAACAGGATCAGGGTGGTGATGAGGAAGCCGAGCCAGGGACCGCTGCCGGTGCCGAGGATCTCCCAGATGCCCCACGACATCGCGTGCAGCAGGTAGATCAGTCCGAAGAGCGCGAAGATGGCGGCGACCGCGCCCGCGACGATGCCGCGGATGAGCTTCGAGAGCTTCTCGGTCAGCTCGGCCTTCGCGAGCGCGACCTCCTCGCGCACGAGCAGCTGGACCTTCTCGGTGACCTCCTGGATGGCCTCGCCGAGGTCGGAGGGGGTCTGGTCAGTCATCGCTTCTCGTGATCGCTCGGAGGATCTTGGCGAAGACGAACGCGCCGGCAAACGCGGCGCCCACCAGCACCTCGGGCTTGTCGGTGGCCGTCGAAGCGGCGGTGGACGGCGGCGCTGAGGCCTGCGGTGGGGCGGCCGCGGCCGCCTGGGCGCGCGGCCCGGACGTGGAGCCGACGCCGGGCGAGGTGACCGACGCGCCGGAGGTCGAGACCGGCGTGGCGATGGGCGACGCGGGCGCCTTGCGAGCGGTCTCCTGCGCGAGGCGACCGGCCTCGTGCGCCTGCTCGCGCTCGCGCCGCGCCTCCTCGGCGGCCTTCTCGGCCGTCTCGCGGGCCTTCTTCTCCTTGCGCGACAGCTTCTCGGTCTCCGCCTCGGCCTCGGCCGCGCGCTCCTTGGCCTTGGCGACCTCCTCCTCGGCGCGGCGCACGTCGCTCTCCCGCGCGGCCTGGTGAACCTCGGCGACGCGCGCCTCGGCCTCCTCGCGGGTGGCCTGGGCCGCTGCCTCGCGCGCAGCCGCGTTCGCCTGCGCATCCTCGACGGGGGACGTGGGGGCCGGCTGCACACCCGTCTCGGACTCGGAGTCCGCGGGCTTCCCTTCCTCGCGCTCGGCGGTCACTCGGGCGGGTCTTCCCCGAACGCGCGCACCCAAATCAGATGCGCGAGCTTGCTGGTTGCGATCGTGGCCAGCGAGCCCAATCCGGCCAGCAGGCCCGCCCACATGAGGCGCTTCACCATCTCATTGTCAGTCATGGTCGCGGGAGTCAAGCAGACGATTCCGACGTGTGCGCCTCGAGTCCGTCGCAGATCGTGCCGACGATGAAGCGCTTGGCGCGTTCGTAGTCGGCGTCACCCTCGTCCAGGAGGCCGAAGATCCAGCCCGTGAGCACCTGCTCGATCGCGCCGTAGAAGGCCATCGCGGCGAACTGCGGCGTCACCGTGTCGCTGAACTCGCCGCTCTCCTGCGCCTTGCGCACGATGTCAGCGATCAGCCCGTAGGCCTCGCGGATCTTGGCCAGGTGGGTGCGCCCGAACGAGTTCGCCGCGCGCGTGACCTCGACGATGATCACCTTCATCAGCTCCGGGTCGTGGCGGTAGGAGTCGACGATGAAGGAGGCGATCGCGAACAGCTTGTCGCGCGCCACGTCGGCCTGCTCGTCGGTCTCGCGGATCGCGGCCAGCAGCACGTCCCAGCGCTCGACGAAGAGCGTGTCGAGCACCTCGTCCTTGGACCCGAAGTAGTGGTAGACGAGCCCGTAGGCGACGCCCGCCTCGTCGGCGATGTCCGACACGCGGCACGTGTGGAAGCCCTGGCGCGCGAACACCCGCACCGCCGCGTCGAGGATGACGCGGCGCTTGTCGACGGCGCCGTTGCGCTGGGCCGCTATGGTTCCTCCGAGGGTCCTAGGCGTGGGCCTCCGCGCCGATGCGGCGGTTGGCGAGCGAGGGCAGCGTGCGCCGGATCTCCTGCTGGCGCTCGAGGTCGAGCTCGGCGATCGCGAAGGTCTCGCTGTCGGGCGCCTGCGCGAGCACGAGGCCCCACGGGTCCACGATCATCGAGCGCCCGCCCGAGCGGATGCCCGGGGCGTGCTGCCCGATCTGGTTGGCGGCGACGACGAAGGCCTGGTCCTCGATCGCGCGGGCGCGCAGGAGCACCTCCCAGTGCTCGCGCGTGGTGGCGAGCGTGAAGGCGGCGGGCACGGCGATCACGCGCGCGCCGCGCGCGGCGAGCTCGCGGTAGAGCTCCGGGAAGCGCAGGTCGTAACAGATGCTGAGGCCCAGCTCGACGCCGTCGGCGGTGCTCGAGACGACGACCTCGTCGCCCGGCTCGTCGGTGTCGGACTCGCGGTAGACGGTCCCGCCGACCTCGACGTCGAACATGTGGATCTTGCGGTAGGTCGCGCGCGCCTCGCCGTCGGGGCCGAAGTGCACGGACGTGTTGCGGCCGCGCGCGCCCTCGACGCGCTCGGCGATCGAGCCCGCGACGAGGTCGATGCCGAGCTCGCGGGCGGCGGCGCTCGCCCAGCTCAGCGCGGGGCCGTCGAGCGGCTCGGCGCCGGCGGCGGTCTCCTCGGGGCTCGCGAGCACGGCCCACTTCTCGGGCAGGACGACGAGATCGGCGCCGGCGGCGGCGGCGGCGCGCGTCAGCCGGTCCGCGGACTCGAGGTTGCGGTCGCGGTCCGCGGTCGAGTTGAGCTGCACGGCAGCGGCCCTCACGGCGATGACTCCTCTCTCTCCCCTGGACTGACCCGTCAGTCAGTCCCCTCCGGCGAGGATATCGTGCGCTCATGCGAACACCAGCGGTCAGCGCCTGGCGCGGAGAGGACGGGGCGCAGGCCGGGCGGCCCGACCGTGCCGCTGCCGCCCGCGCGCCTGCGGCTCACCCGCGGCGGGCGGCCGCTCAAGCGCTGGCGCTGGGTCGGCGCGTTCTCGGCGGAGACGATGCTGGTCGCGGCGAGCGCGCGGGTCGCCGGCGTGCCCCTGACGTGGTGGGCGGTGTGGGACGGCGAGGGCCTGCAGGAGCGCAGCCAGCGGCGGCCGGGCCTCGTGCGGATGACGCCGGGACGGGTCGAGGCCGGCCCGATCGACCTGCGCTTCAAGGAGAACCAGGGGATCGAGGTCGTCTCGCCCCACGGCGCGCAGTACGTCTGGACCCGCAAGCAGGGCGGCCTCCCGATGCGCGGGACCGTGCTCGACCGCCCGTTCGAGGGCTACGGCTTCATCGACGACACGGCCGGCTACCACGCGCGCCACACGGCGTGGCGCTGGACCGCCGGGGTCGGGATCGCCGAGTCCGGCGCGCGCGTGGCGTGGAACTTCGTCGACGGCGTGCACGACGGGCCGGAGCGCTCCGAGCGCACCGTGTGGGTCGACGGCAGGCCGCACGAGGTCGGGCCGCTGCCGTTCGCCGACGACCTCTCGAGCGTGGGCGACCTGCGCAGCGAGGCCGTCGCCGTGCGCGCGCACCGCGAGCGCCTGCTCGTGTTCGCCTCCGACTACGAGCAGCCGTTCGCCCGCTTCAGCGGCTCGCTGCCCGTCGCCGGGAACCTCCGCGAGGGCTGGGGTGTATTAGAACGCCATGACGTCCGGTGGTAACTTGTGCAAGTCGATACAAGGAGGCGCTCGATGCGTCGCTGCTTGCTGATCCTGCCGCTCCTCCTCCTGACGGCTCCGGCCGTCGCCCACGCGGGCGGCTTCGCCACCACGGGGCTCTCGTCCACACCTGAGGGCCTGCAGGCCGGCGAACCGTGGAAGGTCGAGCTGACGATCCTCCAGCACGGCCAGACGCCCCTGTCCGACCTCAGCCCCGAGATCGTCACCGTCAACGCCGACGGCAACCGCACGACGTTCAAGGCGAAGCCGACCGGCAAGCCCGGGCGCTACGCCGCGACCGTCCGCTTCCCGAAGGCCGGCCAGTGGAGCTACGTCGTCTACGACGGCTTCAACAACGGGATGCCGAACACCTACCCGGCGGTGCTGATCCGGGACTCGAGCCCGACCACCACGGTGCGCCGGCCCGACCCGGTCGGCCCGCCCGGGATCCCGATCGCCATCGGCGGGGTGCTGGTGGTCGGCGCGCCTCGCGCTCTGGCTCGTCCACCGTCGCCGGCACCCGCCCGCCCGCCTGGCTTGAAGGCCGTCCCCGCACTCCTCGCGGTCGTCGCCCTCGCGGGCTGCGGCGGCGACGACCCGAAGCCCAGCACCCAGCCCGCCGCGAAGGGCGACCCCGGCCTGAAGGTCTGGGCCGCCCAGGGCTGCGGGTCGTGCCACAGCTTCGCCCCCGCCGGCGCGACCGCGACGATCGGCCCCAACCTCGCCAACTCGCTCGGCGGAAAGAGCCGCGACTACATCCGCGAGTCGATCGTCGCGCCCAACGCGAAGGTGTACGGGGGCGGGACGAGCATCATGCCCGAGGGCTACGCGAAGCGGATGTCGAAGGCGGAGCTCGACGCGCTCGTCGAGTTCATCGCGAAGGGCGTGCGGGCCCAGTGACCACGTGCTGCAGCGGGAGGCCGGCGCGGTAGCGCAGCATCTGCGCGCGCGCCAGCGCGTGCGCGGCCACCTCCGCCTCCGGCGTGTCGCCGGCGTTGTGCGGCGTGATGAAGACGCCGTCGAGCGTCCACAGCACGTGATCCTCCGGGAGCGGCTCGGGATCGGTGACGTCGAGCGCGGCGCGGATCCGCCCGGCCTGGACCGCTGCCACCAGCGCATCGGTGTCGACGACCGGGCCGCGGCCGGCGTTGACGAGCAGCGCGCCCTCCGGCATGCGCGCGATCACCGCGGCGTCGATCAGCCCGCGCGTGGAGTCCGACAGCGGCGCGAGCACGACGACGGCGTCGGCGCCCTCGACCGCCTCCGCCAGCCGCTCGACCGGCTCGACGCCGGGCCGCGCCGACCGCGCGACGCGCCCGATGCGCACGCCGAACGGCACCAGCCGTCGCTCGACGGCCTGCCCGATCGAGCCGTAGCCGACGATCACCACCCGCCGGCCGGCGAGCTCGCGCGGCTGGAAGCGCTCCCAGTTGCCCTCGCGCCGCGCCGCCTCGGCGCGCTGGAAGCCGATGAGATCGGCGAGGATCGCGGCGACCACCCACTGCGCCACGGCGGGCGAGCGCGTGTCGCCGGCGTTGCAGAGCGTCACGCCCTCGGGCAGGTGGGGCTCGACCCAGTCGATGCCCGCCGAGAGGACCTGGACGACCTGCAGGCCGGGGTGGCCGGCGAGCCGCTCGGCCTCCTCCGGGGAGGTCGGGACCGCGAACTCCGCGCCCGTCCTCGACGAACTCGACGTCGGCCGGAAGGCCGCCGCGCGAGAACCCATCCGGGACGAGGACCCTCATCCCATGAACGAGCCGCGCACGCTCGCGTCCGCCCGCCCCGCCACCGCGCCCGACTCCACCAGCCGCGCGATCTCCTCGGCCGCGTAGCCGAGCGCCGCCAGCACGGCCTCCGTGTCCTGCCCCAGCGCCGGCCCGGGCGCGCGCCGCGGGTCGCCCGGCGTGCGCGAGAGCTTGACCGGGACGCCGAGCAGCCGCACCGGGCGCTCGGCGCCGGGCTGGTCGATCTCCACCACCATCTCGCGCGCGCGCACGAGCTCGGAGTCGAGCGCCTCGTCGAGGCCGAGCACCGGCTCGAGGCAGCAGTCGTGCTCGCCCGCGAACGCGGTCCACTCGTCGCGCGTGCGGCCCGCGAAGATCGCCTCGACCTCGCGCTGCGTCTCGGACCCGCTCGGGTCGAGCTGGCGCTCGATCAGGTCCTCGCGCCCGACCCCGCGGCAGAACGCCTGCCAGAACTTCGGCTCCAGCGCGCCCAGCGTCACCCAGCCGTCGGCGCAGCGATAGGGCCGGTAACAGACGAGGCCGCCGGCCAGCTCGAGCGACCCGCGCTGCGGCGCCGCGCCCTCGGCCAGCGTGCGCGCGGCGACCATGGCCAGCCACGACAGCGCGCCGTCGGCCATCGAGATGTCGACGAGCTGCCCCTCGCCGGAGCGGTCGCGCTCGCGCAGCGCGACGAGGATCCCGACCGCGGCCATCAGCCCGCCGCCGCCGATGTCGGCGATCTGCCCCGCGGCCTGGACGGGCGGGCCGTCGCGCTCGCCGGTCAGGCCGAGCAGCCCGACCAGGCCGAGGTAGTTCATGTCGTGGCCCGAGCGGTCGCGGTACGGGCCGTCCTGCCCGTAGCCGGTGATCGCGCAGTAGACGAGCCCGGGGTTCTCCTCGCGCAGCCGCTCGTAGCCGACGCCGAGGCGCTCCATCACGCCGGGGCGGAAGCCCTCGACCAGCACGTCGGACTCGCGCACGAGCCGCAGCAGCACCTCGCGCCCCTCCTCGGTCTTGAGGTTGAGGCGGATCGAGCGCTTGTTGCGGTTGAGCGAGAGGAACAGCGCGGAGCCGGCGCTCTGCTCGGCGCCCTCGTAGTGGGGCGGCGCCCAGCGGACGTAGTCGCCGAGGCCGGTGTCCTCGACCTTCAGCACGTCGGCGCCGAAGTCGGCCAGCAGCCCCGTGCAGAACCCGCCCGGCAGCAGCCGCGACAGGTCGAGCACGCGGATGCCGTCGAGGGCGCCGCTCACAGGGCCAGGCGCTCGCGCGCCTCCGCGATCGTGGCCGGCCGGCGGCCGACGTCCTCGGCCATGCGGCGGGCCTTCGCCACGAGGTCGCCGTTGGAGCGGGCCATCTCGCCGTCGGGCAGGTAGAAGTTGTCCTCGAGGCCAACCCTCACGTTCCCCCCGAGGGTGAGGGCTGCGGCGACGAGCGACCACTGCTGCCGCGAGATCCCGATCACGCCCCACTCGTGCGGCACGCCCTCGGGCACCTGCTCGGCCATGTGGGCGAGGTTGCGCGCCGACGGCCGGATCCCGCCCGTGACCCCCATGACGCAGGAGATCTGGAGCGGCGGCCCGAGCAGCCCCATGTCGAGCAGCGGGTCGAGGTTGGCGATGTGGCCCGAGTCGAAGCACTCGTGCTCGGGCCGGATGCCGGCCTCGCGCATCGCCGTGCACAGCTCGATGATCGTGTCGAAGGAGTTCTCGAACACGGTCTTGAACACGAAGTCGCTGCGCCGCCCCGAGTACTTCGCGTAGTTCATCGAGCCCATGTTGAGCGCGCCGATGTCGGGCTTGAGCTCGCGCAGGTAGGCGATGCGCTTCTCCAGCGGCACGCCGATCGCGCCGGTCGAGTAGTTGATGATCACGTCGCCCGCCTCGGCGCGGATCGCCTCGGTGATGGCGCGGAAGTCGTCAATCTCATATGACGGCACGCCGTCGGGCGTACGGGCGTGGATGTGGATCATCGCCGCGCCCTCCTCGACCACCCGCCGCGCCTCGGCCCCGTATTCCTGCCGGTGTGTAAGGGATCGCGGGGCACTGGTCGCGGTTCGCGACCGCGCCGGAGATCGAGTTGGTGATGATCACCGGGTCGGCCACGGCGTGCAGCGTACGCGCGCAGACGTGGCCTGTGACTGGACGGGTCCCCCCGGGGTACATGGTGGCGACCCCAACTTCAGGAGACATCACATGATCGGCAACATCATCGCCGCGATCTTCATCGGCATCATCGCCGGCTATCTCGGCCGCGCCCTGCTTCCGGGCGACGACTCCATGGGCTTCGTCGCCACCGTCATCGTCGGCATCGTCGGCGCGCTCGTCGGCTGGGTGCTCTTCACCTACCTGCTCGGCATCGGCGACTCCGACAAGTTCGACCTCGGCGGCATCATCGGCTCGATCGTCGGCGTGATGGTCGTGCTGCTCGGCCTGCGCGCGGTCGGCGGCAGCGGCAAGGGCCGCGGCACCACCACCAAGCCCGTCGTCTAGCGCAGCGGACCGAACCGACCCATGGCCTCGAGCAGCAGTTCCGGCTCGAGGCCATAGGCGGTCACCCCGCGCCGCCCGGTCGTCGTCTCGGCGGCGAGCAGCGCGTTGACGATCGCGGCCTCCGTGGCCTCGATCGTCGCGTGGTAGAGCGGGCTGATGTGCGAGTCCACGAACATCGTGATCGGCACGGTGACGGGCTCCGCGTCGTCCGCGGCCTCGCTCGGCGGCAGGTTCTGCCGCGCGGTCGAGAAGGCGAGCAGGATGTCGCCGCTCGAGTGCTCCCCGGCGCCGCCGGTGCGCGCGATGCCGAGCGACGCCCGCTGGGCGAGCCGCCGGCACTGGTGCGGCAGCAGCGGCGCGTCGGTGGCGACGATCACGATGATCGAGCCCGCGCCCGCCGCGCTGTCCGGCAGGTCCTCGTAGGGATCGGGCACGACGTCGTGCCCGATCACGCGGCCGACCGGGGCGCCCGCGACGGCCAATCGCTCGCGCCAGCCGTGGTTGGCCTGGACGAGCACGCCGACCGTGTAGTCGCCGGCCACGCGCGAGGCGGTGCCGATCCCGCCCTTGAAGCCGTGGCAGATCATCCCCGTGCCGCCGCCGACCGCGCCCTCCTCGACCGGCCCGCCGCTCGCGCTTGCGCGAGCGCCTCGTCGAGGTGCTCCGCCCGCACGTGCTGGCCGTTGATGTCGTTGAGCAGCCCGTCCCAGGTCTCCCCGACGACCGGCAGCGCCCAGTAGAACCAGTCGTCGTCGCCGCGCGCCGCCACCGAGTGCGCCACCAGCGCGTCGCGCACGACGCCGACGCTGTGGGTGTTGGTGATCGCGATCGGCGTGGTCAGCCGGCCCGACTCGCGCACCCACTCGAGCCCGGTCAGCTCCCCGTTGCCGTTGAGCGTGTGGCAGCCCGCGAACAGCTGCTCGACGCCGACGTCGGCCTCGCTCGGCACGATCACCGTCACGCCGGTGCGCACGTCCTCGCCCTCGATGCAGCGTGACGGAGCCGACGCGCACTCCCGCGACGTCCGTGATCGCGTCGAGCGGCCCGGCGCTCCGCGGCGCCGAAGGAGATTCCGAGCTCGCGCGACGCGCATCCGCGCGGAAGCTATTCAGATCGGCGTCGGGTCGCGGTTGAACAGCCGCTTCGCCCACAGGTACGAGGCGAGCCCGATGCCGACCGACCAGCCCACGGCGAGCAGGCCGCTGTTGCCGATCGGGGTGCCCATCAGCAGCCCGCGCACGGTCTCCATGATCGGCGTGAAGGGCTGGTTCTCGGCGAACCAGCGCATCGCGGCCGGCATCGAGTCGGTCGGGACGAACCCGCTGCCGAGGAAGGGCAGGATGATCAGGGGCATCGGCAGGTTGCTCGCGGTCTCGACGTTCTTCGAGACCAGCCCGAGCGCGACGGCCAGCCAGATCACGGCGTAGGTGACCATCGTCAGCAGGCCGATCGCCGCGACCCACTCGAGCGGGCCGGCCGTGGGCGAGAACCCCATGGCGAGCGCGACGCCCAGGACGATCGCGATCGCGATCAGCGTCTGGATCAGGCTGCCGACGACGTGGCCGGTCAGGACCGACACGCGCGCGATCGACATCGTCCGGAAGCGGGCGATGATCCCCTCGCTCATGTCCATGGCGACCGAGATCGCCGTGCCCTGGGCCGCGCCGGCGACCGCGAGCACGAGGATGCCCGGCGTCACGTAGTCGAGGTACTCGTCGCGCCCGCCCGACACACCGGTCAGGCCGGCGCCGAGCGTGTCGCCGAAGACGAACACGAACAGCAGCAGGAAGACGATCGGGATGCCGACGGTGGCGGCGGCCGACGCGGGGTAGCGCAGCGTGCGGCGGAGGTTGCGACGCAGCATCGTCGCGGAGTCCTGGATGGCATAGGCGGTCATGGTGCTCAGCTCCCGGTGAGGGCGAGGAAGACGTCGTCGAGGTCGGGGGTGTGGACGGTGAGATCGGTGACGGAGACGGACTCCGCGTCGAGGCGCTCGAACATCGGCGCGCAGCGACGCGGCGCTGCCGTCGCTCGGGACCGTGAGGGTCAGCGCCTCGTCGCCGCGGACGGCGTCGCCCAGCGCCGAGGCGGCGGCTTCGAGCTCGCCCGGGTCGTCGAACCGGAGCTCGATGTGCCCGCCGGGGACGAGCCGCTTGAGCTCGCTCGCGGAGCCCTCGGCGATCAGCGTGCCGTGGTCGAGGACCGCGATGCGGTCGGCGAGGCGGTCGGCCTCCTCGAGGTACTGGGTCGTCAGGAAGATCGTGACGCCGTCGGCGACGAGCCCGCGGATGATCTCCCACATCGTGTGGCGGCTGCGCGGGTCCAGGCCGGTGGTCGGCTCGTCGAGGAAGATGATCCGCGGGTCGCCCACGAGGGTCATCGCGAGGTCGAGCCGGCGGCGCATGCCGCCGGAGTAGGTGGCGGCCGGGCGCGTCGGCCGCGTCGACGAGGTCGAAGCGGTCGAGCAGGTCCGCGGCGCGCCGGCGGCCCTCCGCGCGGCCGAGGTGGTGCAGGTCGGCCATCAGGATCAGGTTCTCCTCACCCGTGAGGAGGTTGTCGACGGCCGAGAACTGGCCGGTGACGCCGATCAGCGGCGCGCACGGCGTCGGGCTCCTCGGCGAGGTCGTGGCCGGCGACGTGGAGCCAGCCGGCGTCGGCGCCGATCAGCGTCGAGAGGATCTGGACCATCGTGGTCTTGCCGGCGCCGTTCGGCCCGAGCAGGGCGAACACGGTGCCCTCGGCGACGTCGAGGTCGACGCCGTCGAGCACGACGTGCTCGCCGAAGGACTTGCGCAGCCCGCGTGGCGGTGATGGCTGAGCGCGTCATGGCCGCCGCACCACGATGTCGCCGACCGAGGTGCGCGCGCGCACCTCGACGGTGTCGGTCGAGGACCCGGGCTTGTCGGCGCGGTCGAGCGCGTTGTGGAGCTTGCCGACGCGCGAGCTGATGTCGAGCCACGCGGCGGTGCCCTCGCGGATGCCGACCTCGAGGTCGCCGACCTTGGTCTCGAGCACGACCGAGCCGCGCACGACCTCGCCCAGCCGGACGTCGCCGTGGGCGGATCGCGCGCCGACGCCGGCGTTCGCCAGGTCGACGGCGATGCTGCCGTTGGCCGCCTTGAGCTGCGCGTCACCGCGCACCTCGCCGACCCACGTGTCGCCGTTGGAGTTCTTGATCGTGGCGCCGGCGTCGAGCTCGCGCACGCGCACCTCGCCCGACCCGGCCGTGACCTCGGCGTCGCCGGTCGACCCGGCCCACGGTGATGTCGCCGGTGCCGCTCTTCACGCTCAGCGTGGCGGCCTCGTCGACGCGGATGCGGCCGAGGCCGAGTCGTGATCGCGGGTCTCGCCGAGCCGGCCGTCGGAGTGGAAGTCCGCCAGCTGCCCGCCGCCGTGCACGTTCGAGCCGGCCGGCAGCTCGACCGTCACGTCGACCGAGCCGCCGGTGCGGCCCGGCAGCCAGGAGCGCAGCTTCGGCGCCTTGACGTGCAGGTGGCCGCCGGCGTAGTCGACGACGGTCTGCTCCGCGGCCTTGCGGTCCTCGCCGTTCGAGGGGTCGCTCGGCCGCACCTCGACCGCGGTGGTGTCACGGTCGCCGGCGCTGATCCGGACGTCGCCCATGACGACGGTGATCGTGGCCGAGATCGGTTCTGGGGTGTCGAAGGTCATTGCACCCATCCTGTGTAGGCCTGGCCGATCCGGCCCCCGCGCGCCGGGGGCCGGCGGTCGCGGTCGTCGTTCGCCACCGCGGCAGCGGCGGCGCGGACGAGCCAGGCGTTGACGGAAAGCCGCTCGCGGGCGGCGGCCTGCTCGACGCTCGACTTGAGCTGCTCGGGCAGGCGGAGGTTGATGCGCGCCACCGGGCCGTCGTCCTCGTCGGGCGGCGGCGGGGCGGCGGCGGGTCGCTCGGGGGGGTCGTCGTCGGCGGGCGCCGGCGTGACCACGAAGTCGGGCTCGCCGCTGCGCAGGCGCAGCTCGACCGAGCCGGGCGCGAGCTCCAGCGTGATGTCGTCGGCGGCGGCCGACAGCGCGTCGAGCAGCATCAGCCGCGTCGCCGAGTCGAGCGGCGCGGTCAGGCGCTCGGCGAGCGCGCGGGCATCGTCACCGCCGGCTTCGGCGGCGACGGCCAGCTTCTCGCGGAGGTTTTCGACATAGGGGGTGAGGTCCATGGGTGCCAGTATGGCACCACTATGGCATCATGTCAAGGCCAGAGATGATGCCAGACTCACACCGGAACGACACCATGCCGCTTCCACGGCCGCTCCACGCGCTTGTTCTCGGCCATCTCCAGCCCGCCGATGATCGTCGCGCGCGTCTCGCGCGGATCGATCACGTCGTCGATCATGTCGTTGCCGGCCGCGATGTAGACGTCGATGATCTTGCGGTAGGCGTCGACCAGCTCGGCCTTCTTGGCGACCGGGTCGTCGGCCTCCTCGACCTGGCGGCGCATGATGATCTCGACCGCGCCCTCGGCGCCCATGACGGAGATCTCGGCGCTCGGCCAGGCCACGATCAGGTCCGGCTCGTAGGCGCGGCCGTTCATCACGTAGTAGCCGGCGCCGTAGGCCTTGCGCAGCACGACGGTGATCTTCGGCACCGTCGCGTTGGCGACCGCGTAGAGCATCTTCGCCCCGTGGCGGATGATCCCCGCCGCCTCCACCTTCGTGCCGACCATGAAGCCGGGCACGTCCATCAGGAACACGAGCGGGATCCCGAACGCGTTGCAGAGGTTGACGAAGCGCGCGGCCTTGTCGGCGGAGTCGATGTCGAGGATGCCGCCGAGGTGGCGCGGCTGGTTGGCGACGATCCCGACCGGGCGCCCGCCCATGCGCGCGAGGCAGGTGATGATCGTCTTCGCCCACTGGCCCTTGAGGTCGAGCCACTCGCCGTCGTCGACGATCCGGCGGATCACGTCGTACATGTCGTACGGCTTGCGGTTGGTCTCGGGGAGCACGTCGAGCAGCTCCTCCTCGGCGCGGTCGACCGGGTCCGAGACCGCGCGCCGCGGCGGCGCCTCCTCGCAGTGCGCGGGGAAGAAGGAGAGGTACTGCTTGATGCGCTCGATGCACTCCTCGTCGGAGGCGACCTCCATGTCGCCGACGCCGGACTTGCGGCAGTGCACGCGCGAGCCGCCGAGCTCCTCCTGGGTGACGTCCTCGCCGATCGCGGCGCGCACGAGGTGCGGCCCGGCCAGCGCCATCGAGCCGCGGCCCTTGACCATCGGGACGAAGTCCGCGAGCCCCGGGATGTAGGCGGTGCCCGCCGCGCACGGCCCCATCAGCGCCGCCACCTGGGGGATCACGCCGCTCATGATCACCTCCTCGCGGAACAGGTGGCCCGAGCCGGCGAACAGCGAGCCGACCGCCTCCTGGATGCGCGCGCCGGCGGAGTCGAGCAGCCACACGAACGGCATCCGCTTGGTCAGCGCGAGCTCGCGCAGGCGCGTGACCTTCAGCTCGCCGGTCATGCCCATCGAGCCGGCCATGACCGTGAAGTCGTACGCGCACACCGCGACCATCCGGCCGTCGACCTTCCCGTAGCCGGTGATCACGCCGTCGGCGGGCGCGAGCTTGCCCTCCATCGCGCGCTGGGAGAAGTGCGGGCGCGCGTGCAGGCCGAGCTCGGTGAAGGTGCCGTCGTCGATCAGCAGCGCGAGCCGCTCGCGCGCGGTCAGCTTGTCGGCCGCGTGCTGCTTGGCGATCTTCTCCTCGCCGCCGCCGAGGCGGGCCTGGGCGCGGCGCTCGTTCAGCTCCTCCACGAGCGGCCGCAGGAGGCTCACAGCAAGGGCTCCACGACCGACTCGATCATCGCGGCGAGCCGGTCGCGCTCGTCCTCGTCCTCCGGCGCCTCGAACGCCGTGATCTCGAGGCCGACGATGCGCGAGCCCTCGGCGAGCTCGCCGAGCAGGTCGCGCAGCACCTCGGCGGACAGCCCGCCGGGCGCCGGGAACTGGGCGGGGAAGACGCTCGGGTCGAGCACGTCGAGGTCGAGGTGCACGAACACCGCGTCGCCCTCCAGCGCGCCCGGGAGCGCCTCGGGCGGCGCCGTGCCGACGCCCGCGCGCTCGAGCTCGACGCGCTCGCCGCCGTCGAGGTCGCGCACGCCGGTCATCACGACCCGCGCCGGGTCGACCACGGCGAACTCGCCCAGGCCCGGCGTCCCAGCGCCCGCACGCGGCGGCGAGGCACATGCCGCCGAGGAAGCCGCTCGCCGTCGTCGCGGGCGTGTTGAAGTCGCCGTGCGCGTCGAGCCAGACGAACCGCGTCTCGGGCACGTGGCGCAGCACCGTCGGCAGCGTCGTCATGCAGATCGAGCAGTCGGAGGCGAGCAGGACCGGGAAGTCGCCCGGCCGTCATGGCGTCGTCGATCTGGCCGCCGGCCTCGAGGATGCAGCCGCGCGAGTCGCGCAGGTCGTCGTCCCAGTTCCCGACCCGGGTCTCGCCGGGCGAGCCGATCTGCCGCACCTCGACCCCGAGCAGCCGCGCCAGCCGCGGCGCCAGCGCGTCGACCCCGCGCACGCCGCCGGGCGTGCGGTCGGAGGTGCGGCAGCGCAGCGCGATCGACCGAGGCGTCGCTCACCGGCCGGTCCACTCCGGCTCGCGCTTCTCGAAGAACGCCTTCACGCCCTCCTGGATGTCGTCCGTCGCGAACGCGATCGCCAGCTGCGCGCGCAGGTAGTCGAGCGCGTCGCTGAAGGCCATGTCCTGCTGGCGGAACATCGCGTCCTTGCCCAGCCGCATCAGCACCGGCGACTTGGCCGCCAGCTTCCCCGCCCAGTCGGCGACGGCGGCGTCGAACTCCGCGGCCGGCACGACGCGGTTGACGATCCCGATCCGCTCGGCCTCCTCGGCGGAGATCTGCTCGCCCAGCAGCAGCAGCTCGTTCGTCTTCTTGCGCCCGACGTTGCGGTAGATCAGCGCCATGATCATGAACGGGAAGACGCCGACGTTGATCTCGGGCGTGCCGAAGCGCACGCCCTCGCGGGCGATGATCAGGTCGCAGGCGAGCGCCACGCCGAGCGCGCCGGCCAGCACGTGCCCGTTGGCCGCGCACAGGCTCGGCTTGCCGAGCCCGCCGATGACGTGGAAGAGGCGCGGGAAGCGGTCGATGGCGGCGTGCTTGTGCGCGAGCGGGACCTCGGCCGCGAAGCCGGCCAGGTTGCCGCCGCTCGAGAACACCTTCTCGTGCGAGGACGTGAGCACGACGCAGCGCACGTCGTCGTCGTCGCGGGCGCGCTCGAAGGCGGCGATCAGCTCATCGATCAGCTCGTCGGAGAGCGCGTTGCGCGTTTCGGGCTGGTCGAGCGTGAGGGTCGCGACGCGATCCGCGACGTCGTAGCGCACGAGGGCCATTCGGCGGCGCAGCCTACCGGCCGGGGTGTGGCGCCACCGTGTGGCATTCGTGATTAGAGTGCGCGGCAATCGCGGGGAGGCGCCTGGAAGCGCGCCCCTCGCCGTACACATCTTTCCAAGGGGGAGTCTTTGAGGTTCTTGTTCTCGCGCTGCGCTGATCGCGTTCGCGCTCTTCGCCTGCGCGCTCGTGCCCGCAGCGGCATCGGCCCGCGGGCTCGACGCGTACGACGTCAAGTTCGAGAACGGCGAGCAGCTCGAGCAGCTCGCCCGCCAGGGCTTCGACATGACGGAGGCCCGCCGTGGCAACACCGTCGAGATCGTCGCCACGACCAAGCAGGCCAAGCAGCTGCGCCCGCTCGGCCTGACGCACCAAGCGCAAGACCGACCGGCGGCTTCACCCCGCGGCAGCGCGCCGGACGCGCACAGCGGCCGAACGGCTCGTGGGACGTCTATCGCCCGTACTTCGACCCGGCCTTCGTCGGGCACCGTCAACCCGGACGGGACCGGCGGCACGCGCCAGACGCTCTACCAGGAGCTGCAGGCGCTCGCGCCTCGGCCAACCAGGATCACGTCAAGCGCGTGGTCATCGGCACAGACCGATCAACGAACAAGCCGATCCTCGCGCTGAAGGTCACGAAGGACGCGCGCGAGGTTCCCGACGGTCAGCGCCCCGCGGTCCTCTACTCGCCACGCAGCACGCGCGTGAGTGGCTCGCCACCGAGACCAACCGCCGGCTGGCGCACCTGTACATCGACAACTACGGCGGCACCGGCGCCGGCCGAGTCGACGAGGACGGCGACCCGATCGCCGGCGTGACCAAGGAGGAGATCACGCAGATCGTCAACCAGAACGAGCTGTGGTTCATCCTGGTCGCCAACCCGGACGGCTACGACTACACCTTCACGCCCGGACAACCGCCTGTGGCGCAAGAACCTGCGCGACAACAACGACGACGGGCAGATCACGGCCGACTTCGACGGCGTCGACCCGAACCGCAACTTCCCGACGAAGTGGAAGCTACGACGACGAGGGCTCCTCGAGCGACTTCGGGAGCGAGACCTACCGCGGCACCGGCCCGGCCTCCGAGCCCGAGACGAAGGCGATGGACGGCCTGCTGAAGCGGGTCGACTTCGAGATGCAGATCAACTACCACACCGCCGCGCAGCTGCTGCTGTACCCGATCGGCTTCCAGGTCGAGACCTACACGGCCGACGATCCGATCTACCGCGCCCTCGTCGGGCACGGACGCCGACTCGGCCGATCAAGGGCAACGGCCCGGGCGCGCCGAACGACTACGACCCGGACGTCGGCGCCGAGCTCTACACCACCAACGGCGAGACGACCGACCACGCTGCACGGCAAGTACGGCACGCTCGGCGTGGACGCCGGAGCTCGACGTCTCCGACGCCGACTCGCGGCGGCGGCGGCAGCGTCTTCGAGTTCCAGGACCGCGAGGAAGACATCGAGGCCGTGTTCGAGAAGAACATCCCGTTCGCGCTCGACGTCGCGAAGTCCGGCCAAGGACCCGGCGAACCCGGTCTCGCACCTGGGCAACGAGCCCGCCGACTTCGAGGTCTCGCGGTTCGACGATCTCCTACGGCGACCCGCAGGCGGTGCAGGTCAACGCCAAGCGCGAGCTCGGCAACGTGACCATGCACTTCCGCGTCAACGGCGGGGCCGAGCGGACGGCGCGCCACCAGCGAGTGGAAGGGCGGCGAGCGCTACGGCGACGAGCTACGACGTCTACTACCACCGCCTCCGCGGCGAGGTGAAGGGCACCAAGCCCGGCGACGAGGTCAGCGTGTGGTTCGAGGGCGGCGGCAAGAAGTCGCAGTCCTTCACCTACACGCAGGCGCTGGAGACGTCCAACAAGGTGCTGATCCTGGCCTCGGAGGACTACACGGGCAAGAGCCCGGAGTACGACGACACGAGCGGGCCGAACTACCTGAGCTACTACCAGCAGGCGCTTCAGGCCAACGGCATCGGCTACGACGTCTGGGACACCGACGCGCGTGGCCGCACGGCGCCGGATCCGCTCGGCGTGCTGAGCCACTACAAGGCGATCGTCTGGTACACGGGCGACAACGAGCGGACGATCGAGCCGGACCAGCCGGCGACGGGCGCCGGGGCGTCGAAGCTGTCGGACGACGAGTTCCGGCGCCGTGCGCGACTACCTCAACGAGGGCGGCAAGCTGCTCTACACGGGCAAGAACGCGCAGGCTGGGACTCGCGAACCAGTACGTGCTTCAACGCCCAGGGCAGCCCGCCGTACTGCACGATGCAGGCGGTCGGGGCGCCGACCGGCGCCTGCATCCCGCTGTCGAACGACTTCCTCCAGTACTACCTGGGGTCGTACGGCAACGGCACGCTGCGGCGACACGAAGGCGGCGCTCGACGGCGTCGAGGTCGACTTCTTCGATCCGATGGAGGCGCCCGACGGCCATCCTCAACGGTCGCCGGATCGGCGCGACAACCAGGACCACGCGTGCGATGCTCACGCCGACCAGCACGGTGCTGCCGGCGGACGAGTTCCCGCAGTTCAAGTCCACCGAGGTCGGCGACTACTCGATCAACGGGCCGCTGGCCCCGAGGACGGGCGACCAGTACGCCTACTCGCAGGTCGCGCGACGCGGCATACAAGCGCCTGACGCGGACCGTCGACCTGACCGGCAAGACGTCCGGGACGCTGAAGTTCTGGACGTCCTACGACACCGAGCCGGACTACGACTACATGTTCGTCGAGGCCCACACCGTGGGCCAGGACGACTGGACGACGCTGCCCGACGAGAACGGGAACACGTCGCAGGCGCTGGACCCGGCCGCGGGCAGCTGCGCCGACGGCTGGGCAGCGCCCGACGGCCAGCACCCGTTCCTCTCGCACTACATGAACCCGCACCACGTGCGCCCCGACGGGCACGACGGGCGAGTGGAACGCGGCGACGGGCAACTCCGGCGGCTACCAGGACTGGGAGATCGACCTCTCGTCCTTCGCCGGCAAGCAGGTCGAGGTCTCGATCGCGGTCGCCAGCGACCCGTTCATCCAGGGCCTCGGCGTGTTCGTCGACGACACCGAGGTGCTCGCGGACGGGCAGTCGGTTGCCGCGACGTCGTTCGAGGACGGTCTCGACGGCTGGTCGGCCACCGGGCCGCCGGCCGGGAGCGAGCCGAATCCGAACAACTGGGTCCGGACCGCAGGCGCTGCTCGAGGAGTCCGCGGCCGTCGCGACGGCTGACAGCCTCTACTTCGGCTTCGGCCTCGAAGGGGTCCGGGGCGCCGGCGACGCGCAACGCGATCATGAAGCTCCGCCATGAAGCACCTCGGCGTGCTCGAGTCAGCGGCGGCGGACCCGGCCCGGCGGCCCCGGCGGCCCGGCGGCCCGGGCCCGGCGCCTGGCGACGCCGGCGACTACCGGATGTTCATCTCGAAGGGCAAGCTGCGGGTCGACCGCCAGCGGCGCACGAAGGTCCGGCCTGTCCTGCGGCCCGACGACGGGCACGCGGTGCAAGGGCGTCGTGTCGCTCACGCGCGGCAAGAACGTCGTGATGGGCCGGCGCGCGTTCACGCACGGCGGCCAACAAGACGCCGGATCGATCACCGTCCGGATCAAGAAGTCGGCCTACCGGCGCCTGACCCGCGTGAAGCGGATCAGGACGACGATCACGCTGGTGAGCCGCGGTAGCGACGGCGTGCTGCGCAAGAAGTCGCAGCGCGTGACGATGGTCAAGAAGGCGGCGAAGAAGGCCAAGAAGAAGCGCTAACGGTTCCCGGTGGCGGCCTCATCTGTCCGCTAGCGTTCAGATATGGCCGCCACCGAAACCGACGACGTGCTCAAGCCCGACCACGGGTCCCGCCGCAGGCACTTCATCTTCAACGACCACCACGAGCAGCTGCGTGAGTCGATCCACGCGTTCGTGGTCAAGGAGCTCGCCCCGCATGCGGACGAGTGGGAGGAGACGACGTTCCCCGACTCCGTCTTCACGCGCATGGGCGAGCTCGGGCTGCTCGGGCTCTCCTACCCCGAGGAGTACGGCGGCCAGGGCGGCGACTACTACTGCAACCTCGTGCTCGCCGAGGAGATGGTGCACGCCAAGTGCGGCGGCGTCGGGATGGGCATCGCGGTCCACACCGACATGGCGACGCCCCCGATCTTCCTGTTCGGCACCGAGGAGCAGAAGCAGCGCTACCTCGTGCCCTCGATCAAGGGCGAGAAGATCTCCTGCCTCGGGATCACCGAGCCCGACGCCGGCTCGGACGTCTCGGGCATCAAGACCCGCGCGGTCCGCGACGGCGACGAGTGGGTCATCAACGGCTCCAAGACCTACATCACCAACGGCCACCGCGCCGACTACATCGTCCTCGTGACGAAGACCGACCCGGACGCCGGCTACGACGGCTTCACGCTGTTCCTCGTCGACATGGACCTGCCGGGCGTGGTCCGCGAGAAGAAGCTCGAGAAGCTCGGGATGCACGCGTCCGACACGGCGCTGCTCGCGTTCTCCGACGTGCGCGTCCCCGCCGACGCGGTGCTCGGCCAGGTCGGCAAGGGCTTCTACCACATCATGTGGGAGCTCCAGGGCGAGCGGCTGATCGGCGCCGCGGGCTGCGTCGCCGGCGCCCAGCGCGTGTTCGACCAGACGCTCCAGTACGCGCAGGAGCGCCAGGCGTTCGGCCGCTCGATCGGCAAGTTCCAGGTCATCCGCCACAAGTTCGCGGAGATGGCGACGAAGATCGAGGGCGCGCGGCAGCTCGTCTACACGACGGCCTGGCGTCACGCCAACGGCGAGTACCCCGTGCGCGAGATCTCGATGGCGAAGCTCAACGCCTCCCGGATCTCCGTCGAGGTGGCCGACGAGTGCATCCAGATCCACGGCGGCGCCGGCTACATGAAGGAGTACGGGGTCGAGCGCGCCTGGCGCGACCTGCGGCTCAACCGCATCGGCGCGGGCACCGACGAGATCATGCTCGACGTGATCGGACGGAGCTACGGCTTGTAGGGGCCCCTCGCTTGCTACCTTGCCGCCAACTGGTCCGTGCGTACTCCGGCCTGTAGGGAGGCGCGCCAGCGCGGCGGAGGGGCACGGCGACAACCAAATCGCCCTAGCAGGGGCAGGGAGGAGTGGCGATGCGTTCTCGCATGCCATTCGGCGCCCGTGCGGTTTTCACCGCAGTGGTCGCCTTACTGACGTTCGCGCCGGCCGCCATGGCCGTCGACGAGGTCAACACGAAGAAGCTCCGTAAAGAAGTCACCGTCAGCGGGATCCTGAGTCACGAGCGGGCGCTCCAGCGGATCGCGAACATGAACGGCGGCACCCGCGCGTCGGGCACGCCGGGCTACGACGCTTCAGCCGCGTACGTCGCGAACCGCCTGAAGAAGGCCGGCTACAAGGTCACCGAGCAGGAGTTCGACTTCCCGTTCTACGAGGAGCTCGCTCCGGCGGAGCTGTCGCAGGTCTCGCCGACCCCGAAGGACTACGAGACGGGCACCTACGACTACTCGGGCAGCGGCGACGTGACCGGGCGCGTCGTGCCGGTCGACGTCTGACGCTCCCGCCGACCCCGGCAGCCGAGCTCGACGAGCGGCTGCGAGGCCGGCGACTTCACTCCCGCGGGCACCGGTCCGGCGGTCGCGCTGATCCAGCGCGGCGGCTGCGACTTCGTCGTCAAGGGCGAGAACGCGCAGGCCGCCGGCTACGACGCGGTGATCATCTTCAACGAGGGCCAGCCCGGCCGCACGGACCTGTCCATCGGCACGCTCGGCGGTCCCACCGTCACGATCCCGGTCGTCGGGCTGAGCTTCGCCGACGGCCGGCGCTCTACCAGCCGCACCCAGGCCGGCCCGGTGACGGTCCACGTCGTCACCTCGACGAACTCGGAGACCCGCCAGACCACGAACGTGATCGCGGACTCCAAGAAGGGCGACGCGCGACAAGACGCTGGTCGTCGGCGCGCACCTGGACTCGGTGCTCGCGGGCCCGGGCATCAACGACAACGGCAGCGGCACGTCGACGATCCTCGAGATCGCCGAGGAGATCTCCGAGGCGGGCAAGAAGCCGCGCCAGAAGCTGCGGTTCGCGTTCTGGGGCGCGGAGGAGTCGAACCTGCTCGGCTCCGAGCACTACGTCGACACGCTCGACGACGATGGGTTCGGCGAGCTGTGGGCGAACCTGAACTTCGACATGCTCGGCTCCCCGAACTACGTCCGCTTCGTCTATGACGGCGACGGCTCGGACACGCCGGACACCGGCGCCGGTCCTCCCGGCTCCGCGCAGATCGAGGACGTCTTCACGCAGTACTTCGCCTCGCAGGGGCTGGCGAGCGAGCCGACCGCGTTCGACGGCCGCTCCGACTACGGGCCGTTCATCGAGGCCGGCGTTCCCGCCGGCGGCCTGTTCAGCGGCGCCGAGGGCGAGAAGACGGCCGAGCAGGCCGAGGTCTACGGCGGCACCGCGGGTGAGCCGTACGACCCGTGCTACCACCAGGCCTGCGACACCATCAACAACCTGAGCACGAAGGCGCTGTTCGAGCTCGGGGACGCGGCGGCACACGCCACGTGACGCTGGCCCGCACCAAGACGGGCTTCTACGAGGACGGCAGCCGCCGCGGGAAGGCGCGCTCCCGCGCCCTCAAGTTCGACGGCCCGGTCGCTCAGCGCTAGCGCGTCAGGAACACCACGCAGGACCACGACGGGCCGCCTTCGGGCGGCCCGTCGCTCTACTGTCCGGGCGGATGACCGACTTCTCGAAGGCGATCGCCGAGGGCTACGCGACCGAGGGCGCGGCGATCGAGCTGGGCCGCGGCGTGCACGAGGGCGAGCTGCACCAGGACGCCGTCGTGCGCATCCCGCTGGCGATGATGAACCGCCACGGGCTGGTCGCGGGCGCGACCGGGACCGGCAAGACGCGCACCCTGCAGCTGCTCGCCGAGGCGCTCTCGGCCGCGGGCGTGCCGGTGTTCGCCGCCGACGTCAAAGGCGACCTCTCCGGGCTCTCCCAGCCGGGCGAGGCGGGCAAGGCGGCCGAGAAGCGCCAGGCCGAGCTCGGGCTGCCGTTCGCGCCCACCGGCTTCCCCACCGAGTACCTCGCGCTCGGCGGGATCGGCGCCGGGGTGCCCGTGCGCGCGACGATCTCGGACTTCGGGCCGCAGCTGCTCGGGAAGGTCCTGAGCGCCAACAAGACGCAGGAGCAGAGCCTCGCGCTCGTCTTCCACTACGCCGACTCCAACGGCCTGCCGCTCGTCGACCTGTCGGACCTGCGCGCGCTGCTGACCTTCCTCGACTCCGACGAGGGCAAGCCGGAGCTCAAGCGCGTCGGCGGCCTCTCCCCCGCCACCGTCGGCGTGCTGCTGCGCTCGCTGATCGGGCTCGAGGAGGGCGGCGGCACGGAGTTCTTCGGCGAGCCGCAGTTCGCGATCGCCGACCTGCTGCGCGCTCGCGCCGGACGGGCGCGGCGTCATCTCCTGCCTCGAGCTGCCGGGGGTGCAGGACAAGCCCGCGCTGTTCTCGACCGCGCTGATGTGGCTGCTGGCCGAGCTGTTCGAGGACCTGCCCGAGGCCGGCGACCTCGACAAGCCCAAGCTCGTGTTCTTCTTCGACGAGGCGCACCTGCTGTTCGACGGCGCCACCGACGCGTTCCTGGACTCGGTCGCGCAGACGGTGCGGCTGATCCGCTCCAAGGGCGTCGGCATCTTCTTCGTCACCCAGAACCCGCAGGACCTGCCCAGCGAGGTGCTCGGCCAGCTCGGCTCGCGGGTCCAGCACGCGCTGCGCGCGTTCACGCCCGACGACGCCAAGGCGCTGAAGGCGACGGTCTCGACGTATCCCAACTCGGACTTCTACGACGTCGGGGAGCTGCTGACGTCGATGGGGATCGGCGAGGCGGCGGTGACCGTGCTGTCGGATCGCGGGATCCCGACCCCGGTGGTCCACACGCGGCTGGCGGCGCCGGCCGCGAGCATGGGCCCGGCGCCCGACGTCGAGGGCGCCGCCAAGGCCTCGCCGCTGTATGCGCGCTACGGCGAGCGGCTCGACAACCCGAGCGCGCGCGAGCTGCTCGAGGCGCGCCTGACGAAGCCCGAGCCGCTGCCGCAGACGCCGATGGAGCACGTCCCGGTCCCGAAGAAGCCGAAGCGCGCGCCCGCGCCCGCGAGCGGCGCGCCGGACGTCGGCGACTTCCTCCGCTCCCGCCAGGGGCAGCGGCTGCAGCGCAAGGTGCTGCGCGGCGTGTTCGGGATGCTGCGCAAGCGGCTGTGAACCCCGTCCCTCCGTTCACGCAGGCGCACGAGGCCCTGCGCGCGGAGATGCGGGCGTTCGTCGAGACCGAGCTGCGCCCGCACGCACCGGGGTGGGAGGCGGCGCGCTTCTTCCCCGATGACGTGTTCACCAAGCTCGCCGCGCGCGGCTGGCTCGGCCTCAAGTACGGCGCCGACGCCGACTGGGTGGCCGACGCGGTGCTGGCGGAGGAGCTGGCGCGCTGCGGCTCGGGCGGGCTCGCGGCCGGGATCGGCGCGCACAACGGGATCGCCACGCCGCCGCTCGCGACGTTCGGCACCCCGGCGCAGCAGGAGCGCTGGCTCGCCCCCGCGATCCGCGGCGAGAAGATCGCCGCGCTGGCGATCACCGAGCCCGACACCGGCTCCGACGTCGCCGCGATCCGCACGCGCGCCGAGAAGGTCGACGGCGGCTGGGTCGTCAACGGCGCCAAGACCTTCATCACCGGCGGCGTGCGCGCGGACTTCTACGTCACCGCGGTCCGCACGCGGCCCGAGCCCGGGCACGGCAGCCTCTCCTTCCTCGTCATCGAGGCCGGCGAGGGCGTCAGCGCGAGCCCGCTCGAGAAGCTCGGCTGGCACGCCTCCGACACCGCCGAGATCGCCTTCGACGACGTGGCGGTGCCCGACGACGCGCTGCTCGGCGAGGAGGGTCGCGGCTTCTACCTGATCGTCGCGAACTTCCAATGGGAGCGGCTGCTCATGTCGCTCGGCGCGGTCGGCTCGATGCGCGCCACGCTCGAGCGCGTGATCGCGATCCTCGCCGAGGGCGGGGTGTCGCAGAGCGTGCGCCACCGCGTCGCCGAGCAGGCGCTGGCGGCCGAGATCGCCGCCGCGATGACCTACCAGGCGCTGCGCCGCTTCCTCGACGGCGGCGCTGCGGTGCGCGAGGTGACGATGGCCAAGCTGCTCACCCAGCGCGCGAACTTCGACCTCCAGGACGACTGCTTCGGCATGCTCGCCGACCTCGGCCATCCCGAGGCGATGGACCTCGCGCGCGCCGCCCGCGACGCCCGGCTGGGCCCGATCGGCGGCGGCACCGACGAGATCATGAAAGAGATCCTGGGGAAGACGCTGGGATTGTGAGCGCGTCGCCGACGGCGGTGCGCGAGTAGAGCACCGAGCGGCCCTCGCGGCGCGCGCGCACGAGCCCGGCACGGCGCAGGACGCCGAGGTGCTCGGAGACGCCGGCCGCGCTCGCCTCCAGGCGCCGCGCCAGCTCGGTCGTCGACGCCTCCGCGCCGAGCGCGCTGAGGATCCGCGCGCGCCCGCGGCCGACCAGGTCGCCGAGCGCCGCCGGGCCCTCGCCGCTGGGGGTCCAGAGGTCGCCGACGCCGCGCGGCGGGTAGATCAGGCTCGGCTGCCACGGCGGGTCGAACATCGCGCCGGTGCGCGGCCACACGAACGCGGAGGGGACGAGCTGCAGCCCGCGGCCGTCGAGCACGACCTCGACGTCGGCGATCGACTCGATCTCCAGCGAGCCGAAGCGCCAGCGCACCCCGGTGTGCAACTCGGCGAACAGCTCGAGCGCGCCGCCCCCGGCCAGGCGCCCCGCGCGGTGGCGGATGTCGGCCTCGAGCAGCGCCCGCACCTGGTCCCACCACGGCGCCAGCGCCCGCTCCCAGTAGCCGGCCATCTGGTCGACCAGCGTCTCGATGCCGCGGGCGGAGTCGTCGAGCAGCGGCCGCACGACCGCCGGGACCTCGCCGCGGAAGCGCCAGCCGAGCTCGCGCCGCATCTGCGCGGGCTCGGTGGCGCGGACGCGCTCGAGCTCCTCGGCGACGTCCGGCAGCGGCGAGCGCGGCGGCGGCGCGAAGAAGTCGGGGGCGTAGCCGCGGTCCGGCAGCAGCGCGTCGAGCATCGCGTAGTCGAAGCCCGCGAGCCGCTCGCGCGCCGCGCGCACCCACGGCAGGTGGACGGAGTGCGCGCCGGGGTCGCGCAGCGCCGCCACGCTCGCCTGCAGCTCGAACAGCGGCGAGATCGCGAAGCGCGTGTGCAGCAGGTCCTCGCGGCCGAAGCGGTAGACGATCACAGGGACCAGTATCGCCGATGATTCGGAGCTGACCGAATCGTTTCGGCCTTAGTGACGAATTGGACGACATTGACAACGATGGCCGTCTCTGCCGCCACCCGCCGCGGTTTCCTCTCGGCGCTGCGCGCGTCGGGCGCCGGCGCGCCGTTCGCGGCGTCGCTGATCGGGCGGCTGCCGATGGGCGCGATCGGGCTCGTCTTCATCCTGCGCACGCACGAGATCACCGGCTCGTTCGCGGCCGGCGGCGCCGCGACGGCCGCCTACGCGCTCTCGCTCGGCCTCGTCGCTCCCGGGCTCGGCCGGCTGATCGACCTCAGGGGCCAGACGCTCGTGCTGCTGGGCGCGGCGCTGGTGCAGGCCGCGGCGCTGGTCAGCTTCGCCGCGCTGCCCGGCGACGCGGCGCTGACCCCGATCATCGCGCTCGCGGCGCTCACCGGCGCCGCGCAGCCGCCGCTCGGCGCGACCGTGCGCTCGCTGTGGTCGCGCGACCTCGACGAGGACACCCGCCACGTCCTGTTCAACGGCGAGTCCGCCGTGCTCGAGGGGATCTACATCGCCGGCCCGGTCCTGATCGTCGCGGGCATCGGCGGCCTGTTCTCGATCTCGGCGGCGGCGCTGGCCTGCGGCGTGTTCGGGCTGACCGGGACCGTCCTGTTCGTGCTCACGCCCGCGTCGCGCGCGTGGCGCCCGGAGCCCGACCGCGTGCGCAGCCTCGCGGGCGCGCTCGCCTCGCCGGGCGTGCGGACCCTGTTCGCCACGCTGGGCGTGCTGGGCGTCGGCATCGGCGTCATCGAGGTGGCCGTGCCCGCGCTGTGCGAGCACCTCGGCACGCCCAGCGCGACCGGCTTCGTGTTCGGCCTGTGGGGCCTCGGCAGCCTCATCGGCGGCGCCGTCGCGAGCCGGCTGAGCGCCGGGCCCGACCCCGGCCGGCGCGTGATCGTGCTGCTCGCCGCGCTGGCCGGCAGCACGGTCCCGCTCGTGCTCGCGGCCGGCGTCGTCTCGCTCGGCGCGCTGATCTTCCTGGCCGGCATCGCGATCGCCCCGGCGCTCGCCGCCGTGCACTCGCTCGCCGGCCGGCTGGCGGTGCACGGCACGATCACCGAGGCCTACACGTGGCTCGGCACCGGCATGGGCGCGGGCATCGCCGCGGGCGCCGCGATCGGCGGCGCCGTGGTCGAGGGATCGGGCACGCAGACGGCGTTCGCGTTCTCCGCGGCCGCCCTCGCGATGGCCGCCGGGCTGGCGCTCACGCGCCGGGCGAGCCTCCACGTCGCCTGACCCGCCAGACTAGGGCGCCTCCGAACCTGACTTCACTGGAATGAGGTGCCTTATGGGCGTGCTGGACGACAAGGTGGCGATCGTGACCGGCTCGGCGCGCGGCATCGGCCGCGCGACGGCCGAGCTGCTCTCCGAGCAGGGCGCGAAGGTGCTGATCAACGACCTCGACGCGGACGCCGCGGAGGAGACCGCGGGCGAGATCGCGGGCGAGACGGCCGTCTACGGGGGCGACCTGACCAAGGAGGGCGCCGCGGACGCGCTCGTGGCCACGGCCATCGACGCCTGGGGCAAGATCGACATCGTCGTCAACAACGCCGGCTACACGATCGACGCACCGGTCCACAAGATGTCCGACGACGCCTTCCAGCGGATGCTCGACATCCACACGATCGTGCCCTTCCGCGTCCTGCGCGCCGCCGCGCCGCACCTGCGCGAGCCCGCCAAGAAGGAGCGCGAGCAGGGCGTCGAGGTCTTCCGCAAGGTCGTCAACGTCTCCTCGGTCTCGGGCACGATGGGCAACGCCGGGCAGGCGAACTACGCCTCGGGCAAGGCCGGCGTGGTCGGCCTCACCAAGACGCTGGCCAAGGAGTGGGGCCAGTTCAAGATCAACGTCAACGCGGTCGCGTTCGGCTACATCGAGACGCGGCTGACCGCCTCCAAGGACTCCGACAACGTGATGGAGATCGACGGCGAGAAGGTCCAGCTCGGCATCCCCGATCAGCTGCGCGGGATGGCCGCGATGCTGATCCCGCTCGGCCGCCCGGGCAGCCCGGAGGAGGCCGCCGGCGGCGTCTTCTTCCTCTGCTCGCCGTGGTCCAACTACGTCCACGGCCAGGTGCTCAACATCACCGGCGGCCAGTTCACGGGCATGACGACGTGAGCACCGAGCACATCATCACGCGCGTCGGCGAGGCGGACCTCGAGGAGCTGCTGCCGCTGCTGCGCGGCTACTGCGACTTCTACGAGGTCTCCCCGTCCGACGAGGCGCTGCTCGCGGTCTCGCGCGCGCTGATCGCCGACCCCGAGCGCGAGGGGCTGCAGCTGATCGCTCGCGCGCCGGACGGCACCGCGGTGGGCTTCGCGACCGTCTACTGGACCTGGCAGACGCTCAACGCCGCCCGGCTCGCGGTCATGAACGACCTCTTCATCGCGCCCGAGGCGCGCGGGAGCGGGCTCGCCGACCGGCTGATCGCCGCCTGCCGCGAGCGCGCCGCCGAGCACGGCGCGGGCGAGCTGGCGTGGCAGACGGCGAAGGACAACTACCGCGCGCAGGCGGTCTACGAGCGCGTCGGCGGGCACCGGTCGGAATGGCTTGACTACTCCCTGGCCGTTCCCCAGGACTAGGATCGGCGCATGAGAGTCGTCAAGCCCTCGGACGTCGATCGCGACGTCCCGCGCGGCGTGGTCGGCGGCGCCGAGATCTCGCAGGCCACCACCGGCGCGACCAACATCTACATGGGCGTCTTCCGCGTCCCGCCCGGCGCGCGCTCGCGGCCCCACTACCACGACAACTGCGAGAGCGCGGTCTACATGCTCTCCGGCGCGCTCGAGGTCCGCTGGGGCGACCGCCTCGAGCAGACCGCGCAGCTCGGCCCGGGCGACATGGTCTACGTCCCGCCGCGCGAGACGCACATCCTCCAGAACCTCTCCGAGTCGGAGGGGGCGGAGTACGTCGTCGCCCGCGACTCGCCCACGGAGGACTCGGTCGAGGTGCCCTGGGCCGAGGGCTAGCCCCGGCCGAAGAACTCCGGCCAGCACGGGGGCGAGCACCCCGGCGGCGACCTCGTGCGTCTGGCCCTCCAGGGTCTGCCGCTCCGCGCCGGGGACGGCGGCGGCGACCGCGTCGGCCGACAGGCGACCCCAGGGCGGGCTGGCGCCGCCGTCGATCGCCAGCGTCGGCACGGTGATCGAGGGCGCCCGCTCGCTCAGCAGCGTGGTGTCGCCCATCAGCGCCATGTCGTAGGGCATCGTGTGCGCGACGCTCTCCAGCCCGGCCCAGAACGGCGCCTGGCGCATCTGCGCGACCGCCTCGGCGGGCATGCCCGAGCTGGTCATGAACAGCGCGACGGCGTCGCCGGGGCGGCCCGCCGCCACGTGCTCGGCGACCCCGGCGGCGAGCTCCTGGGACGGCTCGATCTTGCCCTCGTCGTCCGTGAACGGCGGCTCGTAGACCGCCAGCTTCGTGACCGCGAGGCCGCGGGCGGTCGCCTCGAGCGCCAGCGCGCCGCCGGAGGACATCCCGTAGAGCGCGGCCGAGCCGCCGGCCGCTTCGATCAGCGCGCCGATGTCCTCGACCTCGCGCTCGACCGCGTAGGGCGCCGTGTCGCCGCTGTCGCCGCGGCCGCGGCGGTCGTAGTGGAAGACGGTGAACCGCGGTGCCAGGAGCGCGGCCAGCTCGGCCGTGCCGGGGTCGATCGCCCGGTGCTGGAACAGGCCGGGCACGAAGATGACCGGCGGGCCCTCACCCGACCGATCGAACGCGATCGGCGTGCCGTCGCTCGACTGGATCCTCTCCACGCTGGTTCTCCTCGGGTGGGATGTTGTGGCCGATGGCGAAGACATTGTCGGGGTCGTGCGCGCGCTTGACCGCGCGCAGGCGCCGGTGGTCGGCCGCGGTGTAGGCGCTGTGCGTGCGGGCCGGGTCCTTGAGGAAGTTCAGGAACGAGCCGCCGGTCGCGTGGCGGGCGAGCGGCCGGTTCCTCGGGTCCGTCGACCGTGATCGAGAAGGGGACGTCGCGGTGGCCGACCGGGCCGGCGCCGCGCGCCATCGCGCCGCCCCAGTACCGGACCTCGACCGCGTTCGCGCGCGTCGCCGCGTCGAGCGTCGCGTCGATCACGGCGTCGGGCAGGTCGGCGAACAGCTCGAACTGGCGCGGCGGGGTGCCGCCGAGCGTCGCCGTCTCGGCGTAGCCCATGGTGCGCAGGTCGCTCGTGAGCGGCGCGCCCGTGGCCTGGAACAGCGGGCGCAGCGCGCGCTCGGCGGCGTCGCGCTCGCCGACGTACGCGGCGCGCAGCATGAGCGCGTCGTTGGTGAGCACGAGCGCCGTGGTCAGCTCGTCGGGCTGGGTGGGCGCCCAGGCGCGGTAGTGCGCGAGCGTCTCGGCGGCGCGCGCGAGCGGGAACGTCGCGATGCCGGCGTAGACGCGGGTCACGGGGTGGAGGCGGAGCTCGAGCGCGGTCACGACGCCGAAGTTGCCGCCGCCGCCGCGCAGCGCCCAGTCCAGGTCGGGGTGCTCGTCCGTCCGTCGCGAGCTCGCCGTCGGCGGTGACGAGGTCGGCCCGCAGCAGATTGTCCGCCGCGAAGCCGAGCTTCCGCGACAGCCAGCCGACGCCGCCGCCGAGCGTGAAGCCGGCGACGCCGACGGTCGGCGAGGAGCCGGTCACCGGTGCGAGCCCGCACGGCGCGGCCGCCGCGATGACGTCACCCCAGACCGCGCCCGGCCCGACCCGCGCGACGCGGCGGTCGGGGTCGACCAGCACCTCGGCCATCCGGGAGGTCTTGAGCAGCAGGCCGCCGTCGGCGGGCACGAGCGTGCCGTGGCCCGTCGACTGGACGGCGAAGGGCAGCCCGTGCTCGCGGGCGATCAGCACCGCCGCGCGCACGTCGGACGCCGTCAGCGCCTCGGCGACGACCGCGGGGCGCGGGTCGATGCTGCCGCTCCAGGTCGCGCGATGCGTGTCGTAGGCGGTGTCGCCGGGGAGGTGCAGCGGTCCGCGGAAGGCGGGGCGAAGTGGGTGCCGGGTGGCCATGTGCTGACTTAGACCGCGCCGGCGCGCCAGACTCATCGGTCGTGAAGCGAGCACCCGAGACGTTGACGACGGCGCGGATGCGGGCGGAGCGCCTCGGCCCGCAGCACCAGGCCGCCACGGAGCTGATCTTCGGCGACCCGCGGGTCGGGGCGACGATGGGCGGCGTCATGACGCCGGAGCAGATCACCGAGCAGCTCGCGCTCGCCGCGCAGGGGTGGGAGCGCGACGGCTTCGGCTACTGGATGTTCTTCGACGCCGCCACCGGCGCGCCGGTCGGGCGCGGCGGGCTGAGCTCGACGGTGTTCGACGGCCAGGCCGAGATCGAGGTCGGCTGGACGGTCGTGCCGGAGCGCTGGGGCCAGGGCCTTGCCACCGAGCTCGGCGCCGCGGCGCTCGAGGTCGCGGCCGAGCTCGGCCTCGACGACATCGTCGCCTTCACGCTCCCGCACAACGCCGCGTCGCGACGCGTGATGGAGAAGCTCGGCTTCGTGTACGAGAAGACGGCGCCGTACAAGACGTTCGGCGACCACGTGCTCTACCGCAGGCGGTCATAGGCCCGCAGCGTCTGCAGGGACAGGACCGTGACGAAGCCACGCCACTCCCAGGCGGCGACCGGGTTCCAGGCCAGGAAGTCGACCGTCCACCCGCCGTCGTCGCGCTGCTCGGCCTCGAGGCGGTCGAGCTCGCGCTCGATCACGGCGTCGTCGTAGAGCCGCCGGCCGGCGTGGTCAGGCCGGCGCGCGAGATCGAGCGGGCGCAGGACCTCGTCCTCGGTGCCGCCCTCGACGGCCAGCAGCCCGTCGGCCGGGATGCGCTCGGCGACGCTCGCGAGCACCTCGTCGGCGCGGGCGCGGTCGGGCACCGCATCGAGGAAGTCGACCCCGTTGCGCAGCGTGTAGGCGTGGCCGTGCGCGAGCTCCCCGGCGCGCTCCCAGCAGTAGTCGGTCGCGCTGTCCAGCCAGGGATGGTCCAGCCCGAGGCGATGCGCCGCCGCCGCGATGCCGGCGGTCATCAGCAGCGACGACGGCGGGTCGTCGTCGATCGTCTCGAACCACGGCGCGCGCGGCCAGTCCCTGGCGGCCGGGAGCACGAACGGGACGCCGCCGTCGGGCTTCGTGACCGTCTGCAGCCAATCGAGCGCGCCGGTGGCGAGCGAGCTGTCGCCCGCCCCGACCTCGTGCAGGATCTCGAGTGCATGGGTCACGCACGCGGGCTCGCTCGTCGGGGTGCGCAGGTCCGGCTCGAGGTGGCCGATGCCACCGTCGTCGTTGCGATAGGCGTCGAGCGCGCGGAGCACGTTGTCGGCCGAGCCGTCACCTTCGAGGAGCGCGAAGCGGCGGCGGTCGATCAGGCGAGCGTTGGCGGCGATGAACTGGGCGGCGGCAGCGATATCGGTCATGCCACCAGCGTGCCGGACGCGGCGCCGCGCGGCTTGAACGAAACGGACTTCAGGCCGCGAGCGCCGCGACCGCGCCGTCGCGCGGTGTGAGCGGGCCGGACTTCTCGCCCGCCGGCGCCGCTCCGGCCGCCAGCAGCGCGGCCGGCGCGAGGCCGGAGAGGCGGCGGCATTCGCGCGTCAGGTGCGCCTGGTCGGCGTAGCCGGCCTCGGCCGCGAGGCGGCTCAGCGCCGCGCCGGGCTGTTGCTCGGCGAGCGTGAGGAAGTGCTGGAAGCGCTGGATCCGCACGAGCGTCGCGGGGCCGTAGCCGACGGCGCGCTCGAAGCGCCGGCGCAGCTGGCGCTCGCCCAGGCCCACGCTGCGGCCGGCCTCGGGCAGCGACGCGCCGTCGCGCACCAGGGCGACCGCGGCGCCGCGGACGAGCGGGTCGCCGCCGCCGGCCGGGGGGACGCGCTCGGCGACGCCCCGGGTCAGCGCCGCGAGGGCGGCCTCGATCGTCGGCGCGGCGGCGACGCGGTCCTCCAGCCGTCGTCCCGCCGCTCCCCACAGCTCCGCCACCGGCACGGCGAGGTCGAGCAGCTCGATCACCGGCAGGCCGAGCACGGCGCCGGCCGACCCGACGCGGAAGCGCACGCCGCAGCGGCCCTGGCCGGGCGTCGGCGTCGCGCTGATCGCCTCGGTGGCCGGGCCGGCGACGATCACGCGGCCGGCGACGAAGACGATGTCGGCGCACGCGTCGGGCAGCACGCGCGTGGCGCGGTCGTGCGACGTCCACAGGCACGCGACGTGCGCCTCGAGCCCGGGCGGCGGAGGGAGCTCTCGATACGACGGCGCCATCCCTCCAATGATGCCTCGTAGCCTCTCCGTTCATGCCGCCCGCCGCCCGCCCCGTCCCGCTCGAGCAGACGCGGGCGCTGCGCCAGGCGGTCCTGCGGCCGTACCTGACCGTGGACGATATGGCCGAGCACGAGCCTCCCGACTCGGTCGCCTTCGGGGCCTTCGAGGGTGACGACCTCGTGGCGGTCGGGCTGGTCGGGCCCGAGGGCGAGCCGGGCGCGTGGCGCATCCGGGGTATGGCGACGGCGCCCCGGGCGCGCGGCCGCGGCGCGGGCACGGCGGTGCTGCGCGCGCTGCTGCGCCACGCGTCCGCGCACGGCGCGACGAGCGTATGGTGCAACGCCCGCGTCCGCGCCATCCCGCTGTACGAGCGGGCCGGCCTGCGCGTCGTCTCCGACGTATTCGAGCCACCCGACATCGGTCCCCACGTCCGCATGGAGCTCCCCGTCTTCCAAGGCTTCCGCCCCGAGGTGTTCGCGTGGTTCGCGGGGCTCGAGCGCGACAACACGAAGACGTACTTCACCGCCACCCGCGACCTCTACGAGCACGAGGTGCGCGGCGGCCTCGAGGCGCTGCTCGACGAGCTGGCGATGGAGTTCGGCGGCGAGGCGCGCGTCTTCCGCCAGCAGCGCGACCTGCGCTTCACGCCCGACAAGACGCCCTACAAGACCCGCACCTACGGCGTCATCGGAGGCACCTCGGTCCCCGGCGCCGGCCTCTACGCGCAGCTCTCGGTCAACGGCCTCTACGCCGGCACCGGCTACTGGCGGCTCGCCCGCGACCAGCTGGAGCGCTACCGCGCCGCGGTGGACGGCGGCGCCGGGGCGGAGCTGGAGGCGGTGACGGCGGCGGTGCAGGACGCCGGCCTCGAGCTCTCCGGGGAGAGCCTGAAGACGGCGCCGCGCGGCTACCCGCGCGACCACCCGCGGATCGAGCTGCTGCGCCGCAAGTCGCTGATCGCGGGCCGCGCGCTGACGGGCGAGGGCGGCATCGACCGCGCCGCCGCGCTCGAGCACGTCGGCGGGGCGTGGCGGGCCGCGGAGCCGCTGAACGCCTGGCTCGACGCGCACGTCGGGCCGAGCACCCTGCCGCGCGAGCCGCGCGGCGGGCGCCGCTGAGCGGTACGGGCACCCGTACGCCCGTCCGGGAGATGGCTCGGTCGCGGGCCCCCCGGCCAGCCGCCATCCTGCCGGTTCCTCCCCTCCCCTCTCAACCTCAGAGGTTTCCCGCATGCGTAAGCCCGCTCTGCTGGCGGCGGCGGTGGCAATGCTCGCGGTCGCGCTCCCCTCGACCGCACTCGCCCACCCCCACGCCAAGGAGTACACGCTGGCGGAGTTCGCCGGCCCGAACCACATCACCACCGGCCCCGACGGCGCCCTGTGGTCGTCCGACGGCAGCCTCAACCGCCTGTGGCGCGTGACCACGAAGGGCAAGGTCTCGTCGATCGAGCTCGAAGGCGGCGCGACCGGCGTCGCCGCCGGTCGCGACGGCGCCCTCTGGGTCAGCGACCGCGACTTCAATCGCATCCAGCGCGTCACGACCCGCGGCGAGATCACGTCCTACCCGCTGCCCACCGAGGGCGCCTTCCCCACCGACATCGTCTCCGGCCCCGACGGGGCGCTCTGGTTCACCGAGACGCGCGGCAACAAGATCGGCCGCATCACGACCAAGGGTCAGATCACCGAGTACCCGATCCCGACCCCCGACGCGTTCGCCGCCGACATCGCCGTCGGCCCGGACGGCGCGATCTGGTTCACCGAGTCCAACGGCAACAAGGTCGGCCGCATCACCACCTCGGGACAGCTGACCGAGTTCCCGCTCGCGACGCCCGACAGCCTCCCCGGCCCGATCGTCGCCGGGCGCGACGGCGCGATCTACTTCGCCGAGACCAACACGAACGTCATCACGCGCATGACGACCGCCGGCAAGGTCACGCGCCGGTCCCCGCTGCCGACCGCGAACGCCATCCCGCTCGGGCTCGCTGGCGACGCCGCTACGGCATCCTGATCGCCGAGCATTCGACGAACAGCATTCGCCCGATGAGCTACTGGGGCTGGTTCGGCCACCCCGTGCGGACGAAGAGCAGCCCCGACGCGCTGACCCGCGGCCCCGACGGCAACGTCTGGTACACCGCGGACAACGACGACTCGATCGGCCGGCTGAACTACGGCTTCTGAGCGTCAGGCGGGGCGCCCGCTCAGGCGGGCGCCTCGTCGTCGCGCAGGCTCACGAGGTCCGGGTCCTTCGCGGCCTGCTCGCGGACCTCGTCACCCCCGAGCTCGGCCGCCTTCTCGAGCAGCGCGCGCGCCTCGTCGGCGCTGCCGTAGAGCGCATGCCAGCAGGCGAGGTCGTAGTGCGCCCACTGGCTCCCGGGATCGCCCGCCAGCCCCTCCTCGTACAGCGCCTTCGCCTGCTGCGGGTCGCGCTCGCGGATCGCCGTGGCGCGGAAGCGCGCCTCCCACCCCGAGACGGTGAACGCCTCCCCGCGCGGCGCGCCGAACGACATCACGGTCGTCCCGGCCTCGTCGGCGACGGCGTGGCGGCGGACCTCCGGATCGGGGAGGAAGACGTACGTGCCCGCCGGCGCATTGACCTCCTCGCCGTCGAGCGTGAACGTCGCCGAGCCGCGCGCGACGAAGTACAGCTCCTCGTGCCCCGATCCCTCCTCGGTGTGCGGCTCGACGACATCGTCGCCGGCGGCGGCCGCGACGTACGCGTTCGTCCCGAAGGCGCCGATCCCGAGCTCGTAGCGGACCGGCAGCCAGCGCAGCGAGCCGGGCCCGGGCAGCGCCTCGATCGAGTCGAGCGAGGTGACGCGGTAGCGCTCGCTCACACCGACCCCAGGTCGAAGCGGCAGCCGGAGTAGTAGTCGCCGGCCCGCGAGGCCAGGAATGCCGCCAGCTCGGCGACCTCGTCCGGCGTGGTCGCCTCGCCGGGCAGCAGCGCCGCGGTGCGGATGCCGTAGCGCGCCCACTCGACCGACAGCGTGCGCGCGAGGTTCTCGGTGCCGGCGCGCGCCGCCTCCGCGCCGGCGTCGGACGGCGGGGGCGCGATCAGCAGCAGCTTGCCGCCGGCCTCCGCGTCGATCATCGCGCGCGCCTCGGGCCGCAGCGCGAGCCACGCGCCGTCGAGCACGTCGCGCGGGCCGGCCAGCGAAGCGCCGTCCCACACCACGACGTCGACATTGTCGCGACGTTCGGCCTCGTCGCCGGTCGGCTCGACGACGACCCGCCCCAGGTGGGCGCCGAGCTCCGAGCAGCGGAGCGCGATGGCTTCGCCGAACGCGCTCGGTGGGTCCGCGGCGGCGAGGAGGATCGAGGTGCCGGTGAGGAGGTGGGGGCGGAGGAGCGTGGTGGCCACGGTTGCGGAGGCTAACGGTGGGCGGTCGCGGTGAGCGTCGCGAACGTCAAGAGCGGCTGGGTGGGAGAAGGGTTCGACCGCCGCGGCAGCGGAAGACACGGGTGTGGTCAGTTCGGTCTGCATATCAGCCTCAAGTGACCACACCCCCTCAGCGGCGAGGGTCGCGGGCGGGTTTCGGCGCCCACACCCGAGCCCGCCTCCCACCCAGCCGCCGTTGACGTTCGCCGGCTGGCCGCGACCGCCGCAACCCCGCCACGCCGCCAGGGTTCCAGCCAGTCATGCGGACCGCTGCTCACGGCATGCATCGCCGCCCTGCTCGCTCCCCGCAGCCGCCCAGGCCCGCGTCGTCGTCATAGCCGCCGACCGCCCCGAGGCCGCCCTCCTCGACGTCCGCACCAACGCCATCACCACGCGCGTCCCGCTCCCCGGCCGCGCGAAAGCCGTCGCGACGACCACCGACGGCTCCAAGGCCTACGTCGCCGCCGGCCGCGGCATCACCGCGATCGACCTCGCCACCCGCACCGCCACCGGACGAGCGGCCCTCACGAACACACCAACCACCGTCGCCACCTCCCCCGACGGCGCCCGCGTCTACGCCACGCACAAGCGAGCGCTCGACGTCATCGACGCCGCCACCATGACCCCGCTCGCCACGATCCGCCTCCCCCGCCCCGCCCGCGCGCTCGCGATCACGCCCGAGGGCACGCGCGCCGTCCTGACCCTCGCCCGCGGCGGCGCCGCCGTCATCGACCTCGCCACCCAGCGCGTGCGGCGTCACATCAAGCTCAAGGCCGCCGGCGCGATCGCGTTCGACGCCGGCGACACCGCCTGGATCTCCGCCGCGCAATCGCCTCGTCCCCCTCAACCCCGCCGGCGGACGCCTCGGCCGCGCCATCAAGCTGAAGCGGAAGCAGGGCGGCGGCGGGCTCGCGATCCGCGGCAGCCGCGCGTTCGTCGGCGCCGGCGGTCCCAGGACCCGGGCCGTCGTCGTCGACCTCGACCGGCGCCGCGTCATCAAGCGCCCGCGCACCGGCAGAGGGCCCGGCGCGCCCGCGTGGTCGCCGGACGGCGTGCGCATCTACGTCGCCGACAAGACCGCAGCGACGCTCTCGGTCCTCTCGGCCTTCTCCTACAAGCGCCTCCGCGTCGTCCGTCTCCCCAGATCGCGGCCGCTCGCGCTCGCGGTCCAGCCCGGGCTCGCGCTGATCATGGGCACCGACGCCTCCGAGACCCTCGAGGGCACGCGCGGGCCCGACCGCATCGTCGCCCTCGGCGGCGACGACCTCGTGCGCGCCGGGCGCGGCGACGACCGGCTCGAGGGCGGCCCCGGCAACGACACGCTCTCCGGCAGCACCGGCGACGACATCTTCGACGGCGGCGACGGCAACGACCGCGCGTTCGGGACCACGGGCAACGACGTCCTCGAGCTCGGCCCCGGCGACGACGCCGGCAACGGAGGCAAGAGCAACGACGAGCTCGAGGGCGGCCCCGGCAACGACCACCTCGACGGCGGCGACGCCGACGACACCGTCACCGGCAACGAGGGCGACGACGTGATCGTCGAGGCCGGCCTCGGCAACGACGTGCTGCTCTCCGGCGGCCCGGGCAACGACGTCGTCCGCGCCGGCCGCGGCTCGGACAAGCTGGTCGACGGCGGCGACGGCGACGACACGCTGTTCGGCGAGACCGGCTCGGACAAGCTCGACGGCGGCGCGGGCAACGACACCATCGACGGCGGCCGCGCCGGCGACAGCATCTTCGCCCGCGCCGGCGACGACCACGTCAAGGGCGACGCCGGCCGCGACCGCATCTACAGCTCGGACGGCGCCGACACCTTCGACGGCGGCTCCGACGACGACCACGTCGCCGGCGGCAACGGTGCCGACACGCTGATCGGCGGGCCGGGCGAGGACGATGTCTTCGGCGGCCGCGGCAACGACGTCATCCGCGTCGCCGACGACAGCGCAGACGACGTGTCGTGCGGCAGCGGCCACGACACCGTCTACGTCGAGAGCACCGCGCCCGGCCGCGACGAGCTCTCGAGCTGCGAGGAGGTCATCGAGATCCCGCCCGAGGGGGCCACCGACGCGACGCCGCCGTCGGTCATCCGCGGCACCCCCGGCAACGACACCCTGTTCGGCACCGCCGCGCCCGACTCGCTCTTCGGCCAGGGCGGCAACGACGAGCTGTTCGGCAACGAGGCGGCCGACTACGTGGACGGGGAGGACGGCGACGACATCCTCCACGGCGGCCCCGACGACGACGAGATGTTCGGCCGCTTCGGAGGAGACGTCGTGCTCGGCAACGAGGGCGACGACACGATCGAGGGCGGCTTCGGGGTCGATCAGGTCGACGGCGGGCCCGGCAACGACGTCATCTCCGGCACCCAGGACGGCGACACCATCCAGGGCGGCGAGGGCGACGACCGCGATCTTCGAGGTCGACGATGCCGTCGACCGCGTCGACTGCGGCCCGGGGAACGACGTGGTGTTCGCCGACGCCGAGGACCTCGATCGCGGCGAGCTGCGAGGACGTCAGGCGGTAGCGCGGGCGCGGCGGGCCGAGTCGCGCGCCTCGCGCAACGACCGCACGACGCCCTTGCGGCCGAGCGAGTCCAGCTCCGCGTAGAGACCGCGGATCTGGGCGAAGACCTCGTTCGCGACCTGCTGCTGCTGGTGGGCCGTGGGCTCCTCGACCGCCTCCCAGCGCATCGGCTCGCCGTACTGCACGGTGACCTTGGGGAACTGCAGGCGCTTCCAGTTGCGCACTTTCGAGGAGCCGTGGATCGCGGCCGGCACGATCGTCGCGCCGGACTCGAGCGCCAGCCGCCCGATGCCGCGCTTGGGCTGCTCGGAGAGCTTGCCCGTCCGCGAGCGGCCGCCCTCGCAGTACATGACGATCAGCCCGCCGCGCTCCAGGATCGCCTTCGCGGTGATGAAGGCCTCCTCGTCGCGGTAGCCGCGCCGCACCGGGAACACGCCGCCGTGCGTGTAGACCCACTGCATCGGCCGCGCGAACAGCTGCGACTTCGCCAGGAAACCCACGCGCCGGCGGATGAACGCGCCGACGAAGAAGTGGTCCATGAACGAGAAGTGGTTCGGGGCGATGATGACCGGCCCGTTGGGGACGTTCTCGGCGGCGATCCCGCGCGCCCGGAAGAACGTCCACGCGTACAGCGACGTGAGCACGCGCACGACCTCGTAGACCCAGTCGGGCTCGCGCGTGCGCGCCCGCTCGTGAAAGCGGTCGAAATACTCCTTGGGACGCGGGTCTTTGTAGACCTGCGCCTTCATGCTCGCAAGATCCTCGGTCATCTCTCCCTCGGCCGGTGATCCTACCCAGTCATCAGGAGAACCAGCCGAGGCGGCCGCGTGGCCGGGGCCCCATTCACGCATCGAGGCTGTCCCTTCCTCGATGCGCACCTGCGTATGGAACCCCGGCCCGCGACGATGCGGCCCACGCCGGTGTCCGGACTCGGAGGAGGAGGTTCGAGAGCCGCCGGCGTGCGGGTCTTGACCGCACACAGAAGGATGGCGGCGCCCTCGGAGAGCCACCATCGACCAGCGGGCGGAACTTCTGGTCCCCGCCTTCGACCGGCGGGCGAGCCACTATTGTCGGCGAACCAGGAATTTGCGGGCAAAGGAGCAGGCGTGCCGAACGTGGAGGCCCACATCACGGGCACCGTGTGGAAGATCGAGGTCGAGGTGGGCGACACGGTCGAGGAAGGCGACGCCGTGGTGATCCTCGAGTCGATGAAGATGGAGATGCCCGTGGAGGCCGAGGACGAGGGCCGCGTCTCGGAGATCCTCTGCCAGGAGGGTCAGTCCGTGTCCGAGGGCGACGCCCTCGTCGTCCTCGAGTGAGCGTCGAAGAACTCGCCGAGGGCAAGCTCCGGCTCGACCACCCCGCGCCCGCCGTCGCGCGGCTCACCATCCACAACCCCGAGAAGCGCAACGCGCTCGACCACGCGATCCTCGACGCGATCACGCACACGATCCCGAAGCTCGAGGGCGTCCGCTGCCTGCTGCTGACCGCCGAGGGCCCCGTGTTCTCGGCGGGCTACGACATCGGCGGGCTGCCGCGGGACGAGCTCGCCCACCGCGCCGAGTCGCTCGTCGCCCACCCCTTCCACGACGCGGTGGCCGCGCTCGACGCCTTCCCGTATCCCGCCGTCGCGGCGCTCAACGGGCACACGATCGGCGGCGGGCTCGAGCTCGCGCTGACCTGCGACCTGCGGATCGCCGCCGCGTCGGCCAAGCTCGGGATGCCGCCCGCGAAGCTCGGGCTCGTCTACTCCCACACGGGCCTGCGCAAGTTCATCGACGCGATCGGGGCGCCGCGGACCCGCCATCTCTTCTACAGCGCCCGCAACGTCAGCGCCGCCACCGCGCTGGAGTGGGGCATGGTCAACGAGGTCGTCCCGGACGCCGAGCTCGCCGAGCACGCGGTCGCCTACGCGGCCGCGATCGCCGCCAACGCGCCGCTCTCGCTGGCGGGCAACAAGCGCGTCATCCGCGCGCTGCTGGCCGCCGAGGGCCGCCTCGAGCCCGCGATCGAGGCCGAGCTGGTGGCGCTGCGCGAGGCCTGCTTCCGGACCGAGGACTTCTACGAAGGCGTCCGGGCCTTCGCCGAGAAGCGCCCGCCGCAATGGCAAGGGCGCTGACCGCCGCGATCCTCCTCGCCGCGCTGGCGCTCGCCGTGGCGCCGGCGCCGGCGGACGCCCGCCTGCGCAACGCCGTCCAGTTCCAGCCCGAGTCCTTCGACTTCGTGACCTGGGACCCGGTCCTCAAGCAGACGCCCAACCGCGGCTGGCGGCGCTGGGGCACCCCGAAGCTCGTCGAGACGACCGAGCTCGTCCTGCGCGGGTACCGCGACGCCCACCCGGACGCCCCGCGCGTGCTCGTCGGCGACCTCTCGCGCCGCTCCGGCGGCTGGTTCGGCGCCCGCTACGGCGGGCTCGGCCACCTCAGCCACCAGAACGGGCTCGACGTCGACATCTACTACCCCCGCCTGGATGGCCTCGAGCGCGCCGCCCGGCGCCCCGACCAGGTCGACCGCGTGCTCGCCCAGGAGCTCGTCGATCGCTTCGTGAACTTCGGCGCGATCAAGGTCTTCGTCGGCCCCCGCGTGCACCTGAGCGGGCGCCGCAACGTGGTCACCCCGCTCATCTACCACGACGATCACCTCCACGTCCGGCTCTCACCCCGCCGCGTGAACGAGCCCGTCGTCGGGTAAGCGCTCCCCAACCACGGGAGGGGAGTCGTTCATGTCGCGTATCGCCGGTCTGGCCGTTCTTGCAGTGCTGATGGCGCTCGTCGCCGCGTTCCCCGCGGCGAGCGGAGCGGTGACGAGGCCGCAGGCCGAGGCAGGGGCGGTGCCAGAGCCACCCAAGACACCGACCGCGGTCGGCTCCGGCGGCTCGGCCTCCACGGTCGACCCGCTCGCCACGCAGACGGCGATCGACGTCCTCCGCTCGGGCGGCAACGCCGTCGACGCCGCGGTCGCGGCGGCCGGCGTGCTCGGCGTCACCGAGCCGTTCTCGTGCGGCATCGGCGGCGGCGGCTTCATGGTCATCTACGACGCCAAGCACCGCAGGGTCGACACCATCGACTCGCGCGAGGCGGCGCCGGCCAGGATGGATGAGAACTCGCTCTTCCCGTACAGGGACCCGAGCCAGTTCACCGAGGCCTACGTGAGCGGGCTGAGCGTCGGCGTGCCCGGCACCGTGGCCGGCTGGGAGAAGGCGCTCAAGCGCTACGGCTCTCGCTCCCTGCGCTCGCTCCTGCGGCCCGGCCGGCGGATCGCCCGCGAGGGCTTCGTCATCGATCCGACCTTCAACGGGCAGGTCACGACCAACGCGGGCATCTTCGACGACTTCACCTCGACGCGCGCAGCTCTACCTCGACGGGAAGGCGGCGAAGCCGGTCGGCGCCGTCCAGCGCAACCCCGACCTGGCGAGGACCTACGAGCGCATCGGCGACGACCCCGACCGCTTCTACCGCGGCGGGATCGCCCGCGACATCGTGCAGACCGTCCAGGACCCGCCGGAGGCGGCCGACTCCGACCGCCCGCACGAGGTGCACCCGGGCCTCATGACCAGGCGCGACCTCAAGCGCTACGACGCGATCCGCCGCAAGCCGACCAAGGTCGACTACCGCGGGTTCGACGTCTTCGGCATGGGCCCGCCGTCGTCGGGCGGCTCGACCGTGGGCGAGGCGCTCAACATCCTCGAGGCGCTGCCCCCCACCGCCGATCGCACCACGGTGCTGCACCGCTACCTCGAGGCCTCGAAGCTCGCCTACGCCGACCGCAACGCCTTCGTCGGCGATCCGGCCTTCGTCGACGTGCCGCTCCGCGGGCTGCTGTCGGACCGCTACGCGCGTGAGCGCAGCGGCCTGATCAACGACGACAGCACGCTCCCCACGCCGCAGCCGGCCGGGGATCCGACCAAGTACGAGCACGGTCACGGCCACGGCCACCACAAGGCCGGGACCGAGGAGAAGGCCAAGTCCACGACGCACCTGACGGTCGCCGACCGCTGGGGCAACGTCGTCTCCTACACGTTCACGATCGAGCAGATCGGCGGCAACGGCATGGTCGTGCCGGGCCGCGGCTTCCTGCTCAACAACGAGCTGACCGACTTCAACTTCGTCCCGGACACGGCGAACTCGCCGGACGGTGGCAAGCGGCCGCGCTCGAGCATGGCCCCGACGATCGTGTTCAAGCACGGGCGGCCCGAGATCGCGCTCGGCTCGCCGGGCGGCGCGACGATCATCACCAGCGTCCTCCAGACGATCGTGAACTACGTCGACTTCGGCCAGAGCCTGCCGGATGCGGTCGCCGCCCCGCGGGCGTCCCAGCGCAACAGCGAGCCGACCCCGGCCGAGCCCGCGTTCATCGCCCAGGACGGCCCGGCGCTGACCGCGCTCGGCCACTCGTTCTCCGTCGCCACGCCGAACCCGCCCGCCGAGATCGGTGCGGTCGAGGCCATCCGCTTCCTGCCCGGCGGCAGGCAGCAGGCGGTCGCGGAGCCGACCCGCCGCGGCGGCGGCCACGCAGCGGTGGTGTCCGGCCGCTAGGAGCACCGCGCCAGACCCGTCCGGGTGGCTGCGTAGGTTCCGCGCAACCACACGGACGGGAGGCGCATGCTCGACGTTGAGGACCGGCTGGCAGAGCTCGAAGAGCTCGGCATCCATCGGCGCATGCGGATGGTGAGCGGGCCGCAGGGGCCGCGCGTGGTCCTCGACGGCAAGCCGGTGCTGCTGCTGTGCTCGGACAACCACCTCGGGCTGGCCGATCACCCGCGCGTGCGCGAGGCGGCCGCCGACGCCGCCATGCGCTGGGGCGCCGGCGCGGGCGCCCCGCGGATGGCGTCGGGCACGATGACGCTGCACCGGCGGCTGGAGGAGCGGATCGCGGACTTCCTCGGTACCGAGGGCGCGCTGCTGTTCGGCTCCGGCTACCTCGCCAACCTCGGGATCATCCCGGCGCTGGCCGAGCGCGGCGAGATCGTGTTCGCCGACAGCCTCGGCCACGCTTCGGTCGCCGACGGCTGCCGCCTGGCGGGCGCGGAGACCTTCCTCTACGACCACGGGGACGTCGAGCACCTCGCGTGGGGGCTGCGCAACGCCGACGGCCGCGCGGCGCTGATCGTCACCGACGGCGTGTTCGCGCTCGACGGCGACCGCGCCCCGCTGGAGGAGATCGTCGGGCTCGCCCACCGCCACGACGTACGCGTCATGGTCGGCGAGTCGCACAGCCTCGGCGCGATCGGCCCGGACGGGCGCGGCGCCGTCGCCGCCGCGGGCCTCGAGCGCGAGGTCGACGTCGTCGTCGGCTCGCTCGCGACCGCGCTCGGCTCCTACGGCGCGTTCGCGGCCTGCGACCGCACGCTCGCCCGCTACCTCGCGACCCACGCCCGCTCGCTGTCGACCTCCGCCGCGCCGTCCCCCCCGGTCATCGCCGCCGCGATGGCGGCGCTCGAGCTGCTGCGCGAGCAGCCGCGCCGGGTCGAGAAGCTGCAGGCCAACGCGGAGCTGCTGCGCACCGAGCTGTCGCGCGAGGGGTTCGAGGTCGCCGGCTCCGACGCGCACATCGTCTCGCTCGTGATCGGCGACGCCCGGCTCGCGCTGCGCGTCGCCGACGGCGCGCTCGAGCAGGGCGTCTACGTCGGCGCCGTGCTGCCGCCCGACGTGCCCGCGGGCACGGCCCGGCTGCGCCTGTCGGTGATGGCCTCGCACACGAAGTCCGAGCTGCGCGACGCCGCGCGTGCGCTCGGGCGCGCCGCGTTGCGGGCGGGCTTCCGGCCCGGCGCGGGCGTGCCCCTGGCCGCCGCGCAGGCGCCCGAGCGGCCCGCGAGCGGCATCTTCGACGGCGCGCTGCCGCGGGCGGCCTAGTCTCAACGCGGTCCGTGGGTAAGACTCCGCCCCATGGACCTCGATCTCCTCGTCATCGGCTCGGGCCCGAGCGGCCAGAAGGCCGCCATCCAGGCGGCCAAGCTCGGCAAGCGGGTGGCCGTCGTCGAACGCCGCCAGCGCCTCGGCGGCGTCTCGATCCACACCGGCACGATCCCCTCCAAGACCCTGCGCGTGGCCGTGCTCGACGAGCTCGCGCGGCGGCCGCTCGACGTGCCCGACCCGCTCAACCCCGAGGGCAAGGAGCGCCAGGCGATCGAGTTCCTGATGGACCGCACGGCGCGCGTGGTCGGGGCCGAGGCGCAGGTGGTCCGCGAGCAGTTCCGCCGCAACCGCGTCGGCCTGCTGTTCGGCCAGGCGTCCTTCGTCAACGAGCACACCGTGTGCATCAGGGACGAGGACATCGGCCCCAAGGAGGTCACCGCCGACAACATCATCATCGCCACCGGCACGAGCCCGGCGCGGCCGAAGGACGTCGCCTTCGACGACCAGACGATCATCGACTCCGACGGCCTGCTGCACATCCAGCAGCGGCTGCCGCGCAGCATGACCGTGGTCGGCGCGGGCGTGATCGGCGTCGAGTACGCGTCGATGTTCGGCCGGCTCGGCACGAAGGTGACGGTCGTCGACCAGCGCCCGCGCGTCCTCACCTTCCTCGACGGCGAGATCGGCGAGGCGCTGCAGTTCATCCTCCGCCGCAACAACGTCACGTTCCGCCTCAACGAGGCCGTCAAGAGCGTCACGGCCACGGAGAACGGCACCATCACCCACCTCGCGTCCGGCAAGACGGTCGCCTCGGAGACGGTGCTCTACGCCACCGGCCGCCAGGGCGACACCAGCAGCCTCGATCTCGACAAGGTCGGCCTCAAGGCCGACAAGCGCGGGCGCATCGCGGTCGACGACGAGTACCGCACCGCCGTGCCCCACATCTTCGGCGTCGGCGACTGCACCGGGGGCTTCGGGCTCGCGGCGACCGCGATGGAGCAGGGCCGCCTGGCGGCGCTGCACGCGTTCGGCCGCCCCGTCTCGACGATGCCCGACCTCCTGCCCACCGGCGTCTACGCGATCCCCGAGATCGGGATGGTCGGCCGCACCGAGGAGGACCTGACCGAGGCGGGTGTCCCCTACGTGACCGGGATCGCGCGCTGGTCGGAGCTCGCGCGCGGCCTGATGACCGGCGACGAGGACGGCATGCTCAAGCTGCTCGTCTCGAGCGAGGACCGCGCGCTGCTCGGCGTCCACGTGCTCGGCACCGGCGCCGCCGACCTCGTCCACATCGGCCAGGCGGTCATGGGCGGCGGGGAGGGCGTCGACTTCCTCGTCCGCGCGGTCTTCAACTACCCGACCTTCGCCGAGGCCTACAAGGTCGCCGGGCTCGACGCGGTCAACCGGATGAGCTGAGGTAGCGCTCGGCGGCGGCCGCGACGAGCTCCGCGTTGGAGCCGGCGCGGCGCGCGTCGGGCAGCGCATAGGTGTCCTCGAAGCCGATCCGGATGCCGTGCCCGCGCGGCACGGCGTCGTCGAGCACGGCCCAGGTGGTGAAGTCGATGCCGTGGTGCAGCTGCGGCAGGCCGATGTGCTCGCGCGCGAGCTCGCCGTCGATCGCGCCGGCGGTCGCCACCGCCATGGCGGGCGCCGTCTCCTGCGGCTCGATCAGCGCGCGCCGGCAGCGGCGCGCCAGCCCGGCGGCGGCGAGCTGCCCCGGATGCTCCGCCGTCCAGAGCCCGATCTCGATCGCGATCCCGCGGTCGTGCAGCACCGCCGCCAGATCCTCCCAGCCGTCCTCGATCACGTTGAGCGAGACGCAGTCGGGCAGCTCGCGCCAGCCGCGGATGCACTCGAGCCGGCGCTCGACGTCGCCGCCCGTGATCCAGAGCCCGGTGGAGAGCGAGATCTCGAGCTTCGGCGCGGCCTCGCGCAGCGCGGCCACCGCGGCGTCGCAGTGCTCGGGCTCGAGGCTCTCGAGGCCGTCCGGCCCGCGCGGGTGCACGTGCACCGCGACGGCGCCCGCCTCGGCGACCTCCGCGGCGTCGCGCGCGAGCTCCTCCGGCGTCAGCGGCAGCCGGTCGTGGTCGCCGGGCGAGCGGGTGCCGTTGAGGCAGGCCTGGAGGAACACCTAGCCGCCGCCCGCCGCGTACTCGACGATCGACTTGTCCACCAGCCACTCGACCGGCGCCTTGTCGTCGGTGTAGACCGTGCCGCCGCGCAGCCGCGGCGCGAGCCGCGCGGCCGAGCGCTGGGCGAGCGGGCGCAGGTCCGCCGGGAGGGAGCGCGAGGCCGCCAGCAGGTTCGCCCGCGTGATCGGCACCCGCGAGGCCATCAGGATCGTGTTGGTCGGATCCATCGGGTCGCGGACGACGTGCGTGAAGGCGGTGCCCATCGTCGCCGAGAGGACCTTCTCCAGCTCGTCCGAGCCCTCCGGGTGGCCGAGGTTCACCACCACCACGCCGCCGGGCGCGAGCCGCGAGCGGGCGAGCTTGAAGAACTCCTTCGTCGAGAGGTAGAACGGGATGTAGGGCTGGCGGTAGGTGTCGAGGTAGATGACGTCGTAGCGGGCGTCGATCCGGCGCAGGAACGGCCGCGCGTCCTCCCCGTACTCGTGCAGCTGCGGGCGCGCGCGCAGGCCGAAGTAGCGGCGGCCGATGTCGAACAGCTCGCTGTCGATCTCGACGCCGTCGATGCGCGCGTCCGGGAAGTAGCGCGCGTAGGCGCGGGCGACGGTGCCGCCCGCGAACCCGAGCATCGCCACCCGCCGCGGCGGGTCGCGGCGGACCGCGAACGGCGCGACGAGGAAGCCGTCCCAGTAGCCGCCGGTCAGGACGGTGCCGGGCCGGTAGAGCGAGTGGATCGCCTGGCCCTCGTTGAGCTCGAGCGTGCGCTCCCCGCCGGCGTGGTCGATCACCCGCGCGTACTGGTACTCGGTGTCGGTCTCGTGGATCACCTTGCCCTCGCCGGAGGCCTTGACCGTGCCGATCGGGAGCGCGAGCAGCGCCGCCACGCCGAGCGGCACGAGCGCCCAGCGCCGCCCGAGGCCGAGCGTGGCGACGACGGCGAGCGCCAGCGCGAAGACGAGGAACGTGCGCTGGGTGCCGACCAGCGGGATCAGCAGCAGCGCGGACAGGAACGTCCCCAGCAGCGAGCCGACGGTCGAGATCGCGTACATGCGCCCGGCCGTCTCGCCGGAGTCCTCGATCTTCTCGAGCTTGAGCCGGATCGCCCACGGCGAGACCGCGCCCAGCATCAGCACCGGGATCGCCACGAGCGCCAGCACGCCCAGCAGCGAGCCGAAGCCCGCGCCGAGCGAGACGTCGTCGAAGGCCTCGACGCTGAGCGACAGGAACGGCTGGGCGACGATCGGCACGAGCCCGAGCAGCACGCTCGCCACCAGCACGAGCAGGCACAGCGAGCGGATGTCCGGCCGCCGGTCGGCCATCCGGCCGCCGAACCAGTAGCCGATCGACAGCGCCACCAGCACGACGGCGATCGTGTTCGCCCACACGATCGTCGACGCACCGAAGAAGGGCGCCATCAGCCGCGCCGCGGCGATCTCCGCGCCGAGCGTCGAGGTGCCCACCACGAAGACGAGCAGCTCGAGCGGCGGAAGCGCCCGCGGCGGGCGATCAGTCCTCGTAGAGGCTGAAATCGGCCTTCCGTGCCCCGCACACGGGGCAGAACCAATCAGTAGGAATGTCCTCGAACGGCGTCCCCGGCGGAATACCGCCGTCGGGATCGCCGTCCGCGGGGTCGTAGATGAACCCGCAGGACTCGCAGATCCACTTCTGCGCGGCACTCGTCGTGGTCATGCCTGGATAGTAGGGTCGCTCGCCGATGAAGGTCGACCGGCCAGGCCCCGGCGAGCAGCTCAACAGCGGCGCGGCCACCACGCCGCGCGAGGCCGCGACGGTGATCGTGCTGCGTGGTGGCGCGGAGACGCTCGAGGTGCTGCTGGTCAAGCGCAACCCCGCGCAGCGCTTCATGGGCGGCGCCTGGGTCTTCCCCGGCGGCGCCGTGGACCCGGACGAGGACCACAAGGTCGCGGGCGTGCGCGAGGTCGAGGAGGAGGCGAGCGTGGTCATCCCCGACCCGGACTCGCTCGTCGAGTTCTCGCGCTGGATCACCCCGCGCCAGGTCAAGATCCGCTTCGACACCCACTTCTACCTCGCCCCCGCGCCCGACGGCGCGGAGCCGGTGCCCGACGGCGGCGAGACGGTCGACCTCGGCTGGTTCACGCCGGAGGGCGCGATCGAGGCCTACGGGCGCGAGGAGATCCTGCTCGTGTTCCCGACCATCAAGACGCTGGAGCAGCTCTCGCCGTTCGGGTCGGCCGACGAGATCCTCGAGTGGGCGAGCGGCCGCGAGGTCGTGCCGATCGAGCCGCAGGTGGTCGTGGAGGGCGAGGTCGCCCGCGTCGTGCTGCCCGGCGAGCCGGGCTACGTGGCATGAGCGACGAGCTGAGCCGGGAGACGCTGGCGGTGCACGCCGGCCGGCCGTCGGAGGGACCGCTGTCGCCGCCGGTGGTGCTGGCGTCGAACTTCCGCACATACGGCTACACCCGCGAGGAGGGCTCGCCGACGTGGGAGGCGTTCGAGGCCGCCATCGGCGCGCTGGAGGGCGGCGAGTCGGTCGCGTTCGGGTCGGGCATGGCGGCGATCGCCGCGGTGCTCGAGCCGCTCCCGGTCGGCGCGCGCGTCGTCGGGCCGGCGATCGGCTACACCGTCACGCGCGGGCTGCTCGCCGAGCGCGCGGCAGCCGGGCGGCTCGAGCTCGAGAGCGTCGACATCGCCGACACGGCGGCCGTGCTGGCCGCGTGCGAGGGCGCGGCGCTGCTGTGGGTCGAGACGCCGACCAACCCGCTCGTCGGCATCGCCGAGCTCGACCGGCTGTGCGAGGGCGCCGCCGCCGCCGGCGTCGAGGTCGTGGTCGACGCGACGTTCGCCTCCCCGCTGCTGCTGCGCCCGCTCGAGCTCGGCGCCGCTGTCGTCGTGCACAGCGCGACGAAGTTCATCGGCGGCCACTCCGACCTGCTCCTCGGGGTGGCCAGCGCGCGCACGCCCGAGCGGGCCGCGGCGCTGCGCCACGCACGGGCGATGCTCGGCGCCACGCCGGGTGCGCTCGAGGCGTTCCTCGCGCTGCGCGGGCTGCGCACGATGGGGGTGCGGCTCGAGCGGGGGCAGGCCACCGCCGCGGTGCTCGCCGAGCGGCTGGCCGCGCACCCGGCCGTCAGCGCCGTCCACTACCCCGGCCTCCCCTCCGACCCCGGCCACGAGCGCGCCGCCAGGCTGATGGACGGCTTCGGCGCGATGCTCGCGTTCGAGACGGCGGGCGGCGTCGCCGCCGCCGACGCGGTCTGCGAGCGCGTCCGCGTCCTCACCCACGCGACGAGCCTCGGCGGGGTGGAGACCCTGATCGAGCGTCGCAGGCGCTACCCGGACGAGGTCGCGCCCGACGCGCTCCTGCGCATCAGCGTGGGGGTCGAGGACGTCGAGGACCTGTGGCGCGACCTCGAGCGGGCGCTGGCCGGCTAGACGAGGTCGCGCTTCTGCAGCAGCGCCGCGGTCGCGGCGAAGCCGAGGCCCACCCACGCGAGCATCACCGCGAGCGCGGGCCAGGCGTCGAGGATGCCCTCGCGGGGGTCGCCGCCGTCGTTGACCGGGCTGATCCCGATGATGCCGCTCGGGGCTCCGGTCGTCGGCCCGAACTTCCCGACCTCGGGGACGACGGCGAGCAGGGTCGGCTCGAGCACGAACGAGAGCACGAGCAGCCCGACGATGGCGACGATCTGGTTGCGCACGATGCCGCCGACGCAGACGCCGAAGGCGCCGAGCAGTGCGGCGATCACGAGGTTGCGCCACAGCACGTCGGTAAGGTCGGACACGCCGAGCGTCGTTTCGTCGCGCAGCGAGAGGATCAGCGTGCCCTCCAGCATGAACGCGATGGTGACGATCAGCGACAGCACGGTGCCCGCGACGGCGTAGGCGATCATCTTGGCGGCGAGCAGGCGGATCCGGTCGGGCGCGGCCAGCACGGAGCTCGTGATCGTGCGGTGCCGCCACTCGCCCGCCATCCCGGTCACGCCGAGCAGCAGGATGAAGAGGCCCGAGAAGTCGAAGGTGAACATCTCCCGCACGCTCTCCTCGGTGAAGTCGTCGGCGATGATCGCGGTCAGGCCGACCACCACCAGCGAGAGCACGAGCGTGACGGAGACGAGCGTGACGAAGGTCCGCGTAGTGCGGAGCTTGAGCAACTCGGCGCTGAGCAGCGGCTTCACTTCTCACCCCCGGTGAGCGCGAAGAAGGCCGTCTCCAACGAGCGCCTGCGCGGCGCCAGGCCGGTCAGTGCCACCTGCGCCTCGAGCGCGATCAGGCCGACGTCCGCCGGGCTCGTCCCGAGCACGAGCAGCGCCTCGCCATCGCGCTCGACCTGGTGCCCGCGCTCCTGAAGCGCGCCCGCCAGCCGCTCGGGATCCTGGGCGCGCACCTCGGTGACGTCGCCCTCGTCGCCGCCCAGGACCTCCTCGAGCGTGCCGCGGCCGCGCATCTCGCCGTTCGCGATGATCACGACGTCGTCGACCGACTGGGCGACCTCGGCCAGCAGGTGGCTCGAGACGAGCACCGCGCGGCCGTTGGCGGCCTGCTCGCGCAGCAGCCGCCGCATCCAGCTGATGCCGGGCGGGTCGAGGCCGTTGGTCGGCTCGTCGAGGATCAGCACCTCTGGGTCGCCGAGCAGCGCGGCGGCGATCGCGAGCCGCTGGCGCATGCCCATCGAGTAGCCCTTGACGCGGCGGTCGGCGGCCTCGGTCAGCCCCACGGCGTCGAGCACGTGCTCGACGCGCTCCATCGGGTGCTCGCCGGTCACGGCCAGCACGCGCAGGTGGTTGCGCGCGGAGCGGCCGGGGTGGAAGGAGGCGTCCTCGAGCACCGCGCCGACGTGGGTGCTCGGGCGGTCGAGGTCCTCGTAGCGCTTGCCGCCGAAGGTCGCGGTCCCGGCCGTCGGCCGGATCAGGCCCAGCAGCGCGCGCAGGGTGGTGCTCTTGCCCGCGCCGTTCGGCCCGAGGAACCCGGTCACGCGCCCGGGCGCGACGTCGAAGCTCAGCCCGTTGACCGCGTTGACGGACCCGAAGCGCTTGTACAGGTCGCGGATCTCGACTTCGGCCATCGCCGGATGAATACCGGACCCGGCGGCGGTTCCTGAAAACTCGCTTTCAGCCGAGCAGGTCGAGCGCGGCGCCGACGACCGACTCGGCGTCGACCGCGTGGTGCTCGTAGAGCTCGGCGAGGTCGCCGGACTGGCCGAAGCGCTGGACCCCGAGGCACGCGACGTCGGCGCCCGCGGCCGCGCCGAGGAACGACAACGTGTGCGGGTGGCCGTCGACGAGCGTGACGATCGGGACACCGCGCGGGAGCAGCTCCTCGAGGAACGCCGCGTCGCCCTCCCCCAGCCCGCTGCGCGCCTGGAAGGCGCGGAACAGCAGGTCGGCGCTGGTGACGCAGACGATCTCGGCCTCGATGTCGGCCTCCTCGCGCAGCGTGTCGGCGGCCAGGACCGCCTCGGGCACGAGCGCGCCCATCACCGCGATCACGACCTTCGGATCCGCCGCCCCGCGCATCCGGTAGCCGCCCCGCAGCACGTCCGCGCGCGTCCCGCTGTGCAGCGACTGGTCGATCGGCCGGGTCGAGAGGCGGAAGTAGGCGGCCTCGCCGTCCGCGCGCCCGAGCCGCGACAGCGCGTGCAGGAACGTCCACTCGAGGTCCTGGCCGAAGGCCGGCTCCCACGCGACGCAGCCCGGCTGCTCGATCCCGATCGAGGGCGTGATGACCGACTGATGCGCGCCGCCCTCGGGCCCGAGCGTGACGCCGCTCGGCGTGCCGACGAGGATCGACTGGCCGCCTGCGTAGATCCCGAACGACCACGGCTCGAGCGCGCGCGCCACGAACGGGTCGTAGATCGTGCCGACCGGCAGCAGCGGCTGGGCGTCGCGCGACCACGTCGCGCCGAGCTCGCCCAGCAGCCCGACGAGGTTGACCTCGGCGATCCCGAGCTCGATGTGGCGGCCGTGGTCGGACTCGCGCCAGCGCACGAGCGTGTCGGTGTCGTCGGCGAACCAGTCGATGCGGTCGCCGGGTGACCAGATGCCGGCCTTGTTGATCCAGCCGCCGAGGTTGGTCGAGGTGCCGACGTCGGGCGAGACGGTGACCACGCGCTCGGCCACGTCCGGCGCCTCGCGCGCGAGATCGACGAAGAAGCGCCCGAACGCCTGCTGCGTCGACGCCGTGCCCTTGTGCTCGCGCCCGAGGTCGTCCGGGACCGCCGCCGCCGCGCCCGCCGGGCGCGGCTGCTCCCGCTCGAGGCGGCGCGACGCCGCCAGGCACAGCTCGGCCTCGGGGCTGCCGTCGTCGAAGATCGCCCACGGGTCGTCCGGGTCGGCGCCGAGCACCGCGGCGAGCTCGCCGTACTGCTCCACGTTGAGCAGCGCGGAGTGGTTGGCGGGGTGGCCCTCGGTCGGCAGCTGCCAGCCCTTGATCGTGTAGGCGAACACGACCGACGGGCGGTCGCGGATCGCGTCGGCCTCGTGGTAGGCGCTCAGCAGCGTGCCGAGGTCGTGGCCGCCGAGGTCGCGGAAGGTCGCCAGCAGCTCTGCGTCGTCGAGGTCGTCGGCGATGACCTCGAGCCGCCGCCGCAGCTCGTCCGCGTCGGCGCGCAGCAGCCGCTGGTACTCCTCGTTGGGCATCGCGTCGACACGCTGGCGCAGCGCCTGGTGCGCGCCCAGCTTCGGCCCGTGCTTGGCCATCACCGTGTGCCAGCCGGCGGCCTCGAACATCGAGGCGAGGCGGCCCGCCGCGATGTCCGGGACGACGCGGTCGAGCGACTGGCGGTTGAGGTCGACGACCCACAGGACCTCGCCGAGGTGCGCGACCATCGGGTCCGCGATCGCCTCCCAGACGGCGCCCTCGTCGAGCTCCGCGTCACCGAGCAGCGCGATCTGGCGGCCGCCGACCGGGACGTCGAAGTGGCCCGCGACATAGCGGTGCGCGATCGCACCCCAGATCGGCGCGGTCGCCCCGATCCCGACCGAGCCCGTCGAGTAGTCGACCGGGTCGGGGTCCTTCGCCCGCGACGGGTAGGACTGCAGCCCGCCGAACTGGCGCAGCGTCTCCAGGTACTTCGGCTCCAGGCGCCCGAGCAGGTAGTTGATCGCGTGCAGCACGGGCGAGGCGTGCGGCTTCACCGAGACGCGGTCGGGCGCCTCGAGGAACGAGAACCAGAGCGCGGTCATCATCGTCACCATCGACGCACTCGAGGCCTGGTGGCCGCCGACCTTCACGCCCGAGCGGTTCGGGCGCACGTGGTTGGCGTGATGGACGATCGCCGCCGCCAGCCACAGCACGCGCTTCTGCACGGCGTCGAGCACCGCGAGCTCGACGGCGGAGGGCCGCTCGGCCTCGACCGTCATCGCACCACCGCCGCGTAGGCGCTGAGCGCGGGCTGGCCGCCGAGGTGCGCGTAGAGCACGGTCGAATCGCGTGCGATCTCCCCGCGCCGGACGAGGTCGATCATCCCCGCCATCGACTTCCCCTCGTAGACGGGGTCGGTGATCATGCCCTCGAGCCGGGCGGCCGTCCGCATCGCCTCCAGCGTCGTGTCGTCCGGGATGCCATAGATCCCGGCGTGGTAGCGATCGTCGAGCACGATCTCGTCGTCGCGGAGGTCGCGCCCGACCTCGATCATCGCCGCCGTCGCGCGGGCGATCCGCGCGACCTGCGCGTGCGTCTCCTCGGGCTTGGCCGAGCCGTCGATGCCGATCACCCGCCGCTCGCGCTCCTGGGCCGCGAACCCCGCGATCATCCCGGCCTGCGTCGAGCCGGTGACCGAGCACACGACCACGGTGTCGAAGAAGATCCCCAGCGCGGCCTCCTGCTCGGCGACCTCCTGCGCCCAGCGCGCGAAGCCGAGGCCGCCCAGCGGATGGTCGGAGGCGCCCGCGGGGATCGCGTAGGGCGTCCCACCGGCGCCCTCGACGTCGGCGATCGCCTGCTCCCAGCTCTCCTTGAAGCCGATCCCGAAGCCGGCGTCCACGAGCCGCACGTCGGCGCCCATGAGGCGGCTGAGCTGGATGTTGCCGACGCGGTCGTAGACGACGTCGGGCCAGTCGACCCAGCTCTCCTGCACGAGCACGCAACCCATCCCGGTGCGGGCCGCGGCGGCCGCGACCTGGCGCGTGTGGTTGGACTGCACGCCGCCGATCGAGACGAGCGTGTCGCAGCCCCTGGCGCGCGCGTCGGCGACGAGGTACTCGAGCTTGCGCGTCTTGTTGCCGCCGTAGGCCAGCCCGCTGTTGCAGTCGTCGCGCTTCGCCCACACGTCCGCCCCGCCGAGCTCCGCGCTCAGCCGCTCGAGCCGGTGCACGGGCGAAGGGCCGAAGGTGAGCGGATACCGCTCGAAGGCGTCAAGGCGCATACGAGAAGTATCGCGCCGCCACGAACGTCAACACGCGGCTGGGTAGGAGTCGGGAGCGAAGCGCCCCGGGGCGGCAGCGACGAATGTCACCTTTAGTCCGCGGTATGCGCGGTCGAGGTGACATTCGTCGCGCCGCGGCGCTTCGCACCCACTCCTACCCAGCCGCCGTTGACGTTCGCGGCGCCTAGGCCACCCGCGCGCCCCGCAAGGCCGGCAGCACGTGCTCGCCATAGACGCGGATCGCGCCGTGCGGGTCGGCGCCCGAGTTGTTCTGGAGCACCACGATCGACGCGCCGAGCTCCGCGATCTCGCGGATCCGGTCGACGTGCTCGGCGGGGTCGGCGCCGACGACGAAGCCCTCCTTCATGTCCTGGTCGGACGTCGTCTCCTCGCCGTGGGCGTAGACGTTCGCCGGCTTGTGGATGTCCTCGCGGTAGACGTCGTCGGGCTGCGCGCCCTTCCACTTGCGCACCGCCTCGAGCGCCGTGTCCTCGTCCGGCGCCCACGAGAAGCCGGTGTGGAGCACGATCTCCCCCGGCAGCTTGCCGGCGTCGTCGCACTCGGCGCGGTAGACGTCGAGCAGGTCGGGCACGCGCTCGGGGTCGGCGAGCGTCCAGAAGCCGTCGCCCCGGCGCGCGGCGACCTTCGCCGCCTCCGGTCCGAAGGCCGACACCCAGATCGGCGGCCGGCGCGCGGGCAGCGTGTGGAGCTTCAGGTCCTTGCACGTGAAGTACCCGTCGTCGCGCGTGATCGTCTCGCCGCGCCACAGCCGGTCGATGATGTCGAGCGCCTCGTCCATGCGGGCGACCTGCTCCGGCGGTGACGGCCACGGGTCGCCGACCGGCACCTCGTTGAGCGCCTCGCCGGAGCCGAAGCCGAGGAACATGCGGCCCGGGAACAGCCGCTCGAGCGTCGCCCACGCCTGGGCGATCATGCCCGGGTGGTAGCGCGCGCCCGGCGTCGTCACGCCCGTGCCGAGCAGGATCGACTGCGTCGCCTGGCCGGCCGCGCCGAGCCACGGCCAGGTGTGACCGGACTCCCCGCCCTCCCACCAGGGCTGCAGATGATCGGAGGATGAGACGCCGTCGAAGCCGAGCTGCTCGGCCTCGACGGCCTGGGCCCGGAGGTCCTCCGGCGGGAAGTGCTCCTGCGAGGCTTGGAAGAAGTATCGAGTCGTCGCCATGGCGTCGGCCTACCCCGCGCCCGGTTGGCCGAAGCGGCGCGCAAAAGGATGCGAGGATGCAGCCGTCCTGTCCCGTCGGATGAAGCGAGAAGGTCAATGAGCGATTACGCCGTTGTGAACCCGGCCACCGGAGAGACCGTCAAGGAGTACGAGACGATCTCCGACGACGCCCTGCGCGAGGCGATCGGCCGCGCCGATGCCGCGCACCGGGAGTGGAGCGCCTCCACCACCGTCGAGGAGCGCGCGGCGCTCGTCCGCCGCGTCGGGGAGATCCACGCCGAGCAGCGCGAGCGGCTCGCCGACATCATCGTGCGCGAGATGGGCAAGCCCGTCGAGCAGGCGCTCGGCGAGCTCGACTTCTGCGCCGCGATCTACGAGTACTACGCCGACAACGCGCCCAAGCTGCTGGCCGACGAGGAGATCGAGCTGCTCGACGGCGACGGCTCGGCGATCATCCGCCGCAGCTCCCAGGGCGTCCTGCTGGGGATCATGCCGTGGAACTTCCCCTACTACCAGGTGGCGCGCTTCGCGGGCCCGAACCTGGCGATCGGCAACACGATCCTGCTCAAGCACGCGCCCCAGTGCCCGGAGTCGGCGCAGGCGATGGAGGAGATCTACCTCGAGGCCGGCTTCCCGGAGGGCGCCTACGTCAACATCTACGCGACCAACGACCAGGTCGCGACGGTGATCGAGGATCCGCGCGTGCGCGGCGTCTCGCTGACGGGCTCCGAGCGCGCCGGCGCGGCGGTCGCGGAGATCGCGGGGCGCAACCTCAAGAAGATCGTGCTCGAGCTGGGCGGCTCGGACCCGTTCATCCTGCTCAGCACCGACGACCTCGACACGGCGGTCGAGAACGCGGTCGCGGCCCGGGTCGACAACACCGGCCAGTCCTGCAACGCGGCCAAGCGCTTCATCGTGGTCGACGACCTCTACGAGCCGTTCCTGGAGAAGTTCACGGCCGCGATCACCGCGGTCGAGCCGGGCGACCCGACCAAGCCCGACACCGAGATCGGGCCGCTCTCGTCCGACCTCGCGACCGAGCGCCTCGCGGAGCAGCTGCAGCGTGCCATCGACAAGGGCGCGAAGCTCGTCGCCGGCGGCGAGCACGAGGGCAACTTCTTCAAGACCACCGTGCTCACCGACATCGGCTCCGACAACCCCGCCCGCCACGAGGAGTTCTTCGGGCCGGTCGCGCAGGTCTACCGCGTCAAGGACGAGGCGGAGGCGGTCGAGCTGGCCAACGACACCCCGTACGGCCTCGGCTCCTACGTCATGACCACCGATCCCGACCAGGCGATGCGCGTCGCGGAGCAGATCGAGGCCGGGATGGTCTACGTCAACCTCGTCGGCGCCGACGGGGCCGAGCTGCCCTTCGGCGGCGTCAAGCGCTCGGGCTTCGGCCGCGAGCTCGGCCGCTACGGGATCGACGAGTTCGTCAACAAGAAGCTGATCCGGATCGGCGGCTGACCGGACGGTGACGGGCCGGCGGCCGCTGCCGCCGGCCGGTCGCCGGCCTAGTCGAGATCCGGCCGGCGGCGGCCGCGCTTGATGTCGCCGCGGCGCTTCTTGGAATCGACGCGGCGGCGCTGGGAGGCCCGCGTGGGCCTCGTCTTGGTACGCGGGCGGCGGACCTCGAGCGCGGAGGCGAGGCGGTCGGCGAGCCGCCCCAGCGCCAGATCGCGGTTGCGGTGCTGCGAGCGCGTGTCCTGCGCGGCCGCCGTCACGCGCGGGCCGAGCCGTGCGCAGATGCGTGCCTTCTGGGCGTCCGAGAGGGTCTCCGAGGCCTGCACGTCGAAGACCGCCTCGACGCGCGATGCGGTCACGTTCGCGTGCTGACCGCCCGGTCCCGAGGATCGGCTGGTGCGCAGCTCGATTTCATCGAGCGGCAGTGACAGATCGTCGCGAATGGGCAAAATGGTCATGAGCGCACAACTTCAAGCCGGTCCAGAGGTTAGAGTCGGCACGACCGCAGCCCGGAATTGGAGCTGAAAGAACGTGGAAGCATCGGCATTGCGCGCCCCGGCGGGACTCTCCCGCCTCTCGATCTCGCTTCCACTCCTGCGACTTCGGTCGGACGACCAGTTGCTCGCGCTGTTCCGGTCCGGCTCGGACGACGCGTTCAACGTCCTCCACGACCGCTACCGCCAGCGGCTCTTCGCCTACGTGCGCCAGATGCTCTCGGCGGGGACGCGCCAGGACGCCGAGGACGTGCTGCAGGACGTCTTCGTGCGCGCGTTCGGGGCGCTGCGGGCCGACGCGCGGCCGGTCAACGTGCGCGCCTGGCTCTACCGCGTCGCCCACAACCGCTGCATCGACCACCTGCGCCGCCCCGTGCCCGCGCCGGCCGACGTCTTCGAGATGTCGCGCACGCCGCTGCACGACCCGCTCGAGGACGCCTCGCGCCGTGAGGATCTGCGCCGCCTCGTGACCGACGTCGGGCGCCTGCCCGACCAGCAGCGCTCGGCGCTGCTGATGCGCGAGATCGACGGCATGTCCTACGCCGACCTCGCCACCGCGCTCGATGTGACGGTCCCGGCCGTCAAGTCGCTGCTGGTGCGCGCGCGGCTCGGCCTCGTCGAGGCCGCCGAGGCGCGCTCGACCGACTGCGCCGTGATCCGCGAGGACCTCACCTCCGCCTACGACCGCGGCGTCAAGGCCTCCGGCCGCGCCCGCCGGCACATGCGCGAGTGCTCGGGCTGCAGCGAGTACCGCAAGGCGCTGCGCAGCGTGCGCTCCTCCTTCGCCGCCCTGTCGCCCGGCGTCGGCGGCGCCGCGGCGCTGATGGCGAAGCTGTTCGGCGGTGGCGCGGCCGCCGGTGGCGCGGCCGCGAGCGGTGGCGGCGCACTGGCCGGTGGAGGCGTCGCCGTGGGCGGCGCGACCGCCTGCAAGGTCGCGGCCGTCGCCTGCGCCGCCGCGCTGACCGCGGGCGGCGCCGTCGAGGTCAAGCAGATCGCCGACCACCATCGCGCGCCCGCCCGCGCGGCCCAGTCGGCGGCGTCCGCCGCGGCCGCCGCGTCGCGCCCCAGCCCGATCACCCGCCACGCCGCGCTCACGAGCGCCGCCGCGGTCGCCCCCGCCCCGTTCGCCGCGCCCGTGCGCCGGTCGGCCGGACCGGCCACGACCCGCGAGCGCCATCCCGCAGCGGCGAAGGACGAGGTGCTCGCACCGCCGTCGATCCCGATCTACGAGCCCGAGCTCGGCGGCGCCACGGCGCCGGACGAGTCGCTCGCCACCACCGGCGGCGTGACCGCGCCCGACGAGCCGGTGGTCTCCGAGCCGCCGGTCGACCCGGCGGCGGTGGCGCCCGCGCCCGCGGTGACCGATCCGGCGGCCGTGCCGATCGAGGGCCAGACGACCGCTCCGGTGACGACCACGCCGGCCGGGCAGCCCGCGGGCCAGCCCACGACGGGCGACGGCACCTCCGGGCCGGCGCCCGCCTCCGGCGGCGCAGGCGCCCGCTAGCCTCGAAGTCATCGACCGCTACCTGGAGACCCTCGAGCACGAGGAGCTGCTCGTGCGCCGAGGCCGCCGCTCGGGCCTCTACACGATCGTCGCCGTGCACTCGACCGCGCGCGGCCCGTCACTCGGCGGCTGCCGCATGTGGGGCTACGCGGACTCGCGCGACGCGGTGGCCGACGCGCTGCGGCTGTCGCGGGCGATGACCTTCAAGGCGGCGGTCGCGGACCTGCCGCAGGGCGGAGGCAAGGGCGTGATCATGCGCCCGTTCGGCGAGCCGCCGCTCGCGGGCGACCAGCGGCGCGCGGCGCTGCTGGACTTCGGCGACACCGTCGACATCCTCGAGGGGCGCTACCGGACCGCCGAGGACGTCGGGACCGGCGACGCCGACATGACCGTGATCGCGGAGCGCACCGCCCACGTCACCGGCCTCGCCGTCGAGCGCGGGGGCTCCGGCGACCCCAGCCCGTGGACCGCGCTCGGCGTCCAGGAGGCGATCCGCGTCGCCTGCGAGCGCGTCTGGGGCACGCTCGACCTCGACGGGCGCACGATCGCCGTCGTCGGCCTCGGCCGTGTCGGCGGTGCGCTGGCGCGCCAGCTCGCCGCCGCCGGCGCGCGCCTCGTCGTCGCGGACGTGGACGCGAGCAAGCGCGCGCTCGCCGACGAGCTCGGGGCCGAGTGGAGCGATCCCGCCACCGCCCTCCGCGCCGAGGTCGACGTGCTGGCCCCGTGCGCGCTCGGCGCCGTGCTCGACGCCGAGTCGGTGCCCGCCCTGCGCTGCCGCGCGATCGCCGGCGCGGCCAACAACCAGCTCGCGTCCGAGGCGGTCGCCCAGCAGCTGATCGAGCGCGGGATCCTGTGGGCCCCGGACTTCGTCGCCAACGCCGGCGGCATCCTCAACATCTCCGTCGAGCTCGAGCCCGAGGGCTACGCGCCCGAGCGCGCCGAGGGCCGCGTGCGCGCGATCGGCGACACGCTGCGGACGATCTTCGACGACGCCGAGGCGACCGGCTCGACCCCGCTGGCCGCCGCTATGGCGCTGGCGTACCGCCGTCTGGCCGAGGCCAGCGCCCCTCCGCCCGCAGCTTCTCTCGGTGCGCCCCCAGCGTGACCGCCGCCGCCGGCCGCAGCGCGGCCGGCGCGTCGTCCCACACGGCGTCGAGCAGCTCGTCCTCCTCGCGTAGCCCGTCGTCGAGCGCCGCCAGCAGCTTGCGCTCGCGCTCCTGACGGTGCGCGATGTACTGCGTCGAGCTTCGCGCGCGGCTCCCACACCGGCGGGCCGTGGCCGGGGCAGATCACCTCGAGCGGCAGCTCGCGCAGGCGCTCGAGCCCGTCGAGGTAGCCCGCGAGGTCGGCCTCGACGAACACGCTGCCCTCCCCGAGCACGGCGTCGCCGGTGAAGCAGGCGCCGTCGAGCACGAAGGTGAAGTGGTCCGGCGCGTGGCCGGGGACGGCGTGCGCGACGAGCGGGCCGAAGCGCTCGCCCTCGCACGAGCCGGACGTCGGCGGCGAAGCGCGCCGCGGCCACCGGGGGGCGCCCGAGCCGGTCCCGCAGCGCGAGCACGCCCTCGACGTGGTCGAGGTGGTCGTGCGTCACCGCGATCCCGCCCGCGCCGCCGCGCGCCTCGACCTCGGCGGCCACCGCGTCGAGGTGCTCGGTCAGGTCCGGCCCGGGGTCGATCACCCACGCCGGGTCGCGCCCGACGACCCAGGTGTTCGTGCCCGTCAGCGTGAACGGCCCGGGGTTGTCGGCGCGCACGCGCGCGATGTCCAGGCGCGCGAGGTCGCTCATCGCGAGACGAGCCGGAACACCGAGCCGCCCAGCGACACCGCGTAGACGCGGCCGCGCGCGTCCTCCCCGAACGAGGAGAGGCTGTCGACCTTCAGCGGGGTGTTGCGCACCGAGCGCGCCCGGCCGGCCGTCAGCCGCGCGGAGAGGATCCGGCCGACGCAGAAGTCGCCGAACACGTAGCGGCCGCGCAGCGCCGGCAGGTTCGGGTCGCGGACCACCACGCCGCCGGTGATCGAGCACCAGCCGGCGCCGTGGCTGCGGGTGATGACGGGCGGGATGTGGCCGGGCGCGCTCTCGCCCGGCGCGTGGCGCGAGCGGCCCTCGAACGGGCGCCAGCCGAAGTTCGCCCCGCGCCCCTTGCCGCGGCGCACGAAGTCGATCTCCTCGACCTCGTCCTGCCCGACGTCCCCGATCGAGAGGTCACCCGTCTTGCGGTCGAAGGAGTAGCGCCAGGGGTTGCGCAGCCCGTAGCTGTAGATCTCGCCGCGCGCGCCGTCGCGGCCGACGAACGGGTTGTCGGAGGGCACGCTGTAGGGCCGGCCGCCCGCCGCGGCGGGGTCGATGCGGAGGAGCTTGCCGAGCAGGCTCCCGAGGTTCTGCGCGTTGCCGCGCGCGCCGTGCTGGTCGCCCCCGCCGCCGCCGTCCCCGGTGCCGATGTAGAGGTGCTTGTCGGGCCCGAACAGCAGCTGCCCGCCGTTGTGGTTGCCCTCCTCGTCGTCCATCTTCAGCACCAGCCGGGCCGAGCCGGCGTCGGCCCGCTCGCCCGACGCGCGCTTGTACTCGACGACGCGCTGGTCCTGGGAGCGATCGGTGAAGTAGACGTAGAAGCGCCCGGAGGACTTGTAGTCGGGAGCGAAGGCGAGCCCGAGCAGCCCCTGCTCGCCGCCGGCGGTGACCTGGCCGCGGATGTCGAGGAACGGCTTCGCCCGCAGGCGGCCGCCGACCATCACGCGCACGCGGCCGCCCTGCTCGACGACGAACACGCGCCGGCGGTCGCCGGGCGGCGCGGTCACGTACACCGGCGAGTCGAAGCGCCCGATCCGCTTGAGCCGCACGCCGCGGCTCTCGGTGGCGTCCGGCGTCGCGGCGCTCTCGTTCGCCGTGGCGGTCGGCGTCGCGGCCGGGGACGCGGCGCTGCCGCTGTCGCCCGACCCGCAGGCCGCCACGAGCGCCGCCGTGACGAGGACCATGACTCCCGCGCGCCTCACCGGGGTCAGGATGGCAGACCGGCTGTGCGAGGATGCGCGCGTGAGCCCGATCACCCGTGGTTTCCGCCGCCGCGAGCCGAGCGGCGACGCGAGCCGGATCCCACCCGGCCAGCACCTCGTCGGCGGCTTTCCGGTCCTCTCCGCCGGCCCGACGCCGCACACGCCGCTCGACCAGTGGACCTTCACGATCGACGGCATGGTCGACGAGCCGCTGCGCTGGAGCTGGGACGAGCTCCAGGCGCTGCCCGCCGAGGCGATCACGAAGGACATCCACTGCGTGACGTCGTGGTCCAAGCTCGACACCGAGTGGGTCGGCGTCTCGGTCGACACCCTGCTCGACGGCGTCGAGACCGAGGCCGAGTACATCACCGCGTGGTGCGACGGCGGCTACACGACCAACCTCCCGATCGAGGACGTGACGGGCGGCAAGGCGTGGGTGGCCTTCACCTACGACGGCCGGCCGCTCGAGCCCGAGCACGGCGGCCCGGCGCGCCTGCTCGTCCCCCACCTCTACTTCTGGAAGAGCGCGAAATGGGTGCGCGGCATCACCCTGCGCCCCGACGACGAGCCGGGCTTCTGGGAGAGCCTGGGCTACCACCAGCGCGGCGACCCGTGGCAGGAACAGCGCTACTGGGGGGACTGAACCGGCCGGCGCCGCTGCGCTGGCAGGTCGCGCGCATCGCCTCGGTGCGCGCCGAGACGGCGAGCGCGACGACGCTCGCGCTCGAGGTGCCCGAGTGGCCCGGCCACCGCGCCGGCCAGCATCTCGACGTCCGCCTGACGGCCGAGGACGGCTACCGGGCGCAGCGCTCCTACTCGATCGCCACGAGCCCGCTCGACCCGACGCTCGAGATCACCGTCGAGCGGCTCGAGGACGGCGAGGTCTCGCCGTGGCTGGCGGGGGAGGCGCAGGTCGGTGACGAGCTCGAGCTGCGCGGCCCGATCGGCGGCTACTTCGTGTGGGCGCCCGAGCGCGGCGGCCCGCTGCTGCTGATCGCGGGCGGCTCCGGCCTCGTGCCGCTGATGTGCATCGAGCGGCTGCGCCGCGCGACGGCGCCGGAGATCGCGTCGACGCTGCTCGTCTCGGCCCGCAGCCACGAGGACCTCATCTACGCCGACGAGCTCGCCGCGGACGCGGCGGTCGTGACCTATACGCGCGCGCAGCCCGCGGGCTGGACGGGCTACGCGCGCCGGGTCGACCGCGAGATGCTCGCCGAGGTCGCCCCGCCGCCGGACCAGCGCCCGCGCTGCTACGTCTGCGGACCCACCAGCTTCGTCGAGGTGGTGGCGGAGGAGCTCGTCGCCCTCGGCCACCACCGTGCCCTGATCAAGACCGAGCGCTTCGGCGCGACAGGAGGATGACCATGGACGAGTCCATGCTCGACGGCAACGCGGCCGCGGGCGACCTGCAGGAGCTGTTCGCGGTCGAGGTCACGCAGATGGTCGGCGTGTGCGACGGCTGCGGCACCTCCGGCCCGCTGGCCGAGGCGCGCATGTTCGTGCACGCGCCGGGCCTCACGCTGCGCTGCCCGGGGTGCGACGCCGTGCTGGCGCGGCTCGTGCACCTGCCCGACCGCACGCTCGTCGAGCTGCAGGGCTTCCGGCGGCTCGAGCTCCTCAGCTGACGCTCGAGGCGCGCGAGCGCCGCGCGCAGCTCGTCCGGGATCGCGCGCGGGCGGCGGTCGGCGCGGTCGACGAAGACGTGCACGAACCAGCCCTCGGCGGCCGGCTCCGGGTCGTCCTCCCGGAACAGCCCGATCTCGTAGCGCACGCTCGAGCGGCCGAGGTGCGCGACCCGCAGCCCGGCGCGCACGGTGTCGGGGAAGGTCACCGCCGCCTTGAAGGCGCAGTGCGACTCGACGCACAGCCCGATCACCGGGCCGGCGTGGATGTCGAGGCCGCCCTCCGTGATCAGCCAGCGGTTGATCACGGTGTCGAAGTACGAGAAGTACTCGACGTTGTTGACGTGCCCGTAGACGTCGTTGTCCTTCCAGCGCGTCGGGATGTCGAGGACGTGCGGGTAGTCGGTCAGCGCAGCCACTCCCGCAGCTTGTCGCATCTCCACTTCGGGTAACGGTTACACATGCACCCCGCCAATCCGATCCGCCGCCTCGCGCGCCACACGCCGACCCCGCTCGACGGTGTCGTGGAGTACGGCGCCGGCTTCCTGGACGACCTCATGGAGATCGTCGAGGGACTGCCGGACGACCCGCTCGACGCCTGGGACCCGGGGCACATCCGCCGCACGCTCCCGCTCCTGCACGCGATCAACGCCGCCTACTTCCGGCCCGACGTGCGCGGCCTCGAGAACATCCCGGCGGGCGAGCCCTCGCTGCTGGTCGGCAACCACTCCGGTGGGCTGCTGATCGCCGACACGTTCGTGTTCTCGGAGGCGTTCTACAACCACTTCGGACCGGATCGCCGCTTCCACCAGCTCGCCCACGACGTGGCCGCCAAGAGCCCGTGGCTGGGGCTGATCCGCCGCTACGGCGTCGTGCCCGCCTCGCACGACAACGCGCGCGCCGCCTTCGAGCGCGGCGCGCCGGTGCTCGTCTACCCCGGCGGCGACTACGAGACCTTCCGCCCCAGCTGGCACGGCGACCAGATCGAGTTCGGCGGCCGCCGGGGCTTCGTCAAGCTCGCGCTCGAGCAGAACGTCCCGATCGTGCCGGTGGTGGCGGTCGGCGGGCAGGAGACCGCGCTGTTCCTGACGCGCGGCGAGCGCGCCGCCAAGCTGCTGCGCCTCGACAAGCTCGCCCGCATCAAGGTGCTGCCGGTCTCGATCGGCCCGCCGCTCGGCGTCAACCTGCTCGACTTCCCCGGCCGCATCCCGCTGCCGGCGAAGATCACGATCCAGGTGCTGCCCCCGGTCGACCTGCGCGAGCGCTACGGCTCGAGCGTCGACGTCGACGCCGCCTACGAGCAGATCACGACGGACATGCAGGACGAGCTGACCGGGCTCAGCGAGGAGCGCACACTGCCCGTCGTCGGCTGACGTCGAAGTCGTTGTTGCGACCGCAACAACATGCTATATTGTTGATACCGCAACAACGACTTTGAACCTGAGGAGAGCGCCGTGAAGCTCGAAGGCATCCACCACATCACCGCCATCACCGGCGATGCCCCGCGCAACGTCGAGTTCTACGCCGGCACGCTGGGCCTGCGGATGGTGAAGAAGACCGTCAACCAGGACGACCCGAGCGTCTACCACCTGTTCTACGCCGACGAGCAGGGCTCGCCCGGCGCCGACCTGACCTTCTTCGAGTATCCCGGTGCGCGGCAGGGCAGCCCCGGCCCCGGCCAGGTCCACCGCATCGTCTGGCGCGTCGGCTCCCCCGAGGCGATCGACTTCTGGGCCAAGCGGCTGGAGGACACGGCTTCACTCCGAGCGCGTCGACGGCGGCCTGCGCTTCGCCGACCCCGAGGGCCTCGACCACGAGCTGCGCGTCTCCGACGTCCCCGACGCCCCGCTGACCGCCGAGCACCCCGAGATCCCGCGCGAGCACGCGCTCCAGGGCTTCGACGGCGTGCGCGCCTACGCGTTCGACCCCGCCCGCAGCGAGGCGCTGCTGCGCGAGACGCTCGGCTTCACGGGCGGCGAGAACGGGCGCTGGGAGGTCCGCGGCGACGAGCGCGGCGGCTTCTACGCCTACGACCCCGCTCCCGGCGGCCGGCCCTCACAGGGCGCCGGCAGCATCCACCACATCGCCTTCGCGACGCGGATGGACGAGCAGGACGCCTGGCGCGAGCGCGTCGCGGAGTCCGGCAACGCCCACCCCACGCCGGTGATCGACCGCTTCTGGTTCCGCTCGGTCTACTTCCGCGAGCCCAACGGGATCCTGTTCGAGCTCGCCACCATGGGCCCGGGCTTCGACACCGACGAGGACATGGCGCACCTGGGCGAGAAGCTCACCCTGCCGCCGCGCTTCGAGCCGATGCGCGACCAGATCGAGCGCGCGCTCACCCCGCTCCCGAACCCGCGGGCGAAGCAGGAGGTCGGGTCATAGCACCGGTTCTCGAGGGGGAGCGGCTCGCCGCCTGGACCCGCTTCCTCAAGGCCCACAGCGCGATCAGCCGCCGGCTCGAGCGCGACCTCAAGGACGAGCACGACCTGACCCTGTCGGACTACGACGTGCTCGTCCAGCTCTCCCTGGCCCCCGGCCGCAGCCTGCGGCCGGTCGAGCTGGCGCGGGCCGTGCTCCTCACCCGCTCGGGCATCACCCGGCTCGTGCAGGGGCTCGAGCGCGCGGGCTACGTCGCGCGCGTCGACTGCCCCGAGGACGCCCGCGGCTTCCTCGTCGGCCTCACCCCGGCCGGCGTCGAGCTCATCCGCAGCGCTCGCGAGACCCACCTGGAGGGCGTGGCGGAGCTGTTCTCGGACCGCTTCTCCGACGAGGAGCTCGAGACGCTCTCGACGTTGCTGGAGCGTCTCCCGGCCTGAGCGCCGCCTCCTACCTCGCGACGCCGCCCGACTCGCTGCTCGGGGTCGGGGCCTGCGTCCGTGACCTCGCTCGGGGGCTCACCCGTGGTGTCGAACTCGCCCGAGCTGTCGGGCGACGTGAACGGGGTCGACTCGGGCTTCGGCGTGGGTGCGGGAGTCACACGCGGCGCCGGAGTCCTGACGGCGCGCGGGACGGCGGTCGGCGTCGGATGCGCTGATTCGGCGGGAGCGATCGGCGCCGAGATCAGCGTCATCGCCGCGGAGCGCTTCGCGACGCCGATCGGCGTCCGGGCCTTCACAGGGCCCTTGCGTGGCGCTCGCAGCGCAGGGACGGCGCGGGCCGCCGTGAGGCCCAGCTCCATGGCAGGCGGTGGCGTGCTTCGAACCGGGGCCGCTGCTCGCGTGGCGATCGGCTTCACGGCCGACGCACCTCCGCCGACCAGCGCCGCGGCCCCGAACGCCAATCCGAGCGCGATCGCGACGAGGACGAGGGTGGCCTCGAGCGTCAGCCGATCGGGCATCTCACCGGTTCCTCCCGACGGCCCGCTCACGGCGCGCGCCTGCCCGCGTCGGTAGGCGAGCGCTCCGCGGCATCCGCGGCGGCGGCGGCCTTCGCCAGCGTCCGACGCAGATCGGCGTCGGCGTCGGCGACACCCCGGCCGGCGGCGTTGTAGCGCTGCGGCGAACGGGCGCGAGCGGCGTTGGCGAGCGTCACGTAGGCGCCCGCCATGGCGTTCAGGGCTCGGACCGTCTTACCCGGGAGGTCGGCCCGCGTGCCTGTGAGCGGAGCCAGCGCGGCCACGGCGTGCTCGTGCGCGCGGACGAGCGCGTCGGCCGCCGCCGCCTGTGCGGTTGCACTCTTCGCGGCGGCGAGATCGCGCATGCCGATGCTGCGCGAGACTTCGAGCTCCCTGGCCACCGTGGGTAGGCGGGTGTAGAAGGCGACACTCATCCCGAGCTCGAGCGGCACGGAGCCGGGCACGGTGATCGCCTTCGCGAGGGTTTCGCATCCGCGCGGGACCCCGGTGCCGGTCGGGACCAGACAGGCCACAGTGGCGACACCGCTGGTCGTCGGAGCGGTGTAGAGCACGGTCGTCGAGCCGTTCTCGTGCGTGACTCGGTAGCGCCACGCGGGCTGCCCCGGGCTGAGCCTGACGACCTCGCGACGCTCGTCCGCGGTCGGTCGCGCCTGCTGGAATGCGACCGGGACCAGCGTCGCCGAGGACGCGGGCAGCCGCTCGACGACAGCACGCAGCCGCTCGCGCGTGTTCTTCAGGGAGAGCGGGCGGCTGAAGCCGGGGACCGTCACAGCCCGCCCGCGGGACCAGCCGCTGGGAACGTGGAGGCGCAGGCCGCCGTGGTCGATCGTCAGCGAGGCGGCCGCGGGTCGCGCGGCGGGTGTGCTGTCGCCGCCGACGAACCCTCTGCCGAGGAGCGCGCCGATGACGGCCGCAGCGAGGACCAGTTGACCGACCGTCGCGACCAAGACACCGCGCCGCACGACGGGGCGATCGCCGGATTCGCGCACAACGCCCCAGGGGTCCCCGAGGAGCCGTTCGGAGCGAGCTGCGCTCTCGAGGTCGCCCGCGGCGCTGCCGCCGCGGCTCGCCGATGGCGCGAATTCGAAGCGCTTGGCGTACCACGCGCGGCCGTTGGCGAGCGGGCGCCATCCGGCGCCCAGGAGGGCGACCTCGAGCGTCTCCACCGCGGCGGTCAACGTGTCCAGGCAGGCCGGGTCCTTGGGCGGCCAGTCGAGCGGACGCGAGTGGGCAACGATGACCTCATCCGCGGCGCCGTCATCAGCCCGTGCGATCGCGGAGAAGCGCGCCCCATCCTCGGTCTCGCTCCATTCGATCTCCGCTATCCAAGGACGGCGGAGATCCGGAGGAGATCCCTCCTCGACGCTGAGATCCTGGCGATGGACGGCGCCGGTCGTTGTCGCGGCCATTTCGGCCGCAATCTAACGGGGACGCACGCGCCGTGCCAAGCTTTGGTCCGGACCGCGACCGACGGGTTCCTGGTTCCCGCGCCGGCGCGTGCCGGCGGAGCAATCGGGGCGCGCGGATTTGAACCGCGGACCTCGCCGACCCGAACGGCGCGCGCTACCAGGCTGCGCCACGCCCCGATGCAGGACGCAGTCTAGCCGTTGACGGCTCGGTAGTACCGGACGGCGAGGCCGGTGACGAGCGTCTGGAACGCCGTCTCGAGCTCGAGCCCGCCGTCGTGCGCGTAGGTCTCGAGCCCTGCGCGCTCGATCGCCTCGGCCTCGTCCACCACCGACTCGACCAGCTCGGGATGGCGATCGTTGAAGTAGGCCCCGATCGAGTAGAGGTTCGTGTCCATCAACGACTCGACGAACGAGTCCGATCCCGGTTCGGTCACGGGCGGGAGGCTATTCATTCGCCGGGCCGCCCGCCAGGCGGGTTCAGCCGCCGAGGCCCGGCAGGCTGTCGGTCACGCCGTGCACCGCTCGTCGCGCCCGTCGCGCCACCGGCCACGCCGCCCACAGCGCCCGTCGCGCCGCCGACCGCGCCACCGACGGCGCCTCCCGCCGCACCCGTGGTGCCGGTGACCGCACCGCCCACCGCACCCGTCGCGCCGGTGACCGCGCCGCCCACCGGGCCACCCACGGTGCCACCGACCGCACCGCCGACCGCGCCGGTCGCGCCACCGACCGTCTGCCCGGTCCCGGTCACGGCCCCACCCACGGTGTTTGCCGCCCCGTTGACGGTGTCGGTGACCCCGCCGACGGTGTTGTTGACCGCCTGGCCGGTCTGGCGGACGGCGTCGTCGACCTGGTCGGCCGCCTGCTGGGTCGTCCCCGGTACGTCGACCGAGGGCGCCTTGGGCGTCGTATCCGCGCTGCTGGGCTTACGGGCGCCGCTCGACGGCGAGGACCCCGACCCACCGGGCCCACCGGAGGCGGGCGTCGTCGGGGAGGTCCCCGAGCCGCCGTCCGCGGGGGCGCTCGAGCGCGGCGCGTCCTCGCGCCGTGAGGCCTTCTTCTTCACGCCATTGCCGGTGCCGGTCTTGGGGGCGGTCTGCGAGCTGGCGCCGAGCGTGCGGACGCGCGCGGCGCCGGCTGCGGTGGCGCCCGCGGGAGGGGCGGTGGCCGCGACCTTCGGCGTCTGCGGACGCGGGTCCGGAGACGCGCCCCCCGTCTGGGGCTCGACGCCGGCGCCGGCGCCCACGACGAGCAACGTCGCAGCGACCGCGACGGCCTTCGACCAGGCGGCGACCGTCGGCTCGGACATGGGGGCCATCTGCTCGCTGCCGTGCCACAGGCGGGCGCGGATGAAGGCCGGGAGCGGCAGGAGGCCGCCGACCTTCGCGGCGATGCGCTCGCGGACCGGCTTGCGCGCCAGGATCGCGGCGTCGATGCCGGAGGCGACCGCCTGGCGGCGGCACGGCTGGCAGTGGGAGATGTGGCGGGCGAGGCGGCGCGTGTCGCGCGCGCCCAGCGCGGCGTTCGCGGCGGCGACGATGATCGACTGGATGCGGACGCAGCGCTCGCCGGAGACGAGCTCGTCGTACTCCTCGGTGAGGCGCTTGCGGGCGCGGAAGAGGGTGCTCTCGACGCCGGGGCGGCTGAGGCCCATGCGGTCGCCGATCTCGCGGTAGGAGAGGCCTTCGAACTCGCGCAGGACGAGGATCTCGTGGTGGGAGTCGGAGAGGCCGCCGAAGGCGCCGCAGAGCTGCTCGAGCTGCTGCTTGGCGTCGACCGCGTCGTCGGGCGTCGGCTCGGCGGCGACGAGGCGCCCCTGGTCGTGTCCGCCCAGGCCCTCGCCGGCGTCGAAGGAGACCTCCTCGGTGCGGCGCGAGCGGCGGAACTGGTCGATGCAGGCGTTCTTCGCGATCTCGTAGATCCACGGCTTGAAGGCGATCGCCCGGTCCGTGTCGCGCATGCGGCGCAGCGCGGAGATGAAGACCTCCTGCGTGATGTCCTCGGCGCGCCCGTGGTCCTTGACCATCCCGAAGATGTAGGCGGAGATGCGGCGCTGGTAGCGGCTGTAGAGCTGCTCGAAGGCGCGGTCGTCACCGCGCCGCACGGCGGCGACGAGGTGGGAATCGGAATCGCGCTCGGGAGCCTCCGCCGGCGCGGGGACCGGCGGACTCAGGACGATCGCTCCGCTACCCACAGTTCCGTCCTCCGTGCCTAACGAGTTGAATGCCTGCCACGTGCGCCAACAGACCTATCCGAACTTGAACGTTCAATTGACAGGATCGCCGTAGTCGTGCCGTTTCAAACCTCACCGACGAGCGTTCATACCCTGATTCGCGACCTTGACGATCTGCTCGATCCCGGTGCATTCGCGGACCTCGGCCCGAACGGGCTCCAGGTGCCGGGCCGCGAGGTCGTCGCCAAGGTGGTCACCGGCGTCACCGCCCAGCGCGAGCTGATCGACCGCGCCGTGGCCCTCGACGCCGGGCTCGTGCTCGTCCATCACGGCCTCTTCTGGGACTTCCACCCCACCGGCCTGACGCCCACGCTGGCCGAGCGCCTGCGACCGCTGTTCAAGCACGACATCGCCCTCGCCGCCTACCACCTGCCGCTCGACGCGCATCCGGTCGTCGGCAACAACGCCCAGCTCGCCGAGCGCCTCGGCTGCGCGAGCCACGAGGCGTTCGCCGAGATCGGCCGGCTCGGGGCGTTCGCCGGCGACGGGATCGCGGCCGCCGATCTCTTCACGCGCGTGCGCGAGGTGACCGGGCGCGAGCCGCTCGTGTTCGACGCCGGCCCCGAGCGGGTGCGGCGGATCGGGATCATCTCCGGCTCCGCGGCCAAGTACCTGCCGCAGGCGGTGGCGCTCGGGCTCGACGCGTTCCTCACCGGTGAGCCCGCCGAGCACGTGATGGCGGACGCGCGCGAGGCCGGCATCCACTTCGTCGCCGCGGGCCACTACGCGACCGAGACGTTCGGCGTCCGGCGGCTCGGCGAGCGACTTGCCGAGAACTACGGGATCGAGCACGAATTCGTGGATATCCCGAATCCGGTCTAGCCGAATGTTTATCTCTTGTTGAGCGATCTCCGTTGAGACCGTCGGGAGCAAGCGGTACCTTGCTGGTCAGAGCGCAAACCTCACTAGGAGGACAGTCGAGATGGCAATCCACCTCACGCCCACGGAGCTGGCCCGCGAAGCAGGCCTCGAGCGCCGCGAGGTGATTGAGAAGTGCATGGAGCTGGGAGTCCCGATCTTCCAGGGCCGCATCGACAAGACGTTGTTCCTTTTGAACCTGAGCGAGCAGTCCCCGACCTCGCACTCGTCAGCAGCAAGCGTCGCCACCGCCTGACGAACAGTAAGTAGTATCGCCCTCCTCAGGGATCCGAGGAGGAGGAGCACAAAACGATGGAAGCCGGCACGGTCGCCCCTGCGGCGGCATCGACTGGATCGAAGACCATCGCCGATCTGATGGCGCTCGCCGCCGAGCGTCACGGCGCTCGCGAGGCTCAGCGGTTCAAGCGCGACGGCGAGTGGCACAGCGTCTCCTACGAGGAGCTGGGTCGCGCCGTCTCGGAGATCGCCCGCGGGCTCATCGACCTCGGCATCGAGCCGGGCGAGCGGGTTTCGCTCCTGTGCTCGACCCGCGCCGAGTGGACGTCGTCGGACTTCGCCATCTCCAGCGCCGGTGCGGTCGTCGTGCCGATCTATCCCACCAACGCACCCAACGAGTGCGAGTGGGTGGCCGGAAACTCCGAGTCGGTCGCGATCATCTGCGAGGACGCCGCGCAGCTGGCCAAGATCGTCGAGGTCCGCGAGAACCTGCCGGCCCTCGAGCACGTGATCGTCGTCGAGCCGAGCGGGGACATCGGTGACGCGATCTCGTTCGACGACCTGCGCGAGCGCGGGCGCGGCCGCGACGAGGCCGAGCTGCGCGCGCGCCGCGAGGCCGTCACGCCCGACGACACGTACACGATCATCTACACGTCGGGCACCACCGGGCCGCCCAAGGGCTGCGTGCTCTCACATCGCAACTACCGCCAGGTGGTGAACATGTGCGAGGAGTTCGGGGTGCTCGAGGAGGGTGACCTCGTCTACCTCTTCCTCCCGCTCGCGCACGCCTACGCGCTGCTGATCCAGCTGCTGGCGATCGACCTCGGCGGAGCGATCGCCTACTTCGGCGGCGACCCGAAGCAGATCGTGCCCGAGCTGATGGAGGTCCACCCGGACTACCTGCCGTCGGTGCCGCGGATCTTCGAGAAGATCTTCACGCTCGTCACCTCCAACGGCGACCCGGAGCAGATCAAGGCCGCGGTCGGCGTCGGCATGAAGGTGCGCGCGCTGCAGGCCGCCGGCCAGGAGGTCCCCGCCGAGCTGCAGGCGCACTACGACGCGGCCGACGAGGCGCTGTTCAAGAACGTCCGTGGCGCCTTCGGCGGCAAGCTCAAGCAGGCCAACACGGGCGCCGCCCCGATCGCCAAGGAGATCCTCGAGTTCTTCTACGCGTCGGGCGTGCCGGTGATGGAGGGCTACGGCATGACCGAGACCGCCACGGTGGCCACGACGCAGACGGTCGACGACCACCGGCTCGGGACGGTCGGCAAGCCGCTGCCCGGCTGCGAGATCCGCATCGCCGACGACGGGGAGGTCCTGATCAAGGGGCCGAACATCTTCGGCGGCTACTACAAGAACGACGACGCGAGCTTCGGCACGATCGTCGACGGCTGGCTGCACACCGGCGATCTCGGCTCGCTCGAGGACGGCTTCCTCTCGATCACCGGCCGCAAGAAGGACATCATCATCACCGCGGGCGGCAAGAACCTCACGCCGGCCAACATCGAGAACGACCTCAAGCAGTCGCGCTGGATCTCGCAGGCGGTGATGTACGGCGACCGCCGCCCGTACCCGGTCGCGCTGATCACGCTCGACCCCGAGGAGATCGTCCACTTCGCCAAGGAGCACGGGCTCTCCGACGACCCGGCCGCGCTCGCCCAGGACCCGAAGGTCCACGAGCTGATCCAGGGCATCCTCGACCAGGCGAATCAGAAGTACGCGCAGGTCGAGCAGGTCAAGAAGTTCCTGATCCTCGACCACGACCTGTCGCAGGAGACCGGCGAGCTGACCCCGACGCTGAAGGTCAAGCGCAACGTGGTCAACGAGAAGTACGCCGACCTGTTCGACGCGCTCTACAACGGCTGAGAGTCAATCCTGGGCGGACTGCCGGAGCAGGGTTCCGGTGGTCTGCTCCAGGATCCGGCGCCAGGCGCGGGTCTTCTCCTTCTCGGCCGAGAAGTGCTTCATGACCTTGCGCACGCGCGTGGCGGAGATCTGGATCCCGTGGCGCTGGCAGACGTCGTGGATCTCGTCGTAGTCCTTGGCCAGCTTCACGGTGACCGACTCGAAGCCGTGCTTGGCGACCTCGACCCGCGACGAGTAGTTGAGGATGTTCGTCTCGAACATCAGCTCGTCGTCGGGCTCCGGCTCGATCAGGATGATGTCGACGCCCGGATAGCGGTCCTGCCACTGGCGTGCCATCTCGTGCAGGCGCTGGTAGGCCAGCAGCTTGAAGGTCTGGTAGGCGATCTTCGGGAAGCCCATGTCCGAGACGCGCCGCACGCGCGTGCCGAGCAGGGTCGGGATCTGCTTCGAGAAGTCGTTGACGAACGGGACGAGCGGGTTGACCACGATCACGAACTTCGCCCCCGCCTCGACCGCGATGTCGAGGTTCGTGGTGGAGACGACGCCGCCGTCGATCAGCTCGCGGTCCTTGACCCGCGTGGGCGTGTAGACCATCGGGAGGGCGGTCGAGGCGCGCACGGCGGTGGAGATCGGCACGTCGTCCCAGCCCTCGGCCCCCAGCACGATCCGCTCACACGTGTCGAGGTCCGTGGCGGCGAGGTAGAGCTCGTTCTGGAGCAGGCGGAAGTCGTCGGTGCGATCGGGGTCTGACAGGACCCTGCGCATGTAGTCCTCGATCCCCTTGCCGGAGTACATGCCCGAGGGCAGCGCGTCGGCGAGCGCGATCGCGAGGTCGACCGTCGAGAACGAGCCGAGGCTGCGCCCGAGCGAGCGCGCGACGCCCAGCAGGTGGATCGGCAGCTGCAGCGCCTTGGTGGCGTACTCGCGGTAGTTCGGCTTCAGCAGCATGTCGAGGTTGATGTCGCGGAACGGGGTCGGGACCTGGTCGTTGACGATCCGCATCATCTGCTCGGGCGTGACCCCGTTGGACGCCAGCGCGGCGATCAGCGAGCCGGCGCTGGTCCCGACGTAGATGTCGAACTGGTTGACGCTCTTGTTGACCGACAGCAGGTCGAGCGCGCGCAGGGCGCCGATCTCATAGACCCCGCCGGTGAAGCCGCCGCCACCCAGGACGAGCGCGGTGCGCGACTGCTGCGGGCGCGCAGAACGGCTGCGGCCGCGCTTTGCACCCTTTTCGAGCTTGACGACCTTGCCCATCCGCTAGGCCAGTCTATTGGCGGGGTCAGCGGCGCCGGGCGAGGTAGGTCTTGCCGGCGCGCACGATCACGGTCTTGCGCTTGACGAAGTCACGAACCTCGACGCGACCGCGCTGGACGGCCACCAGCGTCCCGTCGCAGCGGTCCTGGACGCCCCAGCGCGTGCCGCGGACGGTCGCCGCCGCGTTGCGCCCGCGGGTGCGGAACGAGCCCTTGCCGTCCCCGAACAGCCGCCGCACGCGCTTCTTGGAGCGCTTCTTGGCGGTGATCGAGGCCCTGGCCTTGCAGGTCTTCGAGAACGACGACCCGCTGAGCCGCAGCTCGGTGATCAGCTTGGTCGAGCGCTTCTTCGCCTTCCCGCGCGGCTTGCGGACCTGGCGGACGACGAACCGGCCGCGGAAGAACTGGGCGGTCTGGACGTGCTTGCGCGTGTCGGACGCGGTCCGTAGCGAGACGCGGCCCTTGGCGGTGTCGAGCGTCGAGCCGACCGGGATGGTCTGGGCGCCCGTCAGCCGGACGAAGCCCTTGGGCGGCTTGGCGGCCTGGGAGGCGCCCGCGGCGCCGGCCGGCAGCTTCACGAACACCTCGCCGGAGACGACCTTCGCGTTGACGGTCTTGAACGCCACAGGGCGGCTCGAGCCGTCGCTGGTGTCGCAGGTGTCCTTGATCCCGTCCTTGTCCTTGTCGCCCGTGCCGCAGGGGTCCGGGGGCGGGGTCGGCGTCGGTTGGGCGGTCACCGTGACGGTCCCGGCACGCGCGGCGACATTGCCGACCGCGTCGGTGGCGGTGGCGGTGGCGGTGAAGGTCCCTGCGGCGCTGTAGGCATGGGTCACGCTCGGCCCGATCGCTCCCGCACCGTCGCCGAACGCCCACGCGATCGAGACCGGCGACCAGGCGTCATCGGCGGCGGCCGAGAAGGGCGCCGCGCCCAGGTTGCCCGAGGGCAGCGAGAACGCGCTGAAGCGCGGTGGGCCGGCGTCGAACCCGGCCGCGGACACGCCGCCCGAGTCCCGCCACGCGGTGACCGCGTTGCCGTCGCCGTCGACCTGCAGGTCACCGAGCAGGACGCCGTCGTTGGGCGGCAGGCCGCGCCCCCGAGCGCGAGCTCGACGGGGTGCCAGCCGGCGCCGTCGCGATAGGACCCGCGTGCGAGTCCCCTCCCCGGTGACGTTCGAGCCCCAGGCGACCACGGGGGTATGAGTGGGGGGAACGCTCGCCGCGACGATGCCGGCGAACGGGATCGCGCCGCTCGTGCCGGTGTCGCCGGCGCTCTCGGCCGCGCCCCAGGTCGCCCCGGGCCCGCGCAGCGACGCCATGATCCGGTTGGTCCCGGCACCGGTCTGGTGCCAGGCCGCGAGCTGCACGCCACCGGGGCTCGTGACGAGATCGAAGCAGTTGTCGAAGTTGCAGAACGGGATCTGGTCCGCCAGGTCGGTGACCGTCTGCTGCGCTCCCCAGGCACCGCCGGGGCCGACGCCGCGCTCGGCGCTGCGGACGCTGCCGGGCGCTTCGGGACCGACGTCCCCGTTGGTGGCCTCGCCCCACACCAGCGAGTAGCTCGGCGTGAGCGCCACGCCCCAGGCGGAGGTGATCTCGAAGCCGGTGACCTGGCGCCCCGCGGGGAGCCGGGCGGCCTCGACCAGCTGGCCCCAGGGGCCGTCGGGCGGGCGGTAGGCGGAGACGATGCAGGCGATCGCCGGGCTCGCCGCCACAGGTCGTCGGCCAGGCGATGACCGCGCTGCCGTCCGGGCCCATCGCGAGCCGCGTGCCCTGGCCGGTCGGCACGTCCTCATCCGGACCCCACACCGAGCCGCTGCCGCGCGGCAGGAAGTTCGTCCGCGGCGTGCCCTCGTCGGTCGGCATCACGAGCACGCCGCCCGTCGCTGCTCGCCTCGAGGGCGGCGATGCCCGGGCAGCAGCCGATGCCGGTGATCGTGCCCGGCGCGCTCCAGTCGCCGCCGGCGGGGCGCCGCGCCCAGCGCACGGGATAGGACGGGCCCTCGCCGCGCTCGCCCAGCCACACGGCCACGAAGTGGCCCTCGGCCGGTTGCACGGTGACGCGCGGCTGGGACGCGAGGATCTCGGTGCCGGTGTCGAGGCTCTGGGGCGTGCCCCAGGCCCCGCCGCGCGGCCGGTAGGACGCCCGGACCTCGCCCCCCGCGAGCCACACGGCCACGGAGTTGCCGTCGTTGTCCGTCGCGACGTCGGGGGCCGCGGTCGCAGCGGGCGAGTCGAGCGTCTCCCCGGGCAGCCATTGCCCGGCCGCGAGCGCGTGCGACGGCCCGAACGCGAACAGCAGCACAAGCGCCACGAGTACAGCCTTGAGTCCCCGCCGGAGAACCATCGCGACCGACTATCGCGGTCCCGGGGTGAGAACGCAAACGCGGTCTACGTCAGCGGGCCCGCGTGCGCCGGCGTCCAATCCGACGGGAAACCGTGGGAGTACGACCAGCCCGCTGGGTCGGGCGGGATCACCGTCACCGGGATGTCGAGGGCTTTGATCCGCTTGGGAAGCGAGTGGCGGTGCCAGTGCTCGTGGTGCTCCGGGGGCGTGCAGAGCAGGATCTCGTCGCACTCGCCGCGTTCCACCAGCTCGCCGATCGTCGCTGCCGCGTCCTCGCCGCAGTCCACGAGGGTCACGGGCCGGTCGCCGGCGGCGCGCTGCGCGAGGCTGAGCGCGTCCTCGGGCGTCCAGTCGGGAGCTTCAGGATGGCGCTCAGGCGGGACCATGAGCGTGATCTGGCAGCCGGCGTGGGCGCGATGCTTGACCTCCTCGAGCAACCGCGGCGCCGACTCAGTCCGGTTGGCGACCACGAGCAGCCGCGGGGATGAGGGCTCAGTCATAGGCTAATGAGAGCGCGCCGCGGCGCCCCGCGCGTCACCTTGATCGGATGAAGCGAACCGCGACTTCGACCCGACCGCCGGGTTGCCTACCCTCGACCCCGATGGCCCGGACGCTCCACCTCACCGTCGCGCTGCTGATCGCGGCCGCGCTCCTGCCCGCCGCCGCGCTCGCGGGTGGCCCGGCCGCCACGCGGGCCGTGCTGGCCTCGCAGATGCGCCAGGCGGGCGGCGGCTCGGGCGCCTTCGCGGTCGATCTCGACAGCGGGCGCACGATCTTCTCCTCGCGCGCCGGCACCGCGCGCACCCCCGCCTCCGTCGAGAAGCTCTACACGACCTCGACCGCGCTCACGCTCTACGGCGTCAACGGCCACCTGACCACGCGCGTGCTCGGCGACGTCGGCGTCGACCCCGCCGGGGTCCTGATCGGCAACCTCTACCTGCGCGGCGGCGGCGATCCCTACTTCGACGATCTCAAGGCGGCGCAGCTCGCAGACCGGCTCGTGCTCGACCACGGCCTGCGCGAGATCACGGGGCGCGTGATCGGCGACGAGTCCGCCTTCGACACGCTGCGCGGGCCGCCGTCGGAGGGCTTCCGGACCACGAACGAGGTCGGGCCGCTGAGCGCGCTGACCTTCAACCGCGGCCGCACGGGCGCACCGCGGACCTACTGGCAGAAGCGGCCCCCGCTGTTCGCCGCCCGCGCCTTCGAGCGCGCGCTCAAGCGGCGCGACGTCGTGATCGGTGGCGCGGCCCGCACCGGCCGCACCCAGGGGGGCGCGCTGCCGCTGACCGAGCAGCGCTCGGCCACGATGGCGGAGATCGCCCGCCTCACCAACCGGCCGTCGGACAACTTCAACGCCGAGACGCTGATCAAGGCGCTGGGCGAGGAGTTCGGCGCCGGCGGGACGACGCGCGCCGGCGCCGCCGTGGTGCGGCGCACGATGACGGGCTTCGGGCTGCGACCGCGCGTCGCCGACGGCTCGGGGCTCTCGCGCTCCAACCGCACGACGCCGCGCCAGGTGGTGCGGCTGCTCCAGCACATGGCCGAGGACGACGAGGCCGGCCCGGCCTTCCAGACCTCGCTCGCGGTCGCCGGGCGCAGCGGGACGCTCGAGCACCGGATGCGCCGCAGCGTCGCGCGCGACCGCTGCCAGGCCAAGACCGGCACGCTCAACTACGTGTCCGCGCTGGCGGGCTACTGCCAGACCACGTCAGGCGCGCGCGTCGCCTTCGCCTACCTCATGACCGGCGTCAACGTCTACGGCGCCCACCGGCTGCAGGACCGCATGACGTCAGCGCTCGCCCGCTACTCGCCCTGACCTTCCTTGAAGCGCTTGCGAGCGCGGCTGATGGACTCCAGCGCCTCTTCGTGCGGGTACCAGCCATCGACCTTGACGACCTTCCAGTCGGGCGTCTTGTAGATCGCGAAGAAGTGCGAGATCTCGTCGCGGAGGCTCATCGGGAGGTCCTCGAGCCGCTCGATGTGGCTCCAGTTCGGGTCCGTCAGCGGCACGCAGAGGATCTTGTTGTCCTCCGCGTTCTCGTCGCGCATGCGGAACAGCGCCACCGGCTTGACCTCGATGAAGCAGCCGGGGAAGGTCGGCTCGGAGACGACGACCATGGCGTCGAGCGGGTCGCCGTCGCCGGCCAGCGTGTCGCGGAAGAAGCCGTAGTCGGTCGGATAGCCGAGCGAGGCGAAGAGCAGGCGATCGAGCTTGATCGCGCCCAGCTCGTCGTCCCATTCGTACTTGTTCGACGAGCCCTTGGGGATCTCGACCACGACGTAGAGCGGTTCGTCGGCCATCGCGCGGGAGATTACCCTGACACGAGCTCGAGCAGCCCGCCCTCGTCGAGGACGGTCACGCCGAGGCGCTCCGCCTTCTCGAGCTTCGAGCCCGGCGAGGCGCCCGCGACCACGTAATCGGTCTTCTTCGACACCGACGAGGTGACCTTGCCGCCGGCGGCCAGGATCCGCTGCGAGGCCTCCTCGCGCGTCAGGTCGGGCAGGGAGCCGGTGAGCACGAACGTCTTGCCCGCGAGCGGCCCCTCGCCCGGCGGCGGGCCCTCCTCCTCGAAGCGCACGAACGGCCGCAGCGCGTCGATCTGCGCGCGCATCTGCGGGTCCTGGAGCTGGCGGTGGATCAGCGCGGCGACCTTCGGCCCGACCCCCGGCGTGTCGGTGACGTCCTCCGGCGTGGCGGCGAGCAGCGCGTCGATCGAGCGGAAGCGCTGGGCGAGGTTGCGGCCCGTGATGTAGCCGACGCCCTCGATCCCGAGCGCGAACAGCACGCGGCCGAACGGCTGCTGCTTCGACGCCTCGATCGCGCCCAGCAGCTTCTCGGCCGAGACCTCGCCGTAGCCCTCGAGCTCCATGATCTGCGCCTTGGTCAGGCGGTAGAAGTCGGCGAACGTGCGCACCAGCCCCCGCTGCTGCAGCCGGGCGACCTGCTTCTCGCCGAGGCCGTCGATGTCCATGATCGCCGCGAACGCCTTGAGCAGCTGCCAGCGGCGCTCTGGGCACTCGAGGTTGGGGCACTTCGTGAAGACCGAGTCCTCCTTGACCGTCGGCGTGTCGCAGAACGGGCAGCGCTCGGGCGGCGTCGTCGGCGGCGAGCGGTCGGGGTTCTCGAGCGCGTGCGGGGCGGGCGAGAGGATCTGCGGGATCACGTCGCCGGCGCGCAGCACGATCACCTCGTCGCCGGCCCGGATGTCCTTGCGCGCGACGTCCTCCTCGTTGTGCAGCGTCGCCATCTTGACCGTGACGCCGCCGACGTGGACGGGCTCGAGCGCGCCGAACGGGTGCAGGTCGCCGAACTTGCCGACGTTCCAGAGGATCTCGTTGAGCTTCGTCACCGCCGTGGTGGGCGGGAACTTCCACGCGATCGCCCAGCGCGGGTCGCGCCCCACGACGCCGAGGCGCCGCTGCAGCTCGACGTCGTCGACCTTGACCACCACGCCGTCGATCTCGAAGTCGAGCGCGCCGCGGCGCTCCTGCCAGCCCAGGCACTGGGCGACGACATCGTCCTCGGAGCTGAGCTTCTTGACGTCGTCGTTGACGCGGAAGCCGTGCTCGCGCAGCCACTGGAGCGACTCCCAGTGGCTCGAGAACGAGATCCCCTCGGTCGCGCCGATCGCGTAGCACCACATCGACAGCGGCCGCTCGGCGGCGAGCGCCGGGTCGAGCTGGCGGATCGTCCCCGCCGCCGAGTTGCGCGGGTTCATGAACGTCGGGAGGCCGGCCTCGGCGCGCCGCTCGTTGAGCGCGGTGAAGTCCGACAGCGACATGTAGATCTCGCCCCTGACCTCGATCAGCGGCGGCGCGTCCTCGAAGCTGAGCGGGATCGAGGGGATGGTGCGCAGGTTGTGCGTCACGTCCTCCCCCACCTCGCCGTTGCCGCGCGTGGCGCCGCGCTCGAGCACGCCGTCGCGGTAGACGAGCGACATCGCCAGCCCGTCGATCTTCGGCTCGGCGACGAACTCGAAGGCCGGGTCCTCGATCCCCTCGCGCGCGAGGTGCGAGCGCATCCTCGCCACCCACGCCCGCAGCTCCTCCTCCGAGCGCGCGTTGGCGAGCGAGTACATCGGCTGCAGGTGCGTGACCTTCTCCAGCCGCGAGACCGGCTCGGCGCCGACGCGCTGGGTCGGCGAGTCGGGCGTGACGAGCTCGGGGTGATCGCGCTCGATCGCCCGCAGCTCGTCGAGCAGCGCGTCGTAGACGTCGTCGCCGACCTCGGGGTCGTCGAGGACGTAGTAGCGATGGTTGTGGTGCGCGAGCTGCCGCTTGAGCTCGTCCGCCCGCTCCGCGACCTCCGACATCCCTAGTTGAGCTCCTCCGCGGCCGGCGCGAGCAGCCGCGCGAGGTCGTACGCCTGCAGCGTCTCGATCCCCGGGCGGTCCGTGAGGTCGAAGTGCAGCGGCGTCACCGCGACGCGCCCCTCGGCGATCGCGGCGAGGTCGGTGCCCTCCTGGCGCTCGTAGTCCGGCGAGTCGCCGTAGATGCGGTACTGGCGGCGGCCCGACTCCTCGTCGACCAGCGAGAGCTGGTCGTGGTAGACGCGCTTGCCGAGCTGGGCGACGTCGACGCCGTCGACCTCACCGGCCGGGAAGTTGACGTTCAGCAGCGTCCCCGCGGGCAGCGGCACGTCGTCGATCTCCTCCACCAGCCGCGCCGTGAAGGCGGCGGCGACGTCGAAGTTGAAGACGCGGCCGAGGCGGAAGTCCATCTCGCGCGCGTCGGACTGCTGGGAGATCGCGATGCCCGGGATGCCGAGGATCACGCCCTCGAAGGCGGCCGCCACCGTGCCGGAGTAGGTGATGTCGTCGCCGAGGTTCGACCCGTGGTTGATGCCGGAGACGATCAGGTCGGCCGTGAAGCCGTCGATCAGCCCGAGCGCGGCGAGCCGGACGCAGTCGACCGGCGTCCCGTCGGTCGCGTAGCCGACCGTGCCGTCGCCGAACGGCACCTCCTCCACCCACAGCGGCCGTCGCGTGGTGATCGAGCGCGCCGTGGCCGACTGGTTGGCGTCGGGCGCGATGACCGCGAGCTCGACGTCGGCGACCTCGAGCAGCGCGCGCCGCAGCGCCTGGAGGCCCTCCGCCTCGATCCCGTCGTCGTTGGTGAGGAGGACCCGGAGCACGCTCGGGAGGATAGATGTGGTCCGACCTCGCCGTTCGGCCAGTGCGTGGTGCGCCGGGTCGCCTACCGTGCGCGCGATGGGCACGCTCGCGACCCGCCTCACGCTCTTCGCGTCGGCGCTCTGCATCATCGCGGCGGTGGCGGGGCTCTACGCGCGTTCCGCGATCCTCGACCAGGACCACTTCGCCGATCGCGCGGTCAGCGCGCTCGCCTCGGACGAGCTTGACGAGGAGATCGCCGCCCGCTTCTCGGACGGCCTCATCGAGCGCTCACCGGGACTCGTCACGCTGCGGCCCGCGCTCGAGGCGGCGGCGACCGATGTCGCCGCAAGCCCGTCCTTCGCGGCGCGCTTCGGCGCTGGCGGTGCGGAGCCTTCACACCGACATCTTCAGCGCAGGCGATCCGCGGCCGGCCCTGCAGGTGGCCGGGATGACCGCGGAGGTCCGGGCGGCCATCGCCGGCCGGACGCCCAGGCTGGCTGAGCGGCTGCCGCGCGACGGCGACCCGTCGCTGATGTCGATCGGCGGGAACGGGCGGGAGCGCCTGCTGCTCGAGGCGGCTCCCCGGGCGCGCAGCTGGTCTCGCCTGGCGCCGGTGGCGCTCGTCGCCGGGCTTCTCGGGCTGCTGCTCGTCGGAGTGACCGCCCGCGATCGCCGCCGCGGCATCTGGGGGATCGGGGTCGCGCTGGCGGGAGCGGGCGGCGTCCTGCTGGCCGGGTGGATCGGCGCGCGCACGCTCACGCTGGAGGGCTTCGACACGAGCTCGGGTGACGCCGTCGTGAAGGCGATCTGGAACGCCTACCTCGGTGACCTGCGCACCTGGAGCCTCGGCGTCGCGGGCGCCGGCATCATCATCGCGGCCGCCGCGGCACCCCCCGAGCCGCACGGGCGACCGTCCTGGTCGCAGATCCCCGCGCCGCTGCGCGGGGTGCTGCTGCTCCTCAGCGGCGCGGTCGTCCTCGCCGACCGCGAGCTCGCACTCAACCTCGGCGCCGTGGGCGGCCGCGGCCGGCGTCCTGCTCTACCTCGGCGCGCGTCACCTGCTCCCCGGCCCCGCCCGGTCTAGCGACCGTGGCGCGCGGAGCGCCACTCGGCGACCGCGCCGGGCTCGTCGCGCTGGTGCGGCGGCACGGCGAAGCGGGGGCGGTTGAAGAACATGACGGGCAGCGCGAGCAGGAACATCCCGAGCAGGCCGAGCGAGGCCGATCGCCATCGCGATGTCGTAGTACCTGGGGCCGGTCCCGATGAGGTCCCCGTCGATCCCGCCGCCGATCAGCAGGATGACGCAGGCGGCTTGGACGGGGAACGCGCGGCCCACGCCCCGCCACAGCGCCTCGCTGAAGGGCCAGAACGAGCGCGGGCCTGTTGCCGTCGAGCTCGTAACGGCCCTGCCAGATGCGCGTGACCGCGAGCCGAAGACGACCAGAGAGCGCGGCGAAGATGATGACCGTGATGACCATTCGCTAAGCCCCCCGCCAGCCGGTCGTACTCGTCGCTGAGCTGCAGCACCTCGGCGAGGCCCCAGGCGAGCGCCTGCGGCTCGAGCGTCGCGGCCGGGACGGCGCAGGCCGAGAACAGCCCCGGCCCGCCCGGCAGCGAGGCCAGGCCCATCCGCGCGCTGCCCCAGTCGCTCGCGAGCAGCAGCCAGCGCAGGGCCTCGACGTCGTCCTCGCCGCCCGCGTACTCCAGCTCGCGCATCAGCAGCAGGCTCTCGCCCGTGTCGCGCAGCGCCGCCTCGACGATGCCCTCGTCGACCGCGATGCGCCAGACCCCGGAGTCGGCCTCGGCCGTCAGCCCGATGGCCTCCAGCGCAGCCTCCACCGCCCCGGCGGCGGCGGCGTTCGCGTCCTGCTCGTCGGCCTCTCCGCGCGGCGGCTCGCGCAGCTCCCGCGCCCGTGTGGCGAGCCCCTCGTCGCCGAGCGCGCCGGCCATCGCCTCGAGCGCGAGCAGCACCGCCGCGCGGTCGAACCCGTCGAGCGGCACCGCGAAGCGCGCGCCCAGCTCGTCGTCGCCCCCGGCGTCGCTGCGGCACGTCCACACGAGGCCGGGCTCGAGGTTGCGGCGCAGCAGCCCGAGCAGCGCGCTCGCGTCGTGCGTGTCCTCGAGCGGCGACCAGCCGGAGAGGGTCGTGCCGTCGTCGATCGTGGCGATGAACAGCCGGGCGGAGCCGACCTCGACGACCCAGCCCTTGCGCTCCTCCGAGGCGGTCGCGCCGAGCTCGTCGAGCAGCGCGCCGACGCCGTCGGCCGCGTGGGCGCCCGAGAGCGCCTCTGAACGCCAGGAAGCCAGGCGCTGGGCCTGGCTCTGGCTCTTCTTTCGAAACAGGGGCATGAGTAGCTAACCGAAGGGGTTGAGAGCCCCCAACACCTTCTTCCCACCGTCGACCGCGTCTTCCCCGAAGTCCTTGACCGATTCCACGGCCACCTCGGTGGCATGGCCGACGGGCTTGAAGACGTTCTCGTTCGCGAAGTTCCCGATGTCCTTGGCACGATCGTAGCCCCAGCCCGCGATCTGCGAGCCGTACTTGCCGCCGAGGTAGGCGGCGCCGAAGGCCACGCCGGCGCAGACGAGGCCGCCGACGCCCGCGGTGGCGACGCCGATCGCCGTGCAGCCGGCGGTGACGGCCGCGCCGGCGCCCCAGGCGCCCGCGACGCCGCCGGCCGTCTTGGTGAGGCCCTTGGCGACCCCGTCGTTCTTGACGTTGTCGTAGAGCGAGAGCGCCGTGCCGGCGATGCCGAGGCCCTTGCCGACCTTGCCGAGGCCCTTGAGGAACTTGCTGGCCGGGCCGGGCTTGACCGGGCCGCCGGAGCTCGTGTTCGGCTTGAGGGGGACGACGGGCTTCGAGCTGGCGGCGCCCTTCCCGGCCCGCTCCAGGCCCTTCTGGATGTCCTGGACCCGCGGGTTGACCGCCTTGCGGACCTGGGCGAGCGGCTTGACGATGAAGTTGTTGGTGATCTTGCGGCTGTTGATGAGGTCCTTGACCGCCTGGTTGCGGGCGGCGAGGGCCTTCGCGTACTCGGGCGTGCCGGGGCGGGCCTGGTTGTAGAGGTCGCGCTGGGTCTTCATGACCCGCTCGCGCGCCCGTTCGGTGATCGCCTCGGAGACGGAGTTCGGGCCGGTCAGCGCCGTCAGGCAGAGGCCGGCTTCCTTGGCCGAGCCGAGGCAGGCGATCGTCTTCTTCGCCTCCTCCTCGGAGGAGGGACCGCCGGAGCCGCCGGGACCGCCGTTGCCGCCCGGACCGCCGGAGCCACCCGGGCCGCCCGGGTTGCCGGGACCGCCGGGGCTGCCGGGCCCGCCGCTGCCGCCGCCACCGCCGTCGTCCTTGCCGCCGCCGGAGATCAGGGAGACCATGTCGTTCGCCGCGTTCGCGATCTTGCCGTCGACGTTGGAGGCGATCAGCGCGCCGATGATCACGGCGACGAGCAGCAGGATGCCCATGTACTCGGCGCCGGTCTGGCCGCGCTGGCTTCCCAGGGAACGAAGAGTCCTCACGACATCGCAGGGTGCCATCGGGCGGCGAGGAGCCCCAGGGCCGACGGTCTCATCTTGCGTCCCGGGACCGGTCCTGGGACCTGTTGGAGCGCCCGGGCCTGTGCCACTCTGGAGCCATGCCGAGGAACGTCATCCGCGCCGCGCTGCTGCTGCTCGCCACGCTCACGGTCGTCGTCGTGGCCGCGTGCGGCGGCTCCGACAGCGGCTCGGACAAGAGCCCGAAGGAGCGCCTCGCGAGCGTCAAGCCGCTCTCCAGCGCCCAGGTCGCCGTCGCGGCCCGCATCTTCTTCGACAACGCGCCCCCGTCCGTGGGCGACAAGCTCGAGCTGACCTTCAACGGCCCGCTGCGCAACAACGGCGCCGAGAAGCTCCCGAGCCTCGACTGGAAGGTCGGCTTCTCCGGCCTGACCACCCAGTTCACGAGCCGCGTCGTCTCCACGGGCGACAACGTCTTCATCAACCTCGGCGGCCAGGACTTCGAGGTCGGCCAGCAGGCCGTCGCGCGCGCCACCGAGCAGGCCCAGGCCTCCAAGCAGAAGGGCCTCGCCCAGATCGGCTTCAACCCCCTCGGCGCGATCAAGGACGTCAAGGAGTCCGGCACCCGCACCTTCGACGGCGAGAAGCTCACCGTCTACACCGGCGCGATCGACCCCGACGCGGTGATGGACCAGTACGAGCGCCTGAGCCAGTCCCTCCCCACGACCGGCGCCGCGCAGGCCGTCCCCCAGGGCCGCCTGACGCCGCAGCAGCGCGCGCAGGTCAAGCGCACCTTCGGCAGCCCGCGCTTCGAGGCCGCGGTGGCCGACGACGACACCGTCCGCCAGCTCTCGCTGACATCGAAGTTCACGACCCCCGCGACCAACCGGGACGCCGCGGGCGGCATCACCGGCGGGCGCCTCGAGTACAAGATCGACTACACCGCCGTCGGCAAGCCCGTCACCATCACGGCGCCGAAGGACACCGAGCCGATCGCGGACTTCGCGAACGAGCTGCAGCGCATCCTCGCCAAGAAGAACTAGCTAGTACCGGACCGCCGCGAGGTAGAGCCCGTAGGGCGGCGCCGTGCGGCCCGCCTCGGCACGCGGCCGGCCCTCGAGCAGCGCGGCGAAGCCCTCGACCGAGCGCCGGCCCTGGGCCACCTCGAGCATCGTCCCGATCAGCACGCGGTTCATGTGGCGCATGAACGAGTCGGCCTCGATGTGGAACTCGAGGATCTCGCCCTGCGCGCTCCCAGCGAGCGTCGAGCACGTCGCGGTCGAAGCGCTGGTGATAGCCGTCGCTGGGGGTGAAGGCGGTGAAGTCGTGGGTGCCGCGCAGGCGCTCGGCGCAGGCGTGCAGGGCCGCCTCGTCGAGCCGGTCGGACCACCACAGCGAGCGCCCGCGCTCGAACGGCGACGGCGTGTCGCGGGCGAGCACGCGGTAGACGTAGGCGCGCGAGCGCGCGTCGAAGCGGGCGGAGAACCCCGGCGGCGCCTCCTCGGCGCGGACCACGGTGATCTCGCGCGGCAGCACCGCGTTGACCGAGCGCAGGCGCGGCAGCGGGCCGTCATAGGAGACGACCTGCCCGAGGGCATGGACGCCGCGGTCGGTGCGGCCGGCCACGGTCAGCGCGACCGGCCGGCGCAGCACCGTGGCCAGCGCCGCGTTCAGCTCACCGGAGACGGTCCGTTCGCCCGGCTGGTCGGCCCAGCCGGCGAACGGTGCCCCGTCGTAGGCCAAAGTTGAGGGTGACACCTAGGCGGCTTACTTTCCCTCGCAAGCTTGGAAAGCGCTGGTCAGACGAGCTCTAGGTAGACCATCTCGGTCGAGTCACTCGACCGGGGGCCCAACTTGAGGATGCGCGTGTAGCCGCCCTCACGGGCGCTGTAGCGCGGTGCGATCTCATCGAACAGCTTGTAGATGACGCCCTTGTCGGGGTGCTGCAGCGTCGAGATCGCCTGGCGGCGCGCGTGCAGGTCGCCGCGCTTGGCCAGGGTGATCAGCTTCTCGACCTCGGGCTTGACCGCCTTGGCCTTCGCCTGGGTGGTCTTGATGCGCTCGTGGTCAATGACCTCGACGCAGAGGTTGGCCAGCAGCGCCTTGCGATGCGAGGCGCTGCGGGACAGCTTGTGGCGGGTCTTCTGATGGCGCATCGTTCCAGCCTACCTAGTCCGTGCGGAGGCCCAGGCCACGCTGGTTGAGCGTCTCGATGACCTCGTCGATCGACTTCTTGCCGAAGTTCGGGATCGCGGCCAGCTCGCCCTCGGACTTCGAGACGAGGTCGCCCACCGTCTGGATGCCCGCGCGCTTGAGGCAGTTGTACGAGCGCACGCCGAGCTCGAGCTCCTCGATGAGGATGTCGTCCATCGGGCCGCCGCCGGGACGGCCACCGGCCGCCGCGATGGCGTTCGCGCCCGCGCCGCCCGCGCCGTTGTCGAGCGCGGACATGCCGGCCGGGCCGGCACGCAGCTCCTCGATGCGGTCCTCGTCGGTGAAGATCGACAGGGAGGAGATCAGGATCTCCGCCGCGTCGCGCAGCGCCGCCTGGGGATCGACCGAGCCGTCGGTCTCGATGTCGAGCGTGAGCTTGTCGTAGTCCGTGCGCTGGCCGACGCGCGCGCCCTCGACGTTGTACGCCACCCGCCGCACGGGCGAGAAGATCGAGTCGATCGGGATGACGCCGATCGGCTGGTCGGGGGACTTGTTGTCCTCCGCCGGCCGGTAGCCGCGCCCGCGCCCGATCGTCAGGTAGAGCTCGAGCTTGGTCTTCTTCTCGAGCGTGGCGATGTGCGCGTCCGGGTTGAGGATCTCGACGCCGGAGGGGAGGTCGATGTCACGCGCGGTGATGTCGCCCGGGCCGGTCACGACGAGCGGCGCCTCGATCTCGGTGGCGTCCGAGTGCATGCGGCACACGATGCCCTTGAGATTGAGGACGATGTCCGTCACGTCCTCGGTCACGCCCTTGATGGTCGAGAACTCGTGCGCCACCCCCTCGATGCGCACGGAGGTCACGGCGGCGCCGCTCAGCGACGCCAGCAGGACGCGGCGGAGCGAGTTGCCGAAGGTGTAGCCGAAGCCACGGTCGAGCGGCTCGACGGTGAACGAGCCGCGATTGTCTTCGACCGACTCGGCAGTGATTCGTGGGATCTGGAAGTCGAGCATCAGGGTCCTAACGTCGTCGGGGGTGGAGCGGCCCGGGGGCGGGGACAGAAGGGGAGCTGGGGCCCCGGGCATGGAAAAAGACGGGATTACTTCGAGTACAGCTCGACGATGAGCTGCTCCTGCACCGGCGCCGCGATCTCTCGGCGTTCGGGCTTGCGGAGCACCTTCGCCGTGAGCGAGTCGTGGTCGGCCTGCAGCCACGGCGGAACCTGAGCCGTCAGTTCGGTCGCATCGCGGATGACCTTGTCGGCCCCCTCGCTGCCCGCCCTCACGGCGATCACGTCGTTGTCGCGTACCTGGTACGAGGGGATGTCGACGCGGCGGCCGTTGATCGACCAGTGGCCGTGCCGGATCATCTGGCGCGCCTGGCGCCGCGAGGCGGCGAAGCCGAGGCGCACGAGCACGTTGTCGAAGCGGCACTCGAGGATGCGGAGCAGGTTCTCGCCGGTGATCCCGGGCTGGCGCGACGCCTTCGCGTAGTACGTGCGGAACTGCTTCTCCAGCACGCCGTAGTAGCGGCGGGCCTTCTGCTTCTCACGCAGCTGCACGCGGTACTCGGACTGCTTCTGGCGGCCGCGGCCGTGCTCGCCCGGCGGATAGGAGCGGCGTTCGACGCCGCACTTGTCGGTCAGGCAGCGCTCGCCCTTGAGGAAGAGCTTCTGCCCTTCGCGGCGGCACTGCTTGCACTGAGGTGATGTATCGCGAGCCAAGGTGTTAGACCCTCCGCCGCTTGCGTGGGCGGCAGCCGTTGTGTGCCTGCGGGGTCACGTCGCGCACTCCGGTTACCTCGAGCCCTGCGGCCTGCAGCGAGCGGATGGCGGTCTCGCGGCCCGAGCCCGGGCCCTTCACGAAGACCTCCACCTTCTGCATGCCCTGCTCGATGCCCTTGCGGGCCGCCGCGTCGGCGGTGACCTGGGCGGCGAAGGGCGTCGACTTGCGCGAGCCCTTGAAACCGGCGCCGCCGGCGGACTCCCACGCGATGACGTTGCCTTCGCGGTCCGTGAGGGCCACGATCGTGTTGTTGAAGCTGGTCTTGATGTGCGCCTGGCCGATCGGGATGTTCTTGCGAACCTTGCGACGGCCGCGCTGGGGGCGACGGGGAGCGGGAGACATCTACTTCTTGGTCGCTTTCTTCTTGCCGGCCACGGACATCCGCTTCGGTCCCTTGCGGGTGCGGGCGTTGGTCTTGGTGTTCTGACCGCGCACGGGCAGCCCGCGGCGGTGGCGCATGCCGCGGTAGGAGCCGATCTCCATCAGGCGCTTGACGTTCTGGGAGCGCTCGCGGCGCAGGTCGCCCTCGACCGACATGTCGTCGATCGCGTCGCGCAGCTTGGCGACCTCGTCGTCGGTGAGCTGCCTGACGTAGGTGTCGGGCGAGATGCCGAGCTGAGCGAGCAGTTGGTTCGAGGTCGAGCGACCGACCCCGTAGATGTACGTGAGACCGATCTCGACGCGCTTGTTGAGCGGGATGTTGACCCCGGCGATACGAGCCATCTTCCTCCTAGCCCTGGCGCTGCTTGTGGCGCGGATTCGGGCAGATCACGAGGACCCGCCGGTTACGGCGGATGATCTTGCACTTCTCGCACATCGGCTTGACCGACGGTCGTACCTTCATGATCCCTTTCCTGCTGAATGATCCGGACGGGGAGGCTCTGGAGGCCGGTACGGCCGCCGCTACCATCCCCCGGAGCGGGTTCGCTGCACGCCGGTGGCCCGCGGGCCAGAACGCGACCGGGGAGTATAGCGCGGTCTTTTGCCCCTCCGCAGCCCCCTACCGCGCCGCCTTCCACTCAGGGTAGCGCTCCCGCATGCAGGCGCCGCACGGGCGGAATCCGGCGGCGATCGCGGTCTCCTCGTCGGCGAAGAACACGCGGTGCTTCGGCTCGAAGCCGCGCCGCAGCAACGACAGCGCGACCGGGCAGTCCATCGTGCCGTAGACCTTCGTCCGCCGGTGGCCGCCGAGCAGCCCCTTGACCTCGCTGGCGTAGGGCTGCCCGTCGCGGCCGATCAGCGTGTAGCTCATACGAGCGCGGCGCGCCCGACCTCGAGGTCGAGCAGCGCGCGCTTGCACTCCAGCCCGCCGGCGTAGCCGGTCAGGCTGCCGTTGGAGCCGATCACGCGGTGGCAGGGGACGATGATCGCGATCGGGTTGCGGCCGTTGGCCGCGCCGACCGCGCGAGCGAGGCGGTAGTCCCCGCCGTCGCCGAGCTCGCGGGCGATCTCGCCGTAGGACGTCGTCTCGCCGTAGGGGATCCGCAGCAGCGCGTCCCAGACGCGCAGCTGGAACGGGGCGCCGGCGGGCCGCAGCGGCAGGTCGAACGTGGTCCGCTCGCCCGCGAAGTACTCCGTGAGCTGGCGGCGGGCGTCGGCGAGCAGCTCGTCGTCGCGCTCCCAGCCGGCGGGGTCGGGATGCCGGTTGGGCAGGTTGACGCCGGTGAGGGCGCCGTCGTCGTCGGCCGTGAGCATGAGCTCGCCGATCGGTGTGGTGAGGGTCGAATAGCGCATGGTGGTTGAACGCGAAAGGCTTGCAGGTCGTGAGGCTGGATCACCACCCCGCACTGCACGCCGGCGAGCTGATCGCCTTCCTCGCCCGGCGCGCGGTCCCGGGGGTCGAGGAGGTGGTGGACGGGGTCTACCGGCGCAGCCTGGCCGACGGGAGCGTGCTCGCGATCACGCCCGACTCCGAGGTCGAGGGCGACGCCGGCGCGGCGCGGGCGATCCTGCGCCTCGACGCCGACCCGGACGCGATCGCGGCGGCGCTCGGCGGCGACCCCCTGCTCGGCCCGCTCGTCCGCGCCGCGCCCGGCCGCCGCGTGCCCGGCCATCCCGACCCGGCCGAGCTGGCCGTGCGGGCACTGCTCGGCCAGCAGATCTCGGTCGCCGCCGCGCGCACGCTCGCGGGCCGCCTGACCGCGGAGCTGGGCGAGCCGCTGGCCGCGCCGGCCGGCGGCGTCACCCATCGCTTCCCGGCGCCGGCCGCGCTGGCGGCGCTCGACCCGGAGACGCTGCCGATGCCGCGCGCCCGCGGGCGCGCGCTCGTCCGCCTGGCCGCCGCGCTGGCCGACGGCGAGCCGGTCGACGAGCGGCTTGCCGGGATCGGGCCGTGGACGACCGCCTACGTCGCGCTGCGCTCAGGCGACGACGACGCGTTCCTGCCGACCGACCTCGGGGTCAAGCACGGGCTGGCGGCGCTCGGCGCCGACCCGGGGCGGGCGGCGGAGCTGTCGGAGGCGTGGCGCCCCTTCCGGGGCTTCGCCGTCGCGCACCTCTGGGCGGCGGCTACGCCGGGACGCGCGAAAGGTGCCACGGCGTGAGGATCCGGGGACCCTCGCCCGTGACGGCGATCGTGAACTCGAAGTGCGCGGCCAGCGAGCCGTCCTGGGAGTAGATCGCCCAGCCGTCGTCGCCCATGCGGACCTGGTGGCGGCCGGCGGTGGTCATCGGCTCGACGGCGAGCACCATGCCCTCCTCGAGCAGCTCGCGCTTGCCGGGAGGGCCGTAGTTCGGGATCTGCGGGTCCTCGTGCATGCTGCGCCCGATCCCGTGGCCGACCAGCGAGCGGACGACCGAGAACCCGTTCTCCTCGACGTAGGACTGGACCGCGTGGCCGACGTCGCCGAGGCGGTTGCCCGGGACGCACTGCTCGGCCGCCTTGAACAGCGACTCGCGCGTGACGTCGAGCAGCTTCGACGCGACCGGGGAGACCTCGCCGACCGGGAAGGTGCGGGCGGCGTCGGCGACCCAGCCGTCCTTCACGACGCCGATGTCGACCGAGATGATGTCGCCGGCGCCGAGCTTGAAGTTGCCGGGGATGCCGTGCACCACCATGTGGTTCGGCGAGGCGCAGATCGAGCCGGGGAAGCCGCGGTAGCCCTTGAAGGCGGGCGTCGCGCCCTGCGAGCGGATGAAGCGCTCGGCGGCCTGGTCGAGATCGCCGGTCGTGACGCCGGGGCGGATCTTCGAGGCCAGCAGGTCCATGCAGCGGACGAGGATGTCGCCCGCGGCCGCCATCGCGTCGATCTCGGCCGGGGACTTCTTGACGATCACAGCCGCTCCTCCAGACGCAGCGTGGCGAGCGTCGCGCGGATGTGGTCGTGCACCTCGGTCTGCGAGCGCGAGCCGTCGAAGCGCCGCAGCAGGCCGCGCTCGTCGTAGTACTCGATCAGCGGCTCGGTCTGCTCGTGGTACGTCTTCAGCCGCTTCTTGACCGTCTCGGGCTTGTCGTCGTCGCGCTGGGTGAGCGGCTTGCCGCACTGGTCGCACGCGTCCTCGTGCTTGGGCGGGTCGAACTCGACGTGGTAGACGTGGCCGTTGGAGCACTGGCGGCGGCCCGTGATGCGCTTGATGACGGTGTCGTCGTCGGCGTCGACCAGCAGCGCGGCGGTGAGATGGCGCCCGCGGCGCTCGATCTCCTCGGCCAGCGCGTCGGCCTGGCCGACCGAGCGGGGGAAGCCGTCGAGCAGGAAGCCGTCGTCGCCCTTCGTCTCGATCTCCTCCATGATCATCTTGATCACGAGGTCGTCGGGCACGAGGTCGCCGTTGTTCATGTACTCCTCGGCCTTCTGGCCCAGCTCCGTGCCGTTCTGCCGGTGCTCGCGGAGCATGTCCCCGGTCGCGATGTAGGGGAGGTCGAAGTCCTCCCGCAGCCGCGCGGCCTGGGTGCCCTTGCCGGCGCCGGGCGGGCCGAAGAGGATGAGGTTCAGCTCGGTGCTCACTTCAGGAAGCCTTCGTAGTTGCGCATCATGAGCTGGGCCTCGAGCTGCTTCATCGTGTCGAGCGCGACGCCGACGACGATCAGGATCGAGGTGCCGCCAAAGTAGAAGTTCGCCTGCGTCTGGTTGATGAGGATCGTCGGCAGCGCGGCCACCGCGGCCAGGTAGAGCGCGCCGGGGAACGTCAGGCGGGCGAGGATGCGGTCGAGGAACTCCGCCGTCGGGCGACCCGGGCGCACGCCGGGGATGAAGCCGCCGTACTTCTTCAGGTTGTCGGCCTGGTCGACGGGGTTGAACGTGACCGCGGTGTAGAAGTAGGTGAAGAGCACGATGAAGACGGTCTCACCGGCGATGTAGGCCCAGCCGTTGGGGCTGAAGAAGGTCGAGAGGCCGCCGGCGCCCGGGATCAGCTCGCCGACCGTGGGCGGGAAGGCCATGATCGAGGCGGCGAAGATCACGGGGATCACGCCGGCCATGTTCACGCGCAGCGGCAGGTAGGTCTGGCCGCCGCCGGACATGCGGCGGCCGATGACGCGCTTGGCGTACTGCACGGGGATCCGCCGCTGGCCCTCCTGGACGAACACGATCGCCGCGATCACGCCGAGCGCCACGAACGGCATGATGACCTTGAAGACCTGGTCCGGGTTCGTCCACCACGCCTGCACGCCGTTGGGCAGGCCCGAGACGATCGAGGCGAAGATCATCAGCGAGATCCCGTTGCCGATGCCGCGCTGGGTGATCAGCTCGCCCATCCACATCAGCAGCACGCAGCCCGCGGTCAGGCAGACCACGATCAGGATCACGGTCGCGAGCGAGAAGTCGTCGAACAGCGGCGCGCCCGCGCTGTTGCCCTGCGAGCGGAAGAGGAAGACGTAGCCGACGGCCTGGGCGGCGGCGAGGCCGACGGTCAGGTAGCGCGTGTACTGCGTGATCTTGGCCTGCCCGACCTCGCCTTCCTTGGACAGCTTCTCCAGCGACGGCGAGACCACCGTGAGCAGCTGCAGGATGATCGAGGCCGTGATGTAGGGCATGATCCCGAGCGCGAACAGCGCCAGCCGGGAGAGCCCGCCACCGGTGAAGAGGTTGAGGAAGCCGAGGATGTTCGACCCGGCGTAGTTGTCCTCGATCTGCTGCAGCGCCGCGGTGTTGACACCCGGCACGGGGATGAACGAGCCCAGCCGGTACAGCGCGAGGATGCCCGCCGTGAAGAGGAGCTTCTTGCGAATCTCCGCGACCTTGAAGGAGTTCAGGATGGTGGCGAGCACGGAGCCGCTCTCCTTCCCTTACGACTCGATGATCTGACAGGTGCCGCCCGCGGCCTCGATCTTCTCGCGGGCCGTCTTCGAGAAGCCGTGGGCGTGCACGGTGAGCGCCTTCGTGATCTCACCGCGTGCGAGGACCTTGACCGGGATGCCCTTGCGGGTGGCCAGGCCGGCGGCGCGCAGCGAGTCGACGTCGACCGAGGCGCCCTTGTCGAAGCGGGCCTCGAGGTCTTCGAGGTTGACGGGCTGCGTGTGCGTGCGGAAGGGCTCGAACGGCATCGACATCTTCTTGTTCGGGCCGCGGAGCTTGCGCATCCGCATGTGAATGGGGTTCTGGCCGCCCTCGAAGCGAGCGCGGTCCTTGGCGCCGGAGCGCGAGCCGTAGCCCTTGTGGCCGCGGCCGGAGGTCTTGCCGTGGCCGGAGCCGTGGCCGCGACCGACGCGCTTGCGGTCCTTGCGCGAGCCAGGGGCCGGCGCGAGGTTGTGCAGGCCGATGCGGGGCTCCTCGGCGGGAGTCTCTTCCTCGGGCTTCTTTGCGGGCAGCGGGGGACATCAGGACTTCTCCTCGACCACGATCAGATGCTGGACCTTGTGGACCATCCCGCGCAGCTGCGGGGAGTCGGGGCGCTCGACGACGTGGCCGATGCGGCGCAGGCCGAGGGTGCGCAGCGTGTCGCGCTGGCTCTGGTCGGTCCCGTTGGCGGACTTGACCTGCTTGATCGCGAGCGTGCTCACGCGGTCGGCTCCTCAGCGGGCGTGGTGTCCACGGCCGGAGGGGTCTCGCCGGCGGCCGGAGTTTCCTCGGCGGCCGGAGCCTCTTCGGCGGCCGGGGTCTCCTCCGCGGCCGGAGCCTGCCGCGGCCGGAGCGGCCTCGTCAGCGGGCGCCTCGTCGGCGACGACGGCGCCGTTGGCCGACGGCCCGCCGCCCAGGCCGAGCACGGCGTCGACGGAGAGGCCGCGCAGCTTCGCGATCTCCTCCGGGCGCCGCAGGTCCTGGAGACCGGCGATCGTGGCCTTCACGAGGTTGATCGGGTTCTGCGAACCGAGCGACTTGGAGAGGATGTCGTGGATCCCCGCGAGCTCCAGCACCGCGCGGACGCCGCCCCCGGCGATGACGCCGGTACCGGGCGAGGCGGGCTTCATGAACACGCTGCCGGCGCCGAAGATGCCGGTCGTCTGGTGCGTGATGGTCGAGCCGTGGCGCGGCACGCGGAAGAGGTTCTTCTTGGCGCGCTCGACGCCCTTCTGGATCGCGAGCGGCACCTCGTTGGCCTTGCCGTAGCCCGCGCCGACGATCCCGTTCTCGTCGCCGACGACCACGAGCGCGGTGAACGAGAACCGGCGGCCGCCCTTGACGACCTTGGCGACACGGTTGATCTCGACGACGCGCTCCTGGAGGTCGAGTCCGGAGCTGGAGATGGAGCGATCAGGGGCGGGCATTCAGGCTTTCAGGTTAGAAGGTGAGGCCGGCCTCGCGGGCGCCCTCGGCGAGGGCCTTCACGCGGCCGTGGTAGCGGTATCCACCGCGGTCGAAGACCGCGGTGTCGACGCCGGCGGCCTTCGCGCGCTCGGCGAGCAGGGCACCCGCGCGGGTCGCCTGCTCCATGCGGGGCAGGGTCTTGAGGTCGTCCTCGGTCCAGTTGACGGCGGCCAGGGTGCGACCCGACGTGTCGTCGATGAGCTGGGCGAAGACGCCCCGGTTGGAGCGGAAGACGGAGATGCGGGGACGCTCGGCGGTGCCGGTGATCTTCGCGCGGACGCGACGACGGCGCCGGAGGCGCTTGGCGGGGCGTGTGGCGACGGTCATGCGCGCTTACCGACCTTCCGGGCGACGTACTCGCCCTCGTAGCGGATGCCCTTGCCCTTGTAGGGCTCCGGGGGCCGCTGCTTGCGGATGACGGCGGCGACCTCGCCCACCTGCTGCTTGGAGTTGCCCTTGACGATCACTCGCGTCGGGACGGGCACCTCGAACTCGATGCCCTGCGGCGCCTTGATCGGCACGGGGTGGGAGTAGCCGAGTGCGAGCTCGAGGTCCGAGCCCTTCATCACGGCGCGATAGCCGACGCCCTGGATCTCGAGCGTCTTGGTGAAGCCCTCGGTGACCCCGGTGACCATGTTGGCGATCAGCGAGCGCGTGAGGCCGTGCAGGGCACGGTGCTCGGCGCGGTCGGTGGGGCGCGTGACGAGCAGCTCCTCGCCCTCCTGGGTCACGTCGATGGAGCGGTTCTTGCGCTCCTGGAGATCGCCGCGGGGGCCGGCCACGCGGACGACCTCGGCCTCGATCGTCACGTTGACGCCGGTGGGGACGGGAATGGGCTTTTTTCCGATACGGGACATGTCAAAAAGGGGGTGTTGGCGCTACCAGATCTGTGCGACGACTTCGCCGCCGACACCCGCGCGGCGGGCGTCGTGGCCGGTCATCACGCCACGCGAGGTCGAGATGATCGAGGTGCCCATGCCGCCGAGGACCTTCGGCATCGAGCGGGAATCGACGTAGGTCCGCTGGCCGGGGCGCGAGATGCGCTTGAGGCCAGAGATGACGGACTCACGACTCTCCGTGTACTTGAGCTTAACCATGATGCGATCGCCGGCCTTGCCGGGCTGGCCGGGGACGACCTCGAAGCCCTCGATGTAGCCCTGCTCCGTGAGGATGCGGGCCATCTCCTGCTTGAGGTTGGAGGACGGGATCTCCACCGTCTCGTGCGCGGCCATGATGCCGTTGCGGATCCGGGTGAGGAAGTCGGCGATGGGGTCGGTCATCGACATGGCGCTACCAGCTCGACTTCGTCATGCCGGGGATGTAGCCGTTGTGCGCGAGGTCGCGCAGGCAGATCCGGCAGAGGCCGAACTTGCGGTACACGGCACGCGGGCGGCCGCACTTGCGGCAGCGCGTGTAGGCCCGCGTCTTGTACTTCGGCGGGCGCGCCATACGGGCGATCTTGGAGGTCTTGGCCATGAATCTCTTTCCTAAGCGGTGGCGAGCTCGGTCTTGAGGCTCTCGAAGCCCTGCGGGCGCCCGTCGCGCGAAAACGGCATCCCGAGCGCGTCGAGCAGGGCGAACGCCTCGGCGTCCGTCTCGGCGGAAGTGGTGAGGGTGACATCGAGCCCGCGGACCTGGTCCACGCTGTCGTAGTCGATCTCCGGGAAGATGACCTGCTCGCGCACGCCCATGGAGTAGTTGCCGCGCCCGTCGAAGGAGCGCGGGTTGAGGCCGCGGAAGTCGCGGATCCGGGGGATCGCGATCGAGACCAGGCGGTCGAGGAACTCGTAGGCACGGACGCCGCGCAGCGTGACGGTCAGCCCGACGGGCATCCCCTCGCGCAGCTTGAACGCGGCCACGGACTTCTTCGCGCGCCGGACGTTGGGCTTCTGGCCCGCGATCGTGGCGAGCTCCTCCTGGGCCCGGTCGAGCATCTTCGAGTCCTGCTTGGCCTCGCCCACGCCCATGTTGAGCGTGATCTTCAACAGGCGCGGGGCCTGCATCGGGGTCGAGTAGCCGAAGCGCTCGATCAGCGCCGGCCGGATCTCCTCGGAATATCTGTCCTTCAGTCGTGCCATGTCTAGTCCAGTTCTGTCCCGGAGCGCTTGGTGACGCGCATGCGCGCGCCCTGCTCCGTGCGCGTCATGCGGATGCGCGTCGCTTTGTGGTCCTTCGGGTCGACGATCGCCACGTTGGAGACGTGGATCCCGCCCTCGCTCTCGATCACGCCGACCGGCGCGTTGGCGCGGGCCGGGTTCGCGCGCTGGTGGCGCTTGACCATGTTCAGGCCCTCGACGAAGACCTTGCCCTTGGAGCGGTCGACGCGGATGACCTTGCCGGTCTTGCCCTTGTCCTTGCCGGAGATCACGATGACCTCGTCGTCGGTGCGGATCTTCATCACAGCACCTCCGGGGCGAGCGACACGATGCGCATGAACCCGCCGTCGCGCAGCTCGCGCGCCACCGGGCCGAAGATGCGCGTACCGCGCGGGTTGCGACCCTCGTCGATGATGACCGCGGCGTTCTCGTCGAAGGCGATGTAGGTGCCGTCGTCGCGCCCGAACTCCTTCTTCGTGCGCACGACGACCGCCTTGACGACCTCGCCCTTCTTGACGGAGCCCTGCGGGTTCGCCTGCTTGACCGTCGCGGTGATGATGTCGCCCACGCCGGCGTAGCGGCGGCGCGAGCCGCCCATCACGCGGATGCAGAGGATCTCGCGGGCGCCGGTGTTGTCGGCGACCTTGAGTCGGGTCTCGTTCTGGATCACGGCTACTTGGCCTTCTCGAGCACGTCGGTCAGGCGCCAGCGCTTGGTCCGCGACATCGGGCGGCACTCGATCACGCGCACGGTGTCACCCGTGCCCGCGTCGTTGCGCTCGTCGTGGGCGTGGATCTTGGACGAGGTCCGCATGATCTTGCCGTAGCGGCGGTGACGGCGGGTCACGTCGACGCGCACGACGATCGTCTTGTCGGCCTTGTCGGAGACGACGATGCCCTGGCGCACCTTGGCGCGGCCGGGGCCGTGCTCGGGCGCGTGCCCGGGCTCGGGCGTCGGCTCGGCGGCGCGCTTCTCGGCGGCCTTCGTGCGCTCGCGCAGGCGGTAGGCACGGCGGATCTTCGCCTTCTGGGCCCGGCGCGCGCGGCGCTCCTCGTCGCGCTGCTCAGGGGTCACCGGCCCGCGCGCAGCGGGGGTCTTGGCGGCCCGGCGGCGCGCACGGCGCTCCTTCGGCTCGAGCACCTCCTGCGGCTCGGCCGGAGCGGCCGGAGCGGCAGCGGCGGGAGCCGGAGCCTCCTCGGGCGTGTCGACCGTCGAGGTATCGCCCGCGCCCTCCTCGGAAGCGGCCGTCTCGACCTCCTCCTGGATGGAGTCGGGGGTCTTCTCTTCGGTCTCTGGAGTCTTGTCTTCGTCAGCCATCAGTTCTCTTCTTCTTACAGTGTCGCCGGTGTCGATCGTCACGGTCACGTTGGAGTCGATCCCGCGCTGGTGGGCCACGGTCAGGGCACGCGCGAGGTCGCGCTTGCGGTGGGCCAGGCCCGCGGTGTTCTCGAGCTCGCCGGTGGCGTGCTGCATGCGCAGGCCGAACAGGTCGCGCCGCGCGGTCGCGATGCGGTCGCGCAGGCCGTCGTCGGAGAGGTCTCGCAGTTCGCGCGCCTTCATCCGACGAACCCGTCCTCGCGAACGACGAACTTGGACTTGATCGGAAGCTTGTGGGCGGCGAGGCGCATCGCCTCGCGGGCGAGCTCCTCGTCGACGCCGGCGAGCTCGAACATGACGCGCCCGGGCTTGACGACGGCGACCCAGCCCTCGGGGTTGCCCTTGCCGGAGCCCATGCGGGTCTCAGCCGGCTTCTTCGTGAACGGCTTGTCCGGATACACGTTGATCCAGACCTTGCCGCCACGCTTGATCTTGCGCGTCATCGCGATACGAGCCGCCTCGATCTGGCGGTTGGTGAGCCAGCCGTTCTCGAGGGCCTTGAGGCCGTACTCGCCGAAGGCGACGGTCTGCTGGCCGCGCGAGAACCCCGCGCGCCGGCCGCGATGCTGCTTCCTGAACTTGACTCGCTTCGGGGACAGCATCAGCGCGAGATCCCTCCGCTGAGGTCGGGGCGCCCGCCGCCGCGGCCACCCTGGCCGCCGCGTCCGCCGCCGCCCTGGCCGCCACGGCCGCCGCCACCCTGGCCGCCGCGTCCGCCGCCGCCCTGGCCGCCACGTCCGCCGCCGCCCTGGCCGCCGCCACGGCCGCCCGGACCGCCGCGACCGTCGCCACGTCCGCCGCCGCGCCCACCGCGGTCGCGCCCGTCACGGCCACCACGGCCGCCGCGGTCGTCGCGATCGCCGGGGCCCTGAGCGGGCTCGTCGAGCGAGGTGAGGTCGGTGCCGGTGTAGCCGGCGGGCATGATCTCGCCCTTGTTGATCCAGCACTTGACGCCGATGCGGCCGAAGGTCGTCTTGGCCTCGTAGAAGCCGTAGTCGATGTCCGCGCGCAGCGTGTGCAGCGGGACGCGGCCGTCCGCGTAGCTCTCGGTGCGGGCCATCTCGGCGCCGCCGAGGCGGCCGGAGACCTGGATGCGGCAGCCCTTCGCGCCCGAGCGCATGGCGCTGGTGAGCGAGCGCTTCATCGCGCGCCGGAAGGCGACGCGGTTGACGAGCTGCTCGGCGATCGACTGCGCGACGAGCTTCGCGTCGAGCTCGGGGCGCTTGATCTCGAGGATGTTGACCTTGATGGCCTTGCCCGTCAGGCGGTGGAGGTCGCGCCGCAGGGCGTCGACCTCGGAGCCGGACTTGCCGATGACGATGCCGGGCCGGGCGGTGTGGATGTTGACCTCGACCTCGCCCGCGTCCTTGCGGATCGTGATGTCGGACAGGCCGGCGTGGGCCAGCTTGTTCGTGATGTGGTCACGGATGCGGACGTCCTCGATCAGGAAGTCGCTGAAGTGGCGCTCGTTGAACCAGTTCGACTTCCAGTCGTGGATGTAACCCACGCGCATGGACTCGGGATGGACCTTCTGACCCATGAAAGTTCTGACTACTCCTTCGGCGTGAGCGTGATCGAGAGGTGTGAGGTGCGCTTGCGGATCCGCGTGGCGCGGCCCATGGCGCGAGGGCGATACCGCTTGAGCGTCGGACCTTCGTCGGCGTGAACCGAGGCGATCTTCAGCTCGTCGCCGACCAGCTCGTGGTTGTGCTCCGCGTTGGCGATTGCCGACTCCAGGAGCTTCATCCACGGCTTGGCCGCGCCGCGCGGTGTGAAGGAAAGGATAGCCCGCGCCTGTTCCACGTCTTTACCTCGGATGTGATCGCAGACCAGGCGGGCCTTGCGAGCCGACGTGCGGACGTAGCGCGCCTTGGCGTGGACGAGCACCGGAGCCTCGCCCGGCTTGCGCTCGCGCGGCTGGTCGCGCTTGCGCGCGGGCGTGTCCTTCGCAGGCTTCTCGGCGGCCTGCTTGCCGCGCTTGGGCGCCGGCTTCTGCGTCTTGTCCTCGGCGACGTTCTCCTCGACGGCGGCGGCCTCGCCGGGCTCCTCCGCGGGAGCGTCGTCCTCGGCGCGCGGGATCGACTTGGCGGCCTCCTCGGAGACCTGCTCCTCGACCTCGACCGCCGACTCGGCCGGCTTCCCTGTGCCCGAAGACGAAGTCTTCTGGGTGTTCTTGGCCGCGGGCTTGCGCTTGGGCTTCGGCTTGGCCTTCGCCTCGGTGGCGTCCGGAGTCTCCTCCGGAGCGTCCTTGGGGTCCTTCTCGTCAGCGGGGCTCATCGGACCTTGCCGCTCCCCGCGTGACCGCGGTACATGCGCGTGGGCGCGAACTCGCCGAGCTTGTGGCCGACCATCGACTCCGACACGAACACGGGCACGTGCTTGCGCCCGTCGTGGACGGCGATGGTGTGGCCGACCATCTCGGGGAAGATCGTCGACGTCCGCGACCAGGTGCGGATCATCGTCTTGGTGTTGGCCTTGTTCATGTTCTCGATGCGCCGCATGAGGCGCTCCTCGACGAACGGGCCCTTCTTGGACGAGCGGGACATCAGCGTCCACCCTTCTTGCCGCGGCGGCGGCCTCGGACGATGTAACGGTCGGACCCCTTGCGCTTCTTGCGGGTGCGGTAGCCGATCGTCGGCACGCCCCACGGGGTCTGAGGATGGTTGCCCAGCGGCGTCGCGCCCTCGCCACCGCCGTGCGGGTGGTCGACGGGGTTCATGGCCGTGCCGCGCGTCTGCGGGCGGACGCCCATGTGGCGCTTGCGGCCGGCCTTGCCGATGGTGACGTTCTGGTGGTCGGCGTTGCCGATCGTGCCGACGGTGGCGCGGCACTCGGCGCGCACCATCCGCATCTCGCCCGAGGGCAGGCGCAGGGTGGCGTATTCGCCCTCCTTCGCCATCAGCTGGATGCCGACGCCGGCGGAGCGGCCCATCTGGCCGCCGCGGCCCGGCTGCATCTCGACGTTGTGGACGATCGTGCCGACCGGCATGTTCGCCAGCGGCAGCGCGTTGCCGACCACGATGTCCGAGCCGGGCCCGGACTGCACCGTCATCCCGACGCGCAGGCGCGCCGGAGCGAGGATGTAGCGCTTCTCGCCGTCGAGGTAGTGCAGCAGCGCGATGTACGCGGAGCGGTTCGGGTCGTACTCGATCGCGGCGACCTTGGCGGGGATGCCGTCCTTGGTGCGCTTGAAGTCGATCAGGCGGTACAGGCGCTTGGCCCCGCCGCCACGATGGCGCGAGGTCTTGCGGCCGTGCGCGTTGCGCCCGCCGGACTTCTTCAGGCCCTCGGTGAGCGACTTCTCGGGCTTCGTCTTCGTGATCTCCGCGTAGTCCGCGTAGCTGATGAAGCGGCGGCCGGGAGAGGTGGGCTTGGGCTTGCGGATCGGCATTACAGATCGGCCTCCAGGCCCTGGAAGATCGGGATCGACTGGCCGGGACGGACCTGCACGATGGCCTTCTTCCAAGCCCGCGTGCGGCCCGCGGTGTAGCCGCGGCGCTTGGGCTTGGACTTCACGCTGAGCGTGCGGACCTCGACCACGTTGACGTCGAAGAGCTGCTCGACGGCCTGCTTGATCTGGGTCTTGTGCGCGTCGGCGTGGACGCGGAACGTGTAGCGGTCCGCCGTCGCGAGGACGTAGGACTTCTCCGAGACGACGGGGCGGATGATGACCTGGCTGGCGTCCATCAGGCCTTCGCCTCCTCGCGCGTGGTCTTGGAGCCACGGGCGGTCAGCGCGTCGATCGCGGCCTGCGAGGCCACGAACGTCGCCGCGCCGACGAGGTCGGCGACGCCGACGGCCTCGGCCGAGAGCACGCTGACGCGCGAGAGGTTGCGGAAGGACTTGGCCACCGCGGCCTCCTCGGGCCCGAGCACGAGCAGCACCGAGCCGCCGCGCCGGTCCTCGAGCA
>CAWBCU010000023.1:0-42171 GCA_963787335.1 uncultured Solirubrobacterales bacterium
ATCTCGACCAGCGGGACCGGGTGCCAGGGCGCCTGCGGGCGCTCGTCGCTGAGGCGCGCGGGCGCCGGGGCGCTCGGCGCCTCGGGCGCCGGCTGCGCCGCACGGCGGGCCCGGCTGCGCCTGCCCATCAGCTGACTCTCGAGGCTGTCAGAAGGCTAAGGGGCAGCCGGAGGAGATCTTGACGTGCCACCAGCCGGCCAGCATGCCGATCAGGCCGAGCCGCGGGCGCACGTGCCAGTGCTTGCAGCCGGGCTCGCCGATGTCCGCGTTGGCGACCCGGACCCAGCGATAGGCGCCGGGGTCGAGCAGCATGCGCTCGATCAGCACGCGCGCCTCCGCCTGGCGCTCGGCCTGGGCGGCGGCCTGCGCGCGCACCTCGGCGAGGCGGTCGGCGAGGTCGTCGCGGACGCGCTCGAGCTCCTCGAGCCCGAGCAGCCGCGGGCCGTGGTGCGAGACGCGCGCGGTGCCGGCCGGCAGGCGCGGGTACGCGGCGACGACCGCGGCGCCGAGGTCGCGCTCGAGGCGGGCGATCTGCGCACGCAGCGTGCGGCGGGCGGCGCGCTCGTCGACGTCGGGAAGGACGGGAGCGGCGGCCCCGCCTGCGATCGACTCCAGGAACACCAGCTGCGCACCTCCTCCGCGGTGCGGGCCAGCGTATCACCGGCCTCTATCCTCATCAGCCGGTTTATGGCGCGAAACGATCCCACGGATACGGGTGGCCTGTTCATCGGGCGGCGCCCCGGCACGGCGCGCGTCCACTACGCCTCGGAGCCCGAGATGGGCAGCCCCGGCCGGCGCCGGATCGACAAGCTGGTGGCGGCGTTCGTGCTCGTCGTGGAGACGCTCGTGTGCCTGAGCCTGTGGGGGCCCCAGCCGGCCGCGTGGCTGTGGATCGGCTCGCAGATCGACTACCGCACGGACTCGGTCTCGGCCGGCATCGCGATCGCGTTCCTGGGCATGATCGCCTCGCTGATGCTCACGCTCGTGCTGGCCGTCCGGCTCGACGCGATCTGGAAGGTCGTGCGGCGCGCCGCCGGCTACGACCAGCGCGAGGGCGCGCTGTCGCGCATCTTCACGGTCACAGCAATCGTCGCGGCGCTCGCCTTCGGCTTCTGGTTCCTCATCCTCGAGGGCCCGGCGCCGTCGCTGGCACCGCAGTGAAAAAGCGCCTCTTCGACCACTACCGGCAGTTCTCGGAGCTGCCGCCGGAGGAGGTCTCGCGCGAGCTGCTCGAGCGCCGGGACGAGCAGCGCGCACGCGAGGTCGTGTTCGTGCCCGAGCTCGACCTCGCGCGCACGGCCTGGCACGAGCCGCCGCACCCCGAGGCCGTCAACGCCGCGACGTTCGCGCTGCGGCGGCGCATGAACGCCTACCCGGACCCGGGCGCGCGCGAGGTGCGCGAGCTGGCGGCCGCGCGCCACGGCGTCTCCCCCGCCCAGGTCGCCGTCGGCCACGGCGCGGCCGAGCTGCTGCAGGAGGCGTGCGCCGCGCTGCTGCATGACGAGGGTGAGCTGCTGGTGGCGTGGCCGGGCTGGGGCCCGCTGCCGGAGCTGGCGCGGCGCGTCGGGGGCAACCCGATCGCGGTTTCGGGCGAAGGCGGCATCGGCCCGCTCGCCGACCGCGCCGGGGCGGACACGCGCGCGATCGCGCTCTCGAGCCCCAACGACCCCACCGGCGCCCCCGTCGCGCGCGACGACGTGCGCGCGCTGTGCGAGCGGGTCGGCGAGCGGGTGTGGGTGCTGCTCGACGAGGCGCTGGCCGACTTCCTCGAGCCGGGCGAGGACGCCGCCGGCCTCGTCGCCGAGCTGCCCAACCTGCTCGTCTTCCGCACCTTCGCCAAGCTGCACGCGATGGCCGGGTTCCGCATCGGCTACGTGCTCGGGCCCGCGGAGATGGCCGAGCGCCTCACCCCCTCCTTCTCGGTCAACGCACCCGCGCAGGCGGCGGCCGCGTGGTCGCTGGAGCTGGGCGATCCCGTGCTCGCCCGCCGCCGCGCCGCGGCCGCGCGCGAACGCGACCGGCTCGCCGCCGCGCTGCACGGCACCTCGCTCTCCTTCCCGCCGACCTCCGCGCCGTTCGTGTGGCTGTCCTCCGACGCGCACTCCGGGCGCGCGATCGCCGAGCACCTCGGCCTGCGCCGGATCAAGGTCGCGGCGGGCGAGCAGTGGGGCGACGAGCGCCACGTCCGCATCACGCTGCGCGACGCGCCCGCCACCGACCGGCTGATCGCGGCCCTGCGCGAGCTGGGCTGACCGCTACCGTCTGTCCATGGGCCGCACCTACGACGACATCGACGACCCCATGCGCGGGTGGATCGCGCGCCAGCCGATGTTCTTCGTCGCCACCTCCCCGCTCGCGCAGGACGGCCACGTCAACGTCTCGCCGAAGGGGCCGGGCGGCAGCCTGCGCGTCCTCGGCCCGACCACGGTCGCCTACCTCGACATCATGGGCAGCGGCGCCGAGACGATCGCCCACGTGCGCGAGAACGGCCGCATCGTCGTCATGTTCTGCGCCTTCGAGGGCCCGCCGCGGATCGTGCGCCTGCACGGGCGCGGCGAGATCGTGCTGGCCGGCGACCCGCGCTACCAGCCGCTGATCGACGAGGCGGCGTTCGAGGAGGCCACGGTGCCGGAGGCGCGGCGCGCGATCGTGCTCGTCGAGGTCACGCGGATCGCCAGCTCGTGCGGCTACGGCGTGCCGCTGATGGACTACGTGGGCGAGCGCCCCCACACCGACGCCTCGACGCGCAAGCGACTGCGCACCCAGGGCCCGGACGCGGTCGTGCGCTACACGGAGAAGAACAACCGCGAGAGCATCGACGGCCTGCCGGCGGTTGACGCGAGCGAAGGCGCGCCCGTAGCGTTGTGACATGACGTCGGCCGGCCGCCCGGATGCCCCGGTCCTGCTCGTCACCAAGCTCCACCCGCCCTCCGTTCCCGCGCAGACGATCGCGCGCGAGCGATTGTTCGAGCGCCTGCGCGACGGCCGCGGCCTCAAGCTCAGCCTCGTCGCCGGCCCGGCCGGGTTCGGCAAGTCGACGCTGCTCGCCGCGTGGCGGGAGGAGGAGGCGCGCGAGCGGTCCGTGGCGTGGGTGACGCTCGACGGCGGCGACAACGACGCGATCGTGCTGTGGTCGCACGTGGTCGAGGCGCTCGGCCGCGCGTGCCCGGCGCTCGCGGAGGCGGTCCCGGCCGAGCTGGTCCCGGCCGCGCCCCTGCTCGAGGTGATGCTGCCACGGCTCGTGAACGCGCTGGCCGAGCAGGGCGAGGTCGTGCTCGTCCTCGACGACTTCCACCGGCTCACCAGCGCCGCCGCGCGCGAGACGCTCGCGTGGTTCGTCGACTACATGCCGTCGACGCTCCAGCTCGTGCTCTCGACCCGCGCCGACCCGGCGCTCCCGCTGGGCGCCCTGCGCGCGCACGGGCAGCTGCTGGAGCTGCGGGCCGACGACCTGCGCTTCACGGCGCCGGAGGCGCACGAGTTCCTCAACGACCGCCTCGGGCTCGGCCTCGTCCCCGCCGACGTCGACCTGCTGGTCACGCGGACCGAGGGCTGGCCGGCCGGGATCTACCTGGCGGCGCTGTCGCTGGCGGGCAAGCCCGACAAGGGCGGCCTCGTGCGGGCCTTCGACGGCACCAGCGCGCACGTCGTCGACTTCCTCTCCAGCGAGGTGCTCGGCGCCTACGACCCGGAGCTCCAGGCGTTCATGCTGCGGACCTCGGTGCTCGAGCGCCTGTGCGCGCCGCTGTGCGACGCGGTGCTCGAGGGCAGCGGCTCGGCGGCCGCGCTCGAGTCGCTGGCGCGCTCGAACCTGTTCCTGATCCCGCTCGACGACCAGCGCCGGTGGTTCCGCTTCCACCATCTCTTCGCCCAGCTCCTGCGCGTCGAGCTGGAGCGGCGCGAGCCCGCGCTCGTCCCGGCCCTGCATCGGCGCGCGTTCGAGTGGCACGACGAGCTCGGGACGACCGACGAGGCGATCCACCACGCCGTCGCGGCGCACGCGTTCGCCGAGGCCGGCTCGCTGATCGCCGCGACCTGGATCCACTACGTCAACGCCGGCCGCACCTCGTCCGTCCTCGACTGGCTGCTGCGCTTCCCGGAGGCGACCCTCGACGGCGACGCCCGCCTGCTGCTCGTGCTCGCCTGGATCTCGGCGCTGCGCGGGAGCGAGGCCGACATGCGCGCCGCGCTGGCCCGGCTGGACCGGCTCGGCGAGCTGCAGGCCGGCCCGCTCCCAGACGGCTTCGCCTCGCTCCAGTCCAGCCTGTGCGTCCTGAGCGCGGCGTTCGCGTGGGGCGACGTGGGGGCGAGCCTGGAGGCCGGTGCCCGGTCGGCCGAGCTCGAGGGGCCGGAGTCGCCGTGGCGCCCGGTCGTCACGTGGTCGCTCGGTTGGGGCCACTACTGCAACGGGGACCTCGACGAGGCGGAGCGCTGGCTGACCGAGACGGCGGAGCTCGCGCCGCCGGCCGACCAGTGGATCGTCGGCACCGGCGCGATCGCCGACCTCTCGCTGATCGCGGGCCTGCGCGGCCGCCACGCCGAGCAGCTGCGCCTCGCCACCGCGGCCGTCGACCAGGCGCGCGAGCAGGGCCTGCTGGAGGCACGCGAGGTCGGTGAGGTGCACACGGCGCACGGCGTCGCGCTCGCCGCCCACGGCCGCCGCGAGCAGGCGCTGCCGTTGCTCGAGCAGGGTGTCTTCCTGCGCCGCCTGTGGGGCCAGCCGCTGGATCTCGCCGACGGCCTGATCGCGCTCGCCACGGCGACGGCCGGCGTCGGCGACCGCGAGCGCGCCGCGGCGCTCTTCCGCGAGACCGAGGCACTGCTGGCCGGGTGCCCCGACGCCGGCGTCCTGCCCGAACGGCTCGCCGCCGCGATGGTCGCGCCCGCGCCGGCGCGCGCGGACCTGAGCGAGCGCGAGCGTCAGGTGCTGGCGCTCCTGGGCAGCGGCCTGTCCGAGCGCGAGATCGGCCAGGAGCTCTTCCTCTCCTTCAACACGGTCCACACCCACGTGAAGTCCCTGTACCGCAAGCTCGGGGTCAGCTCGCGGGCGGAGGCGGTCGAATTTCACCTAGGTGAAACGCGCCGCGGGTGATGACAGGGCCCCTGCCCGTGGGCGAGGCTTGCCCGGATGAGCTACGAGTTCGTGCTCCGGGGCGAGATCGGCGATCGCTTCAGCGTCCTGTTCGAGGGGATGCAGCTCGAGCGGCGATCGGGCCTCACCGTGATCACCGGCGACGTCCACGACCAGGCGCACCTGCACGGGCTCATCGAACGGATCCAGGAGCTCGGCATCGAGCTGATCTCCGTCAACCCGCTCCCTCGAAAGGCCCCCGCATGACCAACGCACCCTCCACCCCCGACACGATCGTGCTCGTCCACGGCTTCTGGGTGACGCCGCGCAGCTGGGAGCACTGGATCGCGCACTACGAGGCCAAGGGCTTCAAGGTCATCGCCCCCGCCTACCCCGGCTTCGAGGTCGAGGTCGAGGCGCTCAACGCCGACACGTCCCCGATCGAGGCGGTGACGGTGCCGCAGATCATCGAGCACCTCGAGTCCGTCATCGGCGCGCTCGACGCGCCGCCGATCATCATGGGCCACTCGGCCGGCGGCGTGTTCACGCAGATCCTGCTCGACCACGGCTACGGCGCGGTCGGGGTGGCGATCAACTCGGCGCCGACCGAGGGCGTCAAGCGGGTGCCGCTGTCGCAGGTCAAGGCGACCTTCCCGGTGCTCAAGAACCCCGCCAACCGCCACCGCGCCGTCGGCTTCACGCACGACCAGTGGCACTACGCGTTCACGAACGGGTTCAGCGAGGAGGAGTCGCGCGCGCTCTACGAGCGGTACCACGTCCCCGCGTCCGGGGCGATCTTCTGGGGCAGCGCGCTGGCCAACGTCCACCCCGGCAAGGACGACAGCTACGTGAACTACAAGAACGACGACCGCGCGCCGCTGCTGTTCATCTCCGGCAGCACCGACAACCTGATGCCGCCGTCGCTCCAGCGCTCCAACGCCAAGCACTACAAGTCCGAGCACACGCTCACCGAGGTCAAGGAGTTCGAGGGGCCGCACCTGCTGCCCGCGTGGGAGGGGTGGGAGGCCGTCGCCGACTACGCGCTGGACTGGGCGCTGCAGCACGCCCGCACGGGGGCGCCGCAGAGCGCATGACCGGCGTCCGCATCACCCACCTCGGCGGGCCGACGACCCTGATCGAGGTGGGTGGATGGCGGCTGCTGACCGACCCGACGTTCGACCCGGCCGGCGGGAAGTACCGCTTCGGCTGGGGGACCGGGTCGCAGAAGCTGACCGAGCCGGCGATCGCCGCCGCGGACGTCGGCCGGATCGACGCGGTCCTGCTCTCGCACGACCATCACGAGGACAACCTCGACGCCGCCGGGCGCGCCCTGCTCCCGGCGGCGGGCGTCGTCGTCACGACGGTGGCGGGCGCGAAGCGCCTCGGGGGCGGGGCGCGGGGGCTGGAGGACTGGGCGAGCACGCGGCTCGAGGCGGAGGGCCGGGTGCCGATCGAGGTCACCGCGACGCCGTGCCGCCACGGGCCGCCGGGCAGCCGGCCGATCGTCGGCGACGTGATCGGCTTCGCGCTGCGCTGGGAGGGCCAGAAGAAGGGCGTCCTGTGGATCTCCGGCGACACCGTGCTCTACGACGGCGTGCGCGAGGTGGCGACCCGGCTGGCGGTGGACATCGCGCTGCTGCACCTGGGCGGCGTGCAGTTCCCGATCAGCGGCCCGCTGCGCTACACGATGACCGCCGACGACGCGGTCGAGCTGTGCGCCGCCGTGCGGCCGCGCATCGCGATCCCGATCCACTACGAGGGCTGGAAGCACTTCCGGCAGGGTCGCGAGGCGGTCGAGCAGCGGTTCGCGGCCGCGCCCGCGGACTTCCGCGAGCGCGTCCGCTGGCTGCCGATCGGCGAGCCGGTCGAGCTACCAGCCGAATGACCCCACCTCGCTCAGCCCGCTGACCACGGGCGGCTCGTCGCAGCGCTCGCGCAGGTCCGCCTGGAACGCCTTGAAGGCGTCCAGGCCGGTGAGCGGGCTGCCCTCGCCGTCGTGGTCGGCCAGGTGGACGAACGTGACGCCGTCGGGCAGCTTGAACGTCGCGTAGCGGAGCGTTGCGGGCTCGGTGCGGTGCAGCTCCTCGTAGACGGCGCGCACGAGCTCCTCGTTGCGCGCGACCTGCTCGGGCTTGACCTTGTAGCGGACCATGACTCGGGTCATCGTGTCTCCTCGAACGCGGGACGGAGTGCGGGGGCGCGGCGGCGGCCCGGCAGTGCCGTGCCGGCCAGGGCGCCGAGCAGGGCGAGGGCGGCGGCGGCCACCATCGCGGGGGCGAAGCCGTCGGTGAACGCCTGCGGGGTCGCGTAGCCGCCGGCGGTGGCGAAGATCGCGACCGTGACCGCGATCCCGAACACGCCGCCCAGCTCGCGCATCATGCTGTTGGTGCCGGCCGCCTTGCCGACGGCCTCGAGCGCCACCGCGCCGACGACCGAGTTCTGCGCGGCGGGGATCGCCATCGAGATCCCGACGCCGCCGAGCACCATCGGCACCACGAGCTCCGAGTAGGCGACGCTCGGGTCGGCGATCAGCGCGATCCAGCACAGCGCGCCGGTCTGGATCAGCAACCCGGTCACCATCAGCGGCCGCTCGCCGATCCGGTCCGCAAGCGCGCCCGCGCCGGGCGCGATCACGAGGAACGTCGCGGTCCACGGCAGCAGGCGCAGGCCGGCGTCGAGCGCGCCGTACCCGAGCCCGGTCTGGAGCAGCTGGGAGAAGAAGAACACCGCCGAGAACAGCGAGGCGAAGACGCAGAAGATCGCCGCGTTGCCGGCCGAGAACGCGCGCGAGCGGAAGAAGCTCATCGGCAGCATCGGCTCGGGTGCCCGCCGCTCCCACGCGACGAATCCGGCGATGAGCGCGACGCCGGCGGCCAGCGAGGCGACCACCTCGGCGCTCCCCCAGCCCGCCGGGTTGCCGCGCACCAACCCCCACACGAGCGCGAGCGCGCCGGCCGTCACGAGCGCGAGCCCGCGCAGGTCGAGCGGGGTGCGCGCGCCGTGGCTCTCGTCCATCCGCGCCAGCACGAGCGGGACCACGAGCAGGCCGATCGGGACGTTGAGCCAGAAGATCCACGTCCAGTCGATGCCCTCGACGACCGCGCCGCCGACGAGCGGGCCGCTGGCCACCGCGAGCCCGGTGATGGCGCTGAAGATGCCGATCGCGGCGCCGCGCTTCTCCGGCGGGAAGGCGGCGCTCAGGAGCGCGAGCCCGAGCGGCATCACGAACGCCGCGCCGATGCCCTGGAGCGCCCGCATCGCGATCAGCCAGCCGATGTCGGGCGCCAGCGCGCAGCCCGCCGACGCGATCGTGAAGAGCGCGACACCGGCCGCGTAGTAGCGGCGCCGGCCGAAGCGGTCGCCGAGCGCGGCGGCCGTCATCAGCAGCACGGCAAAGCTGAGGTTGTAGGCGTTGACGGTCCATTCGAGCTGGGCGACGGACGCGTCGAGGTCGGTGCGGATGGTGCTGAGGGCGATCGCCACGACGAGCGTGTCGAGCGCCGCCATCAGCGAGCCGACACCGGTGAGGGCGACGACCCAGGCTCGTTTGCGTTCCACGGCGGTCCTTTCTCGGAGGGTTGCGTGGAGAGAGATCCGGGGGCGACCCCGGATCCATCGCTATGCGGGCAACTCGTCCGGCAGCCCGAAGGCGCCGAAAGCCGGGATGTCGATGAACGCGGTGACGTCGGTGATGAGCCCGTCGGGGCGGAGCGTGAGGACGTCGATCGCGTGCGCCACCCAGCGCTCGCCCTCCCACAGATAGGTGGCGAAGGCCGGCTGGCCGCCGGCGCTGGTCAGGACGAGCCGCCAGCGCCGCTGGGGCGAAAGCGGTGCACGCCGGAGGAACGCCCCCACGGCCTCCTGTCCCCGGAACCAGGTCGGGCGCGGCGGCATCGCGAACGTGACGTCCTGGGTGAGCATCGCGAGGATCGCGTCGACGTCATTGCGCTCCCACGCCTCGACGTAGGTCGCGACGATCCCGCGCAGGCGCTCGTCGCCCAGCGCGCGCAGGGTCGCCTGCTGACTGCGCTCGGGGAGCAGGTCGTCGATCGCCTTGTGGGCGCGCTGCAGCGCGCTCGAGACGGCGGCGGCCGAGGTGTCGAGCGCGTCCGCGATCTCCGCCGGGGCGAACCCGAGCACGTCGCGCAGGATCAGCACCGCGCGCTGGCGCGCGGGCAGGTGCTGAAGCGCCGCGACGAACGCCAGCTCGACGCTCTCGCGCTGCTCATAGCGAGCCTCGGGGCCGGCGCGCCCGTCGGGGATCCCCGCCACGCCGTCGGGCAGCGGCTCGAGCCAGACCGTCTCCGCCAGCGGCTCACCGTCGAGGCCCGGCGGCCCGTAGTCGACCGGGAGCACCCGCTTCGGCCGCCGCTCGATCAGCCGCAGGCAGCTGTTCGTCGCGATCCGGTACAGCCAGCTCCGCAGCGAGCTGCGCCCCTCGAAGCCGCCGAGCCCGCGCCAGCTGCGCAGCAACGCGTTCTGGAGCGCGTCCTCGGCGTCGTGCAGCGAGCCGAGCATCCGGTAGCAGTGCGCGTGCAGCTCGGAGCGGTAGGGCGCGATCAGCTCCTCGAACGCGCGCTCGTCGCCGCTTCTGGCGGCTTCGAGCGTCCGGGGATCGAGGGCGAGATCGAGGCTCATTGGGACTTAGACCCGGCTCGAGGCTGAAATCCATCGGTCGGAGCCGTGGTTTGTGACGAACTGCGCATCGAGGGTGTGACGAAGCGCCCGCGGCGCCCCTGTTTGCCGTCCTGAGGCGCGAACGTGGGTCGGGTGTGGTCGATTGAGTCGCATATTCAGACCGAAGTGACCACACCCGACGTGGCGCTGGCCGATTTGGCCGCCCGGCAGCACGGAGTGGTCACCCTGGCGCAGCTTCGAGCGCTCGGCCTTGGTGCGGGCGCGATCAAGTACCGCGTCCGCCTCGGTCGTCTCCACCTCCTTCATAGCGGGGTGTACGCGGTGGGCCACCGCCCACCGTCACCGCTCGCCACCGCGATGGCGGCGGTGCTCGCCTGCGGTCCCGACGCGGTCCTGAGCCACCGCTCCGCCGGGGCACTGTGGCGGATCCTCCCGCGCTGGCACACACCAACCGAAGTGACCGCGCCGACCAAGCACCGGCGGAAAGGGATCCACGTCCACCGCTCACCCCACGCCGACACCACCACCCACTACGGCATCCCGGTCACCACGCCGGCCCGGACGCTCGTCGACCTCGCCGACGTCCTGAACCCCAAACAACTCACTCGTGCCATCAACGAGGCCTTGGTCCTCCGACTCGTCACCCCCGCCGAGCTGACCACCCTCCTCTCGAAGACGACTTCACCCGCTTCCTCAAACGCCACAACCTCCCGCTCCCCGAGCGAAACCAGACCATCGCCGGCCACGAAGTCGACGCCGTCTACCGCCACCAACGCCTCGTCATCGAACTCGACAGCCGCCAATTCCACACCACCACCCGAGCCTTCGAACAAGACCGCGACCGCGACGCCGACATCCTCAACGCCGGGTTCGCCACCCTCCGCATCACCGACCACCGCCTCAGGGAGCAACAAGCCAACGAGGCCAAGAGGCTCCGCCAGATCCTGAGTCAGAGAGACCGCTGGTAGCCCCGGAACGCCCGCGTCGCGAGGCTCGCCGCGACGACCACCAACGCCCCCAGCAGCGCCACGCGGCCGGCCACGAGGCCCCAGTCGATCGGCTCGAACGCGGCCGAGCGGCCCGCCTCGACGGCCCAGTTGACCGGGTTGAAGCGTGCGACGGAGCCGATCCAGTCCGGCGCCAGGCTCTGCTGCATCAGCGCCGAGGAGAGGAAGGTCAGCGGGAGCAGCACCATCGTCACGGCGCCGATCAGCGACTCGCGCTGGCGGGTGACGACGGCGAGGCCGTTCGACAGCGATGCGAACGCGGCGCCGAGCAGCGAGGCCACGAGCAGCAGGACGAGCACGCCGCCGACGCCGTTCTCGTAGTGGGCGCCGAGCGCGAGCGCGAGCAGCACGATCAGGAGCGTCTGGATGAGGATCTGGATGACGGCCTGGAGGACGCTGCCGAGGTTCAGCGCCCCGCGCCAGACGGGCGAGGCGAGCGTGCGGTCCATCACCCCGCTGTCGATGTCCTCGATGAAGCCCATGCCGGTCCAGCCGGCGCTCGAGACCGCGAGCATGACGACGACGCCGGGGGTGAGGAAGTCGATGTAGGAGCCGCCCGCGAAGCCCGGGATCTCGGTCACAGACTTGAACAGCGCGCCGAACAGCAGCAGCCAGATGATCGGCTGCACGAGCGCGATGAAGAGGAACGCGGGCTGGCGGGCGATCACCCGCAGGTAGCGCAGGGTGACCTGCCAGGTCTGTCGCAGCGGGGTCATGCCGCCATCTCCTCGTGGTTGAAGGCGCGGCCGGTGTGGCGCAGGTAGACGTCGTCGAGCGACGGGCGCGCGAGCGTGACCGCCGCCGCCCGCACGCTCTGGGCCTCGAGCGCGGCGAGCACCATCGGCACGGCGGTCCGGCCGTCGAGCACGCGGGCCCGCAGCGTCCGCCCCTCGAGCGTCACCTCGCGCGCGCCCGGCGTGTTCTCGAGCGCGACCCGTGCGGCCGGGCCGTCGCCGTCGGCGATCTCGACCTGGATCGTGTCGCCCTGCAGCTCGCTCTTGAGCGCGTCCGGCGTGCCGCCGGCGACGATCCGCCCGCGGTCGACGATCGCCAGCTGCGACGCGAGGCGATCGGCCTCCTCGAGGTAGTGGGTCGTGAGCAGGATCGTCATGCCCTCCTCGCGGGAGAGCCGCTCGATCTCGGCCCACATCTGCGCGCGCGCCTCGGGGTCCAGCCCCGTCGTCGGCTCGTCGAGGAACAGCACCTGCGGCCGGTGGATCAGCCCCATCGCGACGTCGAGCCGCCGCTGCATGCCGCCCGAGTAGGTCTTGACGCGCCGGTCCGCCGCGTCCGCGAGGGCGAAGCGCTCCAGCGACTCGGAGACCCGGCGCCGCAGCGCGGCGCCGGTGATCCCGTAGAACTCGCCCTGGATCACGAGGTTCTCGCGGCCGGTCGCGTCGCCGTCGACGCCGTGCTTCTGCCCGACGACGCCGATCGCGTGGCGGACGCGGACGGGCTCGGCGAGCACGTCGAGGCCCGCGACGCGGGCGCTGCCGGAGTCAGGGCGCGACAGCGTGGTGAGGATCCGGACGGTGGTGGACTTGCCGGCGCCGTTGGGGCCGAGCAGGCCGAAGACCGTGCCGGCGGCGACCGCGAGGTCGAGCCCGTCGAGCGCGCGGACGTCGCCGGGGTAGGTCTTGACGAGGCCGTGGGCCTCGATGGCGTTATTGGAGTCGAACACTGTTCTAGTCATCTCGAACACTGTTCTAGCGCAGTACAGTGTTCGTGTCAATGGCCGGAGCACCGGAACCCCCTTGGTGGCGCACGCGCGACGAGGCGAGCCGCGGCGAGCGCCGCCCCCTCACCCGCGACGCGATCGTGGAGGCCGCCCTCACGCTGCTCGACCGCGAGGGCCTGTCCGGGCTGAGCATGCGCAAGCTGGCCCAGGAGCTCGGGTCCGGCGCCGCCTCGCTGTACTGGCACGTGGGCAACAAGGAGGAGCTGCTCAGCCTGCTGCTGGACCGGATCGTCGGCGAGGGCAACCCGCCCGAGCCCGACCCCCCGAACTGGCAGGAGCAGGTCAAGCAGATGGGGCGGGAGTCACGCCGGCTGCTGCTGAGCCACCGCGACTCGGCCCAGATCTCGCTCGGGCGGATCCCGGCCGGCCCGCGCTCGATGCCCGTGCTGGAGCGCTACCTGGCCGTGCTGGTGGCGGCCGGCCTACCCCCGCGGGTGATCGCCCACGCCGCCGACCTGTTCGCGCTCTACGTCGGCGGCTTCGCGTTCGAGGAGAGCATGCAGGCGCCGCCGCTCGGGGATGAGAGCGCCTCCACCGACCAGCTCGCCGACTACTTCCGCTCGCTGCCCCCGGACGAGTTCCCGACGCTCGTGAGCCTGGCCGACGACCTCACCGCCGGCGACGCCGACGAGCGCTTCGAGTTCGGCCTCGACCTGCTGGTGCGCGGGCTGGAAGCGATGGCGAAGAAGCCATGACGCTTGCAGCGCCGCGGGTACGAGCCGGTGCCGGAGGCCTGACGGGCGCGCGTCTGTCAATCTCGCGGCGGATGTCTCGCCCGGACTACTACGGGAACCCGGCCGGAAGGACGCAGGACATCGCGGTCGTGCGCGCGATCTACGACGCCTTCAACGCGCGCGACGTCGACGCCGTGCTGCCCTACCTGTCGGAGGACTGCGAGCTCGACCTCAGGGGCACGGCCGCCGCGATCGGCCGCCCGGAGCCCTACCGCGGGCACGACGGGATGCGCGAGTACTTCGCCGACGTCGAGCGGACCTGGGACGAGCTGACGATCCACGCCGCGGACTTCCGCGCGATCCCGGGCTCGGTGATCGTGATGGGGCACGTCGAGGCGCGGCGCGGCGGCGAGCCCGCGGGCCGGCGGGCGGTGTGGACGTGGAAGGTCAGCGACGGCAAGGCCACGCACGTCCGCGTCGCCGACATCGGGCCGCACCGCACATGAGCCGCCCGCTCGGCGTGATCGGGGTGCCGACCAGCGCGGGCGCGTTCGCTCCGGGCCAGGAGCAGGCGCCCGCGGCGCTGCGGGCGGCCGGGCTGCTCGACGTGCTGCGCCGGGCCGGCGCCGACGTGCGCGATCACGGGGATCGCCCGGTCTGGCGCTGGCGCCCCGATCGCGAGCACCCGCGGGCGCAGAACGCGACCACCGTGGTCGAGGTCGTGCGCGACACCGCGCGGCGCGTGGGGGTGTCGATCGCCGCCGGCGAGAAGACGCTCGTCCTCGGCGGTGACTGCACCGTCGGGATCGGGACGATCGCCGGGCACATCGGCGCGGGCGGACAGGTCGGGGTCATCTACTTCGACACGCACGCGGACCTCAACGTGCCCGCCAGCGTGCGCGAGGGCGCGCTCGACTGGATGGGGATGGCGCACATGCTCGACGAGGAGGGCGCCGTGCGCGAGTTGGTCGAGGCCGGCCCGCTCGTGCCGCTGCTCGAGCCCGAGGAGGTCGTGTTGCTCGGGTGGGGGCCGGGGCAGGCGACGCCCTTCGAGCGCGAGGTGCTCACCCGCCGCGGGCTCGCGGCCATCACCGTCGACGAGGTCGCCGCCGACCCCGAGGAGGCGGCGGCGCGCGCGTGCGCCACCCTGGAGGAGCGCTGCGATCGCCTGCTCGTGCACTTCGACGTCGACGTCATCGACTTCACCGACGTACCGCTGTCCGAGAACACCGGCCGCAACGAGGGGCTGAGCTACGCGAACGCGATGCGGGCGCTGGCGCGGCTGCTCGCGTCGCCGAAGCTCGCCGGCCTCACCATCACCGAGCTCAACCCCGACCACGCCGAGCCCGGCAGCCTGGAGCGGTTCGCGCGAGCGGTGGGCGAGAGCCTGGCCTAGCGGCCGTCGAAGCGCGAGAGGTACATCCACGTGCGCCGGTAGCCGCGGCGCTCGTACATCCGCACCGCGCCGTCGTTGCCGGGCAGCACGCCGATCACGAGGTCGGTCACGCCCTGCTCCCGGAGCGCGCTCTCCAGGCGCTCGAGCAGCTCGGTCCCGAGCCCGCGGCCGCGGTGGGCGGGGAGCACGGCCAGCGACTCGATCTCCCCGATCCGCGGACCGGTGACCCAGGTGTCGGGCACCCACGTCTCGCCGGTGGGCATCACGTGCGCCAGCCCGTAGCCGACGAGCGCGTCGTCCACGCTCGCCAGCAGCAGGACGCTGTCGGGCTTGGCCAGCAGCTCGTCGTAGACCACGCGCCGCTCGGCCCACGTCGTCGCGTCGTCGACGTAGGGCGCGAGCTCGGGCATCGACGCGACGTGCACGTGGTGGACCGACACCCACAGCGGCTCGAGGCGGTCGAGGTCCTCCGGGCCGCCGGGACGGATCTGGACGGGAGCGGGCATCGACTTGAAAGGATGACCGGATGGCGGATCTGTCTGTCTGCATCGCCGGCGCAACCGGCTGGACCGGGCGCGCGCTCGTGCGCGCCGTGCTCGACGCGCCGGACCTCGCGCTGACCTCCGCGGTGAGCCGCTCGGCGGCCGGCGGTGACCTCGACGGCGTCCCGGTCTACGGCAGCGTGGCCGAGGCGCTCGACGGCGTCGAGGTCCTCATCGACTACACCTCCGCCACCGCGGTCAAGGCCAACACGCTCGCGGCGGTCGCGGCCGGCGTGCACGTCGTGATCGGCAGCTCGGGCCTGACCGCCGCGGACTTCGAGGAGATCGAGGCGGCCGCGCACGAGCGCTCCGTCGGCGTGGTCGCGTCGGGGAACTTCTCCCTGACCGCCGCCATGTGCCAGGCCGCCGCGCTGCTGGCCGCCCGCCACCTGCCGCAGTGGGAGGTCATCGACTACGCGAGCGCGGGCAAGCCCGACGTCCCGAGCGGCACGGCGCGCGAGCTCGCCGAGCGGCTGGGCGAGGTCCGGCGGCCCGCGATCGGCCGGCCGGTCGACGAGCTCCACGGCCCGCAGGAGGCGCGCGGCGCCGACGTGGCCGGGACGCAGGTCCACTCGGTCCGCCTCCCGAGCTTCGTGGTCTCGACCGAGGTCGTCTTCGGCGCGCCCGACGAGCGCCTCACCATCCGCCACGACGCGGGCGGCACCCCCGAGCCCTACGTCGCGGGCACGCTGCTCGCGGTGCGCAAGGTGCGCGGCCGCGTGGGGCTCACGCGCGGGCTCGACACCCTGCTGCTGGCTGCCTCATGAGGGGGCTCGGCTTCGGCGGCGGCCCGCTCGGTGGCCTGTTCCAGCCACTGGACGACGCCACGGCCGCGGAGACGCTGCGCGCGGCGTGGGATGCCGGGATCCGCACCTTCGACACCGCGCCGCACTACGGGCTCGGGCAGTCGGAGCGCCTGATGGGAGCGTTCCTGGCGCAGCAGCCGCGGGACGCCTACACGCTCTCGACCAAGGTCGGGCGGCTGCTCGTCCCGCAGGACCCGGGCGGCCGGATGGACGACGACCCGGCCTTTGCGGTCCCCGCGACGCACCGCCGCGTGTGGGACTTCTCGCGCGACGGCATCCGCCGCAGCGTCGAGGAGTCGCTCGACCGCATGGGCGTCGACCGCTTCGACACGCTCTTCCTCCACGACGCCGAGCCGCACTTCGACGCCGCGCTCCGCGACGGCTACCCGGCGCTCGCGGAGCTGCGCGCGGAGGGCGTGGTGGGCGCGATCGGCGCGGGGATGTTCGACACGGCCAAGCTGACGACGCTGGTGCGGGAGACGGACACCGACGTCGTCATGCTCGCCGCCGGCTACACGCTGCTCAACCAGGCCGCGCTCGACACCCTGCTGCCGGCGTGCGAGGAGCGCGGCGTGTCCATCCTCGCCGCCGCGATCTTCCACTCCGGGCTGCTCGCCGAGCCGCGCCCCAGCGCGGAGGCGTTCTTCAATTACGCCCCTGCCGAAGCGGAGCCGCTGGAGCGTGCACGCCGCCTCGCCGAGGTCTGCGAGGACCATGGGGTCACGCTCCCCGAGGCGGCGATCGCGTTCCCGCTCCGCCATCCCGTGGTCACCGATGTCGTCATCGGCATGCGCTCCGCCGAGGAGGTGCGGCGCAACGTCGCGGCGTTCGGCGCCGACGTGCCCGCCGCGCTGTGGGCGGACCTGCGCGCCGCGGGCCTGCTCGACGAGCGCGCGCCCTAGCGACCGCGAGCGAGGTCGATCAGCCGGCCGAGGACGCGGCCGCCGTCCGCGCGCAGGCCGTTGTGCTCGTACTCGCTCGTCATCCACGGGCGCGTGCCGCGGATGAGCGCGGCGGTCTCCTCGGAGAAGACGCGCTCGACGTACGGGTCGTTGGCGTAGATCGCCGCCGCGACGGGGACCTCGTTGGCCCGCAGCCGCTCGGCGTCGTAGAGGCGCGGCCACTCGTGCTCGGCGAGCAGCTCGGCCGCCTCGCGCAGCGGCGCCAGCGCGCCGTAGTCCTCGAACATCCAAGGGAAGACGTGCTCGCCGGTCAGCAGCTCGGGCGTGCTCGCGTACTCGGCCGGCATGACCCGCTCCGCCGACCAGCGCGTCGCGACGCCGTCCGCGTAGGAGGACTCGTGGAGGATCGCGTAGATGGGGTTGCGCTCGAAGCCGAGGAAGGTCTGCGCGTCGTGTCGGAACGCGGGCGAGTCGGCGGGCAGCTCGAGCAGCGCGTGCACATGCTCGGCGCCGTCGCTCATGCCGAGCGCGTGGCCGACCTGGCGGAAGCGGCGGGCGGTGAGGCGATCCCCGGACGGGAGCCGGACGTCCTCGGCGTCGAGCCGCTCCAGCAGCGCCAGCACGCGCGCGCGGTCCTCGGGGTAGCGCTCGTAGTAGCGCGCGCAGCGATCGACGATGCGGTCGTAGGTCGCGCGGTAGATCTCGTCCGGGTGGCGGCCGACCGGCGCGAGCCCGCCCGTGATGAACGCCTCGCGCAGCCCTTCGGGCGCGAGGGAGAGGTAGCTCATCGCGCAGAAGCCGCCGAAGCTCTGACCGAGGATGCTCCAGCGATCCACCCCCAGCTCGGCGCGGATCAGCTCCGCGTCGCGCACGATCGCGTCGGCCCGGAAATGCGTCAGGTACTCGGCCTGCTCGGCGGGAGTGAGCCCGGGCAGCGCGCCGACCGGCGTCGAGCGGCCCGTGCCGCGCTGGTCGAGCATCAGCACGCGGAAGTCCTGGAGCGCACGGTCGAGCCATCCCGGCGAGCTCGGATGCCGGGTCGGGCGGGTGCCCTCGAAGCCGGGCCCACCCTGGAGGAAGACGAGGAACGGCCGGTCGCGGCCGTCGGGATCCGCGATCTCCCGCGCGAACACCACGATCGACGGCCCGCCCGGGCGAGCGTGATCCAGCGGCAGGGAGAACTCGTGCTCGGTGAGGACGAGCCCCGGGGTGGTGTAGGTCACCGACGGCATTGCCCGACACTCTCCCATCCGGAGCGAGGATTAGCGTGCGTGGCTCCCAACGGTCCGGCTCGGAGCTGGGCGAAGGAGGCGGTTCAGGATGCCCGAACGAGGCTTCTTGGCTTCGCTGTTCGACGTGTCGTTCAGCTCACTCGTGACCACCAAGGTCATCAAGGTCCTCTACATCCTCAGCATGATCCTGATCGGCCTGGGCGCGCTCGGCTTCATCGGGGCCGCGTTCGCCAACAGCGCGGCGTTCGGCCTGCTCACGCTCGTCGTCATCGCTCCACTCGTCTCGCTGCTCTACCTGATCTACGTCCGGGTCCTGCTCGAGATCGTGATCGCGATCTTCCGCATCATGGAGACCAACACGGAGCTCGTCGCGCTCCAGCGCGGGCCCTCGCCGGTGCCGGTGACTCCGCCCACTCCGCCCGCTCCGCCGGCTTCGGAGCCGCCGCCCGCGGTCGCCTGAGCGGCACGGGAGCGGCAGCGATGCCGCGATGCAACAACTCGAGGCACTCGCCGCCTCTTAGTTGGTATGAACCGCACGATCACGCTGGCCGTTCCCATGGCCGTGCCCCATACACAACAGGAGGTCCTGGCCCGCGCGTTGCGCGTCGGCCTCCGGACCGCCCTGGGCGTGCTCGGCGATCGCGAGGCGGCGGCGGAGGTCGCCCAGGAAGTGGCGATCGTCGCGTACCGCCGCCACGCTTCGCTGCGCGATCCGAGCGCGCTCGACAGCTGGCTGTACCGCACCGCGGTGCGGGCGGCGCTGCGCGAGGCGAAGCGGAGCCGCACGCGACGCGACGCCGAGCATGCCGCGGCTGTTCCCGAGCAGTCCGCTGACGCCGATGCGCTCGCGGCCGCGCAGCTGCTCGCCGGGCTGCCGCCGCGCCAGCGCGCGGCGCTGACCCTGCGCTACGTGCACGATCTCGACGACCACGCGATCGCCACCGCGCTCGGCTGCCGTCGCGGCACCGTGCGCTCCCTGCTCTCGCGCGGCCTTTCGTCGCTGCGCGAGCAAACCGACCGCGACGAGGGGATGACCTCATGAGCGCCGATCTGCAAACCCTTCTCCGCCCCCTGCGCGAGGTCGAGCCGACGAGTGACGAGCTCGCGCGCGTCCGGGCCGCGATTGCCGTTGAGCGGCCGGCGACGACCTTCCGGCACCGGTTCTTCGGTCGCCGCCCGCTGATGGTGCTGGCCGCCGCGTCGCTCGCGATCGCCGTGGCCGTCGCAGCGCTCCCGACCGGAGACAAGCCCGATTCGCTGCGCGGCGCCCTGCAGGCCGCGGCCGCAGCCGCAGCCGAGGCGCCCGTGGCCGGCGCGCCGTTCACCGGCTACCGGCACATCGTCGATCGCGTCCGCGAAGAGGCGACCGGCTCGAAGCCGCGCGAGTACCGCCGCGAGGTGTGGATCGACGCGAAGTGGGGCGGTGTGGAGCGCATGGACGGCCGGACGACGCCGCTCGGCGATCACGACGGGCCGTTCGGCAACGCGCCGCTCGCCAAGCTGCCGACCGATCCCGATGCGCTGCTGCGCGCGCTCAACGCCGCCTACGACGACGGCAGCTACGCGGCGCAGGCCGCGGCGTGGAAGCAGCGACCGAAGCCCGGCGCCAACGTCCGCCGCGCCGAGATGGCGATGTTCACCTCGTGGCTGATCGTCGAGTCCAACGCCACGCCGAAGCTGCGGGGGGCCCTGTTCGGTGTCCTCGAGCGGCTCGGCGGCGCCGAGGACCTCGGCACCGTGCGCGACGGCGAGGGCCGCGCCGGTCGCGGGCTCGAGCTCACCTGGGGCGGAACGCTGCCCGAGGGCGAGCGCTGGAAGTCGACCTTCCGGGTCATCTTCGACCCGGAGACCGGCGAGGTGCTCGGCACCAGGCTCAGCGGGAACGTCGGCAAGGACCGCTACGCGAGCGAGCACACGTACCTGAGCACCGAGCAGACCCGGATCGGCCCCGCCGGCCTAGGTCGCGACGGCGGAGACGCCGGCCTCGACGAACGCGACGGCGTCGTCGAGGAGGCGATCGATCTCGTCGGTGGTGAGGCCGCGGCCGTCCTGTTCCATGTGGGCGGCCGCGGCTTCCTCGACGGTCTTGAGCGCGGCGATCAGCGCCCCGGCCGCCAGCCGCGCGGCGAGGTGCTTGCCCGGGCCGAGCTCGGCCTCGAGCGCAGTGGCGATGACGGCCTCGATGTCGCGGTTGAGCTGCAGCCGCCGGGCGCCGACGGCGGGGACCTCGCGCCCGAGGCGCAGCTGGAGGATGAGCTCGGGCTCCAGCCAGCCGCCGAGGACGCCGAGCCAGGCGCGGACCGCCGCGACGGTCGTCTCCTCGGCGGGACGCTCGCGCAGTCGCTCGGCGAGCGCGTCGACCGCGGCCGCGGCATCGCCGAAGACGATCTCCTCCTTGGTCGGGAAGTAGCTGAAGACCGTCGCGCGTGACACACCGGCCGCCTCGGCGATCGCGTCGACCGTGGTGGCGGTGAACCCGCGCTCGGCGAACAGCTGCATGCCCGCCTCGTGGATCGCGAGGCGGGTCGCGAGCTTCTTGCGCTCCCGGAGACCGGACACACCAGGATCGTAACACTCCGTCTAGTTTTAGACGCAGTTGATTTTTAGACTGAGTCTATGTATTGTCTCCCGGCATGAGCCATCTCCTCTCCCACATCGCATCCCTCGTCGGCCGCCGCCCGCGCGCCGCCACCCTCGCCGTGCTGCTCGTCGTGACCGCCGTGATCGGCGGCGCCGTCGCCGCCGGCGGCAGCTTCAAGGACGACTTCACCGTCCCGGGCATCGAGTCCCAGCAGGCGCAGAACCTCCTCGAGAAGCGCTTCGAGTCGCAGTCCGGCACGCAGGCCGTCGTCGTCTTCAGCGGCGACACGCTCCCCAAGCGCGAGATCGAAGCCGCGCTCGCCAAGATCGGCGCCCAGCCGCACGTCGCCGGCGTCGAGGACCCCTTCAAGACGGCCGGCCGGCTCTCCGACGACGGCCGCACCGCCTTCGCCACCGTCAGCTACGACCAGACCGCGACCGATCTGGACAGCGCCGCCCGCGAGCGCCTCGAGACCGCCACCTCCGGGCTGAAGCAGTCCGGCGTGGACGTCGCCATGTCCGGCGAGCCGATCGACGGCGCCGCCACCGGCGGGTTCCCGGTCGGTGAGGTCATCGGCCTCGCCATCGCCATGCTCCTGCTGGTCGCCGTGCTGCGCAACCTGCGCGCCGCGCGCAACGCCCTCGGCGCCGCCTTCGCCGGCGTCGGGCTCGGCTTCGGCGCCCTCATGTGGGCCGCCGCCGCGACCGACGTGCCCGGGCTCGCGCCGACGCTGGGCGGCATGCTCGGGCTCGGCGCCGGCATCGACTACGCGCTGCTGCTCGCCGCGCGCCAGCAGGAGGAGCTGCGGGCCGGGCGCACGCCGCTCGAAGCCGCGCAGCGCGCCAACGCCACCGCCGGTCATTCCGCGCTGACCGCGGCCGGCATCGTGCTCGTCTCGATCTCCGGGCTGCTGGTCACCGGCATCCCGTTCGTGGGTCGCGCCGGCGTGGCCGCCGGGCTCGTCGTGCTCGCCTGCGCGCTCGTGTGCGTGGTCCTGCTCCCCGCCCGCTTCGTGCGCGCCGGCCGCAGGCTGCTGCCGAAGCGCGAGCGCCGCGCCGAGGCCGGCCCCGTCGTGCCCGCGCGCACCCCGCGCGCGCCCTGGGCGACCAAGCGACCCGGGCTCGCGCTCATGGCCGCCGGCGCCGTCACGCTCGCGCTCGCCGCGCCCGCCATCGGCCTGCAGCTGGGTCAGCCCGACGACCGCAACCTCACGACGGACACCACGCAGCGCCAGGCCTACGACCGCCTCGCCGAGGGCTTCGGCGCCGGCGTCAACGGGCCGCTGGTCGTCGCCGTGTCGCTGCCGGACGGCGGGGCGAAGCAGCCGCTCGCGCAGCTGACCGACCGGCTCGCCGCCGACCGCGAGGTCGCCGACGTCGCCGCGCCGGTGCTCAACCAGGCCCGCGACACCGCCGTGATCACCGTCACGCCGAAGCACGGTCCGCAGGACGAGCGCACCCGCGCACTGGTGGACCGCGTGCGCGCCACCGCCATCCCCGCCGCGCTGAGCGGCACCGGCGCCTCCGCCTACGTCGGCGGACGCACCGCGCGCTACGGCGACGAAGCCGAGAAGATCGCCTCGCGCATCCCGCTGTTCGCCGCCGCCGTCGTCGGCCTCTCGCTGCTGCTCCTGCTGGCCGCGTTCCGGTCCTGGCGGATCTCGGTCCTCTCGGCCGTCTTCAACCTGGCCTCGATCGCAGCCGCCTACGGCGTCGTCGCGCTCGCGTTCCAGACCGAGACGGGCGCGGGGCTGCTCGGCGTCGAGCAGCAGCCGGTCGTGCCGTACGTGCCGCTGTTCATGTTCGCGATCCTGTTCGGGCTGTCGACGGACTACAACGTGTTCCTGCTCTCCCGCGTCCGTGAGGAGTGGAACCGCCACGCCGACCACCGCGCCGCGATCGCGGCCGCCTCGGCCAGCACGCGCAAGATCATCACCGCCGCCGGCGGCATCATGATCGCCGTGTTCCTGGGCTTCGCCACCGACTCGGACCCGGTGATCAAGATGACGGGCGTCGGGCTCGCCACCGCCGTGCTCGTCGACGTCACCCTGGTCCGGCTCTTCATGGCGCCCGCCGCGCTCACCCTGCTCGGTGACCGCCTGTGGCCGAATCGGAAGCGCCGGGCGTCGCGGGTGCGCGTGCCGTCCACCGCGACCGGGCGATGAGGGCCGTGGTGGCGAGCAGGATGCCCACCAGCCCGACGCGCGTGGCGGTCTCGCCCGCGCCGATGAAGGACTCGGAGAAGGCATAGCCGAGAACCGTGAAGGTGGCGGTCCACACGAGCGCGCTGGCTGCGCTGTAAGGCAGCAGCCGGCGCGCCGTGAGGCCGGAGCTCCCGGCCACGAACGGCATCGTCGCGCGCAGGAAGCCCGTGAAGCGGCCGAGGAACAGGGCCTTGCCGCCGTGGCGCGCGAAGAAGCCGTCCACGCGCGCGAGCCGGGCCGGGCCGAGCCCGATGCGGCCCCCGCGACGCTCGAGGAACGGCCGCCCGAGGCGACGGCCGAGCGTCAGGCTCACCATGTCGCCCGCCACCGCCGCCGCGCACACCAGCGCGATCATCGCGGGCAGGGTGGCGTCGCCCCGCTCGGCGGCGACCCCGCCGAGCATCAGCGCCAGCTCCCCGTGGATCATGAAGCCGAGGAGCGCCGTGGTCTCGAGGAACACCAGCGCCATCACGGCGAGGTAGATCCAGCCGCCCAGGGAGCGGGTCGCGTCCGACAGCTCGCCCGCCAGGTCCGGGACGGCGACCGCACCGGCCGCGACCGCCACCGCCAGCGCGAGCGCGGCCACCGCCGCGCACGTCACGACGATGCGGCGGAGGAGTCCTGTCGATCGCACTCAGCGGGGTGGCAGCAGCGGGCGCATGAAGCTGCGCTCGTAACGACGCACGCAACCGGACTCCTCGCGGATGCGGTCGGCGTCGATGAACTCCGGATCGACGCCGAACCGCCCGCGATAGCGCTCATAGTCCGCCAGGCTCGGGAAGCTGAAGAGCGCATACGCGATGTCGCTCGCGCCCTCGGACGGCAGGAAGTACCCGTGGTGGGTGCCGCCGTGGCGCTCGACGAGCCCCATCCACGCCTGGGCGAAGCGCTCGAAGGCCTCGATCTTGGCCGCGTCGATCTCGTACCGCAGGTGGCAGGTGATCACGGCGTGCAGGATGTCAGCCGCGCAGCAGCGGGGCGGTCAGGCAGGTCGGGCCGCCGTCGCCCTTGAGGGAGAGCTCCGAGCCGTCGTAGACGTGGACCTCGACGCCCTCGCGCTCGAGCGCGCGGCGCACGGCGGGGACGCCGTCGACCATCACCACCACGCCCGGGCGGACGGCGAGGATGTTGCAGCCCATCGCCTCGTAGCTCTTGCCGTCGATCGCGATCCAGCGGATGTCCCGCTCGCGCAGGTCCTGGAGCAGCCGCGCGGGCGCGAGCGGCTCGTAGATCACGCACAGCCGCGCGGTGATCGCCGAGATGAACGACTGCAGGTGCAGGACGTGCGCCGGGCCGCGGTCGTGCGGGACGTCGTAGGTCTCGACCGCCACGCCCTCGGGTGCGGCGAGCGCGGCCACGGCGGCGGCGCCCGCGCGGTTGGTGCGGTAGCCGAGGCCGATCGCCATCAGGCGATCGTCGATCCAGAAGCGATCGCCGCCGTCCGCGTACGCGCCCTCGGGCAGCTCGCCGAGCACGGGCACGCCGAGGCGCTCAAGCACCTCACGCGCGTGCCCCGGCTCGCGCGCTCGCTGCGGCTTGCGCATCCGCAGCGGGATCCCGCCACGCGCGGTCATGAGCAGCGGGTCGTGCATGTAGACGGCGTCGACCTGGCCGGCGAGCGCGTCCGCGACCTCCACCTGCACCCCCAGCTCGGCGAGCTGCGCGCAGAACGCCTCGTGCTGGCCGGCGAGCGCGGCGGGATCGGGCACGCGCCAGCCCGCGCCCGCCCAGTCACCCGAGATGGCCGGACGGCGCACGAGCACGCGCCGCAGCGGCGCGCTCATCGAGGTCACCCCGAACGACATCGGACCTGCGTCCATTCGACCGACTATCGCCGCGGCCCGGGGCTCGGTCAAGCCTCCCCGCCGACGATGTCGGCCACGGTCCACAGCGCCTCCTCGACGTGGATGTCCGGCACCCCCGCGACCTGCACCGAGAACAGCGTCATCCGCGTCGTCTCCTTCCCCACGCCCCGCCCCGGCGCCAGCGCGCCGAACAGCACGCCGACCGGCCCCGCGTCGTCGGCGACCAGCAGCCGCCCGGCCGGGACGTCGGAGGCGTACTCCCCGCCGCCGAAGCGCTCGCCGCGATCCGCCGGCCGCAGCGCCAGCTCCCCCTCGACCCGCTCCGCGTCGAGCGCCCACACCGGCACGCCCGTCTCCATCACCGCGACCGTCAGCGCGTCGTCGAGCAGCGAGCGCGACTTGAACCCGCCGGCCTTCAGACGCTCGAGCGCGAGCGCCTCGACCGGCGTACGGTGCTCGTCGGGGTCGAGCCCGATGTGGCGGAAGAACACGCGGTAGGCCCACGGCACCGGCCGCTGGCGCAGCACCACCGCCTGCGGGCCGCGGAAGCGGTCCGACATCTCCCGCAGCCGCTCGCGCAGCTCCGCCGGGCTGCGGCCGGAGCGCGCCGCCAGGGTCAGGCACCACAGCCGCAGCTCCGGGAACTCGGCCGCGATCTCCGGGTCGATCCGGCCCGCCTCGAGCTCGCTCACCGGATCGCCGCCAGCCGCTCCGCCAGCGCCGCCTCCCCGAGCAGCGAGAACGACGTGCTCACCACCTTCCCGCCCTTCGCGGCGAAGGTGATCGTCGGGCAGATCGCCACCGCGTAGGCGTTCGTGACGGCCCCGTCGCGGTCGTAGCCGACCGGCATCCCCCACCCGCGCTCGCGCGTCTGGCGGCGCACCTCGTTGCGGTCGCCGCGCACCGACACGGCCGCGAAGCCGACGTCGGGGAAGCGCCGGCGCACGCGCTCGATGGTGTCGATCTGGCGCTCGCAGCGATCCGACTTCGTGGCGAAGAACGCGATCGCGACCGGCCCGCGCTCCGCCAGCTGGCAGGAGTTGAGCACCCGCGGCCCGCGCACCTTGCAGGCCTTGGCGGGATCGACCTGCGCGTCGCCCTCCAGGTTCGAGAGCGCGAGCGGCACCGCGAACGGCGGCAGCTTCTTCCCCTTCGGCACGCCACGCGAGCCGGGCGCGTCTGTCCCGAGCGTGTTGAGCGTGATGTAGGCGAGCGCCAGCACCGCCACCACCCCGACGATCCACGTGTAGCGCGAGGTCCCCGCGGGGGCCGGGCGGGCCGGGGCGCTCACGCCGGGACGGCCGGCTCCTGCACGACCGGCGCCGGCGGCGGCGCGGCGCGCGGGCGGCCGCGCCGCTCCGCCAGCATCAGCACCGCGGGCAGCACGGCGAGCACGCCGAGCAGCGAGACCGAGAGGTCGACGACCGTGACGCGCCCGAAGTCCGACAGCATCTGGATGTCCGAGAGCGCCAGCACCGCGAAGCCCGCGATCGCGGTGATGCCCGACGCGATGACCGCGGCACCGGTCGAGCGGTAGGTGCGCCGCAGTGCGTCGGCGGGCTCGAACCCGGCCGCGCGCTCCTCGCGGTAGCGCGCGGTCAGCAGCACCGAGAACTCGGTCGAGATCGCGATCACCAGGGCGCCCAGCGTCGCCGACATCGGGTTCAGCGGCACGCGCAGCGCGAACAGCACGAGCGCCGACCAGCCGGTGGCGAGCGCGATCGGCACCAGCGGCACCCACGCGCGCTCCCAGCGGCCAGCAAGGCTCCGCCCGCCTCTGGCGGGTGGACTGACCGCGAGCAGCACGAGGCCGACCGCGACGAGCCCGGCCAGCAGCGTGAGCAGCCGGCGCAGCGGCGAGGACAGCGCGGCGTTGGCCTCCGCCCCGAGCACCTGGAGGCCCGCGAGCCGCGCGGTCACCCCCGGCGGCGGGTCGAGCCGCTTCTCCATCTGGTCCATGACCTTCTTCTGCTCGTCGAGCGGCATCAGCCGGACGCCGAACGCGAGCGTTGCGGTCTTGCGATCGGCGGTGATCACGGCCTGCGAGAAGTAGGCCGGCACCGAGTCCAGCAGCGCGCGGACGGTGTCGCGGTCCCTGGTCGCCTCGGCCGAGCGGAAGAGGTCGGGCAGCGAGAGCGCCGGGCACAGCGCGGCCTCGCCGCAACCGTTCTTGGCGGTGTAGCCATAGCGCTTGAGCAGGCCCGCCTGGTAGTCGCGCATCCACTTCACGACGGCCGGGTCGGTGAGGTCCTTGCCCTCGACGACGACGTCGATCTCGCCCGCCACGCCGGTCGCGCGCTGCAGCGCGTCGAGGTCGCGCGCCCCGCGCAGGTCCTGCGGCACGAGCTCGCGCAGGTCGGAGCTGACCTTCGTCTGCGAGTCGACCGCGAGCCCGGCCAGCGCGATCACCAGCCCGATCAGCAGCACCCGCTTCGGGCGCTCGAGCCCGCCGCGCAGCACGCGCTCCCAGACCCGCCCGCCGAGCCGCCGCAGCGGCCCCGCCGCGCGGCCGACCCTCGCGGCAAACCCGTCGACCAGCTCAGCGGCGCCGCGCGCCGACTGCGCCAGCGCCCCCGCGCTGCCGCGCCGCCGCCCCGCCCCCACCAGCGCCGCCGTGCCGGCGCTCAGCGCCAGGAAGAGCGCGATCGCGATGCCGGCCACGAGCAGCACGCCGAACCCGCGCACCATCGGCACCGGCGACAGCAGCAGCACGAGGAACCCGACCGCGGTCGCGAGGCCGGCGGTGGCGATCGTCGGCACCGCCGTCCGCGCCGTGTGCGCGGCCGCCTCGGCCGTACCCACCGCGCCCTCGCGCTCCGCCTCCTCAACGCGCGCCTGGTACTGGATCGCGTAGTCGACCCCGAGCCCGAGCAGCACCGGCAGCACCGCGATCGACGCCATCGTCAGCGACGCCCCGAGCAGCGACATCGCCCCGAACGTGATCGCCACCGCCGCGAGCGCGACCGCCAGCGGGAGCAGCCGCAGGCGGCTGCGGAACACGAGCGCGAGCACGACCGCCATCACCAGCAGCGCGACCACGAGCAACCGCAGCAGCGACTCCGTCAGCGCCGACGCGAGGTCCTCGACCACCACCGGCGCGCCCGTCACGCGGTAGTCCGCGTCGCCCGTGAGCTTCCACTCCTTCATCGCCACCGCGCCGCGCACGAGCTCGATCGCGCGCCGCCGCTGCGCCTCGCTCAGGTTCGGCTTGAGCCGCACCTGGATGACGGCCGACTTCGAGTTCGGGAACAGGTAGGCGAAGCGCGCCTTCGGCGTCTTCGAGCCGCGCGAGGGGTCGAACACCAGCGTCGAGACGAAGTCCGGGTCGTCGATCCGCGGCAGCCCCTTGAGGCCGAGCCCGTACTTCAGGTTGAGCTGGAGCAGGTCGCGCGTGAACTGCGCGTAGACGAGCTGCTCGGCCGCGTCGGCCGCCTTCTTCTGCTGCGCCTTGCTGCGGCCCTGCGCCGCGGCCAGCTTCTGCGCCGCGACCTTCGCGCGCTCGGCCTCCTGCGACTTGCTGCCGAGCTGCCGCTGGAACTGGTCGTTGATCTCACCGACCGCGGAGTTGATGAACGTGCCCGGGCCGTAGACGACCTTGACCGGCTTGGTGCGGGCGAACTCCGCGCACGGCGAGCCCTTGCCGCCCGGCGCCGGCTCGTCCTTCGGCTTGTTGCCCGACAGGCAGCCCTCGAGCCCGAGCAGGCGCCCGAGGTTGTCGGTCAGGACGAGGCGCTGGAGGTCGCCGCGGACGAGCACGACGATCGCGTGGTCGCCGAAGCGCTCCCGGTAGACCTCGGTCGCCCGGTAGGTGTCCGAGCCCTTGCCGACGAGCGTGTCGGTCGCCGTGCTCGGCTCCAGCCGCAGCGCCAGCACGGCGGAGATCCCGGCCACGACCGCGACCGCGAGCAACACCCGGCCCGGTCGCCGGCCGGCGGCCTGCACGATCCGTTCGAGCACGCTTTTCACTCTGCTGAGGCTAGGGGGCGGTTGCCCTGAGGTGCGGGTAGTCGGTCGACTCGCCGCCGACCGGGAACTTGCCCTGCTTCTTGCACGCCGGCGCCGGTGCGGCGTTGGCGGCCGGGAACGCGTACTGGTTGATGCGGTCGATCAGCGACTGCGTGAGGCCCGAGACCGCGGGCGGCACGACGGTCGGGACCACCGACGGCACCGGCACCGGGAGGTCCGGGACGACCGTCGGCACCGCGACCGGCGCGGGCGTGGTGGTGTCGATCGTCGGCAGCGCGCGGCCGCAGTGGCGGTTCTCGTAGACCTCGAGCCCGCTCGAGAGCTTCTTGTAGCCCCCCGGCAGCTGGTACGGGTTCGGGCGGTTGGAGCCGATGCGGCGCGGATACGCGGCGAGGTTCTCGGCGTTGAGCGGGTTGGTCGTGCGCAGGTAGTGCAGGCGCGTGCCCGGGTCGAACGCCTGCGTCGCCGCGGCGGTGTTGGCGAAGAACGCGGTCAGCTCGCCCTTGTAGGCGCCGAGGCCCTCGAGGATCGGGATCACCTGGCGCAGCGCCGGGTCGGCCTGGTTGAGCAGCGGCCGCAGGTCCTCGAGGATCGTCTCGGCGGCCGGGAAGCCGGTCTTCGAGGCGGTGATCAGCTTGTCGAAGTCGCGGAACAGCGCCTTCAGGTCGGGCGCGAGCGCCGACAGGTCCTCCAGCGTCGGGCTCAGCTCCTTCGCGGCCGGGCGGAGCTGCGTGACGAGCGGGTCGGTGGCCTTGGCGAACTTGTCGAGCCGCTTGAGCGTCTGGGTCGACTCGCGCTCGAAGGTCGGCAGCGCGACGAAGCTCTCCTGCAGCTCCTGGTTGCGCGCGGCCGTGGTGGCGAACACGTCGTTGGAGTTCTCGATCAGCCCGCGCAGCTGGTCGCCGCGCTCGGTCAGCGCGCCGAACACCACGCCGGTGTTCGAGATCAGGCGCCGGAGCGCCCCCTCCTGGCGGTTGAGGATGTCGACGGCCTCGCCGGCGTCCTCCGCGAACGGGCCGAGGTTGCCGAGCGCGTCGTTGATGTCGCGGCCGTGGCCCTTGACCGCCTGGGCCTGCGTCTGCATCCACGTCTGGAACGCCTGCTGCGTCTTCGGGTCGAAGGAGCGGAAGATCTCGTCGAGCTCGACGGTCGGGGAGACCTGGGAGGTCGCCAGGCGCCCGCCCTCCGGCACCGCCTTGGCCTGCGGCGTGCCCGGCGTCAGCTCGACGTAGGTCTCGCCCAGCAGGGTCTTCTGGCGCAGGATCGCCTTGGCGTCCGAGCGCAGCGGCGCGTAGTTGGAGTCGAGCTGGATGACGACGATGGAGCGGCCCGTCTCCTTGTCGGGCTCGATCGTCTTGACCTTGCCGACCGGCACGCCCGAGATGCGCACGTCGGCCTCCTGGGCCAACTGGGTGGCCTCCGAGAACGAGGTCGAGATCCGGTAGCCCTTCGGCTTCAGCGGGATGTTGCCGCCGAACGCGAGCCACAGGAACAGCAGCAGGCCGAAGCAGGACAGCGCGAAGCCGGCCATGACGGCGATGCGACCGAAGGAGGGGGCGGCCTTCTGCACCTATCCACCGCCGAACGGGTCTTGGGTGGACTGCGGGCAGTTCTGCTTCGGCAGGTTCAGCAGCCCGGTCAGCACGCCCAGCAGCGGGTTGGACTCCTCGACCTGCCCGAGCACCGGGATGTCCTGGCAGCTGGCGATGAAGAGGCCGCGGCGGATCGGGCCGTGCGCGTCCTGGGTCGTGAAGAGCTGGTTGCCGAGGTGGTTGGCCCAGGCGACCCAGAACAGGTAGCCCTCTTCCTTGCCGCGCGGGTTGTAGGCCAGCGTGTCGAGCAGGAGGTTGACGACCTTGAACGAGCGCTCGAGGTCGGGCGCGGCCGCGGCGAGGTCGCGCGCCGCGGGCTTCAGCTCGCGGACCGTCGGACGCGAGGCGCGCACGAACGGCCGGATCTCGTCGCGCAGCACCGGCATCGTCTCCGTCACGAACGGGCGCACCTGCTTCAGCGACGGGCCGAGGGCGCGCGCGCCGGGCCGCAGCGCCTCCAGCGTCGGCCCGAGCTCGTCGGCCAGCACCTTCGCCTTGCCGAGACCCCGCTGGGTCTCCTGCAGCGCCGACGGCAGCTCCGACAGCGTCGCGCGCAGGTTCGCGTCCTGGCGGGCGAGCGTGGTGAAGACGGCGTTCGAGTTCTCGACGAACTCGGACAGCTGGTTGTCCTTGGCGCCCAGCTCGTCCATCACCAGCGACAGGTTGTGGATCACGCGCTTGATGTTCTTCCGGCGCTCGGCGAGCGAGGCGAAGACCTTGCGGCCGTAGCGCGCCGACGGCTCGATGCGGCGCAGCGCGTTGGCCAGCTCCTTGCCGTTGCCGCGCAGGCCGTCGGCGCCGGCGCTGAGCAGCACGGTCAGGTAGTCGCGCGAGTCGGTGTCGAGCGACGCGAGGATCTCGTCGAGGTTGACGTCGGGCAGGGTCTGGCTGACGGGGATGACGCCGCCGTCCTTCAGGCGCCCCGCGCTCGCGTGGCCCGGCTCGAGCTCCGCGACCATGTCCTTGAGGCCCGTCTTCGGCCGCAGCAGCACGGTCGCGTCCTGGTAGACGCGGCCGTAGCGCGGCTCCATCCGCAGCGTGATGACGGCCTTGCCCTGCTCGAGCTCCACCTTCGAGATCTCGCCGACCTGGACGCCGGCGATGTTCACGGTCTGGCCCTGGCCCGGCGTGACGGCCTGGGCGCTGCTCATCTCGGCCTTGACGACGAAGAAGTCCTTGCCGACCACCGGCACCCAGGCGGGCAGCTTGAGGCGCTGGTTGTCGAGGATGTAGACCGCGACCGCGCCCGAGATCACGATCAGCCCGATGATCGCGAGGAAGTCCAGCCAGTGCTTTTGGATCGCCATCTTCACGGTGCGTTCTCACTCGGTCCGATGGCCGCCCAGGACCCGTTGACGTCGGGGATCTTGCTCTTGTGGCAGCGCACGCTCGCGTTGTACGGCGGGCGCTTGCCGGGGTACTTCGGCTGGGTGCCGATGACCGGCGCGGACGCGGCGCCGATGAGCTGGCCGGACGGCGAGTTGGCGGTGCCGAGCGCGACGGCCTGCGAGCCGCCGCCGGGGGCGAAGCGCACCATCGAGCCGTTGCCGTCGAAGTTCTGGCTCTCGCCGGCCAGCCCGACCATCGTCCACCAGAACTCCTTGTAGTTCGCGGTCCCGGTGTCGAACTGGTCGCGGATCACGAGGTCACCGGTCGGCAGCACGGTGTCGCGCGCGCACAGCGCGGTGCGGTCGATCTGCGGCAGCAGCGTGAGCGACGCGTTGGTCAGCTGCGCGAGGTCGGCCGTGGTCGGCGCGAGGTCCTGGGCGAGCCCCTGCAGCTCCGCCTTGGACATCAGCTTCGTGGCCTGGTCGACCCACGGGAACGACGCCTGGATCGTGGCGTCCGTCTCGCGCACGCCGGGCAGGATGTCGCGGGCGAAGGCGCGCGTGGGCGGGAAGGCGGCGTTGAGCGAGGCGAGCGCGGCGTTGGCGTTCACGAGCGTCGGCGCGAGCAGGCGGATCGAGGTGGAGAGGTTGGTCTCCTCGCTCGCGAACGCCGCCATGGTCGTGTTGAAGTTCGTGATCAGGTCCTTGAGCTGGCCCTCGTTGCGGATCAGCGCGCCCGTCGTCTTCGCCGCGCCGGCGAGCAGCCGCGCGATGTCGCGGTCGGGCTCGGTGCCGAGCAGCGCCTCGTTGACCTGGGCGGTGCCCTTGAGCGCGGCGGGCGAGTCCCGATAGGCGTCGTTGAAGGACTCGGCGGCGGTCTGCCCGCGCGCGGACTTGTCGGCGTCGCGGTCGTCGGCCGCGCTCGGCTTGGAGTTGAGGCCGACGGCGAGGCCGTCGAGCAGGTCGCGGAGGTCCTGGCGGGTGTCGCTCTGCAGCGAGGTCAGCACCTGGTCGAGCTGCACCGGGGTCGCCGTGCGCGTGACCTTGATGACGTCGCCGTCGGCGAGCTTCGGGGACGACGGCGTGCCGGGCTGGAGGTCGACGAAGAAGTTGCCCTCGAGGAAGATGCGCGGGCGGATCTTGGCCGTGGCGTCCTCGTGGATCGGCAGCGCGGACTTCTTCAGCTCGAGCGTGACGACCGCCTCGTCGGTGCCCTCCTTGGCCTCGACCTTCTTGACCTTGCCGACCGCGACGCCGGCGATCCGCACCGGCGAGTTCAGGCGCAGCGAGTTGGCCGACGCGAACGTCGCCTTGACGCGGAAGCCGTGCGTGAAGGGGATGTCCTTCGTGAAGCCGAGCCAGACGCCGATGACGATGATCGCGAGCGCGATCATCCCGACCGTCAGCGGGCTGCGGTTGCGCCGGCGGCGCTGTCGGGAGGCGGCCATTACTTGGTGCCCTCCGTGGCGGCGGGCTGCTTGCCGGCCGGGTTGCCGATCACCTTGCGGCCGACCTGGTACGGCTCGTTGCCGGACTCGCATTCCTTCGGCTGGCCGGGCGCGGCCGTGTTCGGGTACGGGTTCGAGTGCAGGTAGTTGTCCGAGTTCGGCCCGTTGGCGGGGGCGTTCGAGGGCCCGCCCTCGTTGTTGGGGCCCTGCGGCGTGGCGATGATGATGAACCGCTGCCAGGTGCCGTGGACGTCGCCTTCCGACAGCAGCGAGGAGACGTTGCGGAACCACACCGTCAGGTAGTTGCAGGTGATCTGGGCGGGCGCGAGGTAGTCGAGCGGCGGCTTCAGCGTCTCCAGCGTCTCGGCCAGCCGCTTGACGCCGCGCGGCGCCACCGGGTCGTTGGCGAACGTCTGCAGCTCGGTCAGCAGCGAGGCGAGGCGGCGGTTGAACGCGGGCGCGCGCAGCAGGGTCGGCGTGCCGAACTCGAGCGCGTCGGCGAGGTCGGGCGCGGCGGTGCTCAGCGCCTTCACGCCCGGGCGCAGCTCGTGGAACAGCCCCTCGGTGTTGCGCAGGAACGGCCGCTGGATCGGGAACGACTCGATGGCGGCGTCGAGCGCGGGGACGCCCTCGGTGATCGAGTCCTGGATGTAGGGCTTCGCCACCCCGTTGAGCGCGGTGAAGGTGGTGTCGAGGTTCACGAACAGGTCCGCCTGCGTCTCGGCGGCGGGCGCGACGATGCGCGCGGCGTCGCCGAGCTCGTTGAAGAAGGTCTTGAGGCCCGTCTCGGGGTTGGAGAGGTTGCGCGCGACGGGCTGGATGTCGCGCAGCAGCGCGGGCAGCACCCCGAGCGCGATGTTGAGGCTCGCGCCGCGGCCGGCGAGCGCGTCGCCGAATCCCCGCAGGTTCTCCTGCGCCGCGGCACGCGTGTCGTCGTCGAACATGTTCACGAACTCGTCGAACTCGACCTCGGTCGGCTTCGACGCCGAGACCGGGATCGTGTCGCCGTCCTGGTAGCCGTCCTCCGACGTGCCGCGCGTGATCTGGACGTACTTGAGGCCGAGCGCCGACTTCGGCCGGATGATGATCGTCGAGTCCTTGGGCAGCGGGTCGACGGCGCGCTCGAGCTTCATGCCGATCAGCGCGACGCTGGTGCCGTCCTTGCGCCGCTTCGTCGTGATGGTGTCGACGGCGCCGACGCGGGTGCCGCCGATGCGCACCTCGTTGCCCTTGACGAGCGCGGCGGCGCTGGGCGCCTCGACCTTGAGCTGGTAGGTCGGGACGAACGGCAGGCCGGCGTTCGCGTTGTAGGAGAGGAACAGCGCGACGATGACCACCAGCACCGTGGCGGCGCCGATCAGGACGGGGTTGCCCGCGATGGATGAGCCGCGGCTTCTCATCCGTCGTTCCCGAACAGGTAGTCCATGAGTGGGGCGGTGGTGCCTTGGCCGGAATTCGTGTTGCTCGGTGCGCACTGCTGGTCGGCCGGGGTCTCGGCGGGTCGCCCGGAACCCCCACCTAGCCCCTCGCCTGGTTCCGGGTCGACCCGCCGAGCCCCGGCTCGTCGTGTCGTCCCGCTTCTTGGTCTTGGGCTCGGGCGTCGGCTTGGGGGCGACCTTGCGGGTTTTGCCGGCGAGTGCGGCGGCGGTGCGCTGGAGGATCGGGCTGGTGCCCGTCGCGGCTGCGGTGGCGCTGACCGCCGAGGACGAGGCGGCGCTGGCGGCGAACTTGCTCGAGCAGCCCGAGACGGGGCGCGTGTAGTAGACCGAGCATGTGTTGAGGAGCAGGCGCGCCCGCAGGAAGTGGCCGAACGAGTCGAAGCCGTTGATGGCGGCCACTTGGTAGAAGGTGTAGTCGAGCAGGCGCTGGATGCCGCGGCCCTTCTCGAAGGACTCGAGCACCTGCCGCAGCGTCTTCGCGACCGGCTTGGAGACCTTGCCCAGTCGCTTGAGGTCCTTGACCACGGGGAGCGCGTCCTTGACCGCGGGCGTGCCGATCTTGCCGGCCTCGCCGAGGGAGTCCAGCGCCGGGATGCCGGCCGTGGAGAACGGCCCGAGCTCGAGCAGCAGGCGGTTGATGTCGGGCGCGACGTCACCGAGGTCCGACATCACCGGCGCCATCTCGTCCGACAGCGCGCCGAGGCGGCGCATGGTCGGCTTGAGCTCGCGCAGGAAGACCGGCAGGCGCTCGATGTCCTTCTCGAGGTCGGCGCCGCGCTCGGCCGTCGCCTCGGCGACCTGGCTCGACTCGTCGATGAAGGAGGAGACGTGCGCGCGCTCGCGGGCCAGCGGCGCGAGCGTCGTGTCCGAGTCGCGGGCGAGGTCGGCGAGCGTCTTGTTCTGCGACGCGAGCAGCGCGAGGACCTTGTCGACCTCCTTGAGCGCCGGGTCGGCGCGGCGGACGACCTGGTTGAGCTCGTAGCCGCGGCCGGCGAGGCCGGTGCCGAACTCGGCCACGATCAGCGAGAGCCGCTCCCGGTAGGGCAGGCGCATGATGTTGTTGAGGAGGTCGAGGTCGACGGCCTTCGTGGTGTTGGAGACCGGCAGCAGGTACTGGCCCTTGCCCTTGCCCTTGTCGATCTTCTTCAGGGGCGGCGGCGCGGGGGCGTCGACGGCGCGCTTCTGCGTCGGCGTGCACTCGACGAACTTCTCGCCGATCAGCGACTGCGGGCGGACCTGGCAGTTCGCGTCGGCGCGGAAGTCCTGGTAGCCGCGGTCCTGGATGTCGAGCACCACGATCGCCTTGAAGTCCTTCGTGACGTCGAGCGAGTCGATGCGGCCGACCTTCACGCCGGCGACCTTGACGTCCTCGCCGGTGATGATGAAGCCGGCGTTGTCGAAGATCGCGCGGACCTTGTAGGAGCCGCTGTCGTCCCCCGCGCCGATGGTCAGCATCGCGGCGGCGGCCACGGCGAGCAGGAAGGTGACGGTCGCGAGGCGCTTCATGTCACGGGCCGGGGAGCACTTGGCTCGGGTCGCAGTCGTCGGCGCCGAGCTTGCCGTCGTCGGTCCAGGGCGCCGAGCCGTCCGCGGCCGGCTGGCTGGCGGCGCCCGGGCAGCGCTTGGCGATGTTGGTCTGCAGGCCCGCGAACTTGTCGTTGAGGCCCTGCGGGCGCAGCACGCCGCCGGCGGGGTTGTCGGTGAAGGAGAAGGCGTTGTAGATCGGCTGGATGCGGGCGAAGTGGCCGTTGGCGTCGTAGTTGGCGGTCGCCTGGCCGAAGTCGTGGAACCAGCCCGTGAGCTCCTCGGTGTAGGGGCGGATGAACTCGAGCACCGGCTGGCTCTTCCGGAGCGCCTGGGTCGAGTGCGCGAAGCTCGGGCTGGCGACCTGCTGGAGCTTGGGCAGCTTGCGCGTCGCGTCGAGCAGGTCGTTGTCGGCGCCGGGGGTCGTCACGAGCTTGCGCAGGTCGCGGATCGTGGGCCGCGAGGCGTGCACGAGCGGGCGCAGCTCGCGCAGGAACGGGGCGAGGTCCTTCGTCGCGGGCTTGGACTCGGCCACCAGCACGTCGAGGTCGTCGAGCGTCGCGCGCAGGTTCACGAACGTCGTGTTGGCCCGCCGCAGCGTCGTCGGCAGCAGCCCGAGCGCCTGGGCGAGCGCGACGTTCTCCGAGCCGATCGCGCGCGCCGTCGCGTTGGTGTTGCCCACGAGGTCGGCGACGTCGTCGCGGCGCTCGGCGACGGCGGTGACCGCCCGCGAGGAGTTGACGATGAAGTCCGTCAGCGTGCCCTCGTCCTCGGTCAGCTGGTTGACGAGCCGGCGCGAGGTCGAGAGGAACGGGTTGAAGTACTCGGCCGACTTGGCCGCCTGCTCGCCCTTGCCCTGGTACTGCGCGGCGAAGCCCTGGATGACGCCCTGGAGGTCCTTGCGGGTGTCCGGGTCGAGCGTGTTGAAGATCTGGTCGAGGTCGACGACGTCGGTGGTCGAGCCGACCGGCAGCGTCGCGTTGTCGTCGATCTCCTTGGCCGAGTTGGGCGCGGGCGTCAGCGCGATGTAGCGGTTGGCGATGCCCGACAGCGAGGTCAGGCGGATCGTCGCCTGCGTGCCCTCGCGCAGCGGCGCGTAGGGCTCCTGGATCTCGACCTTCACGCGCGCCTGGTTGTCGTCGGTCAGCGTGATCTTGCGGATCGACCCGATGCGGCGGCCGCCGACCTGGACGTCGTCGTCCTTGACCAGCTGGCCGGCGTTCTGGAACACCAGGTCGTACTGGTGCGTGCCGCCGCCCCGGAGGAGCAGCACGGCGACGAGGACGATCGCGAGGGCGAGGGCCGCGACGGCGACTCCCCTGGCGATCGTCATCCACCACCCCCGCTGGGCAACCGCTCAGCCTCCAGCCTCAATCCGAACCCTCTCGCATGGAACCGCGTTTCGATGCCACAGACCGGACAGGCCCGTGCGAGCGCGGAAAGCTACTTGTGATTCGTTTACTTCGCGTTACAAGCTGGGAGTCATTGCGCCACTTCTGGACGCATTGACGAGCTACTCCATCCCGAGCGGCCCGCGCGAGGCGCCGGAGAGGAACTGGCGGACGAACATGTTGTCCGAGTTGAAGAGCTCCTCGGCCGGCCCGGACTCCACGATCCGGCCCTTCCACAGCACGGCGATGTACTCCGCCACGCGCTTCGCGGACATGATGTCGTGGGTGATCACGACGTAGGCGCCGCCGTTCTCCTCGTGGATCTCCTTGATCAGCTCGCACAGTAGCGCGGTGCGGACGGGGTCGAGACCGGAGTCAGGCTCGTCGAAGAGCACGATGTCGGGGTCGAGCACGAGCGCGCGGGCGAACCCGGCGCGCTTGCGCATCCCGCCCGAGAGCTCGTTCGGCATCTTGTCGTGGGCGCCCTCGAGGCCGACCTCGCGCAGGCGCGCCGAGACGATCTCCTGGATCTCGTCCTCGCCCTTGTCCGTGTGCTGGCGCAGCGGGAAGCAGACGTTGTCGAACAGGTTCATCGAGCCGAACAGCGCACCGTCCTGGAACAGGACGCCGAACTTCTTGCGCATCTCGAAGAGGTCGTCGTCGGCCATGTTCGGGACCGACTCGCCGTGGACGAGGACGTCGCCGTCGTCGGGGTAGAGCAGGCCGACCATGTGCTTGATGCACACGGACTTGCCGGTGCCCGAGGGGCCGAGGATCATCGAGATCTTCCCGTCGGGGATGCCCATGTTGAGGCCGCGCAGGATCTTGTTGCGGCCGAAGGCCTTGTGCACCTCGACGAACTCGACTGCGTCCGGCACGCCGGTCGGGCGCTGGGCGCCCGTGTGCCACTGGTATTCGTCGTCCTCACCGCCGGCCTCGCGCTTGGCCTGGGCGAAGTCGCGCTCCAGGTGCGGGTCGCGCTCCTCGGGGGTGGCCTGGGGGTCGTTGCTCCCGCCCTCTCGGCCCGCCTCCTGCGTCCTGTCTTCGTCCATTTTGTCTCCGTTCAACCGCCGATTGGGGCGCGTGGATTGGCGCCCCAGAAGAGCTGGGTTCCCAACATGCCGATCAGGTGCACGAGCACGATATTGAGCACCATCGACTTGGCCGTCGCGGTGCCGACCCCGACCGGGCCACCGCTCGCGTTGTAGCCGTAGTAGCAGCCGACCAGCACGATCACGGTGGCCATCGACATGGCTTTGATCAGGCTGTACAAGAGGTCGGGTGGGTTCTGGAACATCCAGAAGATCAGGAAGAACCCGCCCGAGGAGACCTCGCCGATCTGCTGGACCACCGCCAGGTAGCTCGCAAAGAAGCCCGCTCCGATCCCCGCGAGGTACATGAACGGCAGTACGAGCCAGGCGGCGAGCATCTTCGTCGCGCACAGGAAGGTCAGCGAGGGGATGCCCATGACCTCGAGCGCGTCGATCTCGTCGGAGATCCGCATCGAGCCGAGCTCGGCCACGATGCCGGTGCCGACCTTCGCGGCCATCATGTAGCCGAAGGCGTAGGGGACGAGCTCGCGCAGGTCGCACCAGGCCGCGAACACGCCCGCGTACGCGGGGGAGCCGACGGAGCGGTTGAAGTACGCGCCCTCGATCCCGCACTGCAGGCCGATGATGAAGATCAGGCCCCAGATCACGATCGTCGAGGAGAGGATCAGGACGCCGGCCTGCCGCAGCGCCTCGCCGAAGAAGCGCAGCACCTTGAGCGAGAAGACCTCGCCGACGATCTTCGCGCAGAACTTGACGATCTCCCCGAAGGAGCCGATCCAGTCCTTCGGGACCGCGAGCCAGCCCACTTGATCACGGTGATCTCGGGGTGGGTGGCCAAGAGGGTCTGCGTGAACACGTAGTTGAACGAGAACACGCCCATGATCGCGATGACGACCGCCTGGTTGACGGCTCGACCGACGCCTTCCGCGCCGCCGGACGCGGTCATGCCCTTGTAACAGCAGACGATCGCGATGATCGCGCCGAACATGGTGCACTTGAGGACCGACCCCCAGAGGTCCGTGACGGAGGCGTTGGTGAAGAACGTGGCCCAGAACGGGCCGAGCGGCGCGCCGTTGACGAGCGTGGCGAGGATGCCGCCGAAGATGCCGAACAGCAGCGCGTAGATGTCGAACAGGCCGGTCACGAGCATCAGCGCGAGGAAGCGCGGGACGACGAGGTTCTTGACCGGGTCGACGCCGAGCACCTGGAGCGCGTCGAGCTCCTCGCGGATCTTGCGCGCGCCGAGGTCGGCGGTGATCGCCGTGCCGGCCACGCCGGCGAGCACGATCGCGGTCACGAAGGGGGCGAACTCGCGGATCGAGGCGAGCACGAAGAAGCCGCCGAGGCGATCGAGCGCGCCGAACAGGACGAGGAAGTTCGCGGCCTGCAGACCGGGCGCGCCGTAGCCGAACGCGACCGTCGAGACGACGAGCGGGAACCAGCAGAGCTTGAGGGCGAAGAGGAACTGCGAGACGAACTCGCCGCCGTACGGATAGGGGGGCCGCAGCGCCGACATGATCGTCTTCCCCGTGAGGATCATCATGTCGCCCACTTCTTCAAGCAGGCTCTTTGCCGGTAGGAACGCTCGGTCCGCGACGCCTCTGACCATCTATCTCCCCAGTGAGCGGACGCGCCTCTTGCGCCTCCACCGCGATCGGCCCGAGAGCCTACGCGGTCGCTTGTGACAGCGCCAACGCTCGGTGCCGCCGTAACTGGCGCTCAATATGCCAAGGCGCGGAATTTCTGGCCGCTATGAGGTACATTCGCCTCCGGATGAAGGGAACCCCCTCGCGCCGAAGGTCATGGCTGACCGCGGCGGCGCTCGCGACGGTGCTGCTCCCCACGGGCTGCGGCGGATCGCCGCGCCAGGACGCGAGCGAGCCCAAGGGCACCTACAAGCTCGAGGTCGCCGCCGCGCGGTTCCCGAGCTCCCAGGCGATCGCCGAGAGCTCGACGATGTCGATCCGCGTGCGCAACGCCGACACCAAGGCCGCGCCCAACGTCGCCGTGACCGTCGAGACCGACGCGAGCAAGCCCGGCCAGGGCACCGCCGCCTTCGGCCAGCGCATCGACGACTCTCGCCTGTCCGACCCCGAGCGCCCGATCTGGGTCGTCGACAACGGCCCTTCCGGCGGCGACTCCGCGGCCACCAACACCTGGGCCCTCGGCCCCCTCAAGGCCGGCGCGACCAAGGACTTCCGGTGGAAGGTCACCGCCGTCGTGCCCGGCTCGTACACGATCAAGTACCGCATCTCACCGGGCCTCACCGGCCGCGCCCGCCTCGCCTCCGGCGGCCGCACCGACGGGTCCTTCAAGGTCGTCATCGACGACAAGCCGGTCCCCGCCCGCGTCGATGACGACGGCAACGTCGTCCGCGGCGAAGCGCCCGGCGCCTCCAAGGACTAGTCCCGGCGTTTCGCGCCGCCGGCGAAGGGACCCCCCCCCCGTCTCAGACGCGCAGGCCGTCGAGCAGCGCGAGCAGCGTGCGCTCGACCTCGGCGCGGGCGGCGAGTGGGTCGTCGGCGCTGGCGATCAGCAGCGAGGCCTCGGCGAGCGCGGCGAGCAGCAGGTGCGCGAGCGTGCGGACGTCGGTGCGGGTGATCTGACCCTCGTCCATCGCCCAGCCGAGGGCGCCCGTGACGAGGCCGAGGCCGTGGCGGTTGCCGATCTCGCGCCACTCCTCCCAGCCGAGGACGCCCGGGGCGTCGCGCAGGCCGATCCGCATCAGCGCCGGGTCGCCGCAGAGGTCGAGGAACGCGCGCACGCCCGCGGCGAGCTCCTCCATCGGGTCCGCGATCCCCTCCACGCGGGCGATGATCGTCTGCATGATCTCCGCCTCGGTCTGCTCGAACACCGCGCGGAAGAGGTCCTGCTTGTCGCGGAAGTGGTGGTAGAGCGCGCCGCGGGTCACGCCGGCGCGGCGCACGACCTCCTCGGTGCCGACGCCCGCGTAGCCGTGCTCGGCGAACAGCGCGCGGGCGGCGGTGACGAGCGCGTCGCGGGTCGCCTCGCCGCGGTCGGGTCTCGTCGAGACGGACATACAGCCTGTATGTTACGGTTCCCGAAGATACATACTGTCTGTATGCAAAGGAGCAACCATGGCCGGAACCGATCGAGAGTGGCGCGCCGAGAGCCTCGGGCCGGCGCGTGAGCTCGCGCTGCCGCAGGGACCGCTCCGCTACCACAGCGTCGGCAGCGGGCCCACCGTCGTGTTCGTCCACGGCGTGCTCGTCAACGCGAACCTGTGGCGGAACGTCGTGGCCGCGCTCAGCGCCGACTTCCGCTGCGTGACGCTCGACCTGCCGTTCGGCTCGCACGTCGCCCCGCTGCCGCCGGACGCCGACCTCTCCCCGCCCGCGGCGGCCGTTCTGATCGCCGACGCGATCGAGGCCCTCGAGCTCGACGACGTCACGCTCGTCGGCAACGACAGCGGCGGCGCGATCTCCCAGATCGTCGCCACCCGGCGGCCGGAGCGCATCGGCGCGCTCGTGCTGACCTCGTGCGACGCGTTCGACAACTTCCCCCCGAAGGCGCTGCGGCCGCTCAAGCCGCTGCTCTCGCGCGCCGCGCTGCTGCGGCCGCTGCCGCGCCCGCGCGCGCGAGCGCCATCCAGCGCGCGCTGTTCAAGACCGGGGCCAGGCACCCAATCCAGCCTGCCGCGCTCGCGTCCTACGGCTGGCCGGCGATCACCAGCCCGGGCGTGCGGCGCGACCTCGCGAAGCCGTCGCGGGCATGGACTCGAGCCACACGCTCGAGGCGGCCGAGAAGCTGCCCGCCTTTGACAAGCCCGCCGTGGTCGCCTGGGTCGCGCGAGTCCATGTTCTTCCCCGCGAGCG
>CAWBCU010000024.1:0-221641 GCA_963787335.1 uncultured Solirubrobacterales bacterium
ACCGACACGCTCGACCTCTACAACGCCGCCGGCACGACGAAGCTGAACGTGATTCGGCGACCCAGGCGCTGCGGCTGCAGGCCGACTGGGTGTCCGCCACCGCCAACTTCAAAGCGACGATGACGATGACCGGCAGCACCGTGACCGTCACGATCGGGACGCTGATCAGCGGCACCATCCGCACCGGCGTCACGACCGGCGCGAACATGATCTGGAACCCCTCCACCCTCGCGACCGACGCGGTCGGCAACCCCGCCGCCGCGACCATCCTCACCGAGACCGGGGTCGTCGACCGCGACTTCTAGCCGCGCGGCGCACGGCGCCGCGCCGCGCCGGATGGACACCCTCAGGGTCCTCGGGTACTGTCAGCAGCGTCCGGCTGATGGGACCTAGGAGGGGTTGAATGATCATCGCGTCCACCGAGTGGGTGGTGGGCATAGCGCTCGGCGTCGTGGTGATCGCGGTGGCTGCCGCGATCCTGATCACGATCCTCGCGCTGTCGCAGCGGATCGCCAAGCAGGCCGCCACGGCCGAGGAGGCGGTCGAGGTCGTGCGCGCGCAGACCGACGAGCTCGGCGGCGTCGCGCGGATCAACGACTCGGGCGTGCGCATCCTGCACTCCGCCCGCGCGCTGCGGAAGGTGGCGGTCGGGAAGTGATCGTCGCCACCGCCTACTTCACCATCGCGCTCCTGATCGGGACCGCCGCCGCGCTCGTCGTGGTGATCCTGCTCTTCGCGCTGCTCAAGAACCTCGCCAAGATCCAGATGTCCGTCGACGGCCTGCTCGAGACCGCGGGCAAGGTCGGCGCCAACACGGCCAACATCCCGCAGCTCGAGGCGACCGCGCCCGTGCTCGCGCTGATCGTCGACGAGGCGGTCGTCCAGGACGGCTACATGAACGCGCTCACCGACGGCTTCGGAGGGAAGTGAGCATGGTCTTCCTCGCCGTCGTCCTCGCCGCCGTCGTCGTCCTCGTGCTCGCGCTCGCGCTGGTCGAGATCCGCCGGCGGCTGGTCAAGATCAACGACGGCCTCGCCACCCTCGGCACCGCGCTGGCGGGCGTCGAGGCGGAGCACCTGCGCCCGCTCGAGGGCGCGGTCAAGGCGATCAACGCGCAGTTCGACATCATCCTCGGGGCGCTCCCGGAGATCGCGCGCAAGGCCGCGATCGTGGCCGAGCGGAGGCCGCGATGACCCTCTTCTGGATCGGCAACGCCGTCCTGCTCCTCGTCGTCTTCCCGCTCGTGGTCTACCTGCTCAACGGCGTCCTGCAGGCGGCGAAGGCGATCGTCCCCACCGTCGAGGGGATCGCGACCACCGCGGCCGCGGGCTCCAAGGACCTCGATGCCGCCCCGCTGCTGCTGACCACGCAGGACCAGGTCACGCAGACGGTCGCCGGGATCGCCGGCTACGGCGGCTCGCTCGACGTGATCCTCGACGACGCGGAGCCGTCATGAGCGCCGCCGCCGCCGTCCTGATCCTCGGCGTCGTCCTGATCGTGCTCGCGCTCGTGTACTTCCTGGTGTCGACGATCCTCGCGCTGCGCAAGGTCGTCGCCGGGCTCGACGAGGTGATCGAGCACGTCGGCGGGATCGTCGAGAAGAGCGCGCCCGTCAACCCGATCGTGCTCGCGATCAACGAGCAGCTCGACGCGGGCGTCGCCGCCCTCGAGGGCCTGCTCGTCAAGAAGGCCGGGCTGGCCGACGCGGTCGGCCTCGTCGAGGGCATGTACCCGGGCGCCGCGGCCGCGGGCCTGCGCGACTTCCCCGAGAGCACGTCGATCGACCCGCCGCGGATCGGCGAGGTCTACACGAAGGGCACGCTGACGCTCGCGCGCCTCGGGCGCGAGGCACCGATCGCCGCGGCGAGCCCGGGGGAGGGCGTGCTGCGCAACGTCGAGGGCGGCAGCCTCGCGGCCCGCTCGCTGTACCCGGACGTCCGCCACACCAGCCCGGAGAAGCTGCCGACGTCCCCGGTCATCGGCACCGACGCGCCGGACCAGTACGAGCAGCGCGAAGACATTGGAGCGCCTCGCAAGCGGCTCCCCGCCAGCCGCTAGAAGAGGAGCCCAGTTGCAGACCCCCGCGCCATTCGAGTACGAGCGTGCGACCAGCGTCGAGGGCGCGATCGAGTCGCTGCGGCGGCTCGGCTTCGAGGCGCGGATCATCGCCGGCGGGCACAGCCTGCTGCCGATGATGAAGCTGCGGCTGGCGACCCCGCAGCACCTGATCGACATCAACGACCTGACCGAGCTCTCCTATATCCGCGAGGACGAGGGGATGATCAAGATCGGCGCGCTGACCCGGCACGTCGAGCTGCTCAAGTCCGACCTGCTCGCGCGCCACTTCCCGCTCTTCCGCGACGCCGAGCAGGTGATCGCGGACCCGGTCGTGCGCAACCGCGGGACGATCGGCGGCTCGCTGTGCCAGGCCGACGCCGCCGAGGACCTCTCGGCCGTCTGCGCGGCGGCGAAGGCGCACGTCGTCATCCGCGGCGCCGAGGAGCGGGTCGTCTCGATGGAGGACTTCCACGTCGGCCCGTACGTGACCGCGGTCGGCGCCGACGAGCTGCTGACCGAGATCCGGCTGCCGTTGTTCCCAGGGGCGGGCAGCGCGCACGAGAAGGTCGAGCGCCGCGCCGGCGACTGGGCGATCGCCGCGGCGTCCGCCGCCGTCTGGGTCGAGGGCGGCTCGTTCGCCCAGGTCGGGATCGCCTTGAGCGCGGTCGGGATGACCACCATCCACCTCACGCGAGCGGAGGACCTGCTGCGCGGGCAGCCGCCGTCGGAGGAGCTGTTCGCGCAGGCGGGCGCGATCGCCTCCGAGGACTGCTCGCCGAGCGCCGACGGGCGCGGGCCGATCGACTACAAGCGCCATCTCGCCGGCGTGCTCACCCACCGTGCGCTGCGACGCGCCACCGAACGCGCGACAGGAGACCGGACATGAACGTCACGATCAGGGTCAACGGGCAGGAGACCGCCCACGACGTCGAGCCGCGCCAGCTGCTCGTGCACTACCTGCGCGAGACGCTCGACCTCACCGGCACCCACTGGGGCTGCGACACCTCCAACTGCGGGGCCTGCGTCGTGCTGATGGACGGGCAGCCGGTCAAGTCGTGCACGATCCTGTCGGCGATGTGCGAGGGCCACGAGATCCGCACCGTCGAGGACCTCGAGCGCGACGGCAGGCTCGACCCGGTCCAGGAGGGCTTCCACGAGCGCCACGCGCTCCAGTGCGGGTTCTGCACCCCGGGGATGCAGATGACGGCGCGCGCGCTGCTGGACGAGAACCCGGACCCCACCGAGCAGGAGATCCGCACCGCCATCTCGGGCGCGATCTGCAGATGTACTGGCTATAAGAACATCGTGAGCGCGGTCCGCTGGGCCGCCGAGCACGAAGCCGCCGCGAAGCAGGGAGCCTGAACGACATGGCGATCGCCGAGAACCTTCCGAGCCCCACCACCGAGCGGCCGATCGGCTTCGGCCGGCTGAAGCGCAAGGAGGACGCGCGCTTCATCCGCGGCGAGGGCACCTACCTCGACGACATCAAGCTCCCGGGCATGGTCTACGGCGCGGTGCTGCGCAGCCCGTACGCCCACGCGCGCATCGTCTCGATCGACACGTCGGCCGCGCTCGCCCACCCGAACGTCGCCGCCGTCGTCACCGCCAAGGACCTCGAGACGCTCGGGCTCGCCTGGATGCCGACGATCTCCTACGACACGCAGGCCGTGCTCGCGGGCGACAAGGTGCGCTTCCAGGGCCAGGAGGTCGCGTTCGTGATCGCGACCGACGAGTACTCGGCCAACGACGCGCTCGCGCTGATCGACGTCGAGTACGACCCGCTGCCCGCGATCGTCAACGCGCGCAAGGCGCTCGACGACGACGCGCCGCTGATCCGCGACGACAAGTCCGGCCAGCGCGACAACCTCGCCAGCCCGACCTGGGAGGCCGGCGACGAGGCGGCCACCGACCGCGCCTTCGCCGAGGCCGACACGATCGTCGCGCGCGACATCATCTACCCGCGCTGCCACCCGGCGCCGCTGGAGACGTGCGGGATCATCGCCGACTTCAACCCGACGACGGGCCAGCTCGACATCTACAACGGCAACCAGGCGCCGCACGCGCACCGCACCGTCTACGCGCACGTCGCGGGGCTCGCCGAGCACATGATCCGCATCCGCTGCCAGGACATCGGCGGCGGCTTCGGCAACAAGGTGCCCGTCTACCCCGGCTACGTGTGCGCGATCGCCGGCTCGATCGTCGCCGGCGTGCCGGTCAAGTGGGTCGAGAACCGCTCCGAGAACCTGATGTCGACCGGCTTCGCCCGCGACTACATCATGAAGAGCGAGATCTGCGCGAAGGACGGCAAGATCACCGGCCTGCGCGTCGACGTGATCGCCGACCACGGCGCGTTCGACTCGACCGCCCAGCCGACCAAGTTCCCGGCCGGCTTCTTCCACATCGTCTGCGGCTCCTACGACCTCCAGGCCTCGCACGTGAAGGTCAAGGCGGTCTACACGAACAAGGCGCCGGGCGGCGTCGCCTACCGCTGCTCGTTCCGCATCACCGAGGCCGTCTACCTGGTCGAGCGCATGGTCGACGCGCTGGCGCTGGAGATGAAGGCCGACCCGATCGACCTGCGCATGAACAGCTTCATCGGCAAGGACCAGTTCCCGTACGAGACGACGACGGGCTGGACCTACGACTCGGGCGACTACGCGAAGACGATGGGCGTCGCGATGGAGATCGCCGACTACGCCGGGCTGCGCCGCGAGCAGGCCGAGAAGCGTGCCCGCGGCGAGCTGATGGGCATCGGGGTGTCGTTCTTCACCGAGGGCGTCGGCGCCGGCCCGCGCAAGCACATGGACATCCTCGGGCTGTCGATGAACGACGGCGCGGACCTGCGCGTCCACCCGTCCGGCAAGGCGGTCGTGAGCATCAGCGCGCAGACCCAGGGCCAAGGCCACGAGACGACGTTCGCGCAGATCGTCGCGGAGGAGCTGGGCATCCCGCCCGAGGACGTCGAGGTGCGCCACGGCGACACCGACAAGTCGCCCTACGGCCTCGGCACCTACGGCTCGCGCTCGACGCCGGTGTCGGGCGCGGCGGTCGCGGTCGTCTCGCGCAAGGTGCGCGACAAGGCGCGGCTGATCGCGGCGACGATGCTCGAGACGCGGCCAGAGGACCTCGCGTGGGAGAAGGGCCGCTGGTACGTCAAGGGCGACCCGGAGCAGGGCGCGCTGATCGAGGACATCGCGCAGCGCGCCTACAGCGGCGAGGCGATGCCCGCCGACATGGAGGGCGGCCTCGACGCGCAGGTCATCTACGACCCGCCGAACCTGACCTACCCCTACGGCGCCTATATCGCGGTCGTGGACATCGACCCCGACACCGCCCACGTCACCGTCCGCCGCTTCATCGCGGTCGACGACTGCGGCGTGCGCATCAACCCGATGGTCGTCGACGGGCAGATCCACGGCGGCCTCGCCGAGGGCGTCGGGATCGCGCTGATGGAGCTGATCTCGTTCGACGAGGAGGGCAACTGCCTGAACTCGTCGTTCATGGACTACCTGATCCCGACCGCGCTCGAGTGCCCGGACTTCGAGCTCGGCGAGACGGTCACGCCGTGCCCGCACCATCCGCTCGGCGCGAAGGGCGTCGGCGAGTCGCCGAACGTCGGCTCGCCGCCGGCCATCGTCAACGCGGTCATCGACGCGCTCTACGAGAGCCACGGCGTCGACCACATCGACATGCCGTGCACCCCCGCCCGCGTCTGGGCCGCGATGCAGGGCCGCCCGCAGCCACCGCAATGATGCCGCTGGAGCTGTCGCGGCGGGCCCAGGAGCTCGCCGAGCGGGGCGAGGCGTTCGTCACCGCGACGGTCGTGCGCGCGCAGCGCCCGACCAGCGCGACGGCCGGGAACACCGCGCTGGTGCTGGCCGACGGGACGGTGGAGGGCTTCGTCGGGGGCGAGTGCGCGGAGCACAGCGTGCGCGCCTACGCGCTCAAGGCGATCGACAGCGGTGAGCCGCTGCTGCTGCGGATCCTGCCCTTCGGCGATAACCGGGAGGGCGAGGAGGTCGCGCGCGAGCCCGGCGCCGTCACCGTCGAGAACCCGTGCCTGTCGGGCGGCGCGATCGAGATCTTCCTCGAGCCGGTCGTGCGCGCGCCGCGCGTGTACGTGGAGGGCGACCTGCCGATCTCGCACGCGCTGCTGCGCATCGGGGCGGAGCTCGGGCTCGACATGCGCGGCGTCGTCGGCGGTGAGTTCGAGCCGCGGCCGGGCGACCTGGCGCTGGTGGTGGCCGGACATGGACGCGAGGAGCTGCCGGCGCTGCGGCGCGGGCTCGAGGCGGGCCTGCCCTACGTCGGCCTGGTGGCGAGCCGCAAGCGCGGGCACGGCGTGCTCGGCGAGCTGCGCGGCGACGGGGTGGACCCGGCACTGCTGGAGCGCATCGACACGCCGGCCGGGCTCGACCTCGGCGCGCGCACGCCCGCGGAGATCGCTTTGTCGATCCTGGCGCGGATCGTCGAGATCCGCCGTCGTGACGCCGTTGCGCCGACGAAGGCCGTCGACCCGATCTGCGGGATGACCGTCGTCGTCATGCCCGACACGCCCTCGCTGCAGCACGCCGGCGAGACGGTCTACTTCTGCCGCGAGGCCTGCAGGGCCGAGTTCGAGCTGCAGCATGCGTGACACCCGCGTCTGCGGGCTGGTGCTGGGAGCAGGCGGGTCCAAGCGCCTCGGCCGCCCGAAGCAGCTGCTGCCCTATCGCGACGGGACGCTGCTCGGGCACGTCGTCGGCGTCGCCCGTGCGTGCTCGTTCGATCAGCTCGTGGTCGCCATCGGCGGCGCGGCCGACGACGTGCGCGCGGGCGTGGACCTGAGCGGCGCCGAGGTCGTGGTCAACGACGCCTACGGCGAGGGCTGCTCGTCGTCGATCGCGGCGGCGCTGCGCGTGGTCGACGAGCGCTGCGACGTGCTCGTGCTGATGCTCGGCGACCAGCCCGGTGTGACGGTCGAGACGGTGGGCGCGCTGCTGGCCGGCCGCGGCGACGCGGCGCTCGCGGTGTGCCGCTACGACGACGGCCGGGGGCACCCGATCGCGTTCGACCGCAGCGTGTTCGGCTCGCTGGCCGACCTGCACGGCGACAAGGGCGTGTGGCGGCTGCTCGACCAGGCGGGCGACGACGTGGTCGAGGTGCCGGTCGCCGGGGCGATCCCGCTCGACGTCGACACCACCGCCGACTACGAGGCGGTCCTCGCCGCCTCATGAGCCCGCCCGAGGTCACCGGGGAGGCCGGCGCCGAGGTCCGCGCGGCCGTCCCCGACGTCGAGACGCTGGCCCAGCGCCTCGCGGGCGTCGACTACCTGGTCGACGAGGGCCTGGCGACGTCGATCTTCCTCGCCCTGCGGCTGCCGCAGCCGCTGCTGCTCGAGGGCGAGGCGGGCGTCGGCAAGACCGAGGCGGCGAAGGCGCTTGCCGCCGTGCTCGACACGCCGCTGATCCGCCTCCAGTGCTACGAGGGGATCGACGCGGCGGAGGCGCTGTACGAGTGGAACTACCCCCGCCAGCTGCTCAGCATCAAGCTCGCCGAGGCGGGCGGCGAGACGCTGAGCGAGGAGTCGCTGTTCGGCCCCGACTACCTGATCCGGCGCCCGCTGCTGCGCGCGCTCGAGCATCCCGGCCCGCGGCCCGCGGTGCTGCTGATCGACGAGATCGATCGCGCCGACGACGACTTCGAGGCGTTCCTGCTCGAACTGCTGGCGGAGGCGAGCGTGACGATCCCGGAGCTCGGCACGATCACCGCGACGCACCCGCCGATCATCGTCCTGACCTCCAACCGCACGCGCGACCTCCACGACGCCGTCAAGCGCCGCTGCCTCTACCACTGGATCGACTACCCGAGCCCACAGCGCGAGGTCGAGATCGTGCGCCGGCGCGTGAAGGGCGCGTCGGAGACGCTGGCGGTCCAGGTCGCCGACGCGGTCGCGCGCATGCGCGACTCCGACGTGCAGAAGCCGCCCGGGATCGCCGAGGCGATCGACTGGCTCGCCGCGTTGAGCCTGCTCGGGGTCGAGACGCTCGACGCCGCCGCCGTCGGTCGGACGCTCGGGTCGGTCTTGAAGTACGACGAGGACCAGGAGGTGATCCGCGCGGCCGGCCTCGAGCAGCTCGTGAAGCCATGACCGACTTCGGCGTCGAGACGATCCACCTCGACCTGCCGCCGCTCGCCGCCGCGCTCAGCCGCCGCCTGCACGACGCGGGCGTGCCGATGACGCCCGACCGCCCGGCCGCCTTCGCCCGCGCGCTGGCGCTCGTGCGCCCGGTCTCGCGGCGGCGCCTGTACTGGACGGCGCGCTCGGTGTTCGTCTCCGACCAGGCGCACGCACAGGCGTTCGACCGCGTGTTCTTCTCCGTGTTCGGCGCGGCCGCCCCGGATGCTCCCGCCCCGCTCGACGGGGAGCCCGCCGAGGCCGCGCCCGCCGACGACCGGCCGTCCGTGGAGCGAGCGGCGGGCGGCAGCGGCGCGCTCGCGTCCCCCTCGCCGGGCGGGCGGCCGGGGGACGATGAGGACGCCGCCGAGGTCGAGGTGCCGCTCGCGATGGCGAGCGACGACGAGCGGCTGGCGGGCAAGCGCTTCGACCGGCTCGACCCGCACGAGCTCGCACAGCTCTACCGGCTGATGACGCGGCTCGAGGTCGCCACCCCGCTGCGCCACACGCGCCGCCACGAGCGCGCGCGCCACGGCCGCGGGACCGACATGCGCCGCACCCTGCGCGCGAGCCTGCGCACGGGCGGTGAGCCGCTGCGGCTCGCGCGCCGCCGCCGCCGTGACGTGCCGCGCCGGCTCGTGATGCTGTGCGACATCTCGGGCTCGATGGAGCCCTACGCGCGCGCCTATCTCCAGTTCCTGACCTCGGCCGCCGGCAGCGGCCCGCACGTCGAGGTGTTCGCGTTCGCCACCCGCCTCACGCGCCTGACGCGCGCGCTCGCCGGGCGCCATCCCGAGCGCGCGATCCAGCGCGCCGCCGAGACGGCGCCGGACTGGTCGAGCGGCACGCGCATCGGCGACGCGCTGAAGACGTTCAACGACCGCCACGGCCGGCGCGGGATGGCACGCGGCGCCGTCGTCGTGATCCTCTCCGATGGCTGGGAGCGCGGCGACCCCGCGCTCGTCGGCCGCGAGATGCAGCGCCTGGCGCGGCTCGCCCACCGGATCGTCTGGGTCAACCCGCGCGTGAGCGCGAGCGCGTTCTCCGTCCAGGCCGGCGGCATGGTCGCGGCGCTGCCGCACTGCGATGCGCTCGTGAGCGGCCACAGCTTCGACGCGCTCACCGAGGTCGCCGAGGCGATCGGCGGCGCGGCCACCGCGACGCTCGAGGCGCCGCCGCCGGCCGCGGCCGAGGAGCCATGGGCGAGCGCGACCCCGGTGCCCGGCAGCTCGGTCGCGATGCCGAGCGGACACGGCCCGAGCAAGGGCAACACCACGCCAGGATGGGTGACCGATGACTGACGAGACCTGCATCTACCCCGGCTGCGAGCGGCCGCGGGTGCCCCCGCATCCGCAGGGCGGGCCCCGGCCCGCGTTCTGCGACCTCGAGGAGCACAACGCCCTGACCGCTCATCAAGAGCGCCAGCGGCTCGAGACCAAGCCCGACCCAGAGGAGACCACGAGTGGCTGACGAGGCCTACCGAGCAGTGTTCATCCGCGTGCACCCGACCGGCAAGATGGTGCTCAGCCTCACCACCGACTCCGACGGCAAGGAGCCCGACTACGCCGCGCTCGTGGGCCGCGAGCTCGGCGTCCCGGCGCTCGACGTCAAGGTCGTCGCCGCCGACACCGACCGCTTCGGCGAGGGCCACGGCTACAACACCAGCCCGTCCGCGGGCGTCACGGCGGCGATCTCCGGCGCGACGGCGAAGATCCGCGACAAGGCGCAGCTGCTCGCGGGCATGGCGCTCGACTCCCCGCCCGAGAGCCTCAAGTGGTTCAACGGCGCCTGGGTCGCCGGCGACGGCGCGGACCCGACACAGGTCAAGACGATCGAGGACATCGCGCTCTACGCGCACGGCACGGGCGCACTGCCGCCGGGCGTCGAGGGCGGCCTCGACGCGCAGACCGTCTACCGCGACTAGTGGTCCACTAGGGGAAGCGACACGAGCTGTGGTTGGGATTGACGCCCGCCGCGCTGGCGCGCACGTAGTTCCAGAGCCAGGTCGGGCGACCGCGCCACCAGTACACGGCTTCGAACACGCCGACCACCGTGACGTCGGAACCGGCCGGAATCGTGATGGGGCCGAACGACCAGGGTTGCGCCGAGGACTGCCCGGGCACCCCCGTGGGCTGGAGCCACTGTGCGATCCCCTGCGGCGTCGCCGTCCAGTCGTACCACTTGCTCGCCCCCGGGCCGCGCGAGCCCACCCAGTGCCAGCCTGTCGCCGCGGTGTGCCAGGCGAGCCAGGGCCGGGTGGAGATGCTCGTCGAGGGGGTGGCCGTCCAGTTCGGCGCGATCAGGTAGCCCTGCGCCTGGCCGTCACTTGAGCACTGCAGCTGCCCATCGCTCCAGAACCCGCCAGGCTTGACGCGTGCACCGGCCCTCGACCGCAGCGTGAGCGACAGGCGCGTGGTCGAGGCGCCCTGGCGAACCGTCGTGGCAGCCAGGACGACCCGCCTGCTGCCGAGGCGCTTGGCGTCCTTGACCGAGAGCCGCAGCCCCACCTTGGCGTGGCCATTGCGGCACACGTAGCGCGCGGAGGCGAGCGTGCCCCGGCGCAATTCACGTGCCGCGAGCGCGATCCGCCCGGTGGCCTGGCACGACAGCCCCAGGCTGACGCGCCGCGATGATCGGTCGAGCGTCGCGACATTCGACAGCAGCGCCGGTCCCGGCATCCGGGGATCGATCGTCACCGGCGTGGTGGCGGGCGCCGCAGGTGGAACGGCGCGGGGGGGACCGGGGAGATCGACGCCCGCGCCGGGCGGCGGGCCCGGAAGTGCGGGCTGCTGTGCGACCGCACCGGCCGGCCACGCCATGGCCGCCGCTGTGACACAACCCATGATCAAGGCGCTGCCGCGCGCCGCCCCCCCACCCATCGTGCGCATCCCGCGCACTCGTGAACCCGTCATCGGACTCCCTTCCGGTAATGGTCCGCCTGAGGGTAGACGCAATGCCCTGCAGCACAATCAAACGTCCGTCCGGCGCGCGTCGAGCGCGCGTTTTCCTCGGCTACAGTCGTCGTCGTGCGGATGGGGTGCCTCCGCCCGGCGCCGGTAGCGCCGCCCTGACGGCAACACGAGGAAATGAAATGGCGGAGTCGGCCGGACCCGAGTACGTGCGCCCGTGCGCGAGCATCACCGTGGCGCTGCGTGCGTCGGCGGCGGCGCCCACGCCAGGCAAGACCAGGTCCGTCAGATGACCGCCCGCCTGAGCCGTCGCGGCATCCTGCTGCTGCTCGGGGTCACGTTCGGGCTGACCTTCTCGGTCCAGCTGCTGCTGAGCGACGGGTCGTCCGCGCCCCAGCGGAAGGCCGCGCGGGACGTTCGCGCGAGCGTCGGCAGTGCACCCGCGGCTGCGCCGAAGCTTCGGCTCGTGGCGGCCGGGACGGTTCCGGCGCTGCGCGAGCCGCGGCGGCCACGCAAGCCCCGGCGCAAGGCTACGGCACCCGTGCGGAAGGTCGTCAAGGCCGCGCCCACGGTCCAGCCCGAGCCGCCGACCGTCCAGCCCGCGCCCATCGCCGCCCCGCGCTACATCCCGCCCCGGCCGCAGCCCACGGCGAAGCCGGCAGCCCCCAAGCAGCCCACCCCCGCGCCCGCGGCGCCGGCACCCTCGGGCGATTTCGACAGCTCCGGAGCGTCATGAGCGCGTCGGGCGTGCCTTCGTCCGAGTCCCGCGTCGCACCGCGCTCGTCGCGGGTCAACCTGACGCTGCTCCTGTTCCTTGCGGCGGCGATCGCCGGGTTGCTCGTCGGCGGCGCGCTCGTGGGTGGCTACGCCGACCGGCCACCGGTCGCCGCGACAACGCAGCCGATCGCCCACGACGGCCTGCGCGTCCAGGCTCCGCGCGGCTGGACGCGCGGAGCAGTCGCGAACATCCCGGGCTTCCGCGACCCACTGCGGCTCCGCAACGGCGCCGACGGGCTCCGCGCGAGCGCGGAGCAGTTGCCGGCCACGTCGGCGACGCTGCTGCCTGCCGCCTTCCTCGCGACGCTCGAGGGCGCGCCGGAGCGGCCCACCCTCGTCCGCGTGACGGGCAGCCATTCCGCGTTGCGCTACCGCGTCCCGGGCCGGAACGGAGCGATCACGCTCGTATATGCGGCTCCGAACACGAAGGGCATCGCCACGCTCGCGTGCACGAGCCGGATCGACGCGAGCGTCCTGCGGGCGTGCGACGCGCTCGCCGCCGCGGTCACGGTGCCGGGCGCGCTCCCGCTCGCACCGAGCGCGAGCGCCGCGTTCTTCAGCCGGGCTCCCGCCGTCCTGTCCGATCTCGACGCCGTTCGCACCAAGGGCTTGAAGGCGCTCGGGGCGGCGAGTCGCGCGCGCGGCCAGGCGCTCGCCGCCGACGGGCTCGGCCGCGCCCACAAGGGCGCTGCGGCCGCGCTGGCTCCACTGGCAAGCGGCGGCGGCGTGCCACGTGCGACCGTCGCTGCGCTGACGGCGACCGCGACCGCCTACGCAGCGCTCGCGCGCGCCGCGCGCAACCGCCTGCCGGGTCCCTACGCCGACGCCGGCCGCGGGGTCACGACCGCCAACGCCGATCTGCGCAGGACCGTGGCGAAGGCCGCCGCGGCGACGAACAGCGCGACCCAGGCGGCGAGCGCGCCGGCCACCCGTGCGGAAGCCCTCAAGGAGCCGGCCACGGCTCCGGCGGCCAAGACACAGCCGAGCGGGAGCGCAACCGCGAAGACCCCGGCCTAGGTCACCTAGGCCCGCCCCGCCGCGACCGCCATCGGGGGCGCCGCCTCACGCTCCTGATCCTTGCGTTGTCCCTCGCGGTCGCGCTCAGCTTCGCCATCCGCGGCGCGCTGCGCGACTGAGCCGGCCGTCGGGCGCTGGGCAGACGGCCCGCGGAATACCGGGTCGCGACACTAGGACGAACGTCCAGGCCGCGTTTCCCGGAACCGACGACCTGGTATCCGGAGCGTAGGAGTAGGATGTGAACCGCAAGGAGGCGGAATGGGACGGCATAGTCGTTGGCATGGATTGCTGGTTGCGGGCGCGCTCGCGCTGGCGGCCGCCCAGACGGTGCAGGCGGCGCCCGTGCCGGGGGTGACGGTGCCGCAGGTGTCGGTCCCATCGGTACCGCAGGTGCCGGCGCCATCGGTACCGCAGGTGTCGGCTCCGTCAGTGCCGCAGGTGTCGGCGCCATCGGTACCGCAGGTGTCCGTGCCGCAGGTGGTTCGCCCTGCCGTGCCGCAGGTGGCCAGGAATCCGCTCTCGAACGTGCCGGCGCCCATGCTGGCGCAGCAGCGTGCGGTCGCGGAGCGCGTGCACACCGCGCCTCGCGCCGCTTCCGGCGGGAGCTCGAGCGTTCCGGCTCCCAGCGGCGTCGCCCCACGACCTGCCGGTGACCGGAAGGCGCGGACCCGGCGCGCGCGGCGGGCCGGCCGCGAGACCTCGTCCAAGCGGCTGCGGCGGCTGCTCGAGCCGCTCGCGGCTTGCGTCGCCAGGCTCAAGCCGCTGCAGGAGCGTGTGCTCGTGCGGCGGGCAGGTCTGCGCGGCTTCAAGGCGCGGACGCGCCGCGAGCTCGCGACCATACTGGACACGTCGCGCGCCCGCATCGGTCGCATAGAGCGGCGCGCGCTGCACAATCTGCGCCGCGAGGTCCGGGCCGGGGGCTGCACGACGCCGGCGTCGAGCGGCGCAGCGCATGGAACGTCTGGGGCCGCTGGGACGTCAGGGACGCTCGTCGCGGACCGGGTGGCTGCGCCCGCCCAGAGCGACGGCGGCAGGGCGACGATGGATCGGGTGGCGGTCAAGGGCGTCGCCGAGTCCAAGTCGTCGGATTCGATGGTCGACAGCGTCGCGAGCGCGGGGCGTCACGCGCTCGCCACCATCGGCTACCCGGCGCGCAGCTACATCCGCGAGCACCCGCTCACGCTCGTCCTCGCGCTGCTCGCCACGGGCTTCTGCGCCGTCCTGTTCGCCCGCGAGCTGCGCCGCCCGGCCTAGAGAACAGCCCCACGCGCCGCTCAGGCCCGCATCGTGCGCTCGAGCCCGTCGGCCAGCGTCATCTCGGCACGCCAGCCGAGCGCTGCGCGGGCGGTGCTGGGGTCAAGGGCCGAGCGCTTGACCTCACCCGGCCGCTCCGGCTCGAAGTTCGCCTCGAGCCCGAGGCGCTCGACGAGGTCGAGCACGCGCGTCTCCTCGCCGGTGCCGATGTTGTACGGGCCGGGCACGTCGAGCTGCGAGGCCGCCATGAACGCCGCCGCGACGTCGCCGACGTAGACGAAGTCGCGCGTCTGCTGCCCGTCGCCGAACACTCGCACCGACTTGTCGTTCGCGGCGGCGTGGCAGTAGATGGCGACCACCCCGCCCTCGCCGAGCGGGTCCTGACGCGGCCCGTAGACGTTGGCCAACCGCAGCGCGCAGGTGGAGAGGCCGTGAAGGCGGCGGTACAGCGCGAGGTAGGTCTCCGCCGCGGCCTTGGACGCACCGTAGGGCGAGATCGGCGCCGCGGGGGCGTCCTCGGGCGTCGGCAGCAGATCGCAGTCGCCGTAGATCGCCCCACCGGTGGAGGCCAGCAGCAAGCGCCGCGTTCCGGCCGCACGGGCCGCGTCGAGCACGACCGCCGTCCCCCCGACATTGACCGCGGCGTCGTAGGCGGGATCCTCGACCGCCCGGCGGACATCGATCTGCGCCGCGAGGTGGAAGACGACCTCCGGGCGCGCCTCGCCGAGCAGCGCGGTCATCGCGTCGCCGTCAATGACGCTCGCCTCGTGCAAGCGCGCCCCGGCGGCCAGGGCGTCCGCGAGATTCTCGCGTCGGCCGGTCGAGAGGTCATCGACGACGCTGACCTCATCGCCGCGCTCGAGCAGCGCATCGACGAGGTTGGAGCCGATGAAGCCGGCCCCGCCGGTCACGAGCGCGCGCATGCCCACACCCTACGGGCTCGACCTGACGCGGAGGCTCGGCGGCACTCGTTTCCGGACCGAACATCCGTCCGGTTTTGGGGTCAAAAGGAGGACGGGTCGGCTCGGCCCCGCTACCTTCCTTGAACGCTCGGGGGCAACAGCCGACGGGTAAAGAGTAAACGGATATAGGAGACGGATCGTGGCTCATGAAGAGCGCGCGCCGGGAGTGCTGCCGACGGGACGTCGGCCGAAAGCCTCCCAGCCCAAGGTAGGACGCCGGCGGATTTCGCCGCTGCTCGCGATGCTGATCGTGGGCCTGCTCATCGCGGTGCCGGTCGCGTTCGCCGCGGCCCCCTCACAACCGCTGCCCGGTCAACGGGTTGACATGAAGGTCCTGCTGATCGGCGCGTCGACGACCGACGGCGTCTACGACGCCTGGAAGACCGAGCTCGATCGCGCAGGCGTGCCGTTCGACTCGCGCACCGGCACGGCCGCACCGCTGACCGACGCGAAGGTCGCCGACTACGCCGCGAACCGCGCGAAGTACCAGGCGGTCATCGTCGTGGCCCCGGACTCGAACCTGACCGCGGCCGACAAGACCGTCCTGACCAAGCTGGAGGAGACCTTCGGGATCCGCCAGTTCTCGGACCAGGTCTCCCCGAACGCCGACCACGGCCTGACCTACACCGGGGTGGAAGGTGACCAGGGGGGCACCACCGCCACGCTCACGGCCAAGGGCAAGCTCGCGTTTCCCAACCTCAAGGGTCCGGTGCCGATCGCTTCAGGCAGCTTCGGCTACCAGTCCAATCCGCTTGCGAGCTTCACCCCGTTGCTCACCGGCCCGAACAACTCCCCGTTCCTCGGCATCAACGTCCGCGCGAACGGCACCGAGGAGATGGTCAACACCGTCCCAGGCAACCAGTTCCAGAGCCACCACCAGCTGCTGCGCGACGGCATCCTCGGCTGGGTGACCCGTGGCGTCTACCTCGGGTACTCGCGCAACTACCTCGGCCTTGACGTCGACGACATCTTCCTGCCCGACGACAAGTGGGATCCCGTCAACAACGTCAACGACTACAACGCCACGATCCGCATGGACGCGGGCGACGCGTCGGATGCCGTGGGCTGGCAGAACCAGACGGGTCTCAAGCTGAACATGGTCTACAACATGTTCGGCGTCGAGGACAACCCCAGCGATCCGCTCCTGGCGGCCTTCAAGGCCAACAAGAACGCGTTCCGCTGGATCAACCACACCTACGCCCACCCGAACCTCGACTGCACCACCGCCGCGTACACGGCGAACCAGGTCACCAGGAACCAGACGGAGTTCAACGCGAACTTCAACACGGCTGCGAGCCCGCTCGCCGCCGGCCGCAACGACCCGTCCGAGCTCGTCACCGGCGAGCACTCCGGCCTCGCCAACCTCGCTCCCGGCAACCCGGGCACGATCGACCCGCCGGTGATCACCGACTCCGGGACGGACGGCACGGCGCCCGCGCCGGGGCTGGCCGCCGGTGCCTACGAGTACGGCGTCAGCGCGAGCACGGCGGCCGCGGGCGTCGCGGGCAACGAGACCCCCGCCTCGACCACCGCCATCACCGTCACCGCTCCGAGCAACCGGGCCAGCGTGAGCTGGGAGTCGATCTGCAAGGCGGTGTCGTACAAGGTCTACCGCCGCACCGCCTCGGCCACCCCCGGTCCGTGGGAGCGCATCGGCGAGTCCAACGGCCTGGCGAGCGGCGGGGGCTTCACGTTCCCGTCCACGGCGTTCAACAACGACGGCGCCGCCGCGATCGAGTTCACCGACACGGGCCTCGCCGGCACCGCTGCCGCGCCCCCGGCCGGCAACACCGCCGCCAAGACGGCCTACGCGCAGAACCCGTTCTTCATCCCGGCGCTCACCAGCGCGGGCGTGAAGACGATCGCCTCGGACACCTCGAAGCCGTACCCGAACCCACCGGAGTCGCAGACGGTGAGCGCCACCGCCGCGAGCAACTATGCGCCGGGCTCCACGTTCAAGGACGGTCCGGCCCAGGCGGTCCCGCGGTACCCGTCCAACGTCTACTACAACGTCGCCAACCGCGCCGACCAGCTCGACGAGTACAACTGGATCTACGCCACCCCCGCGGCCGGAGGCAACTGCGTCAACAGCGCCGTCACCACCTGCCGCACCACGGCAGCCACCTGGCAGGAGTATCTCGACTCCGAGGTCGGGATCATCACGAACCACGTGATGGGCAACGATCCGCGCCCGCACTACTTCCACCAGACCAACATCGCCGGATACAACCCGGCGAAGGCCGACACCGACACCAGCGAGGGCGGCACGCTGTACGCCGTCATCAACACGCTGCTGAAGGGCTACGACGCCTCGATCGACCGGACCAGCACGCCGCTGGTCCAGCTGAGCCAGGACGAGGCGGCCAAGACGCTCGTGCGCCAGAAGGCGTGGGCGGCCGACGTGACCGCCGGCCGGGTCACGGGCTACATCAAGGACGGCAAGGTGCACGTCCTCGCCTCGGCGGCCACTGAGCTGCCGATCACCGGCACCACCGAAGGCTCGGCCTACGCCGGCACGAAGTCGGGCTGGAAGGCCGTCGCCGCGAACAGCGACACGGTGCTCACGCCCAACGATCCGGCCGGCACGGTGGCCCCGTCGATCTCAGGCGCCGCCTACTCAGGCGTCACGCTGACCGCGACGGAGGGCACCTGGACCGGCACCGGCACGATCGCCAAGTCGTTCCAGTGGCAGCGGAGCCTCGGCGCCGACGGTGCGTGGACGAACGTCGCAGGAGCCACCACCGCCACCTACGCGCTCCGGACCTCCGACGAGGGCAGCCGCTTCCGGGTGGCCGTCTCCGCCGGCAACTGGATCTCGTCCGTGAGCCAGGAGTTCTCCGCGGCCACGGCCGTGGTGACCAAGGCGCCGGTGGTCACACCGACACCGACGGCGACGCCCACACCCACACCCACACCCACCAGCCGTGACGAGGCCGCCCGTAATGGTCAGCCCGTCGCCGCAGCCCCAGGCCGTCCTGCCGGCCACGCCGACTCGCGTGAAGCTCAGCAGCCTGAAGATGGCTCCGCGCAAGTTCCGCGTCACGAAGGCGCGCAAGGTCAGCCGGGCGATGACGAAGGTCAAGCTCGGCTCGTCGATCAGCTGGTCGGTCAACCGGGTCGCCACCGTGCGCCTCAGGGTGGAGCGGCTCGACCTCCGGCTCGAAGAGGGCCAAGCGCTGGGCCCGCGTCGGCACGATCAAGAAGTCCGCCAAGAAGGGCAAGGCGACCCTGAAGTTCCGCGGGCTCGTCGGCTCCAAGCGGCTGGCTCCCGGCTCGTACCGAATCGTGGTCACCGCGACCGCCGGCGGATTCACGTCAGCCTCGCGCACGATCAAGTTCACCGTCGTCAAGGCCTGAACGACCCCCGGACCCGTCGCCTCGCCGGCCCGTCGGGCCGCGAGGCGGTGGGGCGCCGTCGGCTCCTCCGGGAGCCGCCCATCCGCTCAGCGGCGGTGGGAATGCAGGAGCACCACGGTTCACCAAACAGGATTCACAAACTCACTTACGGAGATCGAAATGTGTGGAGTGATGGGTTACGTAGGCCGGAGGTACGCCATGGATCGGCTGCTCGCCGGCCTCGAGCGCCTCGAATACCGGGGCTATGACTCGTCGGGCGTGTGCCTCCTGCTGGATCACAGCCTCGAGTCGGTGAGAGCGGTCGGCAAGCTCTCGAATCTCAAGCTCAAGATCGAAGGGGCGTGCGTGGGATCGACGACCGGCATCGGGCACACCCGGTGGGCCACGCACGGCAGGGTCACGGAGCGCAACGCGCATCCGCTGGTCTCCGGCAACGGCACCGGTGACGAGGTCGCGATCGTCCTCAACGGGATCATCGAGAACCACGCGGCGCTGCGGGCCGAGCTGGTAGCCGAGGGTCACGTGTTTCGTCTCCGAGACCGACGCGGAAGTCGTGGCGCACCTGCTGCGCGCGCACTACGCCGGCTCGCTGGTGGACGCCATCGCCGCTGCGCTCGGGCGCCTCGACGGCCACTTCGCCTTCATCGCCGTGCACCGCGACGAGCCCGATCTGCTCGCCGGTACCCGCCGCCAGTGCCCGCTGCTCGTCGGCATCGGCGACGGCGAGACCTTCCTCGCATCGTCTCTGACCGCCTTCGCGGGCGAGACCCGTCGCGTCAAGCTCATCGACGACGACGAGATCGTCGCGATCACCCCGGACGAGGTGCGCATCGCCACCGCGGAGGGCGAGGTGATCGACCGGGCAGACGTCGTGGTCGACGGTGACGACGATGTCATCTCCAAGGACGGTTGGGAGACGTTCATGCTCAAGGAGATCAACGAGCAGCCGGCTGCCGTCGGGAGGACCATCGCCGCGAACACCATGAGCGGCCTGGGGGCCCTGCACGAGCTCGATCTGGCCGGGATCCGGCGACTGGTCATCGTCGCCTGCGGCACCGCGTACCACGCGGCACAGGTCGGTTGCTACGCGATCGAGGAGTGGGCCGGCATCCCGTGCGAGACCGAGGTCGCGAGCGAATGGCGCTACCGCCACCCGCTGATCGAGGAGGGCACCCTCGTCGTCGGCATCTCCCAGTCCGGGGAGACGGCCGACACGCTCGCCAGCCTACGGCTCGCCCGCCGCCTCGGGGCGCGCACGCTCGCGATCACGAACTCCCCCGGCTCCCAGATCACGCGTGAGGTCGACGCGGTGCTCTACACCCACGCGGGCGTCGAGGTCGGCGTCGCGGCGACGAAGACGTTCACCACCCAGGTCACGCTGATGTATCTGCTGGCCCTGCGGCTGGCCGAGGTGCGCGACCGGCTCGGCCGGAGGTTCGCGACGAGCTCATGGACGAGGTGCGCAAGCTCCCGTACACCCTGTTCCAGACGCTCGAGTCGCTGCAGGGGGTCGAGGAGGTCGCGCAGCGTCACCACGCGAAGAGCTTCTTCTTCTTCCTCGGGCGCCACGCCGGCCTGCCGGTGTGCCTGGAGGGTGCGCTGAAGCTCAAGGAGGTCAGCTACATCCCGACGGAGTCCTATGCCGCCGGCGAGATGAAGCACGGGCCCATCGCCCTGCTCGAGGACGAGACCCCCGTGGTCTGCGTGGCCACTCGCTCCCACGTCTCGGACAAGCTCTCGTCCAACCTCCAGGAGGTGCGAGCCCGCGGCGCGGAGGTGATCGCCATCGCCACCGCCGGGGACGAGCAGATCCGCGAGAACGCGGACCACGTGATCTACGTGCCCGCGACGCACCCGCTGCTGCAGGCCGTGGTGGCGGTCATCCCGCTGCAGCTCCTGGCCCACCGCATCGCGACCCTGCGAGGGCTCGACGTCGATCAGCCGCGCAACCTCGCCAAGACCGTGACGGTGGAATAGCTATGGCGCCGAAGCGAAGCAGAGGTTCCGCCGATCCAGGGCCGCCGAGGCCCGCAGCGATCCCATGGCCGCGCTGCATACCGAGATCACGCTCCTGCGCGAAGAGAACGCACGGCTCCAGACCGAGCAGTACCGCCGCCCGAACCTGGGTACGGTGCTCGAGCAGGCCCGCGCGCTCGCCGACACCGGGGCGCATGGCGCCGACGCCGCCGACGACGCCGCGCAGATGCTCGCCGACGGCCTCGTCGTCCGCGAGTCGCTGCTCAAGGTCTGCCGCGAGATGGCCGCCATCGATGGCCTCGCTCGAGGTCGACCTTGCTCGACGATCGCCGACGACGACCACGGAGGAATTCGTGCCGCCGGCCCCGACTGAGCGCCGCCGGCGCGCGCCCGCCGCCGTCAGGGCGAGGGGCGCTCGGCTCATCAGGCCGCCTCGCCCCGCCGCCCTCCGCCTCATCACCACCGCGCGCAAGCGCACACAGATCCTCCTCACCACGGAGGGGACCTATCCCTACGTGGTCGGGGGCGTGAGCTCCTGGTGCGATCTGCTCGTCAACCGGCTGAGCGAGTTCGACTGGCAGGTCATGCCGATCATCGCCGCCCACGGCAGGGCCCCGATCTTCGAGCTGCCGCCGCACGCCCGCCAGATCGGTCCGATCGAGCTGTGGTCCGAGGAGCTGCCGCGGCGCCGCTGGGGCTCGCGCGAGCCCGGCCCGGATAGTCTGCCGGCCATTCTCGTCCGCGAGCTGATGGGCTGGTACGGCGATACGGATGCCCTCGTCGCCGCGCTCGTGCGCTGCCGCCGGTCCCCGGCCGGTGTGCGCAGCGCGTTCAAGTCCAAGTCCGGCTGGACGGCCTTCCTGGCTGACCTGCGCGATGTGCTCGACGAGCGCGTGGAGGAGGCCGGCGCGCCCCCCGCCATGGACCTGCTCGAGGCCGCGACGCTCTACCAGACGCTGTACTGGATCGCCCGCACCGCCGCGGTGCCGACGCCCGCGACCGATGTCCTCCATGTGACCGCCGCCGGCTGGGCCGCGCTCCCCGCCCTCGTGCACAAGGCGATCCACGGGACGCCGCTGGTGCTGACCGAGCACGGCGTCTACGTGCGGGAGGCCTACCTGGCGGCAGTCCGCAACGGAGGCTCGCCAGGTGCCCGCTTCACGCTCGACCCGCCTGGCTCGCGGCCTCGCCCGCGCAGCCTACGCCGGCGCCGACGTGGTCTCGCCCGTCACGGACGCGAACGCGTTCTGGGAGCAGGGGCTCGGGATCGAGCGCGAGAAGATCCACGTCATCTCCAACGGCATGCGCGCTCCGGAGCCGCCGGCGCCGGCGCCGGGGACGCTCACCGTGGTCTCGGTCGGCCGGATCGACCCGCTCAAGGACGTCCACACCATGCTGCGGGTCGCCCAGGAGACCCTGCGGACCGTGCCGGACGCGACCTTCCTGCACTACGGCCCGGTCACCGAGGGAGAGGACGCCTACGGGCGCTCGTGCCTCGCGTTGCACGAGCGGCTCGGCCTTGGCGATCGCTTCCGCTTCATGGGTCGCACGAAGGACCCCATCGGGTCGTTCGCGATGCGGACGTCGTGCTGATGACCAGCATCTCGGAGGGATTGCCGATGTCGATCCTCGAGGCGATGGGCCAGGGCAGGCCGGTGGTTTCGACGGGCGTGGGCGGCGTGCGTGACGTGGTGAAGGGCTGCGGCTTCGTCACCCCGCCCGGCGACCGGCACGGCCTCGCGATGGCGACCATCACGCTCTTGCAGCGGCCGGAGCTCGCGCGGCAGCTCGGGCTTCGCGGCCACAGCCGCCTGGCGCGGCGGTTCAACGAGGAGGTCTGCGTCGACGGGTACCGCGAGTTGCTCAACGGCGCCGCGACCGTGCAGCCCGAGGCGGCCGGCGCGCGGCACGGGCTGGCGGCGGCATGAGCGCCGCCGAGCTCACCCCGCTCGAGGTGAGCCGCATCGTGAAGGCGCGACTCAACCGGGATCCCCAGGACATGCTCGAGGCGGCCGTCGTACTCGAGGCCTGGGCCGGGATGCCGGCACAGGACGCGTTGAGAACCGGCGCAGAGGTGATGCGCACCGGCGAGGCGACGTCACAGGCGAGCAGGGGCGCACTTCCCGATTCCCCCGAGCGCGAGGGCGTCGTGGCGCAGGCGCTGACGCTGCTCGTGACCGTCGTGGCCATCGCCTCGTGGGGCGGACCGCTGTCGGCCGAGCTGGGTGCGAGCGTCGTGACGACGGCGCTGCTCGTCGCCCTCCCCGTGTCCCTGGCCGCTCAATGGGCCCTGCAGAGCCGCTTCCTCGGGAGGCACGACTGGCTGGAGCAGCTCGCCGCCAGCCCGTTGCCGCTGTCGGTCGGCGTCGTGGGGATGCTCGCCGTCGGCGCCGCGAGCCTCGGGACCGCCGGTCTGCTCGGCGCGCTGCTCGCGCTCATCTGGACCGGTGGCCTCGTCCTGGTTCGCCGCGGCTGGCCGCTCGTCTACGCGGGCGTCGTCACGCTCGGGACGGCCGGCATGTTCGTTGGCCTCCCTGCCGCCACGATGGTCCACGCCGTCGCCATCGCCGTGGCCTTCTCGGTCTCCGCCGCGGTCCCGGCCGCCCTGCAGCAGGGCGAGGCTCTGGCCGTCCGCCGGCGCGGGCAGTACGCCCGCGTCCTGGCGGCCGCTGCGATCGGGGCGGGGCTCGGGCTCATGCTGGTGGCCGACCGCAGTCTGCAGTGGGCCACCAGCGCGGGCCCCGCCCTGGCGCTCCTGCCGTCCACCGCCGCGATGCTGTGGGGAGGACGGCGCCTGTGGAACTTCCAGCAGGTGATCTGCGAGTCGCTCGCGGGCGTTCCCGTGGTGGGAGGAGCCGCACCGCGGAGGGTCGCCTGGCGCCCGCAGGCGCTGCTCATGAAGGCCCTTGGAAGGGTCGTGGCGGTGACCGCCGTCCTGTCCGGCGCCCTCGTCGCGTGCGGAACCTGGCTCAACACCCCGGCCGTGGACGTCACAGTCCTCGTGGCCTTCGGGCTGGTCGCTGTCACGACCCTGCTGATCGGCGTCCTTGAAGCGGTCGGGCGGGCGTGGTGGGCCCTCGCGGCCGTGGGCTCGGGCGTGACCGTCGAGCTCCTGGCGGCCGCCTGGCACCTGTTCCCCGTGTCCGCCGGCGGCCTGATCGGCGGGGCCGCCACCGCCCTGCTCATCGCGCTTCCGGCCGTGATCGCGCTGTTCGTCCGCCCCGCGAGCACCCTCGCCACCGCGTTGTACGTGCGATGAAGCTCGGCGGCGGGGAAGACTGGTCACTGAAGCGAGCGCTCGTGGGATCGGCCGGGATCTCACTCGCGGTGCTCGCGCTCACGGTGCTGCTCGCCCCCCGCAGCAACGCCATCAAAGCGGAGCGGCATGCCGGGCCACGCTGATCCCGGCCTACGTGATGCCGGACGCCCTGGTCGACCTCGCCGCCGGCTCCGCGCGGCCGGGCATCGTCGTGATCAACCCGGCCAGCGGGCCTGGGACGCGTCAGGTCCGGAGCTATCAACGTGCGGTGGAGCTGATGCGAGAGGCCGGGACGCAGGTCCTCGGCTACGTCCCGACGGGGTACGGGGACCGAGACCCTGCCGCCGTCGAGGCGGACACCGACCGCTACGTGAAGTGGTACGGGGTCGACGGAATCTTCCTCGACGAAACCGCTCACTCGGAGGACAAGCTGGCCCTGTACCAGGAGTTGAGCCGCCATGTGCGCGCCTCCGGCACCCGCTTGGTCGTCATCAACCCGGGCGTGGTGCCCGCCCGCGCCTACTTCGAGCTGGCCGACATCGTCGTGACCTTCGAGGGCCGCTTCGCGGACTACGCGCGGGCGCTCCGGGAGATGCCAGCCTGGGTGAGCGAGATCCCGAGCGAGCAGATCGCGCACATCGCCTACGCGGCATCGTCGGCGGACGCGCGCGCGTTCGACGCCTCGAGCACCGGCGCGGGCTACGTGTACGCGACGAACGGCGTCGCCCCCAACCCATGGAGCGCAGTTCCGCCCTACCTCGAGCAACAGGGACGCCGGCCGGCAGGCTGCCGGTCGGGCAACGCGGCTCCGTCTGAGTAGCCGCTAGCCCGCCTCGAGCTTGCCGTCGAGCGCGACCTCGACGTCGTCGAGCACCTTGAGCGCGCCCCACAGTGCGGAGTACGGCTTCATGCCCCACGCGGACTGCGTGACGGTGGCGGTCGCGGCGAGCTTGCCGTCCTCGGCCACCGCGAGCTCGAACGCGAACGGCTTCGTGGTCCCCGCCAGCGTCAACTCGCCCACCACCTTCAGACCGCTCGGCGCGCTCTCCACCCCGGTCGAGCGGAAGACGATGTCCTCGCGCTTGAGGACCTCGTCGTCGATCGTCTGATGGATGTTGGCCTTGTCGTCGTCGCCGAGCGCCTGCATCCCGCCCGTCCCCTTCTGCACGCGCAGCGAGGTCGCGTCGGCCTTCAGCTCGGCGCTCGTGGCGGCGCCGTCCTCGCCGACCTCGAGCGTCCCCTCCCACGCGGTGACGAGCATGTCGAGGTCGTGGCCGGCCTTCGCGGCGGCTCCGCCGCGCTTCGTGCGCACCGCGAGGGTGGCGTTGCCGGGGCCGAGCCGGTGCGTGCCAGGCGGGAGCAAGACGACCGAGCATATATTGGACCTCCACTGAGACAGGAGCAGACTGCATGGCCGTAGAGCTGGACCACGACTTCGCAACGGACAAGCCGCTCGACGAGAGCTACGCCTCGATCCTCGATCTCGAGCGGGTCGTCCCCGCCGTCGAGGGCGGCAGCGTCACGGAGGTGGTCAGCCCGGAGAAGGTCAAGGCGGAGATCCTCATGCGCATGGGGGCGATGTCGATGAAGCTGATCGGCACGGTCGAGGTGGTCGAGAAGGACGAGGCCGCGCACACCGCGCTGCGTGCGGGTGAAGTCACGCGAGTCCGGGGGGACCGGCCACGCCAACGCCGACGTCACCTTCGCGCTGCGCGACGGCGGCGGCACCATCCACACCCACGCGCAGATCACCGGCAAGGCCGCGTCGATGGGCGAGGGCGTGGTCGTCGGCGTGCTCGACGCGCTGATCAAGGACTTCACCTCCAAGCTCGGCCAGGTCTGATGGCGCGGGTCGCCATGCGCGAGGTGCGCGAGGGCGAGGTGCCCTACGACGGCGGCACCGCGATCCAGGACGACCCGTCCCGCCCGGCGTTCCACGGCGTCGGCCCGGACGACTACGTCTGCGTCAAGTGCGGCAACGTCCTCGCCGAGTCGATGAACGAGGAGCAGATGACCTACAAGGTGCGCGTGCGCTGCGGGGTCTGCCGGACGATCAACGTCTCCGCCACCGACGTCCACGATCCGACACTGCGCAAGCACTGAGCGAACGGCAACTGCGCTAGGCAGGGAAGGGTGATGGGTTGCCCCGGCAGCGGAAGGCGGCACAACGTTCCTCTCGAGGTCGCTCAGGGTGCCTTGCGGAACGTTGAGCCGGCTCTACCGGCATAACGTTCCCCGACCCCGCCGCGGGTCTGCCGAGAGGAACGTTACGCCGCAAAATGAGCGCCGCGGCACTTCGAACCCACCCCTACCCAGCCGCCGTTGACGTTCGCCGGTGCGCGACCTATCCGGCGAGCGGCAGCAGCGCGGCGCGGTGGCGCGCGTAGGCGGCCGCGCCGTCGCCGTCGACCGCCGCGATCCGCACGACCGGCGGGTGGCCCATCGCCGGGACCGCGAGGTCGTAGCAGCGCGTCGTGGTAGGCGCGCTCGCGCGGCACGCCGCCGAAGCCGAAGCCCTTCGCCGCGAGCCCGCGGCCGAGCGCGTCGGTCTCACCCGACAGCGTGCGGCACAGCTCGCGGTGCTCCTCGAGATCGAAGCCGACGACCACGTCCGCCGGATACGAATCCAGCGCGGTCAGGCGGAAGGACGTGAAGTGCTCGCGCCCGTCGACCGCGATCACGGTGCCCGTCGGCGGGTGGACGAGGTCGACCGGCAGGAACAGGTTCTCGCGCGCCGCGTGGAGGACGGAGACGTCGCCCTTCAGCCGCGCGTAGATCGTGGCGAGCACCTCGAGCGCCGCGATCACCGGCGCCACGATGGCCGGGTCGCGGCGCGCCTTGGCCACGCGCTCGAGGCCGACGTGGCCCTGCTCGCAGAGCCAGTCGAAGGCCCGGCTCTCGAGCGCGATGCCGTCGCGCGCCGCCGCTTCGGCGAACGCCTGGCTAGGCAGCGTTGTCGGTGTTGGGCTGGCGGGTCGGGGCGCCGATGTCCTTGGTGTCGGGCTCCACGCCCTCGGGCGGCGCCGTGTTCCCGCCGTCGGTCGTCGCGTCGGCCTGGTCGCCCGCGCTGAGGTCGATGCCGCTCTCGGTCGCCGGCTCGTCGGAGCCGGTGGTGCGGCCGAGCACGCCGCTCTCGAGCTCCGGGTCCTCGTCGAGCATCTCGCGCGGGGCGTCGGAGCCGCCGAGCTCGGGCGGCACGACGCCCTCGTCGGCGTGCTCCACCCAGCCGCCCTTCTCGCGGATCTCAGCCTCGTCCGGCGTCGTCCCGCCGCGCTGCTCGCTCGGGGGCTTTTCCTCGGTCATCGCTTCCTCCTGGTCAGTTACCGCTTAGCATCCCCCACATGAACTTCGAGAACACGTTCGAGGTCGATGCTCCCATCGACCAGGTCTTTGACGCGCTGATGGACGTCGAGCGCGTCGCGCCCTGTGTTCCGGGCGCGCAGGTGCTCGATCGCAAGAGCGACGACGCCTACGAGGTCGCGATCAAGGTCAAGGTCGGGCCGATGTCGATGCTCTACAAGGGGACGGTCGAGATCGTCGACCGCCAGCCCGAGGAGCACACGGCGCAGATGCGGGCGAAGGCGCGCGAGTCGCGCGGCCAGGGCAACGCGGACGCCCAGGTCCACATGGCGCTCACGAGCGACAACGGGAAGACACGCGGGAAGATCGACACCGACGTCAAGCTCAGCGGCAAGGCCGCGGCGATGGGCGGCGGGGTCATCAAGGAGGTCTCCGGCAAGCTCGTCGACCAGTTCGCGAAGAACCTCGCGGAGATGCTCGGCGCGGGCTCGCCCGGCACCCAGCCCACGCCCGAGGCGGCCGCCGCCGCCGGCCCGGCGACGCCGACCGCGGACGCGCCGACCTCGTCGACCGCCAAGGCCTCGCCGGCCCAGCCGACGCCGACCGCGGCCACCGCGGCCGGTCCGGCGACGCCGAGCGCGCAGCCGCCGACCGAGAACGAGGCGCTCGACGTCGGGAGCCTCGTCGGCCCGATGATCGTCGGCCGGCTCAAGGACCCGAAGGTCCTGGGCGGGCTCGGCCTCCTGATCGCGATCCTGGTGCTGCTCGGGCGCCGGCGCTAGAGCAGCGGCGCGAGCGCCGCGAGGGCGTCCGCGAGCACCTGCTCGGGCGGCCGGTCGGCCTCGATCACCGCGAAGCGCTCCGGCTCCGCCGCCGCGAGCGCGTCATACGCGCTCGCCACGGCGGCGAAGAACGGCTCGCCGGCCAGCTCCAGCCGGTCGGCCTCGCGGCCGGCGATGCGCGCGGCGCCGACCGCCGGCTCGATCCGCAGCAGCAGCGTGAGGTCCGGCGTCAGGCCGCCGGTGGCGAACGCGTTGAGCGCCCGGATCTCCTCGATGCCGAGGCCGCGCCCCGCGCCCTGGTAGGCGAGCGAGGAGTCGACGAAGCGGTCGAGCAGGATCCACTCGCCCGCGTCGAGCAGCGGCACGAGCTGCTCGGCGACGAGCTGCGCCCGCGCCGCGGCGTAGAGCAGCGCCTCGGCGCGCGGGTCGACCGTCAGCGCCGGGTCCTTGACGAGCTCCCGGATGCGCTCGGACAGCTCGACCCCGCCGGGCTCGCGCAGCACCAGCAGCTCACGCCCGCGCGCGGCCAGCTCGCGCGTCACGCCGGCCACCAGCGTGGTCTTGCCGGCGCCGTCGAGGCCCTCGACGGTGATGAGTCGTCCGCTCCTCACCCCTAGGATCATGACCGTGAGCGTCCTCGAGGCCCATCCGCATGCCGCCGCCGTGCTCGGCGCCGCCCTGCGCGACCGCCCCTCGCACGCCTACCTGTTCCACGGCCCGGCCGGGTCGGGCAAGCGCGAGGCGGCGCGCGAGTTCGCCGCCGAGCTGCTCTCCCGCGACGCGGCCGACCCCGAGAACGCCCGCGCCCGCGCGCTCTCCGGCTCGCATCCCGACCTCACGTGGGTGGCCCCGAGCGGCGCCCACATCATGCTGCGCGGCGACGTCGACCAGTCGGTGGTGGCCGCCGCCTCGCACACGCCGTTCGAGGCGGCCTGGCGCGTGTTCGTGCTCGAGCGCGCCGACACGATGGACGACCCGGCGGCCAACACGCTGCTCAAGACCCTCGAGGAGCCGCCCAGCTACGTCGTCCTGATCCTCCTCACCGACCGCCCCACGCAGGTGCTGCCGACGATCACCTCGCGCTGCCAGGGCGTGCGCTTCGACGCGCCGCCGCCCGGGAAGCTCGCCGAGCGGCTGGAGGCGCGCGGCGTCGACCCCGTCAGCGCCCGCGCCTGCGCGCGGCTCTCGCTCGGCGACGGCGAGCGTGCGCTGACGCTGGCGCTCGGCGACGGGCCCGCCCTGCGCGCCCGCGCCGAGGCGTTCGCCCGCGCCGCGCTCGACGGCGACGTCGGCAAGGTCAAGCCCTGGACCGACCTGCTGGCCGCGGCGCGGACCGCCGGCGACGCCGCCCAGGCCGAGCTCGAACAAGCGCTCGCCACCGAGCTCGAGTACCTGCCCAAGAAGGAGCACCGGCGCAAGCAGACCGAGTTCACCGACCGCGCCCGCCGCGCCGCCCGGCGCGCCGAGACCGGCGCGCTCGACCACGCCCTCCAGCTCGTCGGGCTGTGGTACCGCGACCTCGCCTGCATCGCCGCCGACGCCGAGGAGCTCGTGCTGGCCAGCGATCGCCTCGAGGTGCTGCGCGCCGACCCCCGCGACGCCCACGCGCTGCACGCCGCGCTCGAGCTGGTCGAGGACACGCGCGCGCGGCTGCCGTTCAACGTCAGCTACGACCTCGCGCTGCAGGCGCTCGCCTACCGCCTCGAGCGCACGCTCGCGGACGCGACCGTCCCGGCATGACCGAGGTCCGCATCCGCGGCGCCTACGCCACGGTGCGCGGCCCGGGGATCGAGGACGAGGTCGCGGTCGAGGAGCCGCTGGAGATCCGCGTCGACGGCGCCGCGCTCGCCGTGACGATGCGCACGCCCGGCGACGACGAGGAGCTCGCGCTCGGCTTCCTCCACGGCGAGGGCCTGATCGACGCCGCGCGGCCCGCCGGCCCGACCGCCGAGCTGGAGGCCAACACCGTCGAGGTCACCGGCCCGCTGCTGCGCGAGCCGGGCTCGCGCTCGTTCTACGCGACCTCCTCCTGCGGGGTCTGCGGCAAGGGCGCGCTCGAGGAGGTGGCCGTGCACGCCGAGCGCGTGCCGGACGGCCCGGCCATCGCGCGCGACCTGCTCGCCTCGCTCCCCGACCGCCTGCGCCAGCCGACCTTCGAGCGCACCGGCGGGCTGCACGCCACGGGGCTGTTCGACGCCGGGGGCGAGCTGCTGCTCGTGCGCGAGGACGTCGGGCGCCACAACGCGATGGACAAGGTGATCGGCCGGGCGCTGCGCGACGGGCTGATCCCGCTCCATGACCACGTGCTGTGCGTCTCGGGCCGGCTCAGCTTCGAGCTGGTCCAGAAGGCCGCCGTCGCGGGCGTGCCGATCCTGGTCGGCGTCGGAGCGCCCAGCTCGCTCGCGGTCCGGCTTGCCGACGACCGCAACATGACGCTGGCCGGCTTCGCGCGCCGCGGGCGCGTGAACGTCTACACCGGCGCCGAGCGGGTCACGTAGCCCCGATCGGCCCGAGCCGCGCCGCGCGGCCGTAGAGCTGGAAGTTGCGGAAGCGGCTGAAGTGGTCGTGGTCGGGGCCGTGGAAGTCGGCCGAGCCGGTCGAGAGCAGCCCGCGCGCCTCGCACTCGTCGTGCAGGATCAGCGTCTGCTCGCGCGAGTGCTCCGCGTAGAAGCACTCGACGCCGTCGAGCCCGCGCGCGGCGAAGTACCGCACCGTGTCCAGCACCTTCTCGCGATCCTCGATGTCCCAGAACGGGTGCGCCCAGATCGCCACGCCGCCCGCGGCGTGGATGACCTCGATCGCCTCCTCGACGGTCGGGCGCGAGCGCGCGACGTAGGCGGCGGCGCCCGGCACGAGGTAGGGCGGGAACAGCTCCCGCTTCCCCTTGATGCCCTCGCGCGCGAGCCGCTCGGCGTTGTCGGGGTGCGCGAGCACGGCGTCGGCGAGGTGCGGGCGGCCGAGGCTCTCGCGCGCGGCGAAGGAGGAGTCGTCGAGCGAGAAGCCGAGCTCGCGCAGGCGGTCGGCCATCGCCATGATGCGCCGCCCGCGATCGGCCCGGAAGTCCTCGAGCGCGGCCTGCAGGCCGGGGTCGGAGGGGTCGATCTCGTAGCCGAGGATGTGCAGGTCCTCGTGCTCCCCGTGCACGCTCGACAGCTCGGCGGCGGGCGAGAGGCGGATGCCGTGCTCGCGCGCGGCGGCGAGCGCCTCCGGCACGCCCGCGACCGTGTCGTGGTCGCTCAGCGCGAGCAGCTCGACGCCCGCGGCGGCCGCCGCCGCCACGACCGCGGCGGGGGCGAGCGAGCCGTCGGACTGCGTCGAATGCGACTGCAGATCGAAGGCGGGAGCGTCAGGCGTCATTGACGCTCTGTCGTTTGCTGCGGCCACCGCAAGGGGAGGCTTCCTGAGTATTCGCCCCGAGGGAAGGGAGTGCTGTTCATGTCCACAGGTTTGATCATCGCCATCGTCGTCATCGTCCTGATCTTGATCGCTCTGCTCGTGATGCTGCCGCGCATGCGCGCCCAGGCTCAAGAGCGTAAGGCCCAGAAGGAGCTCGAGAGTCGCCGCGACCGCGTCGCGACCGAGAAGCGCGAGGCCGGTTCGACCCGCGCCTCCGAGGCCGAGAAGGCCGAGCAGCAGGCCGTCGTCGCCCAGCAGCAGGCCAAGGCGCAGCGCGCCGAGGCCGAGAAGCTGGAGGCCGAGGCGCAGCTGCATGAGCGCGGCATGGCCGACGACCAGCTGATCGAGGACCACGAGCGCGACCGCTTCAGCGGTGTCGCCGGGACCGGTGCCGCCGATCGCGACACCACCCGCGACGACGACGGCGTTCGCGACGACCGCGACAACGGCGCCGTCCGTGACGGCACCGTCCGCGACGACGAGCGCCCCGCCGCCCGCCAGGCCGGCGACGGCACGACCGACGACGCCGGCCGCTCGGACTACGAGCAGGGCCGCGTCGACGAGCGCGAGTCCGAGCGCCGCTAGAGCTCCGCGGAACCGGAGAGCCGCCGCCGGCGCTGGGTGCAGCGCCGGCGGTCGCAGCTCTCTAGCCGATGGTGTCGGCCGTCCCGCGGTCCAGCAGCGCGGTCGCCGCGCCCGCGTCGAGCGCTCCGGCGATGTAGAAGCCCTGGGCGTACTCGCAGCCCAGCAGCTTCAGGCGGTCGAGGTGCTCCTGCGTCTCGACCCCCTCGGCGATGACCTCCATCCCGAGGTTGTGGGCGAGCGCGACGATCGCCTTCACGATGTCGGACGCCGCCTCGTCCTCGAGCATCGGCACGACGAAGCTGCGGTCGAGCTTCACCGCGTCGCCGGGGAAGCGGTGGATCTGGCGCAGCGAGGAGGCGCCGAGGCCGAAGTCGTCGATCCGCGCCGACACCGAGTGCTCGTCGAAGAGGCGGCTGAGCACGCGCCGGGTGGCCTCCGGGTCGTCCATCATCGCGCTCTCGGCGACCTCCAGGCGCAGCCCGCGCGGGTCCAGCCGCGCCTCGTAGAGGGAGTCGGTCACGATCTGCACGAAGCTCGGGTGGGCGAGCTGGCGGCCGGAGACGTTGACCGAGACCGAGAGCTTCTTGCCGCGCGGGTGCTGGCGCCAGGTCGCGAGCTGGCGGCAGGCCTGCGCGAGCACGAAGCGCCCGAGCGGCAGGATCAGGCCGGTCTCGTCGGCGATCGCCACGAACTCGCGCGGGTCGACGGCGTGGCCGCCGCGGTCGGTCCAGCGGCTCAGCGCCTCGAAGCCGGCGATCTGGCCGGTCGCCGTGTCGATCACCGGCTGGTAGAGGACGCGCAGCTCCTCCTCCTCGAGCGCGCGCCGCAGGCCGGTCTCCATCTCGAGCCGCGCCATCACCCGCTCGTGCATGGCCTGGTCGAAGACCGCGTGGCGCGCGCCGCCCCCGGCCTTCGCGCGGTACATCGCGACGTCCGCGTCGCGCACGACCTCCTCGGGCGCTCGGTCCGGCGTGACGAGCGCGATCCCGATGCTCGCCGACACATGTAACTCGCGGTGGCCGACCACGAACGGCGCGCTCAGCGACTCCTGCAGCCGCTCCGCGACGACCGAGGCGCCGTGGACGTCGCCGATGTCGTCGAGCAGCAGCGTGAACTCGTCGCCGCCGTGGCGCGCGACGGTGTCGCCGGGCCGCAGCGCCGCTTCGATGCGCTTCGCCACCGCCATCAGCAGGCGGTCGCCGACGAGGTGGCCGAGCGAGTCGTTGACGAGCTTGAAGCGGTCGAGGTCGAGGAACAGCACGGCGCAGCAGAACTCCCCGGCCTGGCGCCGCGCGCGGCGGACCGAGAGCTCGAGGCGGTCGAGGAACAGCGCCCGGTTCGGCAGCCCGGTGAGCGCGTCGTGCAGCGCGTCGTGGTGGAGGACGGCGAGCTCGCTCAGCGCGCGCGTGGAGACGATCGCGTACGGGGCGTCGGCGGCCTCCTCGGCCGAGCCGACCCAGCGCAGCTCATAGCCCGCCGAGCTCAGCTCGCGCAGCAGTTGCTTCGTATCCTCCCGATCGTCGTCGCCCGCGACCAGGACCGTGATCGGCCGGTCCGGCAGATCGTCCATGATTCTGTTTGTGCCCCTTGTCGATCCTTGACGAGGACCACAGTAGGCGAGCGCGGGCCGCTTCGGGGCGGTGGTCGGCGCATATACGAGAGCACCCGATGAGCCCCATGCCGGGCTCGGTCCGCGGTTGGGGTGGACCCGCGGGGTCTCCTAGAGTGAGTGGGCATGGCCGCGAAGCAGGAACCGCTCGGGCGGGAGGTCTGGATCGTCTCGGCCGTCGTCGTCGTCGGCGTGGTCATGTCGATCCTCGACACGACGATCGTCAACGTCGCGCTCGAGACCCTGTCGCGCGAGCTCGACGCGCCGCTGAACACGATCCAGTGGGTGTCGACGGGCTATCTGCTCGCGCTCGCGACCGTGATCCCGCTCACGGGCTGGATGACCGAGCGCTTCGGCTCGAAGCGGATCTGGATGATCTCGGTCACCCTGTTCGGCGTCGGCAGCGCCCTCTGCGGGCTCGCCTGGTCCGCCGAGTCGCTGATCTTCTTCCGCGTGCTGCAGGGCTTCGGCGGCGGCATGATCATGCCGGTCGGGATGGCGCTGCTGGCCCAGACGGCAGGGCCGGCGCGGATCGGGCGCGTGATGAGCGTGATCGGCGTGCCGATGCTGCTGGGCCCGATCCTCGGCCCGGTGCTCGGCGGCCTGATCGTCGACTCCGTCTCCTGGCGCTGGATCTTCTACGTCAACGTGCCGATCGCGATCTTCGCGCTCGTGCTGGCGGCGAAGCTGCTGAAGGCCGACGCCGGCCGCGCCGACGCCGGCAAGCTCGACTGGGTCGGGCTGCTGCTGCTCTCGCCCGGCCTCGGCCTGTTCGTGTTCGGGCTGTCGGAGAGCGAGTCGCACGGCGGCTTCAGCGATCCCGTGGTGTGGGGCCCGATGGTCGTCGGCGTCCTGCTCGTGGCCGCGTTCGTGCGCCACTCGCTGCGCGCGACGCGCCCGCTGATCGACGTCAACCTGTTCCGCGTGCGGACCTTCAGCGCCGCGGCCTCGACGACCTTCCTCGTCGGCGCCGCGCTGTTCGGCGCCATGATCGTGCTGCCGCTCTACTACCAGGTGGCGCGCGGCGAGGACGCCTTGACCGCGGGCCTGCTGATGGCGCCGCAGGGCCTCGGCGCGGCGCTCGCGATGCCGCTCGCCGGGCGGCTCACCGACCGCGTCGGCGGCGGGCGCGTGGCGCTCGTCGGGCTGCTCGTGCTCACGCTCGGCTCGATCCCGTTCGCGTTCCTCGACGGCTCGACCTCCTACACGCTGCTGGCGTTCCTGCTGGTCGTGCGCGGGCTCGGGATCGGCGCGTCGATGATGCCGGCGATGGCCGCCGCCTACTCGACGCTCGAGCGCGAGCAGGTCCCGCGCGCCACGAGCGCACTGAACGCGCTGCAGCGGATCGGTGGCGCGATCGGCACCGCGGTGCTGGCGGTCGTCCTGCAGGGCGAGATCAAGGATCAGCTCGCGGCGGCACAGGTCGGGCAGAGCGCCCCGGCGGCGTCCGGGACGCTCGAGCGCCTGCCCGAGGAGCTGCGCCAACGGCTCGCCGAGCCGCTCGCGGCCGCCTTCGCGTCGACGTTCTGGTGGGCGGTCGGGATCTCGGTCCTCGCGCTCATCCCCGCCACGATCCTGGCGCTGTCGCAGCGCCGGGATCGCGAAGCGTCGGCGGCCGAAGCGCAGCCGGAGCCCGAGTCCGTCCCGGTCTGAACGCGGGTCGGTACCCTCTCCGTCGCCCCGCCGCCGTAGCTCAGCTGGTAGAGCACTTCACTCGTAATGAAGGGGTCAGCGGTTCGAATCCGCTCGGCGGCTTGCGGGTGCGCGGTCGTCACGGGCCCGCCGCGAGCTGGATCCGGCTGTCGGAGCCGTCGGAGCGCTGCCAGGTGACGATCGCGGCGCCGTTGGCGTCGACCCCGACCCTCGGGGCGAACGCGGGCTGGCCGGAGTCGGAGAGCGTCGCGGTCGCGCCGAGCACCCCGGCGGCCGAGTGAGTGCGCGCCTGGACCCGGTTGTTGGCGCCGTCGGAGCGGTACCAGGTGAGCACCGCGTCGCCGACGGGGGTCATCGCCAGCTGCGGGAAGAGGGCGTTCTGGCCGGCGTCCGACAGCGTCAGCAGGGGCCCCATCACGCCTGCCGTCGAGACGGTGCGCGACTGCACGCGCAGGTTGACGCCATCGGAGCGATGCCACGTCACGAGTGCGTTGCCGTTCGCGTCGACTCCGACCTCGGGGAACTGCGCCGACTGACCCGCGGCCGAGAGTGTGCGCACCCCGCTGAGCACGCCCGCTGCCGAGACGGAGCGCGCCTGAACCCGAGCGTGCGTGCCATCGAAGCGGTACCACGTGAACGTGGCGTCGCCCGCGACGTCGACTGCCGCCTGGGGGTAGAAGGCGTTCTGGCCGCCGGTCGAGAGCGTGCGGACCGCGCTCAGCACGCCGGCCGGCGAGAGCGAGCGCGCCTGGATGCGGAAGACGGCGCCGTCCGATCGGTCCCAGGTCAGGGCGGCGGTGCCGGCCGCGTTCATGGCGACCTGCGGGCGGAACGCGTCCTGCCCTGCGGCCGAGATCGTCGTCGTCGCGCCGAGCACGCCGGCCGCCGAGAGGGTCCGCATCTGGATGACGACCGCCGGACTGCTGCCAGACGAAGACGGCGTTGCCGGCGGCGTCGACCGCGACCTGCGGAGCAGCGGCACCGAAACCACTGAGCGCCACGACCGGACCGAGGACGCCGGCCGCCGTGATCGTCCGGGCCTCGGCGACGTTGGACCGCAGCCAGACGTGGACGCCCTTCCCGTTGGCGTCGATCGCGACCTGGTTCTGGACCGCGGGCTGGCCGGCGGTCGAGAGGATCTGCGTCGCGCCGAGCGCTCCCGCGGCCGAGCGCGTACGCGCCTCGACGCGATCGCTGACGCCGTCGAAGCGGTGCCAGCCGATGACCGACCGTCCGGTGGCGTCGACCGCCAAGGAGGATGTGAAGGCGTCCTGCGCCGGCCGCCGAGAGGTCGACCGGCGCCGTCCATGCCGCGTGCGTCGTCGCGGGACCTGCGAGGGCCGCGCCGAGGATCCCGATGCACAGACCCCGAGCCGCTTTCCGTCGTGCCGTCCGGGCGCGCCCGGCCTGCTGATGATGGGTGGACATGACTTCTCCTTGAGCGTGGTTTCGTCGCTCGACACCGTTCCAGCGACCGCTCTCGCCGACCACCCGGCAACTCCCGGGACGCCTCCCCCCTCGGGTCTGACGGACCCCCTGGGCGCGACATCGCTACAACCCAGGCGATGATGCTCCGCGCCGCGCAGGCGGTCGCCTCGGCGGTGGTGCTGGTCCGGCTGGGCCGGGGTCGCGCCCGTCTCGAGCCACTCCGCCCGGCGGTGCCGAAGCGGCGCGTTTCCGTGGTCATCCCGGCGCGAGACGAGGCGCAGCGCCTGGGACCGTGCCTCCGGGCGCTGCGCGGGCAGGGCGCGGAGGTGGTCGTGGTCGACGACCGTTCGTCGGATGGCACCGCCGCGCTCGCGCGCTCGCTCGGAGCCCGTGTGGTGGAAGGCGCGGAGCTGCCGCCGGGCTGGGTGGGAAAGCCGTGGGCCCTGCAGCAGGGCCTGGAGGCCGCGAGCGGGGAGGTCGTGGTCTCGCTGGACGCCGACACGCGCGCGGCGCCGGGGCTGCTCGGCGCGCTGGACGCGGCACTCGGGGAGGCCGACTGGGTCACGTGCGGGCCGCGCTTCGTGTGCGAGAGCGCCGGCGAGCGCTGGCTGCACCCGTCGATGCTGGCCGGGCTCGTCTACCGCTTCGGGCCGTCCGACGTCCCCGAGCCGCCGCGCATCGTCGCCAACGGCCAGTGCACCGCGGTGGTGCGGGAGCGGCTGCTGGCCGCGGGCGGCTATGCAGCTGCCGCGGGGCACATGACCGACGACGCCGCCCAGGCCCGCGCGCTGGCCGCGCGCGGCTGGCGCGTGGCCTTCCGCGACGCCGGTGATCTGCTCGAGGTGAAGATGCACGATTCGGCCGCCGAGGTGTGGCGCGAATGGGGACGGTCGCTGTCGCTGCCGGGCGTGGAGCCGCGCGCGTGGCAGCTCGCCGACCTGTCGGTCGTGTGGTTGACGATGGCGCTGCCGATCCTGCGGCTGCGGCGGCCGCGCCGGCTGGATCTCGCGCTGCTCGCACTCCGTGTCGCGCTCCTCGCCGCGCTGCGCGGCTCCTACGCCCGCCGCGGCCCGGCGTTCTGGCTCTCGCCGCTGGCCGACCCGGCGACCGCGGCGTGCCTCACGCTCGCGGTGCTGCGTCCCCGGCGGGAGTGGCGGGGGCGGACCTACCCAGGAACAGCGCCCCGATCAGGCACATGAGCGCGCCCGTCCCGGCGACGTGTCCGACGGGCTCGAAGATCAGTTGCAGGAGCGGGAAGGCGAACACGCCGGCGCGCGCGCCGTACCTGAACTCGGTGGCGACGGTGACCGCCGCGCAGACAGCCAGCGCACAGAGCGCGGCGAGCGGTGACAGCGCGAACCCGCCGCCGACGAACGTCATGACCGCCTTGCCGCCGCGGAAGTGGGCGAAGAGCGGGAAGGCGTGGCCCGCCATCGCGGCAGCGACGCCCGCGTAGCCGACCCACCAGCCGCCGAGCGCCAGGCCCGCCAGGCCGGCCGCGAAGCCCTTGGCGGCGTCGCCGAGGAAGACCGGCGCGGCGCGCCGCGGCCCGAGCTGCTCGAGCGCGTTCCAGGCGCCGGGGTTGCCGTCGCCGGTGCTCCGCAGGTCGACGCCGTAGCGGCGCGCGACGATCAACGCGACCGGGATCGAGCCGAGCAGATAGCCCAAGATGATCGCCGGCCCGTAATCCACCCAGTGCTCGCCTCCTTCCATCTCACCCGTTATCTCCGGGCCACCGCCCCGGAGGGATTGTCGCGGATGGGTCTCGACCGACCGGAGCTGCGGCGCGTGGCGGGGCTGCGCTTCTGGCGCCTGCTCGGCACCGGCCGCGGCGAGACGATGACGCTGAGCGCCGACCTCCGGCGGTGGGCGATGTTCGCGGTGTGGGAGGACGAGTCGGCGCTCGACGCCTTCCTGGCCGAGTCGGACGTGCCCGCGCGTTGGCGGGCGCTCGCCGCGGAGACGTACACGGTGCGGCTCGAGCCGGTCCAGTCGCACGGCGCGTGGGGCGGCGCCAACCCGCTGCCCAGCTCCGCGGCGCCCATGCCCGACGGCCCGGTGGCCATCCTCACCCGGGCGGCCATCCGGCCCCGGCGGCTGCGTGCGTTCTACTCCGCCATCGCCTCGCCGGCCACCGATCTCGCGGCGCAGCCCGGCCGGCTCGCCTCGGTCGGCATCGGGGAGTGGCCGATCGCCCGCCAGGCCACGTTCTCGCTGTGGCGGACGTTCGCCGACGCCCGCGAGTACGCGTACGGCCGGCCCGACCACCGCGCGGTCGTCCGCCGCACGCGCGCGGAGGACTGGTACGCCGAGGAGCTGTTCGCGCGCTTCCGCCCCTACGGCTCCGAGGGAACCTGGAGCGGGACCGACCCACTGGCCGCCCGGCGCGCGACGGATGACCGCGTCGAGCCGGCCCGATCTGGTCGGCGACGATCTTGCCGCTCAGCGCCACGAGCGGCAGGCCGCCGCCAGGATGCGTCGTCCCGCCGACGAGCCAGAGACCGTCGGAGACCGCGTTGCCCGGCCTCCGCAGCGTGCCGAGCCGGCCGTGCGGGGCGCGGCCGTAGATCGCGCCGCCCGTCGCGCCGGTCTCGCGCTCGAGGTCGCCAGGCGTCCGGCGCGCCCGCTCGAGGATGCGGTCGCGGACCCCCAGACGATCGATCAGCTCCTCCTCCGCGCGGACCCAGTCGGCTCCGTCGCCCACGGCGGGCGCGTTGACGAGCACGAACCAGGCCTCGGCGTCCTGCGGCGCCTCCGGTGGAGCGCTGATGTAGATCGTCGGGTCGCGCACCGGCCGCCGGTGGACGAAGACGTCGTCCAGCTCGGCGTCGTAGTCGGCCGGGAAGGCGATCGCGTGGTGGGGCCGCCCCGCGCCGCGACCGCGCAGGCCGAGCATGAGCGCCAGGCCGGACAGCGAGCGCTCTGCGGGCGCGAGCGGTCGCGGGTCGGCGTTGGCGACGACGAGGTCGGCGGGCACGAAGCCGGTGGCGGTCTCCACTCCGCCGCGCGCCGCGCGGCGGACGGGGGTCGAGAACCGCAGCTCGCCGCCCAGCTCGCGCAGCCGCGCGACCATCGCCTCGACGAGCGCGTAGAGGCCGCCGCGCGGGTGCCAGGCGCCGAACGCGTGCTCGACGTAGCCGGCCACCGCCAGCGCCGCGGGCGCGCGTCGCGGGTCGGCGCCGGCGTAGGTCGCGAAGCGCTCGATCACCATCTGCAACCGCGGGTCGGAGGTGTGCGCGCGTGCGAGCTGCCGCAGCGTCAACCACGGCTTCACGCGCACGAGATCCAGCGGTGCCGGCGCGTCCGACCGGCGCGGCGGCCACGGCGGCGGGCCGGTGAGGAACGGGATCGAGGCGCGCCACATCCCCTCGCAGGTGGCGAGGAAGCGCCGCCAGTCGGCGCCCGCCCCCGGCGACCACTCCTCGAGTGCCGCGACCGATCGCTCGGTGTCGGCCGAGAGGTCGAAGCCGCTCCCGTCGGCGAAGCGGTAGCGGGTCACCGGCTCGACGCGCTCGAGCGGTACCGGCAGCGGCGCGCCGGTGTCCTCGAACAGCGCCTCGAACACATGCGGCAGCGTGAGCAGCGACGGCCCGGAGTCCCACGCGAACGCGCCCGCCGACACACGTCCGCACTTCCCGCCCGCCACCGCCGCCTGCTCGATCACCGTGACGGCATGGCCGGCGTGCGCGAGGCGCATCGCCGCGGCGAGGCCGCCGACGCCGGCGCCGACGACGACGACGCGGCTCACCGCAGCCGCGAGCGCAGGGCGGGCACGGCGAAGGCGCCCATCGCCGCCGAGCCGGCCGCCGCGACGACCGGGCGTCGCCACAGGACGGCGTTCGCGAACGTCTCGCCCGCCCACGTCCACGCGTAGAGCGCCACGGCGCCGTCGGTCGGCTCGTCGTCGCCGAGCGCCGCCCAGGCGCTGAACACCACCGTGCCGGTCGCGAACCAGCCGAGGAAGTTCGACACGGGAACGGCCTCGTAGCGCCCGCCGCCCGGCCACGACCAGTAGCCGTCGCGCACCATCCGCGGGTCGAGGAAGACGTCCCACGCGGTCAGCGCGCCGGCCGCCAGCGGCACGCGCCAGCGGCGTGAGATGAGCCCGGCGACCGCCCACGCCGGCCGCGCCATCATCGCCCAGGCGGCCGCGGCCAGGACCGGTACGCCGCCGACGCGCGGACCGAGCTTGGCCGAATAGGCGTAGTGGCCGAACGGCCGCCCGGTGCGGACGCCGACGAGCTCGGACGCGAAGCCGACCGCCCCCGCGAGGCCGACCGCGCCGAGCCCGCGCCGCCCTCGCGCTTCGCGCCGCCTCGGCCAGCGAGGCCGCGAGCATCAGCCCGACGATCCCGCGCGTGGCGCCGGTGAGCCGAGCCGGCGGGAGGCGCCCGTAGGCGATCTGGGAGATCGCCACCGCCGCGAGCAGCACACGCGAGGGCCGCCCGATCCGTGTCACCGGACGAGCACCCCGCGTCGTGCCGCGATCAGCAGCTTGCGCCGGCCCGGGACGACCGCCCGGCGCGGGGTCACGCCGTAGCCCTCGCGCTCGATCTGACGCAGGATCTCGCGGTACATGCCGGCGGCCGCGGCCACCGCGCGCCGCCCGTGCCGCAGCAGTCGGATGCCGGCGATCCCGCGCTCGTACAGCGCATCGGCACGAGCGATCTGGTCGCGCAGCAGCGCCTCGCGGAAGCCCGGGGCGAGCGAGCCGCCGAAGTGCTCCACGGTGTCGCGAGCGAGATACACGCGCCCGCCCGCGAGGTCCTCGTCGATGTCGCGCAGGATGTTCGTGCGTTGCATGGCCATCCCCAGCGCGGCCGCGGCGGGCCGCGCCGTCTCGTGGTCGTGGGTGCCGAGGATCGAGGTCAGCACCACGCCGACGGTACCGGCCACCTGGTAGCAGTAGGCGTCGACGTCGATCTCGCGGCGCATCTCCCCGCCGGCGAGGTCGTGGCGCATGCCGGCGCAGAAGTCGACGAACGCGTCGCGCGGCAGCGGATGCCGGCTCGCCAGGTCGGCCAGCACCTCGACCTCGCGGGTCGTGTCGCCGTCCCCGTCGCGCGCCCACGCCTCGACCGCCGCCACCCTCGCCTCGGCCTCCGGTCGCCCGAAGTCGACGAGGTCGTCGAGGGTGCGGAACACGAGGTAGAGGAGATAGACGTCGTCGCGGACGTCGCGTGGCAGCAACCGGCAGGCGAGCGAGAACGTGCGCGCGACGCGCCGCGTCGTCGTGCGGGCCTCGTCGACCACGACGCTCACGCGGTCACCCGCCGCCGCGCCGGCGCGCCGATCAGCCCCGCCGTCACCTTCGCGCCCATCAGCACGCCGGGGATCCCGGCACCCGGGTGTGTCCCGCCGCCGACGTGGTACAGGCCGGCCACGCGGCGGTCGCGGTTGGGTCGCCGGAAGTAGGCCGACTGGTGCAGCGTCGGCTCGATCGCGAACGCGTTGCCCCACGCGGCGCCGAGGTCGCGCTCGAAATCGACCGGCGTCATCCGGTGCTCGACGCGGACCGACGCGCCGAGCCCGGTCAGGCCGAACGTGGACTCGAGGTCCGCGATGACGGCGTCGCGCAGCCCATCGGCAGCCTCGTCCCAGTCCACGTCGGCCCGCAGGTTCGGGACCGGCAGCAGGATCGCCAGCGAGTCGCCGCCTGCGCTCGCCATCCCCGGCTCGGTCCGCGCGGGCGCATGGACGTAGGTGGAGAAGGACGAGGGCAGCGCGCGCCCGCGCGTCACCGCGCGGATGAAGTCACGGTAGCCCTCGCCCACGAGCAGCGTGTGATGACGCAGCGACTCGAACACGCGGTCGGTGCCGAGGTAGAGCAGGAAGCAGCTCATGGTCTCGCGCAGCCGCCGCGGCGCGGGGCGGCCGAGCAGGGCGTCGACGCGCAGCACGTCGGCGTTGGAGACCACCGCGTCGGCAGGCACCCGCTCGCCGCCGCGCAGCGCCACGCCGCGCACGCGCCCGCCCGCGACCTCGATGCGCTCGACCGGCGAGGAGCAGCGCACGTCGAGCGGCCGCGCCATCGCCTCCACGAGCGAATAGACGCCGCCGTCCGCGTACCAGCCCCCGTCGCGCAGCTGCAGGTAGACGAGGGCGCCGTAGATCGCGGGAACCCGGTAGGGGTCGCCGCCGATGAACAGGGAGTGGAAGGAGAACGCCTCGCGCACGCGCTCGTGCTCGAAGAAACGGGCCACGAAGCGGTGCAGCGGCTCGACCGCGCGCAGCCGGACGAGCGAGGGCACGATGCGCGCGAAGTCGCCGGCCGCCAGGAACGGCCGCTGGCCCGCCGCGAGGATGCCGTCCTCGTAGATCGGCTTCAGCGCGGCGAGGAACGCGTCGAGCCGGCCTGCGTCGCGGACCGAGAAGCGCGCGATCTCCTCCCGCAGCGCGTCGCGGTCGGACGTGAAGTCGAACGACCGCTCCTCGCCCGCCCAGCGGATGCGGTAGAGCGGATCGAGCCGTCGCAGCGTGAGCTCGGAGTGCAGGTCGAGGCCGGCGGCTGCGAACGTCTCCTCCAGGACCCACGGCATCGTGATCAGCGACGGGCCGGTATCCCACGTGTAGCCGCCGTCGCGCAGTTGCGAGGCCCGCCCGCCCGGCGCCGGCCGCTGCTCGAGCACGACGACGTCGTGCCCGGCGCCCTGCAGCCGCAGCGCGGCGCCCAGCCCGCCCAGCCCGGCCCCGATCACCACGACCTTCATGCCAGATGCTCCGGGCCGAGCTCGGCGGCGGACGCCGCTCCCGTCAGCCACACCGCGATCCGCAGCTGTCGCAGCACGAGCGCCACGGCATCCGCCGTCCGGTCGGCCTGGGCGGCGACGAGGAAGGGCCGCGCCATTCCGACCGCCGCCGCGCCCAGAGCGAGGCACTTCGCCGCCTCGACGCCGTCGCGCACCCCGCCGGACGCGATCGCCGGCAGCGCGGGCGCCACCGCACGCGCCGCCCGCAGCGCGTCCGCGGTCGGCAGACCCCAGTCCGCGAACGCGCCGGCCACGGCGCCGGCGCCGCGGCGGCCCTCGATCAGCGCCCAGTTGGTGCCGCCCGCGCCGGCCACGTCGACGGCCGCCACGCCGGCGTCTCGAAGCAGCGCCACGTCCGCGCCGTCGAGCCCGAAGCCCACTTCCTTGACGACGATGGGACGCGGGGCCAGCCGCGCCACGCAGGCCGCGATCCCGTCGAGGACGCCGCTGAAGTCGGGCTCGCCCTCGGGTTGCAGCGCCTCCTGCAGCGGGTTGAGGTGCACCACCAGGCCGTCCGCGCCGAGCAGGTCGACGAGGCGCTCGGCGCGCGCCGCCCCAGCTGGACCGCGCACCTGCGCCGCGCCCAGGTTGGCCAGCAGCAACGGCGGCCGCGCATCGCACACGTAGGTCCGCAGCAGGTCCGGGTCCTCGAGCAGCGCGCGCCCCGAGCCGAGCGCGACCGCAATGCCCGCGTCCGCCGCCGCGCGGGCGAGCCGCCGGTTGATGTCCGCCGCCTCGCTCGTCCCGCCCGTCATCGCCGAGATGACCAGCGGCGCGCCGAGCGGTGTGCCCAGCAGCGAGGAGTCCAGCGACACCGCCGCGACGTCGCGCTCGGGCAGCGCCCGATGCCGCAGCCGCACCGCCTCGAGCCCTGTCGAGCCCGTGTGCTCGACGCCCGACCCCGCGGCGATGCGGAGGTGCTCTGCCTTGCGAATCGCTCCGCTCACTGCACTGGGTACGAGGCGGGGACACGAGTGGGCCACATCACACCGCGGCTGAGCGCCAAGCTCGCTGCGGCGACGGCCGCGCCGGCCGCCGCATCGAGCCAGAAGTGGTTTCCCGTCGCGGTCACGATCGCGACGACCAGCACGAGATACGCGACCGCGACGGCGCGGATCCAAGCGCTGCGCACCAGGGCGATCACCGTGCCGGCCGCGAAGGTGGCGAACGCGAGATGGCCGCTCGGCATCGCCGCGAACGGGCTCTGCACGAGGTACACCACGTGTGAGCGGCTCGCCGCGTCGGCCGCGTCGGCCGCGCTCATCCACGGCGGCGCGGTCGGCAGCAGCACGTTCGCGGCCACGGTCGCGACCTGGGTGAGCACGAAGGCGCGGCGCGCCCGCGGAAACGCGTCCCGTCGCTCGAGCCACACCCACACGAGCACGCCGACCGTCGCGGGCAGGTGCACCCAGAAGTAGAAGAAGCCGGCCGCATCCTGCAGCACCGGCCGCGCCGCGAGCCAGGCTGTCGCCGACGGCTCGAAGGCGAGCCCGAGCGACGCCTCGAAGCGCCCGATCGCCGCGGCGCGCGCAAGCGGCGCGGTCGGGTCGGTCGGGGCCAGCAGCGCCGCCAGCGGGCACAGCGCGAGCGCGGCGAGCACCGGCCATGCCGCCCGCAAGCTGGCGCCTACGGCATTGTCGGCACGGGCAACCCGAGGCGCATGCCGGCGATTCCCGACTCGATCATGGTCCGCCCGCTCCGGCTCGAGGCCATCGACGCGAGCGGCCGCTCGATCGGACGTGTGGTCGAGATCCGCCGGGCACGGGCCACGGGGCGCGTGACCGCGCTCGTGCGACCGGGGCCCCTCCGCCGCGTGCGGGAGGTCGAGCTGACCGGCTGTCGCTACGAGCCCGGTCGCGTGCGGCTCGCGCCGTGAGAGTGGAGGGAGGGTGGTCTGGTTCGGCATCGGGCTCAGCACGAGTGCTGGGTCTGCCCACCGCGGCTGAGCTCGAAAGCCGGTCTCGGGATGCTGGCGTCGCGGCGCTCCGCGGGATCATCTGATCGGGATGACGCCTCCTGGCGGGGCAGCTTCGATGATGCGCCGACAACGAAGGAGGATCCGATGTGTCGGTGGATGGCATGGCACGGGCAGCCCGTGCTCATCGAGGAGCTGCTCTTCAAGACCCAGCACGGGATCGTCGACCAGAGCCTGTCGTCGCGAATGGGCGCCGAACCGACGAACGGCGACGGCTTCGGTGTGGGCTGGTACGGCGCCGGCGAAGGCCCGGGCGTCTACCACAGCGTGGCGCCGGCCTGGGGCGACGCGAACCTGCGTGAGCTCGCCGCGCACACCCTGTCGCCCATGTTCATGGTTCACGTGCGGGCGGCGATCGGGTCACCGGTCACGCAGACCAACTGCCATCCCTTCCGCCACGGGCGCTGGCTGTTCGTGCACAACGGCTACGTCGGTGACTTCCATGCCATCCGGCGGGACCTCATGCTGGCGGTCGATCCGGAGCTGTTCGCCGGCATCATGGGGTCGACCGACACCGAGGTGGTGTTCAGGCTCGCGCTCACGTTCGGGCTCGAGGAGGACCCGATCCGCGCGCTCGAGCGCACCGTCGGGCTGATCGAGGCGACGGCCGCCGAGCGCGGCGTCGCGCCGATGGTGCAGGGGACCTTCGGCGTCTCGGACGGCAGCAGCCTGTGGGCCACGCGCTACGCGACCGAGGGCCGGGCGCGGTCCCTCTTCGCGTCGGCCGACGTCGACTCGCTCCACCAGCTTTATCCCGACAAGCAGATGTGGTTCACGACGGCGACGTCCGAGGACCGGCTGATCGCCTCCGAGCCGTTCTCGGACCTGCCGGGCGTGTGGCAGGAGATCGACGAGTCGTCCGCCGTGATCGTCCGCAGCGGCGGCGTGCTCGAACACCTGCCGTTCCGCCCCCAGGTTCCGCGGGCCACGGTCTCGTCGCCATAGCCGTTCAGGTGGCGTGCACCCGCACTCGCGGGCGCGCGTTGTTCACGTAGCCCTTCGGGTTCCACAGCGCCGCCTCGTCCTCGGGCTGCGTGGCCGCCGAGGAGTCCCAGGCGCGCACGACGATCTCGTGATCGCCGGGCGCGAGCTCGACCGTGGTCCGCCACTGGCGCCAGGCCCAGGGGCCGAGGTCCTCGAGCAGCTCCGCCTGCGACCAGGTCGTGCCGCCGTCGAGCGAGACGTCGACCCGCGCGACGTGCCGCTCCCCGCCCGCGAACGCGTAGCCGCGCACCTCGACCGGTCCGGCGGGGACCGTCTCCCCGTCGGCCGGGGAGAGCACGTCGGCGTTGAGGGCGACCAGGCCGAGCGGCATCCCCATGCCACGGGCCGGCGTTCCGTCCTCCGGCAGGAGCCGGTAGACGACCTGCTGGAAGTAGCCCTCCCAGGGCTTGGCGCGGAGCTCGATCCGGTCGAGCCACTTGATGCTGCGCGCGCCGATGTAGCCGGGCACGACCACGCGCAGCGGCGCGCCGTGGACCGGTGGGAGCGGCTCGCCGTTCATCGCCCAGGCCAGCAGGACCTCGGGGCGGCCGGCCTTGCCGAGCGGGATCGAGCCGCCGAACTGCTGGGGCGGCTTCGCCTCCGGGCTGAGGTCGGCGCCGCTGAAGCCGACGTGCGCGGCCTCGCGGAGCGGGCCGGCGACGGCGAGCACGTCGGCGAGCGCGACGCCGGTCCAGGTCGCGGTGCCGGTCGCGCCGGGCCCCCAGGGCGCCTCGCCGGGGATGTCGCGGATGGCGATCAGGCCCGCGCGCCGGTTGCCGGCGCACTGCAGCGTCGCCGTCTCCGTGCGCTCGCGGAAGGCCTCGCGCAGCGTCGACAGGGAGAGGTTGAGCTCGCGCTCGACGAGCCCGTGCACCTGCAGCCGCCAGGCGGCGGGGTCGATCTCCGGCACCGCGCCGTGCCCGCGCACGTAGAACGCGTCCGTCGCGGTCAGCGAGCCCTCGGCCAGCGCGGCGAGCCCGGTCTCGGCATTGAACGGCTGCTCCTGATGCACGATCAGGTCCGCGCGCTTTCCGTACCGGGTCACGGCGACTAGCGTACGGGCCTGGGTGACGGGCCGTACGCTTCCGGCGATGAGTCGCCATGCCTTCCGCGAGGCGGTGGAGCGAGCCGACCTCGACGCCGCCGTCGCGCTGCTCGCCGAGGACGTCGTGTTCCGCAGCCCCGCGGTCTTCAAGCCGTATGAGGGCCGCGAGACGGTCGCGACGATTCTCCGGGCCGTCTTCGGCGTGTTCGAGGACCTTCGCTACACCGACGAGCTCGAGGGCGACGGCGTGCACGGCTTGCTGTTCGAGGCGCGCGTCGGCGAGCGCACGCTGCAGGGCATCGACCTCCTGCGATCGAACGCGGACGGTCAGATCGCCGAGTTCACCGTGATGATCCGGCCCGCGTCGGGGCTCATCGCGCTCGCCGAGCGCATGGGTCCGGCGCTGGAGGCCGCAGGGGAATAGGACGCGTGCGGCCGTCGTGTTTCATTCCGACGGGGAAGGCGGACGCTGGGAGGCGGGAATGCGCAGGATCGGATGGATGGCAGCCGCGGGGGTGGCGGCCGGGCTCACCGCGGTGGCTCCCGCGCCGGCGCGCGCGGACGCGTGCGCGGCCGATGTGAGAGCGAGCTACGCGCGCGTGCAGTTGTTCCGCGACGGCGCCTGCACCGGTGCGTCGGTCAGCGTCGGCTTCACGGGCAGCGGCGACCGGCCCGACTTCGCCGCCTTCACGAACTACGAGGGCAACGTCTATGACATCGACGACACGCGTGACTCGATGGCGGTCGCGCCGGCGACCTGCGTGCGCCTGTTCGACGGCCGCAACTACACCGGCGCGGCGTCCGGGCTGCTGTGCGCGCCGGCGACCGCGGACGGGCTGTTCGCGGATCTGGGCGCGCTGACGAACCGCGCGTCCTCGATGCGCGTCTGCCCGGCGTCGGCGCCGAGCGGGTGCAACGCCGCGGCGGCCCCGCCCCCGCCCGCCCCGGCGCCGGTCTCCAACGGCAACCCGGCGAGCCCGCAGGCCCGGCTCTCCGCCAGCCTCGCGCACGGTCGCGTGCGGCGGGCGGTCCGCTTCGGCCGCGGCGCGGCGGTCCGGGTCGCCCTCAGCGACCCGGCCGGGCGGCCGATCGCGGCAGCGGCGCTCCAGGTCCTCACGCGCGAGGCCCGCACCGGCTCGGAATGGCGGCTCGCGCCCGCCGTCACGACCGGCGCGGACGGGCGGGCGCTGGTGGCGCTCGCCGCGGGGCCGTCGCGCCGCGTCCGGATCGAGTACCGCGTGCACACGGGCGACGTGCGCCCCGTCGCGACCGACGAGGTGCGGCTGGACGTGCGCGCCGGAGTCACGTTGAGGATCCGTCGCAGCGGCCGGACGATCCGGCTGCGCGGGCGGCTGCTCGCCGCCCCGGCGACCCGCCTCGGGAAGGTGATCACGCTGCAGGCGCGCGAGCGCGGCCGCTGGCGCGACTTCAAGAGCGCGCGCACCCGCCGCGGCGGCCGCTTCAGCACGCGCTACCGCTTCTCGGGCGGCGCGCGCGGCACCTTCCCGATCCGCGCCGTCGCGCGCGCCGACGCCTCCTATCCGTACGCGACCGGCCGCTCGCACAGCGTCCGCGTGCGCGTGGGCTAGCCGAGACGCGCGCGCAGCTCGGCTCGCCGGCTCTCCTGCGCGAGATCGGCGCGGGCGGCGTCGGCGAGCGCGCGCATCACCTCCTGCGACGGAACGGGGCGTCCGCCCTCGCGCCCACCGAGGCCCCAGAGCGCCGCCGGCATCCCCTGGGCACGCTCGAGGGGGATGGAGACCCACCACGTCAGCCCGAGCCGCTCGCCCGTGCCCCCGGGTGAGCGGGGGACGCTGGCGTCATGGACGACCAGCTGGGGGCCGCCTTCGCGCAGCGCTCCCCACGTCGCCGTCCCGGGCTTGGCCGGCGGGAGGGCGCGACGCAACCACGCGGTGAGCTCGGGATCGCCCGCGACCTCGGCGGCCGCGCGGCGCAGGACGCCGCCGCTGACGACGTCCACGCACGAGACGTCGGCCACCTGCTCGAGCGCCAGCGCGCACAGCGGCTCGAGCGCCGGCATCTCCGGCGCGTGCGGGGCGGCGGCGAACGACATCGTCACGATCGTGCCCGGGCCGTCCGTGCGCGGCGCGACCTCGAGCGACCGCGCCACCGCACCGACCACGGAGAGGCCCTGGCCGATCCCGGGGGAGTCGTCGCGCGCCGCGATGCCGACGCCGTCGTCCAGGACCTCGACGACGAGGCGCTCGCCGTCGGCCCGGCAGCGGACGCGCACCAGCCCGGGCTCCGTCCCGGCGTAGGCGTGGACGACGGCATTGCTGACCGTCTCCGACACCGCGAGGGCCACAGCATGGGTCAGCTCGTCGGACGCGCCCATCGACGCCGCGAACGCCGCGGCACGTCGGCGCATCTGCCCGACGGACAACGGCTCGGCGGGCAGCTCCCAGCCAGCGTCCGATCCGGTGGATGCGTGCACGCGCGGCACGCTAGCCACTGGCCCACCCATACGCTGCGCGGATGAGCGATCCCCATGACCTGCGCCGCTTCGTCGACGCCCAGGAGGACGTCTACGACGCCGCGGTGCGCGAGCTGCGCGCCGGGCGCAAGACCTCGCACTGGATGTGGTTCGTCTTCCCGCAGATCGCCGGGCTCGGGCGCAGCCCCACCGCGCAGAAGTACGCCATCGGGTCGCTGGCCGAGGCCGAGGCCTACCTCGCCCACCCGCTCCTCGGGCCGCGCCTGCACGAGTGCGCGCGCATCCTGACCGTGCTCCGCGGACGCGGCGCGAGCGAGGTCTTCGGCGGCGTCGACGCGCAGAAGCTGCGGTCGTCGATGACGCTGTTCGCACGCGCCGCGGCCGAGCCCTCGCCGTTCGGCGAGGTGCTGGCCCGGTACTTCGACGGCGCCGAGGATCCGGCGACGCTCGAGCGGCTCTAGCCGAGGCCGATCCGCCGCTCCACGGTCAGGCCGAGAGCGCCTCCTTGAGGCTGTCGAGCATCCGCTGCTCCCCCTCGCTCACCCGCTCGGCGTGGAAGCCCATGAAGCCACCCTCCTTCGCGGCGTTCGCCGCCTCCTGCGCGGCCTCGAGCAACCACTCGCGCATCGCCGCGGCGTCTTCCGGCGCCGCCTTCTCGGAGACGATGCGGTTGACCGCGCGGAGCTCCTCGAGGATCTCCACGCCGGCGTTCGCGCCCTTGGTCGGCTTGAAGCCGCCGAGCGGGTTCTTGCGGTGCGTCGCCTCCTCCACGACCTCGCGCGCGAGCGCGCCGACGAACTCGCCCCGGCCACCGGCCTCAGCGGCACGCACGGTCTTGAGCGTCGCCGACGTCTCCTTCACGGCCTCGATCGGGCCGCCGGGGTCGGCCAGCGAGATCGCCAGCCCGGCGACGAACGGCGCGCGCTTGAGCTGGGTCCATTCCTCGTCGGTGAAGTCGGTCTTGGCTGTCATCGGGTGCCTCCTGGATCGACGTTGGGCTGCATCCTCGCCGATCTAGCGCGCGGGGATGCGGGTGAGCGAGCGGGCGATGCCGAGCATGGCCCGGTTGGAGAGGTCGCGGCTGAGGCTGTTCGAGACCCAGTAGACGCCGCGTGGCGTCTCCCAGGCGACGAGGCGGATCTTCCCGCCGTCGTAGTAGACGCGATAGCTGCGGCCGGCCATCCGCTGGGTCGAGTGCGCGCCGTCGAGGATCGGCGGGCTGCGCCAGGTCGTGCCCTGGATGCCGTAGTACTGGCCCTCGATCTCGTTCTCCAGCACGACGAGCCGGTAGGCCTGATGGCGCTTGCCGCCGCGGTCGCGGATCGAGTACAGGCGCGGGGCGGGCGCGACGCCCGTGCTCTGCGGGTAGCGGCCCTTCGGCGTGAGCCACGCCGGCGCGTAGACCGGCAGCTTGAAGCGCCGGCGGAGCGCCGGGCGGACGATCTCCTTCGCCTGCGAGAGCGCCGGGACGAGCTTGTAGCTGGCCGCGGTGACGCGGGCGCGCCGCTTGCCGCTGCGCTTCTTCGGCTTGACCTCGGTGCGCTTGGGGGGGCGACGCGCGGCAGGCGGGTGCATGAACCGGCGGACCGCCCGCTGGATCTGCTCCGGCGTCGCGGTCACGTAGTCGCCCAGCCCGATCGGCGCCGCGGGCGCGCCCAGCGGGCCCTGCGCGGTCGGCGGGTTGGCGGCGGGCTCGGTGTGCACGAAGGTGTGGGGGAAGGTCACCTGGCGCACCGGCTGCCCGGCGGAGGAGGCCGCGAGCCGCAGCAGCCGCAGGATGCCCCGGCTGGTCTGCAGGTTCTCGTCGGTGGACGTGCTCTTCGCGAACGCCTTGACCAGCGGGTGGAGGTTGCTCAGCAGGCTGCTCGTGCTCACCTGCGCGCTGGCCTGGCGCAGGAAGCCCTGCTGGCGGTCGGCGCGGACGATGTCGTTGTCGAGGTGGCGGAAGCGCACGTAGTCGAGCGCCTTCTGCCCGCACAGCTTCTGGTAGCCGGGCTGGACGTCGATCTCCGCGTAGTGCTGGCTGACGGGCAGGCCGAGGTTCGAGTGGTAGTAGCGGCGGTCGACGTCGATGTAGATGCAGCGGAGGATGTCGACCGCCTCGCGGAAGCCCTTGAAGTCGACCGCGATCGCGTGGTTGACCCGGAAGCGCTTGCCGGGCGCGCCCAGCAGCGCCTTGACCGTGCGCGTGGTCAGATCCAGCCCGCCCAACCCGTAGGCGGAGTTGATCTTGTCGACGCCGTGGCCGGGGATCGTCACGCGCAGGTCGCGGGGGATCGAGAGCACGGTGGTCGCGTTCTGCTTCGGGTCGAGCCGGATCAGCATCAGCGTGTCCGAGCGCGCGTCGCCCTTCGCGTCGCCGTAGCGCCGGTCGGAGCCGACCAGCAGCAGCGTCTGCGGCTTGCCGGCGGGGGGAGCCGTGATCGTCCCCTGCCGGAAGTTCTCGGTGTGCCCGAAGTCCCGCAGGGTGGTCGCGACCTTGTTCACCTGCACCATGCCGACGCCGACCGTGGCGCCCGCCATCGAGAGCACGATGATCGCGCCCGCGAGCACGAACCCGAGCCGCATCCGCGAGGTCGCGATCAGCCCTCGCTCGGGTTCACTTTCCATTCGCACGAAGGCTAGTGGCTCAGCCTCACCAGCCGAGCGTGCCGGGCGCGCCCTTGAACGGCCCGACGAGGTCGGCGGTGATCCAGCCGCCGTAGAAGTCGCCCTCCTGCGCGTGGACGCGCTCGTCGTCCAGCCACGCCGCGTCGACGCGGCCGGGGTAGAAGGCGAGGTGGTCGCGCAGCGCCTCGTAGCCCGGGGTCGGGTCGGCGAAGCTCCAGGCGACCGCGTGGACGCGGCGGTCGCCGACCGTCACGTCGGAGTAGCGCGCGGCCCCCTTGAACTCGCACCACGTCGAGCGCGCATCGCTCGCGCTGAAGAGCTCGCTGCGCACGTCGGTGGGCGGGAGGTAGATGGTCGGCGGGTGGCTCGTCTCGAGCACGCGCAGGGCGCGGGTCGAGTCGGCGATCAGCTCGCCGCCGAGCTCGAGCCGGACGCGGCGCGCGCAGGGCTCGACGGCGGGCGGGCGGGGGTAGTCCCAGACGCGTTCCATACCCGGCCATACGGTCGCCGCGGAGCCGCAGCTCATCGCGCGGGACGATTGGTCACGATGGCTTGATGGCCGCGGGCAGCGACCAGCGCCGGATCTGGGTCGTCATCAGCGGCCTGATGCTGGTGATGCTGCTCGCGTCGCTGGATCAGACGATCGTGTCGACGGCGCTGCCGACGATCGTCGGCGAGCTGGGTGGGCTCGAGCACCTGTCGTGGGTGGTGACCGCGTACCTGCTGGCGGTGACGGCGGTCACGCCGCTGTACGGCAAGCTCGGCGACCTCTTCGGGCGCAAGGTCGTGCTGCAGGGGGCGCTCGTGATCTTCCTCGCCGGCTCGGCGCTGTGCGGGCTCGCGCAGGGGATGACCGAGCTGATCGCGTTCCGGGCGCTCCAGGGGCTCGGCGGCGGTGGGCTGATGGTGAGCGCGCAGGCGGCGATCGGGGATGTCGTGCCGCCGAGCGAGCGCGGGAAGTACTCCGGGCTGTTCGGCGCGGTGTTCGGCGTCTCGAGCGTCGCCGGGCCGCTGATCGGCGGGTTCCTCACCACGCACCTCTCGTGGCGCTGGATCTTCTACGTCAACCTGCCGCTGGGGATCGCCGCGCTGGCCGTGCTCGCGGTGACGCTGCCGGCGATGACCGAGCGGCGCCACCACAAGATCGACTACGCCGGCACGGTGCTGCTGGCGGCCGGGCTGAGCGGGATCATCCTGCTGACGTCGCTGGGCGGCAACACCTACGACTGGGCGTCGCCCGAGATCGTGCTGATGGGCGTCGTCGGCGTGGGCTGCCTGATCGCGCTGACGTTCGTGGAGCGCCGCGCGGCCGAGCCGATCCTGCCGCCGATGCTGTTCCGCAACCGCGTGTTCGTGGTGACGAGCGCGGTCGCGATGGTCGTCGGCTTCGCGCTGTTCGGCGCCCTCACCTACCTGCCGCTGTTCCAGCAGGTCGTGCGCGGGCTGTCGCCGACCGCGTCGGGCCTGCAGCTGCTGCCGGTGATGGGCGGGCTGCTGATCTCGTCGATCGTCTCCGGTCAGATCATCACGCGCACGGGGCGCTACAAGGCGTGGCCGATCGCGGGGACGGCGATCGCCACGCTCGGCATGTGGCTGCTCTCCTCGCTCGACGAGACCACGTCGACCGGGGTGGCGGCGTTCCACATGCTGGTGCTCGGGCTGGGCCTCGGGATGGTGATGCAGGTGCTCGTGCTCGCCGTCCAGAACGCGGTGCCCTACGACATGCTCGGCGTCGCGACGTCGGGCTCGACGCTGTTCCGCTCGATCGGCGGCTCGCTCGGCACCGCCGTCCTGGGTGCGATCTTCACCGCGCGGCTCACGTCCGAGCTGGCCGGCAAGGGCAGCGCCGCGGACGCCGGCGGGCTCGACCCGTCGGCGATCCGCCGGTTGCCGGAGGCGGTGCACGACGCCTACATCGCGGCCTTCACCGCCGCCCTGGATCACGTGTTCCTCGTCGCGACGGTCGTGGTGGCGATCGCGTTCGCGCTGTCGTGGTTCATCGAGGAGCGGCCGCTGCGCAAGACGGTCGAGACGAACGTGGGCGAGTCCCTGGGCGCGCCGGTCGACACCGACTCGATGAGCCAGCTCACGCGCGCGCTGAGCCGCCTCGTGGGGCGCGAGCGCACGCTCGTGTTCATGGCCGAGACGGTCGCGCGCGCGGGCGTCGACCTGTCGCCGAGCGCGTCGTGGGCGCTGCTGCGCCTGGGGGCGCCCGACCCCATCACGGTCGCCGAGGCCGCCGCGCTGCCGCACGTCGACGCGGGCCGGCTGGCGAAGGCCGTGGACGAGCTGTGCGCCGCCGGGCTGCACGACGGCGAGCGGCCGACGGAGGCGGGCCATGCGATGCGCGTGCGCCTGGTGGCCGCCCGCACCGACGGGCTGCGGATCCTGGTCGCCGACTGGGAGCCCGACCAGAACCCCGAGCTCGACCCGCTGCTGCGCCGCCTCGCGGCTGAGCTCGCCGCGCCCGCCTAGCACCCCCTGACCCTCGCTCCAGGGGGTGCGGTCCCAGGGACCCGCCCCGTGGTTCTGCGGCCTCCGCGAGGCGAGGCTCCTCTGTGCGCGCACCCACCCCCCGCGAACCAGAGAGAGAAGGCAACGTGAAGCAGCGAACCATCAAGAAGCTCGGCACCGTGTTCGGCGCGCTCCTCATCAGCGGAGCGCTGGCCGGCACCGCGGCGGCCGTGATCACGGCCGACAGCGGCGGCGCGATGCTGAAGGTCGACAAGCGCACCAACAACGTCCCGACCACGACCAGCGCGACCAATTGGAACCCCCTCCCGGGGGCGAGCATCGGCGTGTTCGTGCCGGCGAACCAGTCACGCCTGTTCGACGTGCCGTTCTTCGCCGAGTCGCAGTGCACCGGCCCGAACGCCGGGAACTGCACCGTGCGCATCGTCGCCATCTCGGCGGCGGGCACGGTCGAGCTGAACCCGCAGGCCGGCGCCGACTACGCGTTCGACAGCGACATGCCGGGCGCGCTCACCGACCTGGCCGAGGGCCACGGGATGGAGCGGTCCAAGCGGCTCCCCGGCGGCGCGAACGGCACCAACTACACGATCCAGGTCCAGTTCGCGGTGGTGAACCCGCAGAGCGTGTTCACCCTCGACGACTGGCATCTCGCCGTCCACACGAACGTCTAGCGACGTGCCGGACACGACCATCGGCCGCGCCCCTCAGGGGGCGCGGCCCAGTCGCCGCCGCCGGCTGGCCCCGTGGGCGTTCACGGTCGCCGCCACCGCGGTCTCGACCTACGCGCTCGACGCGTTCGCGACGGCCGCCGGCGTCCTGCTGGTGGCCTCGGGCGCGCTCAGCGGCCTGCAGCAGTGGCAGGTGCTGGTCCTGGTCGCCGCCAGCTACGTCGCGTGGGGCGCCGGCCTGCGCCTGAGCCTGCGCGCCAACTGGGCGCTGCTCGAGCAGACCGGCACGAGCACGAACGTGCTGTCCAAGGCCGCGCACGCCGTGACGCGCACACGGACCGCGCGCGTCCGCCGGCTCGCCTCCTCGAGCGGCTACGTCGTGACCGAGCTGGCCAAGGAGGTCCCCTACTACGCCGGCGCCTTCGGGCTCGCGGCCGCCAGCGGGTCCGTCTCCTCCACCGACGCGCTCGTGTTCCTCGTCGGATCGGGCTTCGCCGCGGCCGCCTACGAGTACGGCCTCGCCGGCCTCACCCGGTCGGTGCTGCGTCGCCCGCGGGCGTGCGCGTCCTTCGACACGGACTGGGTTCCGGCCGAGTACCTGACCGACTACTACGGCGAGGTCGAGCCCGACGAGCGCGAGACGATCGCGTACTTCGTCGCGGCGATGCGCCATGCCGAGCCGGGCCGCCCGGTCCTGCTCTTCGGCGTGGGGCCGACCCTGCATCACGTCTTCCTGGCCGCCGGCACCGCGTCCGAGCTCCACCTCGCCGACTACCTCCCCGCGAACCTCACCGAGATCGCGCGCTGGATCGACCGCGAGCCTGGCGCCCACGACTGGCGCCCGTTCGTGCGCTACACGCTCGAGTGCGAGGGCGTCGCCGACCCGACGGAGGAGCAGATCACGCGGCGCGAGGAGCTCACGCGCACGAAGATCACCCGACTGATCCAGGCCGACGCGCACCGGCCCGAGCCCGTGGCGGATCGCTACGCCACCGTCATCAGCGCCTATTGCGCGGACTCGGCGACCGACGAGCACGCCACCTGGCGCACGTTCATGGAGCACATCTCCGGGCGCGTCGAGCCCGGCGGCGTATTCCTCACCAGCGCCTTGCGCCGCTGCCGCTCCTACGTCGTCGGGGGCAAGCACTTCCCGAGCGCGAACGTCGACGAGCACGACCTCCGCGCCGTGTTGCAGCCGGGCTTCGAGGGGGGATCGATCGAGGTCTGCGAACTGGCCGGCCACGAGGCGCAGGGCTACTCCAGCGTCGTGCTCGCGTGGCGGCGGCGGCGGGAGCACGTGAACGGTGGTCAGTTCTCCGCCTCCGCCGGCGAAGCGCGGCTCGCCGCTCATACGGCCGGTGGACTGTGAGGGCGCTCTTCGCGGTCCTGGCCACGCGCGCCTACGAGGCGTCGAAGGCCACGCGCAAGCCTCCCCCAGCGCCCCGGCGCGCGGCGCCGACGCCGCCCCTGATCGAGCGCATCCGCCGCTCCGTGATCGGGGACGGCGCGGTGCTCGACGGCCCGTTCGGCCCGCGCCGCCTCGTGTACGCGGACTCCACCGCCTCCGGCCGCTCGCTCTCGTTCGTCGAGGACTTCATCCGCGACCGCGTCCTGCCGCTGTACGGCAACACGCACACCGAGGCGTCGGCGACCGGCCGCCAGACCACGGCGCTGCGGGAGGACGCCCGCCGCACCATCCACCGGTCGGTCGGCGGGGGCGAGGAGGACGTCGTCGTCTTCTGCGGCTCGGGCACGACCGGCGCGATCGACAAGCTCGTCCGCCTGCTCGACCTCGACGCCCGTGCCGTCGTCTTCATCGGCCCCTACGAGCACCACTCCAACGAGCTGCCGTGGCGGGAGTCGAGCGCCGACGTCGTGACGATCCCCGAGGACGCCGACGGGCGCATCGACGTCGCCTGCCTCGAGGCCGAGCTGCGCCGCCACGCGGATCGCCCGCTGAAGGTGGGCAGCTTCTCCGCCGCCTCGAACGTCACCGGGATCGTCTCCGACGTGGACGCGCTGGCGAGCGTGCTCCACCGCCACGGCGCGCTCGCCTGCTTCGACTACGCCGCCGCCGGACCGTACCTCCCGATCGACATGCGCGGCAAGGACGCGGTCTTCCTCTCCCCGCACAAGTTCCCCGGCGGCCCTGGCACGCCCGGGATCCTGGTCGCCAAGCGCTCGCTGCTGCGCCGGCCCGTCCCGACAGGGCCGGGCGGCGGGACGGTCCGGTTCGTGGGCCCGACCGGGCGGAGCTACCACCCCGACCCGGCCACCCGCGAGGAGGCGGGGACGCCCGCGATCGTCGAGTCGATCCGCGCCGGCCTCGTGTTCGGCATCAAGGACGCCGTCGGCACCGACGCGATCCGCCGGCGCGAAGGTGACCTCGCGCGCCGCGCGCTCGCGTCGTGGGCGACCAACCCGAACCTCCGCATCCTCGGCAACCGCGAGCGCGAGCGGCTCGCGATCGTGTCGTTCGGCGTCCGCCACCCGCGCGGGCTGCTGCACTCGAACTTCGTCGTCGCGGTGCTCAGCGACCTGTTCGGGATCCAGGCGCGCAGCGGCTGCTTCTGCGCCGGCCCGTACCTCCACCGCCTCTATCCGATCCACGACGAGTGGTCGGCGAAGATGCACGCGCAGGCCCGCCTGGGCCGCATGGGCTCCACGCTCGCGTTCGCCCGCGTCAGCTTCGACTACTTCGTCAGCGAGACCGTGTTCGACTACATCGTCGACGCCGTCCACCTGATCGCGAACGACGGCTGGAAGCTCCTGCCGCTCTACCGCTTCGACCCCGACACGGGCCTCTGGCGCCACGCGGAGGCCCGCGAGGCGGCGCTGCCGAGGCTCGACGACGGCCGGGGCGCGCTCGAGACGCTGCCGGAGAGCGCGCTCGCGGGCCAGCTCGATGACGCGCGCCGCATCATCCGCGACGTCGACGTCACGCCACTCGACCCGGCGTTGCCGCCGGAGCTCGACGCGATCCGCTGGTACCCGCTTCCGAGCGAAGGCGCGACGGCCACCACACCCGCGGCCCGACGTCCCACACGAGCGCGGGGACGATGATCGAGCGGACCAGCAGCGTGTCGAGCAGGACGCCGAAGGCGATGATGAACCCGAGCTCGACCAGCGCCACGAAGGGGATCAGGGCGAGGATGCTGAAGGTGCCGGCGAGCACGATGCCGGCGCTGGTGATGACCGCGCCCGTGGCGGCGAGCGCGCGCAGCATGCCCTCGTCGCTCCCGTGCTTCAGCGCCTCCTCGCGCGCACGGGCGACGAGGAAGATGTTGTAGTCGACGCCCAGCGCGACCAGGAAGATGAACGCGATCAGCGGCAGCGTCGTCTCGACGCCCGCGAACCCGAACACGAGGTCGGAGACGATCACGCCGGCGCCGAACGCGGCCGCGAAGGACGCGATCACCGTCACGATCAGCAGCAGCGGGAGGACGAGCGCCCGCAGCAGCACGACGAGGATCAGCGCCACCAGCGCGAGCGCGGCGGGCACGACGACGCGGTTGTCCCGCTCCGCGGCCTCGCGCGTGTCCCGGTCCTCGGCGACCTGGCCGCCGACGAGCGTGCCGGGGCCGCCGCGGGCGTGCGCGCTGCGGCGGACCGCGGGCACGGCTGCGAGCGCCGCGGCGCTGAACGGATCCGCACGCAGGCGCACCCCGAGCAGCGCGCCCGGGTCGCCGCGTTCCGCGCGCGTGACGCCCGCGACCGACGGGAGGCGGCGCAGCCCCGCCGCCACGGCGGCCGCCCGCGCGGGGTCGGGCACGACGACCTGCAGGGCGTCCGGGCCGGCGGGCGGGAAGCCGCCGCTGACGAGCAGGCGCTGACCCGCGACCGCCTCCGGCTCACCGGCGAACTGCTCGTCCTGCGCGAGGCCGAGGTCGAGCTGCGTCAGCCCGAGCGCGAGGATCGCCAGGATGGCGGCGCCCCCGAGCCAGACCGGCCGCGGCCGCCGCTGGACGCGCGCTCCGAGCCGGCCCCAGCGACCGCTCCGCGGGTCGGGAGGCGTCGTGCCGTAGCGCGGGATCCGTGGCCAGAACGCGCGCCGGCCGGCGATCAGGAGCGTCGCCGGCAGGACGGTCAGGCTGAAGAGCATCGCCATCAGCACGCCGGCGGCGGACAGCGGCCCGAGCGCCTTCGTCCCGCCCACGCGCGCGAGCAGCAGCGTCAGCAGCGCCAGGATGACCGTCAGCGCGCTGGCGGCGATCGCGGGCGCGGCCGAGGCCAGCGCGGAGCGCATCGCGCGGTGCCGGTCCTCGTGCCGGACCAGCTCCTCGCGGTAGCGGGCCACGAGCAGCAGCGCGTAGTCGGTCGCCGCGCCGAAGGTCAGGACGGAGGCGATGCCCGTCGCCTGGCCGGTGAGCGCGAGCCCCGCCTCGCCGAGGAAGTACTGCGACCCGCGCGACGCGCCCTCGGCCAGCAGCACGGTGAAGAACGGGATGACCCAGAAGATCGGCGAGCGGTAGATGAGGATGAGGAGGATCAGGACCAGGCTCCCCGCGCCGATCAGCAGGATGCCGTCGATGCCGCCGAAGACCCCCTCGACGTCCGCGGCGAAGCCGGCCCCGCCGGTGACGGCCACGTCCAGCCCGCCGCGGTCGAGCCGGGCCGCGGCGCGGCGGATCCGCTCGGCCTCCGCGACGACCTCCTCCTCGCCGCGGTCGCTGAACGTGCTGATCAGGACCCCCGCGCTGCCGTTCTCGGAGTAGCGCGGCGGGGCCGTCGAGCCGCCGAGCTCGCGCCGCAGTGCCGCGAGCTCGTCGCGGTCCGCCCCGGTCAGCCCGCCGCGGCGGAAGGCGACGACGACGGCGGACGTGACGTCGCCCGACGGGAAGCGCTCGATCGCCCGCAGCGCGCGCACGGACTCGGCGCCCTCGGGCAGCAGCACGGCCGGGTCGCTCGTGGTCGTGACGCTGCCCGCGCGCGACGCCAGCCCCCCGGCCAGGAGGATGACCAGGAGGGCGACGACGAACTTGGAGCGGCGTCCGGTGATCGCGTCGAGCGGGCGCATGCCGCGGGTCTACCCCCGCCGTCGATGAACCGGGCGAGTGCTGGCGCGCCGCCGCGGGTACCTCCCCGCCGTGCCCATCCTGGACCGCTTCAGCCTCGAAGGAAAGGTCGCCATCGTCACCGGGGCCTCGTCCGGCCTCGGCGTCGCGTTCGCCAAGGCCCTCGCCGAGGCCGGCGCGGACGTCGCCCTCGGCGCCCGCCGCGTCGAGAAGCTCGAGGACACGCGCAAGCTGGTCGAGGCTGCCGGCCGGCGCGCCATCGCCGTGCGCGCGGACGTCTCGGACCCCGACAGCTGCCAGGCGCTCGTCGACCAGACGATGAAGGACCTGGGCCGCGTCGACGTGCTGGTCAACAACGCCGGCGTCGGGACGGCCGTCCCCGCGTCCAAGGAGTCGCCCGACGACTTCCGCAAGGTGATCGACGTCAACCTCAACGGCTGCTACTGGATGGCGCAGCGCGCGGGCAAGGTGATGGAGCCCGGCAGCTCGATCATCAACATCTCCAGCGTCCTCGGGCTCACCACCGGTGGCCTGCCGCAGGCCGCCTACTCCGCGAGCAAGGCCGGCCTGATCGGGCTCACGCGCGACCTCGCCCAGCAGTGGACGGGGCGCAAGGGGATCCGCGTCAACGCGCTCGCCCCCGGCTGGTTCGAGTCGGAGATGAGCGACCAGCTCGGCGAGGAGCACATGCAGCGCCAGCTCGTGCGGATCATCGCCGGGCGCATCGGCGACCCCGAGGAGCTCGCGGCCGCGCTGATCTTCCTGGCCAGCGACGCCGGCGGCTACGTGACCGGCCAGACGCTCGCGGTCGACGGGGGCTTCACCATCACCTGAGGGTCGCGCTCGGCCGCGTTCTGGCCGATGGGGAAGGTAATGCGCCCCGACGTGGAGTCGCACCCCTCTTGGATCTGCCGGAACGAGTTCGAGCGGGTGCGCTTCATGGACCTCCATGGCCGCCTGGTCCGGGCCAACAACACCATCCTGCTGACGCTGATCGTCGCGATCGCGCTGTCGCTCCCGTTCATCCCGGACCGCCTCGGCCTGATCCCCGCCGGAGCCGGGCTGCTGCTGTTCGGCGGCATCCAGCGCAACGCGAAGCGCTTCGCCCGCCCGGAGGTGTGGGTGTTCGGCGCGGTGCTCGGCGCCGAAGCGCTGATCGCTCTGGCGATCGCGGTCCATGGCGGCGGCGACACGCCCGCGGTCGCGCTCCTGTGCTGGCCGATCGCCGGCCTCGCCGGGCGCTTCCCGGACCGCGCGTCGCGGCCGGCGACGGTCTTCGGCGCGATCCTCGCGATCGCCGTCGTCCTGCAGGCCGATCCGGGTGTCCTGAACACGCGACCCGCTCGCCCTCGGCATCCTGCTGGTCGCGATCGTCGCCGTCCACGCGGTGTCGACCGTGCTGCGCGACTCCGACGTCGAGCACCGCGGCGCGGCGATCCTCGATCCGCTGACCGGGATGCTGAACCGCGCCGCGCTCATGAACCGCACCGGGGAGATCGAGGGCCAGTCGGTCCTCACCGGCGAGCCCGTCGCCGTGATCCTGCTCGACCTCGACCGCTTCAAGCTCGTCAACGACAGCCGCGGCCATGCGACCGGCGACACCGTGCTGCGCGAGGTCGCCTACCGGCTGCGCAAGCAGCTGCGCGCCTATGACCTGCTCTACCGGCTCGGCGGCGAGGAGTTCGTCGTCCTGCTGCTCGGCGGCACGCCCGCGGCGACGACGCGACGGCCGAGAAGCTGCGCGCGGCGATCGCGGACGAGCCGATCGTCGGCCTCGACCTCACCGTCTCGATCGGCATCGCCGCGTCGGCACGCGGCACGGCGTTCGTGTGGGACGACGTCTTCAACCGCGCCGACGCCGCGCTCTACCGCGCCAAGGCCGACGGCCGCGACCGCGTCACCGTGAGCTAGTCACACCCACTCCGTCACGAACTTCGGGCTCGTCTGGATCGTGGTCATGCGCAGCGGGCCGTCGCCGGTGTTCTCGAACCGGTGCACCGTGCCGGGCGGGACGATCACGAGCTCGCCCGCGCCCACGACGCGCTCCTCGCCGTCGGCGGTGAACGTCGCGGTGCCCTCCTGGACGAGGAAGAGCTCGTGGTAGGCGTGGGTGTGGAGGCCGGGCCCGCGGCCGGGCGGGGCGTCGACGAAGATCAGCGAGACGGGGACGTCGCCGTGGTCGGCGCCCTCGAGCTCATGGGCGATGCGGCTGAAGGGGAGCTGGTCCTGGCGGATGACGTGCATGGCACACACGCTGCCACATCACAGCCAGCCCTTCTCGACCGCGTGCGCGATCGCCTCGCGGCGGTTGCGCGCGCCGAGCTTCTGGATCGCGGCGCTGAGGTAGTTGCGGACGGTGCCCTCGGAGAGGTGCAGCGTGGCGGCGATGTCGGCCGCGGTGTCGTGGCGCATCGCGGCGCGCAGGACGTCGCTCTCGCGCGCGGTCAGCGGGCTCTCGCCCTCGGTGATCGTCGCGGCCGCGAGCGCCGGGTCGATCGCGCGGCCGCCGGCCACGACGGTGCGGATCGCGGCCGCCAGCTCGCGCGCGGGGGCGTCCTTGAGGAGGAAGCCGCGGGCGCCGTTCTCGAGCGCGCGGCGCAGGTAGCCGGGGCGGCCGAAGGTGGTGAGGATCAGCGTCCGCAGCGCCGGCAGCTCGCGCGCGAGGTCGCCCGCCACCGCGATGCCGTCGCGGCCGGGCATCTCGATGTCGAGCAGCGCCACGTCGGGCGCGCTCGCGCGCGCCGCCGCGAGCACCTCGTCGCCGCGCGAGACCTCGCTGACGACCTCGATGTCGTCCTCGAGCGCGAGCAGGCTCGCGAGCGCGCCGCGCACCATCGCCTGGTCCTCGGCGATCAGGACGCGGATCACGGCTCGGCCAGCGGGACGGTGACGCGCAGCCGGAAGCCGCCCTCCGGGCGGGCGCCGGCCTCGAGCGTGCCGCGCACGCGCTGCGCGCGCTCGCGCAGGCCCTCGAGGCCGCTGCCGCCGTGGTTCGGCGCCGGGGCCGCCGCGCCGTCGTCGTCGATCTCGAGCGCGGCGATCTCGTCGTCGGCGCGGATGCGGATCTCGCAGTGGCGGGCCTGGCTGTGGCGGATGACGTTCGTGGTGCCCTCGCGGACCGCCCAGGCGAGCACGGCGTCGACGTCGGCCGGCAGCGCCGGCTGCGCCCCGGCCAGCTCGCAGTCGATGCCCGCGGCGGTGAGCGCCGTGCGCGCGCGGGTGATCGAGTCCGCGAGCGCGAGCCCGCGGTAGCCCCTGACCGCCTCGCGCACCTCGGCGAGCGCGTCGCGCGACACCGCCTGGATCTCCTCCAGCTCATCCGCGGCGCGGGCGGGGTCGCGCTCGAGCAGCCGCGCCGCGAGCTCGCTCTTGAGCGTGATCACCGACAGGCTGTGGCCGAGCAGGTCGTGCACGTCGCGCGCGATCCGCAGCCGCTCCTCGGCGACGGCGAGCGTGGCGAGCTCCTCGCGGGTCTCGCGCAGCTCGCGGTTGACGCGGGTGACCCGGCCGAACGCGGCCATCATCGCGCCGATCGCCACCACGGTGAGCACGGTCGCGGCGATCGCGCCGTCGTCGTCTCCGCGCGCGATGCCGAGGACCGCGACCCCCAGGCCCGCCGTCACGATCAGCACCGCGGCGAGGCGCGGCGGCAGCAGCATCCCGATCGCCGCCGCGACGTAGACGAACAGCGCCGAGAACGAGGCCGGCGCGCCGGCGGCGAGCAGGGCGATCGCGATCGCGGGCAGCAGCGCGAGCGCACCGAGGACGGCGGCGAAGCCGCGGCGGGAGAGCCAGCGGGCGGGCGGCAGGACGGACATGTAGACGGCGATGAAGAGCGCCACGCCGACCCCGAGCGCGATCTGCAGGCTCGGCTCGAGCGACTCGTCGCCGAGGTCCGAGATCGGCCCGGCGAGGAAGAGCACGCCGAGGGCGACGCCCGCGCGGATGCGCACCTTCTCGAGCGTCGGGCGCCCCGCCAGCGGCTCTTCGCCGAGCCATCTCACACCGGGATCGTCGCGGATCGCGCCTACCGCTTCCCGGTGTCGCGCCGGTAGACCTGGATCGCCAGCACGGTCAGCCCGATCGTCCAGGCCGCCATCACGGCCCACCCGGTCGCGCTCCAGCCCTCGCCGCCGATCCCGATGTGGCCGGCCTGGACGAGCCAGTAGGACGGCAGGGCGCGGCCGACGTCGCCCATGAAGCCGTCGCCGAGCGGGAACCAGACGCCGCCCAGGAACGCCAGCAGCGCGACCGTGCCGCCGATCACCGGGCCGAGCGAGTCGACCGTCAGCAGGTGCCCGAGCGCGATGCCGAGCGCCGCGAACGGCAGCAGCCCGAGCAGCAGCAGCGCGGTCATCTCGATCCACTCACGCAGCGGCATGTGCACGCCCAGCACGATCCCGGCCGCGTAGAGCACCGCGAGCGTCAGCAGCGCGAACACGTAGGCGGTCACGAGCTTGGTCGTGATGTAGACGCTCGGGCGCAGCGGCGTGATGCGCAGCTGGCGCGTCCAGCCGACCGACCGCTCGGCCGCGATCCGCGCGCCGGCGGCGACCACGCCGTTCATCGTGCCGAACGCGGCCAGGCCGACCATGAAGTAGAGGCGGGCGGGGATGCCGCTGCCGCCGAGGTCGTCCTCGCCGCCGTTCGGGCCCGCGATCAGCAGGTAGAGCACGAGCGGGAAGGCGAGCGAGAAGAAGAAGAAGCGCCGGTTGCGGAACGCGCGCAGCAGCTCGAAGCGGGTGTAGGACAGGGCAACGCTCATCGGGTGCTCGCAGTCAGCTCGAGGAAGGCCTGTTCGAGCCCGGCGCTCGCGATCTCGATGTCGCGCGCGTCGGGCCAGGTGTCCAGCAGCGCCCGGATCGCCGCGTCGGAGTCGGCGCAGTTGAGGAGCACGGCCGCGCCGTGGCGCTCGGCGTGGGTCACGCCGGGCAGGTCCTCGAGCTCGGAGAGCTCGGCGTCCGGCAGCGTCGCGCGGATCGTGCGGCCGCCGACCATCGCGCGGATCTCCGTCGTCGGGCCGTCGGCCACGACCTCGCCGGCCGCCATCAGGACGGCGCGGTCGGCGTTGGCGTCGGCCTCCTCGAGGTAGTGCGTGGCGAAGAGGATCGTGCGCCCGCGCGAGGCGAACTCGCGCATCGTGCTCCAGAAGGCGTGGCGGCCCGCGACGTCCATCGCGGTGGTCGGCTCGTCGAGCACGAGCAGCGCCGGGTCGCTCACGAGCGCGAGCGCGAAGCGGACGCGCTGCGCCTCGCCGCCGGAGAGCTTCTGCGTCCGGCGCCCGGCGATCGCCTCGATGCCGACCAGCGCCAGCACCTCGTCGACGTCGAGCGGCGCGGGGTAGAGCGAGGCGACCATCGCGACGAGCTCGCGGGCCGACAGGTCCTGGATCAGCATGCCGGTCTGGAGCATCGCGCCGACCAGCCCGTGCAGCGTCGCGTCGGCGGGGGAGTGGCCGAGCACGGAGACGCTGCCGGCGTCGGGCTCGGCGAGGCCGAGCAGCATGTCGATCGTGGTCGACTTGCCGGCGCCGTTGGGGCCGAGCAGCGCGACGATCTCGCCGCGGCGGATGGAGATGTCGACGCCGCGGACCGCCTCGACGACGCCGTTCGGCGTCTTGAAGGACTTTTCGAGGCCCCGGAGCTCGATGCCGGGGCCGCTGCCGTTCATGTTCGTCATGTCCTGCATGATGGACACGCGGCCCGCCGCCGGGTAGAGGCCGCCGTCACCGGTTGGGCATGACGTTCGTCACGACGTGGGCGACGCGAACACGTTGCCGGGGGAAGCCGAGCGTACGTCAGCCGAGTCGGCGCACGTTCAAGGCTCGGGCACGGGTTGCCGATGAGCTGAGAGTCGTCCGCATGACGTTGCTGAGCACCCGGGTCGGCGGACCTGCGACAAGAAGTCGCGGCCTACATGCATCGGTCCACGAACCGGCGCCGAGCTGCCCATCCATCACCGTGACGCGAACGGCGTAATGCCGCCGCGGCGGCGCATCCGCGCGCCGCCGGCGCGCCTCCCGGCCCCCCAAAGGAGCCATCTTCAAATGTTCAACATCCTTGATCCCGCAGGTCGTCAGCGACGCTGCGGCGTCCTCATCGGCGTCACGATCATGGCCCTGGCCGTCGTGCCGGCTGCCGCTCGCGCCGCGTCGACGACGACGTACCTCCCCTCCCTTGCCGACGCGTCGGTGGAACAGCCGTCGCCGGAACGGAACTACGGAAGCTCGACCACCCTCCGGATCGATTCGCAGGTGACATCCGCCACCTCGGCCGGCAGCACACGCGGCTTCCTGCGCTTCAAGGCGCCGCCCGCCGGCGCGGTGACGAACGCGAAGCTGCGCCTCTATGTCACCGACCACTCTGATGCGGTCCCCGCGGCCTATCCCATCGGGGCGCCCTGGTCGGAGTCCGCCGTCGACTGGAACAATCGCCCCGCGTCGCTGAGCACGCCCGCACCCGCGACGCCGCTCGGCGCCGCAGGCGTCGGCACCTGGCTGACCTGGGACGTCACAGCCGCCGTGAGGGCCGGCGTGCTGAGTTTCGCGCTGGTGCCGCGGTCTGCGAACGGCCTGTCGCTCTCCTCCCGCGAGGCCACGAACGTGCCGCAGCTGGTCGTGATCACGGACGCGCCGACCCCGACCCCCACCCCGACCCCGACCCCGACCCCGACCCCGACCCCGGTCCCCGGTGTCCTCTTCTCAGACGACTTCGGTGGCGCGGCGGGAGCCGCGCCCGATGCCACCAAGTGGGGGGACTACTGCTTCCCCAGCTGGGGCAAGATCCGCTGCGGGGCTGACGAGAAGCTCGACGGACAAGGGCACCTGGTCCTCACCGCGACTCCGACCTGGGGCTCCGGTCTGCAGTCCCGCGGCAGGGCCGCCTTCCGCTACGGCACGTTCTCGGCCTGGATGAAGATGCCCGCACAGGGCGGATATTGGCCCGGCTGGTGGCTGCTCAACGGTGAACAGGAGAACGGTCAGACGACCGCCGAGATCGACATCAACGAGACCTACACGCAGTGGAACACGCTCTCGAACTCCGCCATCCATGTCTGGAGCGGCTGGCCCGAGGCGTGGAAGCAGGACATCCTGTGCAAGCCGGGCGCCAATCTGTCGGCGGCCTTTCACAAGTTCTCCGCGAGATGGGAGCCGACCCGGGTCACCTTCCTCGTCGACGACGTGGCGTGCGCGACCGTGGACAAGGGGATGCACTCGCCGTGGCCGCTCGGGCCCGACGCCACCGGTACCCCGCCACGACCCGCGTGGATGCTGCTCGACCTCGCCGTCGGCGGGGCCGGGCAGTCCGCGCCTACGGCGAACGCGCAGTTGCTCATCGACCGGGTCGAGGTCAAGTCCCTCTAGGCCCGATCGGCGGCACCGGGAGGCTGACGGCCTCCCGGTGCCGCTGAACGGCGATACGCGACGGCGCTGGCCGTCAGCGCACCCGCGTTACGATCTCGCAGTCGCGGGCCACGCGATCCCGCCGGTCCGCCCGAACGACGTCGCGCCCGGATCCGCACCGGACGCGGTCCAGCGACCCTCGACGGACGTTGATGCGGTCTCTGCCCTGAGCGCCCGCGATGTTGTCGCGACCGGACCCGCCGCTGATGACATCGCCGCCCGCGCCGCCGTTGATCCGATCGACGCCCGAGCCGCCGCTGATGCGATCGGGTCCTGCGCCGCCGGCGATCGTGTCCGCGGCGTTGCCGCCGCTGATGCGGTCGGCGCCCGCGCCGCCGTCCAGCCGGTCTCGTCCATCCCCGCCGGAGATGCGGTCAGCGGCGGCCTCGCCGCTCGCATAGTCGGCGCCCTGCCCGCCGCTGAGGCGGTCGCGCCCGTTACCACCGAAGAGGCAGTCATCGCCCGCGAGGCCCTGGATGCGATCGTCGCCACCCAGACCGAGGAGGAAGTCGCCCGCCACGGTGCCGGCGATGACATCGCCGTTCTCGGTTCCCTGCCGCTTCGCGAGGCACGCGCCCGCTGCGGGCAGGGGTACGACGACGGCCGGCGGCCGCGAGCTCGCCCCGCCGGTCTGGCCGCCACCACCCGGCGTCGTCGTGCCGGTTCCAGGCCGCGAGACCGTCTCGCAGTCAGCCTCGATGACGTCGCCGGTGTCGGCGTTGACCGTGTCGTTGCCCGCGCCGCACAGCACGCGGTCGCTGTAGAGGCCCCGGGTCGTGATGACGTCATCACCACTCCCCCCGACCAGCGTGTCAACGCCGTCGCCTCCCGAGATCGCCGATGGGAGACCTGTCGAGTTGGTGATCTCGTCGTTGAGGTCAGCACCGTTGAGCTCGAGGCGCGTCACCGCTCCGGTGCAGCTGATGCTGTGCGTGGAGGCGGGCGGGATGTTCGGATCGCTGCGATGGCAGCCGGCACCCGCGCTGACCACGGTGCTCGTGTCCGTCACGGTGACCCCTGTGGCGTCTCCCGTGATCTGGACCGTGTTGACCTCGCCCGGGTTGCCGAAGAACCGCACGCTCGAGGCGCTCTCACCGGCGCCGAAACTGACGACGCCCGCCTGCGCTGCCGCAGCAGGGCCGAGCGCACCCGCGAGCGCGAGCATGAGGGCTCCCGTTGCCCGACAGGCGCTTCTGGATCGTGTACCTGGCATCAATGCCGTCTCCCTCGGTTGGCTTCTGTGCGGGTGCATTAACCCGCCGATGGGTGGAAGTCGCGCTGTAGCAAACCGCCTCCCGGTCTCCGTCACTTCAATGACACGTTCCGGCACCGCTGTCCTGGAAGCTCCGTCCCGGCTCGGGCAGGAACCGCCAGCTGAAGTCGCTGCGACCGAGCGAGAGCCGGAGGAGCCCGAAGGTGTCCACGTTCATGACCTCGCGGCCCGTGACCGGCTTCGTGAAGGGCTCGTGGCTGATCCCGCCGGTCCCGACAACGAACTGCCGGATCCCGTTGCTCGTGTCCACGGCTCCCGCATTGTTCATCGGCGCGTAGCGCTGATAGTTGTGGTCGTGCGCGACCAGCGCGACGTCGACGCCGCCGGCCATCAAGACCGCCCAGACGTTGTTGAGCGGGTTCGCCCCGCCGGGCGAATATCGCGGGTGATGCCAGAAGGCCAGGGTGCACGCGGTCCGGTGGGCGGCGAGATCACCCCGCAACCACGCGATCTGCGTGTCGTCGATGGTGCCGGACGAGGAGTCGAGCGCGACCACGTGCCACGCTCCGAGTTCGAAGGAGTAGTACGGCCGTCCGCCGGGACAGGGATCCAGGGCCGCCCCGGAGCGGAAGTACGCGCAGTAGTTGCCCGCGAGGCCACTCTCCATCTCGTGGTTGCCCGGGACCGGGAAGGTCCGGCGCTTGTTTGCGGGTGCGCCCCACGACGCGCTGTAGTAGGAGCTGTACTCGGCGAGCGTGCCGCGCTCGTACTGGTTGTCTCCCAATGGCAGCAGCGCGTCGTACGGGTTCGCGTTCACGAGCCCCGCCGTCGGGACGACGGTTGAGCTCGCCGGCTGGATGTCGCCGGCCGCCATGACGATGGTCGGGACCGGATAGGTCTCGGACGCGTCGGTGGGTCCGGCGCAGCCTGGGTCGGCGAGATCGACGCGGCGGTCGCCGTCGTCATCAACGCCGTCGCTGCAGTCGGGCGGGTGGACGGCGGGATCGGGGGCGGGCGCCGACGGCACCGAGAACGTGATCGCCAACCGCGGTGGGTGCCGGCTCTCGCGCGATCCGAAGCGGGCGAGGCGCGACGTCGTCGTGCTGAGAGCGATCGTGTTCGGGGCATTGCGGATGCGCGCTCGGCGCAGGCTCACCGCTTGGTAGCGGGCCCCCGGCCGACCTCCGCGCCAGCGCGCCAGCCGCGCGCCGAGCGGCGGTAGGCGGCGGTAGCGCAGCCTGCGCTCGCTCCAGGTCGTCCTGGCCACGTTCGCCTGGAGACGCACGGAGCGGCTGTGGCGGGCCGGGTGCAGGCGCAGCACCACTCGTCTGATCATCGCGCCGCGCGGGAGCGTCACCGCGAACCGCAGGTAAGCGCGCCGGCGCGGGTGAGCACCCACCCTCAGCGTCCGCGTACTGCCGAACCTGGACGTCTTCGCCGCTGCGCTCACGTAGGTGTCCGCCACCGGGGCGAAGACGCGCTCCTCGGCGGAGGCAGGCGCTGCGGCGAGGCAGGCGAGCGCGACGGCCGCGACCACCGTCGTGGACACGGGGTGACGTTCGGCTCGTGCTGGCGGCACGCAGCGCATTGCGGCGGAAGCTTCGCAGCAGGCGGAGGTCCAGCCGCTCACGGGTCAGCGTCGTGACGAATTTCGGTCTTCTGTCACAGAGTGCCGGAGCAGGCGCGTAAGAGGCTTTGCAGCGGCCTGGGAGCCGCACGCAGTTCGGGAACTAGCCGCCAGCCGAGCCAGCCTCGGTATGGACCAAGGAGGGAAAAAATGGCGCAGGGCGCAGGTGCACTGAGCACGGACGCGATGGCCGTCCCGGTGATCGGCACGGAACGTGTATCGGTCGTCATACCCGCGAAGAACGAGTCGGAGAACCTGAGCTGGCTGCTCCCACGACTTCCGAGCTACATCGACGAGGTCGTACTCGTCGACGGTCATTCGACCGACGGGACGGTGGAGGTGGCGCGCAGGCTGCGCCCCGACATCAAGATCGTGACGGACGGCGGCCGCGGCAAGGGCGACGCGCTCCGCACCGGCTTCGCCGCGGCGACCGGTGACTACATCGTCATGATCGACGCCGACGGCAGCATGGACCCTGCGGAGATCGACCGCTACGTGGCCGGCCTGACCGACGGCTGCGACCTCGTCAAGGGGTCGCGCTTCAAGCCCGGCGGCGGCACGACCGACATGACGCCGATCCGCCGAGCGGGAAACCGGGCGCTGCTCGGGACCGTCAACCTGCTCTACGGGCAGGTGTTCACCGACCTCTGCTACGGGTACTGCGCGTTCCGGCGAGAGGCCCTGCAGCGGCTGGGTCTCAAGACCGACGGCTTCGAGATCGAGACGGAGATCGTCGTGCGCTCGGTGAAGGCCGGCCTGCGCATCGGCGAAGTCCCGACGTGGGAGGCCGAGAGGCGTTCCGGCGAGTCCAACCTCAACGCATGGCGTGATGGCAAGCGCGTCCTCAAGACGCTGCTGCGCGAGCGCTTCACGGTCGACTCCCGCACGCCTGCGAATGATGCCGCGATGCTGCTCGAGCCCGCAGTGCCCTCGCCCGCCATGCCCATGGTGACCCTTGTCGACTCGGCCGAACTCGCCTGACTTCGTGTTGTCGCCGCCCGGAGCGGCGACAGCGCCGGCATGCGAAACGGTCTCCGCGGTGATCTGCGCCTACGCGGACGAGCGCTGGGACGATCTGCTGTCCGCGATCGACTCGGTGGCAGACGAACGCGTCGCAGCGCACGAGACGATCGTGGTGATCGACCACAATGATGGTCTGCTGCGCCGCCTACGGGCGGCGCGGCCGGACGTGGTCGCGCTCCCGAGTACCGAAGCGAGGGGACTGTCAGGGGCGCGGAACACTGGTGTCAAGGCGGCTCGCGGATCGGTGGTGGCCTTCCTCGACGACGACGCGCGCGCCGGCCGGGACTGGCTCGAGCAACTGCTCGCGCATTACGACGACCCTTCGGTCGTCGGCGTCGGCGGCCGGGTCGAGGCCGATTGGATCAGCGGACGGCCCGGCTGGTTCCCGCGCGAGTTCGACTGGGTGGTCGGCTGCTCCTATGACGGGCTTCCCCGCGGACACAGCCGGTGCGCAACATGATCGGCGCGAACATGCTCTACGGCGCGCGGTGCTGGAGCGGGTCGGCGGGTTCCGGCACGGCATCGGGCGCGTGGGCAAACGACCGCTCGGGTGCGAGGAGACCGAGCTCTGCATCCGGGCGCGCCAGCAACTGCCGGCCGCGACGATTCTCTCGCACCGGGCGCGGCGGTGGCCCATCGGGTTCCCCGCGAACGCGCGAGCTGGCGGTACTACCGCGCGCGCTGCTATGCCGAAGGGCTTTCCAAGGCGGCCGTCGCGTCGGCCGTCGGGACCTCCGACTCGCTGTCGTCCGAGCGCGAGTACGTCCAGCGCACGCTTCCGCGTGGCGTCATCCGCGGCCTGGCGGACATGCTCCGGCACGGCGACGCCGGAGGCCTGGGCCGCGCGCTCGCGATCGTCGCAGGCCTCGCACTGACCGCCGCCGGCTACGCCCGCGGGCGGCTGTTCGCCGGCCGGCGGTCCGCAGCCACGCGCACCCGCCCCCCTTCCACCGCCGGCGTGGCGCCAAGCGCAGCGCCCGACCTCTAGGAAGCCTCGCGAATGCGACCGCCTTCTCTGCGCCGTGTGCGCACGCTCACCCTCCTGACACTGTTGGGGTTCGCCCTGGCCGCGCCCGCACAGGCGTCAGCGGCCGCCGGATTCCGCGACTTCTCGTGGAGCGCGCCGAGCATGAACGGCCCGACGGCGCATAAGCCGCAGAGCAAGCTCTGGTTCAACGACGGGGCATGGTGGGGCTACATGTTCGACCGGGTCTCGGAGTCATGGCACATCTATCGCCTGAACGGCACGACACAGCAGTGGACGGACACCGGCACTGCGGTCGACAGCCGGAACTCCACGTGGGCCGACGTCCTGTGGGACGGATCGAAGCTCTACATCGCGAGTGCCGGCGCGAGCGCGACGAACAGCGCCGACTCGGCCCGGCTGTACCGCTACAGCTACAGCACGACGACCAAGCAGTACACGGCCGACACCGGCTTCCCTTCGACGATCGTCACGGGCGGGATGGAGGCCCTCGTCCTCGACAAGGACTCCACGGGCAAGCTATGGGTCACCTACACGCGCGACAGCCGGGTCTACGTCGACGACAGCAGCGTCGGCGGTGGGTCGTGGGGGACGCCCTTCATCGTCCCCGTCTCGGGCACCACGGTGTCGGCCGACGACATCTCCACCGTGATCCGCTACAACGGCCGGATCGGCGTCATGTGGAGCAATCAGGTTGACGGCGCCGTGTACTTCGCGTCGCATGCCGACGGTGCCGCGCGCACGTCGTGGGGCTCGGTCAGCGCCCCGCTGAAGGGGACCAGGTACGCGGACGACCACGTGAGCATCAGGTCGCTCGAAGCCGACGGCGCCGGCCGGCTCTACGCGGTCGTGAAGACGTCGCTCAACGACGGCACCAGCCCCAACGCGAACGACCCTCAGTTCATCATGGTGCGGCTGAACCTCGCCGGCACATGGGACAAGTACACGGTCAGCCGCGTGTCGGACAAGCAGACGCGGCCGATGATCATGATCGACGACCGCAACCGGAAGGTCGACGTCTTCTTCACGACCTCGACCAACGGCGCGACGATCGACTCCGGCACGGCCGAGACGGCGATCTACTACAAGAGCAGCGGCATCGACTCGCCGAGCTTCGCGCTCGGAAGAGGGACGCCGGCCGTCGAGCTCGACAGCGACAAGCACATCAACGACGTGACGTCGACCAAGCAGAACGTCAACGGCACGGACGGGCTGGTGCTGCTCGCCTCCGACAGCGTGACCAAGTTCTACATGCACAGCTTGATCTCCCTCGGCAGCCCGGCGGTGCCCACGGTCAAGCTCGACATGGCCAGCGACACCGGCCGCTCGGCGACCGACGGCATCACGTCCGACAGCACGCCGAGCTTGTCGGGCACGGCGCCGGCAGGCAGCACGGTGAGCGTGCGCGACGGGTCTGCGATGCTCGGCTCGCCACCACTGACTCGAGCGGAGCCTGGAGCTTCCAGAGCCCGTCGCTGGCCCAGGGCGAGCACCCGATCAGCGCGGTCGTCGGAAGCACCGCGTCGACCGTCGTCGGTGTGACGGTGGACACGACCGCACCGCCGGCGCCGGCGATCACCACGCCCGCCGACGGTGCCACCGTCGCCGGCTCAACCGTCGCCGTCGGTGGCACGACCGGCGCCGGGCAGGACGTCGCCGTGCGCGACGGGACCACCGCAGTCGCCTCGTCCACCGCCACCAGCGCCGGGGCGTGGAGCGCGAATCTGACACCGCGGCGGGCGGCCACACGCTCACGGCCAGCACGACGGACCTCGCCGGCAACGGTCACCGGCGTCCGCCGCCGTCCGGGTGACGGTCGGCGGCACGTCGTCGACCACCGTGTTCAGCGACGGGTTCGAGAGCGGGGGCTTCTCCGCCTGGTCCGCCGCGACCACGGGCGGAGACGGCACCGCCACGGTCCAGCAGGCGATCCTCAGGGCGGGCCAGTTCGCGGCCCGCCTCACCGAGTCGGGGAACGCGGGGTCCTTCGCGAAGGTCACGCGGTCGCTCGGCGGCTCCTACAAGGAGCTGACCGTGAGCCTCGACATCCGCATCGACGCCGAGGGCGCGAGCGGCTTGGTCGTTCCGATCGTCCGCGTCGACGATGGAGCCGGTACCCGACTCGTCAGCCTTTATCGCCGCAATGCGAACTTCAACGGCGTCGGCGTGAGCAACGCGGGCGTGACGTACAACACCAGCGGCAATCTGGGGCTGGGTACCTGGCGCGCTACAGCGTGCGCATGATCCAGCCGGCGCCGGTAAGAGCACGCTGACCGTCGCGCAGGACGGCGCCCAGATCTTCACGACGACGACTGCGAATCTAGGGACGAGTGGTGTCGCTTCCATCCAGCTCGGCAACGAGAACGCAGCTCAAGCCTTCACGCTCGAAGCCGATGGAGTTCAGGTCACGACCGGCTGAGAGCGTCCCTGGTCCGGGAGGTTCGAAGGCTGACGGTCGTGTACACGTCGAGGATCCGCGGGACAATCCGCTCGGGGCTGAACGACTCAACCCGCTCACGGGCCGCTGCCCCCATCCGTGCGCGGAGGCCGCCGTCGTCGAGCAGGCGCGCGATCGCGTCCACAGTTGCACCGCGTCGCCCGGCGCCACCAGGAGCCCGGTCTCGCCGGGCGCGACGATCTCGCTCAACCCGCCGATGTCGGAGGCCACGACGGGCCGCGCCGCCGCCATCGCCTCGATCGCGACGAGACCGAACGGCTCGCGCCACACCGAGGGATGACGCCGAGCGTGCAGCGCTCCCAGGCGAGGCGCACGGCTTCGTGCGGCCAATCGTGCAGGACCGTGACACCCGCGGGCAGGCTCGGCATGCCCGGCCAACGCGAGCCGATGAGCACGAGTGCACCGGTGGCCTCAACCGAGCGTGGGCTTCGAGCAGGACGTCGACTCCCTTGTGCCGGCTCAGCGCGCCCACGAACAGCACGAACTCGCCGGTGGGAAGCTGCTCGGCATAGGTCTCCGCCGCGGAGGGGCGCTCGGACGTGACGCGGTGGAAAATCGGGATCACCCGGTGGGGCGCGTGGGCCGCCGGCAGGCCGTTGCCGGCGGCGGTGCTCTGGCTGATCGGGAGGTACATGTCCACCAGTCGGTCCTCGATCGCCTGACCCACCCAGTTCGTCGCGGCGACGCCCGCGCCCTTCGCCGGCCCGTAGTGCGCGGCGGCACAGCGCGGCACTTGCGGACGCCGGGGCCGCGGCACGGCCCCTCCTCCAGGTAGTAGAGCGAGCGCTTCGCGCACCAGCGGCCGTAGTCGTGCAGGGTGACGACGAGCGGGACGCCGCTCGCCCGCTTGAGCGGCAGGAACGAGCGCACGAGCCAGTTGTGCCCGTGGACGACGTCGGGACGAAACTCATGCACGACCCGGCGCAGCCCCAGAACGCTCTCGGGGTCCGGGAGCGGGGCGGCGTAGCGGCGGTGGCTGTCGCTGAACAGCCGAGCATTGCGCTGCAGCGCTCCGGACAGACGCAGGACCGCCACGCCCTCGTCATCCTCGCGCGCGGCAAGCTCCCCCTGCCCGAGGGTGCAGACGGCGACCGTGTGGCCGCGGGCGGTCAGCTCGTGGCTCAGCGCGCGCACGACCTGCTCCAGTCCACCGACGAGCGGCCAGTACAGGTCCGTCAGCATCAGGATCCGCATGCCGGCTCACGCTACCCGCGTGTACAGCGCGAGAAGCTGTGCCGCGCAGCCGTCCCAGCTCGGAAGCGTCGCGGGCCGTCGCGGCGTCGGGCGGCGGATCTCCCGCTCGAGAGCGGCGGCGACCGCGGTCGGCGAGCTGTCCGGCGCGACGGCGACGGCGATACCCCCGTCGACCAGCTCCTGCAGTGCCGTCTGCCCGCCACGAGCACCGGTCGTCCGGTGGACGCCGCCTCGATGCAAGCCACACCGGGGACTCGTACTCGCTCAAGAGCGCGACCACGCTGGCCGACCGCAGCACGGAGGCCATGGCCGCCCGGTCGGACGCCGGCACCGGCCCGATCTCCACGCGGTCGGCGACCTCGAGGCGCTGCGCCAGCCGGCGAAGCGCGCTCTCGTACGGACCGCTGCCGACGATCCCACGCGTCCCTCCGGGACATTCCGGAGCAGTTCCGGCAGCGCTTCGATGACCCGATGGTGGCCCTTGTAGCGCTCCAGCCGCCCGACCGAGACGACAAGCCCGGGAACCGGGTTCGCGTCCCCCCGTCCGGCAGCTCCGCCCCGTTCGGTACGATCTCGAACCTGTCGCGCGCGATGCCAAGGCGATCGCTGAAGGCTCGGGCCTCGAATGCCGAGACGGCGATCAGCTTGGCCGCTCGCTCGAGCAGCGGCCTGAGCAGGGCCCCCTGCGGCGCCCGCAGGCGTCGTCGGAGGGCCCAGGAGTGGCCAGCGCTGTGCAGCGTGACCACGTGGGATCCGCGCGCGCAGCGCGCCCATCATGGCCGCGGGGGCGACGCCGAGTGGTAGCTCTGCACATGCACCAGGTCCCCGCCGAGTCGTGCGATCGCGCGCCCCAGCCCCGGCGCGAAGTAGACGTCCCAGCGACGCGGATGCGCTCGCACCCGCACCACGGCGATCCCCTCGATCTGCTCGCGGGGAGGGAGCGTCCCGGAGCGGTCGGTGGTGAGAACGGTCACCGCCACGCCGGCACGCGCCGATCTCCGGCCCACCTCGTAGACGTGCGTCTCTACCCCACCCGACTCCGGCAGGAAGCGCGGGGTCACCATGAGCAGCCGGAGGGGGACGGAGGGCGTCGTCATGGGACGCGCCACGGTAGGCCATCCCGCTCGCTCCGCCCGGCGGTCCGGAGGTGGCGCGCGTGACCGGGGCGCCCGTGGCCGAGGTCGGGTCGGGTCGCCCGGCCGGGTCGAGTCGAGGACGAGCCGGCCGTTGCCGTGCCGACCAGCCTCGGCCCGTTCCTGGGAGCGCTCGCGTTCCTGTTCGGCGCGTCCCTTTTCGTTTCGGCCTTCGACCCGGGGCTGCCGACCACGGGGAGCCCGTCCGCTTCTGGTTGGGCCTATACTCTGGTTGTCGGCTGCTGCCGCCGTCGCGCTCCGGCGCGGCGGCCGCGAGTGGGAGCGGTGGTGGCCCTCGCTTCGCTCGGCGCGCTCACGTACCTGCCCTACCTGCTGCGGAGCCCTGGTCACCCGATCTTCAGCGACGACCTCTACCACCAGCAGTCGCTCCGGCTGATCGCCGAGAGCGGCCACACCGATCTGCCGGTCACCCGCTTCCCGATCCCGGGTCAGTTCCCAGGCCTCGAGCTCACCACGTTATGGCTTCACGACACGACCGGCCCCGGGCTCGAGACCCTCGCCTGGGTCCTGCCGCTGGCGATTCACATCACGATCCCGCTGGTCGTGTTCAGCGCCGCCAACGCGCTCGGGCTGAACGGGCGGACGGCGTTCATGGCGGCGGTGCTCTACATCGGGAACAAGGCCTTCGTCTTCTTCCACTCCGTCTACAGCTACGAGACGCTGGGCATCCTGTTCTTCGTGACGGCCTGGGCGCTGGTGGCAGCCTGCGCCCGCGATCGCGCGTTCACACCCCGGTACGCCTCGCTGATCCTCGTCGTGCTGGCAGCGGTAACGGTGACGCATCACATGAGCGCGCTCATGGTCGGCCTGGGATTCGTCGTCCTGGCCATCGTCACGGCCGTCCTGTACCGCCGGGCGGCCATGGACGCCGCCCTGCTCGCCGCCGCCGGCATCTTGCTGCTCAACGACTGGCTGGTCCTGCACGCGACGAAGGCGAGCGAGTACCTATCTCCGCTTTCACAGCGCGGATCGGGGCCCTGATCGACACCTTGAAGAACGAGGGCCAGGGGACGCGCAAGCTGTTCGGGCAGCAAGCCTTGTGGCAGCCGGAGCAATATGTGGCCTACGTCTATCCGCTGCTGGTGTTCGCGCTGTGCGGCGCGGGGGTCTTCCTCCTCCTGCGGCGGCGCCGCCGTCGCGCGCTGGAGCCGATGCTGCTCTCCCTGATGATCTTTGGGCCCGTGCTCTGGGCCTTGACGGCCCCGGCGGTGATCACCGGCGCCTCTGAGCTCGCCTATCGCGCGTGGCCGTACCTGTTCCTCGGCGTTGCCATCTACGGCGCGCTGGCGCTGCGCGCGCTCGACCGGCTCGCGCGCGTGCCGCTCGTCGCGCGACGGGCCGCCGTCCTCGCAGCGCTGGTTCTCGTGGTGGCCGGCGGCGTGGTCGTGGGCGACAACCCGGGGGGCCGCTTCCCGCGGGAGCAGCCCGCGACGGCGGCCGGCCCGGAGGCCGTCACCAGGGACGTGATCTCCGCCGCGCGCTGGCTCAGCGGCTCTGCGGGCCGTCACAACCGCTTCGCAGCCGACAACGGGAGCGAGCTCGCGTTCTCGACCTATGGGGATCAGCAGCCCGTCGGCTACGGGAACTGGCTCCCGTTCATCGCGAAGACGCCGACCGACGTGGCCTATCGGCTGCGGGAGCTGCGCGCGCCGTATCTGGTCGTGGACCGGCGCATCAGCCGGCTGCCCGCGCGCTACGGCTACTACTTCGGCCAGGAGGAGCTGTTCCCTCGTACCCTCTACCCGCAGCCGTTCCCGCGCGCCCAGCTCGCGAAGCTCGACCGGGTCTCGACGCTCAACCGGATCTATGACAATGGCAACATCACGATCTACGGTCCGGTCAAGCCGGCCGCGGCACGCTGAGGCACGCGCTGTGCGCCGCCGTGGCCTGCTCGTCGCAGTGGTGGGTCCCGATGGGGCCGGGAAGAGCACGCTCGTGTCGCGTCTGCCGGATGCGATCGGGCACCCGTCGTTGGTGGTCTACATGGGCGTCAACCCCGAGAGCACGACGCACGCGCTCCCGACGATGCGGTGGGCCCAGCGGCGCGGGATGGCCGGCGGGCTGCTGCCGGCCGCCGTGGCCGGCGTGCCGCAGCGCTTCGCGCGCCGCAGGGGCGGCATCCTGCCGGAGCTGCGCGCGGCGGTGACCTACACGCACCGCCTCGCCGACCTCGGCTACCGGTTTGCCGCCGGATGGCGCGCGGCGCGGGCTGGTGGGGCGGTCGTCTTCGACCGCTACGTCTACGACGCGCGGATCGACACGCTGCTCGCCCGTCAGCCGCTCTCGGGCAGGCTGTACGCGCGGCTTGTGATGGCGCTCTTCCCGGACCCGGACCTGCTGCTGATCCTCGACGCACCGAGTGAACTGCTCTACGCGCGCAAGGGCGAGCATTCCGTCGTATGGCTTGACGGGCTGCGCGCCGCCTACGGCAGGCTGGCGGATGAGGTGCCGAACAGCGTCCTGATCGACGCCACGCAACCGGCTGACCAGGTTCTGCACTCAACGGCCGCGATGATCCGGACCCGCCTTGTCGGCGACGCGCAGTAGCCCCGCGACCACCCCGGACGACGAGGACATCGCTCCGCAGGTCCGCGGCTCAGGCCTCATCTTCGGCGCCAACGTCTTCGCCGCCCTGGTCGAGCTGGTCTCCCAGGTTGTGCTCGTCCGCGCGCTGAGCAAGGGCCAGTTCGGTGCCTTTGCGTTCGCGATCGCGCTGGTGCTCTTCGTCCAGAACATTGCCGTGTTCGGCATGCCGCTGACCGTCTCGCGCTTCGTGCCGATGCGTCGCGAGGCGCGCGACGAAGGCGGGCTGCTCGGGGTCATCGCGACGTCCGTGGTCACGGTGCTGGGCCTCGGCGTCGCGTGCGCCGCGGGGCTGGTGGTGGGCATGGCCCTGATCCCGTCCGACGCTATCGGGCCGGACTCGTCGCAGCTGACCGCCATCCTGGCCTTCCTCATCCCGCTGGAAGCGCTGATCGTGACGCTCACCGCCGTGTTCGCCACCTACGGTCGTACGCGGGCGATCGTGATCCGCGGCTCGCTGGTCGCGCCGGGTCTGAAGCTGGCTGTCACCTCGACCCTCGTGCTCTTCGACACCTCGGTCGAGTTCGTCGCGGTGGGGTGGGTCTGCGCGTCGCTGGTCGGCGCCGTCCTCTACTCGTGGATGTGCGTCGTCATGCTGCGGGGCGAGGCCCTGCTGCGGCCGGCCGTCCGTCGCGCGGTGACCTGGCCGTGGCGGGAGATGCTCCCGTTCGCGTCGGTGGCGCTCGCCACGACGATGGTGTGGGCGTGCCTGGAGATGTCAGACGCCATCCTGCTCGGAGCGCTGCGCGGGCCGGCCGACGTCGCGACCATGCGCGCGGTCACCCCGTTCATGCGCGGCTACGGGATTGTCCTCGCGTCCTTTCTGGTGCTGTTCGCGCCGCTGGCCTCCACCTATTTCGCGCGTCGCGACGCGCGCGCAATGCGCCAGATCTACGTGCGCATCGCGTCATGGACGACGACGTTGTCGTTTCCCGTCTTCCTGCTCACGTTCGTGTTCCCCGAGGCACTGGTGGGCGGGCTGTACGGCCCGCAGTACGAGTCCTCCCGCACGGTCCTGATGGTGCTCTCGATCGGATACTGCATCCAGGCGGCGACCGGATTCAACGGTCAGGTGCTCAAGATCCACGGCTACCTGCGTTACACCCTGATCGTGGACATGATCGCCGTGGTGCTCAACGTCAGCCTGAACCTGCTGCTCATCCCGCCCTTCGGCGCGCTCGGCGCTGCATTCGGGACCTCGGCCACGCTGATCGCTCACAACGCCCTCAAACAGATCGCACTCCGTCGCCTGACGGGCGTGCGACTGTGGGATCCAGGCTACGTCAGGCTCCTCGTCACTGCCGCGGTACTCACAGCAGGCTCGGCCGTGGTCGGCGCGCTGGCCGGCCCCAGCCTGCTCGTCGCGTGCGTCGTCACGGTCGCCGCCACGCTCCTGCTCGTCCGGATCACCGGAGCGACCCTGAGGATCGACGAGACGTTCCCTTGGGCCGCGGACGTACCCCTGCTGCGTCGGCTCTTGGGGCTCCGACCGCCGGGGCGAACGGAGCGAGCCGGGTGAGCCCCGAAGATCCCGGCACCGTGCGACACGGCATCCACGGTCTCGTGAGCATCGAGCTGATCGGCGCGAGCGAAGCCCAGCAGCGCGCGCTCGTGCGCCAGCTCGGCCCGTCCCGGGCCGGACCAGACGGACCGGCGGACATCGTGGTGCGGTTCATGGACCGGCTCCCGCGAGCGGCCTCGCTCACTTACCTCGGCTCGCGCGTGGCAGCGTACGACGAGCACGCGTTCTACCTCTTGGACGACGCGGCGATGACGCGCATCGACCTCGCGCGCGCCGGCCAGCCGCTCGAGATCGTGTGTGAGCGAGAGGTCACCGCGATCCCGCTGCTCGTGCCGCTCCTGGCCCTGCGGTTGATCGCGCGCGGCTACGTGCTCGTCCACGCGTCCTCGTTCGTCCACCGCAGTCGTGGCGTGCTCGTGGCCGGCTGGGAGGGCGGGGGGAAGAGCGAGCTGCTGTTGCCGTTCGTCGCCAACGGGGCCGACTACCTCGCGGACGAGTGGACGATCGTGGGCGGCCAGCGCGCGACGCTCCACGGGCTCGCTGCGCATGCCCAGGTCTGGGACTGGCAGTTGCGCCAGCTTCCCGCCCTGCGCAGGCGGCTGTCTCGGAGCCGGCGCGCCCGCGTGCGCACCGCTGCGATCCTCGAACGCCTGTCCGAGCGCGGCGCCGGCCTCCGCGGAGGCCGGCATCCCGCCGCGCGCGCGCTCGGCCTTGTCAATCCCGGCTTCCACAACAATGCCCGCGTCTCCGGGTCGCCCGAAGCCCTCTTCGATGGCCGCGTCGCCTTCGCACCGGTCCCGCTGGACGTCGCCTTCCTCGCCACCGTCGTCGAGGATCCGGCGAGCCGCGTCCGCTCGATGGAGGCGACCGAGTTCGCCGCGCGGATCGTCCGCTCACTCGCCTACGAGCGGCGGGCGCTGACCGAGGCCTACACCACCTTCCGCTTCGCGTTCCCCGACCGCCGCAGCGAGGCGATCGAACAGGCGTCCGACGCGGAGGAGGCGCTGCTGGGGCGCGCCCTTGCGGCGTGTCCGACCTACGCTCTCGAGCATCCAAAGCCGCTCGTCCTCCAGGATCTCTATGACGCCGCACTGCCCCTCTGCGAGGTCTGACGGTGCGCCTCCGCGGATGGCTCTCGCCGGCGTTCGGCCAGCTCGCCCCACAGCCGCTCGAGCTGCGTGGCGGTGGCGGCGCGCCCGAAGCGCGCCACGATCGAGCGCCGAGCCGCTTCTCCCAGTCTCGCGCGCTCCTCCTGACCCAGGGCGGCGAAGCGGGCGAGCTGGGCGGTCAGCTGCTCGGGCCCGTCGTAGATGAAGCCGTTCTCGCCGTCCACGATGACGCCGGAGCGGTTCGCCGACACCGTGCCGACCGGTACCGCCTCGCAGGCCATCGCCTCGAGCAGCGTCAGCGGTGGCTCGACCGCGACGGGCCGCAGGTAGGGGTAGAGCATCACGTCCGCGGCGGAGTACACCTCGGCCTTGCGCGCTTCGGTGAGATCCTCGAGGTTGACGTCGATCTCGAGCTCCTCGGCGTCCGGCAGGCTCGAGGCCCACTCGGCGTTGTCGGGACGGAAGGCCACCGGAGCATGCACGCTGAGCGCGACACGGAGCCCTGTCTCCCGTGCCAGCGCGCGCAGTGCCTCGAACACGATGGCCGCCGGGAAGCGCTCGCCCGCGATGTTGCCGACGTACTGAACGCGCAGCCGCGCCTCGCTCGTCCCTGGCCGCGGGTGCGCGCGCCGGAACCGATCGGTGTCGATCGGCGGCGGCAACGTCCGCAGCTTGCCGGCGTTCCAGCCGTCGCGCTGGAGCGCTGCGAGAACCGCGTCCGAGGTGGCGGCATAGCCGTCGATCCAGCGGTCGAACAGCCGGAACCCGAGCGCCGCGCGCACGCGATCGACTGCCCCGAGGTTCGTGTCCCTCGCGTTGAGGACGACGTGCGCCACGGTGGTCTCGGCGACGTCGCGCACGAGGGGGGCGAGCGCGAGTGGCGCGCCGACGAAGTGCAGGTGCGAGCGCCTGCCGCCTGCCGCATGCCGGACTGCCCCGGCGAGCGCCCGCAGATGCCCGTAGTCGGACCGCAGCGGCGACGTCGCCCGTGTGCGGACGTGGTAGGTCGGCAGGCCGCTGCTGTCGAGGCCCTCGCCATAGCCATGGGCCGTCAGCGAGACGACGCGGACGTCGTGGCCGCGATCTCGGGCGGCCAGCGCCAGGTTGCGGCCGATCACGCGGGTCCCCTCGTTCCAGGGATCGTGCAGCGCGCGGCCGACGATCGTCACGGAGGGCGGAGCCTCAGCCAGGGGAGCTCGTGGAGCCGGCATCGCGGCGCCACCCTATCCGGCGCGCGGGGCGGAGGCGTCGCGTGGGGGCCGGGTGCTGGTGAGATCTGAGTCCGACGCCACCGAGCGCGTCGACGGCCTCGTCTTCCTGCTCAGCCTGGTGGCGGTCGCCATCGTCCTCGGCTCGATCGCCGGCCTCCCGCTTGCGCCGCTGCGACTACCGGCCGGCCTGCTGGTCGGGCTGTTCGCCCCGGGCTACCTCCTGCTGCGCGCGACCGTGGGCGGCCGGCTGCACGGGACACTGCGCTTCGTGCTCGCCGTGCCCCTCACCTTGGGGCTGGCGGCCATCACCGGCGTGGTGCTGGACGCGACCCCGATCGGCGTCCGTGGCGAGGCGATCGGGATCGCGCTGTGTGGAGTCTCACTCGTGCTGGTCGCGTTCGCCCTCTGGCGCGGCACCAGCCCGGTGCTCCCCCGCCCCGCGAATGTGGCGTCGTTGCTCCTGGACCGCATCCGTGTCTCGTCACGTCGCGCAGGTGGATGGTCCTCGCTCATCGTTCCCAGCCTCCTCGTCGCGCTCTCCCTCACGGGCGCGCTGGCGGCCGTCGCGCTGAAGATCGACGACTCGGTCGACGCCTCGCGCGACGCAGATGCCCCGCTGGTCCTCACCGGCCGGGTGCAGTCCGCGATCCAGACCGGCGGCGCGCGTGCTGAGGCGCGCATCGCACTGACGCTCGCCAACAACGAGCCACGGAACGTGACGCCGCTCCTGCGCCTATCCGTCGCGCCCTTGGCCGACGGGACCAGCCGGCCCAGGCAGCGGCGCGTCCCGCTCGAACCACGGAGCAAGCGGATCATCCGCGTCACGCTCCGGGTCGCGTGCGGGGGCGCGGTGCGCGCCAAGCTGTCAGGCCGACGCGTAGCCCGCCGCGAGGTCACGCTGCGAATCCCCTGCGCGCGGCGCTAGCGGTCCAGCGGTCAGCCGCTCTCAGGCGATCGCCGAGGCGCTCTGGCCACAACGCGGATCCGGGCGCCGTCGCGCGGGACAAGCGTGATGCCCCTCCGAACCTGGGGGGCGATGCACGACGTGGTCGGGACGAGGTCGTAGCGCTCCAGGATGGCGCTCAGGGCGACCCTCACCTCCATCTGGGCGACGGTCGCGCCGAGACAGCGGTGCGCCCCGCCGCCGAACGGGATGAACGCGTATGGGTCCGAGCCGGCGCCGAGGAAGCGCTCGGGTCGGAAGCGTTCCGGGTCGGGATAAAGGCACGGATCGTGATGCACCGCGTAGGCGTTGACGAAGATCGGCACGTTGGCATCGATCGTATGAGCGCCGACCCGGAACGGGGAGAGCGAGCGCCGCACCGCGGCGAGCGGGACAGGCGGGCGGATGCGCAAGATCTCCTTGACCAGTGCGTCGAGGTACACCTTGTCCCTCGCATCGACCGCGGCCAGCACCTGCGCGCGCACCTCCGGATGGTGGGCCAGCAATGCGGCGCCCCAGGTGATGGCAGCGGCCGTGGTCTCGTGCCCCGCGGCGATCAAGGTCTTCATCTCGTCGCGCAGGTCGGCGTCGGTGAGGCCGAGCCCCGCCTCGTCCCGGGCGTTGACGAGCAACGCGAGGATGTCATCGCGTGCGGCAAGCCGCGGGCTGGCGCGGGTCGCCGCGATCTGGTGATCGAGCAGACGATCCAGCTCGTCGCGGAGCGCCCAATAGCGCTCGGCCGGCAGGTTCCATCGCGAGCGCGCGGCCAGCTTGGGGAAGTAGCCCGCGACCGCGCTGCCCGGCAGCTTGGTCATCGCATCGAAGACCGCGCGCACGCGGAGGCGCGTGTCGGCGTCCGAGACGCCGAGCAGCGCGTGCAGGATGACCTCCAGCGTCAGGTGCTGGGCCACCGGCAGCATCGACACGACGTCGCCGGACCGCCAGCGCGCGAGCTGGTCGGAAACCACCCGGCGCACCACGTCTGAATACGCGTGCACGTTCTCACCGTGGAACGGCGGCAGAAGCAGCTTGCGCCGCGCGAGGTGCTCGACCGGCTCGAGCACCGCGACCGTGCGCTCCCCGAATAGCGGACGCAGGTGGTCGTTGGCGTGGCGCTTGCCAAGCGGATCGCCGGTGAACAGCCGGCGGATCGCGTCACGGTCCGCGGTGACCACGCTAGCGGGCAGACCCCCGATCCGCACGGTGTACGTCGAGCCGTAGCGCCGATGCAGATACTGCGTGAACTCGGGAAACCGCAAGCCCCACAAGCCGGCCTGCGCCACCCGCGGAAGCCGCGGCCCTGCCGGAAGAGCCGGCGTCGGCACGGGCACGACAGGAGCGTAGCGCCGGCGCGGCGTGCGCGACGAAGGCCTGCCACTGCAGGGTCACCCGGCGGGAGGACCATCCCCCGGCGCGGCGGCATCGGCGCCCGCGATCAGCAGCGAGCGCGCCGCGCGGCGCAGACGGTCCTTGTGCCATCCGCCCCTGGCGTCGCGGATGGCTTCGGACGCGTCTTGCGCGAACAGCTCGCCGGCCACGGCCTCGACCACCTCGTCTGACAAGAGGCGGCTGCGCCAGTCGACCGTGCGCTGGAGCTCCTCGAGGGCATGGCGCGCGGCCACGGCCCTCTCGCGGTCGCCGGCGTCGTCGGAGTCGGCCAGGGCCTCGATCGCGCGTCGCAGCGCCATGATGCCGTCGTCCGTCATGCGTGGTTCATGGACCGGTCGGAGTGCCGTGGGTCGTCGAAAGCGACCGCGGTGCCCGCGCGTTTGAAGCGGCTCTGTTGGTTCCATGCGCTACCTCCACGACACCGGCTTCGAACATGCCCACCGCAGACGGTTCGCCCCAGTCGCACCGGGGCACCGACGACGCACGTGCAGCATGAGGGATCCGCGAGCCGTGAAGTTGTCATTCCGTGACGATCGCGCGCGTCGTCGACCTGATGAGCGCACTGACGGCCGCGTAGGTGCCGCGATCCGTGCTCGTGCCAGGCATGAAGAACTCCTCGGGCCACGTCGCGGAGTTTCCCGGGGTGAAGAGGTAGTAGCGGTCCACGAAGGAACCCCACTCGCGAAAGGCGCGAGCGACCGCGTCGCGGTTGTGGCGCGTCTGGTCCCAGTTGCCGAGATCGGCCGGGAAGCCGATCTCGGTGATCCACACGCGCGGATCCACCCATCCCTCGGCCAACGCCACGTCGTGCAGGCCGGCGACCATCGCGAACCCGTAGACCGCATCGGCATCGGTGGCAGGATCCTTGTCCTTCGGACTCGGATACGGATGAACGCTGAGAAAGTCCGTCAGCGCGCGGACCTTCGGATCCGACAGGAGCGGCCGCGCCCACTCGTCCTCGCCGCCTCGACCGTCTTGCCGGTACCGGCGCACGACCTCGAGGCCGATCGCGACGTCCGCGTCGGTGTCGTGGATCGCCTGCGCCGCCGCCACGAACAGCGCCCGGTACTCCTCGACGTCGGGGCCGGTGCGCCAGAACGCCTCGTTGTACGGCTCGTTCCAGATCTCGACCGCTTCGACCGGCCGGGGCGTGAGAGCGGAATGCGCGGCCCAGAAGGCGCCGCCGGCCGCGTACCGCTCGACGAATGCCGCGGTCCACCGGGCGTAGGCGCGCACGTCGGTGGGCGGGCTGAGATCCTCGCCCGCGATCGATTGGTATGCCGCTGCGGTGCTGTCCAGCACGGGCAGCACCGTCAGCCCCGCACCGATGAGGCGCGCCATCGTCTCGTCGGTGGAGGACCAGTCGTAGACGCCAGGGATCTTCTCCACGTCCTTCCAAAGGACGTCGACGCGCACGTGTGTGAACCCGTCTGCGGCCCAGTCGTCCAGGCGCGGAGTGCCGGCGGGCACCTCCCATGCGGCTACGGACAGCCCGACCTTCCCGGCGGGATCAGAGGTTGCTGCCGGCGACGGCGTCCCAACCCCACGTTCCCTCGTCATGGGATCAGGGAAGGCGGTGAGCGCTGCGAAGGGGTCGAACGCGAAGCCAGGACGCGAGGCGCCGCCGGCCAGAGACGCGGCGGAGGGTTGGGTCCAGCGGTCGATCGTGTGGCAGCCAGCGCGCTCGCCCGCGGAGGCGGCCTGTCTTTTGCACAGGGGGGTGGCGCCGGCGCGGGTCGGAGGCGTCGCGCCGACGACGAGGGCGAGCAAGCCCGTGACCCAGGCCGCGCGCTGGAAGGTGGAGCCCAGGTTGCCTCCTGTTCTCGTGTCGACGAAGGAGCAGCCTGCAAGATAGCGATGACCATCGGGCACCAACCTCATCGGGATAGGCATGAAACCCGCTGTGGCGCGAGTTCTCGGCCCGGCGGGCATCCACCACGCCGCCGGCGCCCGCGAGCGCTGCACGACCTCCACCTGCACGTCATCCTCACAAGCGGTGAGCAGGCCTCTCGAGCAGCGGGCCCGCCGACCGCGTCAACACGCGCGGCACGAGCTCGTGACGCATCGTCTCTGTCTCGTGGCGCGGCGGCCGCTGACCCAGCGTGCCCGCCCGACCCGCACGGGTAGTTGCCACACTCCGGCGATGGACACCGCCACGGATCGCATCTCCTGGTTCCCCGTCCCCGACGAGGCCGACCTCCCGCCCGAGCTGCAGGGCCTGTTCCGCAAGGCGCGCGAGAAGATCGGGTTCGTCCCGAACGTGTTCCAGACGTACGCCTTCCGCCCCGAGCGGCTGTCGGCGTGGTTCGCGCACTTCCGGCTGCTGCACGAGGAGACGCCGGGGCTGAGCGCGGCCGAGCGCGAGATGATCGCGGTCGTCGTCTCGATGGCCAACGGCTGCCTCTACTGCCTCGTCGCCCACGGCGCCGCGCTGCGCGAGGCCTGGGGCGACCCGGTGATGGCCGACCGCATCACGCTCGACTGGCGTCGCGCCGCCGGGCTCAGCGACCGCCAGCGCGCGATCTGCGCGATGGCCGAGCGCCTCACGACGGCACCGCTGGAGTGCACCGAGGCGGAGCTCGACGAGCTCCGCGGCCACGGCCTCTCCGACACCGACGCGTGGGACGTGATCGAGATCGCCGCGATGTACAACTTCACGAACCGCGTGGCGCTCGCGACCGGGCAGATGCCCAACCCGGAGTACCACGCGCTCGCCCGCTAGCCGCTGGACCACTCCGGGGCGACGTAGGCCTCCCCGGGGACCCCGCCGATGATCAGCACGCGCATCCCGTTCGGGCCGCTGGCGAGGACGCGCGGCGTGCCGGGGCCGACGCGGACGGCGGACTCCGGGTCGAGCGTGAGGCGCGTGCGCTCCTCGCCGACGAGGACGGCGCCCGCGCCGGCGAGGCCGACGTAGAGCTCCTCCTGGCCGGACGCGCTCTCGTCGTGGGACTTCGTCTCGTAGTCGGGCGGCAGGTTCATGACGTTCGCGCCGAAAGCGGTCAGCCCGAGGCCGGGCCGGACGAGGTTCGCGAAGCCGTCCCACAGCGAGGGCATCTCGTCGTAGCGCATGGCGGTGTAGGGCGTGGTCATCGGTCGAAGGTGAACTGCGGGTATCGCTTGGCGATCTCCGCGTCGGAGACCGGGTTGCACGGTATACCCGCTAGATCGCCATGCTCAGCCTCCCGGCCGGGCCGGGCCGATCGTGATCGTGTGCGTAGAGGTGTAGTGCTCGCGCGCGGCCTTGCCCTGCTCACGCGGCCCGAACGAGGATTGCTTCTCGCCGCCGAAGGGCGCGTGGAAGTCCACACCCGAGGTTGGCTGGTTGATGCGGATCATGCCGGTGTCGACGCCTTCGACGACCTCGAGCACCGCGTCGAGGTCGCGGGTGAAGATCGAGGTCACGAGGCCGTACGGGACGCCGTTTGAGATCGCGACCGCCTGCTCGGCCGACTGGGCGCGCAGCACCGTGACGATCGGGCCGAAGACCTCCTCCTGGGCAAGTGGCGAGTCGGGAGACAGCCCGTCGACGACCGTCGGCGTGACGAACAGCCCGGGACCGTCGAGCGCACGGCCGCCGGTGGCCACGCGGCCGCCGTCGCCCGACGCACGCCGCGCCGCCTCGACGACCTCGTCGCGTGCCGGCGGGTTGATCACCGGCCCGACGACCGTCGACGCCTCGGCCGGATCGCCGGTCGGCAGAGCCTCGACGGCCGCAACCAGCGCGTCGGTGACCTGCGCGGTGTCCCCGACCACGATCACGCGGCTTGTCGCCGTGCACTTCTGGCCGGCATAGCCCATCGCGGCGGTGGCGATCACCTTGGCGGCGGACTCGATGTCGGCGTCGGGCAGCACGATCGACGCGTTGAGACCGCCCATCTCGCACTGGCTCGGGATCCCGCGCGCGGAGGCCTGCTGGGCGACGCCGAGCCCGACCGCGGTCGAACCAGTGAAGGAGACGACGTCGGCGAGATCCACCACCGCCTTGCCCGCCTCACCAGGTCCGGTGACGACGCTGAACACGCCCGCGGGCAGCGACGCGCCGAGGATCTCCGCCAGGCGCAGCGCACACCCGATCGCGTCGGAGGCCGGCTTGAGCACGACTGTGTTGCCGTAGGCGAGCGCGGGCGCCGCCTTCCACAGAGGAATCGCGAACGGGAAGTTCCACGGGGTGATCAGCCCGGCGACCCCGCGCGGACGGCGACGCGCCAGCAGCAGCGTCCGCGGGTCGGCGGGCGGCGCGGCGGGATATGTCTCGCCGTCGGCGTCCAGTGCGGCCTGCGCGTGGTAGCGCAGGATGCGCACGCTACGCCCATGCTCCTGCGTCGCCTCAGTCAGCGGCTTGCCGACCTCGCGGACCATCAGGTCGATGACATCGTCCTTGGCGGCGTGCAGGCCCTCCGCCGCCGCCGACAGCGCGTCGGCGCGCGCCAACGCAGAGCGCGACCACTCGCGCGCGGCGTCACGCGCGTGCGAGAACGCATCGGCGACCGTGTCGCGGTCGGCCGCGGGCGCCTCGATGACGACCTCCGACTGGTCCTGCGGGGAAAGGCTCTTGATCGTGGCTGTGCTCATCGGCCTGCACCGTACCCCAGGTGGACGGCGAACTCCGTCATCGACCCGGCCTGATCACTGCTCGTCCGACTGCGCCATGGGTGAGCGCCGCGTAGGCCTCGTTGACCGCTTCGAGCGGGTACTCCTCGCCGAGCAGCTCGTCGAGCGGGAGGCGCCCCGCCAGGTACAGGCGGAACAGGCGGGGCAGGTCGACCAGCGGATTGGCCGAGCCGTAGAGGCTGCCGACGACCCGCTTCTGCCGTTGCACGAGCTCGTTGATGGGGATCTCGAACGTCCCGCCGACGCGGCCCAGGCCGACCGCAACCGCCGTCCCGCCCGGTCGCAGGCAGGCGATGCACTGCTGGAGCGTCTCGGCGCGGCCCACCGCCTCGATCGCCCACTCCACCCCGCCGGGGGCCGCGGCCATCACGGCCTCGGCGATGTCCTCGCTCCCCGCCTGCACGACGTGCGTGGCGCCCAGGGCGCGCGCGCGGTCGAGCTTGGCGGTATCGACGTCGACCACGACGATCGGGTCGGCGCCGGCCAGCCGCGCGCCCATCACGGCCGACAACCCGACTCCACCGGCGCCTAGGACGAGCAGCGACCGCCCGGCGCACTCCCCCACCACGTTGAGCACCGCGCCGACGCCGGTGATGACGGCGCAGCCGGTGATGGCGGCGATCCGCGGCGGCACCCCGTCCGGCACCGCGACGACCGACTTCTCGGAGACCACGACGTGCTCGGCGAAGCTCGAGACGCCCATCAGATGATGCACCTCGCGGCCGTCCAGGCGCAACCGCGTCGTGCCGTCGTCGGGCAGGCCGCCCGTCGTGGCCTGCACGCGGCCGAGCTCGCACATCACCGGCCGGCCGGTGATGCAGTACTCGCACCGGCCGCAGCGCGGCCGCCACAGCATCGTGACGGTATCGCCCGGACGGACTGCCTCGACGCCGGCGCCCACCGCCTCGACCACGCCGGCGCCCTCGTGCCCCACGACCACCGGCAGCGGGCAGCGCAGGTCGCCGGTCATGTAGTGGTAGTCGCTGTGGCACACTCCCGCGGCCTCGACACGGACCTTCACCTCGCCCGCGCGCGGCTCCTCGAGCGTCAGGTCCTCGAGCCGCAGCGGCGCTCCGGGCTCGTGCAGGACGGCGGCCCTCACGGGGACGCCGAGCGCTCGCGTCGGATGGGCCCGCTCGACCCGCGCAGCGAGGATCCCGGGCGCCCGGCTCGATGCGCGGTGATCTCGGCCAGCACCGCGATCGCGGTCTCCTCGACCGTCGCAGCACCGATGTCGAGACCCGCGGGCGCATGGAGGCGCTCGAGATCGGCGTCGGAGGCCCCGGCCTCCCGCAGCCGCTCTTCCCGATCCACGGTGGTCTGCCGGCTCCCGAGCGCCCCGATGTATCCCGCCTCGGTCTTGAACGCGGAGACAAGGGCCGGCACGTCCAGCTTGGAGTCGTGCGTGAACACGAGCACGGCGTCGCGCGGACCCGGCGCCATCTCCTCGACGACCCGGTCGGGCCAGGCGGCCACCGTTGCCGCGGACTCCGAGAAGCGCGCGGAGGCCAGAAACGCCTTGCGCGGATCGGCGATCGTGACCTCGTAGCCCATCCCGTCGGCGATCGTGGCGAGAGCGGCCGAGAAGTCGATGGCCCCGAAGATCAGCATCCGCGGAGCATCCGCGTGCGCGGTCACCGAGACGCGCAGCTCGTCGCCCATGGTGGCGCCGTCCGCGCCGAAGTGACGCACGGCGGTGCGCCCGTGGGCGACCAGGCCGCGCGCCTCGCGCTCGACGTTGACGTCCAGCAGCGGCGGTCCGCCGAGGCCGCCCACCTTGGTCGAGGCATCGACGTAGAGCTTGCCGCCCGCCGCCGGGCCGTCAAGCAGCGTCGCGACGGCGCTCGGCTTTCCGTGCACGAACGCCTCGAGGCCGTGGCGCGCCGCGTCGAGCGCCTCGGGAACGAGCTCGTGGATGAAGATGTGGACGGTCCCGCCGCACATGAGGCCGACGGTCCCCGCGAGATCGTCGGAGATGCCGTAGGTCACCAGGCGCGGTTTGCCGTCACCCTGCAAGAGCGCCAGGGCTTCCTGGGCGACGGCGCTCTCCACGCATCCTCCCGTCACGCTGCCCTCGATGACTCCGTCCGCGTCGACGTACATGCTGGCGCCGACGTCGAGCGGCGCCGAGCCGTCGATCGCGACCAGCGTCCCGGCGGCCACGCGGCGACCCTGGTTGAGCCATTCGAGCACCGTCGCAGCGCTCTGCTGGGCGGTCCTGAGCTGATTGGAAGCCATGAGCTAGCCCTCCGACCCACCGGTCACCAGAGCCACGCGGTCCGCCAGCGGGGCGCGGTCAAGCTCAGCCCGCCTCCACCTTCTGGTTCTGGCGCGTGAGCTTCCCGGGCCACTCCTCGTTGGAGATGAGCGGGCCCGGCACGCGATCGAAGATCCGCCCGATCACGCGCCCATGCTCGATCACCGCCTTCTCGCCGCGCTTGGAGCCGCCGTGGTTGCCCGTGACGGCCGGGTCGAGCTCCATCCGCTGCAGGTGCGGCGAGATGAGCTGGTGGACGACGTCGTAGACCACATCGCCGCAGATGTTCGCGACGCCCTCGTCCGTGTCGACCAGGACATTCATCGACCCCTCCGTGTGCCCCCAGCCACCTGGCAGCGGACCCCTGGGTGATATCCTCGTATTCGACGACCTCGAGGTCGAGGAGGCGCACCGCGCCACCCTCGGCGTGCAGGCGGTCGATCAGGTGCTTGATGTAGGGCGCGGGATACTGCTCCCCCATTAGGCCAGAAGCCGAGTACTCGAGCTCGCAGCGGTTGATCACCACGGTGGTGGACATCGGGAACCGGTCGTCGTAGCCGCGTGGTCGATGTGCAGGTGCGTATGCAGGACGTAGCGCACGTCCTCCATCTTGAGATCGTGCTTGGCGAGCGCATTCTCCATGCCTGGCCGTCGCGCCACCAGCCCTTGATCCCCAGGTTGCCATGATCTCGGGGTCGGAAAAGCCCGTGTCGACCACGATCGGCGCCTCGCCGCCGGTGATCAGGAAGCCGAGTGTCGGAACCTCCTGTGCCTGGCCCGGCTCGAGCGCCAGCACCAGGAAGCTCGTGTCGAGCTCGATGTCGCCCAGGTCGAGGACGTGTACTTCAAGACCCATCTCCTGCTCCTCCGTCGTGTGGCAGTCCGAGCACTGTGCCGCGCCGACACGGATGCCAACATCGCACGTTCGGATGAGGACCCCGCGGCGCTCAACCGAGCAGCCCCGGTCCGGGCGGCATGGACGGCCTCGGCTCGCGAGGTCGCGCCGAGCTTGCGGAACAGGTTGCGGGCGTGCGTCTTGGCGGTCGCCTCCGAGATGCCGAGTCGCCGCGCCACCTGCTTGAAGCGCAGGCCCTCCTCCAGGTTCTCGAGCAGCTGCTGCTCGCGGGCCGTGAGCTGCGTGGAGGCGCCGCCGTGTCGGGGAGCACCGTCGGCCGTCGCGCACGGCATCGAGCGCGGCCGGCAGCGAGCTCAGCGCGTCGCGGCGGGCGATGTGCGCCGAAGCGCCTGCGAGCCGCGAGGCGCGGACGTTCTCGGGCGTGTCGCGCGAGGAGACCACGAGCAGCGGCGCGTCCACCCCGGCCGCCGCAGCTCGCGCGCCACCTCGTCGACGCGCAGCCGCCATCCAGTCGTCGCAGATCAAGAGGTCCGGCGGGGTGCTCGCCGCGGCGTCGAGCGCGTCGGCGTGGCAGACGAGCACGCGCGAAGCGCGGGCCGCCGCAGGTCGCTCGATCGCAGGGGTCAGCGCATCGGCGACCGCCTCGAGCTGCACGACGAGCCCGTCCATGTCCCGCCGCCGGGTCGACGCCGACAGCGAGACCACCCCGATCGACGTATCGGAGCGCCGGATGGGGACGGAGCAGCCGGAGTGGAAGCCGCTCGCGAGCACCACGTTGTCGAGCGGCAGGCCGAAGGTCCGGGAGGCGTCGAAGTCCTCCTCGTGAAACGACCGGCCCTCGGCGGCGCGGGCGAAGTATGAGCAGACGCTCACTGGCAGCGCCGTACCGGGCGCGAGGAGCTCGGCACCGGCGTGCGCCTCCCGCAGCACCTCGGCCGCGAGCTCAAGCGGCTCGTCGGCCGAGGCCAGGACCGTCTCGATGTCGGCGATCAGCGCGCGTGTCACGAGATCACTGTCTACCCCGCTCGTACGACGCTCACCGCAGCGACGCCCAGGGCTCCCTTCGAAGACGTCGATCAGGAGTACCGTCATCGACCACCATGGCGACAGGATCTACGGGGAGCACGATCCCCCTCGGCCTCGCCGCGGTCAGTCCAGGGCCTCCGCGATCTCGCCGCAGGTAGCGACCTTGGCGACGTTCGTCATCGCGTACTCGAGGGCCGCCTTCTGCCAGTAGTCGTTGACGGTGGACGTGCCGTCCGACGCCACCACCACCTCATAACCGGCGTCAGGGCCTTGGCGCCGGTGCTCGTGGCACCATGTCGTCCAGGCCCCGGTGACCACGATGGTCTGGGCTTCAAGACCGCGTAGGAGGATGTCCAGGCGGGTGTCGAAGAAGCCGTTCATCCGCATCTTCTCGACGACGTGGTCGCCGTCGCGGGGCTCGAGCCCGTCGACGGGCGCGGCGACCCACGTCCCGCGGACGAGCGCATCGGATCCGCGGACGCCCTGGAACAGCGGCGCGTTCTGGCGCAGGCCCGGTGCGCCCTTCTCGACGATGTACAGGACGTGGATCACGGGGACGCCCTTCGCGCGGCAGGCGTCGGCCAGCGCCTTGACGTTCTCCACCACGTTCTGCGACGTGGCGTGCGCGGGGGCGCCCGAATCGGCGAACGCCCCGCCCTCGATGATGACGTCGTTCTGGAGGTCCTGGATGATCAGCGCCGAGTGGGCGGGATCGAGCTTTTCGAGTGCGCCTTCGTCGCTCACTGGTTCACCTCATGTAGGGAAGGGGGTTTCCGGACACGCTGCACTTGATGCGGTACATCGACGTCGAGGCGGCGATGAACAGCCAGGTCCAGTCCGGCCCGCCCCAGTTGATGTTCCCGACGTTCTCGGGCACCTCGATGGTGCCGAGCTGGCTGCCCTCGGGATCGAAGACGCACACCCCGCCCGGGCCGGTCACGTAGATGTTGCCCCGCTCGTCGAGCTTCATCCCGTCGACGAGGTCGCCGATCGCCAGGTCGCCCGACCCGATTCCCTCGGCGACCACGCGCCCGTTGGCGATCGTCCCGTCGTCCTGCACGTCGAACGCCCGGATGTGCGCGCCGTCGGTGTCGTTGGCGTAGAGCTTCTGCTTGTCGGCCGTGAAGCACAAGCCGTTGGGCTGGACGAAGTCGTCGATGAGCAGCTTGCAGGTCCCGACGCCGGGCGGGATCCGTAGACGCCCTGGAAGTCGATGTCCTGCTCGCGCTCGATGCCGAACCGGGCATGGGCCGTAGGTCGGGTGTGAAGTAACGCCCGTTCTCGTCGACCGTGACGTTGGGCTAGATGAGTCCTTGCCGTCGTAGTGCGTGGCCAGCACCTCGCGGCCGCCGCCCTTTTCGTCCGGGTCCATCCGCACGACGGGGCTCGACGTGGATGTCGGCGCTGCCCTTGGTGCCGCGGTGCCCTTCGCGGTTGAGCGTGACCTCGACCGTCTCCCCGTCCCAGCGGCGGCGGACGTCGCCCGGCATGTCCGAGAAGAGCAGGTAGCCGTCCGGGTGCCATAGCGGCCCCTCTGTGAAAGTGAAACCCGTGCCGAGTCGCTCGAGCTCCGCATCCTCATCGACCAGCTCGAGGAGCGCCGGTGCCATGACCTGCAGCGTCATCGTTGACCCTTTCTCTCCGCCTCCCGGGGGCAAGCCGGCCGAAAATACACGCTCAGCATCTATGCCGGATCAAAGGGGGATCGTTCAACCGCCGACGGTCAACGCCGCACGGCGTCGGCACATGACGGCGCTCATTCCCCGACACGCGCCACGAGCGCGACTGGCCGATGTCGAAGTCGATGAAGGGAATGGCGGCGAGCATGCGGTCGCACGGCTCGTAGGAGGAGCCGCCTTGAGATCACCCACACGACCGCGAACGCGGCGCGGTACAGCCGCTGCATCTCGCGGCCGACGAGCGCCGGATCCTGGCGCTCCCAGCGTCGAGGCGATGAGCACCACGGCGCCCGGGTAGCGCGCGCTTCCCCAGACGTCGTTGAACGCCTTCAGCGACCCGCCGATGCGCGTTCCGGCCGCCAGTCCACCACCCGGTCGGCGGCCTGGCGCAGCGCCTCCTCGGGATCTCGGGTCTCGAGGTCGGGGTGAGCCGAGTCAGGCGGGTCCCGAAGGCGAACACCTCGACGCCGCGCCGAGCGCATCAGCGCGTGCAGGAAGAGCAGCATGGCGCGTGAGTAGGCCTCCATAGACCCGGACACGTCGCACAAAATGGGCGTTGGGCGGCATCGTCCGCGCATCGGACTCGCGCGCCGGGGGGCGGACCGGCGTCGCGAGGAACCAGGCGCGAAACGCGCGATCGAAGGACTGAGCTCCTCCCGGCGGGCCACGAGGGTGGCGCGCAGCATTACCATGAGCGTCGTCCTGCCGCGTCACGTCGACCCGGTCGAGCCCCCGCAGTGCGTCGGCGAGGCGACCCGCGCCGACCTCCATGCCGCTTCGCGCAGGACGCGGCCGAAGGTCACGACCTGCCGGGTGAAGCCCTCGCTCACGTCACGACGGTCGAGGCGGCGGTGCGCGCCGCCCGGACGAGGTCTGAGACGGTGTCGTCGCGCACCGTCTCGAAGTCCTCGCGGTACTTGAGCACCGACCCCAGCGTCTGCTCGACGATCGCCGGGTCGAGGTCCTCGCAGCCCAGGACGGCGAGCGTGTGGGCCCAGTCGATCGTCTCGGCGACTCCGGGCGGCTTGTTGAGGTCAAGCTCGCGCAGGCCGGAGACGAACGACGATGCCTGAGCCGCGAGCCGCTCGGAGACGTGCGGCACGCGCAGGCGGACGATCTCGATCTCGCGCTCGAGCGATGGGTGGGTGATCCAGTGAAACAGGCAGCGGCGCTTGAGCGCGTCGTGCAGCTCGCGGGTGCGGTTGGACGTCAGGATCACGGCCGGTCGGCGCCTGGCGCGGATGGTGCCGATCTCGGGGATCGTGATCTGGAAGTCCGAGAGGACTTCGAGCAGGAAGGCCTCGAACTCGTCGTCGGCACGGTCGATCTCGTCGATCAGCAGCACGACCGGCGACGCGGACTCGATCGCCTCGAGCAGCGGGCGGCGGATCAGGAACTCGGGCCCGAACAGCTCCTCCTCGGACACCGAGCCCTCCTGCGCGGCGCGGATGTGCAGTAGTTGGCGGGCGTAATTCCACTCATAGACTGCGTGGGCGACGTCGAGGCCCTCGTAGCACTGCAAGCGGATCAGCCGGGCCCCGCTCGCGATCGCGAGCGCCTTGGCCGCCTCGGTCTTGCCGACTCCGGCCTCGCCCTCGAGCAACAGCGGCTTGCCGATCGCCAGGGACAGGAACAACGACGTCGAGAGCCCCCGCTCGGGGAGGTAGGACTGCGCCCGCAGCGCCGCCTCGATGTCATCGATCGATGCGAACGCCATCGTCTCGTTCACGCTTCTGACCCTTTGCGCAGCCGTCGCTCAGTCATGTTCCATGAGCCTAGCCTCGACGGCTGCTGCCCTGTATAAGCCATGAGCCCGGACTCTCCGGGGCAACGGAGGAGGAACGTATGGCTACCGCACCCATCGAGGCGCCAGAGGTCGTCATGGCGACATCTCCCGACGACGCTGTCGCGGCGTTCGGCGACGGCGCAGGAGTCACGGTGCTCGGCGGTGGGACGATCCTGATGGTCGAGCTGGTCCATGGCCGCCTGGCGCCACAGCGGGTGCTCATGCTGGGCCACGCCCAGATGGCGGGCGTGCACACGGAGGGAAGCCGGGTCACGCTCGGCGCGATGACGACCGTCGCAGAACTCGAGACGGCCGTCGAGCCCCTCGCCACCGCCGCGCTCGGCGTGGCTGATCCCGAGATCCGCGCCCAGGCGACGGTGGGCGGCAACCTCTGCGCGCCTCCCGGCGCCGAGAGCCCGCGCGGCGACCTGCAGGGCGCGCTGATCGCGCTCGGCGCCCACGTGCGCTCCGTCGGCCCGGGCGGTGAGCGCACGGAGCCGGTCGAGGAGCTCCTCGCCGCGGGCCCCGAAGGACGACTCGTGCTGGACGTGTCGTTCGACGTCCCCGAGGCGGGAGCGTCCGCCGAGGTCAGGCGCCCGCACGCGCACGCCTACACGATCCTCGCCGTGAGCGGCGCGCGGACCTCCGAGGGCATCCGGCTCGCCGCCACCGGCGCCGGGCCTCGCGCCGTCCGGCTCACCTCCGCCGAGCAGGCGCTCGCCTCGGGCGCCGACGCGGCCGCCGCCGCCGCCGCGGCCCTCGAGGACGTCACCCCCGCCGATGACGCGCTGGCCTCGGCCTGGTATCGGCGCCAGACCCTGCCCGTCCTCGTGAAGCGCGTCTTGAACGACCTGGGATAGAGGAGACAATGAGACTGACGGTCAACGGAACACCACGCGAGCTCGTCTCGCCACCCATGACGAGCCTGCTCGGGGTGCTGCGCGAGGAGCTCGGGATCACGAGCCCCAAGGCCGGCTGTCAGCAGGGCGGATGCGGCGCCTGCACCGTGCTGATCGACGGCGAGCCGCGCCGGTCGTGCCTCACTCCGCTCGCGGCGATCGACGGCGCGGAGGTCTCCACGGTCGAGGGCCTGGGCGATCCCACGAACCTCTCCACCGTGCAGGCCGCGTTCGACCAGCACTACGCCGCCCAGTGCGGGTTCTGCACGTCGGGCTTCCTCATGGCATCGCACGCCCTGGTCCAGTCCGGCGGCGGCACGTCCCGCGAGGAGATCGTCGACGCGCTGTCGCGGCCACGTCTGCCGGTGCACGGGCTACGTGAAGATCATCGACGCGGTCACCGCCGCGGCGCGCGGCGACGACCTCACGGAGGAGTCCTCGGCCGACGAGGGGCCGCAGGGTGAAGAGAACGTCCGCATGATCCCTGGGAGCCCGGCATGAAGGCCGTCGGCGCCCGCCTCCCCCGCTACGACGGCATCGCCCACATCACGGGCAAGACCCAGTACGTCGACGACGTGCGGGTGTCCGGGCAGCTGTGGACGAAGGCACTGCGCTCGCCGCACGACCACGCCGCCATCACGCGCTTCGACGTCGCCAGGGCGCAAGCGCTCCCGGGCGTGCACGCGGTCGTCACGGCCGCGGACGTGCCCCACAACGTGTACGGCCATCTCGAGGCGCTCGGCGTGCCCGCCGACGAGCCGCTGCTCGCGGAGGACGTGGTCCGCTACAAGGGGCAGCCGATCGCCGCGGTCGCCGCGGACACCGAGGCGATCGCCCTTGCCGCGGTCGAGGCGATCGACATCTCCTACGAGGAGAAGCCGGCCGTCTTCGACATCCGGCAGGGCCTCGATCCGGGCATGCCCGATATCCACCACTGGGGGCCGGTCTATCCCCACTTCGGGCCCCACAATCACCGCCGCGTGCGCAAGGGCGATCTCGAGGCGGCCTTCGACGCCGCCGACACGATCGTCGAGGGCGTCTACCGCCCGCAGGCCATCGAGCACTGCCCGCTCGAGACGCAGGTCTCGCTCGTGGTCCCGGAGGCCAACGGCCGCCTGACGATCTACTCCTGCACGCAGGCGATGTACTTCTCGATGGGCGTCGTCGCGGCCCACCTCGAGTGGCCGCTCAACAAGCTGCGGTTCGTGGGGGGAACGGTCGGCGGCGGGTTCGGCGGCAAGGTCGACACCGCCACGGAGACGATCTGCGCGCTGCTGGCGATCAAGTCGCAGAAGCCGGTGAAGTGGCGCTTCACCCGCGAGGAGGAGTTCCTGGCCTCCTCGACGCGCGCCCCGTGGCACATCGAGATCCAGGACGCGGTGTCGGCTGACGGCTGGATCCTCGGGCGCCGGACGCTGACGCTGCACGACTCGGGCGCCTACTCGCGCTTCTCGCCCTACGGGGTCACGAAGCACGCGTTCCACCACACGGGCGCCTACACGATCCCGGCGGTGTCCTTCGACGGGTTCGTCGTGTATTCGAACCGGGTGCCCACCACCGCCATGCGCGGGTTCGGCGTCACGTCGGTGTCGCTGGCGGTCGAGACGCACCTCAACCGCGTCGCCGAGGTGCTGGGCCTCGATCCGCTCGAGCTGCGGCTCAAGAACGCCAACCGCATCGGGGACACCACGGGCAACCGGGTGGTCATGCACGACCCGTCGACGGTCGTGGTGACGCTCGCGGCGGCCGAGCGGGTGGGATACGAGCTCGGCGACGAGTACCGCTCCATGACGAGCGACCGGCGCACGGGCGCCCTGCTGCCTGAGCATCTGGTGGGTCAGCAGGCTCCGGAGGGCGAGCACCTCGTCGTCCACAGCGCGTCCACGAACGGAGGTCACTGATGGCCAAGAAGCGCGGCCGCGGGTTCGCGACGATCGAGTACCCGACCGGCATGAATCAGAACGGCGATCCCACCCAGGCGTGGATCAAGCTCAAGCCCGACGGGCGCGTCGACGTCTTCGCCGGGACGGTCGACATCGGCCAGGGCTCGAAGACCGTCCACACCCAGATCGTCGCCGACGCGATCGGCGTGCCCTACGACTGGGTCACGATGGACAACTCCAACACGGACTCCTCCGCGGTCTGCACGGGCACGTTCGCCTCGCGCGGCACGTTCATCGGCGGCAACGCGGTGCGCTACGCGGCGGAGCAGGCCCGCGAGCAGATCCTCAACATCGCCTCCAAGGAGCTCGAGATCTCCGCCGACGACCTCGAGATCGTCGACGGGGACGTGCTGGCGAAGGGCGCACCGGACCGCAAGATCTCCATCCCGGACGTCGCCGGCGCGGCGACGTACGTCCACGGGGAGCTCATCACCGGCAACGGCACGGCGCTCAAGCCGCTGGCCGAGGTCAACGACGATGACGGCTCCGTCACCGCCGAGCCGCATTCAGCGATCTCCTACGCGGCCTGCGTGATCGACGTCGAGGTCGACGACGAGACGGGCGAGACCACGGTGCTCAAGATGGTCCAGGTCTACGACGTCGGCCGAGCGATCAACCCGACGCTCGTCGAAGGGCAGATCGAGGGCGGCGCGATGATGGGCCTCGGCCTGGGTCTGCTCGAGGACGCCTATCCGTGCTACCCGTCGGTCGAACACCGGGGCGAGCAGTTCGGCGCCTACCTTGCGCCGTCGCTCGTCGACATGCCCGAGATCGACAACGTGATCATCGAGAACCCGTCGGTGGACGGGCCGTTCGGCGCGAAGGCGATCGGCGAGATGGCCAACAACGCCCAACCTCCCGCGATCGCCGCGGCGATCCACGACGCGGTCGGCGTGTGGGTCACCCAGATGCCGGCGACGCCCGAGCGCGTGCTCCGCGCCCTGCTCGACAAGCGCGAGCCGCGCCGCGAGGGCAAGCGGGTGATCTTCGACGAGGAGATCTCGGTCAGGGGCATCAGCGCCAACGGCGGCGAGGGATTCTGGGGCGTGGATGCCTGAGCCGTCGCCATTTCGCAGCTGGAACGGCCGCGAGGCGTTCGAGTTCGTCGATGGCGTGCGGCTGCACGCCATCGGCGGCGACCAGGTTCTACTCTGCCGGGTGCAATACGAGCCCGGCAAGCAGGTGACCCGTCACGCCCATGAGCACACGGAGCAGCTCATGGCGGTCATCGAGGGCTCCGTCACGATGACCATCGCCGATGAGACGCGGGAGCTCGGCCCGGGCGACGTGGTCTGCGTCAACCGCGGCATCGAGCACGAGCTGTACTCAGCCGAAGGCGTGACGTTCTTCGAGGCGCTGGCGCCCGTGCCGCTCGACCACGTGCCCGACCGCGAAGCCGACCTGATGCTCGCCGAGGGCGGCACGGGGCACGTCGAGCGCTGATGGCGGGCGAGTTCGAAGGCCGCACCGCGCTCATCACCGGAGGGGCGAGCGGGATCGGCGCCGCGGCGGCGGCCCTGCTGCGCGAGCGCGGGGCGCAGGTGGCGGTCTTCGACCTTGCCGGCGACGGCCTGGCCGGCGGCGTTCTCGCAGTAGCGGGCGACGTGACCGATTCGGCGCAGGTCGACCGGGCCGTCGCGCAGGTCGAGGCCGAGCTCGGGCCGCTCGACATCCTCGCCTGCTGCGCCGGGGTCGGCGGGGACTCCCTGCACACCGTCGACGTCTCAGACGAGGAATGGCGCCGGGTGTTCGCGATCAACCTGGACGGCCTGTTCTTCTCCAACCGGGCGGCGGCGCGGGTGATGGCGCCGCGCGGGTACGGGCGGATCGTCAACGTGGCGTCGATCGCCGGCAAGGAGGGCAACCCGATGGCCGCCGCCTACTCGGCCAGCAAGGCCGGGGTGATCGGGGTGACCAAGTCCATCGGCAAGGATCTCGCGAATAGCGGGGTGCTCGTGAACTGCATCGCCCCCGCGGTGATCGCCACCCCGATTCTCGAGCAGTTCTCCCAGGAGCACATCGACTACATGGTGGAGCGGATCCCCATGGGCCGGATGGGCCGCCCCGAAGAGGTGGCCGAGCTCATCGCGTTCCTCTCGAGCGAACGGATGTCGTTCTCCACCGGCGCGACCTTCGACGTGTCGGGCGGCCGCGCCGTCTTCTAGTCAGGCCACGAGCACGAGCAGCGTCGTACGGCTGGGCGCCGGCGTCGGCTCGATGTCACCGCCGGCCACCTCGAGAACTCGCCCGGGCCGGGCGAAGACGTCCTGCGCATGATCTTTCCTCCGCGGGCCCAGGCGGAGGCCACTCCTCTACAACGTTTCGTAGAAGGCGCGCTCGCGGCTCTCCATCAGCCCGAACAACTCGCCGGCGCCGAGCGTCTTGAAGTGCTCCGTCTGCCCATGCTCCTCAAACGCGGCCTTGTCGCGGTACTGCTCGTACATCAGGAAGACCCGCGGATCGTCCGGGTCGCGGTGCGCGAGGTAGTGGACATTGCCGGGCTCGGCGGCTGACGCCTCGGCGAGTTGGCGTATGAGCTCCACCGCGCGATCCTGCTCTCCCTCGCGGGCGGTCATACGGGCTACGAGAACGAATGCCATTGGCGCTTCCTCTGTCGGGTCGACCGCCGGCAGGCGGCATGCATCCAACCCTATCCTCGAGGGGTGGGTGGAGGCTGCGCCGGGATCGCGGACTCAGCCGGGCTCCCTCCCCGCGACCGCGACAGCCGCAGATCGGGGACGGTCAGCCGCGGCGCGTCCGACTCGGCGGTTATGCGGGCATCCGCTCGTCGTAGCGCGGGAGGCCGTCGTCGGGGATCGGCTCCCACGGCGCGGCGTAGGCGACGAACTGGTGCGCGGACGGGCGCACGCCGGGGTCGCCGTCGAACGCGCCGAGCCGGACGGCGATCACCTCGCCGCCGTCGGGCTTGCGGGCGAGCACCGCCGATCCGCACTCGCCGCAGAAGACCTTGTCGAGGCCGTTGCCGGGCGACCACGTCTCAAGGTGCTCCTCGCCGGACGTGATGGTGAACGAGCCGGGCGCGACCCGGGCCGACGCGGCGGCGCCGGTGCCGGTGCGGCGCTGGCAGCGGGTGCAGTGGCAGTAGATCGCCGCCGGGAGCGGGGCTGCGATCTCGAAGCGCACGGCGCCGCAGCCGCAGCCGCCGGTGAGGGGCAGGGAGGGCTCAGACATGGCGCGATTCTATGTCCCGGGCGTTTCCGACCCGGCGCGGTCGGCTAACCAAGTACTTGCAGGCGCAATCGAAACTTGGGAGGCCGCATGGACCTGGGCAGAACCGCACTTCGCTTGATCGTCGGACCGCTGTTCGTCGGTCACGGCACGCAGAAGCTCTTCGGCTGGTTCGGGGGCCACGGCCTCGAAGGCACGGGCGCGTTCTTCGAGAAGCTCAGCCTCAGGCCCGGCAAGCGCCACGCGCTGGCGGCCGGCGCGGCCGAGGCCGGCGGCGGCGCGCTGCTGACGCTGGGCGCCCTCACGCCCGTCGCCGCGGGGCTCGTCACCGGCACGATGATCACCGCCATCCGCAAGGTGCACGCGCCCAAGGGGCCGTGGGTCACCGAGGGCGGCTACGAGTACAACCTCGTGATCATCGCCGCGATGCTGACGCTCGCCGAGACCGGCCCGGGCCGGCCGTCGGTCGACGCGGCCGTCTTCCCGCGGCTCAAGGGCAACGGCTGGGCGCTGGCCCAGTTCGCCGCCGCGGCCGCCGGCGCCGCGCTGCTCACATCCGAGCGCATGAACCAGGAGGAGCCCCCGCCCGTGGACGGCGACGTGCAGGCGGAACGCCAGAACCGCTTCGCGCGCGAGGACGCGGAAGTCCCCGCTCGCTAGGTACGGCCCGCCACACCCCAGGCCGGGAGGTGCCCGTGTGGGACGAGGTCGAGCCGCGCTCGATACTCGTCCCATCATGCGCCACCGACCGAACCGCCCCCGCAACGCCCGCCCGAGCCACGTTCCTGCGAGCTCGAACCTCGAGGTCTGTCCCGCCTGCGCCACCGACTTCGTCAACCCGGTCGAGTGGACCGCGATCGAGGATCACTCGTGGTGGATGCTCCTGCGCTGCGCGCAGTGCGAGCACAGCCGCGAGGTCACCGTCTCCAACGCCGAGGCCGAGCGCTTCGACGAGGCGCTGGACTCGCGCGCCGACCCGATCGCCCGCGCCGTCCGCAAGCTCGACCTCGAGCGCATGACGGCCACGGTCGAGACGCTGATCGTCGCGTTGCAGCGCGACCTCATCGGCCCCGCGGACTTCGCGCGCTGATGTAGGCTCGCCGGCATGCGGGCGACCCGCATGCCGGCTCTGATCCTCGCCTTCCTGGCGTTCGCCGCGACGCCCGCCGTCGCCCAGGTCCAGCTTCCCGCCCAGCCGCAGACGGCCTCGCTCGACTCCGACGCGCCGCCCGGCTCGCCGCCGCACTGGCTGCCGGGCGAGCAGTGGGTGATGCAGCACTGGCTGCCGTACGACGAGGAGCGGCTGTACTCGCTGCTCGGCGTCGATCGCGGCGTGATCTGGCGGTACCTGCGCGACGACACGCGCAACCTCGCCCAGCTCGCCCAGGAGCGCGGGCGGGAGCCGGCCGACCTCGCGCGCGAGCTGGTCGCGCCGTGGCGCGGGCAGCTGCGCGACCCCGACCGCCTCGCGCTGCTCGAGAAGCGCGCGCTGCGCACGCTGACCCAGGGCCACCTGTCGCAGCACCTGTTCTTCCACTCGCTGCACCAGGAGGCGATCCCGACGCACGCGACGGCGATCTTCGGCGTCGCCAGCCGTGCGGAGTGGTCGACCCTGCGGCGCTCCGAGCTCAGCCCGCTGCAGATCTGCCGCCTCAACGGGCTGCCGCGCGGGCACGCGCAGGAGCGGGCGGCGGCGACGCTGCGCGCCTACGCGGACAAGGGCGTCGCGCGCCAGTCGATGCCTGCGGCGCAGGCGGAGCGGCTGCTCTCGCGCCAGCTGCGCCAGCTCCCGCGCTGGCTGCAGCAGACGCGCTACAACGGCCCGCCGCCGCTGAAGTCGCCGCGCTCCTCGCCGGCCACCGCGTCGAACTACTCCAACAACGCCGCGCTGTCGGGCGACGGCCGCGAGGTCGTGTTCGAGAGCTACCAGGCGAAGCTGGCGATCGCCAAGCGGGTGGGGGAGATCGCGGTGATGGCGCGGGCGGTCGGCGCCGGCTCGCCCCCGGCGGTCGCGAGCGGGGAGACGGCCGACCCGCGCTCGAACTACAACCCCGCGCTGTCGGCCGACGGGCGCTGGGTCGCGTTCGAGTCCGCGCTCGGCAACCTCAACTTCGCCAAGCGCTACGGGCGCATGGAGGTCCTCGCCCGCGACCTGCGCAGCGGCCGCACGATCCGGGTCAGCCACCCGCCGGAGCTCAAGATCTCGCGCTCGGCCTACAACCCGACGATCTCGGGCGACGGGCGGCTGATCGCCTACGAGGCCTACGACCGCCCGGACGAGCCCGGCGGCCACACCCGCGTCGTCGTGCGCGATCTCCGCAGCGGCCGCGAGCACGCCGTGCCCGCGCCGCCCGGGATGGCCGACGAGCTGTACGAGCCGCGGCTCTCGGCCGACGGCCGCCGGCTCGCCTTCAGCGCGCTCACGCGCGGGGACGGGGTGCGCTCCGAGGTCTTCGTGCGCGACCTGCGCAGCGGCCGCACGGTCCGGGTGTCGGGGGCGGGCGAGGAGGCGTGGGAGCCGGTGCTCTCCGCGCGCGGGACGGTCGTCGCCTACACCGCCGCGGGCGCCGGCGGCGAGTCGCACGTCGTCGTCCGCGACCTCGCGCGCGGGCGCGCCACGGCGATCGCCTCGCCGGCCGGCTCCGGCCTCGCCTTCGAGCCGTCGCTGTCGAGCAGACGGGCGCCGCGTCGCGTTCGTGGCGCGTCCGGGCGGCACGCGCCAGACGCAGGTCTTCGTCCACGACCTGCGCGCGCGCCGCACCCAGCTCGTCTCCCGCGCCGAGGGCCGCGACGGGCCGCCCGGGATGGGGAGCGCGAGCCATCCGGCGATCTCCGGCGACGGCCGCCGCGTCGCCTTCACCTCCGAGGCCTGGAACCTGTCGCCGCAGAAGTGCAACAGCGCGCGCGGGATCTTCGTGCGCGACCTCGCCCGCGCGACCACGCGGCCGGCGAGCGCGGGCGACGGCGGCAATCGCTACATCGGCCCGACCAAGGGGTCCAGCACCCAGAGCGATGCGTTCATCACCCTCCTCTGCGCGTGATAGCCACACCCCCTGACCCCGGGTAGTTCCTCTGTGAGCGGGTGCGGCGGTCCGGCACATTGGTGCCATGACCACTTACGCCACCAACATCACTCCATTCGCGGCACCGACTCGGGACCGCACCGGCCCGATTCTCACGACCATCTCGGGTGGTGTTGCGGCCTTCCTCGCGATCATCCTGCTCGCCGCGGGCGCTGCCCTGTTCTGGGTCAGCGAGCACGACACCGACGACAACGGCTACTACACGACGTCGTCGCACACGTACTCGTCGCCGACGCGCGCCCTGACCACCCAGAGCCTCGACGTCCAGGACGAGGTGCCGGACTGGATCTTCTCCTCCGACACCTTCGGCCACGTCCGCATCGACCCGCGCTCGACGAACTCCGACAAGCCCGTCTTCGTCGGCATCGCCGAGACCAAGGACGTCAACACGTACCTCGACCAGGTCCAGCGCGATGAGATCACCGATTTCGACCTCGAGCCGTTCTCGCTCGACAAGCGCCGCTACGCCGGCGAGGCCCGCCCCGCCATGCCCGCCGCCCAGACGTTCTGGGCCGCCTCCTCGGTCGACGGCCGGCCGCTCGAGTGGAAGGTCCGCGAGGGCGAGTGGTCTGTCGTGATGATGAACGCCGACGGCTCCCCCGGCGTCAAGGTCGACGCCGCGGTCGGCGCCCAGGTGCCGATCATCCGCGACCTCGCGTGGTGGCTCACGATCCCGGGGATCGGGCTCGGCCTGATCGCGATCGTGCTCGTCGCCTTCGGCGTCCGCGGCCTCAGCCGCGGCGCCCAGCGGCCCGCGGTCGCGGTGCCCGCCTCCGCGTAGTCGGTCGAGAGAGGGCCGGCGCGCGCCGGCCCTCTAAGGTCCGCGCCGATGGAGTCGCTGACCGCCGCCGAGGTCGTCGGCCGCACGCTGGCGGCGCTCGGCGTCCGTGACGCGTTCGGCGTGCTGGGCAGCGGGAACTACCTCGCCACCCAGGCCCTGCACGCGGCGGGCGCGGCGTTCCATCACGCCCGCCACGAGGGCGGCGCGATCTGCATGGCGGACGGCTACGCCCGGGTGAGCGGCCGCGTCGGCGTCTGCAGCGTCCATCAGGGGCCCGGCTTCACCAACGCGATGACCGGGCTCACCGAGGCGGCCAAGGCGCGCACCCCGCTGCTGCTGCTGGCCGGCGAGGCGCCGGCCGCGGCGCTGCGCTCGAACTTCCGGCTCGACCAGGCGGCGCTGGCCACGACCGTCGGCGCGGCGGCCGAGCGCGTGCACTCCGGGGAGAGCGCGGCGGACGATGTCGCGCGGGCGCTGCGGCGCGCGCAGGTGGAGCGCCGGCCGGTCCTGCTCAGCATGCCGCTCGACGTCCAGGCCGAGCCGGCGCCGGACTCGGCGGCGCCCGCATCCGCGCCGGCGCCGCTCGCTCCGTCCCCGCCGCCGGCCGCCGTCGAGGAGGTCGCCGCGCTGATCGCCGCTGCCCGGCGGCCGCTCATCATCGCCGGCCGCGGCGCGGTCCTCGCGGGCGCCGGCGAGGCGCTGGAGGCGCTCGGCGACGCCATCGGCGCCGTGCTCGCCACCTCCGCGATGGGCCACGGGCTGTTCGCCGGGTCGCCGTGGGCGGTCGGGATCTCCGGCGGCTTCGCCTCGCCGGTCGCCGCCCGGCTGATCGCGGGCTCCGACCTCGTGCTCGCCTTCGGCGCGTCGCTCACCCGCTGGACGACGCGCGACGGCGCGCTCATCGGCGCGGGCGCCAAGGTCGTCCAGGTCGACGTCGACCCCGACGCGCTCGGCGCGCAGCGGCCGGTCGACGTCGCCGTGGTCGGCGACGCCGCCGCGACGGCGCGGGCGCTGCTCGCCGCCGGCGTGCAGGACAGCGGCGTCCGCGACGACGCGCTGGCCGCCGAGATCGCCGCCGGCTCATGGCGCGACGAGCCGTACGAGGACGCCGGCGCGGACGGCCGCATGGATCCGCGGACGCTCTCGCTCGCCCTCGACGCGCTGCTGCCGCCGGAGCGCACCGTCGCCGTCGACTCGGGCCACTTCATGGGCTTCCCGCCGATGTACCTGCGCGTCCCCGACCCGGCCGGCTTCGTGTTCACGCAGGCGTTCCAGTCCATCGGCCTCGGCCTGGCCAGCGGCATGGGCGCGGCGATCGCGCGGCCGGACCGCCTGACCGTCGCCTGCCTCGGCGACGGCGGCGCGCTGATGGCGCTGCCCGAGCTCGAGACATTGGCCCGGCTGCGGCTGCCGATGCTCGTCGTCGTCTACAACGACGCCGCCTACGGGGCGGAGGTCCACCACTTCCGCCCGCAGGGCCACCCGGTCGAGCTCGTGCAGTTCCCCGACACCGACTTCGCCGCGCTCGCCGAGGCCGCCGGCGCGCGCGGGCTGACCGTGCGCGCCGAGGAGGACCTGGCCGCGATCGAGCCGTGGCTGGCCGAGCGCGACGGCCCGCTCGTCGTCGATGCGAAGATCACGCCCGACTTCTGCGCGGAATGGCTCGAGGAGGCCTTCAAATGACCCAATCGCTCGCCGAGATGCTGTCCGCGGTGGACATCGTCGACCTCACCCAGCCGCTCAGCGAGGACACCCCCGTCCTCCAGCTCCCGCCGCCGTTCGCCAACACGCCGGGCCTGACGCGCCACGAGATCAGCCGCTACGACGACCGCGGGCCGGCCTGGGCCTGGTACTGGCTCGAGATCGGCGAGCACGTGGGCACCCACTTCGACGCCCCGATCCACTGGGTGAGCGGCCAGGACGGCGAGGACGTCGCCTCCGTGCCGCCGCAGCGGCTGGTCGCGCCCGCGGTGGTCATCGACAAGTCGGAGGAGGCCGCCGCGGACCCCGACTTCTGCCTCACCGTCGATCACATCCGCGCGTTCGAGGCCGAGCACGGGCCGCTGCCGGAGGGCGGCTGGCTGCTGCTGCGCACGGGCTGGGACGCGCGCGCGCACGACGAGGCCGCGTTCCTCAACGCCAACGAGACCGGCCCGCACACGCCCGGCTTCGACGTCGAGTGCGCCCGCTGGATCGCCGACGAGAGCCCGCTCGCCGGGGTCGGCGTCGAGACGGTCGGCACCGACGCGGGCGCCGCGCACTCGTTCGACCCCCCGTTCCCGGTCCACAGCTTCGTGCTCGGCGCCGGCAAGTACGGCCTGACCCAGCTCGCCAACCTGGCGCAGCTCCCGCCCACGGGCGCCGTGGTCGTCGTCGCGCCGCTCAAGCTCGTGGGCGGGACCGGCAGCCCCGCGCGCGTGCTCGCGCTGGTCCCCCGCGGCTAGCCCGGGGTGATGAGCCCGCTCTCGTAGGCGTAGATCACGGCCTGCACGCGGTCGCGCAGGCCGAGCTTGCCGAGCAGGTTGGAGACGTGCGTCTTCACCGTCGCCTCGGAGAGCACCAGCGCCTCGGCGATCTCCGCGTTCGAGAGCCCGACCGCGAGCATCTGCAGCACCTCGCGCTCGCGGTCGGTCAGCTCCTTCAGGTCCTCTGGCGCGCGCGACATCGCGGCCGGCAGCCGGCGGCCGACCTGGTCGAGCAGCTGGCGCGTGACGGCGGGGGCGAGCACGGCGTCGCCGGCCGCGACCGCGCGGACCGCGTCGACGACCTCCTGCGTCGGGGCGTCCTTGAGCAGGAAGCCGCTCGCCCCGGCCCGCAGCGCCTCGACGATGTACTCGTCGAGCCCGAAGGTGGTGAGGATGAGCACGCGGTGGCCGGGCAGCCGCCGCGTCGCCTCGATGCCGTCGAGGTCGGGCATGCGGATGTCCATCAGGACGACGTCGGGGTCCTCGCGGCGGACCGCGGCGACCGCCTCCTCGCCGGTCCCCGCCTCGGCCACCACCTCGATGTTGCCGGTCGCCTCGAGCACGGCCTTGAAGCCGGCGCGCATCATCGGCTGGTCGTCGGCGATGACGACGCGCAGCCTGCTCATGCGGCCGCGCCGTCGTAGGGGAGCGAGGCGCGGACCTCGAAGCCGCGCCCGTCGCGCGGGCCGGCGCTGAGCGTGCCGCCGAACAGCGCGGCGCGCTCGCGCATCCCGACCAGCCCGTGGCCGCCGGCGGTCGGCCGCGCCGGAGTGTCGCCGGTGTCGGCGATCGTCAGCTCGAGGGCGTCGGGCCGGTAGCCGAGCGTCACCGTCGTGTGCGCGCGGCCGGCGTGCTTGACGACGTTGGTGAGCGCCTCCTGCACGATCCGGTAGGCGGACAGGTCGACGCTCTGGGCCAGCGGTCGCGGCTCGCCCTCGACGGCCAGGTCGATGCCGACGCCGGCGCCGCGGGCGCGCTCGAGCAGGTCGTCGAGCTCGCCCAGCCCGGGCTGCGGCGCGAGCGCGGGGTCGCCGTCCGCGCCGCCGCGCAGCAGCTTCAGCGTGCGGTGCATCTCCGCCATCGCCTCGCGGCCGAGGTCGGCGATCCCGTTCGTCGCGTCGGTCACGCGCTCGTCTGCCGTGGTCGCGCCGAGCGCCTGCGCCTGGACGACGATCAGGCTGACGTTGTGGGCGACGACGTCGTGCAGCTCCTGCGCGATCCGCACGCGCTCGTCGGCGACCGCGCGCTCGGCCAGCAGCTCGCGCTCGCGGTCGAGCAGCTCGGCGCGCTCGCGCAGGCGCTCCAACCCCGTCGCGGCGGTTGCCGATGTAGAGGCCGAGGCCGGCCGAGACCGCGCAGACCAGCGCGAGCGCGAGGAGATCCGCCGAGCCGAACCCCGGCGCGTCGGCGAGCAGCTGGACGAAGCCGACGGCGACGACGGCCCCGGCCGCCGCGATCGCCGTCTCGCCCGAATGCCGCGAGCCGATCGTGTAGAGCGCCACCATCAGCGGGAACCAGATCGGGCCGTCGACCGGGATCAGGACACAGGCGGCCGTGGTGACGGCGAGCACGAGGAACGGCCAGCGGCGCCGCCACACGAGCACCAGCACCGCGGCGAGCGAGATCAGCGCCGCCTCGAGCACCTCGTCCGTCTCGACGGCCTCGGCGATCGTGGCCGGGACCACCAGGACGAAGACGGCGAGCGCGACCAGCACGTCGATCGTCCGGGTCCACGGCGGGCGCAGCCACGAAGGAAGGGCCGGAGACACGCGCTGAGCGTATCCCCGGCCCAGGCGCCGCATCAGATCTCGCGCGTCTTGGTGCGCCATGCGCCGGCCACGAGCGCCACGGTGATCCACGCGACGATGACGGCGATCGCGGTGCCGAGCGCGAGCTGGAAGTCGAGCCCGCCGCCCGCGGAGCCGAGGCGGTTGATCGCCGACAGCGGCAGCGCCTGGCGCGCGTCGCCGAGGAAGCCCGCGCCCTGGAGCTGCGGTCTCGAATACGAGGTGCGCCGCGATCAGGATCCCGATCACCGGTCCACGCGAGCCGAACAGCGCGGCGAGGCCGACCGCCAGCGCGGCGGCGACCGCACCGGAGGCGAACACCATCGCGACGCCCTGGAAGATGTCGGCGCCGCCCGCCTGCGGGGTTCCGTCGGCGAGCGCGAACGCGGCGCCGACATCGAAGGCCATCGAGATCGCGAGGACCGCGCCGACGATGATCCACGCGCCGGCGACCCGCGCCAGGAACAGTGCGCTGCGCGAGCGGCCGGTGGCGGCCAGGTCGCGGAAGACGCCGGAGTCGATGTCCTGCGACCCGGCCGTCGAGCCGACGATCGCGGCCATGATGAAGCCCATCATCGAGATGAAGTCGAGGCTGGACTCGAAGCCCGCGAGGCCGCCCGCGGCGGCGTACTTGCCGGGGTTGCCGCTGTGCTGGATGGCGATGACGAGATAGGCGAGCGCCAGCAGCCCGAGCGTCAGCCCGAACGCGACGACGAGCATGCCCGGCCGGCGGCGCAGCTTGAGCACCTCGGCGTTGATGAGTCGGAGGTTGGGCATCAGGATCGGTCCTCGAGGCGGGTCGTCATGGTCAGGAAGCGGTCCTCGAGCGAGGACTGCACGGGCGCGATCCGCTCGATGTCCACGCCGTGGTCGAGCAGCCGCCGCAGCAGCGCGGTGACGATCTCGCGATCGACCGGCGCCTCGGGGCTGAGCGTCACACGCAGGCCGCCCTCGTGGTCGGTGGCGCGCAGCACGCCCGGGACGGCGGCGAGCAGCGTCGCGGCCTCGACGGCGTTGGAGGCGACGATGTCGACCGCGCGCGGGCCGCCGCGGACGATCTCCCCGATCGTGCCCTGGGCGACGATGCGGCCCTCGTCGACGATCGCGACGACGTCGCAGGTCTTCTCGACCTCGTCGAGCAGGTGCGAGGAGAGCAGCACGGTGCGGCCCTCGCCGACGAGCTGCGCGGATCAGGTGGCGGAACTCGAGGATCCCGGCCGGGTCGAGCCCGTTCATCGGCTCGTCGAGGATCAGCAGCTCGGGGTCGGAGAGCAGGCAGCGCGCGACGCCGAGGCGCTGGCGCATGCCGAGCGAGTACGTCTTGACCTTCTCGTCGGCGCGCGCGGTGAGGCCGACGCGGGCGAGCGCGCCGTCGATGCGGTCATGCGCCGCACGGTCGCGGGCCGCGGCGTGGACGTGCAGGTTCTCGCGGCCGCTGAGATGGGGATGGAAGCGCGGCTCCTCGATGATCGCCCCGACGCGGGCGAGCGCCGCTGCGCTGCCGCCGGGCAGGTCGTGCCCGAGCAGGCGCATCGTGCCCGACGTCGGGTTGGCGAGGCCGAGCAGCAGCCGGATCAGCGTCGTCTTGCCGGCGCCGTTGGCGCCGAGGAAGCCGAACGCGACGCCGCGCGGCACCTCGAGGTCGACGCCGTCGAGCGCGGCGCGATCGCCGAAGCGCTTGCCGAGCCCGCGCGTCTCGATGGCGAGTTCTGAGGGGGTGGAAGAGGTCATGACGCCAAGCTAGGCGCGGGTTGGCGGCGTGTCGTGGGGCGAGCGGAGGGAGGGGCGGCGCCGAGCGGATGAACGTCTGGTGGGGCCTCATCCGCTGCGGATGAGTCGCCACTCCCATCCAGCTCGCCGATGATTCGCACGCAACCGCGTCGCGAGAGGAGTACGATCGACACGAGGGCCATGTCTGAGTTCGGCCTCGTCTTTCTCCTCGTAGGTGCCGCACTGGCGGTTCTGGAAGCCCACGTGCCGACGCACGGCGCGCTCGGCGCCGCGGCGGTCGCGCTGGCGGCGACCGGGGTGGCGCTCATGATCGGGGGCGCGGGCTTCAGCCTCACGCTCGCGCTCGTCGCGGGCCTCGGCACCGCCGCCGTCGGCGCGGGCTACCTGTGGGTCGTCGTGCACAAGGCGCTGGCCGCTCGCCGGGCGCGGGTGCGCAGCGGCGCCGAGGGCCTCGTGGGGCGGGTGGGCGAGGCGCGGTCCGCGGGCCAGGTCTTCCTCGACGGCGCGTTGTGGCGGGCGCGCCAGTGGAGCTTCGACGAAGAGGCCGTGCTCGAGCGGGGCGACCCGATCGTGGTCGAGCGCGTCGACGGCCTCACGCTCACCGTCCGCCGCGCCGAGGACTGGGAGGTCTTGTGATGGACGAGTTGCTGTTCGCCCTCGTGATCGTGCTGCTGGTGATCGGGACGCTCGTGGGCTCTTCGGTCCGCGTGCTGCGCGAGTACGAGCGCGCGGTGGTGTTCCGCCTCGGCCGCCTCACCGGCCAGCGCGGCCCTGGCGTGATCATGCTGATCCCGGGCGTCGACCGGATGGTGCGCGTGTCGCTGCGCACCATCACGCTCGCGATCCCGCCGCAGGACGTGATCACGCGCGACAACGTCACCGCGCGCGTCGACGCGGTCGCCTACTTCCGCGTCGTCGACCCGAACTCGTCGGTCGTGGACGTCGAGGACGCGGTGCGGGCGACGTCGCAGATCGCCCAGACCACGCTGCGCTCCGTGCTCGGCAAGGCCGACCTCGACGCGCTGCTGAGCGAGCGCGAGCGCCTCAACGAGGACCTCCAGCTGATCATCGACGAGCACACCGAGCCGTGGGGGATCAAGGCGACGGCGGTCGAGATCAAGGACGTCAGCATCCCCGCCGCGATGCAGCGGGCGATGTCGCGCCAGGCCGAGGCCGAGCGCGAGCGGCGCGCGAAGGTCATCCACGCCGAGGGCGAGTTCCAGGCCGCCGCGCGGCTGGCGGAGGCCGCCGAGGTGATCAGCCGGCAGCCGGCCGCGCTGCAGCTGCGCTACCTCCAGACGCTGTCGGAGATCGGCGGCGAGAACGCGTCGACGATCGTCTTCCCGCTCCCGATCGACCTGATCAAGCCGCTGCTCGAGGGCGCGCAGGCAAAGACGCCGGCGCGCCGGTGCACGCCAACGGAGAGCTACAGAAGGCTCAGTAGCGGAACGCCGAAGCGTCCGCGGAGCGCTGGTGGTGCTGGCCCCGGCGGCACTCGCCGCGCTTGTCCCCACTCCAGCTCTTGGTGGCGTCCGTGGCCGACTTCGCCGGCTCGGCCTTCTCGTCGGCCAGCCCGACGGCGGCGCCGGCGAGCGCACCGCTCACGACCACGGAGGCCACGACGACGGTGAAGGCGCGGCGCACGGCCCGGGGGACGCGCGGAGGCGGAGGCGACTCGTCGACCGAGGCAACCACGGAGACATCGTCGAAGTCCATCAAGGGCATCCTACCCCCGCGATCAAGTGTCGTCACCCACGGTCTTCGTGACCATGCGCGCGGCCGTCTTGCCGCCCGTGGCGCGGCGCGTGAGGCGGGGCAGCAGCACCCGCGCGACCGCGGCGAGCGCGTACGGGCGCGGCACGTAGCGCTCGGCCTTCCCGCCGAGGCCGGCGTCGACGATCGCCTGCGCGCCGCGCTCGGGCGTCGAGACGAGCCGCCGCGTCAGCGGGTTGTCGGTGAGCTCGCGCTGCGGGAAGCCCTCGGTGGTGATGAACCCGGGCAGCACGAGGCCGACGTGGACGTCGTTGGCCGCCTCCTCGCCCGCGAGCGCGTCCGACCAGCCCGCGAGCGCGAACTTGCTCGCCGAGTAGGCGCCCGACCCCGGGCGCGAGACGCGCCCGGCGGTGCTGGAGACGTTGACGATCGCGCTCGGGGCGCTCTCGCGCAGCAGCGGCAGCAGCGCCTCGGTCAGCCGCACGACCGCGTCGAAGTTGACCTCCATGTGACGGCGGACGTTCTCCCAGCCGCCGTCGGCGAACGTCGAGCGCCACGCGGCGCCGGCGTTGTTGACGAGCAGGTCGAGGCGGCCGTGGCGCTCCTGCACCGCGTCGCGCACCTGGGCGGGCGCGTCGTCGTGGGTGAGGTCGGCGGCGACGTAGCTCGCGCCGAGCTCCGCGGCGAGCGCGCGCAGGCGCTCCTCGCGGCGGGCGACCAGCACGAGGCGGGCGCCGTGGTCGCGGGCGAGCAGGCGGGCGGTCGCCTCGCCGATGCCGCTGGAGGCACCGGTGACGACGACGACGGGGGAGGCATCGGGCATCCGGGCAGTGTGCCCGAAAGGGGCCCGCCGCGCCCCTGCGCGGCGGGCCCTGGCGCCTCCCGGGCTAGGCGGCGTCGAGCGCGAGCTCGGCGGGCACCGGCTCGGCACCCTTGCGGCGGTCGACCAGCAGCGCGGCGCACGCGACCGCGCCGGCGACGCAGACGGCGGCGCCGACCCACAGCGCGTCCTTCATGCCGTCCACGTAGGTCTGGGGGTCCCCGCCGAACGCGTGCGCGGCGGGCACGAGCGCGCCCAGCGCGGCGACGCCGACGGCGATGCCGGCCTGGCGGAACGTGTCGTTGACGCCGGCGGCGAGGCCGCTCATCTCCTGCGGGGCGGAGCTGAGCGCCACGGCGCTGAGCGCGGGGTTGAAGAGCCCGCTGCCGATGCAGGCGACGATCACGCCGGGGAGGAAGACCGCCCACGACGAGTCGACCGCGGCGATCGTCAGCAGCGCCTGGCCGATGCCGACGAGCACCAGGCCGCCGGCGACCAGGCGCCCGGCGCCGAGCGTCTCGACCAGGTTCGCGGTCGCGCCGGAGACGACGAGCATGATCAGCGTGCCCGGCAGGTAGACGAGGCCGGCCTCGATCGCCGACAGCCCGAGGATCTGCTGCAGGTAGATCGTCGTGTAGAGGAACACGGCGAAGAACGACGCGGAGATGGCGAACGCGCCGACCTGCGCGCCCGTGAAGGCGCGGTTGCGGAACAGCGCGAGCGGGAGCATCGGCTCCTTGACGCGCGCCTCGACGGCGATGAACGCGGCGAGGCAGGCGACGGCGCCGATCAGCGCGGCCACGATCGGGGCGCTCGTCCAGCCGTCCTCGTTGCCGCGCAGCAGCGCGAGCACGAGCAGGAACAGGCCGGCGGTCAGCGTGAGCTGGCCGGGGATGTCGAGCCTGCGGGCGTTGGGGTCCTTGGACTCCTCGACGAAGCGGCGCGTGATCGCCACGCAGATGAGGCCGAGCGGCAGGTTGACGAGGAAGATCCAGCGCCAGTCGAGGCCGCTGGTGAGCGCGCCGCCGACCAGCGGGCCGATGGCGAAGGCGGCGCCGATCGAGGCGCCGTAGGCGGCGAACGCCTTGCCGCGCTCCTGGGCGGTCGGGAACGCCTGCGCGAGCAGCGCGAGCGAGACGGCGAACATGATCGCCGCGCCGACGCCCTGGGCGGCGCGCGCGGAGTTGAGCATCACGATGTCCGTCGCCGCCGCACACACGAGCGACGTGACGGTGAAGATCGAAAGACCGATCGTGAAGAGCCGGCGACGACCGAAGCGGTCGGCCAGGGAACCGGCGGTCAGCACGACCGCGGCGAGCGCGAGCGTGTAGGCGTCGACGACCCACTGCAGGCCCGAGAGGCCCGTGTTGAGGTCGGCGGCGATGTCGGACAGCGCGGTGTTGACGACCGCGATGTCCAGCATGAGCATGGCCGTGGCCGCACAGACGACGGCGAGGGTCCAGCGCTGGGTGGTGGTCAAGTGGGGTCTCCGGGGGAGTAGGGGAGGGGAGTGAGAACGCAATGCTCCCGGCGGGGCGCCGGGAGCACATCAGGGGTTTCCCTAGTCGCGACGTTGCGGTGCCGGAACCATTCCCCGATCAGGCGGCGGCCTCGACCTCGGCGTGGACCGCGGGGCTGCGGCCGGCCAGCACGCCGCCGTCGACCGGCAGGGTCGTGCCGGTGATCCAGGACGCGTCGTCGCCGGCGAGGAAGAGGATCGCCTCGACGACGTCGCCGGGCTGCCCGCGGCGGCCGAGCGGGTGGAAGCCGTTGACCGCGTCGAGCACCTCCTGCGCCTCGTCCGGCGTCATGAAGCGCTCGTAGGCGGGCGTCTCGACGAACGCCAGCGCGACCGTGTTGATGCGGATGTTCTCCGGCGCCAGCTCGAGCGCGAGGTTCTTGGTCAGCGCGTGGCGGCCGGCCTGGGCGGCCGAGTAGGCGCTCGTCGGCGTCGTGGCGATCGCGTCGAGCGCCCACATCGAGCCGACGTTGACGATCGCGCCGCCGCCGCGCTCGCGCATCGCGAGGACCGCGGCCTGGGAGACCCAGTAGGTCGGGCGCAGGATCGAGCCGAGCGCCTCCTCGAAGTGCTCCTCGGTCTGCTCGAGGAACGGCACGACGCGGAAGATGCCGGTGGAGTTGACGAGCACGTCGACGCCGCCGAAGCGCTCGACCGCGGCGTCCACGAGCGCATGGGCCTGCTCGCGGGTCGTGACCTGGCCGGCGTGGATCGCGACGCGCTCGCCCGACGGGTCGAGCTCGTCCCGGGCGGCCGCGAGCTTGGCCTCACGCGTGCCGCTCAGCAGCACGCGCGCGCCCTCGTCGAGGAAGCGCCGCGCTGCGGCCTTGCCGATCCCGCCGCCGCCGCCGGTGATCAGGACGACCTTGTTCTCGTACTGCCGCATGGGAGGACCTCCGTTGGAAGATAGGTGCATGTGCATCGAATATAGATGCATCTGCATCTAGTGCAAGTGCGGCTATCCTCACCTTTCATGGAGGCCGAGCAGCTCGACGCCTGGCGCGCGTTCCTCAACGCGCACGCGCAGGTCACGCGCGCGATCGGGCGGGACCTGGCCGCCGCCGGCCTCCCCGACCTCGGCTGGTACGACCTGCTGTGGGCGCTCTACAGCGCCCCCGAGCGGCGCCTGCGCGTCAACGAGATCGCGCGCGAGGTCGTGCTCAGCCCGACGGCGATGAGCCGCTTCGTCGACCGCGCCGAGAAGGCCGGCTTCGTGCGCCGCGAGCCCGACCCGGCCGACCGGCGCGCGCTCCGGGTCGCGATCACCGACGAGGGGGTCGAGCTCCTGCGGCGGATGTGGCCGGTCTACGAGCAGGGCATCGAGCGCCACTTCGCCGCCCAGCTCGACCGCTCGCCGCAGCGCCTGCGGGCGATGCTCGAGCGGATGGCGGCCTCGGCCCGCGACGCCTAAGCCGCCGCGGGCAGCGCGCCGCCGCGTAGCGCGAGCACGTACTCGGAGACGCCCGACGCGACGCCGGTGCGCTTGAAGCCGAGGCGGCGCAGGAGGGCGCGCGCGGGCACGTTGTCCGACAGCGTCGTGCCGGTGAGCGCGACGACCGACGTGCGGCGCGCGTGCGCGAGCAGCGCCTCGCCGAGCGCGGAGCCGAGGCCCTGGCCGTGCCATTCGTCGACGACGGCAACGGCGAACTCGGCGTGGCCGGGGCGGTCGATCCAGGGGGCGTAGCGCGCGACCGCGACGATCGCGCCGTCGGCGTCGACCGCGGCGAGCGCGACGTGGGTGCACTGGTCGACCTCGGTCAGGAACGCGAGGTCACGCGTGGTCAGGCGCGGCTTGGGGCCGAGGAAGCGGCGGCGGCGCGACTCGAGGCTGAGGCGCTCGAAGAAGGAGGAGAGGGCGGGCTTGTCGTCCGGGCGGATCGGACGGGCGGTGAAGCGCGCGCCGCTCTCGAGGCGGAGGGGATGGGTGGCGATGGCGGGCATGTGCCGTCGGAGACGCGCCGCGCGCGGCGGCTATTCCCAGGTGCGGATATCCGCCCCCCGACACGCCAGACAGCACCCGGTGACGGGGGTCGGCGGGCTGGCACAGTCCTGGAACCCCAGAAAGGACTCACTCGCCTTGACTCCCCCGCTCTTCCAGCTCCTCTACGCGCCGATCTACCAGGCCCCGCGCCTCTCCCCCGCCGGCCTTCCGGCGGCGCGGCGCCCGCTCGGCGCACGCTAGGAGCGCTCCGCCACGGATGGCCCGAGGCCCGTCGCGTCCCCCCTGGCGCGGCGGGCCTTTCCCTTGCCCGACCGAGCACGAAAAAGGGCCCGCTGCGAGGCAGCGGGCCCTTTTCAATGGCTGCGGCAGGCGCCGGTCGCGGCGCCTGCTGCAGGCTTTAGGCGTACGCGACGCGCACGCGCGGCATGGGGAACCACTTCGGGCCCTTGCGGACGGGCTTGGGCTTGCGGTTCATGCGGGCGCGGCGGTACTGGCCAAGCGTCATGCCCTCGGGAACGGAGGACTCGACGTAGTTGAAGTTGTGGAGGTCTGAGGGCATGCGGACATACTCCTCGCCGGCCGGGCCTGGTTCGACGGGGCAGCCCCGTCAATCCACGTGGGGTAATCCGTACCCGTAGGGGCTAGTTGACGGACGGATCCGGCGGCATCGTCGAGAGCAGCGCGTACTCGCGGCCCTTGCGCCGCAGCACCGCAGCCCACAGCGCCTCCGGGTCCTCGCTGAAGAGCTCGTCGCGGCGCGGCGGCTCGACGATCCAGGAGTCCTCCTCGAGCTCGCCCTCGAGCTGGCCCGGGCCCCAGCCGGCATGGCCGGCGAACACGCGCGCGCGGCGGACGCCGCCGGCGACCTCGGCGAGGTCCTCGGTGCCGCCGCCCACGAAGCCGAGGTCGTCGTCGAGCAGCACGCCCGCGAGCGCCGGCTCGTCGAACTCGGCGAGCACGATCACGGAGTCGGCGGCGACCGGGCCGCCGACGTAGAGCTGCGCGCCGGACTCGGCGAGATCGGAGAGGTCGGGCGCGGCCTCCGCCACGAGCGTCTCGGCCGGCCGGTTGAGCACGAGGCCCATCGCGCCGTCCTCGGTGTGCTCCGCGATCAGCACCACGGTCCGGTGGAAGTTCGGATCCACGAGCACGGGGGAGGCGATCAGCAGGCGACCGCGGAGCGAGTCCATGACACCCACATTGTTACCGTGCGCCGCCGCATGCTCGGCGTCCTGGCCTTCGGCGACTCGATCACCAACGGCGGCGGTGAGCTCCAGTGGGGCGTCGCGCTGCAGTCGTGGGCGCTCTGGACGGCCCGCTCGCTCGGGCTTCCGTACACGCCCTACGCGGTCGACGGGGCCCACGTCCACGACGTGCTGAACGAGCAGATCCCGGCCTTCGAGCGCCGCGCCGCCGAGCCCGACGGCCGCTACGACCTCGGCTGCCTCTACATCGGCACGAACGACGTGCGCGGCTTCGACTGGGACCCGTTCGCCTACGAGCGCGACCTGCGCGCGGCGATGGCGTTCCTGGCCGCGCGCTGCGAGCGCACGCTGACGGCGACGATCCCGCTCGACCTCGGCCGCCCCCGCGCGGGGGCGAAGGTGCGGGACGCGAACGCGATCATCGAGCGCTGCGCGCGCGAGGCCGGCGCGCTCGTGGTCGACCTCACCGGCTTCCGCGGCCGCCGGGTGCTGATGGCCGACCACGTCCACCCGACCGCGTTCGGCCAGATCGCGATCGCCGAGCGGGCGCTCGCCGTGCTCGAGCGCGACGGGATGACGGTGCAGACGCGGCCGACCCGGCTCGTCAGCCCGTCCGAGTCCACGCCCCTGCGCAAGCTCCAGGGTGACGCGACCTACCTCTACCGCCACGCGAAGGTCAGCGCCGGCGCGGCGGCGGCCCTGCTCAGGCTGCGGCTCGCGCGTCGGCCGCCTCGAGCGTGACCTGGCGCAGGCGGGCGAACAGCCGGCGGGCGCCGACGAGCTCGGCGCGCGGGGCCTTGCGCTCCTGCAATGCGCGCACGACGGTCTCGCCGTAGCGCTCGAGGAAGGTGTGGCGCTCGAGCAGCGAGGCGCCGGCGAGGTCGGCCTGGGTGACGAGCCGGCGGGTGACGTCGAGCGCCGCGTCGTAGTCGGTGCCGCGCGTGGCGGTCGCGAGCGCCGCGGTCCAGTGGCCGAGCTGCTCGCGCCCCGGGACGGAGCCGAACCAGCCGTGGGCTGGGCCGTCATAGAGGCTGCGCGTGACCGCGGCGGAGAGCTCGCCGGCCGTGCCCGCGAGCAGCTCGCTGAGGGCGGGGAGCGCGTCGGCGGGCAGCGCGACGGCGCGGACGCTGGGGCGCGCGGCGGCCTCGCCGTTGAGGCGGCGCAGCTCGGCGACCGGGAAGCGGCGGTGGCCGCCGCTGGTGCGCACGACGGCGATGCGGCCGGTGTCGGCCCAGCGGCGCACGGTGCTGGCGGACACGCCGCAGGCGACGGCGGCCTCGCCGAGCGTGACGGTCGCGCCACCGGGGGCAGGGGCGGGCGCGGCCAGCCCGCGGGTCGGTGCGGGGACCGCGGCGGGAGCGTCGTCGATCGGCTCGAAGGCGAGCGCGAGGCGGTCGAGCGGCCAGCCCGTCGCGGAGCAGGACCTCGATCGTCGCTGCGGGCGCCGGGCGGCCGAACGCGTAGCCCTGCACGAGCTTGATGCCGAGGTGGCGCAGCCAGCGGGCCTGCTCGCGCGTCTCGACGCCCTCGGCGATGACGGCGACGTCCATCGCGCTCGCCATCGAGACGATCGCGCGCAGGATGTGGCGGTCGCCCTCGTCCTCGGCGACGCCGTTGACGAACTCGCGGTCGACCTTGATGGCCTCGATCGGGAAGCGCTTGACGTGGTTCAGGGACGAGTGACCGGTGCCGAAGTCGTCGAGCATCAGCCGCACGCCGAGCCCCTTGAGGTCCTGCAGCACGGCGGTCGGCGATGACGTCTCCTGCATCAGGACGCTCTCGGTCAGCTCCAGCCCCAGGCGCTCCGGCGGCACGCCGGTCTGGCGCAGGATGCCGGCGAGCTCGTCGGGCAGCGAGGCCTCGGCGAGCTGGCGGCCGGAGAGGTTGACGGTCAGGCAGGGAAGGTCGATGGCGGGGTCGGCGGTCCAGCGCGCGAGCTGCCGGCACGCCTCGCGCAGCACCCAGCGCCCGAGCGGCACGATCAGGCCGCTCTCCTCGGCGACGGTCATGAACTCGCCCGGGAGCACGACGCCCTGGCGCGGGTGGCGCCAGCGCACGAGCCCCTCGACGGCGACGATCCGGCGCTCGTCGAGGTCGACGAGCGGCTGGTAGTAGAGCTCGAGCTCGTCGCGCTCGAGCGCGAGGCGGAGGTCGTCCTCGAGCGCCAGGCGCTCGGCCATGCGGCGGCTGACGGCGGCGTCGAAGAGCTCGTAGCGCGCGCCGCCCGCGGCCTTGGCGCGCGACATCGCGGCGCCGGCGTCGCGCACGAGCGCCTCGGCCTCGGGGTCCTGGCCGTCCGAGACCGCGATGCCGACGCTGGCGTCGACGACGACGGCGAGGTCGCCGAGCACGATCGGCCGCGCCAGGCCGTCGAGCAGCCGCTGCGCGCTCTCGATCGCCCCGCGCTCCCCGGGGAGGCCTTCGCAGAGCGCGACGAACTCGTCGCCGCCCAGGCGCGCGAGCGTGTCGCCCGGCGAGAGCAGCGCCCCGAGGCGCTGGGCGAGCTCGAGCAGCAGCTCGTCGCCGCGCTCGTGGCCGTGGCGCTCGTTGACGACCTTGAAGCGGTCGATGTCGATCCCGATCACCGCGGCGGTGCCGCCGTTGCGGGCGGCGAGCGCGAGCGCGTGGTGGACGCGGTCGACGAACAGGGTGCGGTTCGGCAGCCCGGTCAGCGGGTCGTGCAGCGCGCGGTGGCGCGCCTCCTCCTCGAGGGCGTCGACCCGCCGCAGCGCGTCGTCGAGCCCGATCGCGTGCGCGACCGGCGCTGCGCTCATGCGTTGGAGCGCGACGTCGCCGGCGGTACGTAGGTCGGGTCGTTCTCCGCGCAGAACGCGGCGACGACCATCGGGTCGAACTGGTGGCCCTCGCAGCGGCGGAGCTCCTCGATCGCCGTGGCGGCCGGCAGCGCCTCGCGGTACGGGCGCGCCGAGGTCATGGCGTCATAGGCGATGCAGACGGCGATCACGCGCGAGCCGAGCGGGATCGCCTCGCCGACGAGCCCGTCGGGATAGCCGGAGCCGTCGAAGCGCTCGTAGCTGGAGCGCACGAGGCGCGCGACCGGCAGCATGGCGGGCGCGGCGCCCAGGATGCGCTCGCCGACGACGGGATGGCGGCGGATCATCGCCCACTCCTCGGGCTCCAGCGTCCCGCGCTTGCGCAGCACGGCCTCGGGCACCGCGAGCATGCCGATGTCCTGCATCTCGGCGGCGCGGACGATGTCGTCGAGCTGGCTCAGCGCGAGGCCGAGGCGGCGGCCGACGCCGATGGCGTGGGCGGCGACGCGCGGGAGCGCGACGGCGGAGCCGCCGGCGCGGCGTTCGGAGAGGATCTGGAGCAGCACGTCGCGGACCTGGCGCTCGGAGGACAGGCGCTGCCAGCGCGAGCGCGCGCGCAGCCGCTCGTGGGCCAGGGCGAGCGCCGCGACCCCGTCGGGCGCCTCGTCGGGGATGCGGGCCTCGCCGAGGACGGCGCCGGCGGCCAGCCGGTCGGAGATCGAGGCGAGCGCGTGCTGCGCCGACCGCGCCGCGGTCAGGGCACCGGGCTCGATCGGGCCGAGGAAGGCGTAGAGCGTGAGGTCGAGGCGATAGGCGCGGGCCCTGAGGGGCTCGGAGGCGGCGCGCAGCACGCGGCCGAGGTGCTGCGGCAGGTTGGCCTCGACCCCGGACAGCAGGGCGTCGTCGAGACCGTCCTCCGGCTGGACGGCGAGCAGCTCGAGCCGCGCCGGGATGCCGTTGAGGCGCGCGAGGTCCGCGTGCAGGTGTGCCCGCGTGCGCAGGCCCGTCTCGATGTCGAAGTCGCGGCTGCGCGCGGCGGCGAGGCCCTTCTGCATGTTGGCCGTGGCGTGTGCCAGCGTTCTGCTCAGGGTTCGTTGCACATTGACTGCATCGGCACGGCGGCGGGGTTTCCCGACCCCAAGGGCAGGAACTGGTGAATCCGAGGAGCTTCTGGCGGAACCTGCCGCCGCCGGCGCCAAAGCTTCCACAAGCTGCCAAGGGTCTCGGGCGAAGCTCCCAAGCCGTTCTGCTGCATCGTTCGATGGTCGAGAGAGGGGCTGTGACCAAACTTTCGACATATGCAGCTCGGGGGATCACCCTCACCGCCGTCTGGGGCATCACCGCTCTGGCTCCCCTCACGCCGCCGGCGTCTGCGCATGAGCGCAGCTCGCGGGTCGTCGTGATGGAGGACGCAGGAGCAGGGAACGGCCCGGAGCGCGCGGTGCAGGGCCTGGGGGGCCGCGTCGAACGTGAGATCCCGCTCATCAACGGGTTCTCCGCCCGGGTGCCGCGGAGCGCGGTCCACGCGCTGCGCGGCACACCGGGAGTTCTCTCCGTCCACGCCGACCGCCGCTTCAAGCTGCGCTCGACGACCGACGCGCCCGCCGCGCCGAGCACCACGCTCGACACCCTGCGCGGAGCGGTCGGCGCCGAGACCGTCGCCGGCGGCCGCGTCGACGTCGCGCTGGTCGACTCCGGCGTCTCGCCCGACACCGCCCTCGAAGGCCACGTGGTCGACGGCCCCGACTTCTCCGACGACGCCCGCGTGGAAGGGCTCCGCAACCTCGACGCCTTCGGGCACGGGACGCACCTCGCCGGCATCATCGCCGCGGTCGCCCCGCAGGCCCGCGTGGTCAGCGTCAAGGTCGCCGACCACGAGGGCACGACGTCGCTCGGCCAGCTCCTGGCCGGCATCGACTGGACGGTGCGCCGCGGCGACCGTGACGGCCTCGACGTGCGCGTCATGAACCTCGCCTTCGGTGCTGAAGTCGACGGCGGCTCCTACCGCAACGACCCGCTCGCCTTCGCCGTGGAGCGCGCCTGGGACGAGGGCCTCGCGGTCGTCACGTCCGCCGGCAACGGTGGCCCCGACTCCGACAGCCTCGACTCGCCCGCCTACGACCCCTACGTGATCGCAGTCGGCGCCGAGGACTCCGGCGGCACCGCGACGATCGCCGACGACGGCATGGCGCTGTTCTCGAGCCGCGGCTCGGTCACGCGCGGCCCGGACGTCGTCGCTCCCGGCGTCGCCATCGTCTCCACCCGCGTCCCCGGCTCCTTCCTCGACGAGGCCTTCCCGGCCGCCCGCATCGGCGACGGCTTCCGCGGCTCCGGCACCTCGCAGGCCGCCGCGGTCGTCTCCGGCGCCGCCGCGCTCCTGATCGGCGAGCGCTCCCGCCTCGCTCCCGACGAGGTCAAGGCGCTGCTGCGCTCGAGCGGCCGGCCGCTGCCCGGCACCGACGCCTCACTGCAGGGCACCGGCGTGGTCGACGTCCTCGCCGCCTCACGCTCGGCGGTCCCGCGGAACGCCGGCCAGAGCTTCCCGGAAGCACGCATCGGCGGCTGGATGCGCGGTGCGCTGCGCAACCAGTACGCGGTCGAGAACCCGCAGAGCTCCCGCTGGAGCGGGAACCGCTGGACGGGCAACCGCTGGACGGGCAACCGCTGGACGGGCAACCGCTGGACGGGCAACCGCTGGACGGGCAACCGCTGGACGGGCAACCGCTGGACCGAGCAACCGCTGGACGAGCGTCGAATGGGGAGGGGGTTCGTGATGAGTGGTCGTAAATGGATTCTCTGCGCTTGAGCGTGCTCCCATGGAGCGCCTTCAACTGAAGCGAGGGGTCTCCGCGGTCTGGGCGCTGAACGCAGCGCTGGCCGCGGGGGCCCTTGTGCTCTACCTCAACGTCGGCGCCTTCCCCGCGCCGCTCGCCGACGTCCGCATCCCGTGGTGGCTCCTGGCCATCGCCTTCGCACTCACCGAGATCGCGGTCGTGCACGTGCACTTCCGCCGCAGCGCGCACACCCTGACCCTCGCCGAGCTGCCGCTCGTGCTCGGGCTCCTGTTCGCCGCGCCCGGCGACATCGTGCTCGGCTGGATCGCCGGCGCCGGCCTCGTGCTGGTGCTCAACCGCAGCCTCCCGCGCATCCGGCTGCTCTTCAACCTCGCGCACCTGGGCGTCACCGCCGGCGTTGCGGTCAGCTTCTTCCACGGCGTGTCCGGGCCGGTGGCCGCCAACGGGCCGCAGGTCTGGGCGGCGGCCGTCACGGCGGTGCTGCTCGCCTCCGTCGTCTCCATCAGCCTCGTCAGCGCCGCGATGTGGCTCTCCGGCGACAGCGTCCTCCCCCGCAAGCTCGCCGAGATGGTGGCGATGTCCACCAGCGTGGCGGCGATCAACGCCAGCCTCGGCCTCGCCGCCAGCACGGTCATCGCTGCGGACCCGCGCGGCAGCGTGCTGCTGCTCGCCCCCGCGATGGCGGTCTTCGTCGCCTACCGCGCCTATACCTCGGAACGCCGCCAGCACACGAACATCGAGTTCCTCCACGAGGCGAGCCGGACGCTCTCGCACGCGCCCGACACGGTGGCCGGCCTGGCCGGCGTGCTCGCGATGGCGCTCGAGGCGTTCCGCGCCGAGGTCGCCGAGGTCTCCCTCTTCCCGGTCACGGATGACGTGGCCGGTCGCCGCATCGCGGTCGGCACCGCCGACCGGCTCGAGGTCATGCAGCCGCTCGACGACCGGGTCGCGATCGAGCTCGCCGCGCTGATCGCGGCCGACCCGGCCGCGCGGCTGATCACGCCCGCCTCCGTCGGCGGCGCGCTCGCGGTTCATCTCCAGCACCTCGGCGTGGCGGAGGCGATGCTCGCGCCGCTGCCGGGTGAGCGCAAGGTCATCGGCACGATGCTGATCGCCAACCGGCTCGGGACCGGCGCCGGCGCCTTCGCGCGCGCCGACCTCAACCTGTTCGAGACGCTCTCGCGGCAGACCGGCGCGGAGCTGGGTCAGGACCAGCTCGGGCGCAAGGTGTCCGAGATGCGCGAACTCCAGGTCGAGCTCGAGCGCCAGGCGTTCCACGACCCGCTCACGGGCCTGGCCAATCGCCTGCTGTTCATGAACCGCGTCGACTTCGTGCTCAAGCGCCGCACCGGCAACGCCGCGGTCATCTACGTCGACCTCGACAACTTCAAGCCGATCAACGACACCTACGGCCACGAGGCCGGCGACGCGGTGCTGAAGGCGGCGGGCGAGCGCCTGTTCGCGTCGCTGCGGCCGTCCGACACCGCGGCCCGGCTCGGCGGCGACGAGTTCGCGGTGCTGCTGGTCGACATCCCCGAGGAGCACATCGGCGTGGTCGCCGACCGCATCGTCGGCAACCTCACGAAGCCGCTCGAGTTCGACGGCCGCGAGCTGGTGGTCGGCGCGAGCCTCGGGGTCGCCTCGGCCGTCTCCGGCACGCTCGACGCCGACTCGCTCGTCCGCAACGCCGACGTCGCCATGTACGTCGCCAAGCACGGCGGCAAGGGCCGCCTCAGCGTGTTCGAGCCCGCCGTCGCGGCCTAGAGCCGCTCACGGCGCCGTCAGGCCGTGCGCGGGCCAGCTCCACGCGCGGGGCCGCGGCCAGCAGCCGTCTCGCAACCGCTTCCGCAGGCGCTCGACGCGGCGGTCGTTCGCCGCGCGCTGGCGCCGGGTGCGGGGCCACTCGCGCGAGTGGGGCCCGTGCCAGTACCTCGCCTTGCCGTATGGATTGGCGCGGTCGTTGCCCGGGCGCTTGCTCCGCAGCCAGCAGTCGAGCCGGGCGCTCTGGCGGGCGAAGATGCGCCCCGACTCCGCCGGCCAGGCGACGCCCCGCCGCACGCCCTCGTCGCGCTCGTGCGCGAGGGAGTGGAGCACGCTCGCCCGCACCGCGGGCGGAGGGACGCCACCGCGTGCGGCGATCTCGAGCGGTGTGAGCCCGGCGATGCGCAGATGGTGCACGGTCGCGAAGGGGAGCCCGAACGTGCCCTGGGCATCGTGGACCACGGCCATGTCGTGGAAGACGTGGAAGAAGACGTGCTGGGCGAGGTGGGGCTGGGTGAGGATCCGCTCCGTTCGTCCGCGCAGCAGCGCGTAGCGCTGGTCGTCGGCGAGCGGGCGCCACGGGGCCACCAGCTCGTCGCGGAGCCCTGCAACGTCGAGGCCGCGCGCGCGGGCCAGGTCGGCGAGCGCGCGATGATCGTTGTAGAGGTAGGCCTCAAGGTCGCCGGCGCGGAGCGCAAGCCGGGCAGTCAACGCCCGTTCGTCGAAGGGCAGCCAGTGACCCATGACCCAGTCCTCTCGGGCAGCCAGGTGTGCGGGGCGCCGGGTGGGCCGAGGCTGTCGTGCGCGGCGGCGTGGGGAAGCGGCCGAACGGCCAGGCACACGCCGCACGCGGCCGTGGCGAGAACGACGGTGAGCGAGCCGGCCCGGCGCGTCACCCGCCCAGTCTCTGCCTCTCGCGCGCCGCGCGCAAGGGCTCTGATCAGGAACGGCTCAGGCGCTCGACGCGCTCGACCAGCCGGTCGAGCTCGGCGGGCTCGTTGTAGTAGTGCACCGACGCGCGCACGAGGCTCTCGAAGCCGCGCTCGATGAGGTCGAGGCGGCTGTGGACGCCGGGCGAGAGCGACACGTTGATGCCGTCGGCCACGAGGGCGTCGACGACCTCCTCGGTGCTGTGGCCGGCGACCGAGAAGGTCACGATCGCGCAGCGCTCCTCGCCGCGGTCGTGGGTCTGCACGCCGGGCGTGGCGTCGAGCTGCTTGCGCAGGTCGGCGGCGAGCGCGTAGTTGCGCGAGCGGATCGCCTCGAGGCCCCACTCGAGCGCGTAGTCGACCGCGACGCCGAGCCCGATCTTGGTCGCGTAGTTCGTCTCCCAGTTCTCGAACCGGCGCGCGTCGGGGCGGATGCGGTAGGAGCCGTCGGCCTGCCACTCGGCGGCGTGGAGGTCGAGGAACGGCGGCTCGAGGCGCTCGATCAGGTCGCGGCGGACGTAGAGGAAGCCGGTGCCGCGCGGGCCGCGCAGGAACTTGCGCCCGGTCGCGGAGAGCATGTCGCAGCCGATCTCGCCGACGTCGATCGGCATCTGGCCGACGGACTGGCAGGCGTCGAGCAGCAGCGGGACGCCGGCCGCGCGGCAGGCGGCGCCGACCGCGGCCGCGGGGTTGACGAGGCCGCCCTGCGTCGGGACGTGGACGAGCGAGACGAGCTTGACGCGCTCGTCGAGCATGCTCGCGAGCGCGGCGACGTCGACCTGGCCGTGCTCGTCGTCGGGCACGACCACGAGCGCGGCGCCGGTGCGGTCGGCGACCTGGCGCAGCGCGATGTAGTTGCTGGCGTACTCCGCGCGCGTGGTGAGGATGCGGTCGCCGGGCTGGAAGTTGAGCGAGTAGAAGGCCATGTCCCACGCGCGCGTGGCGTTCTCGACCATCGCGATCTCGTCGCGGTGCGCGCCGATCAGCGTCGCGATCGCGTCGTAGCTGTGCTCGATCCGGTCCTCGCGCTCGGCCTTCGCCTCGTAGCCGCCGATCGTCGCCTCGCGCCGCATGTGCTCGAACACCGCCTCGAGCACCGGCTCGGGGGAGAGCGCGGCGCCGGCGTTGTTGAGGTGCGCGACGTGCTCGACGCCCGGCGTCTCGGCACGTGCGCGTGTGACGTCGATCGCCATGGCTATGGCTTGCGGGCCGCGATCATCAGGTTGTAGAAGACCTGCGGGGGGAGCCGCGGCTCGAGCAGCGCGCGGTCGACGCGCTGGAGCCCGAGGTAGCCGCGGAACGCGTACTGGAACCACAGCCACGGGATGTCGTCGTGGCGCGCGCTCGCCTCCAGCGTGCGGTTGAACCAGCCGAACCAGTTCGCCAGCAGCTCCTCGCCCTGGACGCGGGCGTCGGTCAGCCCGGCGCCGGCCATCAGCCGCTCGAGCTCGGCGGGGTCGAAGGCGTGGACGTCGACGACCGACTCGAGCGCGTGCTCGGCGTCGTCGGGCCGCGGCGGGCCGCCGTTGCCGCCGCCGTGAGTCGGCCGGCCGCACGCGGACGGCCTTGCGCCAGTACGGCGCGACACGCATGGCCGCGCGCTTCGGCCAGGCCGCGATGCGATCCCCCTGGCGCGAGGGCTCGCCGGCGAAGAACAGCGTCCCGCCGGGGCGCAGCACGCGCGCGAACTCGGCGAAGGAGCGCTCCAGCGCGGGCAGGTGGTGCAGCACCGCGTGGCCGAGCACGAGGTCGAAGGACTCGTCCTCGAACGGCAGCTCGGCGGCGTCGCAGGCCGCGGTCTCGACGTCGAGCCCGAGCCGCCGCGCGTTCGCCTCGAGCGTCTGGAGCATGCCCGGCGAGATGTCCGTGCAGGTGGCGTGCCCGACGACGCCGGAGCGCATCAGGTTGAGCGAGAAGTAGCCGGTGCCCGCGCCGATCTCGAGCGAGCGCGGGTACGGCCCGGGGCGCGGTCCGAGCAGCTTCGTGAGCTTCCCGAGCACCTGCGCCGCGCCGACCTCGCCGAAGTCGATCCCCCACTTGGCGTCGTAGTCGTCGGCCGCGACGTCGTGGTAGCGGCGGTTGACGTCGAGGATCTCGCGGGAGGTGGGGGGCGCGGCCATGGGGCGCGGTGAGTCTAGATGCGCCCGGAGCGGGCGCTCGCGTCGCGCAGCCGCGCCGCGAGGTCGCGCGAGGGCATCGCGTCGAGCCCCCACTTCCACGACTTGCCCGTCGTGCCCGGCATGTTCATGCGCGCCTCGCCGCCGAGCCCGAGCACGTCCTGCGCCTGGACCATCGCGACGCGTGCGGGGGAGGCGAAGGCGAGGCGGATCAGCGACCACCAGGACTCCGGCTCGCGCACGCCGGCGCGCGTCGATCGCGGTGTCGACCATCGCCCGCACGTCGCCGCCGATCGACTCGTACCAGCCGCGCACGGTGTCGTGGTCGTGGGTCCCGGTGTAGGCGATGCGGTTCTCGACGTGGTTGTCGGGGTGGTGCGGGTTGCGCGGGTCGTCGGGGTTGAAGCCGAACTGGACGATCACCATGCCCGGGTAGCCGAGGCCGTCGCGCAGGCGCTCGACCGCGGGGGTGATCACGCCGAGGTCCTCGGCGATCAGCGGCAGCTCGCGGTTCAGTGAGCGCGCCGCGTGCTCGAACACCGCCCGCCCCGGCCCGCGCTTCCACGACCCGCTGAGCGCGTGCTTCGCGCCCGCCGGCACCGCCCAGTAGGCGACGAAGCCGCGGAAGTGGTCGATGCGCGCGAGGTCGAAGAGCTCGAAGGTGCGCGCGAGCCGCGCGGTCCACCAGCGGTAGCCGCGGCGCTGCATCGCCGGCCAGTCGTAGAGCGGGTTGCCCCACAGCTGGCCCTTGTCGGTGTAGGCGTCGGGCGGCGTGCCCGCGACGGCGCCCTCCTGGAACAGCTCCGGGTGCGCGCGGTGGTCGGCGCTGCGCGGCGCGACGTAGATCGGGACGTCGCCGATGATCTTGACGCCGCGCTCGGCCGCGTAGGCCCGCAGCGCAGCCCACTCGCGGTCGAAGCGGACCTGGTCGGCGATCGCCCCGCGCGGCCCGAAGCGCGCCCAGTCCTCGATCCACGCGCTGCTCGCGCTCGCGGAAGTCGAGCTCCTCGGCCTTCGACACGGGCGCGTCCGGCTCGCCCAGCAGGCCGGGCCAGGCGGCGAACGCGGAGGCCGCCTTGTAGGGCGAGCGATGGCGGTCCGGCGGGCCGAGCGGGAGCATCTGCCACCACTGCTGGCCCGCCTCGGCGAGCCAATCCACCCAGGCGAAGGCCTCCCGGCCGAGGCGGCCGCCGGGCAGCGAGGTGGGGTGCAGCTGCACGCCGCTGGAACGTGGTAGATCGGTCACGTGAGGTTTGGGGTTCTCGCCGGGGGATACTCCCGCCTCCAATGCCGGTACCAAATAGCAAGAGCGCCCCGCCGCGCATCGTCATCCAGCTGCCCTCGCCCGCGGTCGACGGCGGTCGCTACCCCGCCAAGCGCGTCGTGGGCGACACGGTGCACGTCACCGCCGACATGTTCCGCGACGGCCACGAGATCCTGCGCGCGGTGGTCCGCTACAAGGCGCCCGGCAGCCGCCGCTGGGTCGAGTCGCCGCTGCGCCCGGTCGACGCCCACATCAACGGCGTCCGCTGGGAGGGCGACTTCAACGTCGACACGATGGGCCGCTGGCAGTGGACGATCGAGGCCTGGAGCGACGTCTTCGCGACCTGGCGCGACGAGCTCCAGCGCAAGGTCGCCGCCGCCCAGGACGACCTCGCCGGCGAGCTGTCCGAGGGCGTCGTGCTGCTCGAGCAGGCCGCGGGCCGCGCCAAGGGCCCCGACCGCAAGACGATCGAGCAGGCGCTCGAGGCGCTGCGCGCGGGCGGCTCGCCCGACGTCGCCCTCGCCCCCGACCTGTTCGCCGCGATGGAGCGCGCCTCCCAGCGCGAGGGCAAGACGAGCCTCGACACGCCGCTCGTGCTCGAGGTCGACCGCGTCCCCGCCGCCTTCGCCGCCTGGTACGAGCTGTTCCCGCGCTCCTGGGGCGGGCTGCAGGGGGTCGAGAAGCAGATCCCCGCGATCGCCGAGCTCGGCTTCGACGTCCTCTACTTCACGCCCATCCACCCGATCGGCGTCGCCAGCCCGCAAGGGCCGCAACAACACGCTGACCGCCGGCCCCGACGACCCCGGCTCGCCGTACGCGATCGGCGGCAAGGAGGGCGGCCACGACGCCGTCCACCCGGAGCTCGGCACGATGGACGACGTCCGCTCGCTCACCGCCACCGCGCGCGAGCACGGCATGGACGTCGCGCTCGACCTCGCGCTCAACTCCTCGCCCGACCACCCGTGGCTGAAGGAGCACCCGGAGTGGTTCCAGCAGCGCCCCGACGGCACGCTCAAGTACGCCGAGAACCCGCCCAAGCGCTACCAGGACATCTACAACTTCAACTGGGACACGCCCGCCTGGCGCGAGCTCTGGCAGGCGTGGCTCGACGTCGTCCTGCACTGGGTCGACGCCGGCGTCAAGTTCTTCCGCGTCGACAACCCGCACACGAAGCCGTTCCCGTTCTGGGAGTGGCTGATCCGCGAGGTCCACGCGGTCGACCGCTCGGTCGTCTTCCTCGCCGAGGCCTTCACGCGCCGCGCGGTCATGCGCCACCTGGCCAAGATCGGCTTCACGCAGTCCTACACGTACTTCACCTGGAAGAACTCGCGCTGGGAGCTGGGCGAGTACGTCAACGAGCTCGCCCACGGGCCGGAGCGCGAGTACTTCCGCCCCAACTTCTTCATCAACACGCCCGACATCCTCCACGCCTACCTGCAGCACGGCGGGCCGCCCGCGTTCTCCTCGCGGCTCGTCCTCGCGGGCACGCTCAGCCCGTCCTACGGGATCTACTCCGGCTACGAGTGGTTCGAGAACGTGCCGGTGCGCGAGGGCTCCGAGGAGTACCTCGACTCCGAGAAGTACGAGACCAAGCAGCGCGCGCTCGACGGGCCGCTGCTCCCGATGGTCCGCCGCATCAACGAGATCCGGCGCGAGAACCCCGCGCTGCACCGGCTCGAGAACGTGACGTTCCTCGAGACCTACAACGAGGCGCTGATCGCGTACGTGAAGTCCGTCCCGGGCAACACGGTGATCTGCGTCGTGAACATCGACCCCGGCAACGCCCAGGAGGGCGCAGGCGTGATCCCAGCTCATCTCGGCCTCCCGCCCGCCTTCGCGGCGCACGACCTGCTCTCGGGGGCGCACTTCGACTGGCGCATCGGCGGCAACTACGTGCGCCTGGAGCCGGGTGCCGCCCACGTGCTGCGGGTCGAGGCATGAGCGACCCCGGCCACTGGTTCGAGAAGGAGCCGCTGTGGTTCAAGACGGCGGTCTTCTACGAGATCCACATCCGCGGGTTCTTCGACGGCAACGGGGACGGCTCGGGCGACTTCCGGGGCATGACCGAGAAGCTCGACTACCTGCAGTGGCTGGGGATCGACTGCATCTGGCTGCTGCCCTACTTCAAGTCGCCGCTGCGCGACGGCGGCTACGACATCTCCGACTTCTTCGGCGATCAACCCCGACTACGGCGTCGTCGACGACGTCCGTGACTTCATCGAGGCCTCCCACCAGCGCGGCATCCGCGTCATCGCCGACCTCGTCATGAACCACACGTCCTCCGACCACGAGTGGTTCCAGGAGTCGCGCAAGAGCCCCGACAACCCCAAGCGCGACTGGTACGTGTGGTCCGACACGGTCCACAAGTACGAAGACGCCCGGATCATCTTCACCGACACCGAGACCTCCAACTGGACCTGGGACGAGCAGGCCGGCGCGTACTTCTGGCACCGCTTCTTCTCCCACCAGCCCGACCTCAACTTCGACAACCCCGAGGTCCAGGAGGCGATGCTCGAGGTCATGCGCTTCTGGCTCGACCTCGGCCTCGACGGCTTCCGCCTCGACGCCGTGCCGTACCTGTTCGAGCGCGAGGGCACCAACGGCGAGAACCTGCCGGAGACGCACGAGTACCTGCGCCGCATCCGCGCCGAGATCGACGCGCACTACCCCGACCGCGTGCTGCTCGCGGAGGCCAACCAGTGGCCGGCCGACGTCGTCGAGTACTTCGGCGACGGCGACGAGTGCCACATGGCCTTCCACTTCCCCGTCATGCCGCGCATGTTCATGGCCGTGCGGCGGGAGGAGGCGACGCCGATCTACGAGATCCTCGCCCAGACCCCCGCGATCCCCGAGAACTGCCAGTGGGGCCTGTTCCTGCGCAACCACGACGAGCTGACGCTCGAGATGGTGACCGACGAGGAGCGCGACTACATGTACTCGGAGTACGCCAAGGACCCGCGCATGAAGATCAACGTCGGGATCCGCAAGCGGCTCGCGCCGCTGCTCGACAATGGCCGCGACGAGATCGAGCTGATGAACGCGATCCTGTTCTCGCTGCCGGGCTCGCCGGTCCTCTACTACGGCGACGAGATCGCGATGGGCGACAACGTCTTCCTCGGCGACCGCGACGGCGTCCGCACCCCGATGCAGTGGACGGGCGACCGCAACGGCGGCTTCTCGCGCGCGGACTTCGCCCAGCTCTACGCGCCGCCGCTGATGGACCCGGTCTACGGCTACCAGGCGGTCAACGTCGAGGCCCAGCTGCGCCACTCGACCTCGCTGCTGCGCTGGATGCGGCGCTTCATCGCGATGCGCAAGGAGCACCCGGTGTTCGGCCTCGGCACCTACGAGCCGCTGACGCCCTCGAACGGGCGGATCTTCGCCCACATCCGCCGCTACGAGGACGACCTCGTGCTGTGCGTGCACAACATGGCGCGCTCGGCGCAGGCGGTCGAGCTCGACCTCTCCGAGTACGAGGGCCGCTACCCGATCGAGCTGTTCGGGCGCTCGCGCTTCCCGCGCATCGGCGAGCTGCCGTACCTGCTGACGCTGGCGCCGCGCGGCTTCTACTGGTTCCAGCTCGCCGAGGCCGAGGTGGCCGAGCAGCGGACGGGCGAGTTCCCCGCGTTGGTCGTCGAGCGCGCGAGGGAAAGGTGGAGCCCGATGAGTGATCTGCTCGCCACCCTCGACGAGGACCGCCTGCGCGAGTGGTTCATCGAGCAGCGCTGGTTCGGCTCCAAGACGCGCGAGATCGCCCACCTCAACGTGCTCGAGGCCGTCACGCTGCGCGACGAGACCCCGCGGCTCGTGCTCGCGCTGATCGAGGTGCGCTTCCCGTCCGGGACGCACGAGGTCTACCAGGTGCCGATCGGCGTCCGGCCGGACGACGAGGAGTGGACCGAGCGCGTGATCGCCGAGGTCGACGGGCTGACCTTCTACGACGCGCTGGCCGACCCCGCCCACGCGCGCGAGCTGCTGCACCTGATGCGCTCGAGCGTCGACGTGCAGGCGAGCGACGGGACGCTCGGCTTCCGCTGGTCGGGCGGCGCGGCCGAAGGCGGGACGGTCGAGGTGCGCCCGGTCGGCGTCGAGCAGTCCAACTCCTCGATCGTGTTCGGCGAGACGCTGATCCTGAAGGCGTTCCGGCGCGTCGAGCCGGGCGTCAACCCGGAGCTCGAGCTGCTGCGCTTCCTGTCCGAGCGGGACTTCCCGCACATCGCGCCGATCGCCGGCTGGTACCAGTACGAGGGCCGGCTCATGGACGCCACGCTCGGGCGTGCTGCAGGAGTACCTGGCCGGCGCGACCGACGGCTGGGACCTCGCGCTCGACGCGCTCTGCGCCGACCCCGAGGCGTTCCTCGCCAACCTGCACGCGCTCGGCGTCGTGACCGGCGAGCTGCACACGGCGCTCGGCTCGGAGGCGTCGGACCCGGCCTTCGCCCCCGAGCAGCCGAGCACCGAGGCGCTGGCGATCCTCACCGCGACGATCGACGAGGAGATCGAGCGGATCTTCGTCGAGCTGCCCGACCTCGAGGCGCTCGATCCGATCCGCGGCCGCGGCCAGGACGTCCAGGAGCGCCTGCAGACGCTCTCCAACGTGGGCGCGGGCGGGCGCATCATCCGCACCCACGGCGACTACCACCTCGGCCAGACCATGCTCGCCGAGCGCGGCTGGGTGCTGCTCGACTTCGAGGGCGAGCCCGGGCGCCCGATCTCGCAGCGGCGCCTGAAGCGCTCGCCGCTGCGCGACGTCGCGGGGATGCTGCGCTCCTTCAGCTACGCGGCGGCGGGCTCGCGGATCCTGCGCGACCGGCCGGCGCCCGAGGGCTGGGAGGACCGCGCGCGGGCGACCTTCCTCGACGGGCTACTTCGAGGCCGTCGACTCGCAGCTGCTCCCGCCGGGCGAGGACGCCACGCGCAAGATCCTCGCCATCTTCGAGCTCGAGAAGGCGGTCTACGAGCTGCGCTACGAGCTCAACAACCGGCCCGACTGGGCCGCCATCCCGGCGGCCGGCATCGTCCGCCTGCTCGAATCGAACGGAGGAACATGACCGCGGATCCGCACGCCTTTCGCGGCGCCCATCCCGCTGACGGGGGCGTCGTGATCCGAACGGTGCGGCCCGCGGCGCGCGAGGTCACCGTCTACGTCAAGGGCAAGCCCGTCGCCACGCTCGAGCCGGCCGACAACGACGGCCTGTTCGAGGGCGTGGTGCCGAAGGCGGAGCTGCCGCTCGCCTACGAGCTCGAGGTCGACTACGGCGACGGCGCGACGTTCCGCGTCCAGGACCCGTACCGCTTCGCGCCGACGCTCGGCGACATGGACCTCTACCTCGCGGGCGAGGGCCGCCACGAGGAGATCTACGCCCGCCTCGGCGCGCACGTGATCGAGCACGAGGGCGTCGAGGGCACCTCGTTCGCGGTCTGGGCGCCGGCCGCGCAGGCCGTCTCCGTGGTCGGCGACCTCAACTACTGGGATCCGCGCCTGCACCCGATGCGCTCGCTCGGCTCGAGCGGGATCTGGGAGCTGTTCATCCCCGAGGTCGGCGCCGGCACGACCTACAAGTACGCGATCACCGGGCCCGACGGCGACCAGGTTCGACAAGGCCGACCCGTACGCGTTCGAGGCCGAGGTGCCGCCCAAGACCGCCTCGGTCGTGCACGAGCCCGAGCACGTCTGGCGCGACGAGGCGTGGATGGAGCAAGCGCCACAAGAGCACGCCGCTCGAGGAGCCGATGTCGGTCTACGAGGTCCACCTCGGCTCGTGGCGGCTGAACCCGCTCGAGGACAACCGCTCGCTGACCTACCTCGAGCTCGCCGACGAGCTGGCCGCCTACGCGAAGGACATGGGCTTCACCCACCTCGAGCTGCTGCCGGTGATGCACCACCCGTTCTCGGGCTCGTGGGGCTACCAGGTGACCGGCTACTACGCGCCGTCGCCGCGCTTCGGCTCGCCCGACGACTTCCGCGAGTTCGTCGACCGCCTCCACGGCCACGGCCTCGGCGTGATCCTCGACTGGGTCCCCGCGCACTTCCCGAAGGACGAGTTCGCGCTCGCGCGCTTCGACGGCACCGCGCTCTACGAGCACGCCGACCCGCGCCGCGGCGAGCACCCCGACTGGGGCACGCTGGTCTTCAACTACGGGCGCCACGAGGTGCGCAACTTCCTCGTCGCCAACGCCCTGTTCTGGATGCGCGAGTACCACGTCGACGGCATCCGGGTCGACGCCGTCGCCTCGATGCTCTACCTCGACTACTCGCGCGAGCCGGGCGAGTGGGTGCCGAACGAGTTCGGCGGCCGCGAGGACCTCGACGCGGTCTCCTTCCTGAAGGAGCTCAACGAGGTGCTGTTCGCGCGCGAGCCCGGCGTGATCTCCGCCGCCGAGGAGTCGACCGCGTGGCCGGGCGTCTCGCGCCCGACCTATCTCGGCGGCCTCGGCTTCGGCTTCAAGTGGAACATGGGCTGGATGCACGACACGCTCGAGTACTTCCAGCAGGACCCGATCTACCGGCGCTACCACCACCACGAGCTGACGTTCTCGATGGTCTACGCGTTCACGGAGAACTTCGTGCTGCCGCTCTCGCACGACGAGGTCGTGCACGGCAAGGGCTCGCTGATCAACAAGATGCCCGGCGACCCGTGGCAGAAGCGCGCGAACCTGCGCGCGCTGTACGCGTTCATGTGGGCGCACCCCGGCAAGAAGCTGCTGTTCATGGGCCAGGAGTTCGGCCAGGAGGCGGAGTGGAGCCACGAGCGCTCGCTCGACTGGCACCTGCTCGAGAACCCGGAGCACTCCGGCATCCAGGCGCTCGTGCGCGACCTCAACCGCACCTACAAGGAGCACGCCGCGCTGTGGGAGCTCGACTTCGACGGGTCGGGCTTCTGGTGGCTCGAGCCCAACGACGCCGAGTCCAACGTCGTCGCCTTCGGGCGCGCGTCGCGCGAGGGCAAGGACATCGTGCTGTGCGTCGCCAACCTCTCGCCGGTGCCGCGCGGGCCCTACCGGCTCGGGCTGCCGCGGGCGGGGCGCTGGGTCGAGCGCCTCAACACGGACTCGAGCTACTACGGCGGCACGGACACGGGCAACCTCGGCGGCATCGAGGCCGAGCCGATCCCGTGGCACCAGCAGGCCTTCTCGGCGGAGATCACGCTGCCGCCGATGGGCGTCCTGTGGCTCGTGCCGGAGGAGAAGCCGAAGCCGTAGCTACTGCCAGGCGGGTGCCGCGAGGCGGACGCGACGACGTGTCGCCTGAAGGCGTGCGCCTCGACACGCGTGAGTCGAGCGCCTTGACGCTCGTGCGTCAGGGCGGCCGCGGGCGACGTCGCCGGCGCGGTCTCGAGCCGTGCGCGGCCGAGGCGGTCGCGGGAGCGAGCAGCACGAATGCCGCGAGCCCCGCCAGAGCGATCCGTGCCGACATCAGCCGACGACTCTCCTTCATCGCGGAGGCGCGTCAACCGGAACGCCCCCGGCGCTAGCGGCGCTTCTTGGGCAGCGCCCGCACGCGCACCTCGCGGCTGCGCCCGGGGACGTGCGCGCCGCCGTCGCGCGCGAGCACGACGACGCGGTAGCGACCGGTGCGCTTCTGGCGCTTCACGCTGAAGCGTGTAGCGCGAGCGGTTGGCGTCGAGCCGCTGCGCGGCCTTGCGGCGGACGGTCGCCCAGCGGCCCCGCGGCGAGCGCTTCTGCAGCGACACCCGGCCGGCGGTGACCAGCGGCCAGATCGGCACCGGAGATGCGTGCCCGCCGGCGGCTGGTGGTGCGCGCCGTCGCGCCGACCTTGACCGCGCTCGAGGCGGTCCGGATCGCGCTCGAGACCACGATCGTCGACCGCGTGACGACGCGGACGTGGGTGGTCGTCGAACACGGATCCCAGCTCGAAGCGGAAGGAGCCGTCGCTGTTGGCCGTGCGCGTGTCGCCGTGCTGCCGGAAGGCCGCGGTGAAGGGGAAGTCCTGGCGCTCGAGCGCGATCCGGGTGCCGCCCACCGACGTGCCGCGGACGCGCCCGACCACGGTCACGCTGCCGCCCCAGACCACGCGGCTCGGGGTGACCGCGATCGAGACGCCGGTCGGCTCGCGCGGGGTGACGAACGAGCGGTCGAGGCTGCGCGTGGAGCCGGCGGAGTTCGTCGCCACCGCGCGGAAGTGGTAGCGGGCGTTCGGGCGCAGCCCGGTCGAGCGGGACCGAGACGGGAACGCGGCGATCGCCGGCGCCCGCGCTGACGCGGCCGGTGAAGGAGCCGTAGCTGCGTCGTGCGGCCGTACTCGAAGCGGACCGAGGTCTCCAGGCCGTTGGGGTCCGCGGTCGTGATCAGCCGCGCCCCGCGCGAGGTGACGTCGCGGGCGGCGGTCGAGGTGACGGCGGGCGGCCGCGGGCCGGGCGAGGTGCGGAAGGTGCGGTTCGCCCCGCGCGAGATCCCGGCCGGGTTGGTGGCGACGAGCCGGTAGTTGTAGGTCGTGTCGCGCGTGAGGCCCGTGATCGGCGCCTTGACGGTGACCGGGTCGGTGCCGCCCTCGGGGATCGCCGTCTCCGGCGTGGTCAGGCCGTAGGCCGGGGAGGTGCCGTACTCGAAGTGGTAGGTGGTCGCCCCGTCGTTGCGGTCGACGGTGCCGGTGAGGGTCGCTCCGGTCTGGGTGATGGCCTCGGCGGCGCCCGTCGTGGCGACGGGCGGCGTGGCGACGGGGATCTGGGCGCTCGCGGCGGCCGGGACGGCGGCGGCGAGCAGGACGAGGATGAAGCAGGAATCGGTGCACGGCAACAGACAACACGGGCCAGGCCGGGAAGTTCCCCTCCCAGGGCTTCGCGTTAGGGTCTCCGTCCCGATGCAGCCCCAGGACGCAGAGATCGAGCGGTTCCTCGCCGCGGTGGAGGAGCACGTCGAGCAGTGCCGAGCCGCACTGGCGACCGCCCGCGAGGGCGATGCCACCGCCATGGAGGCGCTCTCGGCCGAGGTCGACGCCATGGCCGGAGCGGTCGCCGAGCTCAAGGCCGCCAGCTCAGCGCCCGCGCTGTAGGCACTCCGCCGCACACCGCTTCCCATGCACGATCCACCTCTGCCCTTCGAGCGACCGCTCGGCGCCAGTCCGATTGGTGACGGCACGACCGCGTTCCGCGTCTGGGCGCCGCGCCCGGAGCGGCATCGCGCTGCGCGCCGGCGGCGCCGACCACGAGCTGGCCGACGCCGGGCTCGGCGTCCGCGAGGCCGTGCTGCCCGTCGCCGCCGGCGAGGACTACGTCTTCGTGATCGACGGCCACGAGCTGCCCGACCCGTGCTCGCGCTGGCAGCCGGCCGGGCTGCGCGGCCCCTCGCGCGTGCTCGACACCGCCGCCTTCGAGTGGACGGACGCCGGCTTCGAGCCGCCCGCGCTCGCCGACAGCGTCATCTACGAGCTCCACGTCGGCACGTTCACCGACGAGGGCACGTTCGACGCCGTGATCCCGCATCTGCGCGGCCTGCGCGAGCTCGGCGTGACCACGATCGAGCTGCTGCCCGTCGCCGCGTTCCCGGGCGCGCACGGCTGGGGCTACGACGGCGTCTACCTGTCGGCGGCGCACGGCCCCTACGGCGGCCCGCAGGGCCTGCCAGCGGCTCGTCGACGCCGCCCACGCCGAGGGCCTCGCCGTGCTGCTCGACGTCGTCTACAACCACGTCGGCGCCTCCGGGGCGCAGGCGCTCGAGGCGTTCGGGCCGTACTTCACCGACAAGTACGAGACGTTCTGGGGCAAGGCGATCAACTTCGACGACGCCGGCGCCGACGGCGTGCGCGAGTGGGTGCTCCAGAGCGCCGAGGGCTGGATCCGCGACTTCCACTTCGACGGCCTGCGGCTCGACGCCATCCACGCGATCGTCGACGGCGGCGCCGTCCACATCGTGCAGGCGCTGACCGCGCGCGTGCACGGGCTCGCGCCGGCGGCGCTCGTGATCGCCGAGAGCGGGATGAACGACCCCAAGGTCGTGCGCTCGCACGAGCGCGGCGGCTGGGGCTGCGACGGCGTCTGGGCCGACGACTTCCACCACGCCCTGCGCGTGCTGCTGACCGGCGACCGCGACGGCTATTACGCGGAGTTCGGCGAGGTCGCGCAGCTCGCCAAGGCGTTCCGCCGCCCGCACGTCCACGACGGCGGCTACTCGAGCACCCGCGGGCGCCGCTTCGGCGCGCGCGCCGACGACGTCGCGCCCGAGCGCTTCGTCGTCTTCGACCAGAACCACGACCAGGTCGGCAACCGCGCGTTCGGCGACCGCCTGCCCGCCGAGGCGCGCCCGCTGGCCGCGCTGTGCACGCTGCTCTCGCCGTTCACGCCGCTGCTGTTCATGGGCGAGGAGCACGGCGAGGCCGCGCCGTTCCAGTTCTTCTCCGACCACATCGACGAGGAGATCGCGGTCGCGACGCGCGAGGGCCGCCGGCGCGAGTTCGCCGAGCTTCGCCGAGTTCGCCGGCGAAGCAGGTCCCCGATCCGCAGGACCCCGAGACGTTCCGCCGCTCGAAGCTCACGCGCACGGGCGAGCCCGAGGGGCTGCGCGACCTCTACGCCCGCCTGCTCGCCGCCCGCCGCGCGATCGGCCCCGGCGAGGCCGCGGCCGACTACGACGAGCACGCCGGCTGGCTGAAGGTGCGCCGCGGCGAGCATCTCGTGCTCGCCAACTTCGGCCGCCGGCCCGTCCACGTGCCGGTCGACCGCCCGCTCGAGCTGCTGCTCGCCACGCACCACGCCACGGTCGAGCCCGGCCACGTCGTCCTGCCCGCCCTGTCCGGAGCGCTGCTGCGATGACCGTCGACGCCGTCTGGCCCGGCCAGACCTTCCCGCTCGGCGCAACGTGGGACGGCGCCGGCACGAACTTCTCGATCTTCACGCGAGCACGCCGAGCGCGTCGAGCTGTGCCTGTTCAACGGCGACGACGAGGAGCAGCGCATCGAGCTGACCGAGCGCACGGCCCACACCTGGCACTGCTACCTGCCCGGGCGTCGGCCCGGGCCAGCGCTACGGCTACCGCGTGCACGGGCCCTACGAGCCCGAGCGAGGGCCACCGCTTCAACCCGAGCAAGCTGCTGCTCGATCCCGTACGCGAAGTCGATCGACGGCCCGGTGCACTGGGACGCGGCCAACGTCCTGCCCTACAAGCTGGACGGCTCGCCCGACGCCGACCTCGAGCCCGACGACGAGGACGATGCCGGCGCCGTCCCGAAGTCGGTCGTGATCGACCCGCGCTTCGACTGGGAGGGCGACCGCCGCCCCGACATCCCGCTGCACGAGACGGTGATCTACGAGACGCACGTGCGCGGCTTCACGCGCCTGCACCCCGAGGTCCGCGAGGACCTGCGCGGCACCTACGCCGGCCTCGCCTCCGAGCCCGCGATCGCCTACCTGCGCTCGCTCGGCGTCACCGCGGTCGAGCTGCTGCCGGTGCACCACATCGTCGACGAGTCGTTCCTGTTCGACCAGGGTCTGTCCAACTACTGGGGCTACTCGACGATCGGGTACTTCGCGCCGCACTCGGGCTACGCCGCGACCGGCCAGCGCGGCCAGGAGGTGCGCGAGTTCAAGGGCATGGTCAAGGCGCTGCACCGCGCCGGCATCGAGGTGATCCTCGACGTCGTCTACAACCACACCGCGGAGGGCAACCACCTCGGCCCGATGCTGTCCTTCAAGGGCGTCGACAACAAGTCCTACTACCGGCTCGTCCCCGACGACCCGCGCCACTACATGGACTACACGGGCACGGGCAACACGCTCAACGCCCAGCACCCGAGCGTGCTGCGGATGATCATGGACTCGCTGCGCTACTGGGCGGTCGAGTGCCACGTCGACGGCTTCCGCTTCGACCTCGCCTCGGCGCTCGCGCGCGGGCTCTACGACGTCGACCGGCTGTCGGCGTTCTTCGACGTCATCCACCAGGACCCGGTGCTCTCCCAGGTCAAGCTGATCGCCGAGCCCTGGGACGTCGGCCCCGGCGGCTACCAGGTCGGCAACTTCCCGGTGCTGTGGTCGGAGTGGAACGGGATCTACCGCGACGTCATGCGCGACTTCTGGCGCGGCGAGGCGTCGGTCGGCGAGTTCGCCTCGCGGCTGACCGGCTCGAGCGACCTCTACGAGGACGACGGCCGCCACCCGTTCGCCTCGATCAACTTCATCACCGCGCACGACGGCTTCACGCTGCGCGACCTCGTCTCCTACAACTCCAAGCACAACGAGGCCAACCTCGAGGACAACCGCGACGGCACGGACGACAACCGCTCCTGGAACCACGGCGCCGAGGGCGAGACCGACGATCCCGCGATCAACGAGCTGCGCGCGCGCCAGCAGCGCAACTTCCTCACCACGCTGATCCTCTCCCAGGGCACGCCGATGCTGCTCGGCGGCGACGAGTTCGGCCGCACCCAGCACGGCTCGAACAACGCCTGGTGCCAGGACAACGAGATCTCGTGGTTCGACTGGGGCCTGCTCGAGGAGAACGCGGAGCTGTTCGCGTTCGTGCAGAAGCTGATCGTGCTGCGGCGCGCGCACCCGGTGTTCCGCCGCCGCCAGTTCCTGCGCGGGACCGAGGAGGACGGCTCCGGGCTGCCCGACGTCTGGTGGTTCCGGACCGACGGCCAGGCGATGACGAACGAGGACTGGGAGTCCGGCGAGCGGACCGTCGGGATGTTCCTCAACGGCGAGGAGATCGCCGCGCCCGGACGAGAAGGGCGAGCGCATCCTCGACGAGTCGTTCCTGCTGTTCTTCAACGCCGAGCCGGAGGACCGCGCCTTCACGCTGCCCGAGCGCCGCTTCGGCGAGCGCTGGGGCCTCGTGCTGAGCACCGCCGACCCCGAGGCCGAGCCGAACTCGATCGAGCTGGGCGCCGCCGCGGAGCTCGTGGTGCCGTCGCGCTCGACGATCCTGCTGCGGCGCCGATGACCGAGCTGCGCGCCACCTACCGCCTGCAGCTGGGCGGCGACTTCGGCTTCGCGCAGGCGCGCGCGCTCGTGCCGTACCTGGCCGAGCTCGGCGTCTCGCACCTCTACCTGCCGCCGTCTTTCCAGGCGCGGCCGGGCTCGATGCACGGCTACGACGTCGTCGACCCGACCTCGATCTCCGAGGAGCTCGGGGGCGAGGGCGAGTTCCGCGCGCTGATCGACGCGGCGCGCGACGGCCGGGCTGGGCGTGGTGCTCGACATCGTCCCGAACCACATGGCGACCGACGACGCCAACCGCTACTGGAGCGACCCCGAGCGGCGCGAGAAGTTCTTCGACATCGACGCGGCGACCGGCCGCCACCGCCGCTTCTTCGACATCGACCACCTGGCGGGCGTGCGCCAGGAGGATCCGGAGGTCTTCGAGGAGACGCACCGCCTCGCGCTGTCGCTGGTCCGCGAGGGGGCGGTGGACGGCCTGCGCATCGACCACCCCGACGGGCTGGCCGACCCCGCCGGCTACCTCGAGCGCCTGCGCGACGCCGGGGTCGAGCCCACGTCTGGGTCGAGAAGATCCTCGACCCCGGCGAGAAGCTGCGCGACTGGCCGGTCGAGGGCACGGTCGGCTACGAGTTCCTCAACGACGCCGCGGCGCTGTTCGTCGACCCGGAGGGCGAAGCGCCGCTGACCGCGCTGTGGGCCGAGGTCTCCGGCGACGCGCGGCCGTTCGGGGAGATCGCCGACGAGGCCAAGCGCGAGCAGGCCGTCGACCGTCTTCGACGCCCGAGGTCGAGCGCCTGCGCCGCCTCCACGACCGGCCGGCGATCTCGTCGAGGCGCTGTCGTCGCTGCCGGTCTACCGCACCTACCTGCGCGACGGCCGCGTCGTCGGCGGAGGACGCCGAGGTGCTGCGCGAGGCGGGCATCGAGTGGCTGCCCGAGGCGCCGGCCGAGTTCATCACGCGCTTCCAGCAGACGACGCCGCCGGTGATGGCCAAGGGCGTCGAGGACACCGCCTTCTACCGCTACGGCCGGCTGCTCGCGCTCAACGACGTCGGCGGCGACCCGAGCCGCTTCGGCATCTCCGTCGAGGTCTTCCACGCGGGCAACCGGGAGCGCGCCGAGCGCTTCCCGCGCAACCTGCTGGTGACGCAGACCCACGACACCAAGCGCTCGGGCGACGTGCGCGCCCGCATCGGGGCGCTGGCCGGCATGGCCGAGGCAGTGGGAGGCGCACGTGCGGACCTGGCTCTCGCTGGTGGAGGACATTCCCGGACCGGACGGCGCGGAGCGGTCGTTCATCTTCCAGACGCTCGTGGGCGCCTGGCCGATCGAGCCCGAGCGGCTCGAGGCCTACATGGAGAAGGCGATGCGCGAGGCCAAGCGCAACACGAACTGGATCGAGCCCGACGAGGCGCACGAGGCGGCGGTCAAGGCGTTCTGCCGCGGCGCTGTACGAGCACGAGGCGTTCCTCGCCGACTTCGAGCCGTTCGCGGACGAGGTCGCCGGGTGGGCGAGCGCGCGGCGCTCGGCCAGCTGCTGCTGAAGCTGACCGTTCCCGGCATCCCCGACATCTACAACGGCGACGAGCTGCGCTCGCTCTCGCTCGTCGACCCCGACAACCGCCGCCCGGTCGACTGGGACGCGCGCCGCGAGGCGCTCGCGGCGCTCTCCGCGGGCGCCGAGCCGGACCGCGAGACGATCAAGCTGCTGCTCATCCAGCGCGCGCTGGCGCTGCGCGCGCGCCGCCCGGAGGCGTTCGCGGGCGCCTACACGCCCGTCGACGCCGGCCCGGAGGTGTGCGCGTTCGCGCGCGGCGAGGGCGAGGTGCTCGTCGTCGTGCCGGTGCGCGGCACGTCGCAGGGGACGACGCTGCAGCTGCCCGGCGAGCTCGCGGGCGCCTGGCGCGACGTGCTCTCCGGCGCGCTGCGCGAGCTGTCGCGCCGCACGCAGGTCTCCGAGCTCACCTCACCGCACGGCCTGGCGCTGCTCGAGCGCGTCTGACCCGATCACGAGGTCGCCCGACGCGCACGAGCCCGATGAGCGCTCTGACGACCTCGGCGTCGAACTGCGTGCCGGCGCCGGACTTCAGCTCGGAGAGCGCGACCTCGACCGGCAGGGCGGCGCGGTACACGCGTGAGGATGTCATCGCCTCGAGCGCGTCCGCGGCGTGGAGCACGCGGCTCTCGAACGGGATCTCTTCGCCGCTGAGCCCGCCGGGGTAGCCGCTGCCGTCGACGCGCTCGTGCAGGTGCAGGACCCAGGTGGCGATCTCCGCCATCCCCGCGCCGGCGATGATGTCGCGCCCGAGCTCCGAGTGGCGCTTCATCGTCGTCGAACTCGGCCGGGTCGAGCGGCCCGGGCTTGAGCAGGACGGCGTCGGAGATGCCGATCTTGCCGACGTCATGCAGCACGCCCGCCGTGCGGACCATCTCCAGCTGCTCGCCCTCGATCCCCAGTTCGACCGCGAGCGCGCCGGCGTAGCGGGCGACGCGCTGGGAGTGCGAATGGGTGTAGCCGTCCTTCGCGTCGACGGCGCGCGCGAGCGCGTGGACCGTGTTGACGAGGCCGGCGCGGAGGTTGCGCTCGGCGGCCTCGGCGGGCGAGAGGGCGAAGTCGATCCCCTGCGAGTAGATGAAGGCGCGGTCCTTGCCGTGCGACTTCGACCAGTACATGGCGCCGTCGGCGAGGTGCATGAGCCGGGCCTGCTCCGTGGCGTGCTCGGGGAAGCCGACGATGCCGGCGCTCACCGTCAGCGCCTGGCCGGTGCTGGTCTCGACCTCCGAGGCGCGGCCGCGGATCCGCGCCACGACCTCGGCGGCCTCCTGCGCATCCGTGCCCGGGAGGGCGATCATGAACTCGTCGCCGCCGACGCGGCCGCAGAGGTCGTACGGGCGGAGATCCTCGGAGATGGCGCGCGCGAGCCGCAGCAGTGCGTCGTCGCCGGCGGCGTGGCCGAGCGTGTCGTTGACGATCTTGAAGTCGTCGATGTCGAGCGCCACCAGGGCCAGCGGCGTCTGCTGGCGGCGGCAGCGGCTGAGCTCCTGCGCCAGGCGCTCCTGGAAGGCGCGATGGTTGAGGTGGCCGGTGAGGGGGTCCTTGAGCGCTTCGATCAGGTCGTCGGCGAGGGCGTCGAAGGCGCGCGCGAGCTCGCCGATCTCATCCTGGCGCTCCCAGCGCAGGCGCGCGCGGTTGTCGCCGCCGCGGATGGCGTCGGCGACGGCACGGATCCGATCGAGCGGGCGGACGACCAGGCGCCCGAGCAGCAGCGCGATGAACAGGCCGAGCAGCGCCGCGCCGCCAAGGGCCATGATGAAGATCGCGGTGCGGTCGGAGCGCAGGGCGGCGTCGCGCGCCTTGAGGTCGTAGTGCAGCTCGAGCGCCGCCAGCGGCGCGGGCCGGCCTGCGCGCTCGATCGCGTAGTTGAGCTCGGCGTAATGGACGCCGTCACTGGAGCGGACCTCGCGCAGGCCGTAGCGGCCCTCGTCGATCGGGGCGGCCCGCCCGCCGCTCGCCGAGGCGAGCGCGCGTGAGGTGGTGACGTCGCGCTTGCTCCCGTCCGGGTCGTGCTCGTGGCCGGAGGAGACGAGGTAGGTGCGTCCTCGCGAGCCATGCCACGAGACGGAGAGCTTGTGGATGTCCGCGTTGCCCGCATGGAGATGCTCGATCCGGCGCTGGAGCCGGGCCGGGTCGCGCAGGTCGGCGGCGGTGAACCCATCGTCGAAGGTGGTGGCGATCGCGCGCAGGTTGGCTTCGCCGCTGCGCTTGTAGGCGTCGGAGAGCCGAGTGGTGCTGGTCAGGGCCATCGAGCCGGCGAGGAGGCCGACGGCGACGAGCGCGACCAGCGCGATGAGCGGGCGCAGCCGCGCGTGTGGCATACACGCTCGCTATCGGCGCCTCGTGACCCATGGTTGAACGTGCGCGGACAGTAGGCTCCCTCGGCGCCCGTGCCGACCCGCGTCCTGATCCTGTCGTGGGAGTACCCGCCGATCGTCGAGGGCGGGCTCGCCCGGCACGTCCGCAAGCTCGCCGAAGGGCTCGTCCGTTGCGGGGTCGAGGTGCACGTGCTGGCCCGCGGCGGCGGTCGCCTGGCGGCGGTCGAGGACCGTCACGGCGTGACGGTGCACCGCGTCCGCGAGCCGGAGTTCCCCAAGGACGACCTTGACGCGTTCGTGCGCTGGGTCGATGCGATGAACGACGACATGCGGGCCGCCGGGGCCGCGCTCGGCGATGCGCTCTCGTTCGATCTCGTCCACTCCCACGACTGGCTGGTGGCGGGCGCGGCGCGGCAAGCTCGCGCGGCGCTTCGGCTGCCCGTGGCTGGTGACGGTCCACGCGACCGAGCACGGCCGCCACCAGGGCTGGGTGAACAAGCACCCGCAACGCCACATCCACGGCGTCGAGCGGCGGATGGTGCGCGCGGCCGACGGGGTCATCACCTGCTCGCACTACATGCGCGGCCACGTCGCCGAGGTGTTCGGGATCGCCGAGGAGCGGGTGACGGTCGTGCCCAACGGCGTCGACCCCGGCGACCTGCAGCCGGTCGCCGACCTGCCGCGGCTGCGGGCGCGCTATGCGGCGCCGGACGAGCGGCTCGTGCTGCTGGTGGGGCGGCTCGTCTACGAGAAGGGCTTCCACCTCGCGCTCGACGCGCTGCCGGGCGTGATCGAGCGGCTCGGGGACGTGCGCTTCCTCGTCGCCGGCTCGGGGACCGCCGAGCGAGACCTGAAGGCGCAGGGGCGCAAGCTCGGGCTCGACCGCCACGGCGAGTTCCTCGGCTGGATCGACGACGCGATGCTGCACTCGCTCTATGCGATCGCGGACCTCTGCGTGATCCCGTCGCTGTACGAGCCGTTCGGGCTCGTGGCGCTCGAGGCGATGGCGTCGGGCTGCCCCTGCATCGTCGCCGACACCGGCGGGCTGCGCGAGGTCGTCCCCGGCGGCGAGCGCGTCGGGCTGCGCTTCCGCGCGCGCGACTCGGAGTCGCTGGCGACGATGATGGAGAAGGTGCTCAGCGACGACGTCCTGCGCGACCGGCTCGTCGCCGAGGCGTCGGAGCACATCCTCCGCTTCGACTGGGGCGACGTCGCCCGCCGGACGGCGGAGGTCTACGCGGAGCTCGTCGCCGCCGGTCAGCCGGCGGCGTAGCCGAGCGGCTCGAGCCTGGCGAACTGGGCTGCGACGGCGCGCTCGGCGCGGGTGACGCCGGCGGTCGCACGGCGGAACGCGGCCGGTGTGCGGGCGCGGGCGAGGCGCCGGTAGGCGGTGGCGGCGTTCCCGAGCGCGCGCTCGATGCCGGCCTGCGCGGGGGCGACGGCGGGGCTCGTCTTGAGCCCGCGGAGGTCGGCGCGGGCGCGCGCGGCTGGCGTCGGCGAGCCCGGTGGCGGCCTTCGACTGCGCGGCCGGGGTGCGGGCCGCGGCGAGCGCGGCGCGGCCGGCGCTGCGGCGCTTGTCCAGGCCGGCGATGACCCCGTTGAGCGCGGCGGCGTACTTCTTGTCGGCGCCGAGCGGGAAGGCGGTCTCGCCCTCGACCTCGAGCGTCCCGGCGACGCGCTCGCAGTCGGCGCGGAAGGCCGCGCCGCCGCCGGGCGGCGCGTAGCAGGCGATCGTCGCGACGCCGGCGCTGGTCGGCGCGGCGAAGACGGTCAGCGCGCGGCCGCCGAAGCCCTTGGGCTCGAGGCCCTCGTAGCGCAGCGCCTCGACCTTGCCGAGCCGCACGCGGTCGCCGGCGCGCGGCGGCTCCTCGAGGCTGGCGAGGAAGCCGGGGCCGAGCAGGCGCGCGCCGCCCGCGTCCGCGGCCATCCCGGCGACGATGCCGCGCCCCTCGCTGCCGGTGGGCCCGATCGCGACCTGGTCGGCGAGCACCATCCCGGGGATCTTCGGCGCCTCGCCGCGGCGGTCCCAGCCGCTCGGGAAGCGCAGCCCGAGCGCGCCGGCGGTGGTCGAGCTGGTGAGCGTGCTGCTCGCGGAGCGCTCGGGGTGGCGGGCGGCTCCTCGTCACCGGGCCTGCCGATCAGGTAGCCGATCAGCGCGGCCGCCACGACCGCGACCGCCGCGATCGCGTAGGGAAGCGCGAGGCGCGGTCGCGGGCGGGCGCGCGTCGGGCCGCGGGCGGGCGCCGGGTCGGGCTGCCGCTGCCCGGGCGCGAGGTCCGGCGCGCGGCGGCGGGCTCGAACTCGGAGGCGGTCGCCGCTCGTCGCGCTCGAGCGGGGGCGGTCGGCGACGTCGGCTGCCGCGCAGGGGAGGCGACGGTCGGCGCGGCGGGCTCGGCGCTGGCCGCCTCGGGCTCGGCGATGGTCGGTGGGCCGGCGGCGGCGGCGGGCTCCTCGGCCGCCGGCGCGGGCGTGGCCAGCGTCGGTGGGGCGGCGGCGGCGGCGGTCTCCTCGGCCGCCGGCGAGGGCGCGGCCAGCGCGGTGGGGCGGCGGCGGCGGCGGCTCCTCGGCCGGCGGCGAGGGCGCGGCCCTCGTCGCTGGGGCGGCGGCGGCGGCGGTCGCCCGGCCGGGCGAGGCGCGGCCAGCGTCGGCGGGCCGGCCGCGGGCGCGGCGGCGGGCGCCGCGACGCCGGGGTCGGCGGTCGTGGCCGGCGCGGGTGGCTGGCGCAGGCGCTCCGGGCGGGTCGGGACGCGCGCCTCGCGCTCGCGGATGCCGGCCTCCTCGGGCCCTTCGATCGGGCCGGGCGGCGTGATGACGGCGCGCACGCGCTTGCCGAGCGCCTTCTCGGCGTCGTCGATCATCGCGCTGGCGGTCGGATGGCGCGCCGCGGGGTCCTTGTCCATCGCCTTGCAGATGACCTCGTCGAGGTTCGGCGGCAGCTCCGGGCGCTGCTCGGTGACGAGCGGCGGCGGCTCGGAGAGGTGGGCGTACATGACCGCCGCGTCCGAGGGCTTCGGGTAGGGGACCGCGCCGGTCAGGCACTCGTAGAGGACCGCCGCGAGCGCGTAGATGTCGCAGGCGCTCGTCGTCGTCTCGCCGCGGATCTGCTCCGGCGAGATGTAGTCGATCGTGCCCACGAACTGGCCGGTCTGGGTCAGCCCGGCGTCATCGATGCCCTTGGTCAGGCCGAAGTCGGCGAGGTACGCGCGGTCGCGCGCGCCGACGAGGATGTTCTGCGGCTTGATGTCGCGGTGGATCAGCCCCGCCTCGTGCGCGGCGTCGAGCGCCTCGGCGATCGGGCGCAGGATCCGCAGCGTCCGCGCGCCCTCGAGCTCGCGGGCGATGATCATCTCCTTGAGGTTCGGGCCGCGCACGAGCCGCATCGCGATGAACAGCGAGTCCTCCCACTCGCCGGCCTCGAACACCGTGACGATGTGCGGGTGGTCGATCGCGGCCTGGATGCGGCCCTCGTTGCGGAAGCGCTCCTTGAACGAGGGGTCCATCCCGAGCGTGCCGGCGAGGATCTTCAGCGCCACCTTGCGCCCGAGCGCGACCTGGCGGGCCTCGTAGACCACGCCCATGCCGCCGTGACCGAGGATCCCTTCGATCTCGTAGCCGGCGACCTTGGTGCCGTTCTCCAACACGGAGCGACTCTACGCGGCTGAGAACGCCGGCGTGAAGCGGGCTCAGCTCGCCGCCTCCGCCGTCGCCGCCGCCGCCGGTGTCCGGGGTCCGCTCGGGCGGCGGCGGCGGCCGCTCCGTGACCGGCGGCGTCGGGGTCGGCGCGGGGTGGAGGTCGGGGTCGCCGTCGGTGTGCTGGCGTCGCGTCGGGGTGGCGGTCGGCGTGCGCTTCGGCCGGGCCTGTCGCGTGGCACGGCAGCGCGCCGCGTCGCCGAGCTCTCGGACGCGTGACGGTCGTGGCCGGCGGCCGCGACCGCTGGGCAGCCCGGCCTCCACGGCGCTTCGGGCTGCGCTGCGGCTGCTTGTCGCCGCCCGAGGCGCGCGCGCCGCCGAAGCCGGCCGCAAAGGCGACGACGGCGACCGTCGCGACGATCAGCGCGCTACGGGCGTTCACGGTCATGGCGTCCGTCACCGGCAGCGCCCCGCGCTTCTTGCGCCCGGGCGGAGGCACGAGTCGCTGCGCGGCGCGGCGCCTTGCCGTTGCGAGTCGTGAAGCGGACGACCTGACCGATCGGCTTCGGCCCGGTCAGCTGGATCTCGAAGACCACCTTCGCGCCGGAGCGCGCAGCCGCCGGACGGCTCGGGTCCGAGCGAAGTTGAAGCTCTCGCGTGCGCTTCGTTGAAGCGCCGCTTGAAGTACCACCTTGCGGCACCCTGGGCCGCGGCACACGATGCGCAGCGGTCGTGCCGGCCGGAAGCTTGGCAAACCGCAGCGTCAGGAAGCGATAGCGCCCGCCCGGCCAGACGCCGGCGTTGTCGTACTGGATGCGCAGCGACGCGAAGTCAGGCGTTCTCCCGGTCGCAGTTCTCGTCGACGTCGTTGCCGGGGATCTCTGGTTGCCCGGCCTGATGTCCGGGTTGCCGTCGTCGCAGTCCAGCGTGCTGATGACGCGTGTCGTTGTCGCGGTCGAACGTCCTGGACCTGGTCGCAGTTCTCGTCGACGCCGTTGTTGCGGATCGCCTGGGCACCGGGTCGGATTGCCGGGTTCGCGTCGTTGCAGTCCGGAGGCGGGGGCGCGCCGTCGTCGTCGCGGTCGGGATTCACAACGTCCGGGGTGAAGCTCGGTAGGTGATGCCGATCGGGGCGGGCCGTCGCCGGCCCCCTTGCCGCCCACCTGGAAGCAGGTAGCTGCCCGGCCCGACGTCGAGCGCTCACTTCGCGCACCCAGCGTTCGACGATCGCCGTCTGTCGTTGCAGTCGGAGCGCAGTTCCGGCCGCGGTACGGAACGGGTGACGACCGCGTCGAAGCCGGTGGCCGCGAATGACCGCGCCGTCGGCCGGGCGCGTGACCGTGAAGCGGAACCAGACGGTCTTGCCGAAGGCGGCGCCGCCGCACGGAGCGGCTCGCTCGCCGCGGTGTCGAGGCGCCGAGACGTTCGTGCGCGTGACCTGGGCGCCGGCGGCCAACGTGCTCGGGGTCGACGCGCGAGTCGTTGGCCAACGAGCGCGAAGCGCGAGTGCGCCCTCGTCGGATTGACGGTGAAGTCCCCTGAGCTCGGAGCTGTCGTCACAGTCTGCACCCGCCGACCTGGAGCAGGTAGTGCACCCCGCTGGTGAAGGAGCGCGTCAGGCTCGATGTGCGAGTCGGGATCCCCGAGCCGGTCGTCGTTGCAGCACGATGTCGCTGCCCGGCGTGATCGCCGTTGGCCGTCGTAGACCGATCGAGCACGGTCGTCGATAGACGGCCATCACGGTGTCGAACTCGACCGCGTCGAGTCACGAGCATCGGGCCGCCGGTGCCCCGGAAACGGAACCAGACCGTGTTGCTTGAGTACCCGATGCCGTCGCAGAGTCAGCGCCGAGTGCGGTGTACCGGCTCGTCCTGCTGTACGCCGGCGTCGACGTTGCGGGACACGACCTGCGTGTTGAGTGGGACCGCGATCGCGCCGGCCGGAGTTGTCGGTCGCGAGCGGCGCCGGCCGGGACCGCGCCGGCAGGAGGCACGAGCAGCAGCGCTGCCGCGTCGCCACGACGACACATCTGACGACTGCGATCATCCGGCCTCGGACCTCCAGTTGAACGACCCCTGAGAGATCGACTAGAGCAGGATCTCGGAAGGCCGCTGCAAGATGGCGGCGAAGCTGCTATACGGATCGCCAGTGCCGCTCGTCATGCCCGTGACCCACTCTGATCTTCGTCGAACAGCGCCCTCTCGCCGGTCGCGTCCTCGCGATCGAGGCCGGTCTGACCATCGGGCGCGAGGGCTGCGACGTCGTCCTGCCCGACCCGGAGGTCTCGCGCCGGCACGCTGTCATGCGCGTGCTCGACTCCGGCGAGGTCGCGATCGAGGACTCGGCTCGACGAACGGCACCTACGTCAACGACGAGCGCGCCGAGGGAGCGACCCCGGTGAACCCCGGCGACATCGTCCGCTTCGGCAACACGCTGTGGCACGTCACGGCGCCTGGCGCGACCACCGTGGTCGGCGGTCCGCGCGCGGACACTTGACGCGGACCCCGCGGGTTCGGTTATGGTCGAGCCCGCCGATGACGCTGATGCTCGAAATCGTGGAGGGACCCGGAGCGGGCACGCAGTTCGACGTCTCGCGACCGCTCGTGATCGGCCGCGACGACACCGCCGACCTCGTGATCGAGGACTCCAGGCCTCGCGCCGCCACGCCCGCATCGAGCCGAGCCCGAACGGCGCGATCGTCGAGGACCTCCAGTCCACGAACGGCACGTTCGTCAACGACAACGAGCTGCACGGCCGCGTGGAGATGGGCCCGGACGACGAGCTGATAATCGGCGTGACCGTCATGCAGGTCCGCACGCCCGAGGAGGTCCGGCGCCAGCCGAGCGCCGTCCGCGCCGTGCCGGCCTTCGCCGCCCCCGAGTCGCGGCCCGCCTTCACCGAGCCGGTCAGGGGTGGCGGCAAGCTGCCCCCGCCGGACTCCGGCGTCCCGGAGCTCGAGCGCCTGCGCGACTCACGCGTCAAGACGAAGGCGACCCTCGCCCCGCTCGCGATCTTCGTGCTCGCGGCGCTCGCGGTCGTGATCTACCTCGGCGTGACGTAGCGAGCGGTCGCGTCAGCGCCGTTCGCCGGACCAGCTAGGCGAAGTACAGAACCAGCCCGGTCGCCGTCCCCAGCACGGCGACGTACGTGAGCACCTGCGGCACCCACAGCCGCGTCGCGGCCTTGCGCCGCCGCCGGCTCGTGCTCGCCTGGTAGCGGCCGAAGGGCTGGGCGGTCTCGCTGGGCGTGACGGCCGGCGCCGGAGCAGCAGCCTGGCGCCGGCGCGGCGGCGGCGGGCCGTTGCCGGCGACGCGTGGCCTGGCGCGCCGGGCGCGGGGCCTGGTTGACGACGGTGCCCTGTGCGGGCATAGTGGGCGCGGGTCTCGCCGGCGCCCTCGGGCTCGGCCACCGGCGCCTCGACCGCGAACGTGGTCATGCCGACGGACAGGACCGCGCCGTGGCGGATGCGCGTGGGGCCGTCGATGCGGACGCCGTCGACGCGGGTGCCGTTGCGCGAGCCGAGGTCCTCGACCTCGAGCCCGCCCTCCTTCGGGCGGACGGCGACGTGGCGGCGGGAGAGCTCGGCGTCGTCGATCTCGACGTCGACGTTCTCGCGGCCGATGACGAGCTCGCGAGTCACCTCGATGCGGCGTCCTTCGTGCTGGGCTGAGGTGATGACGAGGGTGGCCATGCGCCACCCTAACCCGATCGCGCGGCTGCGATCAACATCTCGGCGTACGCGGTCGCGGTGGGCGGGCGATCCGCGGGCTCCTTGGCGAGCGCGGCCAGGACGCTCGCCGACAGCTCCGCCGGCGCGTCGTCGCGCCCGGCGCACGGATCCGGGGGCACGTCGCCGAGATGCGCCATCCCGACCTCGAACATGCTGCGGCCCCCGAACGGCGGCGTCCCCGCCAGGCACTCGTAGACGACGCAGCCGAGCGCGTAGAGGTCGGCGCCCGGCCCGGGCTCGGAGCCTCGGAGCATCTCCGGGGCGATGTAGTCGAGCGTGCCGAGCATCTGGCCCGGGGCGGTGAGCACCGAGTAGTCGCGCGACTTGGCGAGGCCGAAGTCGGTGAGGAGCGCGCCGCGCTCGGCGTCGAGCAGGATGTTCGACGGCTTGACGTCGCGGTGGACGAGCCCCGCGGCGTGCAGGGCGTCGAGCGCGGAGGCGATCTCGGCGACGATGCGCGTCATGTCCTCGAGCGGCAGCGGCCCGTGGTCGCGGATGCGGTCGTCGAGCGACTTGCCCGCGACGTAGCGCATGGCCAGGAAGCTCGTGCCGTCGACGTCGCCCGCCTCGATCACGTCGATCAGCTGCGGGTGGTCGACCGCGGCGGCGGCGCGCGCCTCGCGCGCGAAGCGGCGGAGCGCGTTCTCGTCGCGGACGAGGCCGGGCTTGAGCACCTTCAGCGCGACGACGGCGCCGTCCTCCCGGATCGCCCGGAAGACGATCCCCATCCCGCCCTGGCCGAGCTGCTCGTCGACGACGTACTCGCCGAACGCGTCGCCCGGCTTCAGCGTCCTGGGGTCGGGCTCGCTCCTGGGCGACATGGCGCGAGCATAGGCGCCCGCCAGAAGAAAAGCCCATTGGTGGCAGGTCCGGGTTAGGCTCGCACCGGAGAATGGCTGGACGCCGCCTGACCGCCTACTACGTCGTGCTCGTCATCGCGGTCGCGGTGGTCGCCACGCTCGTGCTGTCCGCCGGCGCCAAGGAGGACCGGAGCCCGCGATCGCCGGCGGCTACGACGTCACCCAGGGTCAGGCCTGCCTGGGCGAGCAGATCGACCTGCGCCAGTCGGGCCAGTTCGTCGGCCTGCGCCGGGCGGACGGCTCCGGGGCCGGCAAGCTGCGCTTCAAGGACGGCCGCCTGACCGGCGAGGCGAGCTGCCTGAAGGGCGGCACGCAGCCGCTGCGGGCAACCGTCCGCTCGGGCGCGATCGAGGGAACCCTGGCCGATGAGCCGCTGACCGCCGAGTTCGCGCGCGAGCCGCCGGACCCGGGCGCGCAGAAGCCGTCGCCGCCCGGCGCCGTCGCGGGCGAGTACAAGCTCGTCCCGCGCTCAGCCTGCCTCGGCGGCCACATCGAGCTGATCGGCGACGGCAACGCGCTCGAGCTGGAGGGCAAGAACGTCAAGGGCGAGCTCGTCTACGGCGCCGCCGGCAAGCTGACGGGCAGCGCCACCTGCTCGACCGGCGACGAGGCCGAGCTCGTGGGCGCCGCGTCGAACCGCGACATCACGCTGACGGTGACGCGCGCGCAGCCGCCCGAGGGCGCGCCGCCGAGCGAGCAGGTCGCGGCGCAGAAGACCCGCGAGTTCGGGCACCTGCTCGCCGCCTTCTTCATCGCGGTGGCGATCGTGATGCTCGTCGCCCGCTTCGTCGGCATGCTCGCCGTCCGCATCGGCCAGCCGCGCGTCATGGGCGAGGTGCTCGCGGGGATCCTGCTCGGCCCGACGTTCTTCGGGCTCCTGCTCCCCGAGGTGCAGCGGCTCGTGTTCCCGCCCGACGTGATCCCCTACATCGGCGTCGCGGCCAACCTCGGGCTGATCTTCTACATGTTCCTGGTCGGGCTGGAGATCGACCTCTCCCAGCTCAAGGGCCGCATCACCCAGACCGCGGCGATCTCCAACACCGGCGTCGCGATCCCCATGATCGCCGGCCTCGCGGTGGCGCTCCCGACCTACGAGCTGGTCGGGCCGGACCGCGCCTTCACCGCGTTCGCGCTCTTCATGGGCGTGTCGATGTCGATCACCGCCTTCCCGGTGCTCGCGCGCATCCTCGTCGAGCGGCGGATGCTCAAGCGGCCGCTCGGCGTGCTCGCGCTGGCGAGCGCCGCGATCGACGACATCTCGGCGTGGTTCCTGATCGCGCTGGCGACCGCCGTCGCCGTGGCGGGCTCCGGGATCGAGGTCGTGCGCACGATCGCGCTCGCGATCGCGTTCTGCCTGCTGATGGCGTTCGTCGTGCGGCGGATCATCGCCCGCGCGTCGACCGCCTATGACGAGGCGGGCCGCGTCCCCGGCGCCTGGATCGTGGCGATCTTCGCCGGCGTGCTGCTGTCCGCCTACACGACCGAGGTGATCGGCATCGCCCTGATCTTCGGCGCCTTCGTGATGGGGGCGATCATGCCGCGCCACGCGGGCCTGACCGAGGACGTCACCCACCGCATGGAGGACTTCGTCGTCTTCCTGCTGCTGCCGCTGTTCTTCTGCTACACCGGCCTGCGCACCAACGTGCTGCTGATCGACCGCGCCGAGCTGCTGCTGCTCACGCTCGTCCTGACCGTCGTGGCGATCGCCTGCAAGTTCGGCGGCACGCTGCTCGCCAGCCGCGTCACCGGCCTCGGCTGGCGCGAGTCGGCGGTGATCGGGACGCTCATGAACACGCGCGGCCTGACGGAGCTGATCGTGCTCAACCTCGCGCTCGAGAAGGGCGTCATCAGCGAGGCGCTGTTCGCGATGCTCGTGATCATGGCGCTCGTCACGACCTTCATGGCGGGCCCGCTGCTGCGGCTGCTCGACCCCAAGAACCAGTACGGCGCGCCGATCGAGGAGGAGCTCGCGGACGCGCGCAAGGAGAGCCAGGACCTCTCGAGCCTGCCGATCCCGGAGCGCGCGATCCTCGTCGCGCCGCAGACCGAGGGCGCGCTGCCGCAGCTGCTCGCGCTGACCGAGCCGCTGGCGCGCTCGACGCCGCCGCGCGAGCTGATCCTCGCCCGCCTGATCCCGCCGCCGCGCGGCGCCTCGGTGCGCGGCGGCCTCCAGACCGAGGGCTTCCTGCTCCGCGCCGCCTCCGCCGAGGTGCAGGCGGCGCGCGCCCGCCTGCTGGCCGAGCGGGTGGCGGCGCGCGCGGTCGCCTTCACCTCGACCGAGGTCGGCCGCGACCTCGTGCGGCTCGCCGAGGACGAGGCGGTCGACCTGCTCGTGCTCGACGGCCGGCGGCCGCTGCTCGGCGGCGGGGTGCCGAAGGGCGACGTCGGCACGGTGCTCGACAAGGCCCCCTGCGACGTGGCGGTGCTGGTCGCGCGCGAGACGGTCGCGGTCGCACCGGGCTCGACCGCGCCGATCCTCGTCCCGTTCGGCGGGCGCGAGCACGACTGGGCCGCGCTCGAGCTGGCCGCGTGGCTGTCCTCGGCGACGGGCGCGCCGCTGAAGCTGCTCGGCGCCGCCGGCCAGACGGACGACGAGCGCGACGCGAGCCGCCTGCTGGCGAACGCCTCGATGCTCGTCCAGCGCTTCGTCGGCGTCGCCTCCGAGCCGGTGATCGCCGAGCCCGGCAAGGACGCGATCGTCGAGGCCGCGGGCGGCGCCGGGCTGCTCGTCGTCGGCCTGTCGGACCGCTGGCGCCAGGAGGGCCTCGGTCCGATGCGCTCCGCGCTCGCGAGCTCCGCTCCCGCGCCGATCCTCTTCGTCCGCCGCGGCGAGCGCGCCGGCGCGCTCGCCCCGCGCGAGGACGTCACGCGCTTCACGTGGTCGTCCCCGAACATCGGCAGCGTCGTGCAGGCGCAAGCCGCCCACGCCGGCGCCGTGATCGGCGTCACCGGGGCGACCGGCGCGCTCGGCGGCCGCGTCGCCGCGCGGCTGGCCGAGCGGGGGGTCGAGCAGCGACTGATCGTCCGCGACGCCGAGCGGGCGCCGTCGCTGCCGGTCGCCGAGGTCGCGGAGGCCGCGGGCTACGACGACGGCGAGGCGATGGCGCGCGCGTTCGCGGGCGTCGAGACGCTCTTCCTCGTCTCGGCCGGCGAGCATCCCGACCGCGTCTCCCTGCACCGCAGCGTGGTCGACGCGGCCGCGGCCGCCGGGCGTCGAGCGGGTCGTCTACACCTCGTTCCTCGCCGCCGCGCCCGACACCACGTTCACGTTCGGCCGCGACCACTTCCACACCGAGGAGTACATCAGCGCCGCCGGGCTCGGCTCCACGTTCCTGCGCGACTCGATGTACCTCGACTACGTCCCGTTCTTCGCCTCCGCCGAGGGCGTCATCCGCGGCCCGGCCGGCGACGGGCGGGTCGGGGCGGTCGCGCGCGACGACGTCGCCGGCACCGCCGTGGCGGCGCTGCTCGACCCGGCAGCACGAAGGGCGCGCCTACGAGGTGACGGGCCGCCAGGCCTACACGCTCGCCGAGGCCGCCCGGATCCTCACGCACTTCACCGGGCGCGAGGTCGTCTACGTCGAGGAGACGCTCGAGGAGGCGCGCGCCTCACGCGCGCCCAGCGGCGCCCCCGACTGGGAGATCGAGGGCTGGGTGACCTCCTACGCCGCGGTCGCCGACGGCGACGCTCGACGTCGTCACCGACACCGTGCTGCGCCTCAGCGGCGACGAGCCGATGACGCTCCCCGGGTTCCTGGAGGCGCACCCGGAGAGCTGGGCGCACCTCCGGAGCTAGCCGGCTGCGAAGCGGCCGGGCGGCCACGAGTGTCGTCTCGATCGGCTCCTGGCCCATCGAGACGACACTCGTCGCCCCACGGTGGTTCGCTCCCGACACCTACCCCGCCGCCGTTGACGTTCGCTGCGCTCCACCGGGACTGCGCAAAGTTTCCTGCGCGGCTAGGCCGGCTGCTTCGGCACCTGGTGGATGCCCGAGGGGGCGGGCAGGCCGGCGACGTCCTGGGGGATCTGGTGCACCGAGGAGAACTCGCGCAGCAGCCCGGCCTCGCCGACGGGCGGTCCTGCGAGCGCGGCGACGACCGGCAGCGGCTCCATCTCGGCCGGGTGCGACCAGCCGGTGCGGCGGAACTCGCCGCCGCTCTCGATCCAGGTCAGCGAGACGATCGGCAGGATCACGATCCGCGTCCAGACGGCCATGGTCCAGGCGACCCAGTAGAAGACGATCGCCTCGACCGGCTCGAGCGGGACCTCGAGGATCCGGCCCAGGACGTAGACGATCACGAACTCGCCCGCCCCGAGCACGAAGGTCAGCCAGGGCGGCTGCCACTTGATGATCTGCGGGTAGACCGTCGTGTCGAGCGCGACGCCGATCAGGTAGTAGATCCCGAGCAGGACGAGGTAGCCCTCCTCGTCGGCCAGGAGCCAGAGGAGGGCGGCGAGGATCGCCGGGCCGATGAGGATCGCGGTGCGGGTCTCGACGCGGCCGAGGACGGAGGGGCACATGGCTAGGCCAGCTGCTCGACGCGGCGGACGGTGCGGATCGCCTTGGCGGTGTCCTTGGCCAGCGACAGCTGCATGCCCAGACGGCTCGGGAACGGCCGCTTCTTCGGCGGGTCGGCCTCGTAGACGTCGCCCACGAAGCGCCGCCCGATGTACTTGAGGCCCGCGATCGTGTCGCCGTGCGGGATCACCGAGTTGGCGGTCAGGCCCATCATGCACAGGCGCGAGTCGGGCTGGTCGAGCCCCGGCACGCCGCAGTTGGACTTGAGCCGGATGCGCCCGTCGACCACCGGGATCTCGTAGAACTCGACGAGCCGCCGCAGCAGCGGCAGCGCGAGCGCCGACTTGACGAAGCCGGTGCCGGCGCAGACGCCGGTGACGTCGAGCCAGCCCGGGTCCTCGCCGTGGCGGCTGCCGACGTGCACGCGCACGCCGGCCGGGCCCTTCTCGACCTGGTCGATCTCGCCGATCAGCTCCTCGAAGCGGCCCTCGGAGCGGCCGTTCTCGATCCGCTCGCGCCACGAGCGGCGCTTCGGCGCGGTGCCCTTGAGCACCTGGCCGAGGAACGCGATCCGGTCCTCGAAGGCGAGCCCCTGGAAGATGTCGATGCCGAGCGCCTCGAACAGGCAGCGCGGGCACGTTGAGGTCCTGCTCGTCGGGCGCCGGGTTGCGGCGCAGCGCGATCACCTTGGCGCCGGCGTCGAGCGCGTTGGCCCACTCGTTGATCGAGGCGATGCCGGCGCCGATCACGATGTAGCGGCCCGACGGGTGGTAGGCCTTCGGCGCGTAGGCCTGGACGATGCGGGCGTCGATGTCCGGGTCGGAGGCCTTCGCCTTGGCGAGCACGGGCGGGAACTGCAGCGGCCCGTGGCCGAGCGCCATCATCACGTGCTTGGAGCGCCCGATGAAGTTGGCGTCCTCGTCGTAGAGGACGAAGTGCTTGGGCGGCCCGTCCTCGCGCTGGAGCCAGCCGACGCGCTTGGAGACCCGCGCGTGCTCCCAGCCCAGGCGCCGCTGGACGACGCCGGCCTCGGCGAGGATGTCCGGCACGCCGGGGTTGTACTTGCGCTTGATCGAGCGGTACAGCGGCGCGGGGCTGCGCCGCGACCAGGCGTCGAGCTGGGCGAAGGTCGGCCAGTCGGCGGGCAGGAAGTGCGACTCCGACTCCGAGCGCAGCACGGTCTGCCCGAGGTTGTGGGCGAACTGCTGGTAGGTGCCGACCGGGTTGTCGTTGGTCCCGAAGATCGAGATCTCCTCGGGCCGGTAGCCGAGGTAGATCGCAGTGGCGTAGACGATGAGCGAACCGAAGCCGTCACCGACGACGGCGAGGGTGGAGTCGCGGGGAGCGGTGGCGGGCATGTGTGACCGACTCTCTCCCATCGGCGGCGCGAAAGTCAAGCGTCCGGTGTGAAGTGCGCGCCCTGATAGGACGGCGAGCGCCGATCCCGGGCGCCACGGTGGCTCCGGACTCGACCGTCGCATGGGCCGCGATCCGTGACCGCGCCCCGATCGTCACCGGCCCGCGCGAGCCCCGGCCCGCCCGGGATCCCGACGCCGGCGAAGCCGCCGATCGTGCAGTCCTCGCCCGACCTCCATCCCGGCGAGGCTGACGACGAAGGCGCGCGGGCCGACGACCGTGCGCGCCCCGAGCCGCAGCGTCCCCTCGAGCGCCTCGAGCCGGCACCCCGACCCGAGGTGGACGCCGTCGCCGAGCACGACGTCCGCGCCCTTGGCCACGCGGACGGCCACGTCGCGCCCGAGCGTGACGCGCCCCTCGACCCGCAGCCGGCCGAGCGCCCGCAGGCGCAGCAGCGCGAGGCGCAGCGCCCCGAAGCGAGCGGGCTCGGGAATGACGGCGTCGGCGCCCGCAGGAGCGTGCATCGACCGGATCTTCGCCGACCCGAGCGCGCTGGGCTCACGCTGCGGCGATCACCGGCCGAGGAAGCGGACGGCACGGGCGTGAGCTATGCGTTCGGCGAGCTGCAGTCCGGCGAGGTCGAGGCGAAGACCGTGGCGCTCAGCGCCGGATCGTGGCGGTTGTTCTGCGGGCTTCCGCTGCACGCCGAGCGCGGTATGGGCGCGAACTTGCGCGTCGCCGCAGGCTGAGCCGCCGTTTCCGACCGCCGCGGCGGCTAACTTGCGCCGCCGTTCATGCCGGTCCCCACGCTCCCCGCGTGGCCCGCCGGCCGCCCTCTGCGCAGCTGGCAGGAGGAGGCCGTCGCGGCCGTGCTCGCCCATCCCCAGCGCTCCTTCCTCGCCTCGGCCACCCCGGCCGCGGGCAAGACGACGTTCGGGCTCAACGTCGCCCATCGGATGCTGTCCGAGCACCGGGTCGCGCGCGTCTGCGTCGTCGCCCCCACCACCCACATCGCGCGCCAGTGGGCCGCCGACGCCGCCCGCTACGGCATCGACCTCGAGCCCAACCGGCCGAACGCGGCCGGCCCCGAGCCGCGCGACCGCCACGGGGTCGCCGTGACCTACCAGACGCTCGCGGCCGGCCCGGCGATCCACCGCCGCCGCTGCGCCGGCGCGCCGACGCTGCTGATCGCCGACGAGCCGCATCACCTGGGCGAGCAGGCCGCGTGGGGCCGCAGCGCCCAGACCGCGTTCGCCTCTGCCCGTTTCAGGCTGCTGCTGTCGGGCACGCCGTTCCGCTCGGACAACACGCCGATCCCGTGGATCACCTACGGCGACGACGGCGTCTCCTGCACCGACTTCGCCTACGGCTACACCGACGCGCTGCTCGATGGCGTCTGCCGCCCCGTGACGTTCCACACCTACGACGGCGACATGGAGTGGATGAGCGACGGCCGGCGCCGGCGCGCGGACTTCTCCGTCGGCCTGCCGGCCGCGGAGGCCGCGCGGCGCCTGCGCACCGCGCTCGATCCCGAGGGCGACTGGATGGCGCAGGTCCTGCGCGACGCCGACCAGCGCCTCAGCGACCTGCGCTCGGGCCCGCACCCCGACGCCGGCGGGCTCGTGGTCGCGATCGACATGGAGCACGCGGACCGGATCGCCGAGCGGCTCGCGCGCGTGAGCGGCGAGCGCCCGGAGCTCGTGACCTCGGAGACCGCGGGCGCCTCGGAGCGGATCGCGCGCTTCGCCGCCGGGTCGGGCCGCTGGCTCGTGTCCGTCCTGATGGTCTCCGAGGGCGTCGACGTCCCGCGACTGCGCGTCGGCGTCTACGCGACGACGGCGCGCACCGAGCTGTTCTTCCGCCAGGTCGTCGGGCGCTTCGTGCGCCGGACGCCGACGCCGCGCGAGCAGATGAGCCACCTGTTCCTCGCCTCCGACCCGCGGCTGAAGGAGCTGGCCGCCCAGGTCGAGGAGGAGCGCAACCATGCGCTGCTGCAGGAGGCGGCCGGCGAGGCGGTGGCCGAGCAGCGCGAGCGCGCCGAGGCGAGCGAGGCGTTCCGGGCGCTGTGGTCGAGCGCGCGCCGCGACGACGACGTCCTCCAGACCACCGCACCCGGCGACGCGCTGCAGCTGTTCGCCGACGCCGCCCCGGCCGCGCCGCCGGCCGCGCTGGCCGCCTTCACCACGACGACCGCGGCGGCACCGTCGCGCGCGCAGGCCGAGTCGGCCCACGAGCGCCGCGAGCGCCTGCGCGACGAGCGCCGCGCACTCGTCGCCGCCGTCTCGCGCCGCACCGGCGAGGCGCACCGCGCGATCCACGGCCGCATCAACCGCGAGACCGGCGCCGCCTCGATCGCGGCGGCGAGCGTCGACCAGCTCGAGCGCGGCAACCGCCTGCTCGAGCGCCAAGCCAAGAAGCGGCGCTGAGCGCCCGGCCCGGCGGCCTACGCTTCGCGGCGATGCTCCCCGACTGGCCCGACGGGACCGTGGCGGTCCTCTCCACCGGCGCCGGCGCGCCGCACGCGATCCCGGTCTCCACGGCGGTCCGCTCCGGCCCGGCCACCATCCACTTCGCGCTCGGCCTGCGCCGCGAGTCGCTCGCCCGCCTGCGCGAGGACCCGCGCTGCGCGCTCACCCTGCTCGCGGAGGGGGTCGCCGTCACCGCGCTCGGCACGGCGTCCGTCGTCGAGGAGACCGACCGCGTCGCCTTCGTCCGCCTCGACGTCGAGGAGGTCCAGGACCACGACCAGCCGACCTTCGAGATCGCGGGCGGCGTGCGCTGGCACTGGACCGACGAGGACGCGGAGGCGCCGACGCGGAGATCCGCGCCGCGCTGCAGCAGCTGTGCTAGTCGGCGGCGATCGTCATGTCGCGCCCGGCGGCCTTGGCCGCGGCGAGCGCATCCATGCAGCGGGCGAGCAGCAGGTCGGCCGGCTCCTCGCCGTCCCAGCGCGCGACGCCCGCGGACGCGGTCTGCCCGCGCGGCGTGGCGGCGCGGACGCGGTCGAGCACCTCGCAGGCCTCGCCGAGCCCGCAGTCGGGCAGGATCATCCCGAGCTCGGCGCCCTCGAGGCGGGCGAGCATGTCGACCTCGCGCAGCTGCGCGCGCCAGCTCGAGGAGGACTCCTTGACCAGGCGGTCGCCCTCCTGCTCGCCGCGCAGCATGTTGAAGGCGCTGAGGTGGTCGAGGTCGATCACCGCGACCGTCAGCGGCGCCTCGCTGCGGCGGGCGCGGGCGATCTCGCGCGGCAGCTCGTCGTCCCACGTGCGCCGCGTCGGCAGCCCGGTCAGCGGGTCCGACAGCGCGAGCGCGCCGACGCGCGAGCGCAGCTCCTCGCGCTCGATCGCCACCGCCGCCTGCGAGGCGAGCACGCCGAGCATCTCCGCGACGGTGTCGGGCACGGCGTCGACCGCATGGCGCCAGATCAGGATCAGCACGCCGGCGATCGTGGTCGCCGCGCAGCACCGGCTCGAACAGCGCCGAGCGCGCGCCCGTCGCCTCCACGAGCGGCGGCGCGAGCGCCGGGTGGGTGCGCGCATCGGCCACGAAGTAGGACTGGCGCGAGGTGAACGCGCGGCCGCCGTACTCGGCCTCGGGCCGCGGCTGGATCGTCACGGGCGCGATGTCGACGCCGACCATCGCGGTCGAGACGAACTCGCGCCCGGCGGGCTCGAGCAGAAAGGCGACGGGGGCCGCGGCGACCTCGCAGGCGGCGCGGCAGACGGCGGGGCGCGCGTCGCGGCTGCCGGCCAGCGCGCGCGTCACGCGGCCGAGCGCGGCGAGCCCGCGGGCGTGCTCGCGCAGGGTCTCGGACATCCGCTGCAGGTCGCGCGTCGAGCTCTCGCGCTCGAGCTCGGAGGAGAGCACGCGGGCGAGCACGGCGAACAGCTGCTCGTCGCTCTCGCGGAAGCGGCCGGGGGTGCGCGAGAGCGCGGCGAGGCTGCCGACGCGCGAGTGGTCCGAGAGCTCGAGCGGCACGCCGAGGTAGGAGACGGCGGCGAGCTGGTTCTGGAGGTCGAGGCGCGCGTAGACCGGGTGCCCGGGGATGTCGTCGCAGCGGCGCGGGCCGGCGTCCTCGGCCATCTGGCCGCAGAAGGAGTCGCGCAGCGGGGTCGCCTGGTTGGCCTGCAGGCCGAAGCTCTCGCCGCCGCGGGTGTCGACGATCCGGTGCACGTTGTGGCCGCGGTCGAGGTGCGAGAGGAACAGCGTCGCGTCGGGCAGCTGCCGCTCCAGCAGGTCGAGCACGGAGCGAGTCGCGTCCGCGAACGAACGGTAGGAGGCGGTCGTCGCGGCAGAGGCAGTCGTGATGGCGCCGGCGTCCACGTGCCCATTGTGGTCGAAAACACGCGGCGGCGGGTGAAGTCCCAGACGAAAGTACGATTCCGCGCCATGCGACTCGCCACGTTTCTGACTCCCGAGGGCCCAGCGCCCCACGCCGGGGAGGTGCGGGGCGACCGGATCGTCGCCTTCGGCACCGGCTCCGTCACCGACCGCCTCGCCTCCGGCGACCTCACGCCCGCCGACGGCAAGGAGTACGCGCTCGAGGAGGTGAGCCTGCTCGCGCCGGTCCAGCGGCCGCGGGCGATCTTCTGCATCGGCCTCAACTACGCCAGGCACGCCGCCGAGACGGGCCTGGACCTGCCCGAGCAGCCGATGGTGTTCCTGAAGCTGCCGAGCTCGAGCGTCTCGCCCAACGGCACCGTCGAGGTCCCGGCCGCCGCCGGCAAGCGCCTCGACTACGAGGTCGAGCTCGTCCTCGTGCTCGGCGCGGAGAACCGCATCGCCGGCTACGCGGTCGCCAACGACCTCTCCGCCCGCGACCTCCAGGGCCGCGAGCCGCAGTGGGCGCGCGCCAAGGGCTTCGACTCGCTCCTGCCCCTGGGGCCCCTGGATCACGACCGCCGACGAGGTCGCCGACCCCGAGGCGCTGCGCCTCAGCTCACAGGTCAACGGCGAGGTGCGCCAGGACTCGAGCACCTCCGACCTCGTCTTCGGCCCGCAGGCGCTGGTGGACTGGATCGCCCAGACGTGCACGCTCGAGCCCGGCGACATCATCCTCACCGGCACCCCGGAGGGCGTCGGTCAGTCGATGGACCCGCCGCAGTTCCTCGCGACCGGCGACGTCGTGCGGCTCGAGGTCGAGGGCCTCGGCGCGATCGAGCACACGATCGCGATCGGGGGCTGAGGGACGAACGGCAACTGCGCGGGTAGGAGTGGTCCCTCCGGCGCTTCAGACCACTCCCACCCAGCCGCGTTGACGTCGCCGGCAAGCCGGAACGCTGGAGCTCAGTGCTCGTGGATCACGCGGTCGATCAGGCCGTACTCGGCGGCCTGATCGGGCTTGAAGAAGCGGTCGCGCTCCATGTCGTGGCGCACCTGCTCCTCGGTCTGGCCGGTGTGCTTCGCGTAGATCTCGTCGATCTTCTTGCGCGTCTTGAGGATCTCGGCGGCGTGGATCTCGATGTCCGTCGCCTGCCCCTCGAAGCCCGCGGAGGGCTGGTGGATGAGGATGCGCGAGTTCGGCAGCGACATGCGCTTGCCGTGGGCGCCGCCGGCCAGCAGCAGCGAGCCCATCGACATCGCGATGCCGACGACCATCGTCGACACGTCGGGCTTGATGAACTGCATCGTGTCGTAGATCGCGAGCCCCGCGTAGATCGAGCCACCGGGCGTGTTGATGTAGAGCGAGATGTCCTTGTCGGGGTCCTGGGACTCGAGGTGGAGCATCTGCGCGACGATCGAGGTTGGCGACCATGTCGTCGACGGGATGGCCAAGGAAGATGATGCGCTCGTTGAGCAGGCGCGAGTAGATGTCGAACTCGCGCTCGCCGCGGGCGGTGCGCTCGATGACCATGGGGACCAGAGGCATGGCCCGGAGGCTAGCGGGTGGCCGAGATCAGGCAGCCGCGGGCGAGCCCGTGCGCGGGCGCAGGCGCGCCAGCAGTCGCTCGATCGCGCCGCGCCATCCGGCGCGCGGTCGAGCCGCAGCGTGTCGGCCACGTCGTCGGCCGGCGTGCGGTCGACGAGCATCGCGAGCAGCGCGAGGTCGTCGCTCTCGACGCGCGCCGCGGCGGCGCGCAGCTGCGCCGGCGTGACGAGCGGGAGCGAGGTGCGCCCGCGGGCGACGGTGCGCAGCGCCTCGAACAGCTGCTCCGGCGGCGCCTGCTTGTCGACGAGCCCGTCGGCGCCGGCGACGCGCAGCGCGACCTCGAGCGCCGGATCGCCGACCTCGGTGTAGGCCACGACGCGCGGCCCGTCCTTGGCGCCGGTGATGCGGCGGATCAGCTGCAGGCCGTCGCCCGTGCCGAGCAGCGGCTCGAGCAGGACGAGGTCGGGGGCGGTGCGGGCCACCGTCTCGAGCGCCTCCTCGGCGCTGCCGGCGGCGCCGACCGGCACGAGCCCGGGCTCCGAGCGCAGGAGCGAGGCGAGCCCGGCGCGGACGGCCGGCTGGGGATCGATGATGGCGATGCGGGTCACGGAAAGGACCCTTCCATCCGGAGCTAAAGCTCCAGTGAACATCCCGTAGGAATTCCGCCCGGGTAACGTGGAATGCGTGCAAACGGCGACGCCGGCGCTCGAGCTCCGCGGACTTACCAAGCGGTACGACGACACGCAAACCGGCTGGCGCCGGTCACGCACAGGCGGGCTGCTCGCGCTCGACGCCGTCGACCTCGTCGTGCCCGCCGGCGAGTTCTTCGGTCTGCTCGGTCCCAACGGCGCCGGCAAGACCACGCTGATCTCGGCAGTCTGCAACCTCATCCGCACCACCGCCGGCGAGGCGCGCGTGTTCGGCCACCGCCACGAGTCGACCGAGGCGCGCCGGATGGTCGGCCTCGCGGAGCAGGACATCAACCTCGACCGCTTCCTCGACGTCGAGGAGACGCTCATCTACCACGGCGGCTACTACGGGATGAGTCGCGCCGACGCGCGCCGGCGCGCGGGGGAGATGATCGACGTCTTCGACCTGCGCGCGAAGGCGACCACGCGCGCGCCCAAGCTCTCCGGCGGCATGCGCCGCCGCCTGCTGCTCGCCCGCGCGCTCATGCACGAGCCGCAGCTCGTGATCCTCGACGAGCCGACGGCGGGCGTCGACTTCGAGCTGCGGCTCGAGCTGTGGCGATACATCCGCCGCCTCCACGCCGAGGGCACAACGATCCTGCTGACCACCCACTACCTCGAGGAGGCCGAGGAGCTGTGCGAGGACATCGGGCTGATCCGCGGCGGCCGCGTGATCGCCCGCGACTCCGCCGACGGCCTGCGCGCCACCTACGACGCCGACTCGCTGGCCGACGTCTACGTCAAGGCGATGGCGTCAGCACCCGCTCACGGCTGATGCCCATGGCGTGGTCGGCGTGCCCGAGGACGCGAACGCGATACGTCGCGGCGCGGCGGACGCGCACCCGCAGCGAGTACTTCGAGGCGGTCGACGTGGCGGCCACGAGCGTCGTCCTGCGGATCGTCACGAAGCCTCCGGCGCCGATCCTGCGCTGCACGTAGACGCGGCGGCCGTTGTGGCGGGACCGCACGCTGGGAGGCGCGTCGTCACGCGCCCCCTACGATCTCCGGCGTGAAGCTCACGATCGTCGGCGGCGGCGGGTTCCGGGTCCCGCTCGTGTACGGGGCCCTGCTGGCCAAGCGCGACACGCTCCCGTTCGACGAGGTCGTCCTCCACGACCTCGATCCGGCTCGCATGGAGCGCATTCGCGGCGTGCTCGAGGGCCTCGCCGCCGAGCGCGGCGCGACGCTGCCGTTCCGTGCGACGACCGACCTCGCCGAGGCGGTCGAGGGCGCCGACTTCGTCTTCTCGGCGATCCGCGTCGGCCGGCTCGAGGGCCGGGTGGTCGACGAGGCGGTGCCGCTCTCCCACGGCGTGTTGGGCCAGGAGACCACTGGGCCGGGCGGCATCTGCTTCGCGCTGCGCACGATCCCGCAGATGGTGCGACTGGCCGAGACCGTGGCCGAGCGCGCCCCCCGCGCCTGGCTGATCAACTTCACGAACCCGGCCGGCATGGTCACCGAGGCGCTGCAGCAGGTGCTCGGCGACCGCGTGATCGGCATCTGCGACTCGCCCTCAGGCCTCTGCCGGCGCGTCGCGCGGGCGCTCGGGCGCGACCCCGGCGAGATGTGGTTCGACTACTTCGGCCTCAACCACCTGGGCTGGCTGCGCGCGGCGCACGACGGTGACGGCGACCGCCTGCCGGAGCTGCTCGCCGACGACGAGGCGCTCGCCGGCTTCGAGGAGGGCCGCCTGTTCGGCGGCGACTGGCTGCGGACGCTCGGGATGATCCCTAACGAGTACCTCTACTACTTCTACTTCCACGCCGATGCCGTCGCGTCGATCCGCGCCGGCGGGCCACCGCGCGGCGCCGCGCTGCTCGAGTCCCAGGCTGCGTTCTACGCCCAGAACGGCCAGGACGCCGACGCCGCGCTCGCGGCCTGGCGCGCCACCCGGGCGGAGCGCGACCGCACCTACATGGCCGCCGAGCGGCTCGCCGCCGGGGTCGAGGCCGACCACGACGCGGGTGGAGACGGCGGCGGCTACGAGGGCGAGGCGATGGCCGTGGTCGAGGCGATCGCCAACAACACCCGCGCGATCATGATCCTCAACACCGCCAACCGGTCGGCGCTCCCGTTCCTCGACGAGCGCGCGGTGGTCGAAGTGTCGTGCGTCGTCGGCCGCAGCGGCCCGGTGCCGGTCGCGATCGGCCCGACGCCGCCGCATGCGCAGGCGCTCGTCACCGCCGTCAAGGACGTCGAGCGCACCACGATCCACGCGGCGCTGACCGGCTCGCGCGAGCTCGCGGTACGCGCGCTGGCGCTGCATCCGCTGGTGCCGAGCGTCGCCGTCGCGCGCGACATCTTCGCCGGCTACCGCGAGCGGCTGCCCGAGCTCGAGGAGCGCTTCGCCGGATGAGCGTCGACGTCGTGGTCACCGCGACCGCATTCATGGACATCACGTTCATCGGCCTCGAGTCCGTGCCCCAGCCCGGCGAGGAGCGCTTCGCGGGCGACCTCCTGCGCTCGCCCGGCGGCGGCGCCATCAACGCGATCGGTGCCGCCCGGCTCGGGCTGCGCGTGGCGCTCGCCGTGCCGCTCGGCGACGACCTCGACGGCCGCTTCATCCGCACGGCGCTCGAGCGCGAGGGGATCGAGCTGTCGACGGTCGCCGGGACGCGGACGCCGACGACCGTGGTCATGCCGTGGGGTGGCGAGCGCGCCATGGTCACCTTCGAGCCGGGCGACCAGCACGAGCACCGCCGAGGTCGCCGCGTTCTCCCCGCGCGCAGCCGTCGTGGCGCTCGACCAGCTCGACATCGCGCCGCCCGGGGTCCGCGTCTACGCGACCTGCGGCGACGACGACGCGCGCGCGTTCGCCGGCCGTCCACCGCGCGACCTCGGCCACGCCCGCGCGCTGTTCGTCAACCGCCGGGAGGCGCTGGTGATCACCGGCGAGGACACGCCGGAGGCGGCCGCCGAGCGGCTCGGCGCCGACGTCGAGATCGTGGTCGTGACGCTCGGGCCCGAGGGCGCGATGGCGCTCGTCGGCGGCGAGATCGTGCGCGCGCCCGGCTTCGAGATGAAGGCCGTCGACACGACCGGCGCCGGCGACCTCGTGTGCTCCGCGTTCGTGTGGGCCGACCTCGCCGGCGCGGACGTCGAGGTTGCCTTGCGCTGGGCGGTGCTGTACGGATCCCTGTCGGTCACCGTTCCCACGGGCGCCGCGGGCGCGGTCACCCTGGAGCGGCTGTTGGCGGAAGGCGCGACCCGCGGCCTGCCGCCGCTTGCCATCGCAAAGGAGACACACACATGACAGCTCGATCGCTCGCCCTCCTCGTGGTTTTGGCCGCTCTCGTCGCGGGCTGCGGCACGCCGGGCGGCGACTCAGGCGACAACACCAAGAAAGCCGAGGAGAGCAAGAAGAACTCGGCCAAGATCGACGTCGCCAAGGCTGGCAATGTGACGCTCACGATCTGGGACCAGGAGGTTCGGGGCGGGCAGGCCGCGCAGATCAAGCGCCTCAACCAGGCGTTCCTGTCGAAGTACCCGAACGTGAAGATCAAGCGCGTGGCGAAATCGTTCACCGACCTCAACACGACGCTCAAGCTCGCCGTCTCCGGGCCCAAGGCACCCGACATCGTGCAGGCCAACCAGGGCCGCCAGGTCATGGGCGCGCTCGTCAAGGGCGGGCTGCTGAAGCCGGTCGATGCCTACGCGGACGCCTACGGCTGGAACGACCGCTGGTCGAGGACGCTGCTCGACCTCAACCGCTTCTCCTCCGACGGCAAGCAGTTCGGGTCCGGCGACCTCTACGGCGTCTCGCAGCAGGGCGAGATCGTCGGCGTCTTCTACAACAAGGACAAGGTCGACACCGTGCCCGGGACGTTCGCCGAGTTCGAGGTCGATGCTCGCCAAGGCGAAGAAGGCCGGCGAGATCCCGATCTCCTTCGGCAACCTTGACAAGTTCGGCGGCATCCACGAGTTCCAGACCGTCCAGAACGCGTTCGCGAGCAAGGACACGACCACCGACTTCGTGTTCGCCAAGGACGGCGCGAGCTTCGACACGCCCGAGAACCGCGAGGCCGCGGCGAAGCTGCAGGAGTGGGCCGACAAGGGCTACTTCACGCCCAACTTCAACGGCACCGGCTATGACCCCGCCTGGCAGCAGTTCACCAAGGGCAAAGGCCCGTTCACGATCGCCGGCACCTGGATCACCAACGACGCGTTCAAGGCGCTGGGCCTCAAGCTCGGCTTCTTCCTGATGCCGGGCCGCGAGGCGGGCAGCGACCCGGTCGCGCTCGGCGGCGAGAGCCTGCCGTGGGCGATCACGGCGAAGTCGAAAAATGCCGACGTGGCGGCCGCGTACATCGACTTCCTCACCAATGCCGAGGCCGCCGACGTGCAGGTCGAGACCGGCAATCTGCCGGCGATGGCGGCGAGCGTGCGGCCCAAGTCGCCGGTCGGGCAGGACATCTTCACCGCCTGGAAGGATCTCAGCGACAGTGACGGCCTCACGCCGTACATGGACTACGCGACACCGACGTTCTACGACGACTTCTCCGGTGCCGTGCAGCGGCTTATGGCGGGCAAGGTCAAGCCGGACGCGTTCACGAAGTCCGTGCAGGAGGACTACGCGAAGTTCACCGACACGCTGTGACCGCGCTCGCGCCGCCGGGCGAGCCGCGGCGCGTCGCGTACCTCTACCTGCTGCCGGGGCTGGTGATCTTCGGCCTGTTCGTGCTGGCGCCGCTCGGGCACAGCGCGTGGCTGTCGCTGTTCGCGTGGGACGGGGTGACGCCGGGCACCTGGACGGGGCTCGACAACTACCGCGCGGTCGTCTCGGACCCGCAGCTGCGCGCGGCCTTCCTCCACGCGTTCGTGCTCGTGGGCTTCTACGCGGCTGCTGCCGATCGTGATCGGGCTGCTGCTGGCGGCGGCGATGTCGCGCACGCGCGTGCGCGGGCTGGCGCTGTTCCGGACCGTCCTGTTCCTGCCGCAGGTGATCGCGCTCGTCGTCGTCGCCGTGATGTGGCGGATGATCTACGCGCCCGACGGCGGGCTGATCAACGGCGGCCTGCGCGCGGATCGGGCTCGGCGGGCTGGCGCAGAACTGGCTCGGCTCGTTCTCGCTCGCGCTGCCGTCGGTCGGGCTGATCGGCACGTGGGTGATGTACGGGCTCGCGATGGTGCTCTTCATCGCCGGGGTGCAGAAGATCCCGCAGTCGCTCTATGACGCCGCGCGGATGGACGGCGCCGGCCCGGTGCGGGAGTTCTTCGCGGTCACGCTGCCGGGGCTGCGCAACGAGATCGCGGTCGCGCTCACGCTCACCACGATCCAGGCGCTGCGCTCGTTCGACCTCGTCTACATCACGACCGGCGGCGGGCCGGGGGACTCGACCTCGGTGCCGGCCTTCGAGGTCTACAACCGCGCGTTCCGCGGCGGCGACGTCGGCGCGGCGTCGGCGATCGGCGTCTGCATCGCGGCGCTCATCTTCGTCCTCACGCTGCTGATCAACCGGATCGCCGAGCGCGAGGCGGCGCGATGATCGACCGCCGCGAGCAGGCGCTCACCTACGTGCTGCTGGGCGTCTTCTCGCTGATCGCGCTCGTGCCGATCGCCGGGATCCTGCTGACGGCGCTGCAGGCGCCGGGCGAGGTCGCGAACTTCGGCGCCTTCAACGGCGTGCACCTCGAGCAACTTCGCCACGGCGTGGGACGAGGGCAACTTCTCCCAGTACCTGCGCTCGAGCGTGATCGTCACGGTCAGCGTCGTCGTGCTGTCCTCGCTGCTCTCGATCCTGGCCGGCTACGCGTTCGGGATGATGCGCTTCCGCGGCGACCAGGCGCTCTTCTACCTGTTCCTGCTCGGGCTGATGGTGCCGCTCGAGTCGACGGTCGTGCCGCTCTACTACGACCTGCGCGACCTCGGCCTGACCGACACCTACGCGGCGCTGATCTTCCCGCAGGTCGGCGTGTCGGTCGCGTTCGGGACGTTCTGGATGCGGGCGTTCTTCCGCTCGGTGCCGCGCTCGCTGGTCGAGGCCGCGCGGCTCGACGGCTCCTCGAGCTGGAGCACGCTGTGGCGGGTCGTGCTGCCGGTCGGGCGCCCGGCCGTGCTGACGATGATGGTGCTGGTGTTCATGTGGACCTGGAACGAGTTCCTGCTCGCGCTCGTGATGGTCTCCGAGGAGTCGCTGCGCACCGCGCCGCTCGGGCTCGCGTTCTTCTCCGGGCGCAACACGACCGACTTCGCGCTGCTCGCCGCCGGCTCGGTGATCGTCGCCACGCCGGTCGTCGTCCTCTACGTCTTCCTCCAGCGCCACTTCATCCGCGGGATGCTGAGCGGAGCCGTGAAGGGCTAGATGGCGAGCGTCTCCTTCGAGTCGGTGTCCAAGCGCTTCGACGCCGTCGAGGCGGTGCGCGAGCTCACGCTGGCGGCCGCCGACGGCGAGTTCCTCGTGCTGGTGGGGCCGTCGGGCTCGGGCAAGACGACGGCGCTGCGGATGCTGGCCGGGCTGGAGTCGGTGAGCGAGGGCGAGATCCGGATCGGCGAGCGCGTCGTCAACCGCGTCGCCCCGCGCGCGCGCGACATCGCGATGGTCTTCCAGGACTACGCGCTGTACCCGCAGATGACCGTCTACGACAACCTCGCCTTCGCGCTGCGCCGCCGCAAGACGCCGAAGGAGCGGATCGACGAGCAGGTCCGCCGCGCCGCCGGCGCGCTCGAGCTGGAGGAGCTGCTCGCGCGCAAGCCGGGCCAGCTCTCGGGCGGCCAGCAGCAGCGCGTCGCGCTCGGGCGCGCGCTCGTGCGCGACCCGCAGGTGTTCCTGATGGACGAGCCGCTCTCCAACCTCGACGCGAAGCTGCGCGTGCAGACGCGCGGCGAGATCAAGCGGCTGCAGAAGGAGATCGGCACGACGACGGTCTACGTCACCCACGACCAGGTCGAGGCGATGACGATGGGCGACCGGATCGCGGTCATGAACCACGGCCGGCTCGAGCAGGTCGGCACGCCCGGCCGAGCTCTACGACGAGCCCGCGAACGTGTTCGTGGCCGGCTTCGTCGGCTCGCCCGGCATGAGCTTCGCGCCCGCCGGGCGGCTCGGGCTCGACCTCGGCGCTCCCGCCCGAGACGATCGTGGGCGTGCGGCCCGAGCACGCCCGCACGTGGGCGGAGGGCGACGGCCTGCTCGGCCCGCTCGACGGGCAGGCCGAGTACGTCGAGGCGCTCGGGCGCGAGACCTTCATCGGCGTCCGCCACGACGACGAGACGCGCCTCGTGCTGTGCGTCGAAGGGCGCTCGGCGGTGCAGCCCGGCGACCGCGTCAGCTACGGCCTCGTCCGCGAGGGCCTGCGCTTCTTCGACCCCGAGACGCGGCCGCGCCCGCGGCCCCCGAGCGGCGCCCTGACCGAACCGGAACGCCGCTACCGGATACCCTCGCCCCCGTGCTGAGCATCGAACTCGCGGTCGCCACCCCGGCCTTCCTCGACCTCACCTTCGTCGGGCTCGAATGCCTGCCCGCTCCCGGCGAGGAGCGCTTCGCCGGCGAGCTGATGCGCTCGCCGGGCGGCGGCGCCATCACGGCGGTCGCCGCCGCCCGGCTCGGCCTCCAGACGGCGCTCGTCGCCCCGCTCGGTAGCGACCTCGGCGGCGAGTACGTGCGCCGCGAGCCTCGAGAACGAGGGCGTGGCGGTCGCGGGCTTCCGCACCAAGCGCACGCCCGAGACGGTCGTGATGCCGGTGGGGGAGGAGCGGACGATGGTCACGGTCGACCCGGGGATCCGGGCGCGCGCCGCCGATGTCGCGGCGCTGACACCCGTGGCGATCGCCGCCAACCTCGACCAGCTCGACCTGCTGCCGAACGGCGCGCGCTCCTACCTGACCTGCGGCGACGACGACGCCCGCGCCTACTCGCGCAAGCTGCCGTCACGCCCGGTCGGCGCGCGGGCGCTGTTCCTGAACGCCACCGACGCCCTCGTCCTGACCGGCGCGGACACGCCCGAGGCCGCCGCCGAGCAGCTCGGCCGACTGGGTCGAGACGGTCGTCATCACGCTCGGCGCCGAGCGCGCGATCGCGATGACCGGCGGCCAACGGGTCGCGGTGCCCGACTTCGAGACCGGCGCCGTCGTCGACACCACCGGCGATCGCGACCTGCTGTGCGCCGCCTACGCCTGGGCCGACCTGCGCGGCGCGGGGCCCGGCGAGCGCCTGAGCTGGGCGCAGCTCTACTCGCGGCTCGCGATGAGCGTCCCGACCGCCACCGGCGGCGCGGTCACGGAGGAGCGGCTGCTCGAAGAGGGCGCCGCGCGCGGCCTCGACCGACCCTCGCGGTACGCCTGACGCCACCGCGATGGACGATCCGGCCCGCCACCGCAGAGGACGCCGCCGCGATCGCGGAGATGTTCCTCTCCGGCGACCGCGAGGCGTGGGGGCTCGCGGCCGACGAGCTGCCGGCGGAGATGGAGCCGCCGCAGCTCCACGGCGGCGAGCTGGTCGCCGAGGACGACGACGGCATCGCGGGCTTCGCCGTCCTCAAGGACTGCGAGATCGACATCCTGTTCACGCATCCGCGCGCGTGGGGCCGCGGCGCCGGCCGGGCGCTGCTCGTCGCGGCCGAGGACGCGCTGCGCGACGCGCCGTGCGGCGAGGTGTCGCTGTGGACCGAGGAGCGCAACGTCAACGCCCGCCGGATCTACCAGGCGTCGGGCTGGCGCAAGACCAAGGACCTTCGCGAGCGCGTCTGGAACGGCACCGCGATGCGCGAGCTGCGGTACCGCAAGCGCCTCTAGCCGCTTGCCCCCGCAGTTCGTCGCGCGACCGCCGCTGGGGCCGAACGCGGTCGCCGCCTACGAGCGGCTGCTCGCGGCGGCGTCGAGCAGCGGCCTGCGCCCGGCCGAGACCGTGGCCGCCGTCGGGCTGATCGCAGGCTACGGGCGCGCGGCGGCGGGGCGCGCGGAGGCGGCCGCGCGGACGGAGCGCTTCTGGGCGGAGCGCTCGGCCTTCTGGGAGGACCACTACGAGCCCGAGCGCTTCCCGGCGCTGACCGCCCTGTACGAGGCGGGCGTCTTCGACGACCCGCCCGACGCGTTCGAGTTCGGGCTGCAGCGGATCCTCGACGGCATCGAGGCGCTGCTCGCCTCGCGCTCGCCGGCCGGTGACCGAGCGCCGCGCCGTCCCGCCCGCCGTCGGGCTCGTCGTGCTGGCGGTGACCTCGCTGCAGGTCGGCGCGGCGTTCGCGGTCGAGCTGTTCGACGAGCTCGGGCCGGCCGGCGCCGCGTTCGGGCGGCTCGGCTTCGCCGCGCTGATCCTCGTCGCGATCTGGCGCCCGCGGCTGCGCGGGCGCCGCGCGCGGCGACCTCGGCGTCGCGGTCGCGTTCGGGCTCGCGCTCGGCGCGATGAACCTCTGCATCTACGAGGCGATGGACCGGATCCCGCTCGGCGTCGCCGTGACGTTCGAGTTCATCGGCCCGCTCGGCGTCGCGGTGGCCGGGTCGCGGCGCGCGCTCGACGCGCTGTGGGTGGTGCTCGCGGCGGCCGGGATCGTGCTGCTCGCCGACTACGGCGGCGGCTCGCTCGACGCGCCGGCGTCGCCTTCGCGCTCGCGGCGGGCGTGCTGTGGGCCGCCTACATCGTGCTCTCCCAGCGCACCGGCACGCTGTTCGGGGGCGGCAGCGGGCTCGCCATCGCGATGGTGACCGGCGCCGCGCTCGTGGCCCCGTTCGGCATCGCCGGCGCCGGCGCCGAGCTGCTGCAGCCCGAGCTGCTCGGCGCCATCCTCGCGGTCGCGCTCGCGTCCTCCGTGCTGCCCTACTCGCTCGAGCTCGAGGCGCTGCGGCGGCTGTCCGAAGCGCGTGTTCGGCGTGCTGATGTCGCTCGAGCCGGCGGTCGCCGCGCTGGCCGGCCTCGTCGTGCTCGACCAGGGCCTCGCCGCCCGCGACTGGCTCGCGATCGGGCTCGTCGTGATCGCCAGCGCGGGGGCTTCTACCCTCGAGCCGTGACCCATCGCGGACTGATCGCACTCTCCGGCCGCGAGGTCAACCGCGTGCTGAAGCTGTGGACGCAGACCGTCCTCGCGCCGATCCTCTCGAGCTCGCTGTTCATCCTCGTCTTCGGGCTCTCGCTCGGCGACCGCATCCGCGAGATCGACGGCGTCTCCTACGACATCTACATCGTGCCCGGGCTGATCGCGATGACGATGGCCCAGGCCGCCTACGCCAACAACTCGGCGACGGTGTTCCAGGCGCGCTTCGACCGCTACCTCAACGACGTGCTGGCCGCGCCGATGCGCGGCTGGCAGGTCAACCTCGCGCTCAACATCGGGGGCGCCGTGCGCGCGCTGCTGATCGGCGCCGGCCTGCTCGCGGTCGCGCTGGCGCTCACCGGCGTGCCGATCCACGCGCCGTTCGCGCTCGCGGCGGCGGTCTTCCTGCTGCTCGTGCTGTTCTGCTCGTTCGGCGTCGTGGTCGGCGTCTACGCCGAGTCGTGGGACCACACCGCGTTCGTGACGAACCTGGTGATCCTGCCGCTGTCGTTCCTCGGCGGCGTCTTCTACTCCGTCGCCAGCCTGCCCTCGCCGTGGGAGGAGATCTCGCGCGCCAACCCGATCCACTACCTGATCGACGCGGTGCGCTACGGCTTCCTCGGCACGAGCGACACCCCGATCGGGGTGTCGCTCGGCATCACGGCGGTCATCGCCTCGCTGTCGGTCGGCTGGAGCGTGTGGCTGTTCGCGACCGGCCGCCGGCTCAAGCCGTAGCGCGGACGCGCCGGCGCACGACCCACAGCGAGCGGTCGATCAGCACGAGCCCGCCGGCGATCATCGCGGCGATCACGAGCCACCGCTCGGGGCCCTCGAAGTAGAGCGCGAGGAACCAGAGCGGCGGGACCTCGGTGAACGAGAACACGGCGGCGATGACGCCCTGCGGGAAGAACATGAGCCAGCCGACGATCAGCATCATCGACGCGACGAAGCGCTCGGGCACGAACGCGCGGGCACGCTCCACGAGGCCCTCGCGGGCGACGTCGAGCGACACGCGCACGCCGTCGCGCTCGTCGGCGATCGTGTCGCGCAGCACCTCGCTGAGCCCTTCGCCGTGGCGCGCGCGCCACGCCTCGGGATACCAGCGCAGCAGCGCCGCCACCCGCTCCTCGGGGCCGACGGTCCCGTGGCCGAGCGTGCGCCGGAGCGCCAGGACGAACGCGGCCGGGAAGAACACGGTCCACGCGACGACCTCCCAGATCACAGCTGAGCGCTTCATGAGATCCCTCCGGTGGCAAGTCTTTGCAGCCCCACGTCGGCAGACCCGGCGCTGCGCCGAGAGCTGCACGTCCAGCGCGGCGGCGCCGGGGTCGGTGAGGCGGTACGGGCGGCGACGGCCGTCGCCCTCGAGCGACTCGATCAGCCCCATGCCCTCCAGCCGCGAGAGGGCGCCGTAGAGCGTCCCGGGCCGCAGCGTCACGCCCGCGAACTCCTCGATGTCCTGCATCAGCGCGTAGCCGTGCTTCGCGCCGCCGGCGAGGCTCGAGAGGATCAGCGTCGCGGGTCCGGAGTAGCGGCCGAGTGCGTCGAGCTGTTCGGTCATGCCGCGCAGACTACTACGCGAGGCGATACATCGTCAAGCGTTCTAACGCAACACGAGCGAGTGCTCGGGCTGCCAGCCCGAGCGTGACCCGCTCGCCGATCTCCCAGCGGTTGTCCGCGCGCGAGCGGTGCGTGTTCTGCTCGAGCGCGACGATCCGCGCGCCCGGCGAGAGCTCGATGATCACCTGCGTCGTCGTGCCGACGTAGACGCGCTCGCTGACCGTCCCCTCGAGCAGCACCATGCCCTCCTCGTGCTCGTCGAGCCAGATCTTCTCGGGGCGCACCGAGAGGTGGACGGTGGTGCCGTCCGCGCAGTCGTCGGGCACGGGCGCGACGCACGCCGCGCCGCCGGCGAGCCGCACGCGCTCGCCCTCGACCTTGCCCTCCATCAGGTTCGAGATGCCGATGAAGCCGGCCACGAACGTCCGCGCCGGCTGCTCGTAGACCTCCTCGGGCGTGCCGCACTGCTCGACGACGCCGCCGTTCATGACCGCGATGCGGTCGGACATCGCGAGCGCCTCCTCCTGGTCATGGGTGACGTAGAGGAACGTGATGCCGACCTCGCGCTGGATCGCCTTGAGCTCGACCTGCATCTCCTTGCGCAGCTTGAGGTCGAGCGCGCCGAGCGGCTCGTCGAGCAGCAGCACGGCGGGCCGGTTGACGAGCGCGCGCGCGAGCGCGACGCGCTGGCGCTGGCCGCCGGAGAGCTCGTTCGGGCGCGCGCTCTCGCGCCCGGTCAGCCGCACGAGCTCGAGCGCCTCGGCCACGCGCGTGCGGATCTCGTCCGCGGCGACCTTGCGCCGCTTGAGGCCGAACGCGACGTTGCCCTGCGATGTCGAGGTGGTCGAACAGCGCGTAGCTCTGGAACACCGTGTTGACGTTGCGCTTGAACGGCGGCACGCTTCGCCACGGGCTCCCCGTCGAGGTAGACCTGGCCCTCGGTGGGCTGCTCGAAGCCGGCCACCATCCGCAGCGTCGTCGTCTTGCCGCAGCCCGACGGCCCGAGCAGCGAGAAGAACTCGCCGGCCTCGATCGTGAGGTTGAGCTCGTCGACCGCCGTGGCCGCGCCGAACCGCTTGGTGACGCCCTCGAACCGGACCGCCTCGCTCATGCCGCCTCCCTCCCCATTAGGACGCCGAGCCCGCTCTCGCGCCGCCCGAACAGGCGCGGCAGCGCGATCGCGAGCGCGATCGCGATCGTCGAGATCGCGAGCATCAGCGTGCCGATCGCGTTGATCGTCGGCGTCACGCCGAAGCGGATCGCCGACCAGATGCGGACGGGCAGCGGCTGCGGCGACTCGCCGGTCGTGAAGTAGGAGAGCACGAAGTCGTCGAACGACAGCGCGAACACGAGCAGCGCGGCGGCGACCACGGCGGGCCACAGCGCGGGCAGCACGACGAGCCGCAGCGTCTGCATCCGCGTCGCGCCGAGGTCCATCGCCGCCTGCTCGACCTCGGGGTCCAGCGACGCCAGCCGCGCCCGCACGACGACCGTCACGTAGGAGATCGAGAACGTGATGTGGGCGAGCGTGATCGTCAGCAGCGACAGCCGCACGCCCAGCTGGGTGAAGAGCAGGAAGGCCGGACACGCCGGCGACGATCTCCGGCGTCACCAGCGGCACGAGCATGAGGATGTTCGCGCTGTTGGCGAAGCGCGAGCGCGCCCGCACGAGCCCGAACGCGAGCAGCGTCCCGAGCACGGTCCCGACGAGCATCGTCACGAACGCGATCTCGAGGCTGGCGACCAGCGAGCCGCGCAGCGACTCGTTCTCGAAGAACGCCCGGTACCACTCGAGGCTGAGCCCGTCGAGCCGCTGGAGCGAGCGCTGCGAGTTGAACGAGAAGACGACCACGAGCACGATCGGCGCGAACAGGAAGACGAAGAAGATCGCGATGTAGAGCGCGCAGCCACCTCATGCCGTCGCCTCCTGCGCCGCGCGCGCCGCCGAGCGCAGGTAGAGCACCATCCACACGAGCAGGAACAGCCATCAGCAGCACGGTCAGCGCGGCGCCGAACGGCCAGTTCTCCGCGCGCGAAGAACTGCTGCTGGATGAGGTTGCCGATCATGTAGGTGCCCGGGCCGCCCAGCAGCTGCGCGCTCACGAAGTCGCCGACCGCGGGCAGGAACACGAGCACGGTGCCGGCCAGCACGCCCTGGAACGTCGTCGGCCACGTCACGTGCCAGAACGTGCTCCAGTCCGAGCCGTAGAGGTCCTTGCCGGCCTCGATCAGCGCCGGGTCCATGCGGTCGAGCGCCGCGTAGACCGGCAGGATCATGAACGCGAGGTAGCCGTAGACGAGCCCGCCGATCACCGCGCACGGGCGTGTTGAGGAAGCGGATCGGGTCGTCGAGCCCGAGCACGCCGTTGACGACGCCCTCGTCGGACAGCAGCGCCACCCACGCGTAGGTGCGCACGAGGTAGTTGACGAAGAACGGCAGCACCACGAGCGCGATCAGCACGTGCTTGTGGCGCCCGCCGAAGCGCGCGATGTAGTACGCGACGGGGTAGCCGAGCAGCAGGCACAGCGCGACCGTCGCGAGCGCGTAGCCGACCGAGCGCAGCAGCACGGGCACGAACACCGGGTCGAACGCGCGCGAGTAGTTCTCCGGGTACCAGCCGTAGACCGCGCCGCCGAGCTCGCCCGGGGTGCCGAACGAGAGCGCGACGACGATCGCGAACGGGACCGCGAAGAAGGCGAGCAGCCACAGGCCGCCCGGGATGAGGAACCGCCCGGCGAAGCGGTCCCCGTCGTTCACGCCGCCTTGATCTCCGTCCAGGCGTCGTCCCACAGCCGGCGCCCGTCGGCGCCGAGGTCGCGGAACTGCTCTCCGTTCTCGAGGTCCTCGATCGTCACGTTGATCGACGGATCGGTCTTGACGAGCTCGGCGAACGTCTCGTCCGGGCCCGTGTACGGCATCGGGTAGCCCATGTACTCGATGTTGCGCGCGGCGTTCTCCGGCTCGAGGATGAAGTCGATGAACGTCGAGCGCCGTGCCCGGGGTGCTCGGCGTTGGCCGGGATCGCCATGCAGTCGGTGCCGAGCGGGATGCCCTCGATGCACTTCTGGAACGAGTAGTTCTCGGGCTTCTTGACCTGGTTGCGGACGTTGACGACGTCGCCGTTCCAGCCGTGGTGGATCCAGGCGTTGCCGCCGACCATGTTCTGGATGTCGTCGGTCGAGAAGCCGCGCAGCTTCGGCTTGAGATCGAGCGCCCACTGCTTGGCCTTCTCGATCTCGGCCTGCGTCCTTGGAGTTGAGCTCGGCGCCGGTGACCATCGTTGCCCGCGCCGAGGACCTCCTGGTAGTCGTCGAGCAGGTAGATGCGGCCGCTGCGCCGAGTCGAGCCCGAGGTCGTTCCAGGAGCCGCTCAGCTCGACCTTGTCCTTGCGGTAGATGATCCCCGACGCGTAGAGCGCGTAGGGCACCGTGTGGTCGGCGGTCGGGTCGTACCAGGGCTTGGCGAAGTAGTCGTAGACCGTGTCCGTGTTCTTGAGCTGCTCCTTGTCGAAGCGCAGCAGCAGGTTGCCCGCGCGCAGCCGCTGCGCCCAGTCCGCGGTCGGGAAGATCACGTCGTAGCGGTTGCCCGAGCGCAGCTTGGCCATCATGCCGTTCATCGAGTCGAAGTTGGACTCGCGGACCTTGACGCCGTAGCGCTTCTCGAACTCCTTGATGAGCTTCGGGTCGAGGTACTCCGACCAGTTGAAGTAGACGAGGTCGCCGTCGGGCTTGGCCGCCGATCATCTTCGCCGGCGCGGGCGTCGCTGCTCGACCGCCGGCTCGTCGCCCACGCCGCAGCCCGCGAGCCCGAGCGCGAGCGCGAGGCCCGCGCCGCCCTGCAGCAGCTCCCGCCGCCGCAGCGGCTCGTTGAAGTAGTCAGATCGCATCAGGTACTCCCTCCAGTCCCAGGCGTTCTTCCACCAGCGCCATGCAGTGCTCGCGCACCCGCTCCGGCGTCACTGCCGGATCGTGCAGCGCGAGTTGGATCGCAAAGCCGTCCATCAGCGCGCCGAGCGTCAGCGCGAAGTCGTCGGGGTCGACGGGCAGGAACTCGCCGGTCGCCTGCCCCTCGCGCACGACGGCGGCGATCGCCTCGCGCCAGCGGCCGTCGAGGCGCTCGCGCGCGGCGCTCGACCGCCGGGTCGCGCAGCGCGCGCACCCACAGCTCCATCCACAGCACCGCCTCGCCGTCGCCCTCGGCGGGCCACAGCTCGACGATCCGCGCCAGCCGCGCCCGCGCGCCGTCGAGCCGCGCGAGCTCGTCGCTGAGCTCCGCGTAGAAGCGGTCGTCGGCGAACGCCAGCGCCTCGGTGAGCAGCTCGTCCTTGGTGGCGAACCAGTAGAGGACGCCGGGGGCGCTCGTGTCGGCGCGCTCGGCGACGTCGGCGATCCGGGTGCCGATCACTCCGCGCTCGGCGATGACCTCCGCGGCCGCCTTGAGGATCGCGGGGCGGCGGACGTGCCCGGTCGTCGGACGCGGGCTCATCGGAGGGTTATCCGAACGGCGATTCAGCGAACCTAGCTGCTGGGGGCACCGGTGTGCAAGCCCAGGTCACCCGCGAGTGCGTGCCAGACCTCCTCGCGCGCCCGCTCGAGCGGCATCGCGGGGTCGCCGAGCAGCGCGCGGACGCCGAAGCCGTCGATCAGCGCGAGCGTGCGGTCGGCGATCGCGCCGGCGTCGACGGGGCCGAAGTCGCCCTCCTCGATCGCCTCGCGGAACCAGTCGTGCATGCGCGCGTACAGCTTGGCGGCGGTCGGGCGCAGCTCGGGGTGGCGGACGGCGCGCAGCCACAGCTCCACCCACAGCACCCAGTCGCGCTCCTGCTCGCCGGGGAGCGGCAGGCACTGCTCGACCATCGAGCGCAGCCGCGGTCGACCGGGTCGCCCGTGCTCGGTCGCGTACCGCGCCCGCCGTCGCGAAGGAGTGCTCGAGCGCCTCGGCCAGCAGGGCCTCGCGGGTGGCGAAGTGGTAGTGGACGAGCGCCGTCGAGACCCGCGCGTCCATCGCGATCCGCGCGATCCGCACGGCGTCGATCCCGTCGCTGGCGATCCGCTCGACGGCGGCGTCGAGGATCCGCTCGCGCGTGCGCTGCGCGCTCACGGCGTGAGGTAGGCCTCGGCGACGAGCTGGTCGAAGGCGTGGACGGTCTGCTCGGTCTCGGTGTAGCGGCCGGGCACGTGGCCGCGCGAGCCGATGCCGCGCTGGACGAGCTCGCAGACCTCCCAGTCCTGGCGGTTGACCGTGTCCCAGAACTCGACCGCGTCGCCGGCGTCGAAGCCCGGCTGGGCCATCGTCTCGGGCTCGAAGAACCACTCGCAGACGACCTCGGTGCGCCCGGCGCCGCGCGGCCACAGCGTGTGGACCATCACGTAGTCGGGGTGCAGCGAGACGAGCAGGTTGGGGAACAGCGCGAAGTAGAGGACGTCGCGCTGCTCGGCCTCGGTCAGCCCGGCGATCGGCGGGCCGGCTGCCGTGGCCGCCGTTCGCGCGCCATCGTCTCGGCGCCCTCGTTGAGCGTCATCGAGCCGCCGCACCAGGCGCCCGCGCCCTCGTACTCCTCGCCGCTCATGTAGTGCGAGAGGCGGTTGAGCTCGGGGTGCACGCCCGGGCAGTGCAGGCACTCGGAGTAGTTCTCGACGATCGCCTTCCAGTTGGCCTCGACGTCGTAGGTGATCGCGGCGGCGCGCTGCAGGTCGCCGAGGCGGTAGCGCTCGAGGTGCGGCGTCGAGCTCGCCGAGGTGCTCGGCGAGCGGGCCGGCGGTGCCGGAGACGTCGGCGAACAGGAGGCCGTGGACCTCCTCCATGCGCAGGCGGTTGAGCCCCGAGGTGGCGGGGTCGAAGTTCTCGATCTCGTCGGTGTGCGGCGCGCTCTTGAGGCTGCCGTCGAAGCCGTAGCACCAGGCGTGGTAGGGGCACTGGAGGCGGCGCATCTTGCCCTCGGGCTCGCTCGACGAGGCGGGCGCCGCGGTGGCGGCAGACGTTGAAGAAGCCGTGCGCCTTGCCCTCGTCGTCGCCGACGAAGAGGAAGCTCTCGTCCTTGATCTGGCGGGTGACGAAGCGGCCGCGCTCGGCGAGCGGCTGCGCGTGTCCGACGCAGACCCAGCCGCCGAGGAAGAGGTGCTCGGCCTCCCAGTCGGCGACGGCCTCGTCGACGTAGGAGCGCGGCGGCAGCTGGGTCGCCTGCAGGAGCGGCTTGCGGGTCTCGGAGAGCTCGTCTTCGGTGAAGGGCGGGGTCATGGCGGGCGGGAGCGTATCAAGCACTTCGTGCATTTGACTACAAGGTCAGGAACGGCTAGTTTGCCCGCCATGACCGACTACGACGCGATCGTCGTCGGCGGGGGCCACAACGGGCTCACCGCCGCCGCATACCTCGCGCGGGCCGGGCTGCGCGTCTGCGTGGTCGAGCGCCGCGACATCCTCGGCGGCGCCTGCGTGACCGAGGAGGTGTGGCCGGGCCACCGCATCTCGCGCGCCTCCTACGTCGTCTCGCTGCTGCAGCCGAAGGTGGTCGAGGACCTGCGCCTGAAGGACTTCGGCTACGAGGTCCATCCGCTCGACCCGGCCTACGCGGCGATCGACGGCGACGGGCGCGTGATGTTCTTCCACAACGACCAGCAGGCGACGGTCGACTCGCTCGCGCGCTTCTCGCAAGAAGGACGCCGCCGCCTACCCCGCCTTCGAGGACCTGCTCGAGCGCATGGCCGGCTTCCTGCGCCCGCTGATGCTGCGCCCGCCGCCGGCGCTCGGCTCCAAGCGGCCCGGGCGACCTGCTCGGGCTGCTGCGCGAGGCCGGCCGCGCCGCCGGGCTGAGCAAGCGCGACGTGCACGACTTCTACCGCGTGATGACGATGTCGGTGGGCGACCTGCTCGACGACTGGTTCGAGAACGACCTCTTCAAGGGCGCCACCGCCTCGACCGGCGTGGTCGGCGTGTGGGCCGGGCCGCGCACGCCCGGCACCGCCTACAACCTGCTCCACCACGCGCTCGGCGAGATCGACGGCGTGCCGGGGCTGTGGGGGCACGTCAAGGGCGGCATGGGCTCGATCTCGATGGCGATCGCGCGCAGCGCCGAGTCGTTCGGCGCGGTCATGCGCACCGGCGCCGGGGTGGCCTCGATCGACGTCCGCGACGGGCGCGTGCTCGGCGTGACGCTGGACTCGGGCGAGGCGCTGACGGCGCCGCTCGTGGTGGTCTCCGGCGCGCACCCGAAGACGACCGTGCTCGACCTCGCGGGCGCCGAGCACTTCCCGGACGAGGTCGTCGAGGACCTGCAGCGCTACAAGACGCGCGGCGGGTCGGTGAAGGTCAACTGGGTGCTGTCGGAGCCGCCGCGCTACGAGGGCGTGAGCGACGCCGACGCGAAGATGCTGCTGGGCTCGGGCGTCGCGTTCTGCCCCTCGATCGACTACCTCGAGCGCGCGTGGCAGGACGCGGTGCGCGGCAAGCCGTCGGAGGCGCCGTACCTCGAGGTCGAGGTGCCGACGACGATCGACAAGTCGCTGACCGACGACGGCTCGACCGTGATGACGATGTTCACCCAGTACGGCCCCTACAACGAGGAGGGCTGGCCCGAGGGCTCGCGCGAGCGCTACGGCCAGCAGTGCCTCGACACGCTCGGCGGCGGTCGCGCCGAACGTGCAAGGACGCGGTCGTGCACCACGAGGTGCTCGCCCCGCCCGACCTCGAGCGGATCTTCGGCCTGCTCGGCGGCAACATCTTCCAGGGCGAGCAGGGGCTCGACCAGATGGCGTTCATGCGCCCGACGCCGGCGCTGGCGCAGTACGCGACGCCGGTCGACGGGCTGTATCTCTGCGGCGCCGGCACGCACCCGGGCGGCGGCGTGATGGCGGCCGGCGGGCACAACGCGGCCAAGCGGATCCTGCACGACCAGCGGTGGAAGCGGATCCGCCGCGCGATGCCGCCGCGCAACGGCCACGCGCGGTCGAGGCGGAGGCCGCCCGCGCATGAGCCCGCCGCTCGCCGCGCCGGACGCGGAGCTGACGCCGGAGCAGGCGGAGCTGCAGGGCCGCGCGCGGCGGTTCGTCGAGCAGGTGCTGATGCCGCTCGAGGAGCAGGCGGAGCTGGCCGGCGGGCGACCTCCCCGACGACGTCGCGCGGATCAGGTCCGAGGCGATGGCGGCCGAGCTGCACGGCGGGCTGCACGCCCGCGAACACGGCGGGCAGGGCTGGAGCAAGCTCGAGTGGGTGCTCGTCGAGGAGCAGTTCGGGCGCTCGACCAACGCGCTCTCGTGGCACGTGCCGAGCGCCTACAACGTGCTCGCGAGCGGGTCGCCGGAGCAGATCGACCGCTGGCTGCGCCCGGCGCTGCGCGGCGAGCTGCACGACGCCTACGCGGTCACCGAGGAGCACGCGGGCTCGGACCCGTCGGGCATCGCGACGACCGCGCGGCGGCGCGACGGCGGCTGGGTGATCGACGGCGAGAAGTGGTTCGTCACCTACGGCGACGTCGCGGCGGTCTACATCGTGATGGCGAACGCCGAGGGCGAGGGGCCGACGCTGTTCCTCGTCGACCGCGGGCTGCCGGGGATCTCGGTCGTCGACGACCCGCCGTTCACCCACACCTATCCGCACGGGCACCCGACGATCCGCTTCACGCGGCGTCGAGGTCGCGCGACGACGCCGTGATCGGCGGGCTCGGCGACGGCGACGAGCTGCAGCGCGCGTGGTTCACCGAGGAGCGGCTCGGGATCGCGGCGCGCGGCGTCGGCGCGATGTGGCGGCTGCTCGAGGAGGCGACCGCGTGGGCGCTGCAGCGCGAGCAGGGCGGCGCGCCGGATCATGGACCACCAGGGCGTCTCGTTCCCGCTCGCGGACTCCGCCGCCGACGCCGCCGCGGGCCGCGCGCTGATGCTGCAGGTGGCGCGGCTGATCGACGCGGGCGCCGACCCGAAGGTCGTGCACGCGAAGGCGTCGATGGCGAAGCTGTTCGTGTCCGAGGCCGCGTACCGCTGCGCCGACCGCGCCGTGCAGGTGTTCGGCGGCCGCGGCTACCTGCGCACCAACGTCGCCGAGCGCTTCCTGCGCGAGCTGCGCGTCGACCGCATCTGGGAGGGCACGAGCGAGATCCAGCGGCTGATCGTCGCCCGCGCGCTCGAGCGGCGCGGCGTCGAGCGCACGCTGCACTGAGTGGACCTCTCCCGGCTCTTCCACCCGCGCTCGGTCGCCGTCGTGGGCGCCACGGACGACGGCGACGCGTACGGCAGCCAGACCTGCTGAACCTGCGCGCGGTCGGCTTCGCGGGCGACCGTCTGGGGCGTGAACCCGCGCCGCACCGAGGCCCACGGCGTGCCGTGCTTCCCCGCGCTCGTCCGACCTGCCCGGCGTGCCCGACGCGGTCGTCGTCGCGATCCCCGCCGCGGGCGTGCCGGACGTGATCGAGGAGGCGGGCGCGCTCGGGTGCGGCGGCGCGGTGGTCTTCGCGGCGGGCTTCCGCGAGGCGCGGGCGATCGCCGAGCTGGAGCATGAGCTGCGGGACGCGGCGCTCCGCCACGCGCTGCCCGGTCTGCGGCCCCAACTGCGACGGGCTGATCGCGCTCCACGCCCGCGCGGCGCTGTGGGGCGACGCGCTCGTCGCTGCAGGAGCCGGGCCACGTCGCGCTCGTCTCCCAGAGCGGCAACCTCGCGGTCAACGCGCTCGCGACCCGGCGCGGGCTGCGGCTGCACACGGCGATCTCGAGCGGGAACGAGGCGGTGCTGACGCACGCCGGACTACCTCGAGCACCTGGCCGCCGAGCCGGAGGTGCGCTCGGTCGCGCTGCTGATCGAGGACGACGGCGACGGCGCGCGGCTGTGCGAGGCGCTGGCGGCGTGCGCGGACGCCGGCGTCGCGGTCGCGGTGCTGAAGGTCGGCGCGTCCGCGGTCGGGCGCGGCGGCGGCCGCCGCGCACACGGGCGCGGTGGCCGGCGACCACCGCGTCTTCCGCGCGCTCGTCGAGGAGGCCGGCGCGGCGTGGGCCGACCGACCCGCACGAGCTGCTCGAGCTCGCCAAGGCGCTCGCCGTGCGCGGCGCGCGGCCGCGCGGCCGCGGGCTGGCGATCCTCACCTGCTCGGGCGGCGACTCGGGCCTCGGCGCCGACGAGGCCGAGCGCCTCGGCGTCCACCTGCCCGCCGTTCGCGCCGGCGACCGCGGCCGCCCTGCGCGAGCGCCTCCCGGCCGCCGCGACCATCGCCAACCCGCTCGACTACACGGCGATGATCTGGGGCGACCGCGTCGTGGCAGCGCGACCTCGTCGCGCTCGTCGGCGAGGACCCCGGCGATCGACCAGGTGCTCGTCTTCTACGACCACCCGCCGAGCCTCGACGGCGACATCGGGCGCGAGCTGGCAGGCGGTCGAGGACGGCCTCCTCGACGGCGCCGAGGCGAGCCCGGTGCCGGTGCTCGTCGCCGCCACGCTGCCCGAGCTGCTCGACGACGCCGCCGGCCTGGCGCTTCGCCCAGGCCGGCGTGCCCGCCGTCGCCGGCCTCCGCACCGGCCTCGCGCTGCGCCGCCGCGCTGCAGGCGCCCGCGCCCGATGCGAGCGGCTGCGCGAATCGCCGCCGCGAGCTCGCCCGTTGCCGGCCGGGCCGGGCTCCGACAGCCCGTCTGCGAACTGCCGAGCGTCGGCCGCTGGCTCGCCGAGCACGAGGCGAAGGCGCTCCTGCGCGCCGCCGGCATCCCCGTCGTCGACGGCCGCATCGTCGCCGGCGAGGACGACGCCGTGGCCGCGCTCGCCGAGCTCGGCGGCCCGGTCGCGGTCAAGCTCTCGAGCCCCGGGCTGCAGCACAAGGCCGCCGCCGGGGCGCTCGCGCTCGACGTCGCCGCCGAGCCGGACCTGCGCGCCGCCCACCGCGCGCTCGTCGGCCGCAACGGCGGCGCCGAGGTGCTGGTGGAGCGGATGGCGCCGCCCGGCGCCGAGCTGATCGTCGCCGTGCGCCGCGACGCCGTCGTGCCCGCGCTCGTGATCGGCCTCGGCGGCGTCTACGCCGAGGCGTTCGACGACGTCGCCGTCGTCCCGCTCCCCGCCACGCCCGCGCGCGTCGAGGCGGCGCTCCGCAGCCTCCGCGGCGCCGCGCTGCTCGCCGGCGCCGACCTCCCCGCCGCCGCCCGCCTGGCGGCCGCGCTCGCGGAGATCCCCGGCCTCGAGCTGATCGAGTGCAACCCCGTCCTCGTCCACGAAGACGGGCGCCGTCGTCGTCGACGCCGTCGCCAAGGAGAACGCGAGATGAACGCCATCGCCAAGCAACTGGGCGAGGTCGGCCTGCCCGCGCCCGTCAAGGAGCTCGCCGCCCGCGACTGGGACGCGGTCGTCGTCGGCGGCGGCCACAACGGGCTGACCTGCGCCGCCTACCTCGCCCGCGCCGGCCAGTCCGTGCTCGTGCTCGAGCGCCGCGAGCGGCTCGGCGGCGCGTGCACGCTCGAGCGCCCGTTCGCCGACCCCGACTACATCGTCAGCCCCTGCGCCTACGTCGTCGGCCTGCTCGACGACATCGTGATCCAGGAGCTCGACCTCAAGCGCCGCGGCCTCCACGTCCACATCGCCGACCCCAACCTCTGGGTCCCGTTCGAGGACGGCACCTCCTTCGGCCAGTGGGTCGACGACGCCCGCACCCAGGCCGACCTCGACAAGCTCGGCGTCTCCAAGCAGGACCAGGACGGCTACTGGGCCTACGAGCACCTCTTCGACCAGATCCGCCGGCGGCTGCGCACGGGCGAGCGCGACAGCTGGCTCGGCGACTCGCCGGGCCGCGCCGAGCTCGAGGAGCTCCTGCACGGCGAGCAGACCATGATCGACGTGGTCTTCGACGCCTCGATCGCCGAGGTGCTCGACGACCACATGCGCGACCAGCGGCTCAAGGACGCGCTCTTCGGCCAGGGCGTGATCGGCGCCTGGGCGGGCCCGAAGGACAAGGGCACCGCGAGCATCAAGCTCATGCACTACCAGGGCGACCTCGAGGGCCGCGGCCCGCTGTGGGGCTACGTGCGCGGCGGCATGGGGATGATCTCGTTCGCGATCGCCGACGCCGCGCAGGAGGCCGGCGCCGACGCTCGCCACCGGCGTGCCCGTCGCCGAGATCGTGCCCGACGAGGGCGTCCGGCTCGAGGACGGGACGCTGATCCGCGCCGCCACCGTCGTCTGCAACGCCGACCCGAAGGTCGCGCTGCGCCTGCTCGGCGACCACGACGTCCCCGCCCCCTTCAAGGACCGCCTCGAGGCGTGGCAGATCCGCAGCCCGGTCGTGAAGTTCAACTCCGCGCTGCACCGCCTCCCGACCTGGACCGCCGCGCCCGGGGAGGACTTCCCGGCCCGCGGGACCGTCGACGTCACCACCGGCCTCGACGCCGCCCAGCTCGCGTTCGAGTCCTGCGCGCGCGGCGAGCCGGCCGTCGGCTTCGGCGAGATCTACGTGCAGACGGTCCACGACCCGACGCCCGCGCCGGACGGCAAGCACCTGCTCAGCGTGTTCGGCCAGTACGCGCCCTACGACTTCGACTGGGACAACCGGCGCGACGAGGTCGGGCGCCAGTTCATCGACCTGATCAGCCGCTTCGCGCCCGACTTCGAGGACTGCCTCGAGCACCACGAGGTCCTCGGCCCGCCCGACATCGAGGCGCGCATCGGCCTCACGGGCGGCAACATCTTCCAGGGCGAGACGATGCCCGACCAGATGTGGGAGCACCGGCTGTCCGCCCGGACGCCGCTCGCGGGGCTCTATCTGTGCGGCGCGGCGACGCATCCGGCGGGCAGCGTGATCGCGCTCAACGGCCGCAACGCGGCGATGGCGGTGCTCGAGGACGCGCGGGCGGGCGCAGCGTTGGCCTGAGAGTCGTACCATCCCCGCCGTGAGGCGTCTCCTGCTCGTCGGGCTGCTGCTCCTCGCGGTGCCGTCGGCCGCCGAGGCGAAGCCGTTCGCGGTCGGGGCGGGGCAGAACGGCGGGATCGCGATCGACGACGCCGGCACGGTCTACGTGGGCTGGCAGGTCAACGTCTACGACCCCGGCGACGCCGTGCAGTTCTGCGTCCTCGCGCCCCGCCGCACGAAGTGCGCGCTGGCAGGTGACGATCCCGTTCCCCGGCCAGGGCTACAACCGCTCGCGCGTCTCCGTGCTGCTGCCGGCGCCGGGCGTGGTCGACGTGATCGTCCCGCGCACGATCGGCAGCGGTGCCCACTCCTTCCTCTCGCGCTCCACCGACGGCGGCCGCACCTTCGCTCCCGCCGTGCGCATCTCGGGCGAGCAGTTCGCCGAGGCGGTCCAGGGGCCCGGCGGCCGCATCGCGCTCGCCGACGGCCCGACCACGCTGCGCGCCGGCCTGTTCGCCCCCGACGGCTCCAGCGCCGGCACCGAGGGCTCCTCGCTCGGCCCCTATCTCGAGGGCGTGTTCACCGACATCGCCGCATCGGGCGAGGAGGTGCTCGCGGCCGGCTCCGACGCGGGCGTGAGCCACGCCTTCCGGCTCGGCGCCGGCGGCGATCCGAACAACCCGGCGTCGTGGCAGCAGATCGATCCCGCGCGCGGCCGCCAGCCGGAGGTCGCGGGTCTGCCCGGCGGCTTCGCGGTCATGCTCGAGCCGATCGAACGCCGGCCAGCTGTTCGTGCAGCGCCTCGAGGGCGCGGGCTGGTCGCCGCCCGTCGGGCTCATCGACGCCGTCTCCAACAACGGCTTCGCGCTCACCAGCAACGCCAAGGGGCGCCTGACCGCGCTGGTCACCTACTCCGCCTACCGCCTCGTCTACATGACCTCGACCGACGGCGGGGTCCTGTGGTCCTCGACCGTCAACGTCGGGAACTTCAAGGAGTACCAGGCGCGACGTCGAGGTGGCCACCAACCGTCGGGCGCAGGCGCCGCGGTCATGGCCGAGTCCTTCGGCGACAAGGTCGTGCGCATCACCCGCTTCACGCCGCGGACCGCACCGGTCGCGCGCCGGCGCATCCGCGGCGCGCGCGTGCAGGTGCGCAGCATGTGTGACGACGACAAGCTCTCGGTCGTCGTCGAGACCGCCCGCGGCACCCGCCAGGTCGCGCCGTCGACGGTGCTGCGCCGCGCCGGCTTCGGCCGCGCCCGCGGGGCGCGCCGCGTGTTCCGCGGCCGCTTCCGCGCGCGCTACGACCTCCGCCGCCGCACCGCCCGCATCCCGGTGCGGGTCACCCCGCGCCGCGGCAAGGCGCGCACGCTGCGCCTGCGCGTCCGCCGCTGCGGCGCGACGCGCTGATGGTCGAGCTCAACGCCGCGAACGTCCTCACGCTCGTCCGCGTGGCGCTGATCCCGGTGCTGGTCGCGGTGATGCTGTCGGCGCTGGAGGACGCCGACCTGTTCGCCGCGATCGTGTTCGTGATCGCCTCGGCGACCGACGCGCTCGACGGCTGGATCGCGCGCCGCCGCTCGATCGTCACCGCGTTCGGGAAGCTGATGGACCCGCTCGCCGACAAGCTGCTGATCACGGCGGCGCTCGTCTCGCTCGTCGCGCTCTACCGCCTCGACGCGTGGGTGGCGATGGTGATCATCTCGCGCGAGTTCGCCGTCACCGGCCTGCGGATGCTGGCCGTCGAGCAGGGCCAGGTCATCTCGGCGAGCGTCTGGGGCAAGCTCAAGACGACGACCCAGGTGGCGATGGTGCTGGCGCTGATCTGGGTCGACCGGCCGGCGCAGTGGGTCGACATCCTCGTCTACGCCACGGTGGCGATCACCGTGCTCTCGGGCGCCGACTACTTCTACCGGCTGCGGAACCTGCTGACCGACGCGCCGGCGCCTCAGGCGGCGGCGCCGTCGAGCCACTCGCGCATCGAGACGTGATGCGCTGCGGGCTCGCCGCCGGCGAGCTCGGCCCGCAGCTCGCCGAGCAGGCCGAAGCGCTCGGCCACGACGTTGTGCTGGTGGATCGACTCGAGGTTCTCCTGCCGCGCTGAGATGAAGATGTCGTCGCCGAGGTGCGGGAAGTCCGCGACCGACCCCGCCGACCATCTCGCGCACGCAGTCCTCGACGAAGCGCGGCCGGCGGTGGGCCTTCTCGACCACGGCGCCCTCGTCGGAGCGCTTCATGAGCTCGTAGATCTCCGACGACATCGAGGCCTCGACGATCCCGACCAGCGCGAGCGCGTCGATGTCGGTGTCGCAGGTCTCGGGGCAGCCGATGCGCAGCGTGCCGAGCCCGCGCTGGTTGTGGGTGGCGACCGGGACCGAGGCGAACACGCGCTCGATCTCGTCGTCGGAGAAGCCCTGCTCGATCAGCCGCTCGCGCGAGGACTCCTGCACCAGCGTCTGCGCGCACGGGCACGCGGTCATCCCGGCCGCCGTGACGCCGATCAGGCGGCGCGTGCCGGTGCGACCCGCCACCGCGGAGCCGTGCAGCGTGTAGATCTCCTGCGTGGGGATGCCCGAGACCGGCGCCGGCTTGTGCTCCGGGTAGCGCGCGGTGATCGTGACCTCGGCCGTCTGCGCGTCCTGGCGCTCGCGGACCTTCTCGGCGATGTGCTGGGCGAGCGTCTCGGCGCGGAAGCTGGACTCGCCGAGGATCACCTCGCCGATCGCGTCGTTGACGACCTCCTCGAAGCGCGACATGTGCGCGCCCTTCTGGCGCGTGCCGAGATCGACGAAGCACTCGAGCTGCGCGTAGAACAGCTGCTCGACCCCGTTCTGGCGGATGCGGATGACCTTCTCGACGCCGGTGACGCCGACGCGCGAGAGCGACAGCGAGAGTTTCGGAACCTGGGCCTGGACGTCCTCGACGGCCGTGGGAGCACTCGGATATTCGTCCATAAAGGCAAGGGTAGTGGCCCGTTTGTCCATACCAGCGCCCAAAAGGCCTCCCTACCGCCCCAAGGTTTTCCCAAGGCAGACTCCGGATTCCGTGCTACAAAGGCTGTCGACGGCACAGGGCAGCCTCCGGCGGAGCACCGATAGAGGACTTTATTGCCCGGCCCCTCGCGGTCTAAACCGCGTCGTGGAAATTTCTTCCACCCAGACATAGAGGCAGGAACGCCTCGTACGGCACGAAGCCATCGAAAGCGTTCGAAAGAGAAGTTCGTCTCGGAAGATGAGGGTTTGGCAACAAAGACAGACGCACTGTTGGCGGGCGACGCGTCCATCACGGAGATCGACGAGCTCCGTCCGCTTATCGCCGAAGGTCAGGAGCGCGGTTTCCTGACGTTCGAGCAGATCGCCACCGCGCTGGAAGAGGTGGAGGTCTCCAAGGAGCAGGTCACGGAGCTGCACGCCTATCTCGAAGGCGAGGGCATCGACGTGGTCGGCGCCGACGGCAAGCTCGCGACGTCTGAAGGAGGCCGCTTCGAGCCGGCCGCCGGCAGGCCGGAGGCGAAGACGCCCGACGCCCCGCGCAAGCCGGAGATCGACCTCACGGTCGAGCCGTCGCTTGACTCGCTGCGCCTCTACCTGCGGTCGATCGGCCGCGTCCAGCTGCTCACCGCCGAGCGCGAGGTCGCGCTCGCACAGCGGATCGAGCGCGGCGACCTGGTCGCCAAGCAGGAGATGGTCGAGGCCAACCTGCGCCTCGTCGTCTCGATCGCCAAGGGCTACCTCGGCCGCGGCCTGTCGTTCCTGGACCTGATCCAGGAGGGCTCGCTGGGGCTGATCCGCGCGGTCGAGAAGTTCGACTACCGCCGCGGCTACAAGTTCTCGACCTACGCGACGTGGTGGATCCGCCAGGCGGTCACCCGCGCGATCGCGGACAAGGGGCGGACGATCCGCATCCCGGTCCACATGGTCGAGAAGCTCAACAAGGTCGTCCACGTCGAGCGTCAGCTCGTCCAGGAGCTCGGCCGCGAGCCGTCCCCGGAGGAGATCGCCAAGCAGCTCGAGTGCACCTCGCGCGAGGTGCGCGAGATCCTGCGCATGGCGCAGCAGCCGGTCTCGCTGGAGAAGCCGATCGGCGAGGAGGAGGAGTCCGAGCTGGGCGACTTCGTCGAGGACGAGTCGGCCGAGTCACCGTTCGAGACCGCGTCGACCAACCTGCGCAAGGAGAACGTGCGCAAGGCGCTCGACGCCCTCCCGCAGCGCGAGCGCGAGGTCATCGAGATGCGCTTCGGGCTCACGGGCGCCCGCCCGTACACGCTCGAGGAGGTGGGCCGCGCGTTCAACGTCACGCGCGAGCGCATCCGCCAGATCGAGAACCACACGCTCAAGAAGCTCGAGTCGCTCCCGGAGGCCCAGCGCCTCCGCGACACCGGCTAGAAGTTCGCTAGGCGCGGCCGGGTCCGATCGGGGCCCGGCCGCTACTAGACTGCCTGCGCGAAACACGCTCGGGGGGATGTCCGAGTGGTTAAAGGAGACGGGCTGTAAACCCGTTGGCTCAGCCTACGCAGGTTCGAATCCTGCTCCCCCCACTAGAAATCGGCGAGCGGCAGGTGGACGGGTGGTTGTTCGAGGGCGTAGACGGTCGCTTCCTGAAGGCTGAGGACGGCCCCTTGGCGGGCGGAGGCGTCCCAGGTGTCGGGGCCCCAGCGAAGCCGCGCCGGCTCGAGGAAGCCGGCTTCGAGCCTGAGCTGCACGACATCATCATCGGTGGCGCCGTGATGCGCGGCGACTGCGCCTGCCAGTCGTGCGGCTCGCTCCGGCCGCCCCTGAACCGCGGCGACCGCGGCAAGGCCGGTGAGGGCGTGCTGGGGACTCAAGCCCAAGTCGTGGCTGAGCGGCAGCGCTTCTCGGAACGCCTCGTCGGCGGCGGCGCTGTCGTCGCGCAAGAGTGCGGCCAGCCCGATGTGGTTGAGCGCGTGCAGCCAGCTGGGAGGGCTGTTGCAGGTGGCGCGCCAGGGGGATGGAGCGATCGAGATACATGGCAGCCTCGGCATCGCAGCCTCTGCGCAAGGGCCGAGTCGGCCGCAATGCAGTACAGCGCGTTCAGGTTGTGTGCGTTGCCCACGCCGGCGAGCAGCGGCGCTGCCTCGTCGATGCGCGCGCGCCACTCCTCGGCGCTGCCTGCCGCGAGCGCTCGCGCCCAGGCGGCCATCGCGATCATCCACGCGTCGCCGGAGGCCTGCGCGATCCTGAGCGCCTCGTCGGCGGTCAGCTTCGCCTCGTCGGACCGGCCGATGAAGGCTTGAATCGCAGCGCAGCTATAGAGCACCTCCGCTCGGAAGGCGAGGTCCGGGACCGTCCTCGCCAGCGTCTCGGCCTCCGTGAGCAGCGCCGGAAGCTCGTCCGTGCGCTTGGTATCCCAGAGCGGCCAGAACACCTTGCCGAGCGCGCGGGCCCGCAGCGCCGGATCGGCGGCGGCCTCCGTCTTGCGCAGCGCCGGGAGGACCCACTGCACGGCCTCGTCGGAGCGATCGCGCCGCTGCCAGTAATCGACGAGCGCGGCGGAGAGCTCGAGCACCCGCTCGGCGGCGTCGCGCTCGGCCGCGAATCGCAACGCGGCACGGAAGTTTTCGAGCTCGTCGTCCAGACACGCCAGGTGCTCGCGCGTGTCGGGGCCGTCGAGCGCCGAATGGATCCCGTGGTGGCGAGCGACGCTCAGGTAATGGGCGAAGTGGCGCTCGCGTACCGCTTCCCGGTCCGGCAGGGCCGCGAAGCGCTCGCCGGCGTACGCCCGCACCGTTTCCAGCATCCCGAGCCGGGTGGGTCCGTGTTCCTCGTGGCGGCGCACGAGCAGGCTCTTGGCGACGAGCCGGTCGAGCGTGTCGATGTCGGCGCCGGTGATCGTCTCCGCCGCCTCCACGGTGGCGCCGCCGGCGAAGACCGCGAAGCGCGCGAAGCACGCTTTCTCGTCGTCGCTGAGCAGGTTGTGGCTCCAGTCGATCGTCGCGCGCAGCGTCTGTTGGCGGGCGGGCGCGTCGCGAGGCCCTGCGCCGAGTCCGTCGAGCGCGCCGCTTAGGCGTGTGGCGATCTCTGAGGGTGAGAGCAGCCCGCAACGTGCGGCCGCGAGCTCGATCGCCAGCGGCAGCCCGTCGACGCGCCGGCAGATCTCCGCGATCGCGTTCAAGCTGTCGCCGCCGGAGTCAAAGTCAGGGTCGTGCGCTCGCGCGCGCTCGCAGAACAGGGCGACAGCGTCCACGTCGGCTACTGCTGCCGAGTCCGCCCCGGGCTCTGGCAGCGCGAGCGGCGGCACGGGGTAGCAGTGCTCGGCCTGCACGGCGAGCGGTTCGCGGCTGGTGGCCAGCACCGTGACGGTGGGACACGCAGCCGCGAGGCCGCCGATGAACGCGGCGGCGCCGGGCAGGTGCTCGCAGTTGTCGACGATCAGCAGCAGGTGCTTGGCGGCGAGGAAGCGCTCGACCGACTCAACAGCCGACTCGCCCGCGAGCGGCATGATCGCGAGCGCGCTGACGATCGCGGCGGGAACGTCCTGCGGCTCGTTCGCACCGCGGCGAGCGACACGAGGTGCGCGCCGTCAGCGAAGTCGAGCTCGACGGCGCGCGCGGCCTCGAGCGCGAGCCGCGTCTTGCCGACACCGCCGGGGCCGGTCAAGGTCAACAGGCGAACCGGGCCCGACCGCAGGCGCTCGGCGACCGAGCCGACCTCACGTTCGCGGCCGATCGTTCGATTCGGAGTCGCCGGCAGCGCGCTGCGGCGCTCGGACGTGGCAGCCACCGGCACGTCCTGTCCACCCAGCGGCGCTGTCGGGTCGGCGTCGCGCTCGCGCGGCAACTCCACCGCCGCCGTCGGCAGGTCGAACGACGGATCCTGCCGCAGGATCGCCGCGTGCACGCGCTGCAGCTCAGCGCCGGGCTCGACGCCGGCGTCCTCGACCAGGATCTGGCGGGCGTCGCGGTAGACCTCGAGCGCCTCGGCCTGGCGTCCGCTGCGATACAGCGCGAGCATCAGCTGCACCGTCAGCCGCTCGCGCGTCGGGTGCTCGGCCCGCAGCTGCTGCGAGCTCGCTCACCAGCGCAGCATGCGACCCGCGCGCGAGGTCGGCCTCCACGCGCGCCTCCAACGCGACGAGCCGCTGCTCCTCCAGGCGCGCGATCTCCGCCGCCGCGAACGGCTCGAACTCCAAATCCGCCAACGCCGGCCCATGCCACAGCTCGAGCGCCTCGCGCAGCACGATCCCCGCGCGCTGCGGATCGCCCGCCTCAAGCGCCCGCCGACCCTCCGCCACGCCACGCGCGAAGCGCTCGGCGTCAAGCTCGCCCGGGCGCACCCGCAGCCGGTAGCCGGCCGGCGTGGTGCTCACCGCCTCGGGGTCCCCGAGCGCCTTGCGCAACCGCGAGACGTGCACCTGCACCGTCTTGACCGCCCCCGCCGGCGCGTCCTCGCCCCACAACCCGACCGCCAGGCGCTCCGCGCTCACCGGCTCATTCGCGTGCAGCAACAACATCGCGAGCACCGCGCGCGGCTTGAGACCTTCCAGCCCCACCGCACCGCGCTCGCTGTGCACTTCAAGCGGCCCGAGTATTTGAAAGTCCATCAGTCCCTCAGCGCCACGTTACCGTCCCCGGGCAGGGCTGAAAGCGGCTGTTGCGATCTCGCAAGCGCCCCGCAAGCACCCGGCGGGACAGTGCGACAAGAAGACCGGCCAACTCCCAGCAGGAGACACACCATGACCACCCAGCCCATCGCGTCCAGCCGCCCCGCTCCCCGCGTGCCTGGCACCGCCCGCCACCGGCGTATTCGCGCCGCCGCCACCGCCACCATGACCGCGCTCATCGCCACCGGCGGCTACCTCGCCACCAGAACCACCGGGCCCGACACCACGCAACCGACCCCGACCACCGGCACCGAGGTAAACCCCAGCGCCCAGACGCTTCGCGACATGTACCAGAGCATCGCCAGCCAGTACGGCAGCCGACCGGCGGCGGGCGCCGTCGTGAACCCCAGCGCCCAGACGCTGCGCGACATGCACCAGAGCGTCGCCGGCCAGTACGGCAGCCAAGCCGTTGCGAACGCCACGGTGCATCCCAACGCCCCGCTGCGTCGCGAACTGCGCGAGAGCATCGCCGGCCAATACGGCCCCGCCCGCTGAGGAGCGCATCCACACCCGACAGCCCGGAGGCCGCGCCAGCACGGCCTCCGGCGAGGGTCTGGACGCCCGATGGCACGTATCGCCTTAGGTTGCCACGGACCTACCGGTATCGCGCGATCGCTTCGCGAGGCGCAACCGAGCGTCTCGACTCGGCCGCCAGAGGACGCCTGTTCGGGACGATGACCAGGCGTACGTGACGCGGCGCGCGAGACGCTCGCTCCGGAGTTAACCGGTCGTCATGAGAACGCCAATTGCCACGCCTCGCCTGATGGCGGGCGACACTCCGCAGACGGGCGCCACAACGAGTCGACTCGTACGCCGGCGTCATGGACACCGCGCGCGCCGGCGCCATCGGAGTTCGCCCCTCGGGCGTCGCGCGGGAGATGCGTCCTCAACCCTCTAGGTGCCTCCAGGAAAAGGAGACAAAAAGGAGATGACGGACCGTTCGGCCCGGCTTCTCTCCGCTCATCGACGCGCCGCAAGCGCCCGAGATCATGGAGGCGAAGCCGAGTTCGCCGCTTCTGACTCATTCCGCGGACGTCACGACGACCACGCGTGGTGCAGGAAGTTCGAGTCGGCATTGCGCCACTGACTAGAGAATCTCGCAGTCATGCGGGATTTCGGCTCTCGGAGTGGCGAGACCCGGACTCGAACCGGGACACCACGATTTTCAGACAGACGCTCGCGAGACTCGACGGCGCCCGGAATAGCCTGCAAACGAGCCGGTTCTGAGACGTGCACGGCGCGATCAGGTGTCGCGCAAATAGCGCAAGGATGTACGCCTGATTAGGACACGACAGGGGTTTCGTGTCCTAATCGATCCGCTCCTCGCCTCGAACGACGACGACGGCGTCGCCGCCTGTTGACCCGCGCTTCGCGGAGGAACCGCGCATGGCTGCAAATCGTCGCCCGACGCTCGCTGCTCGTCCCGAGCGAGAGCGGCGCGACGTTGCGTGGGACGGCTGCTTCCGCCTGCGAGAGGGAGCGGCGGGTGTCCCGGTTGACGCCCCGTCACCGTGACACATCACCGGGCGGGTCTTACGGGACACCCGGGGCCGGGGCCGCCGCGAAAGTCGCCAGCATGCAGGCGTAGTGCGCGCAAGGGGTTCCGCTGATCGACCGACGCGACCATTGGGTCCTCGGCGAGGCGTCCTCAATGGCCCGCGGTGCCTTTCGGATCGGTGGGACGGACCGGTCCTCCCAGAGCCGCAGTCATTCAGAGAGCACGCATGCCAGCCATCCCCCGAGCGCGGCCGGCGCCGCCGAGTCGACAAGGGTGAGCGCTCGGCGCGGCTGGGGCAGTCTGAGGGAAGCGTTGGATCGTCGCCGCCGTGTCGAAGGCGTTGGCCGCGGCGCAGGACACCATCCACCACCTCGCGGGCTGCTCGTCGCGAGCGCTCGCAGCGCGCTGGCTCCGAGCAGGACGTCGCGCGCTGCGAACGCAGAGATGAAGAGCCGCGCGTCCGGGGCGTCGGCGTGCGAGCCGGTCAGGAGACCACCCAGGCGGCCCGGCGCTGCCACGAATGCCAGTCCCGCCGCGACGCGCACGGTGGCGGCGTAGCGAGCGAGCTGGGCGGGATCGCGCACGCCGGCGGCTCAGCTTGCGACGGCAACGGGCTGCCGTACGATGGTCTTCAGCTTCTCTGGAGCCGAGCGCCGCGGGTCGCCGAGATAGATCTCGTGGCGCTTGCCGGCACGCTCGTAGCCTTGCTCGGAAATAAAACGCGTGCAGTCGCTCAATCGTCGGGCCCTCCGCGGCGTAGGGGCCGATATGCAGAACCTGCGCCGCTCGGCCCTCCGAGAAGCGCTCGAGGCGCAGCAGGTTTGCCGCCGGCAGCTCCTTCTTGCGCGTAGCTTTGGCCAGCGCCTGCTCGAACACGTCCTCGTCGACCTCGTCGGGTTGCATGATCATCATCGTCCAGTCCCAGTCGGCCTTGCGCTCGATCGAGAACTGCGACATGTCTGGCACCCACCAGAGCCCCTCCAGTGGCATCACGCGATAGTCGAAGCTGCTGCGGTCCGCGCTTGAGCGCGAACCTGAGCGTGTACGACACGGAGTAGAGCGCCTCGACGGCGTGCTCGTATGCGGCTGAGACGTTCGGGTCGCCATGGCCATCGACCATCAGGAACGAGAACTCGGGTACGTCGAGCAGCCCGGGCTCGCGTCCCGCTCTGTAGAACTCCCGGAACGCCTTGGTCAGGTCGATCTTGGTCGCGGCCATAGCGCCACCTCCGATGGTCGGGTCTCGTCACGACCGTACGTGAAGCCCGCAAGCCGCGTCATCCGTGGGAGACCTCGTAGAACGCACGTACTTGTCCGCGCCCTCGCATGTGGCCGCGCCGTTGCCCGGCTGGCTCGGACCACTAGCGGCACAGGAACTTCAACCCCCCGCGTCTCTAGGTTCAACGCCGCGGTTATCGCGTTCCCGGCTGCCGAGCCTTGCGGCGGCAGCGCCCGCCCCTGCCGGCAAGCTCGGAGCCGGTTGACATATGCCGGGATGCCGGCCAGCCGGCAGTCCCGCATGGTTACCACGTCGCAGCCGTGGATGCCGAACGAAGCGCCGTTCGGCTCCATGCCCAGGAAACGGGCGTCGTCGCCGTCGAACGTGCCAGTGATGCGTAAGCAGCACTCGCCGTGAGCCGCGCGGCGGCTACTGCTGGTCGTCCCAAGGGAGCGTCAGTTCCGGCGGGCGCGAGGCGCCCGCTTCCAGGCCTGATTCGACCAGCGTTGTCTCGCGACTGATTGACGCCGCGGTTTGCGCGATAGCCACCTCCGACGCGATAGCGGGCTCCGCATCGACCGGTCGTGCCGCGTCGGCCTCCAAGCGGATGCGCTCGCTACGAACGTCTCATGCTCGCCGCACTGCCGCGAATCGTCCGGTGAACGACGCGTCGGACGCGGGGTGCCGCCACCTCTGGTGTTCAGCAGGACAGCGGACCGATATGTGTGACGGGAGATCTGCCCTCGTCGATCAGCCCGTCACCGCCGGCGGCGGGCCACAACGGCGGGCGTTCAGCCTCATCACGGCGCGGCGCAGCAGCGGTCGCTGTCCGGCGACCTGCAGCCGGACTCGGTTCACGAGCGGGCCGCGGCAGGCGCCGCGCTTCGCGCGCGCCGCCAACCGCAGAACCACGGTACGCCCCGGCTGCAAGCTGGCGATCCGCCTGCAGCGCTTGCCGCTGCGGTTGAGCTTCGCCGACGGGCGCATGCAGACCCGCAACCGGCGGGCGGTCTGGGTGCAGCGGTTGACCAGCCCGATGGTGATCACCACCCGTTGGCGCCTGGTCAGCGTGCGGTCTGACGGCACAACGATCGGGACGACACAGGGGCCGGATGAGTCCGGCGGGGCGGGTGAGCCCGGGTCAACGGGTGAGTCCGGGTTGAAGAGCCGGACGATCTGATGGTCGAGGGTGACCGACCATTCGATCGGCCGCAGGTTGGCGGTGAACGCGGACGTGGCGGTCACCGCGTTGTTGCTCAGCGTCGTGGTGACCGGGTTCAGGGTGGCACCGGCCGGGTCGGAGGCGAACGTGACGGGGGCCTCACGGAAGAACGGCCCGCTCGCGAGGCCGCCGGATGACAGATTGGCATCCCGCGCGAACAGCGTCGCGGAGCCTCCGGCCTCGACGGGCCCACTGATGCTCTCACCGGATGGGGTGAATGACGTCGCGTCGTGCAGGCTCAGCGACAGGGTCAGCCACGGCGCGAAATCGGGGAGGACGCCGTCGCCTTCGGCGACGACGCTGTCACAGCCTTTGGTGCCGGGGCCGAGGTTGCAGCCCCACCAGTTGCGTCGCGCGTCGACCTCCGTCGTTTCCCGGTTGCGCAGGCCGATCTTCGCGCTGTCCACGATCCGGTTGTATACGATCGTGAGCGGCTTGCTGAAGGAGTCGGCGGCGGTTGTGATGGCCATGCCGGCGCCGCCGTTGGCGGCCCTCGTGTCGAGGATCGTGTTCTCGCGGATGGTGATTTCGCCGTTCTGCGGCCTGCCGTAGGTGTTGATGTTGATCCCGTAGCTGCCCTTTCTCGTGATGCGGTTGCCTTCGACGAGCACCTCGTCGAGACCGTCGCCCACGAGGGAGATGCCCGCGGCTCCGCCGTCCATCGTGTTGTCGATGATTCTGAGCCCGACGACGCCGTTGAAGTTCATGTCTTGGTCGTCGTTGATCGAGCGGTTGCCGATGTATTCGACGTCGGAGCCGCCTTCGTCAACCCCGGGCACGAGCGAGAGCCCCAGCTTGTTCCCGCGGAACTCGTTGCCGGAGAACGTGACCTTATTAGCTGAGTCGTCCCCGTAGATGGCGGCGAGGTTCTCGCCGGGCTTCAGCCCGTTCTTCTCGAACAGATTGCCTGAGACGACGGTCCTGAGCCCGTCGCGGAGGTAGATCCCGGTGCGGTTCCCGGTGAAGATGTTGTTGTGTATCTGGTACCCGCCGACGCGCTGGTCGCCGACCCGGCCGGAGGTCCACAGGCCGTAGGCCGGGCTGCCGGAGAACACGAGCCCGTCGATGACGGTGCCCTCCGCGCCGACATATAGCCCGTTGCCGGTGGCGGCGAGGACGGTCTCCTGCGCGAGCTGAACCGGGTAGCGCTGGCTGATGGGGACGCCGGCTCGGGCGCCGCGGAACGTGAGCGTCTTGGTGATCTGCGCGGTGTTGGCGGCAAAGTTCCCGGTGCCGAACTGGATCGTGTCGCCGGACTGGGCCACCTCGACCGCCTTGGCGATCGTCGCGCACGAGCCGCTGTCGCGGGCGCAGGTGGCGTCGACGCCGGTGGTGGTGACGGACACGGTCGCCGCCCGCGTGGCGGCCGGGAACGCGACCAGCAGCGCAAGCGCGGTCAGCAGTCCCAACAGAGACCGGCGCCACCCGCGGAACGGCACCAACGCAGCCAGGGATGTGCTCACGATGACCACCTACACGCTCGGGGGAGGCTGGAATCCGAGGGACCCGCCAGGATCGAGCGGACACTATGCAGTAGAGGGTGAGCGCGCAACGCCTGGGCGCTCCGTCCCACAAGACTGGGGATGCCGGGTTCTAGGGGTAAGGCCGTTAGTAAGCTCGCCCGGAGGGTGGCGGGACCGGACTTCAGCCCGCGTCAGCACACTCGGCGTCGACAGACGGACGCACTAGCGCGCATGGTCTGAGTGTCAGAACACCGACGGTGGATGTCGTGACATCCGGGCGACTTGGCCACGGAGGAGGATTCGCATACGAGCGCGGGGCTTGTGTTTCTGTCGCTCGCCATCAGCGCGGTGTGGCTCGCGGCGACCTCCTCCGCTGGGCTACGTCCCGGGTACGAAGCGCATCGCTACGCCGGCGCCGCCACGGTGACCTTGACAACTTCACTGTGACCCCGATGGCTCGGGCATCGTGAACGTCACCGGCGATCCACACCATGACGCTCGCCGAATGCGAGAACGCGTCGCGCGCCCGGCGGGTCGGCTACCAGGCCTACCCAACCCGCTGCTGATGCTGTTCGTCAGGCTGAGAGGGCGCTCGCCCGGGCCGTCGGCAACGCCAACTACCACCACGTGCACCACCTCAGCGCAAGGAATCCGAGTTACCACCTTCGCGCGGCGTACGAGCAGCAGCCGATGTTCGCGCACACCCCAGTCGTCACACACCCCTCGTCACGTTCCGCAGCAGCATCGACGCGCTGCGCCTGAAGCTGTGGGACGAGGAGCGCGGCTCCCCTCGTGGGCTACCCCGGCTCGCCGCGCGCGCCCGCCGCGGCGACCGATGTCGAGGAACCGCTCTAATCCCGAGCTGAGCAACGCACCTTCGACTGGCTCGACGAACCAGTCGCCGCGGACGGGGTCGCCCACTGAACGCCGCCGGCCAGACGGTGCGGTCTGAGACACTTCGCGCTGCGTGCGGACTCGGCGTCTCGATCGGATCGGTCTCCAACTCCTCGCCTGCTGGGCCGGTGTGGCCACGCTCTTGCTCGCGGCGCCGCCGGCGCCGGCCGCGCCGAAGTGCGGCACCGCGCGAGCCACCGCCATCGCCGTGGGCAAGCCCGCGGCCACCGTGGCCTGGCGCGCCGAGCTGATCGCCCGCACGCGGCTCTGGCGCTCCGTGCCGAAACACGGCGCCAAGAGCCACGGCGCGGTCGGGCCGCGCCCCGCGGCGGCTCTGCTCGTCCTGCGCGCGGCGCGCGATCGCGAGGGACGCTGCTGGCTGCGGGTCCGGCTCCCCTCACGGCCCAACCACGCCACCGCCTGGGTACGCGCCGACCGCGTGCTGCTGCGACCGACGCGCTGGCGCATCGTCGTGGCGCCCGGCGCGCGCACGATCTCCGTCTACCACGACGGTGACCTGCGCCGCCGCTTCCGCGTCGTCGTTGGGGCGCCCGGGACCCCCACCCCCCGCGGCCTGTTCTCGATCGTCGGCGTCTGGCGCTGGAACCCCGCCGACTTCCTCGGCTCGTACATCCTCCCGCTCACCGCCCACAGCAACGTGCTGCAAGAGTTCGGCGGCGGTGACGGACGCGTGGGCATCCACGGGCGCGGCGGCGCCAGCCTGCTCGATCCGCTCGGATCCGCTCGCAGTCACGGCTGCATTCGCCTGTCGAACAAAGCGATCAACTGGATCGTCCGCAAGGTGGGCGCCCACGGACTGCCGGGCGTTCCGGTGCGCGTGCGGTAAGCCGGGCATGGTCGCGGGCGTGCGACGCCGACCGGCGGCGTCGAGCACTGCGGAGACGGTCATGAGAACTCCTCCCAATCGCACGGCGGGACAGGACACGAAACCCGCTCGCTTACCAGCGCTCCCGCATCCCCGCCAGCGGCATCGTGCACTCGCTCCGGCACGGCGACGCGCAAGCCAGCCGCTCGGCAACGAGACGCCGGTCGGTCCGAAGCACGCGCGAGCCTGCGGGCCTCGAGACGCTCGCTGCTCGTCCGTGGCGAGCGCCTGACGCGCTGACTTGGCCGCGCTCGCTTGGCGTCCGAGAAGCGGTGACGGCGCGGGCTGACCCCGCGCCGACGGCGATCTGAGCAGCACGCTCACTCCGAATGCCTGCAAGGGAATTGACAACGCCGAAATCATCGAGACCGCGCACGCCCGATGAGCACTGAGGATTCCCGTCCGCGCACAGCGACGACGCTGTCGAGCCGCCGCGCCACCTTGTCGCGCGAACCGGAAGCGAATCAGGCCTGCGGGCAGATGCTCACCCGCTCTCGCCCGCTTCGGAATGAGCTACTCAACGTGACCGGCGAATTCGGCGAGCTCGCGCGCGAACTGGTCGGAATCCTTCAGGAACGGCAGGTGGCCGACGTCCTCGTAGGGCTGTGCGACTCGCCGGCGCGTGGCACCGCGGAGCTCGGGGTGCCGCCGGGCCCGCGGGTTGCCCCGGACCGCCGCGCATCTCTGTGGGGTCGGATCGCCAGGAGTTGGCGGGTGGCTGCTCGCCAAGCGTTTTGCCGGTGCCCGCCCGACCGGTTGACCTGTGCGCTTGCTGAGAGGAGACTCGGGGGTGTCTCGCCTCTTGGGGAGTTCTCGCATGGGCTGGCTAATGGCGTTGACTGGCACGCTGGTAGCGATCGCGCTCTCGTTGCCCGTGACCCGGGCTGCCGAAGCGTGGGAGGTCACGTCGGTGCCTGGCAGCAGTGCCCCGGCCGTGAGGGACGTGACGCTTGGGTTTGCTGGCGATGGCACTGGGCTGATCGGCTGGACGAGCGATTTGGTGATGACGCCAGGGCCGTTGGCCTCGGTCGTCGGGCCTCGTGGTCCGAGCCCTGGTCGGTCGTTGGGGAACTTGCCGGCGGGGCGAATCGCGTCGCGCGGTGTCCTGTGGGTCGGAGGCTGGCGGATGGCGCTGGTCGGACAGGACTTCACCGCCGATGGCCCCGGGGCGGTGTGGCTGCGGACCGGTCCTCTCGACGGTGCGCTCGGAGGCCGCAGGACGCTGGCGAGGGCCGCGGAGGTCGCGAGTGTCATGAGCGGTCCGCGCGGCGACCTCGCCGTTGCGCTGCGGCTTGCTCGCCCATCCCGCCGCGCTGGGGCGTCGATGCTGCGCGTGAGCGTGCGCCGGCCGGACGGGCGGCTGCGCAGTGTCCGCGTGGCGCGCGACGCGGGCCTCGTCGCCATGGCTTTCAACCGCCGCGGGGATCTGCTGGTCGCCTACGACCGGACCCGCTTGAACCGTGGCTCGACCGAGCTGCGTCACCGCATCGAAACGCGATTGCTGCTCAGCGGCGGGCGGCTGCGGCGAGCGCAGGTGGTTGGCGAGGGCGCGACCGACTTCGGAGGCACCGGAGGAACCACGCTCACCGCCTCGTTGGCGCGCGACCGGCGGGCGCTGGTTGGCTGGACGCTGATGACCTGCGGCGAGAGCCGCGTGTGCAGCCCGGCGACGCTCCACGCGGCCCTGGCAGGCCGCGGCGGTCGTTTCAGTCGGGGGCGGCTGTTGGCCCGCGACGCCGACGGCCGGTACCCCCACCCCGGTCCCGTCCTGGTCGCGGCCGCCGACGATGGACGCTCCACCGTCGCGTGGAACGCGCAGGTGGGTGGGGACCTCGCACTGTTGCGCGCCGATACGGCCGGCCGCCGCCTGGGCCCCGCGGTACGGGTCTCGCCACCGGGCGAGCAGGCCCAGCCGGCAGGGCTCGCGAGCGGGCGCGATAGCACCACCGCGCTCTTGTGGACGCAGGCCCCGCCACCCATCGACCCTTGGCAAGAGGTGCCTTCGCGGCTGATGGCAACAGTCCGGTCCGGCCGCGGCGCATTCGGGCCACCCGAATCAGTTAGCGACCAGCCGGTCCGATTTGAACAGGCGGTCTCGCTGGCCATCGACCCGGTGGACGGGCGGCCCGCCGCCGTCTGGCAGCAACCGTCGGGCCAGATCAACCCGGCGCCGTCTCTCCTGCTCGCGCGGCGCTGACTTGTCGTTCCACCTCATCGCGCCCTGGCTTGTCCCTGGCGCGTGCGGGTCCAGGCTCGGAGGCGTCAGTCGGACGCCACGTCGGGCGATAACGGAAAGCTTCGATTGCAGCCTGCACGAGATCCGGCGACCGCTAGCAGGGTCTCGAGCGGTCTATGAGGATTCGCACTAGCAGGAGCGGGCGCTGCTCGACGAGGAGCCGCAGACGGGAGCCGAAAAGGGCGCCGAAAGGAGGCCGGATTCGGGCGTGGAAACCCCGGCGCGCACGGAGGTTCTGCGTCAATCCCTTGACAATCGCGCGCGAGAGGAAGAGCGTCGCTGGCGCAAGGTTTCGATGATCGAAGCGATGCTGATCTTCGGGTCCACCGCGAGGCGGGCGAGCGTGTTGGCGCCGGCCTCATCTCACGTTCTTCGCCGGCGCCACGTCGGTGTTGCGGCCATGACCCTGATGTGGCTGGTGGTCGGGGGCGCCGCGCATGCTTCGGAGCGGACGTACACGCTGCGGGCCGGCCCGTACCGTTTGGCGGACTTCGCGACGCACTATCCCCGCGAGACCGTGCGGACGCCCGCCCGCGGAGGCTGGGTCACGCGGATGCACGCTCGGCTCGTCGACCAGCGCGGCCGGGCGGTGACGCTGCGCGATGTGATGCTCCACCACGTCGTCTTCCACAACCTGTCGATCCAGCGGCCGCCCGGCCAATGCGTTCTGCGTCAGGGTGAGGCGTTCTACGGCACGGGCGAGGAGAATCAGGCGCTCGCGCTTCCCTCTGGCTACGGCTATCGCCTGCGCCGGGGCGACCGCTGGTACATGCGGGCGATGTTGATGAGCCACCGGCTCGCAGCGCGCAACGTCTACGTCGAGTATCGCGTCACCGTCGCCACTGGTTCTCGCCGGCCGGTGCGGCCGTTCTGGATCCGCGCCTCGGGATGCACCGGGCCGCCCTCATACAGGATCCCGGGTGGCGGACCGCCGGGATCGACGCACGACCAGGTCGAGCATTGGCGCGTGCCCTATGACGCGCGTATCGTCGCGGCCGGTGGGCACCTTCATGGCGGCGCGCTCGATCTGCGCATGACCCAGCCGCGTTGCGGCAGACCGGCAGCTGTTTCACCAGCGTCCTGCCTACGGGGCGCCGGACCATCTGGTCTACCGGGTTCGACCCGTCTTGCATGAGATCGGGCCGATCGCAACGAGTTGGTTCTCCTCACGCACGGGCATCTCTATCCGCGGCGGAGAGGTGCTCGACCTGCATGGTCTCTACGATGCCGAGCGGCCGCACCCGGGCGTGATGGCGATCAGTCACGTCTATCTCGCGCGCGACGGCTCGCCGCCGAGCGGGCTGCCCGCGGCTGCCCTCGGACGTCCGTCAGGCGGACCCGGCCGCCGGCACGCGCAGTCAGCCTCCTTGGGTGCTCGTCCCGCTGTCGACGCTCGACGCGCGCGGCCAGCCGGCGACCCTCGCCGAGCCGCCCGGCGTCACGACCGACCTCTCCGGTGGCGGGACGGTCGACGTGCTCGACAGCCGCTACGCGCCGAGCAAGTTCACGACCAGGCCGGGCGACACGATCCGCTGGCGCTGGCGCGGTCGGCTGCCGCACAACATCCGGCTCGCCAATGGCCCGCGCTCGGTCGGCACCCGCACCCAGGTGCGCGGCACGATCGAGCACCGCCTCTCCGTCCCTGGGCGCTATCAGCTGTTCTGCTCACGCCACCCGATGCGCATGCACGCCCAAGTCGTCGTGCAGCCCTGAGCCCTGGCCGACCATCACTCCCAGACGCGACCTGCCGATCCGGCTCGACTATCCGGACACGCAAAGGGACACTCTGCACACGGTCCGCGATGACGCTTGCCCCTCGTCCCAGGCGGGCGTGAGTGGCGTACGGGAGTAGGCGCCCACATCGGGGAAAGGAGCAGCGAGCAGGTTCGCGGCCCCCTCGGCTCGGCCGCTGCTCAGATTCGTCCAACCCAGCAGTGAGCCGACTCGATCTGGTGCGACAAGACAGCTCCTTTGCCGAGAAGCAGGAGTCCCACCCTGCGCTCCTGCTCGTTGCCCGGAGCGGGCGTGCGCTGGAGTCCAGCGCTGACGGTCGCGTCGCGCACAGTGCATGCTCTGGCGCTCGTGGCCGGCGGCTTGAGCCGTCTATCGCGGGCGTCGCGCGAGGCGGCGGCGCCAGTCATGTGCGAAGAGGAAGCGGGTGACGCGCAGGAAGACCTTGCCCTTGACGGCGGTGTAGGGGTACCAGAGCAGCTCGGACTTGGGGGCGAGCCGCGTCGCGGTGACCGACTGTGGGCGGCAGTACTTGCGGATCCCGTGTGCGCCGCCGAGCCGCGCGCCGACGCCGGACTGCTTCCAGCCGCCCTGAGGAATCGGGAGCGAGAAGACGTTGACGAACATGTCGTTGACGTTGACCGCGCCGGCCTCCAGGCGCCGGGCGATCTGCTCGCCGCGGGCGCGGTCGCGCGTCCAGACGCTGGCCGACAAGCCGTAGCTGGAGTCGTTCGCGAGCCGGATCGCCTCCTCCAGGTCGTTGACCCTCATCAGCGGCAGCGTCGGGCCGAAGGTCTCCTCGCGCATGCAGCGCATCGACGGCTCGACGTCCACGAGCACGGTGGGCTCGAAGAACGCCCCCGGTATGTCGGCGCGTTTGCCGCCGACCAGCGCGCGCGCGCCGTTGGCCAGCGCCTCGGACACGTGCCGCTCGACGATGGCGAGCTGCGCCTCGCTGGAAAGCGACCCGACGTCGGTGTCGAAGCGCTTGCCGCCGGCGCGCTGGCGCAGGCCGCGTACGCGTCCGGCCACGAGCTCGACGAACTCGTCGTAGATGGGCTCCTCGACGAATACGCGCTCGACCGAGGTGCACGTCTGGCCGCTGTTGAACATGGCGCCCCAGACCGCGGCGTTCGCGGCCCGCTCGAGATCGGCGTCGGCGAGCACGATCATCGCGTCCTTGCCCCCGAGTTCGAGGCTGCACGGGATCAGCCGCTCGGCCGCGCGCTGCGCGATCTTCCTGCCGGTACGCGTGGACCCGGTGAACTGGATGAAATCGGCCTCCTCCACCAGCGCGGAACCGGTCCCTCCGGCGCCGGTCAGGCACTCCAGCACGCCCGGAGCGCCCACCTCCTCACGCCAGCCGCGCACGATCTCGGCCGTGGCCAGCGGGGTCAGCTCGGACGGCTTGATGGCGACCGCCGCGCCGGCCAACAGCGCGGGCACCGCATCGGCCAGGGCGAGCAGGACAGGGTTGTTCCAGGGGCAGATGACCCCGACGACCGGGTACGGCCGGTAGGCGATCGTGAGCCTCTTGCTCGCGATCAACAGGTCTTGTGGTCGCGGATGCGAGTCGGCCAGGAACTTCCCGGCGCGCTTTCGGTAGTACTCGAGCAAGTCGATCGCGAACGGAACCTCCAAGGTGGCCTCCTGCCACGGCTTTCCCGTCTCGCGCTGGAGCAGCTCCGCGACACGCACATCGTTATCGAACAGCCAGTCACGCAGGCGCCCGAGCCACTGGCCCCGGCCGCTCGGTCCGAGCGCCTCCCAAGCCGGCTGGTTGCCCCGCAGCCGCCCGACGGCGGCGCGCACCTCCTCGGCGCCCTGATCGGGCAAGGAAGCGACCACGGAGCCATCCGCGGGCGACCTCACCTCAAAGTCCGCACCAGGCTGCGGGCCGTTCCCCGACGGCCGCGCTCCGACCGCGTTCGCACCCATGGACACCATCTCCGAATCGCTCCTATCAATCGTTCGATGATCTCACCGCACCGCACCGCACCGCACCGCACCGCACGATCGGCATGCCGATCGACCAAGAGCGGCTCGGTCGCCAGGACGCGCCAGCGCGTCGCGGACCTCACGTTCATCGCTACTCGTCTACGTCATGTAGCTGTGCACGGGCCAGAACTGCGGTGGCTGCGGCGGAGCCGGGGCCCCGACGGCCTCGAAGGCCGGCTTGAGACGCTCGACGAACCGCTGCGCGTGCTCGTCCGACTCGAAAACCTCGATCACTCGCCAGCCGCCGTTCGGGCTCGGCCCGGCGACGTGGAGGATGCCCCCGGCGGGCTTCTCCAGGCCGAGCCGCTCGCGAACGCTGTCGTAGATCTCGCGCGAGCCCTCCGGGTTGTCGACCATCATCGCAACCGTCATGGTTGCCTCCTTCGGGTTGGAGTGTGCCCGGCGGCGTGCCGGCCGAGGGGGACGTCAGGTGCGAACCGGTGGGCGCGGAATTGGGAATTCACCCCACGCGAGGAGCCAATGCTGCATCGCGAATAGGGCGGCCGCCGCGCGCGTGGAGACGCAGATCTTGCGGTAGGCGTGCTCGATGTGGAAGCAGCAAGCCGGCAGCGTCTCCCTGCGACCGCTGCGCGCTCGGCCACACCGACCGAGTGACCGGCGAGATAGGGCGAGATCAAATTGGCACACCCGCCCATCGCGGTAAGCGCCCGATCGAGCGCCTCCCCCACGAGCACAAGCTCCGGGCGCGGTTCGCGGGCTAGCGTCTCCTCCCACACCGACCCCTGGTCGCCGCTCGCGTCCTCGTAGGTCTTGCCGGTCTCGCGCATCGTCAGCTCGACGATCATCGCTGCGCGGTTGGCGACGATCCAGCGACGCATCGCCCCCAGCACCTCGGCCCGCTCCTCGACGCGCCGCGCACCCCACGCGGCCTGAGCCGTGTGGGCGCGGCCTACCAGTGCCGGCACCGCCGCGGTCATGTCAGGGACACGACCGACCACCTCTCCCGAAACGGGATTCTCAACCACGATCTCCGCCGCCGTCCCTGCGGGCGGTGCGCTCGCGTTAACGGTCATCCGTGAACCGTCCCAAACGCGGAAACCGAAGTACTGCCAGACACCGAGCCCCGAATGAGTTCTGGCGCGCGCTCGGCGACGGCGATCAGGTGCTTCTGCGGAGCTGAGGGGAGTTGTAGGCGCCGCAGCAGACGATCACCTCGGTCGAGGCGCGAAAGTCGAGCATCGCGCCGAGCTGTACACCCAGCACACCGATGGCGCGCGTGCCGTCGAACAGAACCTTCAGCACCTGCTCATGAGTCTCGACCCGCAGGTTCGGGCGCTCCAGCGCCGGGCGAAGGTACGCGCCCGCGGCGCTGCAGCGGAGTCCGTCGCGCTGCGTCACCTGGTGCCAGCCGACACCGTCCTGTTCGGGCCCGTTGAAGTCATCGTTGGCCTCGAGCCCGTGAGCGACCGCGGCATCGATGAAGGCCTTCGCGATCGGGTTGCGTGAGCGCCCGTCCGAGACACGCAACGGACCCCCGGCGCCGTGCAGGGCATCGGCGCCGCGCTCGTTGTCCTCGGCGCGCTTGAAGCAGGGCAGCATCTCGTCCCAGCCCCAACCCACACAGCCGAGGTCGCGCCACTCGTCGTAGTCGAGCCGGTGACCGCGGATGTAGACCATCGCGTTGATCGACGACGACCCGCCGAGAACGCGGCCGCGTGGCAAGAAGATGCGTCGGTTGTTGCATCCCGGCTCGTAGCCGCTGAGGTGATCCCAGTCCTTGTCCGTGCGCATCAACGCGGGAAACGCGGCCGGTATCCGGATCGCGTGGCTGTCGTCGCGCCCGCCGGCTTCGATCAGCAGGACCTCGACATCCGGGTCTTCGCTGAGCCGGTTGGCGAGCACGCAACCCGCGGAGCCAGCGCCCACGATCACATAGTCGTACGTTCCCATGGAGGGATCGTCGGTCCTGCGCCCACCGCTTCGCATCAGTGAGCCACACGGAACTTATGGCGCTACGTGGCGCGCAGGATGTCCCATTCGCCGGGGACGCCCTCGAGCGTGTGGCGGCCATGCGGGACGAGCTGCATCGGTGTGCCGAGAGCGAGGTCGCGCACGGTGGCGGAAAGCAAGACCTCGCCGGCTCCGGCAAGCGCGGCGATCCGCGCGGCGGCGTGGACCGCGATCCCGCGGACGTCGCCAACGGCGATCTCGACCTCGCCGGCGTGCAGCCCGGCACGCACCGGCAGACCGAGCTCCTCTATGGCGTCGCGCAGCGCGATCGCGCCCGCGACCGCGCCGGCGGGTCGGTCGAAGACGCTGAGGAAGCCCTCGCCAAGCGTCTTGACCTTGCGGCCGCCGTGCGCCGCGAGCAGCTCTCGCACCGTCGCGTCGTGGCGTTCGAGCAGCGCTCGCCGCCGCTCGTGCTCGGGCGCCGCGGCGCGGGCCGTCGAGGACGCGAAGTCCGTGACTAGCACGGTCACGACGGCGGTCGATGCGTCTGGCGCCGCCGTGAGCGGTGCGTGCGCGTCACCAGCGAGCGCGTCGGCAATGCCCTCGCGGCCTTTGAGGTCGAGCTTGCGAAGGATCGCGGCAACGTGCGTCTCGATGGTCCTGCGGGTGACGAAGAGCTGCTGGGCGATCTGGAGGTTGCTCATCCCCTCGGCGGCGAGCTTGGCGACGCGCAGCTCACTCGGAGTGAGAGCGTCGATGCCGTAGCGCACGAGCCGGCGCGGCCGTGCGCCGGTGGCGACGAGCTCCTCGCGGGCGGCCTCGACGAGCGGCGTCGCGCCGGACATGTGCGCGAGTTCCATCGCGCGTGCCAGCGGCTCGCGCGCGTCCGCGCGGTGCTTGGCGCGACGCAGGGCGGCGCCCAGCCCGAGCAGCGCGCGCGCGTGCTCGACGGGCATCGGGGACGCTTCGAGGCCATCGCACGCAGCGCGGAGTAGCTCGATTCCCTCGTCTCCGCCGATCACGACCCCCGACGATCGCAACACGAGCCCGCGGGAGAGCGGCGCGAGCTTGGGCAGGTTCACGAGCCCCTCGCGTGCGGCCGCGGTCGCCTCCGCGGTCCGCCCTGCGGCGAGGAGAAACTCTGGGCGTAGCAAGTACGCCGGATAGGGGATCGAGCGCGAGATCCCGCGTTCGCTGATCCAGCGGTCGGCAGCATCCATGTCGGCCATCGCCTCAGCGATGCGGTGCTGTCCCAGGCGCAGGCGGGCTCGCTGGCAGATGAAGATCCAATCCTGGATCAGCCGAATCGGGACGGCCTCATCGAGTCCGGTCTCCTTGAGCAGCCGATCGGCCTCGTCGAGCCGACCGAGCTCCGTAAGTGCCCACAGATGAGACGCCGTCGCGAGGCGCCGGGCGAGCGGCGTGCCCAGCAACGCCGAGAGTTGCACCGCGTCGCGCGCGTCGGCCTCCGCCTCGGAAAGACGGCCTGCCACGATGCGCGTCCGCGCTCTCAACCACAGCGCGGTGATCAGCAGGGTCATCGCGCCCTGTTCGCGAGCACGGCGGACCCAGCTGTCACAAGCGTGCTGAACCGCCTCGATCTCGCCCGCGGCCTGCAGCCCCGAGATCGCGATCGCCGCCTGGAGGTGGTGCGTGTCCGTGCCGCGGACCTCGACCGCCGCGTCCAGCCGGCGCGCTTCGGGGAGCAGCCGGGCGACGTCCTCGAAGTCGACATCGGCGGCGAAGTAGGGCGTGAAGAGCCCGAGTGCAGCGAACATCGGATAGCTCGGCCACGCGGGGTCAGCCGTGGCGATGAGCGCTTTCAGCGATGAGCCGACGACCGCCGCGGGAACCGGCGCAGCGTGCTCGAGCATGGTTCGCGCCAGCGTGATCTCCGCTCGCGACTGAGCCGCGTCCTCGGGCAGTGCCTCGGCCGCATCGGTAAGGGCGCGGGCCGCCTCCGCCAGGTCTCCCCCCATAAACCAGCTGACGGCGACCTCCGCCGCCGCCTGGGCTCGCAAGACCGGATCGTCGGAGAGCTCGACCGCTGCGGCGAGCGCCCGCCGCGTCGTCGCGTGGTCTGCGGCGAGATGTGCCGCGCGACCGCGCGCAAGATGGGCCCGAGCCAGCAACGGGGGCGGTGGCGGCTCGGACAGGCAGCGATCCAGCAGCGCCGTCGCGGCGTCGATCGCGCCGCGCGCGGCGGCGCGCTCGCCGGCGTCCAGCAACTGCTCGGCGACCCAGGGATCGCCTGCCGGCACGGCCGAGAGCAGATGCACCGCTGCGCGGTCGGCGTTGCGCGAGGCAAGGACCTCCGCGGCGCGACGGTGCTCGAGCGCGCGCCGCGACGACGGCAGCTCTTCATACACGGCCGCGCGCAGGATCGGGTGCGCGAAGCGCAGCGGCTCGCCCGCGGCCAGGATCTGGCTGCGCACGAGCGCCTCGGCCGCCGCCACCGCGCGCACGGCGTCCAGCCCGGCGACGGCGGCGGCGAGGTGCACGTCGGCGTCGGTGTCCAGCACCGCGACTGCGCGCGCCAGCGCCGACGCCTCCTCGTGGAGTCGCGACAGGCGCAGCAGCACACTGCGCGCGACGGCGCTCGGGCCGAGCTCGCGGATACGACGCGCGCCCGCGGCGCTCGCCTCGACGTCGCCGCGCGCGAGCGCGCTGACGAGTTCCGACAACAGGAACGGGTTGCCCCCGGTCGTCTCGTGGCAGGCGCGGCAGAACATGGGGTCCGCCGATGGGCCGAGCGCGGCGCGGACGACGCTCGCGCTCGCTACTTCGGTCAGGGGCTTCGGCACCACCGTCTCGGCGGCCTCCCGGCGCACGGCTTCGAGCAGTTCGCCCGGAGCGTTGGGCTCACCGCTGCGCACCGCGACGACAACCGCCACTGGGACGCCCTCGAGACGGCGTACAAGGAACACCAACCACCGCAACGAGGCGGCGTCCGCCCACTGCGCGTCATCGACACACAGCAGGAGCGGCGCGCGCGCCGCGAGGTTCGCCGCCAACCAGTACAGCCCGTGTTGCGCCGCGAAGGCCGCGTCCTGGCCAGGCGATGCGGCCACGTCCCCAGGCCGGCCGAAAATCGGCTCGATGATCGCGGCGACGCCTTCGAGCAGCTCGGCGCGCCCGGCGACGCTCTCTCCCGCGAGCACCGCCTCGAACAGTTGGCGGACCAGTCCGAAGCCGAAGTCGCGCTCGAGCTCGCCACCTCGCGCGCGCAGCACCGAGAAGCCGCGCTCACGAGCCTCCGCGCAGATGGCGTCCAACAGCGACGTCTTGCCGATCCCTGCCTCGCCCTCCACGACCGCCAGCGCGCCGTCGCCCCGCTCGGCCGCCGCGACCCCACGAAGCAGATGCTCGAGCTCGTCGTCGCGCTCGAGCAGCCCCCGCGGCGGGGGGGCCCTACTCGCCGAGATCGGTGCGGCCATCCTCTTCGCCCGCCGCCGATCGTACCCCTCGCACAGCATCCAGCAGAGCGATCAACTCGAGCATCCCCCCGAACGGCCGGCGCGCATGACCATCGGCTTCCAGCCACCCCGCGACGGCGCCCTCGTCGTCGTGAATCTCGATCGTCACACGCACCACAGTCAGTGTGGGCCACTGGCCGCGCGGCGCGCATCGGTGAGGCTCACCGCTGTTTCACTACGCGAATTGACCGGTCCTACCAAGGTCATGCCTACGGCTCGGGACGCGCCCCTTGCGACTCTGAGACTGGCCCATTAACTGGCCCGCGGCACCGCGCCATTGCCGCAAACCCATACAATGAGCCAAGAACGGCGCCCCGGCCGCCCATCGTGAAAGCCGGGCGGACCGGAGACGGTCCCGAGGGTTCGAATCCCTCCCCCTCCGTTTCTGACTCTCGCGAGCTAGAGCGGAGTCTGCGCGCTTGGCTCGCTCTCGTATGCAACGCCCCGGATGCCTGTACCGAGAGCGCGCGTTCCGCCGCACGAGTTCCGCGTACGCGATTTGCAGCAGCGAGGACGACGCCGCGCGAGACGCCTGCTCGTC
>CAWBCU010000025.1:0-65329 GCA_963787335.1 uncultured Solirubrobacterales bacterium
GACGCTTGCTCGTCGTCCCGAGCAAGTGTTGCCCTGGCGTCGACCCCGCGCTCGCTCCTCGCCAAGCAAGACAGCATCGACCGCTGCCCGAGAAGATCGTCGAGGCGCGCGTGGCGGATCGAGATCGACGGACGTGCCCGTGGCGAGCCGACTGCGACCGCCCCCACGACGGCGACGCCGAGCGCGTTCCCGCTGCCCGAAAGCCCACCCATCCGCGCACCGGAATGCTGGGACGAGTGGCGCCATGTATCAGCGGCCGCCGGTGCCGGAGGCCGAGCACAAGCAGCCCAGCGCCGCACCGCGGCCGGCGGCCGGTGCCGCACCCGGCTCGGCTGCGTGGCTGCTCCGGCTCCAGCGGACCGCGGGCAACCGGGCGGTGGGCGCGCTGATCGCGCCTCGTCAGCCGCGTGTCCTGGCCCGCTGCGGTCGCGGAGGCTGCCACTGTGGAGGCGCATGCCACGGCAAAGGCCTCGAGGACGAGGAGCACGATGGACGTGCAGGGCGGGCCGGCGGGCCGCGACTTCAGCGCTCTGTGCCTGCCGCTGCGCCACCGTGCCCGGGCGTACCCGACGCGGTCGGTGAGTGGCGCACCGAGGGCTGGTTGTGCGCGATGCGCACGGCGGAGATCGGCGACAACACGTACACGCTGGCGACGAAAGGGCAGCGCGGAGCAAAAGGGGACGCTCAGGGTCGCTCGGTCGAGCTCGTGCACGAGGTCCTGGCCAACTGGCTCTGCGAGCACCCGGACGTCGCGGCCCGGGTCAGCACGCCGATCGGCGATCGCTACACCGCCGCAAGCGCCGACGTCGTGCGGGAGTTTCAGGCCGATGCCGGCGTCACCGCGGATGGCATCGTCGGTCCGGGAACGCTCGCCAAGCTGGATTCGTATGTCGCGGGAAAGGAGGATCCCGCACCGCCGGAGGTGTGCGGAACGCGTGAGGCGGGCGAAGAGGCGCGGTCGGCGCACGAGCCGCTTGAACTGCTCGGGGAGCCTTGGCCGGGCCCTCAGCCGAGGGAACGCTTGCTCATCCTCGGCGGCTTCACGGTCGGCGACTCGTCCCTCGACAAGGGGCCCGCTGGCACCGTCGAGAAGCTGGAGAAGCTGCTGGACCCGGACAAGTCCCAGCTGGACGGGACGATCACGGCGCTGGACTGCTGGAAGCCCGTCGCGGCGACGGTGTCCGGCTACTCCGACTGCCACGAGGAGCCGCTTGTGGCTGAACGGCGGGCGGAAAGCATCCGAGATCGCTTCCCAGGCCTGCCGATCGACGTCGAGAGCCCTTCGAACCCCTGACCGAGACGCAGCTGACCCCCGAGGACCGTCGCGCCAACCGCTCGGTGCACCTCACGGTCGATCTCGCTCCGGCCGACTGTGACCCGGCCGGCGGCTGCGACGCGGCGCAGTTGAAGGTAATCCAGCAGGCGGGCACGACGGCGGGGTCCTGGCTGCACGTGTCGGCGGGCAAGCTCGACGCGTTCGCCGAGCGGCCCGGCACGCGGGCGACCGCCGCCGCGCTGGCCGCGATGCGCCGCCACTTCGCGTTCAGCCCGGAGGACGACATCGAACGTGTCAGAGACCACGCGAGGCGTGTGTCGGATCTCCTGACGGCCGTCTCGCGCCGGCTCACGGATCCGAGCCTTGCCATCGACTGTCACACCAAGACCGACGCGGCGTGCGCGCCGCTGGACGCGTATGTCAGAGCCGGAATCAGGTCATCCTCTGCCCGAGCTTCTTCACCTTCACCAACGACATCAAGGGGCCGCTCGATCAGGCGCACCTCGTCATTCACGAGATCACGCACACACTCGTCCAGGATGGCCGGCCGATCGTCGATCATGCGTATCGGAAGGAGCGCTATTACCGAGACATGACTCCCGAGGAGGCGCTCATAAACGCAGAGTCGTACGCGGCGCTCGCTCGAGAGCTGGCGACCGGCACCGAGGTTCCGGTGAACGCTCCCGAGGACAGCTACGAGGACTGTCCGCCGAGCTGGCACGAGGCGCTCGATCACGCCCTGGCGATCGCCTCGAGGTGGAACCGCGACGCCCAGATGATGGCGCACGCGATCGTGCCCGAGCTGCTGGCCGGCAACAGCGGATCGAAGGAGCTCGCCGCCTGGAAACGGCTCCAGCGGCAATACCTGGACTGGACCAACACGCCGCTCGACGATGCGGACCGCGTCTATGGCTCCGCGGCGACCGAGTTCGAGAAGCGCTTCACCAGCCGCGACGACGTGTCCGACAGCCCCAAGATCGAATGCGAGGCCGCCGCGAAGCGCGGTCCCCGCGGCGACAGCGAGTGGTACGTCTACGTCCCGAAGTGGTACTCGACCGTCCTTCACATCGGCCCGAAATGGATGGAACTGGAGCCGACGAAGGAGCGTCCCCAGTCCCTCCTGGCGGGCCTGTACTGCTACTGGAACTTCGTCGCCGCGAAGGGCAAGCGACGCCGCGCCACGCACATGACGCGCAGCGGGCGGGCGACGGAGGCCCAACACGCGGAGAAGCTGGCGGCGCTCGCTCGAGAATTGAGCTCGCTGCGCTGGCGCTGAACCGAGAACCGCTTCTCAAACAGCGAGCGTCTCGTCCCTCACGTCGGAGATGCTCGCCCTGTACGAGGAACGAGCGTCATCGCGGACCGCCTCTCAGTGCCGCTCTGCGCGAGAAGAGCACTCACTGTCGCGCACGTCAGGAGCGCTCTGTGAGTCCCAGGGAGAGCGACCTTCCTCCGATCGCGCGCGCACGTCGTGCCTGCGCACCGACTGCGAGCCTTCTCTAAATAGCGGGGCGTCGGATGCAGAAGTTCGCCCAAGATCTGGCGGGTACTACGGCGGCACGGACACGGGCAACCTCGGCGGCATCGAGGCGGAGCCGATCCCGTGGAGCCAGCAGGCCTTCTCGGCGGAGATCACGCTGCCGCCGATGGGCGTCCTGTGGCTGGTGCCGGAGGAGAAGCCGAAGCCGTAGCTAGTGCCAGCTCGCCGTGAGCGACGGCGTCGTGGTGCCGCTCGAGGCGCCGGTGACGGTGAACTCGAACGTCGCCGTGTTGAGCGGGCGGCCCCACGCGTCCTTCTGGCCAAGGCCGTTGCCGGGGGTGACCTCCTTGAAGGCCGGCTCCGAGAACGTCGCGCCCGGGCACTCGCCCGTGGCGACGTCGAGCGTGGCGGCAAGGCCGGCTCGCGCCCAGGACGGCACGAGGACCTCGACCGTGACCGGCTTCGGCTCCAGCGTGAGCGGACACGCGATCGGCTGGCGGGGTGACCGTCCGCTCGCCGGGGCCGCGGACGAAGATCTGCTTGGCGACGGCGTCGAACGCGCCGCGGTCGTCGGTGACCTTGAGCCAGACGAGCCAGTGGCCGGGCGGGAGCGAGGGCGTCCACTGCGGGCCCTGGTCGAGGTAGTCGCCGGAGCCGATCCGCCACTCCCACTTGACGATCGTCCCGTCGGGGTCGCGCGAGCCGGAGCCGTCGAAGCTGATCGGCCCGGCCTCGGCGGGGTCGGCGATCGCGGCGCCGTGCGCGAAGGTGAAGCCGGCGTCCGGGACGACGTTGGGCGGGGCGGGCGGCGGGGGCGCCGGCGGGGCGGGCAAGCGGGGCGAGCGCGGGCGGGGGCGGGCAGACCGCGCGGAGGTTGCGGTTCTCGTACTGGAGCGCCTCCTGGAGCTGCGTGCGCCGGGCGCGGAGGTAGCCGGCACGCTTTGCCGCGATCCGCGCGATCCGCGCGGACCGCGCGATCCGCGCGGTCAGCGCGTCACGCGCGGCCTCGAGCTTGCGGAGCAGCTGCGCCGAGCGCGTGCAGCGCAGCGCCCGCGGCGTCGGGGCCAGCTTCACGCTCGCGCGGTCGCCGCCCGAGGTGCGGATCGCGGCCCGCTTGGCCTTCGTGCCGTCGAGGCGGGCGAGGACGAAGGTGAGCGTGCGGCCGGAGCGGATGACGATGGGCCGGCCGCCGGGTCCGCTGTGGCGGTCGACCGCGCGGCGGCTGCGCCCGCGCGTCGAGATGACCGCGTCGCCGAGCTTGACCGTCACCTTGGCGCCGCGGCCGAGCGCCTTCTCCGCGTTGCCGGCCAGGCGCACCTGGACGAACGCGCTGCCGGTCGAGGCGAGCGCCTCGACGCGGGTGATGTCCAGCGCCTTGCGGTCGGCGTCGCCGGCGCGGTCGCGGGCCGTCGCGGCCGAGGCGGTCGCGGGAGCGAGCAGCACGAATGCCGCGAGCCCTGCCAGAGCGATCCGTGCCGACATGCGCCGCGGACTCTCCTTCATCGCGCGGACGCGGTCAACCGGAACACCCGGCCGCCGAAGTCGACGACGTAGAGGCGACCGCGCGCGTCCTGGCCGAACGACACCGGGTAGGGCGCCGTGCGCCCGAGCGGGCGGGCGTCGCGCAGCGCGCTGCCCGCGAGCGCCGCGCTCCACATCCGGCCCGAGCAGAGGTCGGCGAACACGTAGCGCCCGGCCAGCGCCGGCAGCCGGCGGTCGCGCACGACGTAGCCGCCGGTGATCGCGCACCAGCGGTCGCGGTGCTGGAGCACGAGCGCGGGCGCCGTGTACCCGGGCGGGTCGCCCGGCCCGCGGCGCAGGTCGCCCTCGAATGCCGGCCAGCCGAAGTTCGCGCCCGCGGGCGCGCCCGGCGCGAGCACGTCGACCTCCTCCGCGACCTTGTCACCGACGTCGCCGATCAGCAGCGCGCCGGTCGCGCGGTCGAAGGAGAAGCGCCACGGGTTGCGCAGGCCGGTCGCGTAGACCTCCGGCAAGGCGGACCGCCGCGGGTCGAGCCGCAGCAGCGAGCCGGGATGGACCGGTGTGTCCATCCCCGTGCTCACGTACAGCAGCCCGTCGGGGCCGAACTGCAGCTGGCCGCCGTGGTGCTGCGTGCCGACCGGCCCGAGGTCGAGCACGCGGCGGACCTGACGGCGCCCGCGCCGCAGCTCGTCCACCCGCTCGTTCCCGGCGCGGTCCACGTACTGCACGTAGAAGCGGCCCGAGCGCCGGTAGTCGCGCGGGAAGGCGACCGAGAACAGGCCGCGCTGGTCGACCGTCTCGTTCGGGTCGTCGATCTTCACGCGCGAGCGCAGGTCGGCGAGCGGGCGCCGCTTGACGTGGCCGCGCACGACGAGCCGGATGCGCCCGTAGCGCTCGACGACGACGAGCGTCCGCTTGAACCGGGCGGGCTGGTCACATAGACCGGCTGCGAGAAGCGCCCGACCTGCTCGAGCCGGACGTCCGCGGCCGCAGCCGAGCCCGCGGGCAGGAGCACCAGGAGCATGAGGATCAGGGGCAGGACGATGCGCATGGCCACCCAGTCTGGCGCCTAGAGTCTCGGCATCGCGCGCCCGCTCTCATCCGTCGCGTCGCGCGACAACAGCTTCGACGTGCTGCGCCTCGCGGCCGCCACGCTCGTGCTCGTCTCGCATTCCTACGCGCTGGCCGGCCACGCCGAGCCGCGGCTCGGCCGGACCACGTACGGCCTCCTCGGCGTCGAGGTCTTCTTCGCCATCAGCGGGTTCCTGGTCGCCGGCAGCTGGCTGGGCCAGCCGCGCATCGGGGCGTTCGTGCGCAAGCGCGCGCTGCGCATCCTGCCCGCGCTCGTGCTCACCGTGGTGCTCAGCGCGTTCGTCCTCGGGCCGCTCGTGAGCTCGCTGTCGACCGGCAGCTACCTGGGCAGCCGCGCGCCGGCCCGCTACGCGATCGACAACGTGCTCGCCGTCAGCACGGCCGACGTGGTGGGCGACCTCGCCTTCCGGCTCCCGGGCGTCTTCGTGACCAACGAGACCAGCGTCGTCAACGGCTCGCTGTGGACGCTGCCGGTCGAGATCCGCGCCTACCTCCTCATCCTCGTGCTCGGGCTCACCGGCCTGTTGCTGCGGCGGCTGTGGGTGGTCGTGGCGGCCGGGCTGGTGCTGCTCGCCCTGCCCGCCTCCGCGGCGGGCTGGACCGGCGTCGGGCGGCTGGTCGAGTTCCGCGACTCCCACCCCGATCCGCTGCTGCTGGCGATCTTCGGCGTCGGGGCGCTGCTCTACGTGCAGCGCGAGCGGGTGCCGCTGCGGGCGCCGCTCGCCGCCGCCGCGCTGGCGGCCTGGGCGCTCGCGACCTGGGGGCTGGAGGGCGCGCAGCCGCTGAGCAACGTGCTGGTGGCGCTCGCGGTGCCCTACCTCGTGATCTTCGCGGCCTACGAGGCGCCGCGGCGCGTCCGCGGGCTGACCCGGCCCGGCGACGTGTCCTACGGCCTCTACCTGCTCGCCTTCCCCGTCGGGCAGACGATCCTGTATCTCGCCGGGCGGGACGCGCTGGGGCCGCTGGCGCTGCTCGCGATCGCCTTCCCGGTGACCTACCTGCTCGCGCTGCTCTCCTGGCGCCTGGTCGAGCAGCCGGCGCTGTCGCTCAAGCCCCGCAGGTAGAGTCGCCGCCAATGTCCCCGCCCTACCGTCGGCTCGGAGCGGTGGGCGTCCTCTTGCTCGTTGTGCTCGCGTTGGCCCCCGCGAGCGCGTCGGCGGGCAGGACGGCCCCACGCCTCGGCAGCCATTCCATGATCGGCCCGCAGATGGACCCGGCCACGGTCGACCGGCTGTTCCAGGCGAGCCGCGACGCGCACCTGCGCACGGTGCGGCTGGACGTCCTCGCGGCGTGGCTGTTCCCGCACGGGCCCGACGCGCCGGAATGGGGCACCCTGGACACGGTCCGGGCCTCGGCGCGCAAGCACCACCTGCAGGTGCTGGCGCAGCTGTCGGCGGTCCCCGGGTGGAACGCGCTGTGCCCGCCGCTGACCGAGAAGACGTACCGCTGCCCGCCGGGCGACTACGGGCAGTGGGCGCGGATGGTCGAGCAGATCGCGGCGCGCGCGCCCGAGATCCGCTTCTGGGAGATCATCAACGAGGCCGGCCTCGTCAACCCGGGCACCGGGCTCGGGGAGTACTTCTACGGCGACGCGAAGGAGTACGCGCGCTTCCTGCGCGTCACCAGCGCGGCGCTCAAGCGCGGCAACCCGCGGGCCAAGGTCGTCTTCACGGGCGTGGTCGAGCCGTACGACAAATGGCTCGCCACGGTGCTCGCGCAGCCCGGCACGGTGCGCGCCTTCGACATCGCCAACGCCCACTTCCGCGGCGGCATCGGCAAGCTCGACGACATGGCGCAGGCGGCCAAGGCGGCGTTCCGCCGCGGCGGCTTCAAGGGCCCGCTGTGGGTCTCGGAGATGGGCTACTCGAGCGACCAGGCCTTCCAGTACGACCCGGACTACCTGGGCTACACCCCCAAGGGCGCCGAGCGCCAGCAGGCGCGCTACGTGCACGACGCGATGACGACGCTGCTGCGCAGCGGCGCCGCGCGGGTCTTCGTCACGCTGCGCGACCTCGACGCCACCTGGGGGATCTTCACCTCGGAGGGCCTGATGAGCTGGCCCGGCGCGACCGCGAAGCCCAGCTACTACGCGGTCAAGGGCTACGCGCGGCGGCTCATCCGGAACGCTTTGCGCCGTGCCGCGCGCGGACGCGCACTTCGCGGCTCCGCCCGGGCACGTGCGCGCCTCCATCGCGCGCAAGCACAACGACGCGGTAGCGCCCGACGCGCTTCTTCCGCTTCACGCTGAAGCTGTAGCGGGAGCGGTTGGCGTCGAGCGGCTTCACGGCGCGCCGGCGGACGACGACCCACTTGCCCTTGGGCGAGCGCTTCTGGAGCGAGGCGCGGCCGTTGGGCACGCGCGGCCAGATCGTGCCGAGCACGCGGGAGCGCTTGGGCCCGGCGCCCTGCGCGCGCGCCCCGACCTTCACCGCGCTCGAGGCGGTCCGGATCGCGCTCGAGAGCGCCCGGCCCGAGCGCGTCACGACACGGAACTGCGAGGTCACGAAGATCGAGGGCAGGTCGAAGCGGAAGGAGCCGCTCGCTGCCGGCCGAGCGGGTGTCGCCGACCTGGCTGAAGCCCGAGCTGAAGGGCCAGTCCTGCTTCTCGAGCGCGAGCCGCGTGCCGCCCACGGCCGTGCCGGCGACGCGGCCGATCACGGACAGGCTGCCGCTCCAGATCACCCGGCTCGGGGTCAGCGCGATCGAGATGCCGGTCGGCTCGCGCGTGGTGACGAAGGAGCGGTCGAGGCTGCGGGTCGTGCCGGCCGAGTTCGTGGCGACGGTGCGGTAGTGGTAGCGGGTGTAGGGCCGCAGGGCCCCGGTCGCGATGGAGACCGCGACGCCGCGGTCGCCGGCGCCGGCGTTGAAGCGTCCGGTGGTCGCGCCGTAGCTCGTCGTGCGGCCGTACTCGAAGCGCACCGTGGTCTCGAGCGCGTTGGGATCGACGGTCGCGGTCAGCCGCGCGCCGCGCGAGGTGATGTCGCGTGCTGCGGTCCGGCTGACGGCGGGGGCGCGCGGGCCCGGCGCCGTGCGGAAGGTGCGGTTGGCGCCGCGCGAGATCCCGGCCGGGTTGGTCGCGACGAGGCGGAAGCTGTAGGCCGTGTCGCGCGTGAGGCCCGTGATCGGCACGTTCACGCTCACCGGATCGGTGCCCTCCTCGGGGACCGGCGTCTCCGTCGTGTTGAGGCCGTAGGCCGGGCTGGTGCCGTATTCGAAGTGGTAGGTGGTCGCGCCGCCGTTGCGGTCGATCGTGCCGCTGAGGGTGGCTCCGGTCAGCGTGATGGCCGAGGCCGCGCCGGTCGTGGCGACCGGGGGCGTGACGGGGACGGGGTCTTGGGCGCTGGCGGCGGCCGGGAAGGCGGCGGCGAGCAGGACGAGGATGAGGAGAAATCGGTGCACGTTGATCGACAACACAGGCGACGGCGGGAAGTTCTCCCCTCAAGGGTTCGCGTTAGGGTCTTCGACTCCTATGCAGCCCCAGGACGTAGAGATCGAGCGGTCCCTCGCCGCCATCGCCGAGCACGTCGAGCAGTGCCGTGCCGCCCTGGCCACCGCCCGCGAGGGCGATGCCACGGCCATGGAGGCGCTCTCGGCCGAGGTCGACGCCATGGCCGAGGCCGTCGCCGAGCTCAAGGCGGCCAGCTCCGCCCCCGCGCTCTAGCCACCTCCCGACAGCCTCCCTGCCCGTGTCCGATCCACGCCTGCCCTTCGAGCGACCCCTCGGCGCGCGTCCGATCGGTGACGGGACGACCTGCTTCCGCGTCTGGGCGCCGCACGCCGAGCGGATCACGCTGCGCGCGGGCGGGGCCGAGCACGAGCTGGCCGACGCCGGCCTCGGCGTCCGCGAGGTGGTGCTGCCCGTGGCCGCGGGCGAGGACTACGTGTACGCGATCAACGGCTACGAGGTGCCCGACCCCTGCTCGCGCCGGCAGCCCGCCGGGCTGCGGGGGCCGTCGCGGGTCGTCGACAGCGATGCCTTCGCGTGGACCGACGACGGCTTCGAGCCGCCGGCGCTCGTCGACAGCGTCATCTACGAGCTGCACGTCGGCACCTTCACCGAGGCGGGCACCTTCGACGCGGTGATCCCGTACCTGCGGGGCCTGCGCGAGCTCGGGATCACCTCGATCGAGCTGCTGCCGGTCGCCGCCTTCCCCGGCGAGCACGGCTGGGGCTACGACGGCGTCTACCTGTCCGCCGCGCACGAGCCCTACGGCGGCCCGGAGGGCCTCCAGCGGCTCGTCGACGCCGCCCACGGCGAAGGCCTCGCCGTCCTGCTCGACGTGGTCTACAACCACGTCGGCGCCTCCGGCGCCCAGGCGCTCGAGGCGTTCGGCCCCTACTTCACGGACAAGTACGAGACGTTCTGGGGCAAGGCCATCAACTTCGACGACGCGGGCGCCGACGGCGTGCGCGAGTGGGTCCTGCAGAGCGCCGAGGGCTGGATCCGCGACTTCCACCTCGACGGCCTGCGGCTCGACGCCATCCACGCGATCGTCGACGGCAGCGCGGTCCACATCGTGCAGGCGCTCACCGGGCGGGTCCACGGAATCGCGCCGGCCGCGCTCGTGATCGCCGAGAGCGGGATGAACGACCCCAAGGTCGTGCGCTCGCACGAGCGCGGGGGCTGGGGCTGCGACGCCGTCTGGGCCGACGACTTCCACCACGCGCTGCGCGTGCTGCTGACCGGCGACCGCGACGGCTACTACGCGGACTTCGGCGAGATCGCGCAGCTGGCCAAGGCCTTCCGCCGACCGCACGTCGACGACGGCAACTACTCGCGCTCGCGCGGCCGCCGCTTCGGCGCGCGCGCCGACGACATCCCGCCGGAGCGCTTCATCGTGTTCGACCAGGACCACGACCAGGTCGGCAACCGCGCGCTCGGCGACCGCCTCCCGCCCGAGGTGCGCCCGCTGGCCGCGCTCCTGACGCTGCTCTCGCCCTTCACGCCGATGCTGTTCCAGGGGGAGGAGCACGGCGAGGCCGCGCCCTTCCAGTTCTTCTCCGACCACATCGACGAGGAGATCGCGGTGGCGACGCGCGAGGGCCGCCGGCGCGAGTTCGCGGGCTTCGCCGAGTTCGCGGGCGAGGAGGTCCCGGACCCGCAGGACCCCGAGACGTTCCGCCGCTCGAAGCTCACGCGCACGGGCGAGCCGGAGGGCCTGCGCGACCTCTACGCGCGGTTGCTCGCGTTCCGGCGCGAGATCGGCCCCGGCGAGGCCGCGGTCACGTTCGACGAGCACGCGGGCTGGCTGCAGGTCGGCCGCGGCGAGCATCTCGTGCTCGCCAACTTCGGGCAGCAGCCGGTGCACGTGCCGGTCGACCGCCCGCTCGAGCTGCTGCTCGCCACGCACCACGCGACGGTCGAGCCCGGCCACGTCGTCCTGCCCCCGCTCGCCGGAGCGCTGCTGCGATGACCGTCGACGCCGTCTGGCCGGGCCAGACCTTCCCGCTCGGCGCGACCTGGGACGGCGCGGGCACGAACTTCTCGATCTTCTCCGAGCACGCCGAGCGCGTCGAGCTGTGCCTGTTCGACGGCGACGACGAGGAGCAGTGCGTCGAGCTGATCGAGCGCACCGCGCACACCTGGCACTGCTACCTGCCCGGCGTCGGCCCCGGCCAGCGCTACGGCTACCGCGTGCACGGCCCCTACGACCCCGAGCAGGGCCACCGCTTCAACCCGGCCAAGCTGCTGCTCGACCCGTACGCGAAGTCGATCGACGGCCCGGTGCACTGGGACGCGGCCAACGTCCTCCCCTACAAGCGCGGGGACGGCGACGACGCCGACCTCGTGCCCGACGACGAGGACAGCGCCGGCGCGGTCCCGAAGTCCGTGGTGATCGACCCGCGCTTCGACTGGGAGGGCGACCGCCGCCCCGACGTCCCGCTGCACGAGACGGTCATCTACGAGACCCACGTGCGCGGGTTCACGCGCCTGCATCCCGAGGTCCGCGAGGACCTGCGCGGCACCTACGCCGGCCTCGCCTCCGAGCCCTCGATCGCCTACCTGCGGTCGCTCGGCGTGACCGCGGTCGAGCTGCTGCCGGTGCACCACATCGTCGACGAGTCGTTCCTGTTCGACCGCGGCCTCTCCAACTACTGGGGCTACTCGACGATCGGCTACTTCGCCCCGCACTCCGGCTACGCCGCGACCGGCCAGCGCGGCCAGGAGGTGCGCGAGTTCAAGGGCATGGTCAAGGCGCTGCACCGGGCCGGCATCGAGGTGATCCTCGACGTCGTCTACAACCACACCGCCGAGGGCAACCACCTCGGCCCGATGCTGTCCTTCAAGGGCGTCGACAACAAGTCGTACTACCGGCTCGTCCCCGACGACCAGCACCACTACATGGACTACACGGGCACGGGCAACACGCTCAACGCCCAGCACCCGAGCACGCTGCGGATGATCATGGACTCGCTGCGCTACTGGGCGGTCGAGTGCCACGTCGACGGCTTCCGCTTCGACCTCGCCTCGGCGCTCGCGCGCGGCCTCTACGACGTCGACCGGCTGTCGGCGTTCTTCGACGTCATCCACCAGGACCCGGTGCTCTCCCAGGTCAAGCTGATCGCCGAGCCGTGGGACGTCGGGCCGGGCGGCTACCAGGTCGGCAACTTCCCGGTGCTGTGGTCGGAGTGGAACGGCATGTACCGCGACGTCATGCGCGACTTCTGGCGCGGCGAGGCGTCGGTCGGCGAGTTCGCCTCGCGCCTGACCGGCTCCAGCGACCTCTACGAGGACGACGGGCGCCACCCGTTCGCCTCGATCAACTTCATCACCGCGCACGACGGCTTCACGATGCGCGACCTCGTCTCCTACAACGCGAAGCACAACGAGGCCAACCTCGAGGACAACCGCGACGGCACGGACGACAACCGCTCGTGGAACCACGGCGTCGAGGGGGAGACCGACGATCCCGAGATCAACGCCCTGCGCGCGCGCCAGCAGCGCAACCTCCTGACCACGCTGATCCTCTCCCAGGGCACGCCGATGCTGCTCGGCGGCGACGAGTTCGGCCGCACCCAGCACGGCTCGAACAACGCCTGGTGCCAGGACAACGAGATCTCGTGGTTCGACTGGGGGCTGCTGGAGGAGAACGCGGACCTGTTCGAGTTCGTGCAGAAGCTGATCGTGCTGCGGCGCGCCCACCCGGTCTTCCGCCGCCGCCAGTTCCTGCGCGGGACCGAGGAGGACGGCTCGGGGCTGCCCGACGTCTTCTGGTTCCGGGGCGACGGCCAGGCGATGACGCCCGACGACTGGAACTCCGGCGACCGGATCGTCGGCATGTTCCTCAACGGCGAGGAGATCGCGGCGCCCGACGAGAAGGGCCAGCGCATCCTCGACGAGTCGTTCCTGATGTTCTTCAACGCGCAGCCCGAGGACCGCACCTTCACGCTGCCCGAGGCCCGCTTCGGCGAGCGCTGGGCCCTCGTCCTGACCACCGCCGACCCGGAGGCCGAGCCGAACTCGGCCGAGGTCGCGGCGGGCGAGGAGCTGCTCGTGACGTCGCGTTCCGTGACCGTCCTGCGGCGCCGATGACGGAGCTGCGCGCCACCTACCGCCTGCAGCTGGGCGGCGACTTCGGCTTCGCGCGGGCGCGCGCGCTCGTGCCCTACCTGGCCGAGCTGGGCGTCTCGCACCTCTACCTGCCGCCCTCCTTCCAGGCCCGGCCGGGCTCGATGCACGGCTACGACGTCGTCGACCCGACCTCGATCTCGGAGGAGCTCGGCGGGGAGGCGGAGTTCCGCGCGCTGATCGCCGCGGCGCACGACGCGGGGCTCGGCGTGGTGCTCGACATCGTCCCCAACCACATGGCGACGGACGACGCCAACCGCTACTGGAGCGATCCGGCGCTGCGGCAGAAGTACTTCGACATCGATACCGATACCGGCCGCCACCGCCGCTTCTTCGACATCGACCACCTCGCCGGCGTGCGCCAGGAGGACCCGGAGGTGTTCGAGGAGACGCACCGGCTGGCGTTGTCGCTGGTCCGCGAGGGCGCGGTCGACGGCCTGCGCATCGACCACCCCGACGGGCTCGCCGACCCGGCCGGCGTACCTCGAGCGCCTGCGCGATGGCGGGGTCGAGCACGTGTGGATCGAGAAGATCCTCGACCCGGGGGAGAAGCTGCGCGCCTGGCCGGTCGAGGGCACCGTCGGCTACGAGTTCCTCAACGACGCGGCGGCGCTGTTCGTCGACGCCGAGGGGGAGGCCGGCCTGACCGCGCTGTGGGAGGAGGTCTCCGGCGACGCACGGCCGTTCGGCGAGGTCGCCGACGAGGCCAAGCGCGAGCAGGCCGCGGGTCCCTTCACGCCCGGAGGTCGAGCGCCTGCGGCGGCTGCACGACCGCGACGACCTCGTCGAGGCGCTGTCCTCGCTGCCGGTCTACCGCACCTACATCCGCGACGGCGAGGTCGCGCCCGAGGACGCCGAGATCCTGCGCGAGGCGGGCATCGAGTGGCTGCCCGAGACGCCGCCGGAGTTCGTCACGCGCTTCCAGCAGACGACGCCGCCGGTGATGGCCAAGGGCGTCGAGGACACCGCCTTCTACCGCTACGGGCGCCTGCTCGCCCTCAACGACGTCGGCGGCGACCCGAGCCGCTTCGGCATCGGCGTCGAGGCGTTCCACGCCGGCAACCGCGAGCGCGCCGAGCGCTTCCCGCGCAACCTGCTGGTGACGCAGACGCACGACACCAAGCGCTCGGGTGACGTGCGGGCGCGCATCGGGGCGCTGGCCGGGATGGCCGAGGAATGGGAGGCGCACGTGGGCAAGTGGCTCGCGCTGCTGGCGGACGTGCCGGGGCCCGACGGCGCCGAGCGCTACTTCATCTTCCAGACGCTCGTGGGCGCCTGGCCGATCGAGCCCGAGCGGCTCGAGGCGTACATGGAGAAGGCGATGCGCGAGGCCAAGCGCAACACGAACTGGATCGAGCCCGACGAGGCGCACGAGGCGGCGGTCAAGGCGTTCTGCCGCGGCCTCTACGAGCACGAGGCGTTCCTCGCCGACTTCGAGCCGTTCGCCGACGAGGTCGCGCGGGCGGGCGAGCGGTCCGCGCTGGGCCAGCTGCTGCTCAAGCTCACCGTGCCGGGCATCCCCGACGTCTACAACGGCGACGAGCTGCGCTCGCTCTCGCTGGTGGACCCCGACAACCGGCGCCCGGTCGACTGGGACGCGCGCCGCGAGGCGCTCGCCGCGCTGGCCGACGGCGCGAGGGACGTGAGACGTCAAGCTGCTCGTGATCCAGCGCGCGCTGGCGCTGCGGGCGAAGCGGCCGGAGGCGTTCGCGGGCGCCTACACGCCGATCGACGGCGGCGAGACGGTGTGCGCGTTCGCGCGCGGGGACGGCGAGGTGCTCGTCGTCGTGCCGATCCGCGCCGACCTCGCAGGGCACGACGCTCAAGCTCCCCGACGAGCTGGCGGGCCCGTGGCGCGACGTCCTCTCCGGCGCGCTGCGGGAGCTCTCGCGCCGCACGCAGGTCTCCGAGCTCACCTCACCGCACGGTCTGGTGCTGCTCGAGCGCGTCTGACCCGACCACGAGGTCACCCGAGCGCACCATGCCGACGAGCGCTCGGACGACGTCGCGGGTCGAACTGCGTGCCGGCGCCCGCCTTCAGCTCGGAGAGCGCGACCTCGATCGGGAGCGCGGAGCGGTAGACGCGCGACGACGTCATCGCCTCGAGCGCGTCGGCCGCGTGGAGCACGCGGCTCTCGAACGGGATCTGCTCGCCACTGAGCCCACCGGGGTAACCGCCGCCGTCGAAGCGCTCGTGCAGGTGCAGGACCCAGGTGGCGATCTCCACCATCCCCGCGCCGGCGATGATGTCGCGACCGAGCTCGGAGTGGCGCTTCATCTCGTCGAACTCGCCCGCGTCGAGCGGGCCGGGCTTGAGCAGGACCGCGTCGGAGATGCCGATCTTGCCGACGTCGTGCAGGACGCCCGCCGTGCGGATCATCTCGAGCTGCTCGCCGTCGATTCCCAGCTCCACCGCGAGCGCGCCGGCGTACCGCGCGACGCGCTGGGAGTGCGAGTGGGTGTAGCCGTCCTTGGCGTCGACGGCGCGCGCGAGCGCGTGGACGGTGTTGACGAGGCCGGCGCGGAGGTTGCGCTCGGCGGCCTCCGCGGGCGAGAGGGCGAAGTCGATCGCCTGCGAGTAGACGAACGCGCGGTCCTTGCCGTGCGACTTCGACCAGTACATCGCGCCGTCGGCGAGGTGCATGAGCTGCGCCTGCTCGGTGGCGTGCTCGGGGAAGCCGACGATACCGGCGCTGACCGTGAGCGCCTGGCCGGTGCTGGTCTCGACGTCGGCTGCGCGGCCGCGGATCCGCGCCACGACCTCGGAGGCCTCCTGCGCGTCCGTGCCGGGGAGGGCGATCATGAACTCGTCGCCGCCGATCCGGCCGCACAGGTCGTACGGGCGCAGGTCCTCCGAGATGGCGCGCGCGAGCCGCAGCAGCGCGTCGTCGCCGGCCGCGTGCCCGAGCGTGTCGTTGACGATCTTGAAGTCGTCGATGTCGAGCGCCACCAGGGCCAGCGGCGTCCCCTGGCGGCGGCAGCGGCTGATCTCCTGCGCCAGGCGCTCCTGGAACGCGCGGTGGTTGAGGTGGCCGGTGAGCGGGTCCTTGAGCGCCTCGATCAGGTCGTCGGCGAGGGCGTCGAAGGCGCGCGCGAGCTCGCCGATCTCGTCCTGGCGCTCCCAGCCCAGGCGCACTCGGTTGTCGCCGCCGCGGATGGCGTCGGCGACGGTGCGGATCCGATCGAGCGGGCGGACGACGAGCCGCCCGAGCAGCAGGGCGATGAAGAGGCCGAGCAACGATGCGCCGCCCAGGGCTGTGATGAGGATCGCGGTGCGGTCCGAGCGCAGGGCGGCGTCGCGGCCCTTGAGGTCGTAGTGCAGCTCGAGCGCGGCCAACGGGGCGCTCCGGCCTGGACGGGTGATCGCGTAGTTGAGCTCGGAGTAGTGGACGCCGTCACTCGAGCGGACCTCGCGGAGGCCGTAGCGGCCCTCGTCGATCGGGGCGGCCTGCCCGCCGCGCGGCGACGCGAGCGCGCGTGACGTGCTGACGTCCCGCTTGCTGCCGTCGGGGTCGTGCTCGTGGCCGGAGGAGACGAGGTAGGTGCGCCCCTTCGAGCCGTGCCACGAGACGGCGAGCTTGTGGATGTCCGCATTGCCCGCGTGGAGGCGCTCGATTCGGCTCTGGAGCTCGGCCGGGTTCCGCAGGTCGGCCGCGGTGAACCCATCGTCGAAGGTGGTGGCGATCGCGCGCAGATGGGCCGCGCTGCTCCGCTCGTAGGCGTCGGACAGCCGATTGGTGCTGGTCAGGGCCATCAGGCCGGCGAGGACGCCGACCCCGACGAGCGCGATCAGGGCGATGAGTGGGCGCAGCCGCGCGTGGGGCATTCCGTTCGCTATCGGCGCGTTCTGCGGCACAGTTGAACGCGCGCGGACAGTAGGGTCTCCGGCCCCGTGCCGACGCGAGTCCTGATCCTGTCGTGGGAGTACCCGCCGATCGTGGAGGGTGGGCTCGCCCGGCACGTGCGCAAGCTCGCCGAGGGGCTCGTCCGGATCGGCGTCGAGGTCCACGTGCTGGCCCGCGGCGGCGGCCGCCTGGCGGCGGTCGAGGACCGCCACGGCGTCACCGTCCACCGCGTGCGCGAGCCGGAGTTCCCCAAGGACGACCTCGACGCCTTCGTGCGCTGGGTCGACGCCATGAACGACGACATGCGCGCGGCCGGCGCCGCGCTCGGCGACACGCTCTCCTTCGACCTCGTCCACTCCCACGACTGGCTCGTCGCGGGCGCGGCCCGCAAGCTCGCGCGGCGCTTCGGCTGCCCCTGGCTCGTCACCGTCCACGCGACCGAGCACGGCCGCCACCAGGGCTGGGTGAACAAGCACCCGCAGCGCCACATCCACGGCGTCGAGCGGCGGATGGTGCGCGCGGCCGACGGCGTGATCACCTGCTCGCACTACATGCGCGGGCACGTCGCCGAGGTGTTCGGGATCGACGAGCAGCGGATCACGGTCGTGCCCAACGGCGTCGACCCCGAGGACCTCCAGCCGGTCGCCGACCTGCCGAAGCTGCGGGCGCAGTACGCGGCGCCGGACGAGCGGCTCGTGCTGCTGGTCGGGCGGCTCGTCTACGAGAAGGGCTTCCACCTCGCGCTCGACGCGCTCCCCGGCGTGATCGAGCGCCTCGGAGACGTGCGCTTCCTCGTCGCCGGCTCGGGCACCGCGGAGCGCGACCTCAAGGCGCAGGCGCGCAAGCTCGGCCTCGACGCCCACGGCGACTTCCTCGGCTGGATCGACGACGCGATGCTGCACTCCCTGTACGCGATCTCCGACCTCTGCGTGATCCCGTCGCTGTACGAGCCGTTCGGGCTCGTGGCGCTGGAGGCGATGGCGTCGGGCTGCCCGTGCATCGTCGCCGACACCGGCGGGCTGCGCGAGGTCGTGCCCGGCGGCGAGCGCGTCGGCCTGCGCTTCCGCGCCAGCGACTCGGCCTCGCTGGCGACGATGATGGAGAAGGTCCTCAGCGACGACGACCTGCGCGACCGGCTCGTGGCCGAGGCGTCGGAGCACATCCTGCGCTTCGACTGGGCCGACGTCGCCCGCCGCACGGCCGAGGTCTACGCGGAGCTGCTCGCCGCGGGCCAGCCCGCGGCGTAGTCAGTCCCCGAGCACCTGCGCGGCGTCGGCCATCAGCGTGCCGGCGGTCGGCTGGCGCTGCTGGGGATCCTTGGCCAGCGCGCGGCCGACGACGCGATCGATCGCGAGCGGCAGGTCCGGCCGCTCCTCGCTCACCCACGGCGGCGGCTCGGACAGGTGCGCGTACATGACCGCCGCGTCGGTGTGCCGCGCGAACGGAACCGTGCCGGTGAGGCACTCGTAGAGCACCGCGCCGAGCGAGTAGACGTCGGCGGCGGTGGTCGCGGGCTCGCCGCGGATCTGCTCCGGGGCGCAGTAGTCGATCGTGCCGACGAACTCGCCCGCGCGGGTGAGGACGGTGTCCCCGTGGCCCTTGGTCAGGCCGAAGTCCGCGAGGAAGGCGCGGTCGCCCTCCTCGACGAGGATGTTCTGGGGCTTGACGTCGCGGTGGATCAGGCCGGCCGCGTGGGCCGCGTCGAGGGCGGCGGCGATCGGGGTGAGGATGCGCAGCAGCCGCTCGGACTCGAGCCCGCCGGCGATCGTCAGGTCCTTGAGGGTCTGCCCCCGCACCAGGCGCATCGCGATGAACAGCGCGTCCTCCCACTCGCCGGCCTCGTAGACGGTGGCGATGCTGGGATGGTCGATCGCGGCCTGGATGCGGCCCTCGCGCTGGAAGCGCCGGCGGAAGGAGGGGTCCATGCCGCTCGCGGCGGCGAACACCTTCAGCGCCACCTCCCGCCCGCCGGCCTGCTCGCGCGCCTCGTAGACGACCGCCATGCCGCCGCGGCCGAGCACGTCCCCGACCTCGTATCCCGCGACCACCGCGCCCCTGGGCAACACGCCGCGACTCTAAACCGCCGCCTCGGTCAGGAGCTGCGCGTAGGCGGTGGCCGAGGGCGGCCGCTCCTCCGGCCGCTTGGCCAGCGCGGCCAGCACGGCCCGTGACAGCGCGGCGGGCGCGTCGTCGCGGCCGAAGCACGGGTCCGGCGGGCGGTCGCCGAGGTGCGCCAGCCCGACCTCGAAGACGCTGCGCCCGCCGAACGGCGGCGTGCCGGCCAGGCACTCGAAGACCACGCAGGCGAACGCGTAGAGATCGGTCCCCGGGCCGGGGGCGGCGCCGCGCAGCAGCTCGGGCGCGATGTAGTCGAGCGTCCCGAGCATCTGCCCGGGGGAGGTGAGCATCGAGAAGTCGCTGCGCTTGACCAGGCCGAAGTCGGTCAGCAAGGCGCCGCGCTCGTCGTCGAGCAGGATGTTGGAGGGCTTGACGTCGCGGTGGACGAAGCCGGCGGCGTGGAGCGCGTCGAGCGCGGCGCCGACCTCGACCGCGAGCCGCACCGTCGCCTCGACCGGCAGCGACCCCTGCTCCCCGATGCGGTCGTCGAGCGAGCGGCCGGCCACGTAGCGCATGGCGAGGTAGCCGGTGCCGTCGACGTCGCCGGCCTCGATCACGTCGATCAGGTGCGGGTGGTCGACCTCGGCCGCGGCGCGCGCCTCGCGGGCGAAGCGCCGGGTCGCGTTCTCGTCGCGGACCAGCCCTGGCTTGAGCACCTTCAGCGCCACGACCGCGCCGTCCTCGCGGACCGCACGGAACACGATCCCCATCCCGCCCTGGCCGAGCGGCTCGTCGATCAGGTACTCGCCGAACGCGTCGCCCGGCTGCAGGGTCCGCGGGTCCGGCTCGCCCCTCAGCGGCATGCGCCGAGCATAGGCTAGGCTCGCGCCGTGATCGGGATTACGGGCGCCACCGGCAGCCTCGGGGGTCGCGTCGCACGGCACCTGGCTGAGCGCGGGGTCGAGCAGCGGCTGATCGTGCGCGACGCGTCGCGGGCGCCCTCGCTGCCCGGCGCCGAGGTGGCGGTCGCGTCCGACTACAGCGACGACGCAGGCGATGCGGCGCGCGCTCGCGGGCGTCGACACGCTCTTCCTCGTCTCGGCGAGCGAGGATCCCGACCGCGTGTCGCTGCACCGCTCGGCGGTCGAGGCCGCCGCGGCCGCCGGCGTCGAGCGCGTCGTCTACACCTCGTTCCTCGCCGCCGCGCCCGACACGACCTTCACCTTCGGGCGCGACCACTTCCACACCGAGGAGCTGATCAAAGCCGCCGGGCTGGGCTGGACGTTCCTGCGCAACTCGATCTACCTCGACTACGTCCCGTTCTTCGCCTCCGCCGACGGCGTGATCCGCGGCCCGGCCGGCGACGGGCGCGTCGCCGCCGTCGCGCGCGACGACATCGCGGAGGCCGCGGTGACCACCCTGCTCGGTGCCGAGCACGCGGGCCGCGCCTACGAGGTGACGGGCCGCGAGGCGTTCACGCTCGCCGAGGCCGCCGAGACCATCACCGAGGTGACGGGGCGGAAGGTCGTCTACGTCGAGGAGACGCTGGAGGAGGCGCGCGCCTCACGCGCGCCCAGCGGCGCGCCCGACTGGGAGATCGAGGGCTGGGTGACCTCCTACGCCGTGATCGCCGCCGGCGAGCTCGACGTGGTCACCGACACGATCGACCGGCTCGCCGGCCACCCGCCGACGACGCTCGCGGAGTTCCTCGTCGCCCACCCGGAGAGCTGGGCTCACCTCACGGCTTCATAGGAGGCGAGCACCGTCCCGGGCGGGACGGTGGCGCCCGACGCGACCGTCGCGTGCGCCGCGATCCGTGAGCGCTCGCCGATCGTCACGGGCCCGGCGCGGCCCGGCGCCGCGGGCACCCCGACGCCGGCGAAGCCGCCGATGGTGCAGTCCGCGCCGATCTCCATCCCGGCCAGGCTGACCACGAACGCGCGCGGCCCGACGAGCGTGCGGGCGCCGAGGCGCAGCGTCCCGTCGAGCGCCTCCAGGCGGCAGCCCGACCCGAGGTACACGCCGTCGCCGAGCACGACCTGCGCGCCCTCGGCCACGCGGATGGCCACGTCGCGCCCGAGCGTGACGCGGCCCTCCAGCCGTAGCCGGCCACGCGCCCGCAGGCGCAGCAGCGCGAGCCGCAGCGCGCCGCAGCGGGCGGGCTCGGGGATGACGGCGTCGGCGCCGGTGGGAGGGGGCACGACCGGATCTTCGCCGACCCGGGCGCGATTGCGCTCACGCTCCGGCCCGCTGCGGCCGAAAGGGGGTCTCGTGGATCTCGCGCACGCCACCAAGAAGAAGAAAAGGAAGAAGAAGAAGAAGCGCTGCACGCCGGCCAAGCGCCGGCCGGCCAAGAAGGCGAAGGGCTCCGCCGCCCAGGCCGAGGCGACCGCCGCCGCGCGCAAGAAGCGCCGCAAGAAGAAGCGGCCGGTCTGCAAGAAGAAGAAGAAGGCCAAGCCGCGGCCGCAGAGCGGCACGCATCCCGCCGCGCCGCGCCCGGCCACGCCGCCGGCGCCCGGTCCCGCCGCGCCGGTCCCGCCGCCCCCGCCTCCGCCGCTGCTGAAGACGATCAAGTCGCCGATCGCGGTCTACAACGGCACGTTCGGGCCCCGCCAGGCCGAGCGCCTGCTGTGGCGCGCCGGCTTCGGCCCGCGGCCCGGCCAGGCCAGGGAGCTGGCCGCGCTCGGCCTCGAGAAGGCCGTCCTCTCACTCTCGCGCCCGAGCGGCACGGCCCCGATGGACGGGCCGGCGCCGACCGACGAGGGCGAGCCGCTCTCCCCCTACGACCACTACGACCACGACCTCCTGTTCTGGCTCGACCGCATGGTCCGCTCGCGCCACCAGCTCGTCGAGCGGCTCGCGCTCGTCTTCCACGACTGGTTCGCCACCTCCAACGACGCCGTCGGCTCGAGCCGGCTGATGCTCGACCAGACGAACCTCTTCCGCGCCAACGGGCTCGGCAACTTCAAGACGATGGTCCACAAGATCACGCAGGACCCGGCGATGATCCTGTTCCTCGACCTCGCCTCGAACACCAAGTGGGCGCCCAACGAGAACTACGCCCGCGAGCTGATGGAGCTGTTCACGCTCGGCGCCGACCGCGGGGCCTACACCGAGGACGACGTGCGCGAGCTCGCCCGCTCGCTGACCGGCTGGCGCTACGACTGGAGCGACACGCTCGGCACCCACAACTTCCGCTGGGACGAAGGGGACCGCTGGGACCCGACTTGACAAGACCGTCTTCGGCAAGACCGGCCGCTGGACGTGGGAGGACGCCGCGCGCATGGTCGTCGAGCACGACAAGCACCCGTCGTTCTTCGTCGCCAAGCTGTGGAGCTACTTCATCCCGACGCCGCCCGACGCCGCCACCGCGGCGAAGCTCGAGGCGCTCTACAAGGGCTCGGGCTACGAGATCCGGCCCGTGCTCGAGGCGATCCTCTGCGCGCCGCAGCTCTACGACGGCCCGCGCATGGTCAAGCCGCCGACCGTGTTCGTCGCCGGGATGCTGCGCGCCCGCAAGCTCGGCATCACCGACAACCGCTGGAGCTGGGTCCTCTCGGGCGCCGGGCAGCGCGTCTACTACCCGCCGGACGTGGCGGGCTGGGACGACAAGCGCTGGCTCGACACCAACACCACGCTCGGCCGCTGGCAGGCCGTCTACTACATGCTCGAGGGCGGCACCGAGGACCCGCGCTGGGAGACGGCGTACAAGCGCCGAGACCCCCGAGGCCGCGGTGGCCAAGGCGCGCGCGTTCTGGAGCGACCCCGACCTGACCGCGGCCGGCGTCAAGGCCTTGCAGGACTTCGCGCGCACCGCGATCCCGTCCGACGGCGTGCCGTCGCAGCACTCGCAGCGCCAGAACGCGCTGCGCCAGCTGCTCGCCGCCTCCCCCGACTACCAGACGAGCTGACAGCCATGGCCTGCCACTGCAACGACTACTCCAAGGCCCAGGCCGGTCGCGGCCTGCGCGGCATCGAGCCGGGCATGCCCACCCCGGCCGGCACCGGCCTCAACCGCCGCGCGTTCCTCGCCCGCTCGAGCGGGCTCGCGCTGTCGGTCTTCGGCGGCACGCTGCTGTCGCGGCTCGCGTTCGAGGAGGGCATCGCGGCCGCGGCCGGCTCCTCGTCGCCCGTGCTGATCTCGATCTTCCTGTCGGGCGGCCTCGACTCGCTGTCCGTGCTCGCGCCGATCGGCGACTCGCGCTACGCCTCGCTGCGACCCAACCTCAAGCTCGCCCCGAGCGGCGACCCGAACGACGTCTTCACCGAGGACAACAGGCTGCACTGGCACCCCAGCGCCGCGCCGCTGCGCGACCTGCACCGCGCCGGCAAGGTCTCCGTCATCCCGGCGGTCGGCTACACCGACGCGAACCAGTCGCACTTCACCTCGCGCCACTACTGGGAGGTGGGGGAGGTCAACCCGTTCGGGCGCGTCGGCTGGCTCGGGCGCTATCTCGACAAGCACGGGGTGGACGACAACCCGCTCCAGGGCCTCTCGCTCGACTGGAACCTCGCGCCCGCGCTCGCCACGACCGACAAGCCGGTCGCCGCCGTCTCCTCGCCCGAGTACTTCTCGCTCGGCGCCCGCGACGTCTGGGACGCCACCCTCCGCACGCCGCCTGGTCGAAGGGCTGAAGGCGCAGGGCGGCCTCGCGACGAGCGACCCCGAGCTCGCCGGCGCCCGCCGCGCCGCGACCCAGACGGTCGGGCTCGGCGCGCAGCTCAAGGACCTCCAGGGCACCGATGCGCCGTGGCAGACCGCGGTCACCTACCCGAGCGAGAACGGCTTCGCGCGGCGGCTGGCGGTGCTGGCCGAGATGCTCGAGATGGGCCTGCCGCTGAAGGTGGTCGCGCTCGACGCCAACGGCGGCTACGACACCCACGACAACCAGAACGGCTCGCTGCCCGGCGACCTCCAGGAGTTCTCGCGATCGCTGGCCGCCTTCCAGGCCGACCTCGAGGCGCGCGGCCTCGCCGACCGCGTCCTCATCAACGTCTGGAGCGAGTTCGGGCGCCGGCCGGGCGAGAACGGCAGCGGCACCGACCACGGCGCCGCCGGCCTCTCGATGGTCATCGGGACCAAGGCCAAGGGGACGATGGTCGAACGAGTTCCCCGGCCTCGCGACGCTCGACGAGGACGACAACCTGCGCCACACGACCGACTTCCGCTCCGTCTACTGCTCGCTGCTCGAGCAGTGGCTGAAGGTCGACGCCACGGGGATCATCCCCAAGGCGAGCTCGTTCGCGCGCGTGCCGCTCGTCAAGGCGTAGCCCGAGAAGCGTCGAGCCTGCGGAGCGGCGGCTCACGGAAGCCCGGTCGATGCCGACAGGAGACGTATGGACCTCTCTCTCCGCCGGCGCATCGTGCCGCTCGTGCTGCTCGCGGCCTTCGCCCTGATGGCGGCCGCCCCGCAGCCGGCGCCCGCCACGCCGAAGGCCAAGCGGCTTTCGAAGGCGTGCCAGTCGGCGATGAAGAAGAAGGGCGCCGCCCGGACCGCGACCGTCGCCCGGCCCACGCCGATCCGCGTTCGCGAGGCCCGCAAGCGCGCCAAGGTCCGGCGCAAGGCCGCCCGCATCCGCTGCGCGAAGGTCCAGGTCCGCCGCCGCGTCCTCGCCCCCAAGGGCCCGGCCGCGGCCACCCCCGGCGCTCCCGCCGCGCCGCAGCCCGGCGCCCCCGCGAGCCCGGATGCCCCCGGCACCCCCGCCCCGGAGGAGCCCCCGCCCGGCGGCGACACCACGGTGCCGCTGCCGCCCTCCAACCCCTTCGCCGTCCAGGTCCGCTCGGGCGAGTTCTTCCTCCAGCTCTCCAAGCCCGAGGTCCACGCGGGCAACGTCCGCGTCGAGTTCAACAACCGCTCCGCCGAGGACCCGCACGACCTCCACCTCTTCCGCCAGGACGGCACCGGCGCGAGCTACTCCTTCGGCGAGCTGCAGTCCGGCGAGGTCGAGGCGAAGACGTTGGCGCTCAACGCCGGCACCTGGCGCCTGATCTGCGCGCTGCCCGAACACGAGCAGCGCGGCATGAGCGCGAGGTTGCGCGTCGTCAACGGCTAGCGGCCTTGACGTCGTACATCGCGGCGTCGGCCCGGGTCAAGGCGATCTGCGCGTCGGCCGCGTCACCGCTGAGGATCGTCATCCCGATGCTCGCGGTGACGCTGATCACGGCTGCGCCGGCCGTCACCCGGACGCCCGCGATGGCCGCCTGAAGCTCGGCGCTCAGCGCCACGGCCTGCTCGCGCGAGACGTTGGTGAGCATGACGACGAACACGTCCCCGCCCAGGCGGGCGATCGAGTCGGTGACGCGGATCCGCTGGCTCAGCGCGGTCGCGACCGCCATGAGCAGGTCGTCCCCGGCCGTGTGACCGTAGGTGTCGTTCACCTGCTTGAACCGGTTGAGGTCGATCATCATGAGGGCGCATTCGTCTCCGTAGCGACGGCGCCGGCCGATCTGGCGCTCCAGCTCCTCTTCGAAGCGGCGCCGGTTCCACAGGCCGGTGAGGGGATCGCTGTCGGCCAGGCGCTGGAGGGCGTCCGCGAGGCGCTTGCGCTCGGAGATGTCCTGGATGTGCACGACGAAGTGCAGCGGCTCGCCGTCGGCGTCGCGGATCAGCGAGCCCGACCGGTTGACCCAGATCAGGCGGCCCTCGGCGTCGAGGAAGCGCTTCTCCGACGTGTGGCGTTCGATCTCCCCCGCCAGCAGGCGCTGGACCTGCGCCAGCTCGGCCTCGAGGTCGTCGGGATGCGTCATCGCCTGGAACGTGAGCGCCAGGAGCGCCTCCTCGTCGTGGCCGGTCAGCTCGCACCAGCGCGGAGTTGACCTTGAGCCAGCGCCCGTCGAGGCCCACGAGGGCCATGCCGGTCGGCGCGCTCATGAACGCCGACTCGACGAGGGCGGTGGCCTCCGCCTGGCGCTGCTCGGCGAGCGTGCGGGCGGTGATGTCCTCGAAGTGGGACACGATGAAGCGCGGATGCCCGCGGGCGTCGTGGACGGTGGTGCCGTGGGTGGACGCCCACACCACCTCACCGTCGGGGCGGAGGTAGCGCTTCTGGACCGCGATGACGGTGGCCGTCGTGTTGAGGTCGACGAACGCGCGCGCGGTCAGCGCCTGGTCCTCGGGATGCGTGAAGTGCTTCGACGTGCTGCCGACCAGCTCGTCCTCGCCACGCCCGAACATCGTGCACAGGGCCGCGTTGACGCGCAGGAACCGGCCGTCCAGGCTGATCAGGGCCACGCCGGAGGGTGCGTCGGAGAAGGCGGTCTCGAACGTCGCGTCCGTCTCGCGATGGGCTGCCTCGGCCGCGCGCCGGTCGGTGATGTCCTCGAACCACGCGATGCGGTAACCGGGATGGCCGTCGTGGCCGAGCGTGGTGATGGCCTCGGCGGCGACGGGGAAGACCGACCCGTCGAGCCGGACGTGGTCGACCTCGGTCTGCAGGTGACCGGCGGCGTCGGCCTGCGCCAGCAGTTGAGGGACCTGCTGCCGGAACTCGTCGGTGAGCAGGCTCTCCGCGAGCCGGCCGCTGAAGTCCTGCACGGTTCCGCCGTGCATGGCGGCGAACGCGGGGTTGACCGAGTGCATGATCCCGCTGACGGGATCGGTGACGCTGATGCCTCGGGAGGAACCGGAGAACGTCTGCTCCCACTGGGCGCGGACGTCTTCGGCCCCCTGGCGGTCGCCGACTGTCATGAGGACCGTTTCGCTGGGGAGCCTGACTCGATGTCAGTCTAGTGACGATCGTTGCGAGCGCTGTTCCGACCGGCGCGGCGGCTAGCTTCCCGCGCCGTTCATGCCGGTTTCCACGCTCCCCGCGTGGCCCGCCGGCCGCCCTCTGCGCAGCTGGCAGGAGGAGGCCGTCGCGGCCGTGCTCGCCCATCCCGAACGCTCCTTCCTCGCCTCGGCGACCCCGGCCGCGGGCAAGACGACGTTCGGCCTCAACGTGGCGCACCGGATGCTCGCGGAGGGCCGGGTCGCGCGCGTCTGCGTCGTCGCCCCGACCACCCACATCGCGCGCCAGTGGGCCGCCGACGCCGCCCGCTACGGCATCGACCTCGAGCCCAACCGGCCCAACGCCGCCGGCCCCGAGCCGCGCGACCGCCACGGCGTCGCCGTGACCTACCAGACGCTCGCGGCCGGCCCGGGCATCCACCGCCGCCGCTGCAACGAGCTGCCGACGCTCCTGATCGCCGACGAGCCGCACCACATGGGCGAGCAGGCGGCCTGGGGCCGCAGCGCCCAGACCGCGTTCGAGGGCGCCCGGTTCCGGCTGCTCCTGTCGGGCACGCCGTTCCGCTCCGACAACACGCCGATCCCGTGGATCACCTACGGCGACGACGGCGTCTCGCAATCCGACTTCGCCTACGGCTACACCGACGCCCTGCTCGACGGCGTCTGCCGCCCGGTCACCTTCCACACCTACGACGGCGAGATGGAGTGGATGAGCGATGGCCGGCGCCGGCGCGCCGACTTCGCGGTCGGCCTGCCCGCGGCCGAGGCGGCGCGGCGGCTGCGCACCGCGCTCGACCCCGAGGGCGACTGGATGGCGCAGGTCCTGCGCGACGCCGACCAGCAGCTCACCGACCTCCGCTCGGGACCGCACCCCGAGGCCGGCGGGCTCGTGGTGGCGATCGACATGGAGCACGCCGCGCAGCTGGCCGAGCGGCTGGCGCGGGTCAGCGGCGAGCGGCCCGAGATCGTGACCTCGGAGACCCCGGGCGCGTCGGAGCGGATCGCGCGCTTCGCGGCCGGATCGGGGCGCTGGCTCGTGTCGGTGCTGATGGTCTCCGAGGGCGTCGACGTGCCGCGGCTGCGCGTCGGGGTCTACGCGACGACGGCGCGCACGGAGCTGTTCTTCCGCCAGGTCGTCGGGCGCTTCGTGCGGCGGACGCGCGACTCCGCGCGAGCAGATGAGCCACCTCTTCCTCGCCTCCGACCCGCGGCTGAAGCAGCTGGCCGCCCAGGTCGAGGAGGAGCGCAACCACGCGCTGCAGCAGGAGGCGGCGGGCGAGGCGGTCGCCGAGCAGCGCGAGCGCGCCGAGGCGAGCGAGGCGTTCCGCGCGCTGTGGTCGAGCGCCCGCCGCGACGACGACGTCCTCCAGACCACCGCGCCCGGCGACGCGCTCCAGCTCTTCGCCGACGCCGCCCCCGCGGCGCCGCCGGCCGCGCTGGCCGCCTTCACCACCACCGCCGCGGCGCCCTCACGGGCGGAGGGCGAGTCCGCGCACGAGCGCCGCGAGCGGCTCCGCGACGAGCGCCGCGCGCTCGTCGCCGCCGTCTCGCGCCGGACGGGCGAGGCCCACCGCGCGATCCACGGCCGCATCAACCGCGAGACGGGCGCCGCCTCGATCGCGGCCGCGAGCGTCGACCAGCTCGAGCGCGGCAACCGCCTGCTCGAGCGCCAGGCCAAGAAGCGGCGCTGAGCGCCGCCGGGCGGCGCTGCCGTCCGCCGCGCCGCGCGGCAGTGCCGCGCCGCGATCCGCTGCGGCCCTGCGGCCGCGTACGCTTCGCGCCGATGCTTCCCGACTGGCCAGACGGGACCGTGACGGTCCTCTCCACCGCCGCCGGCGCGCCGCACGCGATCCCGGTCTCGACCGCGGTCCGCTCCGGCGACGCCACGGTGCACTTCGCGCTCGGCCTGCGCCGCGAGTCGCTCGCCCGCCTGCGCGAGGACCCGCGCTGCGCGCTCACCGTGATCGCCGCCGGCGTCGCCGTCACCGCCCTCGGCACCGCCACCGTGGTCGAGGAGACCGACCGCGTCGCCTTCGTCCGCCTCGACGTCGAGGAGGTCCAGGACCACGACCGGCCCACCTTCGCCCTCGAGGGCGGCGTGCGCTGGCACTGGACCGACGACGCCGCCGCGCAGGCCGACGCGGAGATCCGCGCGGCGTTGCGGGGCCTGTAGATCGAACGTCAACGGCGGCTGGGTAGGAGTGGGTGCGAAGCGCCCGGCGCGACGAGTGTCATCTCGACCACCCATACGGTGCTTAAGGTGACATTCGTCGCGGCCACCGGCGACGAATGTCGTTTCGATGGCGCAGGAGCCCATCGAGGTGACACTCGTCGCGCCGCGGCGGCTCGCTCCCTCCTCCTACCCAGCCGCAGTTGACGTTCGCCGGCTAATCCGCGGCGATCGTCATGTCGCGCCCGGCGGCCTTGGCGGCGGCCAGCGCGTCCATGCAGCGCGCGAGCAGCAGGTCCCCGGGCTCCTCGCCGTCCCAGCGCGCGACGCCGGCCGACGCGGTCTGGCCGCGCGGGGTCGAGCCGCGGACGCGGTCGAGCACCTCGCAGGCCTCGCCGAGCCCGCAGTCGGGCAGGATCAGGCCCAGCTCGGCGCCCTCCAGGCGCGCGAGCGTGTCGACCTCGCGGAGCTGGGCGCGCCAGCTCGAGGAGGCCTCCTTCACCAGGCGGTCGCCCTCCTGCTCGCCGCGCAGCATGTTGAAGGCGCTCAGGTGGTCGAGGTCGATGACGGCGACGGTCAGCGGCGACTCGCTGCGGCGGGCGCGGGCGATCTCGCGCGGCAGCTCGTCGTCCCAGGTGCGGCGGGTCGGCAGGCCGGTCAGCGGATCCGAGAGCGCGAGCGCGCCGACCCGCGAGCGCAGCTCCTCGCGCTCGATCGCGACCGCGGCCTGCGAGGCCAGCACGCCCAGCATCTCGGCGACCGCGTCGGGCACGGCGTCGACCGCGTGGCGCCAGATCAGGATCAGCACGCCGGCGATCTGGTCGCCGCGCAGCACGGGCTCGAACAGCGCCGAGCGCGCCCCGGTCGCCTCCACCAGCGGCGCCGCGAGCGCCGGGTGGGTGCGGGCGTCGGCCACGAAGTAGGACTGGCGCGAGGTGAAGGCGCGGCCGCCGTACTCGGCCTCGGGCCGCGGCTGGATCGTCACCGGCGCGATGTCGACGCCGACCATCGCGGTCGAGACGAACTCGCGGCCGGAGGGCTCGAGCATGAAGGCGACGGGCGCCGCGGCGACCTCGCAGGCGGCGCGGCAGACGGCGGGCCGGGCGTCGCGGCTGCCGGCCAGCGCGCGCGTCACGCGCCCGAGGGCGGCGAGCCCGCGGGCGTGCTCGCGCAGGGTCTCGGACATCCGCTGCAGGTCGCGCGTCGAGCTCTCGCGCTCGAGCTCGCTCGACAGCACACGGGCGAGCACCGCGAACAGCTGCTGGTCGCCCTCGCTGAAGCGCGCCGGGGAGCGCGACAGCGCCGCGAGGCTGCCGACCCGCGAGCGGTCCGAGAGCTCGAGCGGGACGCCGAGGTAGGAGACCGCGGCCAGCCGGCTCTGCTGGTCGAGGCGGGCGTAGACCGGGTGGCCGGGGATGTCGTCGCAGCGGCGCGGGCCGGCGTCCTCGGCCATCTGGCCGCAGAAGGAGTCGCGCAGCGGGGTCGCCTGGTTGGCCTGCAGGCCGAAGGCCTCGCCGCCGCGGGTGTCGACGATGCGGTGGACGTTGTGGCCGCGATCGAGGTGCGAGAGGAACAGCGTCGTGTCGGGCAGCTGCTGCTCGAGCAGGTCGAGGACGGAACGGGTCGCGTCCGCGAACGAGCGGTAGGAGGCCGTCGTTGCGGTAGAGGCAGTCTCGATGGCGCCGGCGTCCACGCGTCCCATTGTGGTCGAAAACACGTGAAGGCGTGGTGAAGTCAGACGAAAGTACGATCCCGCGCCATGCGACTCGCCACGTTTTTGACTCCAGAAGGTCCAGCACCCCATTCCGGGGAGGTCCGGGGCGACCGGATCGTCGCCTTCAGCAGCGGCTCCGTCCTCGACCGCCTCGCCTCCGGCGACCTCACGCCGGCCGACGGCAAGGAGTACGCGCTCGCCGAGGTGAGCCTGCTCGCCCCCGTCCTCCAGCCGCGCGCCATCTTCGGCATCGGCCTCAACTACGCCGCCCACGCCGCCGAGACGGGCAAGGACCTGCCCGAGCAGCCGATGGTGTTCATGAAGCTGACCACCTCGAGCGTGTCGCCGAACGGCACCGTCGAGGTCCCGGCCGCCGCCTCGAAGCGCCTCGACTACGAGGTCGAGCTCGCCGTCGTCCTCGGCTCCGACAACCGCATCGCCGGCTACGCGGTCGCCGACGACCTCTCCGCCCGCGACCTCCAGAACCGCGAGACGCAGTGGACGCGCGCCAAGGGCTTCGACTCCTCCTGCCCCTGGGGCCCCTGGATCACGACCGCCGACGAGGTCGACGACGCCGAGAAGCTGCGCATCACCTCACACGTCAACGGCGAGGTGCGCCAGGACTCCAGCACCTCCGACCTCGTCTTCGGCCCCCAGGCGCTGGTGGACTTCATCGCCGAGACGATCACGTTCGAGCCCGGCGACCTCATCCTCACCGGCACGCCCGAGGGCGTCGGCCAGTCGATGGACCCGCCGCAGTTCCTCGCCGCGGGCGACGTCGTCCGCTGCGAGGTCGAGGGCCTCGGCGCGATCGAGCACACGATCGCGATCAGGGGGTAGCCGCCGGGCTAGTGCTCGTGGATCACGCGGTCGATCAGGCCGTACTCGGCGGCCTGGTCGGGCTTGAAGAAGCGGTCGCGCTCCATGTCGAGGCGGACCTGCTCCTCGCTCTGCCCGGTGTGCTTCGAGTAGATCTCGTCGATCTTCTTGCGCGTCTTGAGGATCTCGGCGGCGTGGATCTCGATGTCGGTCGCCTGACCCTCGAAGCCGGCTGAGGGCTGGTGGATGAGGATGCGCGAGTTCGGGAGCGACATGCGCTTGCCCTTGGCGCCGCCGGCCAGCAGCAGCGAGCCCATCGACATCGCGATGCCGACGACCATCGTCGAGACATCGGGCTTGATGAACTGCATCGTGTCGTAGATCGCGAGGCCGGCGTAGATCGAGCCGCCCGGCGTGTTGATGTAGAGCGAGATGTCCTTGTCCGGGTCCTGGGACTCGAGGTGGAGCATCTGCGCGACGACCAGGTTGGCGACCATGTCGTCAACGGGGTGGCCGAGGAAGATGATGCGCTCGTTGAGCAGGCGCGAGTAGATGTCGAATTCGCGCTCTCCGCGGGCGGTGCGCTCGATGACCATCGGGACCAAAGGCATGGCCCGGGAGGCTAGCGGGTGGGTCTGATCAGGCGGCGGCGGGCGTGCCCGTGCGCGGGCGCAGGCGCGCCAACAGTCGCTCGACGCGGCGCGCCATGCGGCGCGGGTCGAGCCGCAGGGTGTCGGCCACGTCGGCCGTCGGCGTGCGGTCGACGAGCATCGCGAGCAGCGCGAGGTCGTCGCTCTCCACGCGCGCCGCGGCGGCCCGCAGCGCGTGCGGCGTGACCAGCGGCAAAGACGTCTGGCCGCGGGCGACGATGCGCAGCGCCTCGAACAGCTCCTCCGGCGGCGCCTGCTTGTCGACGAGGCCGTCGGCGCCGGCCACGCGCAGCGCGACCTCGAGGGCCGGGTCGCCGACCTCGGTGTAGGCGACGACGCGCGGCGCGTTCTCGGCGCCGGTGATGCGGCGGATCAGCTGGAGGCCGTCCCCCGTGCCGAGCATCGGCTCGAGCAGGACGAGGTCGGGCGCGGTGCGGGCGACGGTCTCCAGCGCCTCCTCCGCGGTCCCGGCGGCGCCGACGGGCACGAGGCCGGGCTCACTCCGCAGCAAGGCGGCAAGCCCCGCGCGAACGGCGGGCTGGGGATCGACGATCACGACGCGGGTCACGGAGAGGACCTTCCCAGCCGGAGCTAAAGCTTCCCTGAACGCCGCCTGTGAATTGCCCCCGGGTAACGTGGATTGCGTGCAAACGGCAACACCGGCGCTGGAGCTCCGCGGGCTTACCAAGCGGTACGACGATGGGCTGCTCGCGCTCGACGCCGTCGACCTCGTCGTGCCGGCGGGCGAGTTCTTCGGCCTGCTCGGCCCCAACGGCGCCGGCAAGACGACGCTGATCTCCGCCGTCTGCAACCTGATCCGCACGACCAGCGGCGAGGCCCGCGTCTTCGGCCACCCGCACGAGACGCTCGAGGCGCGCGCGATGATCGGCCTCGCCGAGCAGGACATCAACCTCGACCGCTTCCTCGACGTCGAGGAGACGCTCGTCTTCCACGGCGGCTACTACGGGATGAGCCGTCCCGACGCGCGCCGCCGCGCGAGCGAGATGATCGACATCTTCGACCTGCGCGCGAAGGCGACCACCCGCGCGCCCAAGCTCTCGGGCGGCATGCGCCGGCGCCTGCTGCTCGCCCGCGCGCTGATGCACAAGCCCGAGCTCGTGATCCTCGACGAGCCGACCGCGGGCGTCGACTTCGAGCTGCGGCTCGAGCTGTGGCGCTACATCCGCCGCCTGCACGCCGAGGGCACCACGATCCTGCTGACCACGCACTACCTCGAGGAGGCCGAGGAGCTGTGCGAGGACATCGGCCTGATCCGCGACGGCCACGTGATCGCCCGCGACACCGCCGACGGCCTGCGCGCCTCCTACGACGCCGACTCCCTCGCCGACGTCTACGTCAAGGCTATGGCGTCAGCACCCGCTCCCGGCTGATGCCCATGGCGTGGTCGGCGTGCCCGAGGATGCGCACGCGGTAGGTCGCGGCGGTGCGGACGCGCACACGCAGCGAGTACTTCGAGGACGTGGACGTCGCGTTCTCGAGGGTCGTCTTCCGGATCGTCACGAAGGCGCCGGTTCCGACCTTGCGCTGCAAGTAGACGCGGCGGCCATTGTGGCGCGGGCGCACGGTGCCGGAGAAGCGGACGCGGGAGCCCGCGCGCGGGGTGGAGTCGGAGACGCGGAGGCCGACGAGCGGGGCGACCTTGACGAGCGACTCGGCGCTGATCTGCTCGGGCATCGTCCGGGCGATCGCGCGGTAGTAGTCGTTGCGGCGCGGGCGCGAGATGAACGCGGTGTCGCCCTTGGCGTCGGTGGCCTTCGTCTCGACGTCGGACCACGTCAGCGAGGTGGAGGCCCGGCGCTGGAGCGTCACATTGACCGGCGCCTTGACGCCCTTGACCGACACCTTCGACGTCAGGGGCTGGGTGAACGTCAGCTGGGCGGCGGAGGGCTGGAGCGTGACGCCCTGCTGCCCCGGGGGCTTGGGGGGCTTCTGGGCGGCCGAGGTCGCGACGGGGGCGAGCACGGCGCCGGCGGCGAGGAGGCAGGGAAGGATTCGTCTCATGCCAGGTGAAACGCGCCGCTCGGGCCGAGGTTGGTACCTCGCCTCCTACGATCTTCCTCGATGAAGCTCACGATCGTCGGTGGTGGCGGCTTCCGCGTCCCGCTCGTCTACGGCGCGCTGCTCGCCCGCCGCGACCGCCTCGCGTTCGACGAGATCGTCCTCCACGACGTCGACGCCGAGCGGCTCGCGCGCATCAGCAGCGTCCTGCACGGCCTCGCCGACGAGCGCGGCGGCGAGCTCCCGTTCCGCGTCACCACCGACCTCGGCGACGCCGTCGAGGGCGCCGACTTCGTGTTCTGCGCGATCCGGGTCGGGCAGCTCGAGGGCCGCGTCATCGACGAGTCGGTGCCGCTCGAGCTCAACGTGCTCGGCCAGGAGACCACCGGCCCGGGCGGCATCTGCTTCGCCCTGCGCACGATCCCCGCGATGATCGAGCTGGCCGAGACGATCGCCGAGCGCGCCCCGCACGCCTGGCTGATCAACTTCACGAACCCCGCCGGGATGGTCACCGAGGCCGTCCGCCAGGTCCTCGGCGACCGCGTGATCGGCATCTGCGACACGCCCAGCGCCCTCTGCCGGCGCGTCGCCCGCGCGCTCGGCCACACGCCCGACGAGATGTGGTTCGACTACTTCGGCCTCAACCACCTCGGCTGGCTGCAGGCGGCCTCGGACTCGACCGGCGACCGCCTGCCGGAGCTGCTCGAGGACGACGCCGCGCTGGCCGGCTTCGAGGAGGGGCGCCTGTTCGGCGGCGACTGGCTGCGCGCGCTGGGGATGATCCCGAACGAGTACCTGTACTACTTCTACTTCGGTGCGGACACGGTGTCGACAATCAAGCGGGGCCAGTCGCGCGGCGCGTACCTGCTCGAGTCCCAGGCGGCCTTCTACGCCCAGAACGGCCAGGGCCCGGCCGAGGCGCTCGGCGCCTGGCGCGCCACCCGAGACGAGCGCGACCGCACCTACATGGCCGAGGCGCGCAGCGCCGCCGGCGTCACCCACGGGCACGACGACGGCGGCGAGGCGGGCGGCTACGAGGGCGAGGCGCTGGCGCTCGTCGAGGCGATCGCCAACAACACCCGCGCGATCATGATCCTCAACACCGCCAACCGCTCCGCGCTGCCGTTCCTCGACGAGCACGCCGTCGTCGAGGTGCCCGCGATCGTCGGCCGCAGCGGCCCGGTGCCGGTCGCGATCGGGCCGACGCCACCGCACGCGCAGGCGCTCGTCTCGCAGATCAAGGACGTCGAGCGCACGACGATCGAGGCGGCGCTGAGCGGCTCCGCCGAGATGGCGGTGCGGGCGCTGGCGATGCACCCGCTGGTGCCGAGCGTGAGCGTCGCGCGCGCCATCTTCGACGGCTACCGCAGCCGGCTCCCCGACCTCCAGGAGCGCTTCGCCGGATGAGCGTCGACGTCGTGGTCTCCGCGACCGCGTTCATGGACATCACGTTCATCGGGCTCGAGTCGGTCCCCCGCCCCGGCGAGGAGCGCTTCGCCGGCGACCTCCTGCGCTCGCCCGGCGGCGGCGCCATCAACGCGATCGGCCTCGCCCGGCTCGGCCTCAGCGCGGCGCTGGCCGTGCCGCTGGGCGACGACCTCGATGGGCGCTTCATCCGCGCGGCGCTCGAAGCCGGAGGGGATCGAGCTCGCCACCACCGCCGGAGGGCGCACGCCGACCACCGTGGTCATGCCCTACGGCGGCGAGCGCGCCATGGTCACCTACGAGCCGGGTGTCAGCACGAGCGCCGCGGAGGTCGCTGCGTTCGGGCCGCGCGCCGCCGTCGTCGCGCTCGACCAGCTCGACATCGTGCCGCCCGGCGTGCGCGGCTACGCGACCTGCGGCGACGACGACGCGCGCGCGTTCGCCGGCCACCCGCCGCGCGACCTCGGCCAGACGCGCGCGCTGTTCGTCAACCGCCGCGAGGCGCTGGTGATCACCGGCGAGGACACGCCGGAGGCCGCCGCCGAGCGGCTCAGCGGCGAGGTCGAGATCGTCATCGTCACGCTCGGCCCCGACGGCGCGATGGCGCTCGTGAACGGCGAGATCGTGCGCGCGCCCGGCTTCGAGATGAAGGCCGTCGACACCACCGGCGCGGGCGACCTCCTGTGCGCCGCCTTCGTGTGGGCCGACCTCGCGGGCGCTGACGTCGAGCTTGCCTTGCGGTGGGCGGTCCTGTACGGATCACTCTCCGTCACCGTCCCCACGGGCGCCGCCGGCGCGGTCACGCTGGAGCGGCTGCTGGCGGAAGGCTCGACCCGCGGCCTGCCGCCGCTCGCCATCGCAAAGGAGACACAGATATGACAGCCCGCTTGCTCACCCTCCTCCTGGCACTCGCCGCGCTCGTGGCGGGCTGCGGCACGCCCGGTGGCGACTCCGCCGACAACGACAAGAAGGCCGAGGAGAGCAAGAAGAACTCGGCCAAGATCGACGTCGCCAAGGCCGGCGACGTCACGCTGACGATCTGGGACCAGGAGGTCCGCGGCGGCCAGGCGGCGCAGATCAAGCGCCTCAACGCGGCGTTCCTGGCGAAGTACCCGAACGTGAAGATCAAGCGCGTGGCGAAGTCGTTCACCGACCTCCAGACGACGCTCAAGCTCGCGGTCTCGAGCAACAAGGCGCCCGACATCGTCCAGGCCAACCAGGGCCGCCCGATCATGGGCCAGCTCGTGAAGGGCGGCCTGCTCAAGCCACTGGACGCCTACGCGGACGCCTATGGCTGGAAGGACCGCTGGTCGAAGACGCTGCTCGACCTCAACCGCTTCTCCGCCGACGGCAAGCAGTTCGGCGCCGGCAACCTCTATGGCGTCTCGCAGCAGGGCGAGATCGTCGGCGTCTTCTACAACAAGGACAAGGTCGACACCGTGCCCAGGACGTTCGGCGAGTTCGAGCAGATGCTCGCCAAGGCGAAGAAGGCCGGCGAGGTCCCCATCTCGTTCGGCAACCTCGACAAGTTCGGCGGCATCCACGAGTTCCAGACCGTCCAGAACGCGTTCGCCGACAAGCAGGCGACGCGCGACTTCGTGTTCGCCAAGGGCGGCGCGAGCTTCGACACGACCGAGAACCGCGAGGCGGCGACGAAGCTGCAGGAGTGGGCCGACAAGGGCTACTTCACGCCCAACTTCAACGGCACCGGCTATGACCCCGCCTGGCAGCAGTTCACCAAGGGCAAGGGCCCGTTCACGATCGCCGGCACCTGGATCACCAACGACGCATTGAAGGCGCTGGGCCTCAAGCTCGGCTTCTTCCTGATGCCGGGCCGCGAGGCGGGCAGCGACCCGGTCGCGCTCGGCGGCGAGAGCCTGCCGTGGGCGATCACGGCGAAGTCGAAGAACGCCGACGTGGCGGGCCGCGTACATCGACTTCCTCACCAACGCCGAGGCCGCCGACGTGCAGGTCGAGACCGGCAACCTGCCGGCGATGGCGGGGGCGACCGTACGGTCCAAGGCGCCGGCCGTGCAGGACATCTTCACCGCCTGGAAGGACCTCGGCGACAGCGACGGCCTCACGCCGTACATGGACTACGCCACGCCGACGTTCTACGACGACTTCTCGGGCGCCGTGCAGAAGCTGATGGCGGGCAAGGTCAAGCCGGACGCGTTCACCAAGGCCGTGCAGGAGGACTACGCGAAGTTCACCGACTCGCTGTGACGACGCTGGCGCCGCCGGGCGAGCCGCGGCGCGATCGCCTACCTGTACCTGCTGCCGGGGCTGGTCATCTTCGGCCTGTTCGTGCTGGCGCCGCTGGTGCACAGCGCGTGGCTGTCGCTGTTCACGTGGGACGGGGTGACGGCCGGGCACGTGGACGGGGCTCGACAACTACCAGGCGGTCGTCTCCGACCCGCGCCTGCGCGCGGCGTTCCTGCACGCGTTCATCCTGGTCGGCTTCTACGCCGTGCTGCCGATCGCGATCGGGCTGCTGCTGGCGGCGGCGATGTCGCGCACGCGCGTGCGCGGGCTGGCGCTGTTCCGGACCGTGCTGTTCCTCCCGCAGGTGATCGCGCTCGTCGTCGTGGCCGTGATGTGGCGGATGATCTACGCGCCCGACGGCGGCCTGCATCAACGAGGGCCTGCGCGCGATCGGCCTCGGCGGGCTGGCGCAGAACTGGCTCGGCTCGTTCTCGCTCGCGCTGCCGTCGGTCGGGCTGATCGGCACGTGGGTGATGTACGGGCTCGCGATGGTGCTGTTCACGGCCGGGGTCCAGAAGATCCCGCAGTCGCTCTATGACGCCGCGCGGATGGACGGCGCCGGCCCGGTGCGGGAGTTCTTCGCGGTCACGCTGCCCGGGCTGCGCAACGAGATCGCGGTCGCGCTCACGCTCACCACGATCCAGGCGCTGCGCTCCTTCGACCTCGTCTACATCACGACCGGCGGCGGGCCGGGCGACTCGACCTCGGTGCCCGCCTTCGAGGTCTACAACCGCGCGTTCAAGCGGCGGCGACGTCGGCGCCGCCTCGGCGATCGGCGTCTGCATCGCGGCGCTGATCTTCGTCCTCACGGTGCTCATCAACCGGATCGCCGAGCGCGAGGCGGCGCGATGATCGACCGCCGCGAGCAGGCGCTCACCTACACGCTGCTCGGCGTCTTCTCGCTGATCGCGCTCGTGCCGATCGCCGGGATCCTGCTGACGGCGCTGCAGGCGCCGGGCGAGATCGCGAACTTCGGCGCCTACAACGGGCTGCACTTCGGCAACTTCGCGACGGCGTGGGACGAGGGCAACTTCTCCCAGTACCTGCGCTCGAGCGTGATCGTGACGGTCAGCGTCGTGCGTGCATCTCGTCGCTGCTGTCGATCCTGGCCGGCTACGCGTTCGGGATGATGCGCTTCCGCGGCGACCAGGCGCTCTTCTACCTCTTCCTGCTCGGGCTGATGGTGCCGCTCGAGTCGACCGTCGTGCCGCTCTACTACGACCTCCGCGACCTCGGCCTGACCGACACCTACGCGGCGCTGATCTTCCCCCAGGTCGGCGTCTCGGTCGCGTTCGGGACGTTCTGGATGCGCGCGTTCTTCCGCTCCGTCCCGCGCTCGCTGGTGGAGGCCGCGCGGCTCGACGGCTCCAACAGCTGGAGCACGCTGTGGCGCGTCGTGCTGCCGGTCGGCCGCCCCGCCGTGCTGACGATGATGGTGCTCGTCTTCATGTGGACCTGGAACGAGTTCCTGCTCGCGCTCGTGATGGTCTCCGACGAGTCGCTGCGCACCGCGCCGCTCGGGCTCGCGTTCTTCTCGGGGCGCAACACGACCGACTTCGCGCTGCTCGCCGCCGGCTCGGTGATCGTCGCCACGCCGGTCGTGATCCTCTACGTCTTCCTCCAGCGCCACTTCATCCGCGGCATGCTCTCCGGGGCGGTCAAGGGCTAGATGGCCTGCGTCTCCTTCGAGTCGGTGACGAAGCGCTTCGACGCCGTCGAGGCGGTGCGCGAGCTGACGCTGAGCGCCACCGACGGCGAGTTCCTCGTGCTGGTCGGGCCGTCGGGCTCCGGCAAGACGACGGCGCTGCGGATGCTGGCCGGGCTCGAGTCGATCAGCGAGGGGGAGATCCGGATCGGCGAGCGCGTCGTCAACCGCGTCGCCCCGCGCGAGCGCGACATCGCGATGGTCTTCCAGGACTACGCGCTGTACCCGCAGATGACGGTCTACGACAACCTCGCCTTCGCCCTGCGCCGGCGCAAGACGCCGAAGGAGCGGATCGACGAGCAGGTCCGCCGCGCCGCCGCCGCGCTCGAGCTGGACGCGCTGCTCGAGCGCAAGCCGCGCCAGCTCTCCGGCGGCCAGCAGCAGCGCGTCGCGCTCGGCCGCGCGCTCGTGCGCGACCCCGTGGTGTTCCTGATGGACGAGCCGCTCTCCAACCTCGACGCCAAGCTGCGCGTCCAGACCCGCGGGGAGATCAAGCGGCTCCAGCAGGAGATCGGGACGACGACCGTCTACGTCACCCACGACCAGGTCGAGGCGATGACGATGGGCGACCGCATCGCGGTCATGAACGAGGGCCGGCTCGAGCAGGTCGGCACCCCCGCCGAGCTCTACGACGAGCCGGCCAACGTGTTCGTCGCGGGCTTCGTCGGCTCCCCCGGCATGAGCTTCGCGCCCTCCGAGCGGCTCGGGCTCGAGCCCGCGGGGACGACGGTCGGCGTGCGCCCGGAGCACGCGCGGCTGTGGCAGGACGGCCTGATCGGCCCGTTCGACGGCGAGGTCGCCTACGTCGAGGCGCTCGGCCGCGAGACCTTCCTCGGCGTCCACCACGACGCGGAGACGCAGCTCGTCCTGTGCGTCGAGGGCCGCTCCCCGGCCCAGCCCGGCGACCGCGTGCGCTACGGGCTCGTCCGCGACGGCCTGCGCTTCTTCGACCCCGACAGCGGCGCGCGCGCGCACGTCATGAGCCAACCGACACGCTGTCACCGGATACCCTCGCACCCGTGCTGAGCATCGAACTCGCGGTCGCCACCCCGGCCTTCCTGGACCTCACCTTCGTCGGTCTGGAGTCCCTGCCCGCCCCGGGCGAGGAGCGCTTCGCCGGTGAGCTCATCCGCTCGCCGGGCGGCGGCGCCATCACCGCGGTCGCGGCCGCGCGCCTCGGGCTGCAGACCGCGCTCGTCGCGCCGCTGGGCACCGACCTCGGCGGCGAGTACGTCCGCCAGGAGCTCGAGGGCGAGGGCGTGGCGATCGCCGGCTTCCGCACCAAGCGGACGCCGGAGACGGTCGTGATGCCGGTCGGGCCGGAGCGGACGATGGTCACCGTCGACCCGGGCGTGCGCGCCCGCGCCTCCGATGTCGCGGCGCTGACCCCCGTGGCGATCGCCGCCAACCTCGACCAGCTCGACCTGCTGCCGAACGGGACGCGCTCGTACCTGACCTGCGGCGACGACGACGCGCGCGCGTTCTCGCGCCAGCTCCCGCCCAAGCCCGTCGGCGCACGCGCGCTGTTCCTCAACGCGCCGGACGCCATCGTGCTCACGAACACCGACTCGCCCGAGGCGGCCGCCGAGATGCTCGGCGACTGGGTCCAGTCGGTCGTCATCACGCTCGGCGCGGAGCGCGTGATCGCGGTCACCGGCGGGCACCGGGTCGAGGTCCCCGACTTCGAGACCGGCCCGGTGGTCGACACCACCGGCGACCGCGACCTGCTGTGCGCCGCCTACGCCTGGGCCGACCTGCGCGGTGCGAGCGCCGACGAGCGCCTGAGCTGGGCACACCTCTACTCGCGGCTCGCGATGAGCGTGCCGACCGCCACGGGCGGCGCCGTCTCCGAGGAGCGGCTGCTCGAGGAGGGTGCCAAGCGCGGCCTCTCCAAGCCGTCCCGCTACGCCTGACCGCGGCGACGATGGGCATCCGGGCCGCCACCGCCGACGACGCATCCGCGATCGCGGAGGTCTTCCTCGCGGCGGCGAAGCAGTCGTGGGGTGAGGAGGCGCCGGCGATGGAGCCGCCGCCGATCCACGGCGGCGAGCTGGTCGCCGAGGACGACGACGGCATCACGGGCTTCGCGATCATCAAGGACGGCGAGATCGACCTGCTGGCCACGCACCCGCGCGTGTGGGGCCGCGGCGCGGGCCGCGCGCTCGTCCTCGCGGCCGAGGAGGCGCTGCGCGCCGCGGGCAAATCCGAGGTCTCGCTGTGGACGGAGGAGCGCAACGCCAGCGCCCGCCGCGTCTACCAGGCCTCCGGCTGGCGCAAGACGACCGACTCCCGCGAGCGCGTCTGGAACGGGGCGCCGCTGCGCGAGCTGCGCTACCGCAAGCGCCTTTGAGCGACGCCTCTCGCCTCACGGGCGTCGGCCTGGTGGTGCTGGGGGCGTTCACGGCCCAGATCGGGGCGGCGTTCGCGGTCGAGCTGTTCGACGAGCTCGGGCCGGCGGGGGCGGCGTTCGGGCGCCTCGCCTTCGCCGCGGTGATCCTCGTCGCGATCTGGCGGCCGCGGCTGCGCGGGCGCCCGCGCGGCGACGTCCGCGTGGCGATCGCGTTCGGGCTCGCGCTCGGCGCGATGAACCTGTGCATCTACCAGGCGATGGACCGGATCCCGCTGGGCGTGGCGGTGACGTTCGAGTTCATCGGCCCGCTCGGCGTCGCCGTCGTCGGCTCGCGGCGCGCGCTCGACCTGCTGTGGGTGGTGCTGGCGGCGGCGGGGATCGTGCTGCTGGCCGACTACAGCGGCGGCTCGCTCGACCCCGTGGGCATCGCGTTCGCGCTCGCGGCCGGTGCGCTGTGGGCCGCCTACATCGTGCTCTCGGTCCATACCGGGCAACGGTTCACCGGCGGCGGCGGGCTGGCCGTGGCGATGGTGGCGGGCGCCACGCTGATCGCGCCGTTCGGGATCGCCGAGGCCGGCGCGGAGCTGCTGAGCCCGGAGCTGCTCGGCGCCCTCCTCGGGGTCGCGCTCGCCTCCTCGGTGCTGCCCTACTCGTTCGACCTGGAGGCGCTGCGGCGGTTGCCCAAGCGCGTGTTCGGCGTGCTGATGTCGCTCGAGCCGGCGGTCGCCGCGCTCGCGGGCCTGTTCGTGCTCGGCCAGGACCTGGCGGCGCGCGACTGGCTGGCGATCGGCCTCGTCGTGATCGCCAGCGCGGGGGCTTCTACGCTCGAACCGTGACGAACCGCGGGCTGATCGCCCTTTCCAGCCGTGAGGTCAACCGCGTCCTGAAGCTGTGGACGCAGACGGTGCTCGCGCCGATCCTCTCGAGCTCGCTCTTCATCCTCGTCTTCGGGCTGTCGCTCGGCGACCGCATCAAGGAGATCGACGGCGTCTCCTACGACGTCTACATCGTCCCCGGCCTGATCGCGATGACGATGGCCCAGGCGGCCTACGCGAACAACTCGGCGACGGTGTTCCAGGCGCGCTTCGACCGCTACATCAACGACGTGCTCGCCGCGCCGATGCGCGGCTGGCAGGTCAACCTCGCGCTCAACGTCGGCGGCGCCGTGCGCGCGCTGCTGATCGGCTGCGGCCTGCTCGCGGTCGCGCTGGCGCTCACCGGCGTGCCGGTCCACGCGCCGCTCGCGCTTGCCGCCGCGATCTTCCTGCTGCTCGTGCTGTTCTGCACCTTCGGCGTCGTCGTCGGCGTCTACGCGGAGTCGTGGGATCACACCGCGTTCGTCACCAACCTCGTGATCCTCCCGCTGTCGTTCCTCGGCGGCGTCTTCTACTCCGTCGCCAGCCTGCCGTCGCCGTGGGAGGAGATCTCGCGCGCCAACCCGATCCACTACCTCATCGACGCGGTCCGCTACGGGTTCCTCGGCACGAGCGACACCCCGATCGGCGTGTCGCTCGGGGTCACCGCGGCGATCGCCGCGCTGTCGCTGGGCTGGAGCGTGTGGCTGTTCGCGACCGGGCGGAGGCTCAAGCCGTAGCGCTGACGCGGCAGGCCCGCGCGAACGCCCGCTCGATCAGGAGCAGGCCGCCGGCGATCATCCCCGCGATCACGAGCCAGCGCTCCGGGCCCTCGAAGTAGAGCGCCACGAACCACGACTTGATCTCGAACGCGGACATGCACGCTCGCGACGACGCCCTGCGGGAAGAACATGATCCATCCGACGGTCATCAGGACCGCCGCGAGCAGCGCGTTCGGGTCGAACGCGCGCACCCGTTCGACCAGGCCCTCGCGGGCCACGTCGAGCGACACGCGCAGGCCGTCGCGATCGTCGGCGATCGTGTCGTGCAGCACCTCGCCGAGCCCTTCGCCGTGGCGCTCGCGCCACGCCTCGGGGTACCAGCTCAGCAGCGCCGACACCCGCTCGTCGGGATCGGTGGTCCCGTAGCCGAGCGCGCGCCTGAGCACCAGGACGAGCGCGGCCGGGAAGAACACCGTCCAGGCGACGGCCTCCCACACGATGGATGAGCGCTTCATGAGATTCCTCCGGTGGCAAGTCTTTGCAGCCCGACGTCGGCGACCCGGCGCTGCGCGGACAGCTGCACGTCCAGCGCGGTGGCGCCCGGGTCGGTGAGGCGGTACGGGCGGCGGCGGCCGTCGCCCTCCAGTGACTCGATCAGCCCCATGCCCTCGAGCCGCGAGAGCGCTCCGTAGAGCGTCCCGGGGCGCAGCGTCACGCCGGCGAACCCCTCGATGTCCTGCATCAGGGCGTAGCCGTGCTTGGCGCCGCCGGCGAGGCTCGAGAGGATCAGCGTCGCGGGCCCGGAGTAGCGGCCCAGTGCGTCGAGCTGTTCGGTCATGCCACCGATACTACTACGCGAGGCGATACATCGTCAAGCGTTCTAACGCAGCACGAGCGAGTGCTCCGGCCGCCAGCCGAGCGTGACCTTCTCCCCGATCTCCCAGCGGTTCTCGGCGTGCGAGCGGTGCGTGTTCTGCTCCAGCGCGACGACCCGCGCGCCCGGCGAGAGCTCGATGATGACCTGCGTCGTGGTGCCGACGTAGACGCGCTCGGCGACCGTCCCCTCGAGCAGCACCATGCCGTCCTCGTGCTCGTCGAGCCAGATCTTCTCGGGCCGCACGGAGAGGTGGACGGTGGTGCCGTCGGCGCAGTCGTCCGGGACCGCCGCGGTGCACGACGCGCCGCCCGCGAGCCGCACGCGCCCGCCCTCGACCTTGCCCTCCATCAGGTTCGAGATCCCGATGAAGCCGGCCACGAAGGTGCGCGCGGGATGCTCGTAGACCTCCTCCGGCGTGCCGCACTGCTCGACCACGCCGCCGTTCATGACCGCGATCCGGTCGGACATCGCGAGCGCCTCCTCCTGGTCGTGCGTGACGTAGAGGAACGTGATGCCGACCTCGCGCTGGATCGCCTTCAGCTCGACCTGCATCTCCTTGCGCAGCTTCAGGTCGAGCGCCCCCAGCGGCTCGTCGAGCAACAGCACCGCGGGCCGGTTGACGAGCGCCCGCGCGAGCGCGACGCGCTGGCGCTGGCCGCCGGAGAGCTCGTTCGGGCGCGCGGTCTCGCGCCCGGTCAGCCGCACCAGCTCGAGCGCCTCGGCGACGCGCGTGCGGATCTCGTCAGCCGCGACCTTGCGGCGCTTGAGGCCGAACGCGATGTTGCCCTCGATGTCGAGGTGCTCGAACAGCGCGTAGCTCTGGAACACCGTGTTGACGTTGCGCTTGAACGGCGGCACCTTCTCGACCGGCTCGCCGTCGAGGAAGACCTGGCCCTCGGTGGGCTGCTCGAAGCCCGCGACCATCCGCAGCGTCGTCGTCTTGCCGCAGCCCGACGGCCCGAGCAGCGAGAAGAACTCGCCGCGCTCGATCGTGAGGTTGAGGTTGTCGACCGCGGTGGCCGAGCCGAACCGCTTGGTGACACCCTCGAACCGGACCGCCTCGCTCATGCCGACTCCCTCCCCAGTAGGACCCCGAGCCCGCTCTCGCGCCGGCCGAACACGCGCGGCAGCAGGATCGCGAGCATGATCGCGAGCGCGGAGATCGCGAGCATCAACGTCCCGATCGCGTTGATCGTCGGCGTCACGCCGAAGCGGATCGCCGACCAGATGCGGACCGGCAGCGGCTGCGGCGACTCGCCCGTCGTGAAGTAGGAGAGCACGAAGTCGTCGAACGACAGCGCGAACACGAGCAGGCCGGCGGCGACCACCGCCGGCCACAGCGCGGGCAGCACGACGAGCCGCAGCGTCTGCAGGCGCGTCGCGCCGAGGTCCATCGCCGCCTGCTCGACCTCGGGGTGCAGCGACGCCAGCCGCGCCCGCACCACCACGGTCACGTAGGAGATCGAGAACGTGATGTGGGCGAGCGTGATCGTCAGCAGCGACAGCCGCCAGCCGAGCTGGGTGAAGAGCAGGAAGGCGGAGACGCCCGCGACGATCTCCGGCGTCACCAGCGGCACGAGCATGAGGACGTTCGCGCTGCTCGCGGAGCGCGAGCGCGAGCGCACGAGCCCGAACGCGAGCAGCGTCCCGAGCACGGTCCCGATGATCATCGTCACGAACGCGATCTCGAGGCTGGCGACCAGCGACCCGCGCAGCGACTCGCTCTCGAAGAAGGCCCGGTACCACTCGAGGCTCAGCCCGTCCATCCGCTGCAGCGAGCGCTGCGAGTTGAACGAGAACACGACGACGAGCACGATCGGGGCGAACAGGAACACGAAGAAGATCCCGACGTAGACGCGCAGCCACCTCATGTCGCGACCTCCCGCGACGCCCTCGCCGCCGAGCGCAGGTACAGCACCATCCACACGAACAGGAACGCCATCAGCAGCACGGTCAGCGCCGCGCCGAAGGGCCAGTTCTCCGCCCCGAAGAACTGCTGCTGGATGAGGTTGCCGATCATGTACGTGCCCGGGCCGCCGAGCAGCTGCGCGCTCACGAAGTCGCCGACCGCGGGCAGGAACACGAGCACCGTGCCGGCCAGCACGCCCTGCAGCGTCGTCGGCCAGGTCACGTGCCAGAACGTGCTCCAGTTCGATCCGTAGAGGTCCTTGCCGGCCTCGATCAGCGCCGGGTCCATGCGATCGAGCGCCGCGTAGACCGGCAGGATCATGAACGCGAGGTAGCCGTAGACGAGCCCGCCGACCACCGCGTAGGGCGTGTTGAGGAAGCGGATCGGGTCGTCGAGGCCGAGCACGCCGTTGACGACGCCCTCGTCGGAGAGCAGCGCCACCCACGCGTACGTGCGCACGAGGTAGTTGACGAAGAACGGCAGCACGACGAGCGCGATCAGCACGTTCTTGTGGCGGCCGCCGAAGCGCGCGATGTAGTACGCGACGGGGTAGCCGAGCAGCAGGCACAGCGCGACCGTCACGAGCGCGTAGCCGACCGACCGCGCCAGCACCGGCAGGAACACGGGGTCGAACGCCCGCGAGTAGTTCTCGGGGTACCAGCCGTAGACGGCGCCGCCGAGGTCGCCCGGGGTGCCGAACGACAGCGCGACGACGACGAAGAACGGCACGGCGAAGAACAGCAGCAGCCACAGGCCGCCCGGGATGAGGAACCGCCCTGCGAAGCGGTCCGCGTCGTCCTTCACGCCGCTTTGATCTCCGTCCAGGCCTCGTCCCACATGCGGCGCCCGACGGCGCCGAGGTCGCGGAACTGGTCGCCGTTCTCGAGGTCCTCGATCGTCACGTTGATCGCCGGGTCGTCCTTGACGAGCTCGGCGAAGGTCTCGTCCGGGCCCGTGTACGGCATCGGGTAGCCCATGTACTCGATGTTGCGGGCGGCGTTCTCCGGCTCGAGGATGAAGTTGATGAACGTCAGCGCCGTGCCGGGGTGCTCGGCGTTGGCCGGGATCGCCATGCAGTCCGTGCCCGAGCGGGATGCCCTCGGTGCACTTCTGGAACGAGTAGTTGTCGGCCTTCTTGACCTGGTTGCGGATGTTGACCACGTCGCCGTTCCAGCCGTGGTGGATCCAGGCGTTGCCGCCGACCATGTTCTGGATGTCGTCGGTCGAGTAGCCGCGCAGCTTCGGCTTGAGGTCGAGCGCCCACTGCTTGGCCTTGTCGACCTCGGCCTGGTTCTTCGTGTTGAGGTCGGACCCGGTCGCCATCGCCCCCGCGCCGAGCACCTCCTGGTAGTCGTCGAGCATGTAGATGCGGCCCTTGGCCGAGTCGAGGCCGAGGTCGTTCCAGGAGCCGGTCGGCTTGACCTTGTCCGTGCGGTAGATGATCCCGGACGCGTACAGCGCGTACGGCACCGTGTGGTCGGCGCCCTCGTCGTACCACGGCTTGGAGAAGTAGTCGTAGACCGCGTCGGAGTTCTTGAGCTGCTCCTTGTCGAAGCGCAGGAGCTGGTTGCCCCTGATCAGCCGCTGGGCCCAGTCGGCGGTGGGGAAGATGACGTCGTAGCGGTTGCCCGAGCGCAGCTTGGACATCATGCCGTTCATCGAGTCGAAGTTGGACTCGCGGACCTTGACGCCGTACTGCTTCTCGAAGTCCTTGATCAGCTGCGGGTCGAGGTACTCCGACCAGTTGAAGTAGACGAGGTCGCCGTCGGGCTTGGCGGCGATGCTCTTCACCGGCGCCGCCTTCTTCGTCGTCGAGGTGCTGTCGCCGCCCTCGCCCACGCCACAGCCCGCGAGCCCGAGCGCGAGCGCCAGTCCCGCGCCCCCCTGCAGCAGCTCGCGCCGCCGCATCGGCCCCTCGAAGAAATCAGATCGCATCAGCCACTCCCTCTCGTCCCAGACGTTCCTCCACCAGTGCCATGCAGTGCTCGCGCACCTTCTCCGGCGTGACCGCCGGATCGTGCAGCGCGAGCTGGATCGCGAACCCGTCCATCAACGCCCCGAGCGTCAACGCGAACCCCTCGGGATCGACCGGCTCGAACTCGCCGGCCGCCTGACCTTCTCGCACGACATCAATGATCGCCGCGCGCCAACGCATGTCGAGCCGCTCGCGGGCGGCCGCCACCTCGGGGTCGCGCAGCGCGCGGACCCACAGCTCCATCCACAGCACGGTCTCGGTGTCGCCCTCGGCGGGCCACAGCTCGACGATCCGGGCCAGCCGCTCGCGCGCGCCCTCGAGCTGCGCGAGCTCGTCGCTGAGCTCCGCGTAGAAGCGGTCGTCGGCGAAGGACAGCGCCTCGGTCAGCAGCTCGTCCTTGGTCGCGAACCAGTAGAGGACGCCGGGCGCGCTCGTGTCCGCGCGCTCCGCGACGTCGGCGATCCGCGTCCCGATCACGCCGCGCTCGGCGATCACCTCCGCAGCCGCCTTGAGGATGGCGGGGCGGCGAACGTGCCCGGTGGTCGGTCGCGGGCTCATCGCGGGGTTATCCGAACGGCGATTCAGCGAACCTAGCTGGTGACGGGTCCCGCGTGCAACCCCAGGTCACCGGCGAGTGCGTGCCAGACCTCCTCGCGGGCGCGCTCGAGCGGCATCGCGGGGTCGCCGAGCAGCGCGCGCACGCCGAAGCCGTCGATCAGCGCGAGCGTGCGGTCGGCGATCGCGCCGGCGTCGACGGGGCCGAAGTCGCCCTCCTCGATCGCCTCGCGGAACCAGTCGTGCATGTTCGCGTAGAGCTTCGCCGCGGTCGGGCGCAGCTCGGGGTGGCGCACGGCGCGCAGCCACAGCTCCACCCACAGCACCCAGTCGCGCTCCTGCTCGCCCGGCAGCGGCAGGCACGACTCGACCATCGAGCGCAGGCGCGTGACCGGATCCCCCTCCCGGTCGCTCACCTCGCCCGCGGTCGCGAAGGAGTGCTCGAGCGCCTCGGCCAGCAGGGCCTCGCGGGTGGCGAAGTGGTAGTGGACGAGCGCGGTGGAGACCCGCGCGTCCATCGCGATGCGCGCGATCCGCACCGCGTCGATCCCGTCGCTCGCGATCCGCTCGACGGCCGCGTCGAGGATCCGCTCGCGCGTCGAGCTCACGGCGTGAGGTACGCCTCGGCCACGAGCTGGTCGAAGGCGTGGACGGTCTGCTCCGTCTCGGTGTAGCGCCCGGGCACGTGGCCGCGCGAGCCGATGCCGCGCTGCACGAGCTCGCAGACCTCCCAGTCCTGGCGGTTGACCGTGTCCCAGAACTCGACCGCGTCGGAGGAGTCGAAGCCCGGCTGGGCCATCGTCTCGGGCTCGAAGAACCACTCGCACACGACCTCGGTGCGCCCGGCGCCGCGCGGCCACAGCGTGTGGACCATCACGTAGTCGGGGTGCAGCGACACGAGCAGGTTGGGGAAGAGCGCGAAGTAGAGGACGTCGCGCTGCTCCTTCTCGGTCAGGCCGGCGATCGCGGGGCGGCTGCCGTGGCCGCCGTTCTGCGCCATCGTCTCGGCGCCGTCGTTGAGCGTCATCGAGCCGCCGCACCAGGCGCCGGCGCCCTCGTACTCGTCGCCGCTCATGTAGTGCGAGAGGCGGTTGAGCTCGGGGTGCACGCCGGGGCAGTGCAGGCACTCGGAGTAGTTCTCGACGATCGCCTTCCAGTTGGCCTCGACGTCGTAGGTGATCGCGGCGGCGCGCTGCAGGTCGCCGAGGCGGTAGCGCTCGAGGTGGGGCGTGAGGTCGCCGAGGTGGTCGGCCAGCGGGCCGGCGGTGCCGGAGACGTCGGCGAACAGGAGGCCGTGGACCTCCTCCATGCGCAGGCGGTTGAGGCCCGAGGTCGCGGGGTCGAAGCCCTCGATCTCCTCGGTGTGCGGCGCGCTCAGCAGGCTGCCGTCGAAGCGGTAGCACCAGGCGTGGTACGGGCACTGGAGGCGGCGCATCTTGCCCTCGGGCTCGGTCACGAGCCGCGCGCCGCGGTGGCGGCAGACGTTGAAGAAGCCGTGCGCCCTGCCCTCGTCGTCGCCGACGAAGAGGAAGGACTCGTCCTTGATCTGGCGCGTGAGGAAGTTGCCTCGCTCGGCCAGCGGCTGCGCGTGCCCGACGCACACCCAGCCGCCGAGGAAGAGGTTCTCGGCTTCCCAGTCGGCAACGGACTCGTCGACGTAGGAGCGCGGCGGCAGCTGGGTGGCCTGGAGGAGCGGCTTGCGGGTCTCTTGGAGCTCTTCGGCGGTGAAGGGAGGAGTCATGACGGGCGGAACCGTATCAAGACTTCGTGCATTTGACTACAAGGTCAGGAACGGCTAGTTTGCCGCCCATGACCGACTACGACGCGATCGTCGTCGGCGGGGGCCACAACGGGCTCACCGCCGGCGCATACCTCGCGCGGGCCGGGCTACGCGTCTGCGTGGTCGAGCGCCGCGACATCCTCGGCGGCGCCTGCGTGACGGAGGAGGTGTGGCCGGGCCACCGCATCTCGCGCGCCTCCTACGTGGTCTCGCTGCTGCAGCCGCGCGTGGTGGAGGACCTGAAGCTCAAGCAGTTCGGCTACGAGGTCCATCCGCTCGATCCCGCCTACGCCGCGATCGACGGCGACGGCCGCGTGATGTTCTTCCACAACGACCAGCAGCAGACGGTCGACTCGCTCGCGCGCTTCTCCAAGAAGGACGCCGCGGCGTACCCCGCCTTCGAGGACCTGCTCGAGCGCATGGCCGGCTTCCTGCGCCCGCTGATGCTGCGCCCGCCGCCGGCGCTCGGCTCCAAGCGCCCCGGCGACCTGCTCGGGCTGCTGCGCGAGGCGGGCCGCGCGGCCGGGCTGAGCAAGCGCGACGTCCACGACTTCTACCGCGTGATGACGATGTCGGTGGGCGACCTGCTCGACGACTGGTTCGAGAACGACCTCTTCAAGGGCGCCACCGCGTCGACCGGCGTGGTCGGCGTGTGGGCCGGGCCGCGCACGCCGGGCACCGCCTACAACCTGCTCCACCACGCGCTCGGTGAGATCGACGGCGTCCCCGGGCTGTGGGGGCACGTCAAGGGCGGCATGGGCGCGATCTCGATGTCGATCGCGCGCAGCGCCGAGTCCTTCGGCGCGGTCATGCGCACGGGCGCGGGCGTGGCCTCGATCGACGTGCGCGACGGGCGCGTGCTGGGCGTGACGCTGGAGAGCGGCGAGTCTTTGACCGCGCCGCTGGTGGTCTCGGGCGCGCACCCGAAGACGACGGTGCTCGACCTCGCGGGCGCCGAGCACTTCCCCGACGAGGTCGTCCAGGACATGCACCGCTACAAGACGCGCGGCGGGTCCGTGAAGGTCAACTGGGTCCTCTCCGAGCCGCCGCGCTACGAGGGCGTGAGCGAGGCCGACGCGAAGATGCTGCTCGGCTCGGGCGTCGCCTTCTGCCCCTCGATCGACTACCTCGAGCGCGCCTGGCAGGACGCGGTGCGCGGCCGCCCGTCGGAGGCGCCGTACCTCGAGGTCGAGGTCCCGACGACGATCGACAAGTCGCTGACCGACGACGGCTCGACCGTGGTGACGATGTTCACCCAGTACGGCCCGTACAACGAGGAGGGCTGGCCGGAGGGGTCGCGCGAGCGCTACGGGCAGCAGTGCCTCGACACCCTGGGGGCGGTCGCGCCGAACGTGAAGGACGCGGTCGTGCACCACGAGGTGCTCGCCCCGCCCGACCTCGAGCGCATCTTCGGGCTGCTCGGCGGCAACATCTTCCAGGGCGAGCAGGGGCTCGACCAGATGGCGTTCATGCGGCCCTCGCCGGCGCTCGCGCAGTACGCGACCCCGGTCGACGGCCTGTACCTCTGCGGCGCGGGCACGCACCCGGGCGGCGGCGTGATGGCGGCCGGCGGCCACAACGCGGCCAAGCGGATCCTGTCGGACCAGAAGTGGAAGCGGATCCGGCGGGCCATGCCGTCGCGCGAGCGAAGCGGTGACGAGGCCTCTGGCCGAGGCAGTGGCCATGCCGACGCGAAGGTCCCGGTGTGACGACGCTCGACCTCACGGAGCTGACCCCGGAGCAGGCGGAGCTGCAGGCCCGCGCGCGCCGCTTCGTCGAGGAGGTCCTGATCCCGCTGGAGGAGCAGGCCGAGCGGCGCACCCTCCCCGACGACGCCGTCGCCCGCATCAAGTCCGAGGCGATGGCGGCCGAGCTGCACGGCGGGCTGCACGCCCGCGAACACGGTGGGCAGGGCTGGAGCAAGCTCGAGTGGGTGTTGGTCGAGGAGCAGCTCGGTCGCTCGACCAACGCCCTCTCGTGGCACATCCCGACCGCCTACAACGTGCTCGCGAGCGGCTCGCCCGAGCAGATCGACCGCTGGCTGCGGCCGTCGCTGCGCGGCGAGGGCCACGACGCCTACGCGGTGACGGAGGAGCACGCGGGCTCGGACCCGTCGGGGATCGCGACGACCGCCCGCCGCCGCGACGGCGGCTGGGTGATCGACGGCGAGAAGTGGTTCGTGACCTCCGGCGACATCGCGACGGTCTACATCGTCGTGGCGAACGCCGAGGGGGAGGGGCCGACGCTGTTCCTCGTCGACGCGACGCTGCCGGGCATCTCGGTCGTCGACGACCCGCCGTTCACGCACACCTATCCGCACGGGCATCCCACGATCCGCTTCGAGGGCGTCGAGGTGCGCGACGAGGACGTCATCGGCGGCGTCGGCGCGGGCGACGAGCTGCAGCGCGCGTGGTTCACCGAGGAGCGCCTGGGGATCGCGGCGCGCGGCGTCGGGGCGATGTGGCGGCTGCTCGACGAGGCGACCGCGTGGGCGCTGACGCGCGAGCAGGGCGGGCGCCGGATCATGGACTACCAGGGCGTGTCGTTCCCCTTGGCGGACTCCGCCGCCGACGCCGCCGCGGGGCGCGCGCTGACGCTCCAGGTCGCGCGGCTGATCGACGCCGGCGCGGACCCGAAGATCGTGCACGCCAAGGCGTCGATGGCGAAGCTGTTCGTCTCCGAGGCGGCCTACCGCTGCGCCGACCGCGCCGTCCAGGTGTTCGGCGGCCGCGGCTACCTGCGCACCAACGTCGCCGAGCGCTTCCTGCGCGAGCTGCGGGTGGACCGCATCTGGGAGGGCACGAGCGAGATCCAACGGCTGATCGTCGCCCGCGCGCTCGAGCGCCGCGGCGTCGAGCGCACCCTGCACTAGTGAACCTCACCCGGCTCTTCCACCCGCGCTCGATCGCCGTCGTGGGAGCCACGGACAACGGCGACAACTACGGCAGCCAGACGCTCCTGAACCTCGCCGCGGTCGGGTTCCCCGGCGACGTGTGGGGCGTCAACCCGCGCCGGGCCTCGGCGCACGGCATCCCGTGCTTCCCGTCGCTGTCGGACCTGCCGGGCGTGCCCGACGCGGTCGTCGTCGCGATCCCGGCCGCCGGCGTGCCGGCGGTCATCGAGGAGGCGGGCGCGCTCGGGTGCGGCGGCGCGGTGGTCTTTGCCGCGGGCTTCCGCGGAGGGCGCCGCCGGCCTGAACTCGAAGGCGAGTTGCAGGGCGCCGCGCTTCGCCACGCGCTCCCCGTCTGCGGCCCCAACTGCGACGGCTTCATCGCGCTCCACACGCGCGCGGCGCTGTGGGGGGACGCGCTCGTGCCGCAGGAGCCGGGCCACGTCGCGCTCGTGTCGCAGAGCGGCAACCTCGCCGTCAACGCGCTCGCGACCCGCCGCGGGCTGCGGCTGCACACCGCGATCTCGAGCGGCAACGAGGCGGTGCTGACCACGCCGGACTACCTCGAGCACCTCGCCGCCGAGCCGGAGGTCCGCTCGGTCGCGCTGCTGATCGAGGACGCCGGCGATGGCGCCCGCCTGTGCGACGCGCTCGCGGCCTGCGCGGACGCGGGCGTCGGGGTCGCCGTGCTGAAGGTCGGCGCCTCCGCGGTCGGCGCCGCCGCGGCGGCGGCGCACACGGGCGCGGTCGCCGGCGACCACCGCGTGTTCCGCGCGCTCGTCGAGGAGGCCGGCGCGGCGTGGGCGGCCGATCCCCACGAGCTGCTCGAGCTCGCCAAGGCGCTCGCCGTCCGCGGCGCGCGGCCGCGCGGGCGCGGCCTCGCGATCCTCACCTGCTCCGGCGGCGACTCCGGCCTCGGCGCCGACGAGGCCGAGCGCCTCGGCCTCGACCTGCCCGCGTTCTCCTCGGCGACCGCGGCCGCGCTGCGCGAGCGCATCCCGCCGACCGCCACGATCGCGAACCCGCTCGACTACACGGCGATGATCTGGGGCGACCGCGCGTGGCAGGCCGACCTGATCGCCGTCGTCGGCGACGACCCCGGCATCGACCAGGTGCTCGTGTTCTACGACCACCCGCCGAACCTCGACGGCGTCATGGGCGCGAGCTGGCAGGCGGTCGAGGACGGCATCCTCGACGGCGCCGACGCGAGCGCCGCGTCCGTGCTCGTCGCCGCGACCCTCCCGGAGCTCCTCGACGACGCCGCCGCCTGGCGCTTCGCCCAGGCCGGCGTCCCGGCCGCCGCAGGCCTCCGCGCCGGGCTCGCCTGCGCCGCCGCCCTCCAGGCGCCCCCGCCCGACGCGGCGCGGCTCCGCGAGATCGCGGCCGCCGCCCGCGCGAGCGCCGCTGGAGCGGCCGCCTCCGGAGCCAACACAGTCGGCGCGGCCCCATCCGGCGCGACCGGTTCAGGCGCGGCCCGCCTCGTCCTCTCCGACGCCGCGCCGACCGGCCCAGGCTCGGCGAGCCCTGTCTGCGACGCCCCCGCGCTCGCGCCGCGCTGGCTCGCGGAGCACGAGACGAAGGCGCTGCTCCGCGCGGCAGGCATTCCCGTCGTCGAGGGCCGCGTCGTCGCCGGCGAGGACGACGCCGTCTCCGCTCTGCACGAGCTCGGCGGCCCGGTCGCGGTCAAGCTCTCGAGCCCCGAGCTCCAGCACAAGACCGCCGCCGGGGCGCTGCTGCTCGACGTCGCGGGGGAGCCGGCGCTGCGTGCCGCCCACCGCGCGCTCGCCGGCCGCAACGGCGGCGCGCAGGTGCTCGTCGAGCGGATGGCGCCGCCCGGCGCGGAGCTGATCGTCGCGGTGCGCCGCGACGCGGTCGTGCCCGCGCTCGTGATCGGGCTCGGCGGCATCCACGCCGAGGCGTTCGACGACGTCGCCGTCGTCCCGCTCCCCGCGACGCCCGAGCGCGTCCTCAGCGCGCTCGCGAAGCTCCGCGGCGCGCCGCTTCTCCGGCACGCCGACCTGCCCGCCGCCGCCCGCATCGCGGCCGCGCTCACGAACCTGCAAGGCCTCGAGCTGATCGAGTGCAACCCCGTCCTCGTCCACGAACAGGGCGCCGTCGTCGTCGACGCCGTCGCGAAAGAGAGTCAGAGATGAACGCCATCGCGCAGCAGTTGGGCGAGGTCGGGCTGCCCGCGCCCGTGAAGGAGCTCGCCGCCCGCCACTGGGACGCGGTCGTCGTCGGGGGCGGCCACAACGGCCTCACCTGCGCGGCCTACCTCGCCAAGGCCGGCCAGTCCGTGCTCGTGCTCGAGCGCCGCGAGCGGCTCGGCGGCGCGTGCACGCTCGAGCGCCCCTTCTCCGATCCCGAGTACATCGTCAGCCCCTGCGCCTACGTCGTCGGCCTGCTCGACGACGTCGTGATCCAGGAGCTCGGCCTCAACCAGCGCGGCCTCCACGTCCACATCGCCGACCCCAACCTGTGGGTCCCGTTCGAGGACGGCACCTCGTTCGGCCAGTGGGTCGACGACGCCCGCACGCAGGCCGACCTCGACAAGCTCGGGGTCTCCAAGCAGGACCAGGAGGGCTACTGGGCCTACGAGCACCTCTTCGACTCGATCCGGCAGCGGCTGCGCACCGGCGAGCGCGACAGCTGGATCGGCGACTCGCCCAGCCGCGCCGAGCTCGAGGAGCTGCTGCACGGCGAGCAGGCGATGATCGACGTCGTCTTCGACGCCTCGATCGCCGAGGTGCTCGACGACCACATGAGCGACCAGCGGCTCAAGGACGCGCTCTTCGGCCAGGGCGTGATCGGCGCCTGGGCGGGCCCGAAGGACAAGGGCACCGCGAGCATCAAGCTCATGCACTACCAGGGCGACCTCGAGGGCCGCGGCCCGCTGTGGGGCTACGTCCGCGGCGGCATGGGGATGATCTCGTTCGCGATCGCCGACGCCGCGCAGGAGGCCGGCGCCGTGCTCGCGACCGGCGTCCCCGTCTCCGAGATCCTGCCCGAGGAGGGCGTCCGGCTCGAGGACGGCACGCTGATCCGCGCGTCGACCGTCGTCTGCAACGCCGACCCCAAGGTCGCGCTCCGCCTGCTCGGCGACGACGTCCCGACCGACTTCAGGACCCGCCTCGAGGCCTGGCAGATCCGCAGCCCGGTCGTGAAGTTCAACTCTGCCCTCAACCGCCTCCCGACCTGGACCGCCGCGCCCGGCGAGGACTTCCCCGCCCGCGGGACCGTCGACGTCACCACCGGCCTCGACGCCGCCCAGCTCGCGTTCGAGTCCTGTGCGGCAGGCGAGCCCGCCGTCGGCTTCGGCGAGATCTACGTGCAGACCGTCCACGACCCCACGCCCGCCCCGGAGGGCAAGCACCTCCTGAGCGTGTTCGGCCAGTACGCGCCCTACGACTTCGACTGGGACAACCGGCGCGAGGAGGTCGGGCGTCAGTTCATCGACCTGATCTCCCGCTTCGCCCCCGACTTCGAGGACTGCCTCGAGCACCACGAGGTGCTGGGGCCGCCCGACATCGAGGCGCGCATCGGCCTGACGGCCGGGAACATCTTCCAGGGCGAGACGATGCCCGACCAGATGTGGGAGCACCGTCTGTCAGCCCGGACGCCGGTTTCCGGGGTCTATCTGTGCGGCGCGGCGACCCATCCGGCGGGCAGCGTGATCGCGCTCAACGGCCGCAACGCCGCGATGGCCGTGCTCGAGGACGCACGGGCACGTACGGGGGTTGTCTAAAGCCCTAGCATTCGCGCCGTGAGGAGGATCCTGCTCGCCGCGCTGTTGCTGCTCGCTGCGCCGTCCGCGGCCGTCGCCAAGCCGACCACGATCGGGACGGGCCAGAACCCCGGCGTCGCCATCGACGACGCCGGCACCGCCTACGTCGGCTGGCAGATCAACACCTACGAGCCCGGCGACGCGGTCCAGTTCTGCGTCATCCCGCCCCGCCGGACGCGCTGCGGCTCGCAGCTGACGATCCCGTTCCCGGGGGAGGGCTACAACCGCTCGCGGGTCTCCGTGCTGCTGCCCGGCCCGAACATGGTCGACGTGATCGTGCCGCGCACCAACGACGGGTCGCACTCCTACCTCGCGCGGTCCCTGGACGGCGGCCGCAGCTTCGGCCCGGCCGTCTCGATCTCGGGCGAGGGGTTCCTCGAGGCGGTCCAGGGCCCCGGCGGGCGCGTCGGGCTGGTCGACGGCCCGACCACGACGCGCGCCGGCCTGTTCGCCGCCGACGGCTCGAGCGCCGCGACGGAGGGCAGCACGCTCGGTCCCTTCCTCGAAGGGGTGTTCACGGACATCGCAGCGCAGGGTGAGGAGGTGCTCGCGGCCGGCGGCGACGCGCAGACGACCCACGCGTTCCGACTCGGCGCGGGCGGCGATCCCAACAACGTCGCCGCGTGGCAGCAGCTCGATCCCGCCAAGGGCCGCGAGCCCGCGCTGGCCGGCCTGCCCGGCACCTTCGCGGTCATGCTCGAGCCCTCGGGCCCCAGCGCCGGCAGCCTGTTCGTGCAGCGCCTCGAGGGCGCCGCGTGGTCACCGCCCGTCTCGCTCATCCCGGCCGTCAACAACAACGGCTACCAGCTCGCCGGCAACACCAAGGGCCGCCTCACCGCGGTCATCAACTACTCCGCCTACCGGCTCGTCTACCTGACCTCGACCGACGGCGGCGTCCTGTGGTCCTCCGACGTCAACATCGGGAACTTCGAGGAGTACCCGTCCGGCCTCCAGATCGCGACCAACGCGAAGGGAGCGGGCATCGCCGCGTTCGCCGACGCCTTCAGCGCCAAGGCCGTGCACGTCACCCGCTTCTCGCCGCGCACCGCGCCGGTCGCCCGCCGCACGATCCGCGGCGTGCGCGTGCAGGTCCGCGCCACCTGCAGCGGCGACAAGAAGCTGTCGCTCGTCGTCGAGACCGCGCGCGGCAACCGCCGGGTCGCGCCCTCGACCGTCCTGCGCCGGGCCAGCTTCAGAAGCACCCGCAGCGCACGCCGCGGCTTCCGCTCCAAGTTCCGCGCGCGCTACACCCTGCGCCGCCGCACCGCGAAGATCCCGGTGCGAGTCACCCCGCGCCGCGGCAAGGCGCGCACGCTGCGCCTGCGGGTCCGGCGCTGCAGCGCGACGCGCTGATGCTCGAGCTCAACCCGCCGAACATCCTCACGCTCGTCCGCGTCGCGCTGATCCCGGTGCTGGTCGCGATCCTGCTGTCCACGCTGCCCGAGTCCGACCTGCTGGCCGCGATCGTGTTCGTGATCGCCTCCGCCACCGACGCGCTGGACGGCTACATCGCGCGCCGGCGCTCGATGGTCACCACGTTCGGCAAGCTGATGGACCCGCTCGCCGACAAGCTGCTGATCACCGCGGCGCTCGTCTCGCTCGTCGCCCTCTACCGCCTCGACGCATGGGTCGCGATGGTGATCATCTCGCGCGAGTTCGCGGTCACCGGCCTGCGCATGCTCGCGATCGAGCAGGGCCAGGTCATCTCCGCCAGCGGCTGGGGCAAGCTGAAGACGGTCACGCAGGTCGCGATGGTGCTCGCGCTCATCTGGGTCGACCGCCCGGCGGCCTGGGTCGACATCCTCGTCTACGTCACGGTGGCGGTCACCGTGCTCTCCGGCGTCGACTACTTCTACCGGCTTGCGCACGCTGTTCGGCCCTCAGCCGGCGGCGCCGTCGAGCCACTCCCGCATCGAGACGTGATGCGCGGCCGACTCGCCGGTGGCGAGCTCGTGCCGCAGCTCGCCGAGCAGCCCGAAGCGCTCGGCCACGACGTTGTGCTGGTGGATCGACTCGAGGTTCTCCTGGTGGGCTGAGACGAAGATGTCGTCGCCGAGGTCGGGGAACGCCTTGACGACGCCGCTGACCATCTCGCGCACGCAGTCCTCGACGAAGCGCGGGCGCCGGTGGGCCTTCTCGACCACCGCGCCCTCGTCGGAGCGCTTCATCAGCTCGTAGATCTCCGACGACATCGAGGCCTCGACGATCTCCACCAGCCGCAGCGCGTCGATGTCGGTGTCGCAGGTCTCCGGGCAGCCGATCCGCAGCGTGCCGAGGCCGCGCTGGTTGTGGGTCGCGACCGGCACGGAGGAGAACACGCGCTCGATCTCGTCGTCGGAGAAGCCCTGCTCGACCAGCCGCTCGCGCGACGCGCCCTGGACCAGCTCCTGCGCGCACGGGCAGGCGGTCATGCCGGCGGCGGTGACGCCGATCAGCCGGCGCGTCCCGGACTCGCCGGCCACCGCGGAGCCGTGCAGCGTGTAGATCTCCTGCGTCGCGATGCCGGAGACCGGGGCCGGCTTGTGCTCCGGGTAGCGCGCCCGGATGGTGACCTCGGCGCTGTGCGCGCCCTGGCGCTCGCGGACCTTCTCGGCGATGTGCTGGGCGAGCGTCTCCGCCCGGAACGTGGCCTCGCCGAGGATCACCTCGCCGATCGCGTCGTTGACGACCTCCTCGAAGCGCGACATGTGCGCGCCCTTCTGGAGCGGGCCGAGGTCGACGAAGCATTCGAGCTGCGCGTAGAACAGCTGCTCGGCTCCGTTCTGCTTGATTCGGATGACCTTTTCGACGCCGGTGACGCCGACTCTGGAGAGCGAGAGCGAGAGGCTGGGAACGCGGGCCTGGACGTCCTCGATGACGGTGGGAGCACTCGGATATTCGTCCATATAGGCAAGGGTAGTGGCCCGTTTGTCCATACAGACGCCCAAAAGGCCGTCCCGGTGCCCCAAGGTTTTCCCAAGACGCACCTCGTATTCCGTGCTACAAACCCTGTCGACGGCACAGGGCAACCTCCGGCAGAGCACCGAATGAGGACTTTTATGCCCAGCCCCACGCGGTCTAAACCGCGAAGTGGAAATTGCTTCCACCCAGACATAGAGGCAGGAACGCCTCGCATGGCATGAAGCCAACGAAGCGTTCGGAATCAGAAGTTCGTCTCGGAAGATGAGGGTTTGGCAACAAAGACAGACGCACTGTTGGCGGGCGACGCGTCCATCACGGAGATCGATGAGCTCCGTCCGCTTATTGCCGAGGGCCAGGAACGCGGTTTCCTGACCTTCGAGCAGATCGCCACCGCGCTGGAAGAGGTGGAGGTCTCCAAGGAGCAGATCACGGAGCTGCACGCCTATCTCGAAGGCGAGGGCATTGACGTGGTCGGCGCCGACGGCAAGCTCGCAACGTCTGAAGGGGGCCGCTTCGAGCCGGCCGCCGGCAGGCAAGAGGCGAAGACGCCCGATGCACCGCGCAAGCCGGAGATCGACCTCACGGTCGAGCCTTCGCTGGACTCGCTGCGCCTCTACCTGCGGTCGATCGGCCGCGTGCAGCTGCTCACCGCCGACCGCGAGGTCTCCCTCGCCCAGCGGATCGAGCGCGGCGACCTGGTCGCCAAGCAGGAGATGGTCGAGGCCAACCTGCGCCTCGTCGTCTCGATCGCCAAGGGCTACCTCGGCCGCGGCCTGTCGTTCCTGGACCTGATCCAGGAGGGCTCGCTGGGGCTGATCCGCGCGGTGGAGAAGTTCGACTACCGCCGCGGCTACAAGTTCTCGACCTACGCGACGTGGTGGATCCGCCAGGCGGTCACCCGCGCGATCGCGGACAAGGGGCGGACGATCCGCATCCCGGTCCACATGGTCGAGAAGCTCAACAAGGTCGTCCACGTCGAGCGCCAGCTCGTCCAGGAGCTCGGCCGCGAGCCGACCCCGGACGAGATCGCCAAGCAGCTCGAATGCACCTCGCGCGAGGTGCGCGAGATCCTGCGCATGGCCCAGCAGCCCGTCTCGCTGGAGAAGCCGATCGGCGAGGAGGAGGAGTCCGAGCTGGGCGACTTCGTCGAGGACGAGTCGGCCGAGTCACCGTTCGAGACCGCGTCGACGAACCTGCGCAAGGAGAACGTGCGCAGGGCCCTCGACGCCCTCCCGCAGCGCGAGCGCGAGGTCATCGAGATGCGCTTCGGCCTCACGGGCGCCCGCCCGTACACGCTGGAGGAGGTGGGCCGCGCGTTCAACGTCACGCGCGAGCGCATCCGCCAGATCGAGAACCACACGCTCAAGAAGCTCGAGTCGCTCCCGGAGGCCCAGCGCCTCCGCGACACCGCCTAGAAACGCGTCTTGTCGCGGCCGGGCTGATCGGGCCCGGCCGCTACTAGACTGCCTGCGCGAAACACGCTCGGGGGGATGTCCGAGTGGTTAAAGGAGACGGGCTGTAAACCCGTTGGCTCAGCCTACGCAGGTTCGAATCCTGCTCCCCCCACCTAGAATCCGGTGCGTCGCCTTGATGCCGGGGCGATCTGTCGCTCGTGGGCCTAGAGTGTGAGGATGGTTGTGGCCGAGCGTGCCCGTGGCTGGCTGCGGACGCATCCCACCGGGGCTGACGCGCTGCTCGCGGTGCTGGTGTTCGCCGTGTCGCTCGGGCCTCTCCTCTATGAACCTTCCGGGGAGCGCGTCGACCTGACACCGTTTGCGGTCGTCCTGCTGGCGGTCGCCTCTGCGTGTCTCGTGCTCCGAAGGGACCATCCGTGGTGGGTGTGGGCGCTGGCCACGGGGATCGGAACCATCGGCGTTGCGGTCAACGAAGGAGCGACGCCGGTCTTCGTCCCGGCGATCGTGGCGCTCTATTCGCTGGCCGCGCGCGCCGAGACTGCGCCGGTTCTTGCGGCGACTCTCGTTTCCGCGGTGGTCCCGGCGGCCTCGATCCTCGTCGACGGGCCCGTCGGGGTCTTGGACTCCGCAGCTTATGAGCTGATCCCGTGGAGCGGGCTGGCGGCAATGTCGGGTACCGCGGTCCGCAACCAGCGGGCCGTGGTCGCGGCCGCGCATGAGCGAGCCCGGCAGGCCGAGGCGACCCGGGAGGAAGAGGCGCAGCGCCGAGTCGCGGATGAACGGCTGCGAATCGCCCGCGATCTGCACGATGTGGTCGCGCACAACGTCTCCGTGATCAACGTCCAGGCCGCGGTCGCGGGGCATTTGATGCGCAGTGACCCAGACGGTGCAGAGGCGGCGCTCGCGCACGTGCGCGAGGCAAGCCAGACGGTGCTCCAGGAGGTACCGGGTCTGCTCGGGCTGTTGCGGACCGGCGACGAGGAGCTCGAGACCTCGCCGGCGCCCCGCCTCGAGGACGCTGCCGGGCTCGTCGAGCAGGCGCGACGCTCCGGACTGCAGGTGAAGTGGCAGACCAGCGGAACGCCGTTGACCTTGACGCCGGGCACCGAGCTGGCGGCATACCGCGTGTTGCAGGAGGCGTTGACGAACGCGCGGCGTCATGGAGCGGGCAAGGTCCTTGTGCGGGTGGTCTACGAGGACGGCGGACTGACCCTGGAGATCCGCAACCCGCAGGCGGACACGAGCCCGGCCCCGACGAGTGGCCAGCACGGGCTGCTCGGCATGAGTGAGCGGGTCTCGGCCACTGGGGGCACGCTCTTCGCCGGCCCGGAAGGGCCCGGCACCTGGGTCGTGCGCGCCCGCTTGCCGGTGCTCGCCGCGACGAGCGACGGACAGAGGCGAATTGGTGATGACCGTCCGCGTGCTCGTCGCCGACGATCAGAAGCTGATCCGCGCCGGTTTCGCGACGCTGCTCGCCGGCGCTCCCGATCTGGTGGTCGTGGGGGAGGCCGTCGACGGCGCCGATGCCGTGAGGCAGGTGAATGAGACACGTCCGGATGTCGTGCTCATGGATATCCGGATGCCGGGCACGGACGGGCTCTCCGCGACCGAGATGATCACCGCCGACCCCGCTCTGAAGGACGTCAAGGTGCTGGTGCTGACGACCTTCGAGGCTGACGACTACGTCGTTGCCGCCCTCAGAGCGGGCGCCAGCGGGTTCCTTGGCAAGGGCGTCGATCCCGCGGTGCTCATCGAGGCCATTCGCGTGGTCGCCTCCGGTGAGTCCCTGCTCTCGCCCCGCGCGACGAGCGCCCTGATCGGACGGTTCCTGTCGCGCCCGAGCGACGGCGTCCGGGACGCCGGCGATACCCCGCTCGACCTGCTGACCGAGCGCGAACGCGAGATCGTGGCACTCGTCGGGCACGGTTTGAGCAACGACGAGATCGCCGCACGGCTGTACCTGTCGCCGTTCACGGTCAAGACCCACGCCAACCGCGCCATGGCCAAGCTCGAGGCTCGTGACCGGGCCCAACTCGTGGTGCATGCGTACCAGTCAGGGCTGGTGCGCGCGGGAACGCCCCCGCCCGACTGACCCGTCGTACTGCGGATGCAGTAGACGCGATCGATTCGGCTGGACGATGACGACTCGTCGTTTTCGTCCGATCCTCTTGGCACACCACCAAATGCCTGACGAGGAAGAACCATGATCGAGCTGCAGCAGCTCACGAAGCGTTACGGCGAGAAGCTCGCCGTGGATGCGATCAGCGCCACTATCCAGCCCGGGGTCGTCACCGGGTTCCTCGGCCCCAACGGGGCCGGCAAGTCCACGACAATGCGGATGATCCTGGGGCTGGACCGCCCGACCGCCGGAGCCGCGCTGGTGAACGGCCGGCCGTACGTCGACTCCCCAGCTCCCCTTGCGGAGGTCGGCGCGCTGCTCGACGCCAAGGGCGTCGACCTCAAGCGCAGCGCTCGGAACCACCTCCTCGCGCTGGGTGCGACGGTTGGGGTCGGATCGCGGCGCGTGGACGAGGTGCTCGCGTCGGTCGGGCTGACCGAGGTGGCGGGCAAGTCGGCGGGTTCGTTCTCGCTCGGGATGGGCCAGCGCTTGGGCATCGCCGTTGCGTTGCTGGCCGACCCGGAGGTGCTGATCCTCGACGAGCCCGTCAACGGTCTCGACCTCGACGGCATCCAATGGATCCGCGCTCTGCTCACCGAACTCGCCGAGGAAGGGCGCACCGTCCTGCTCTCCTCGCATCTGATGAGCGAGATGCAGCTGGTCGCCGACCACCTGTTGATCATCGGCCAGGGCCGGATCCTCGCCGACACCTCGATGGCCGACTTCATCGCCGAGTCCTCGGGCGGCGCCATCATCGTCGCCTCCCCGGATGCCGGCGCGCTCGCATCGCTGCTGGCCCGGGACGGCGTGACCCTGACCTCGCACGAGAGCGGCCGTTTCGAGGTCCGCGGTCTCACCGCCGGAGCAATCGGCGACATCGCCGGCAGGCACGGGCTCACGCTCCACGAGCTGGCGCCGATCCCAGCTTCGCTCGAGTCCGCCTACCTCGAGCTCACCCGTGACAGCGTCGAGTACGCCGGAACCGTCCAGTGACCCGCCCTGCTTCTCCTCTAGCCACGAATACGAAAGGACCCCTGATGACCACCGCCACCGTCAGTCGAACCGAGATCCCGCCCCACGAGGGCACCGATCACGACGCAACGCCAGACCCTCGGGCGAGCGATCCACTCCGAGTGGATCAAGATCCGCACCCTGCGCAGCACGTGGATCGGGCTCGGCACCGTCCTGTTGATCCTGGTCGGCATCGCCGCGATCGGGGCGCTCCTGGCGACGGGCGCCCTCCCCGACGACGGCGACGGCGACGGCTTCGGAGGCGACGGCCCGCTGGCAACCGTTCTCACCGGCGCCGACTTCGCGGTGCTCGTGGTCGGCGTTCTGGGCGCCTTGGCCGGAGCCCGGGAGTACAGCTCGCGGATGATCACCGCCACGGTTGCCGCCGTGCCACGGCGCTGGCAGGTCGTCGTCTCCAAGGCCGTCGTGCTCACTGCCGTCGTCCTGCCTACGGCACTGCTCGGGGTCCTGGCCACCTTCGGCATCGGCATGGCCATTCTCTCCTCCGGCGATGGCGCGACCGTCGCGCTCACCGACAGCGGCGTCCTGCGCGAACTGCTCGGGATGGCCGGCTACATCACCTCGATCGCCCTGATCGGACTCGGCCTCGGCGTTCTGCTGCGCAGCGTGGCCGGCAGCATCGGCGCCCTCGTCGCAGGCGTCCTCATCCTCCCGGCCCTTGCCGGTGGCCTGCTGCCCGCCAGCTGGGACTCCATCCTGCAGTACCTGCCGAGCTCCGCCGCGGCGGCGTTCACCACGGTGATGGCGGCGGGCGACAGCGTCCTCTCCAGCGGCGCAGGAGCACTTGTTCTCGCTGCATGGGTCGCGATCTCGTTGGGCGCCGCGGCTTGGGCCATCACCCGGCGCGACGTCTAGCGTCCCGCACCTGA
>CAWBCU010000026.1:0-185271 GCA_963787335.1 uncultured Solirubrobacterales bacterium
GGACATACGTCCACTTTGGGTCGGCTCTCGGCCCTCGGGCCGGGAGCCGTTTTTATGTAGAACGTGCTATGTCCTGGGTTTCGGCCGGAAAGCGCACGACGAAGCGGGCTCCGCGGCCGTCCAGTGGGTCCTCAAGCGTGACGTTGCCGTGGTGCGATTCGGCCACCGCGCGCACGATTGCGAGGCCGAGACCGGACGATCCCGAGCGATCGCCGGCGCCGCGGAAGAAGCGTTCGAAGACCTTGTCGTGGAGCTCGGGCGCGATTCCCGGGCCGTCGTCCTCGACGGAGAAGACGACCTGGCCGTTGATGCGCTCGACGGATGCCTCGACCGCGGTGCCCGGGTCGGTGTGGCGGAGGGCGTTCTCGAGCAGGTTCAGCGCAAGGCGGTGGAGCTCGTCGCGGGCGCCGGAGATCGTCGCGCCCGACGGGGCGGAGACGGTGATGTCGTGGCCGTTGGAGACGGGCTCGAGCTCGCCGGCGGCCTCGGTGACCACGCTGGCGACGTCGACGGGCTCGTGGCGGGTGATGCGGCCCGCGTCCGCGCGCGCGAGCAGCAGCAGGTCGGCGACGAGCCGGCGCATCCGCCGCGAGGAGCGCAGCGCGGAGGCGGCGGCCTCGCGCTGCTCGCCCTCGAGAACCTCCTCGAGCAGCTCGAGGTTGGCGAGCACCGAGGTCAGCGGCGTGCGCAGCTCGTGGGAGGCGTCGGCGACGAACTCGCGCTGGCGGGCGAGGGTCGCCTCCGTCTCGGACCGGGATTGGTCGAGCGCGTGGAGCATCCCGTCCAGCGTGCGGGCGAGCTCGGCGACCTCGTCCTCGCCCTCCGGGTACGGGATCCGGCGCGAGGGGTCGCGGGTGCGCTCGATCGTGCGCGCGGTCTCGGTCAGCTCGGCGATCGGCCTCATCGCGCGCCGGGCGACCTCGATGCCGGCGAGCAGGGCGAGCGCGGTGCCGCCGAGGACGCCGAGGCCGATGAAGAAACGCACCCGGTTGGCGGTCGCCTGGACGTCGGAGAGCCGGCGCGCGTACTGCACGAACCCGACCCCGCCGATCGGCTCGACCTTGATCGGACGCGACTCGACGCGGTAGCCCGCGAACTCGACCGTGCTGGCGAGCGGCGGGGAGAGGTAGGGCGCGTTGGGCGAGGACTTGATGACCTCGTTGTCCTCGGTCACGACGCGGATGACGGCGCTCTGGGCGGCCGCGTAGGCGTCGAGGTTCGGGCCGCGGTAGCGCAGCTGCGGGCTGCCGTTCTTGCCCGCCACGACGCGGATGTCGGTCTGCTTGGCGAGCTGGTCCGCCGCCTCCTCGACCTGCTGGTTGAAGTCCGACTGGATCCGCCGGGTCGTGAGGACGCCGACGATCGTCGCGAACCCGAGCAGGATCACGAGGGTCAGCGCCGCAGAGCCGCCGGCGAGCCGCCAGCGGATCGGGAGACGCTTATACGCGGAGGACGTAGCCCGCGCCGCGGACCGTATGGAGGAGCCTGGGTTCGCCACCCGCTTCGAGCTTTCTGCGGAGGTTGGAGACGAAGACCTCGATCGTGTTCGTGATCGAGAAGGGGTCGTAGCCCCAGACCTCGTCGAGCAGCCGCTGGCGCGAGATCACGAGACGCTCGTTGCGCATCAGGTACTCGAGCAGCTCGAACTCCCGCTGGGTCAGGTCGATCTTGCGCTCCCCGCGCGTGACCTCGTGCGTGTCGGGGTTGAGCGTGAGGTCCGCGGCCCGCAGCGGCGCCATCCCGCGCGGCGGGCGCCGGCGCAGGAGCGCGCGCATGCGCGCGAGCAGCTCCTGGCGCTCGAACGGCTTCACCAGATAGTCGTCGGCACCGACGTCGAGGCCCTCGACGCGCGCGTCCAGCGCGTCGCGCGCCGTGAGGATGAGGATCGGCGTGTCGTTCTTGTCGCGGCGCAGGGTGCGGGCGACCTCGATGCCGTCCATGCCGGGGAGGCCGAGGTCGAGCACGATCAGGTCGGGCACGAAGGCCTGGGTCTCGTCCAGCGCCTTGGTGCCGTCGTCGGTGACCTTGACGTCGTAGCCCTCCATGCGCAACGAGCGCTGCAGAACCTGGGCGATCTCCTGGTCGTCCTCGACGACGAGCACGCGAACAGGGCGGTCGGAAGCCTCCATGCCCTTGATACTAGGCCGGTTCCCGCCGCTCAGGGCCAAGTTTTAGCCCGGCATGAGGAGGGAGGGTCCGGGCGCGGCGCGTCGAAGGGGGTTCGGCCCAATGCCGCCCGCCCGCCGTCGCCCCACGCCCAAGACCCAGAGCAAGACCAAGGCCAAGCCGAGGAGCAAGCCCCGCGCTCGTCGCTCCACGCCCCAGCTGCCGAAGCTGGAGCAGCGCCACTTCGACGTCATCGGCCTCGGCCTCGTGGCCACCGCGGTCTTCTTCGCCTTCCTCATCTACCTCGACTGGGACGGCGGCCAGGCCGGCAACGGCGCGGTCGAGGGCCTGCAGGTCCTGCTCGGCGCCGGCCACTACATCGTCCCGGCCGCGCTGATGGCGGCCGGCGCGATCCTCGTGCTGCGGCCCGTGCTCCCCGCCGTGCGCCCGTTCAAGGCCGGCGCGATCTGCCTGTTCGCCGCGCTCAGCCTCGGCCTCGCCGCCGGCACGCTCGGGATCGGACCCGGCGGCGGACCGGTCTCGTGGGAGCCGGAGTGGGTCAAGCCGCGCGGCGGCGTCGTGGGGGAGGGGCTGTACTGGGCCGTGTCGAGCGCGCTCGGCGACCTCGGCGCCCACACGATCGCGATCTTCCTCTTCGCCGCCGCGGTGCTGCTGATCACCGGCGCCTCGGTGGCCGGCGTGGTCAAGGCCACCAGCGACTCGATCTCCACGACCACGCGCGAGGTCCGCACCGCGGTCCAGCGCCGTCGCCCCGCCACCGAGGAGCTGACCGCGCTCGAGCTCGGCCCGCCGCCGCGCGCCAGCGCGATCGCGCGCACCTACCCGGAGGCCGACGAGACGCTGCCCGACGTGCTCGGCGACGCCGAGGACATCGAGCCGACGGCCGAATGGACCGTGCCCGAGCTGGAGCTGCCGGAGCCCGAAGAGGAGCCGCACCTCGCCGAGGATCCCGAGACCGACGAGCCCGGCGTCGCGCGCACCACTCCCGACCCCCGAGCAGCTCACCCCGCAGGGGCGCTACCGGGCCGAGGTCACCGAGTCTCCCGACTTCGAGTGGACGATCCCCGACACCACCTTCCTCAAGCGCTCGAGCGCGGAGGCGAACCGGCCCGACACGGCGGGGCAGGAGAAGGTCGCCGCCCAGCTGGTGGAGGCGCTCGGCCACTTCGGGGTCGAGGCGCGCGTGATCGGCATGGTCGCCGGCCCGCACATCACGCGCTACGAGCTGCGCCTCGCGCCCGGCATCAAGGTCGCCAAGGTGGCCCAGCTCAAGGACGACCTCGCCTACGCGCTGGCCGCCTCGGACATCCGCATCCTCGCCCCGATCCCCGGCAAGCAGGCCGTCGGCGTCGAGGTCCCCAACGCCCGCCGCAAGATCGTCCACCTCGGCGACGTGCTGCAGGAGACGCCCGAGGGCTGGTCGCCGCTGACGGTGTGGCTGGGCAAGGACGTCGCGGGCCGGGCGATCGGCGCCGACCTGGCGAAGATGCCGCACCTGCTCGTCGCCGGCACGACCGGCGCCGGCAAGTCGGGCTGCGTCAACGCGATGCTCGCGTCGGTCCTCGCGCGCGCCACGCCGCACGAGCTGCGGCTCGTGCTGGTCGACCCCAAGCAGGTCGAGCTCAACCACTACGACTCGATCCCGCACCTGCTCACGCCCGTGATCACGAGCCCGCGCAAGGCCGCGACGGCGCTGCAGAACCTCGTGCGCGAGATGGAGCAGCGCTACACGTACATGTCGCTCGCCCGCACCCGCTCGCTGGTCGAGCTCAACAAGGTCAAGGAGAAGCGCGGCGAGCAGCCGCTGCCCTACATCCTGTGCGTGATCGACGAGCTCGCCGACCTGATGATGGTCGCGCCCGCCGACGTGGAGGACTCGATCATCCGGCTCGCCCAGAAGGCCCGCGCGGTCGGCATCCACCTCGTGCTCGCCACGCAGTCGCCCCGCGTCGACGTCATCACGGGCATGATCAAGGCCAACGTCCCGAGCCGGATCGCCTTCTCCGTCTCCTCGCAGACCGATTCGCGCGTGATCCTCGACCAGAACGGCGCGGAGTCGCTGCTGGGCCAGGGCGACATGCTCTTCTCGCCCGTCGGCACCTCGCGCCTCCAGCGCATCCAGGGCGCCTACATCGACGAGTCGGAGATCGAGAAGCTGACCGACGCGTGGCGCCGCCAGGGCGAGCCCGAGTTCCGCGAGGAGCTGCTGGAAGAGGTCGAGGAGGTGGCCGAGGAGGTCGTCGAGACCGAGTTCGACCCGGACGAGGATCCGCTGCTCCCCGACGCGATCCGGCTCGTCGCGGAGATGCAGACCGCTTCGACTTCCATGCTCCAGCGCCGCCTGCGCCTCGGCTACACGCGCGCGGGCCGGCTGATCGACATGCTCGAGCGCCGTGGCGTCATCTCGGGCTATGAGGGCTCCAAGCCCCGGCAGGTGCTCGTGTCCGAGGCGGACCTGCCGCAGGTTCTGGCCGCCCTCGCCGAGCGCGCGAGCGGTGCAGTCCCGGTGGCGGGCGAAGACCACGACTGACGTAGCCTCCACCTGAGCCATGCCGGAGATCGGGCAGACGCTGCGCGAGACGCGCCTGCGCAACAGGGTGGACATCACGGAGGTCGAGGCGGGGACCAAGATCCGTGCCAAGTACCTGCGTGCGCTGGAGAACGAGGAATGGGACCTGCTCCCGGGCCCGACCTTCGTCAAGACCTTCCTGCGCTCCTACGCGGACTACCTCGGGCTCGACTCGCGCCAGCTGGTCGAGGAGTACAAGCAGCGGTTCGAGCGGCCGTCGACGATGGAGCTCACGCCGTTCTCGCCGCGTGCGGGCGGTGCGCGGCGCGGCCAGCGCGAGCGGCGGCGGCGCGGTCTGTTCGGCCCGGCGCTCGTGGTCGGGCTCGGCATCGTGGCCCTGCTCGGCGCGCTCTACGCGCTCGGGACCTGGGGCGGCGACGACAACGGCGGGCGCTCCGGCAACACGATCGCCACGCCGACGCCCGCGCCGACGAAGACCCCCGCGCGCAAGAAGAAAAAGAAGAAGGCCGCGGCGCCGACGCGTGTCACCCTGCAGATCGTGCCCACCGGAACCGTCAACGTCTGCCTCGTCGACGGGAACGGCCGGGCGCTGATCAACAGCGAGACCCTGGAGACGGGCCAGGCGAGCCGGCGCTACCGCGCCAAGCGCTTCCGCGTCACCTTCGGCAACGGCCAGGCTCGCCTGAATCGGCCCGGCCGGCCGCACGATCGACGTGCCGGACCGCTCGACCCCGGTCGGCTACGAGGTTCGCCCCGGCAAGCGCCCGCGCGAGCTGTCCGCCGCACGGCGACCGACCTGCCAGGTGAAGGCTCACGCATGAGGGCGGGCATCCTCATCACCGGCACCGAGGTGCTGTCGGGGATCATCTCCGACCGCAACGGGCCGTGGCTGTCGGAGCGCCTGCGCGAGCGCGGGGTCGAGGTGGCGCAGATCCTGATCGTGGCCGACCGCCGCGGCGACATGCGCGCCGCGCTCGACTTCATGGCGGCCGAGGGGCTCGACCTCGTCGTCACCAGCGGCGGCCTCGGCCCGACCGCCGACGACCTCACCGCCGAGGTGGTCGCCGATTTCGCCGGGCGCCCGCTCGCCCTCGACCCCGCGCTCGAGGAGCGCATCTGGGCGATCCTCGAGCGGATGCGCAGCCGCTGGCGCAACCTCGACGAGGACGCGATCCGCGCCAGCAACCGCAAGCAGGCGCTCGTGCCCGACGGGGCGACCGTGCTCGAGCCGGTGGGCACCGCGCCCGGGCTGATCGTGCCCGGGAGCCCGACCGTGCTCGTCCTGCCGGGCCCGCCGCGCGAGCTGCAGCCGATGTGGGAGACGGCGGTGGAGACGGAGCCGCTGCGGACCCTGCTCGCGCGCGCCGGGACCTACGAGCAGCGGATCATGCGCCTGTTCGGCATCCCCGAATCGGAGATCGCCCGCTCGCTGCGGGAGATCGAGGCCGGCGGGGTGCCGATCGACCGGCTGGAGATCACGACCTGCCTGCGCCGGGGCGAGATCGAGATCGCGACGGTCTTCGACCCCGATGTGTCGCAGGTCTACGACGATTTCGAGGCGGCGATCCGCGAACGGCACCGCGACACGCTGTTCTCGCTCGACGGCGCGACCGTCGACGACCAGGTCATCGGCCTGCTCGAGGGCCGCACCGTCGCGGTCGCGGAGTCCTGCACGGGCGGGCTGATGGCGGCGCGGCTGACCGAGCGCGCGGGGTCCTCCGAGTACATGCTGGGCGGCGTCACCGCCTACTCCAACGCGGCCAAGATCGCGCTCGCGGACGTGCCCGCCGAGTCGATCGAGCGCCACGGCGCGGTCTCGCCGGAGGTCGCCGCGCGCGCTGGCGGACGGCGCGCGGGCGCGCTTCGGCGCCGACGTCGGGATCGGCATCACCGGCATCGCGGGCCCCGGCGGCGGGACCGAGGAGAAGCCGGTCGGCACCGTCTGCCTGAGCGTGGCGGGCGCCGACGTCGAGCGCTGGGACCGCACCGTGCTGCTCCCCGGCGACCGCCAGACGATCCGCGAACGGACCACCACCGTGACGATGCACGGCCTGCGACGGCTGCTCCTTGAAGCTCAGGCTCTTCGTCGCGCTTGACCTGCCCGAGCCCGCTCGCGCGGCGCTCGTGGACTTCCGGACGGCGATGGCCGACCCGGCCGTCTGGCGCCCCGTCCCCGACGAGGCGCTGCACCTGACGCTCGCCTTCCTCGGGCATCGCCCGGAGGCGGACGTCGAGCGCATCGCCGCCGTGATCCGCGCCGCGCCCACCACGGCGCCGCGGCTGACGCTCGGCCGCGCGCTCGGGCTGCCGCTCAAGCGCCCGCGGACGCTGACCACCGCGATCGTCGACCACAACGGGACCCTGAAGGGGCTGCAGGCGTGGCTGAGCCGCGAGCTCGCCGCCGCCGGGCTGTATGAGCCGGAGGCGCGGGAGTTCCGGCCGCACGCGACGGTGGCGCGGCTGCGGCCGGACGCGCGCGTCGCGGGGGCGAAGATGCCCGGCCCGGCGCCCGTGACGTTCTACGGCGAGGCGGTCACGCTCTACCGCTCGCAGCTGCGGCGCGAGGGCGCGCGCTACGAGCCGCTGGCCCGGCTGCCACTACGAGAGTGGTCCAGCGAGGACCCAGCGGTTCCGAGACCGGTCTAGAGTCGCGGCGATGAGGAGCGGAGCGCGCTGGGCGGCGACGATCGGCGCAGCGGCGCTGACGCTGCTGGCCGCCGCCGCACCCGCGGACGCGCGCCTGCGCTGGTCGGGCTGCGGCGACGTCGAGGCCGAGTGCGCGGCGCTGCGGGTGCCGCTCGACCGCTCCGGCACGGTGCCGGGCGCGGTGCGGCTGCGGCTCGCCCGCTATTCGCCGCCGAGCCGCCGTCCCACGCTGCTCTATCTGTCAGGCGGGCCGGGCGGCGCCGGCGTGCAGGAGTTCTCCGACGTGCTGTTCGAGGTCGGCAGCCTGTCGAAGCGCTTCGACCTCGTCTCCTACGACCAGCGCGGCACCGGCGGCTCGGGCGTGCTGCGCTGCCGCGCGCTCGAGCGCGACGCGCGCCTGCGCTCGACCGCGGCCGGCGAGGACTGCGCGGGCCGCCTGGGCGCGCGCCGCGCCTTCTACACGACGCGCGACTCGGTCGAGGACATCGAGGACGTGCGGAAGGCGCTGGGGGTGGAGAAGCTGACGCTGTTCGGCATCTCCTACGGCACGAAGCTCGCGCTCGCCTACGCGCGCGTGCACCCCGAGCACGTCGAGCGGATCGCGCTCGACTCCGTGCTCGAGCCCGACGATGCCGACACCTTCGGCCGCGAGCCCTACCAGGCGATGGCGCCGACGCTCGCCGCGCTGTGCCCAGACCGCTGCCGGGGCGTGACCGCCGACCCGGCGGGCGACCTCGCCCGGCTGGCCGACCGGTTGCGCGCCGCCCCGCTGCGGGGGACGACCTACGGGCCCGGCGGCCGCCGCCACCCGGGGACGCTGACCGCGCTCGCGCTCTCGGACCTGATGTTCGACTCCGACTACAACCCGGCGATCCGCGCCGGCATCCCGGTCGGCGTGCGCGCGGCGCTCGACCGCGGCGACGCCGCGCCGCTGCTGCGGCTCGCCGACGCGGCCGCCTCGCTGTCCCGGCTGCCGTCGGCACGGGTCTTCTCCGCCGCCCGCTACGCGACCGTCTGCGAGGAGACGCCGCTGCCGTGGCCGCGCGGGGCGCCGTTCGGCGAGCGCGCCCAGCGTGCCCGCGACCAGGCGGCGGCGCTCGGGGCGCTCGCCTTCTTCCCGTTCGGCTACGAGGAGGCGAAGGCCGACGAGATCGACCTCTGCCTGCGCTGGGCGGAGGCGTCCGCGGCGCCGGTGCCCGGCGGCGCCTACCCGAAGGTCCCGGCGCTCGTGCTCCAGGGCGGCGAGGACCTGCGCACCCCGCCGGCGGGCTCCGCGCGGGTCGCGGCTGCGCTGGGGGCGCAGCGGGTCGTGGTGCCGGGGGTCGGGCATGCCGTCGTGGGCGGGGACCCGACGCGCTGCGGGATCCGGCGGCTGTTCGCGTTCCTGCGCGGCCGCCCGGCCTCTGCGCCGTGCCCGCGGGTGGCGACCGAGGTGCCCGCGACGGGCGTGCCGCCGACCGCGTTGCGCCAGCTGGCTCCGTCGGCCGGGCTGCGCGGGCGCGCGGGGCGGACGGTGGCGGCGCTCGACGTGACGCTCGACGACCTCACCTTCGCGCTCTCGCCGGCCCTCGGCTCGCCGCTGTCGGGCGCCGGGCTGCGGGGCGGGAGCTTCCGCCTGCGCCGCCGCTCGATCGAGCTGGACGGCCTGCAGGTGGTCCCGGGCGTCCGTGTCAGCGGGACGCTGCCGCGGCGCGGGAGCGCGCGGCTGCGGATCTCCGGCGCGCGCGCGGCCCGCGGCCGGGTGCGGGTCTCGCCGACCGGCGTGGTGCGCGGGCGGCTCGGTGGTCGGAAGGTGCGCGGGCGGCTGCGGGCAGGGCCGCCGCGGCCGGTGGCGAGCGGTGCGAGAAGCGTGGCGAAGACGGCACGTTTTCGGCACAGGACGGCGTTGTCTTCCGTCCGGCGCCCCACCTAGATTCCACGCTCCCACTTTCGTAAGAGGAGCACGCCCCAGATGAGCAACCATGCCACGGATACCGCGGGCGCCAAGGCCCGTGATACCGCCCTCCAGGGCGCGCTGACGCAGATCGAGCGCCAGTTCGGCAAGGGCACCGTGATGCGCATGGGTGATGAGGGCGCCCAGGTCAAGGTGAACGCCATCCCCACCGGGGCGCTGTCGCTCGACCTCGCGCTCGGCATCGGCGGCATGCCGCGCGGGCGCATCGTCGAGGTCTTCGGGCCGGAGTCCTCCGGTAAGACGACGCTCGTCTACCACGTCCTCGCCGAGGCGCAGAAGCTCGGCGGCGTGTGCGCGTTCATCGACGCGGAGCACGCGATGGACCCGCTGTACGCCCAGAAGATCGGCGTCGACATCGACGAGCTGCTCGTCTCCCAGCCCGACTACGGCGAGCAGGCGCTGGAGATCGCCGACATGCTCGTGCGCTCCGGCGCCGTCGACGTCGTGGCGGTCGACTCCGTCGCCGCGCTGACGCCGCGGGCGGAGCTCGAGGGCCAGATGGGCGACCAGACGGTCGGCCTGCAGGCGCGGATGATGTCGCAGGCCATGCGCAAGCTGGCCGGCAACCTGAACCGCACGCAGACCCTCTGCCTGTTCGTCAACCAGATCCGCGAGAAGATCGGCGTCATGTTCGGCTCGCCGGAGACCCAGCCGGGTGGCCGCGCGCTGAAGTTCTACTCGTCGCAGCGCCTGGACATCCGCCGCATCGAGACGCTGAAGGACGGCACCGAGGCGATCGGCAACCGCGTGCGGGTCAAGGTCGTCAAGAACAAGGTCGCGGCGCCGTTCCGCCAGGCCGAGTTCGACATCGAGTTCGGCACCGGCATCTCGAGCTCCGGCTGCATCCTGGACCTCGGGATCGAGCACAACATCGTCGCGAAGTCCGGCTCGTTCTTCTCCTACGAGGGCGAGCGGCTCGGCCAGGGCCGCAACAACGCCAAGGGATTCCTCGTCGAGCACCCCGAGATCGCCAAGGAGATCGAGGCCAAGGTCTACGAGGCGCTCGGCATCGGCCAGGACCTCGTGGCGCCGATCGATCGCGACAAGGACGTGCCCGTTGCCGACCTCGCGGGCGAGATGCCCGACGTGCCGCCGGTGGCCGTCGAGGCCTAGCGGCCGATGGCGCGCCGGTTCGGGTCCGCCTCGTCCGAGGCGGACCAATTCGAGGCGGATCCCTTGAGTACCCGATCCCGGGTGAGGCGACGATCGCTTCGCGTCGGACGGCGTGGGCGGTCCGGCGGCGGCTGCGCCCGAGGTCGATCCCGTCGAGCGGGCCCGCGGGCTCGCGTGGCGGTCGCTGAACAAGCGCGACCGCACGGTCAACGAGGTCGGCGGGATGCTGCTCGGCAAGCGCGTCGAGCCGGCGATCGCCGACCAGGTGGTGACGGAGCTGATCGAGCTCGGCTACCTCAACGACGCCCGCTACGCCGAGCGCTTCGCCGAGGACCGGCGGCGGCTCGACTCCTGGGGCTCGGAGCGCATCGCCCGCCGCCTGCGGGAGCTCGGGGTCGACGAGGAGTCGATCGAGGCGGCGGTGGCCGCCCAGGACCCGGAGGAGGAGCTGGCGGCCGCGCGCGAGCTGCTGCGCCGCCGCTGCCCGACGCCGCCCACCACCCGCGCCGAACGCGACCGCGCGCTGGGCATCCTCATGCGCCGCGGCTACACGTCCGAGCTCGCGTTCGACGCCCTGCGCCGCCACTGCGGCGCCGAGCCGGACCCCGACTTCTGACGGCGTCCGCCCAGGTTTGCGCGGACCGCCCCGCAGTACTACGATCCGATGGCAGCAACAGACCAGGCCCGTGGGCCTGAAAACACCAGCAAACAGACGCTTTTAGCGAGAGATCAAGCAAGCATCACGTGACGGCCGATCGAACACTGACTCCGAGGCGCTCATGTCTCGGCCATTTCCTACAACCACGACGGAACTAGCCGCCATCTGACGCGGCGGCCGCAAGGTCGCCTTCATGCACGCCCTCTCCGCTCGGTGCCTCGAGCCTGGTCTGGCGCTCCCAAAATGAATGTGAGCCCGGGTCGGCCTCGGCCGGCCCAAAGGGGAGAGGAAACGACAATGGAAATCGTGATCGCAGCGGTGGTGGTGGCGCTGGGTCTGGCCGCGGGGCTGGTGTTGGCGGCATCGCTGCTCGCCCGCCGTGCACCCGCGCTGGCCGGTCCGCGTCGCTCCGGCACCGCGCCGTCCGTCGCGGTCGAGCCGATCGCCGGCGGCAGCGTCGAGGCGGATCTCAAGGAGCGCCGGGGGGAGATGGTGCGCCTCGAGGAGCGCCTGCTCGCCAAGGAGGCGGCGCTGGAAGGGCAGCGCACGACGCTCGAGCGCCGCGAGGAGGAGTTCGAGTCCCTGCGGGCCGAGATCGCGTCGGTGCGCGAGCGCCACGTGCTCGAGCTCGAGCGGGTCTCGGGGCTGAGCGCCTCGCAGGCCAAGGCGATCCTGCTGCGGGAGCTCGAGGAGCAGACGCGGCACGACTGCGCGCGCCGCGTGCGCGCGATCGAGGAGGAGACCAAGCGCGACGCCGAGCGCCGCGTGCGCAACATCCTCTCGGTCGTGATGCAGCGCATGGCCGCGGGCCACGCCGCCGAGACCACGGTGTCGGTCGTCCAGCTCTCCGCCGACGACATGAAGGGGCGCATCATCGGGCGCGAGGGCCGCAACATCCGCGCCCTCGAGCACCTGACCGGGGTCGACTTCATCATCGACGACACCCCGAACGCGGTGATCCTGTCCGGCTTCGACGGCGTGCGGCGGGAGATCGCGCGCATGACGCTCGAGAAGCTGCTCTCGGACGGCCGCATCCACCCGGCCCGCATCGAGGAGACCTTCTACCAGGCCAAGTCGGAGCTCGAGAGCCACATGCAGGAGGCGGGGGAGCAGGCGTGCTTCGACGCCAACGTCGGCGGCCTCGACCCCGAGATGGTGCGGCTGCTCGGCCGCCTCAAGTTCCGCACCAGCTACGGCCAGAACGTCCTCGCCCACTCGGTCGAGTGCGCCCACCTGGCGGCGATGATGGCCCACGAGCTCGGCGCCTCGCCCAAGACCGCCCGCCGGGCGGCGCTGCTGCACGACATCGGCAAGGCCGTCTCGCACGAGATCGAGGGGCCGCACGCGCTCGTCGGCGGCGACCTCGCGCGCAAGCACGGCGAGTCCGAGGCCGTCGCCCACGCGATGGAGGCCCACCACAACGAGGTCGAGCCGCAGACCGTCGAGGCCGTGATCGTCCAGGCCGCCGACGCGCTCTCCGGCGCCCGCCCCGGCGCCCGCGGCGAGTCGCTCGAGCAGTACGTCAAGCGCCTGCGCGACCTCGAGCACATCGCCACCCGCCACGACGGCGTCGACAAGGTCTACGCCATGCAGGCCGGCCGCGAGATCCGCGTGATGGTGCTGCCCGGCTCGCTCGACGACGACGCCGCGGTGCTGCTCTCGCACGAGATCGCGCGCGAGATCGAGCAGGAGCTCGAGTACCCGGGCCAGATCAAGGTGACGGTGATCCGGGAGTCGAGGGCCACCGACTACGCTCGCTGAGTGAGCATGAAGGCGTTCCACGTCACCACCTTCGGGTGCCAGATGAACGAGCACGACTCCGAGCGGATGAAGGGGATGCTCGAGGCGCTCGGCTACCGCGAGGCGCCGAGCCGCGAGGACGCGGAGCTGATCCTCTTCAACACCTGCTCGATCCGCGAGAAGGCCGACGACCGCTTCGTCTCCCACCTGCGCGAGGCCGCGGTGCTCAAGCGCCGCGACCCCGAGCGCGTGATCGGGGTCGGCGGCTGCTGGGCGCAGTCGGTCAAGGACGACGTGTTCCGCCAGTTCCCGTTCGTCGACGTCGCCTTCGGCCCCGGCCAGGTCCACAAGCTCGCGGAGTTCCTGACCAGCGACTCGATCACCGCCCAGGGCTTCTTCGAGTTCGAGGGCTTCACCGGCCACCTGCCGGCCAAGCGCGGCCGCGACTTCCAGGGCTGGGTCCAGATCTCGGCCGGCTGCAACATGGTCTGCTCGTACTGCATCGTGCCCTCCACGCGCGGGCGCGAGGTCTCGCGGCCGCTCGACGAGCTCGTCGCCGAGGTCCGCGGGCTCGCCGCCGATGGCGTGCGCGAGGTGACGCTGCTGGGCCAGAACGTCAACTCCTACGGCCGCGGGCTGCGGCCGCGGACGTCGTTCGCCGAGCTGCTGCACGCGGTCGACGGCATCGAAGGCCTGGATCGCATCCGCTACACGAGCCCGCACCCGGCCCACATGACGGAGGACGTCGTCCGCGCGCACGCCGAGCTGGGCAGCGTGTGCGAGCACATCCACCTGCCGCTGCAGTCGGGCTCGACGCCCGTGCTCAAGCGCATGCGCCGGACCTACTCGCGCGAGCGCTTCCTCGACCGCGTCGCGCTGATCCGCGAGCACGTCCCCGACTGCTCCATCACCACCGACGTCATCGTCGGCTTCCCGGGGGAGACCGAGGAGGATTTCACCCGCACGCTCGAGGTCGCCGAGGAGGTCGGCTTCGACGGCGCCTTCACCTTCATCTACTCGCCCCGCCGCGGCACCGAGGCCGCCGCGTTCGAGAGCGAGTTCCTCCCGCACGAGGTCAGCGTCGAGCGCATGGAGCGCCTCGTCGAGGTCGTCCAGCGGCGCGCCCGCGAGCGCGCGCAGCGCTTCGTCGGCCGCACGCTCGAGGTGCTCGTCGAGGGCACCTCGCGCACGGACGCGGCGCGCCTGCGCGGCCGCACGCGCCACAACAAGGTCGTCAACTTCAGCGGGCTGGCGTCGCCGGGCGACTTCGTGGACGTCGAGATCCACGAGGCCTCGAGCCAGACGCTGCGGGGCGAGCAGGCCTTCCTGCTTCAGGCCGCCTCGTAGCGCGCGATCAGGACGCCGGTCGTCGTCGGCTTCGACTCGACGAGATTGAACCTGGCGAGCGCGCCGTCGTCGGCGAACAGCCGCCGGCCCGAGCCGAGCACGAGCGGATGGATCGTGAGCAGGAACGCGTCGATCAGCCCGTGGGGGAGGAGCGCCCGGACCAGCTCGCCGCTGCCGAGGATCACGATGCTGCCGTCCTCGCGCGCCTTGAGGTCGGCCACGGTCTCGGCGGCGTCGCCTTCCAGCAGGACGGAGTTCTGCCACCCGAGCTCCCGCGCCGACCGCGACACGACGTACTTCGTGCTGGCCTCGAGCCGCTGCCGGATCGGGTTGTCCTCCGGCTGCTGCTGCCAGGCGTCCTCGAACTTCTCGTAGGTCCAGCGCCCGAGCAGCAGCTTGCCGTCGCCGGCGCTCATCCGCGCGCCCATGTACTTGCCCATGACCTCGTCGGAGTAGGGCATCGCCCAGCCGCCGTGCTCGAAGCCGCCGCGGCGGTCCTCGTCCGGGCCGGCCGGCGCCTGCAGGACCCCGTCGAGCGTGATGTGGTTGACGACCTCGATCGTGCTCATGCGGGCACCACGCGGCTGACCGAGAACGTCGCGCCCTGCGGGTCGGCGAGGACGGCTCGCCTGCCGATCGGCATGTCGAACGGGCCGGCGACCACCGTGCCGCCGAGCTCGGCCGTGCGTGCGGCGGTCGCGTCGACGTCGTCGACCCAGAAGTCGACCTCCCACTGCGGCGGGCCGTCGGAGCGCATGCTCGTCGCGATGACGTCGGCGGGCACCGGCTGCTCGGGCTCGCCGCCCACGAAGCCGGGCAGGCGCCACAGCGTGACCTCGAGGTCGCCGGCGGCGAACGTGTCGGTCTCCCAGCCGAAGACGCTGCCGTAGAAGGCCTTGGCGCCGTCGAGGTCGGGCGTGCTCAGCGCGCTCATGGCCCAGGCGGCCGGCTCGTTGACGCGCTGGGCGCCCTTGTGGCCGTCCGGCTGCCAGACGGAGAACTCGGCGCCGGCCGGGTCGGCGAAGACGGCGGTGCGGCCGGCTCCGGGGACGTCGAAGGCGGGGGTCACGACGCTCCCGCCGGCGTCCGTCACGCGCGCGGCGGTCTCGTCGGCGTCGTCGATCCAGATGTGCGTGCTCCAGGCGGGGGAGTCGCCGGCGGCGATCGCGGCGACGTCGCGGCCGCGCAGCCGGCAGAAGGTGTAGTCGCCGTTCGTGGCGGCCTGCCAGCCGAACAGCTGCGTGTAGAAGTCGACCGCCGCCCGCGGGTCGGGCTGGCGCGTGTCGACCCAACAGGGGACGCCGGGCTCGTATCCGTTGCGCTCGCTCATCGAGCCTCCGTTTCGGTTCGCTTGAGTCGGGTCACCGTATCATGGAGTTGGAGTTACCAACTAGATGAGTGGAAGTTCTGACTGAAGTGGGTAGACTCCCGCCGATGGCGAAGAAGCGGACCTACGGTGACCGCTGCGGCGTCGCCCGCGCCCTCGACGTCGTCGGCGAGCGCTGGGCGCTGCTGGTGGTGCGCGAGCTGCTGCTCGGCCCGAAGCGCTTCACCGACCTGCGGGCGGGCCTGCCCGGCCTCAGCCCGGACGTGCTCTCCCAGCGCCTGCGCGAGCTCGAGCAGGCCGGGCTCGTGCGCCGGCGCAAGCTCGCGCCGCCCGCCGGCTCGCGCGTCTACGAGCTGACCGAGCGCGGGCTGGCGCTCGAGCCGATCCTGCTCGAGCTCGGTCGCTGGGGCAGCCACGCGCCGGTTCCCGAGGGCGAGGTCGCGTTCAGCACCGACTCCTTCGTGATCGCGCTCAGGACGCTGTTCGACCCGGAGGCCGCCGCGGGGGTCGACGTGACGGTCGAGCTGCGGCTGGGCGAGGACGGGTTCCGGGGACGTGTGGCCGAGGGGCGGTTCGAGGTCGCCCGCGGGGTCGCCGACCGGCCCGACGCGGTGGTCGAGACGTCTCCCGGCACGCTCGCGGCGGTGCTCTGGCACGACCGCCCGCTCGCCGAGGCGCTGCGCACCGGCGACGTCGAGATCGAGGGCAGCACGCCCGCGGTCAGGCGCTTCCTCGGCGTCTTCCCCGCCGCGGCCTAGAACGCGGGCTCGCGCTCGCCCGTCAGCTTCAGCGAGAGCTCCCAGAGGCGGCGGCGGGCCGCGCGGTCGTCGGCCTGCGCGTGCACCGCGGCGACGGCCTGGCGGTCGTAGAAGTCGCCCGTGACGCCCTCGAGCTCGGGGGCGAGCGCGAGCCGCACCGTCGCGGCGACCCCGTCCTCGAGCCGGTCGACGGACCGCCCGATCTCCTCCAGCACCATCTTCGTCGGCATGTAGGTCGACGGGTGCAGGCTCGTCACGGTCACCTCCTTGGGATCGAGGCGCTCGGCGAGCTCGAAGCCGGTCGTGATCTGCGCGAGCTTGCTCTGCCCGTAGGCGCGGGTGCCGCTGTAGCCGTGCTCGATCATCGGGTCGTCGAAGTCGATCGGCGCCTGGCCGAGCGAGGCGACGTTGATGATGCGGGCCGGGGCGGAGGCGCGCAGCAGCGGCAGCAGGCGCATGGTCAGCAGGAAGCCCGCGAGGTGGTTGACCGCGAAGCGCAGCTCGTAACCGTCCTGGCTCTCCTGGCGCTCCTTCCCGTCGGGGAGCCCCGAGCCGATGCCGGCGTTGTTGATCAGCACGTGCAGCTGCGGGGTCGAGCGGCGGACGTACCGGGCCAGGTCCCGGACCTCGTCGAGCGACGAGAGGTCGGCCAGGAAGGCGGGGGCGGGCACCCCGCCCCGGCTCAGCGCGCGCGCCTCGGGATAGAGCTTGGCGCGGTCGCGGCCGTGCACGAGCACGCGGGCGCCGCGGGCGTGCAGCTCCCGCGCGACGGCACGGCCGAGCCCGTCCGTCGCGCCGGTGACCAGCACCACCGTGTCCTCGATCGCTCGCATGCAGTCGGAAGGTCTACTACCCGGGCCACGCCGGCGAAGTACGCTGCCGCGCGTGATCGCCCTCGCAGCCGCCGACCCCGGCGCCTCGTCCACGATCCCGCTGGAGATCTGGGCCTTCACGATCCTGACGCTCACCGCGGGGATCGGCACGGCGCTCAAGGGCCGCTACGGCTGGCTCGCCGTCGGCCTGTTCCTGCTCGGCCTGCCGTGGCTCGTCTCGACCTTCCTGCTGGCCAGGCCGCGCTCGGCCTGGGCCACGGCCCTCTACGGCCCGGAGAAGCTCGCGAAGGCCGAGCGCAGGGCCTCGCGGCGGCTGGGGCGGGTGCGCACGAGCTAGTCCGTCGCCCACGTATGCGAACATACGTTCGTGCGCTGGGCGAATCAAGAGGTCGGGCAGGAGGAACAGGGGCGGCTCCCGGGCTACCAGGACGCCGTCGTCCGCCGTTTCGACGCCCCGGAGGCCCTCGACACCCGGTTCTACGAAGTCCACGCCAAATCGGCCCTGAACCGCGTCCCGAAGCAGTCGCGGATGCCGTTCCCGTGGACGATCAACCCGTATCGGGGCTGCACCCATGCGTGCACTTTCTGCTTCGCCCGCCCCACGCACGAGTACCTCGACTTCAACGCCGGCCGTGATTTCGACAAGGAGATCGTGGTCAAGGTCAACGTGCCGGAGGTGCTGCGGGCCGAGCTGGCGCGGCCGTCGTGGAAGCGCGAGCACGTGGCGCTCGGGACGAACACGGACCCGTACCAGTGGGTCGAAGGGCGCTACAAGCTGATGCGCGGGATCTGGGAGGCGATGCGGGACTTCGCCAACCCGTGCTCGATCCTCACGAAGTCGCCGCTGCTGCTGCGCGACAAGGACCTGCTGCTGCAGATCGCCGAGCGGACGCGGGTGAGCGCCTGCCTGTCGGTGCCGACGCTCGACGAGAAGATGTGGCGCTCGACGGAGCCGCACACGCCGCATCCGCGGGCGCGGCTGGAGGCGGTGGCGGAGCTGAACCGGATCGGCATCCCGACCGGGATCCTGATCGCGCCGCTGATGCCCGGGATCAACGACGGGCCGGGGCAGGTGGAGAAGATCGTCGAGCTGGCCGAGGCGGCGGGGGCGACCTCGATCGGCGGCCAGGCGCTGTTCCTGCGCGGCTCGACGCGGGACGTCTTCTTCGACTGGCTGCGGGCGAAGCGGCCGGACCTCGTCGAGCGCTACGAGGCGCTGTACCGCAACGGTGCCTACGCCAAGCCGGCGGAGCGCAAGGCGCTGGAGGCGCGGCTGCCCGGGCGGCGGCGTAAGGCCGAGATCGCGGAGCGGTTCAACCGCCCACGGCGGCTGCCGCCCGCGCTGGGGCCGCCGCCCGAGACCGCGGCGGCGCCCGGGCGGCAGACGACGCTGTTCTAGGCGCCACGCTCCGTGCAGAGGCGGCGCGTGTGCGCCGGAAGACCCGGCCCAGTGACCTCGGTCACAGTGGCTGGAGGGGATGAAACCCTGTCCGCCGGGCAGTGTTGCCTCTGAGAGATGCTGAACCGGAACCGACCCAAGTTCGACGCACGGGCGCCCGCCCAGCGGGCGCGCTCGATCACGCTGCACACGATCCAGCGCGCGCACGCCGCGCGGCGCGAGCTGCTGCTGATCGTCCCGCTGACGGTGGCGACGATCGTCGCGTACGTCATGCGCGAGGAGCTGTTCGGGCTCGACACGCCCGTGCGGGTGACGGCGGCGATCGTGCTGGTGATCCTCGGCTGGGCGCTGGCGCGCGACCTCGGCCGCTGGGTGGAGCCGGCGCTGTTCCGGCGCGTCGACCCGGGCACGGCCGGGACGGTGTCGTTCCTGATCCGGCTGACGTTTCTCGCGCTGGCGGCGCTCTCCGCGCTGCGGATCGCAGGGCTGGACCCGCGCGCGCTGGCCGTCGGCGGCGCGATCACCGCCGTCGTCTTCGGTCTCGCCGCGCAGCAGACGCTCGGCAACCTGATCGCGGGCGTGGTGCTGATCGCGGCGCGGCCGTTCCGGATCGGCGACCGCGTGCGGCTCCAGGGCGGCGGGCTGGCCGGCCAGATCGAGGGCACCGTCGCCTCGCTCGGGCTGCTCTACGTCACGCTCTCGCGCGGCGAGGACTCGATCATGGTCCCGAACAACGTCGTCCTGACCTCGGCCGTCGTGCCGCTGCGCGAGCCCGCCGCGGTCGACCTGCGGGCGCGGCTGCGGCCCGACGTCAAGCCGTCGGAGGTGCAGGACCTGCTGGAGAACGGCGTCACCACGCCGGTCCGCCACGAGCCGCACATCTCTCTCGAGGAGGTCGACTCGGACGAGGTGATCGTCCGCATCGCCGCGACGCCGGAGTCCGAGGCCGACGGCCCGCGCCTCGCCGACGAGGTCCTGAGCGCGATCGCCTCCGTCACGCGCGAGGGCGACACCGCCGAGCGCCTCGCCGCCCGTCGCGAGCGCGACGGGAGACGGCACGCCCCCTTCGTAGCCGCTCCCTCAAGGCGGCTTGAGGATCGGCCGATGCTCTGGACACATGGTGTTCCTGCGCTTCCTGTTGCCGGATCTCGGCGCCGTCTCGCGCCGCTCCCGGCGCGCCGTCACCGTGGCCGCGCTGCTGATGTTCGCCCTCCTGGCGGTCAACATCGCCCACACGCAGTTCGGGCTGGGCGGCAGCGGGCGCGCCACGCTGCTCAATGCCTGGGGCCAGAACCTCGTGCTGGCCTGCGCCTGCGCGGTCGTCGCGGTGCGGGTCTGGACCGGCGGCGCGCCCGGGTGCAAGCCGCTGCTGGCCGGGATGGTGCTGTGGACGGTCGGCAACCTGTGGTGGGGCTTCGTCCTCTACGGCATGGCCGACGCGCCGTTCCCGTCCCCGGCCGACGCCGGCTGGCTCGCCTTCTACCCCTGCGCCTACCTCTGCCTCGGCCTGCGCCTGCACGCCAGCGCCCGCGACCTCCCGCGCAGCGCCTGGCTCGACGGGCTGATCGGGATCCTCTCGGTCGGCGCGATCGGCGTCACCCTCGCCGTGGCGCCGATCCTCGCGAACGCGGAGGGGAGCCGGGCGGCCGTGCTGACCAACGCCGCCTACCCGCTCGCCGACCTGCTGCTGCTCGGCCTCACGGTCGCGGTGCTCGTCCTGCACGGGCAGCGCGGCGGCCGCGCATGGGTGCTGCTGGCCGCTGGATTCGCGCTGTTCGCCGTCGCCGACTCGCTCTACCTCGCGCGCCTCGCCGCCGACACGTACGCCCCGGGCACGGTGCTCGACTCGCTGTGGGTGGTCGCGCTGGTGATCATGGCGCTGGCCAGCTGGCAGCCGCTGGAGAAACCAGGCAAGGCCGATCCCGGCCACCTCGGCGTGCTGGTCCCGCCGCTGCTCTTCGCCGTCGCCGCGCTCGGCCTGCTCGTCTACGCCGGCGTCGAGCACGTCTCGCCGGTCGCGGTCGCGCTCGCGGGGGTGGCCGTGCTCGCCGCCATGACCCGCACGGCGCTCACGGTCCGCGAGATCCGCGGCTTCCACGAAGCGCGCCGCCAGGCCGCGACCGACGAGCTCACCGGGCTGCCCAACCGCCGCGAGTTCGGAAGCCGGCTGCGTGCGCATCTGGCTCACGCGCTCGCACACGACGAACCGCTCGCGCTGATGATCATCGACATCGACCGCTTCAAGGAGCTCAACGACGCGCTCGGCCATCATGCCGGCGACGCCGTGCTCACCCAGATCGGCCCGCGCCTGCGCGGCGTCCTGCGCACCGACGACGTCCTCGCCCGCCTCGGCGGCGACGAGTTCGCGGTGCTGCTCCCGGGAACGCGCTCGGCCGAGGAGCTCGGGCGGAAGATCGCCGGGGCGCTCGACGAGCGCTTCCCGGTCGAGGGGATCGACGTCCAGATCGGCGCGAGCGTCGGGATCGCGGTGTTCCCCGAGCACGGCGAGGACGCCGGCATGCTGATGCGCCACGCCGACGTGGCGATGTACCAGGCGAAGACCTCGCGCAGCGGTCACGCGTTCTACGCGCAGGAGGAGGACCGCAACACCCGCGAGCGGCTGGAGCTGATCGGCGAGCTGCGCGACGCCGTGACCCTCGGCCAGCTCGTCGTCTACTACCAGCCGATCGTCGACCTCGTGAGCGGCGTCGTCACCGAGGCCGAGGCGCTCGTCCGCTGGCAGCATCCCGAGCGCGGGCTGCTCGCACCCGGCGAGTTCGTGCCGCTGGCCGAGCAGACCGGCGTCATGCGCGAGCTCACCGATCACGTGCTCGAGGCCGCGCTCGCCCAGGGCGCCCGGTGGCGTGCTGAAGGGCACGACATCGGGGTTGCCGTCAACGTGTCCGCCTCCACCCTGCTCGAATCGGGCTGGGCCGACGCGGTGACCGCCGCGCTCGAGCGCTGGTCGACCCCGCCGGCGCGGCTGCGCATCGAGATCACCGAGGACGCGCTGCTGGTCGACCTGGAGCGAGCCCTCGCCGTCGTGCGCTGCCACGGGGAGGCGGGCGTCGGCGTCTCGCTCGACGACTTCGGCACCGGCTACTCGTCGCTCGGGCTGCTCAAGCAGCTGGCCGTCGACGAGCTCAAGATCGACCGCTCGTTCGTGGACAACGCCCTCCGGGACACCGCCGACGCCGCGATCGTGCAGGCGGTCGCCGGGCTCGCCGGGCAGCTGGGCCTGCGCACCGTGGCCGAGGGCGTCGAGGATGAGGCGACGCTGCGCGCCGTCGCGGAATGGGGCGCCACTCACGCGCAGGGGTACTACCTCAGCCGGCCGGTCCCCGCCGAGGAGCTCAGCACGAAGCTCGACGGCTCGAGCCGGCTGGAGCTGCAGGGGCCGTGGAGCGAATCGCTGTCACGCAAGCGGCTCTTCGCCCGCCCGCCGCGCGTCCTGCACTAGCGGCGCTTGGCCCGCTGGCCCTCCGCCATCGCTGCCGCGATCCCGTCGGAGCCCAGGCGCCGCTGCAGGCGGCCCGAGACCTCCGGCGCGAGGCTCCCGAACGCAGCGCCGAGCCGCACCGCCAGCGGCGCGACGTCGATCTCCGAGCGGTCGCGCTCGATCGCCCGCACGACCGCGGCGGCAACCTGTTCCGGCGTGCGCGTCCCCACGTAGCCGGGCAGCTTCACGTCGGCGTCGTGGAACATGCCCGCGTCGCTGACGAAGCCGGGGAACACCGTCGAGACGCCGACGCCCGTGCCGCGGAGGTCCTCGCGCAGGCCGAGCGCGAAGCCTCGCATCCCGAACTTCGTGGCCGAGTAGACCGAGCCGCCGACGCTGGCGGTCTTGCCCGACATCGAGGAGATGAAGACGATGTGGCCGTGGCCGCGCGCGGTCATGCCGGCCGACAGCGCCTGGGCGAGCACCATCGGCGCGCGCAGGTTGACCGCGAGGGCGGCGTCGAGCTCCTCGACGCTGAACGAGCTCAGCAGGCCGCTGGCCGGCAGCGCGGCGTTCGCGACCAGCACGTCGGCGTTGCCGACCTCGCCGAGCAGCCGCGTGACCTCGTCGGGCTGCGCGAGGTCGCACACGATCGCCCGGCCCGACAGCTCGGTCGCCAGCGGGTCGAGCACGCCGGCGCGCCGGCCCGTCAGCAAGAGCTTCGCGCCGCGCGCCGCGCAGGCGCGAGCGATCGCGTGCCCGATGCCCCCGGTCGCCCCGGTGAGCAGCACGGTGCGGCCGGAGAGGTTCACCGCGCGAAGACCGCCACCGTGGCCGTGAAGCTGTGCAGGAAGTACTCGCCGCCGACCGGGCCGATCTCGCCCGCGGCGAAGAAGCCCGCGGCGGGCGCGCCCGCCAGCTCGTCGGCGATCGCCTCGGCGTCGTGGTCGGGGCTGCCGAACATCCCGGAGCCGCGCCCGTTGCAGGCGAACACGAGCGCGCCGGCCGGGCGCCGGCCGCCGAGCGCCTCCATCCGGATCCCGAGCGCCCGGTGCAGGTCGCGGTCCGCGCTCGAGGCGTCGCGGGCGTGCAGGCGCACGACCTGGCCCGGGCGCACCTCGGTGCCGACGGCGACCTCGCCGGTCTCGGGGTCCGCGCCGACCAGCCCGCGCACGAGGAAGTCGCCCTGGAGGTAGTCGGGCTTGTTGTTGTCGACGACGATGCCCATCAGCAGCCCGCCGTCGACGAGGTCGCGATCCTCCTGGGAGAGCCCGTCGATCGCCTCGCGCAGCTTCTCGAGCGCGGGCTTGCCGGCCAGCTCGCCGATGATGTGGCCGTCGGCCGCCGTGATGGTCAGCTCGGGCCCGATCGGCGCCGCGCCCTGGGACACGCACGGCAGCACCTCGACGCCGTCGAGGCGCACGCCGACGGCGCCGGCGTCGACCACCTCGTCGCCGTAGAAGAGGACCGTGCCGTTGTCGGCGGTGCGCGCGGAGGCCGCGCCGCCCAGCAGCGGCAGCAGCGGCGTCGCGTCGGAGAGGAAGCGCAGGACGGCGTCGGTGGGGAAGGAGAACGGGTCGGCGAGCAGGATCGCGCCCGCCGCGCCCTCGAGGTCGGGCAGGCCCGACAGCGCGCCGGAGCCCTCCTCGAGCTCCTCGACCGTGGCGTGGAACGGCAGCACCTCGCCGTCGTCGCCGAACGAGGCGGCCCACACGGAGACGGCGGTGCCGGTCTCGACCTCGCGCGCGTCGCTGATCACGCCGCCGGCGCCGCAGCCGATCAGCGTCGCGGGGGCGAGCATCTCGTGGACGGCGGCCAGCGTCGCGTCCGGCGCGGCGAGGTGCGCCCCGGAGGCGAACAGCACCACCAGATCGCAGGAGCGCTCGCCCAGCCCGCGGGCCGCCGCGGACGCCGCCTCCAGCGCGCCCGCCCGAGCGTCGGGCGTGGTGGAGAGGCCGGTCGCGATGTGCACGCTCACCCGTCTGACGATACTCCGGCCCGTGTCCCCGCCCGCCACCTTGATCGCGATCTTCGGGCCGACCGGCGTCGGCAAGACCGAGGTCGCGCTCGCGCTCGCCGAGCGGCTGCGCGCGGACGGGGAGGACCCGGTGGCGATCTCGGCCGACGCGCTGCAGGTCTACGCGGGGCTCGCCACGCTCACCGGCGCCGCCGGGCCCGAGGAGCGCGCGCGCCTCGAGCACCGGCTGGTCGGCTTCCTGCCCGTCACCGAGTCCTTCAGCGCGGGCGCCTACGCGGCGCTCGCGCACGCCGAGATCGACGCCGCGCTCGCCGCCGGGCGGCGGCCGATCGTCGTGGGCGGCACGGGGCTCTACCTGCGCGCCGCGCTGGCCGACCTGGACCTGCGCCCGCCCGCCGCCGCCGGGGTCCGCGAGCGCTGGGACGCCGAGCTGACCAGGCAGGGCCCGGCCGCGCTGCACGCGCTGCTGGCCGCGCGCGACGCGAACGCGGCCGCAGGCGTCTCGCCGAGCGACGGGCGGCGGATCGTGCGGACCCTGGAGCTGCTCGAAGGAGGCGTCGAGCCGCCGCCCCCGGCCGGCGGCGACTCGCAGCTGTGGACCACGGACACGCGCCACCCGACCCTGCTGGCCGGCCTCGTCATGGACCGCGCGGCGCTGGCGGAGCGGATCGACCGCCGCGTCGAGGCGATGGTCGCGGCCGGCGCCCGCGAGGAGGTCGAGCGCGCCGCCGCGCTCGGTGCCTCGCCGACCGCGCGCCAGGCGCTCGGCTTCGAGGAGCTGCTCGCGGGCGACGTCGAGGCGATGAAGACCCGCACCCGCCGCTACGCCAAGCGCCAGCTGACCTGGATGCGCAAGCTGCCGAACATCCACACGATCGACGTCACCGGCCGCGAGGCGGAGGACGTCGCGGAGGCGCTGCACGGCATGATCCGCATCGCATGAAGTTCGAGAAGTGGCAGGCGCTCGGCAACGACTACCTGATCGTCGAGGCGGACGGGCTGGAGCCCGAGCGCGTGCGCGCGCTCTGCGACCGCCACCTCGGCGTCGGGGCCGACGGCGTGCTCGCGCTCGCCCCGCCCGACGAGCCGGGGTTCGTCGCGCGGCTGCGGATCTTCAACCCGGACGGCTCCGAGGCCGAGCTGTCGGGCAACGGCGCGCGCCAGGCGCTGCTCTACCTGCGCGAGCGCGGCTGGACGCGCTCGCTGACCTACTCGATCCAGACGCTGGCCGGGCGAGATCCGCGCGAGCATCACCGGCGAGCACAGCTGCCGCACCGACATGGGCCGCGCGACACTGGAGGGCGAGGGCGAGATCGAGGGCTGGCGCTTCCACCACATCGTCATCGGCAACCCGCAGACCGCGATCCGCGTCGACGAGCGCGCGCGGCTGGAGACGCTCGACCTGGCCGAGATCGGCCCGCCGATCGAGACGGCCGAGCGCTTCCCCAACCGCACCAACGTCTCCTTCTGGACCGAGCTGGCGCCCGACCGCATCCGCGCCCGGATCTTCGAGCGCGGGGTGGGGGAGACGCAGTCGTCCGGCACCGGGGCCTGCGGGGCCGCGATCTCCCACGTGCTGCGCGGGGGCGACTCGCCGGTCACGGTCGAGCTGGACGGCGGCGAGCTCACCGTCGACGTCGACGAGTCGCTGCACGTCGACCTCGAGGGCTGGGCGGTCCCGGTCTTCAAGGGCGAGTTCGGCTAGCGTGCTCCGCCGATGAGCGAGGCATGGGCGCACAGGACTGGCGACGCTGACGGGCGACGGGCGGGTGCTCGACGTGCTGTTCGCGGACCCGCAGCTGGGGCCGGCGGAGGGCTCGCCGGGCACGACGACCGGGGCCGTGGTCCACGAGGACCCGCGCCGGGGCGTGCAGGTCGTCGAGGTGACGACCGTGCTCGACGACCTCGACTCGGCGCCCACCGACGCCTACGACGCCTATCTGCGGCTGCACCTGCTCTCGCATCGCCTCGTCAAGCCGCACGGGCTCTCGCTGGAGGGGCTGTTCGGGGTGCTGCCGAACGTCGCGTGGACCAGCGAGGGGCCGGTCGACCCCGCCGCCCTGGCCGACGTCCGCCTGCGCTTCCGCGCCGCCGGCGAGCCGCTGCAGGTCTTCTCGGTCGACAAGTTCCCGCGCATGACCGACTACGTGGTGCCGAGCGGCGTGCGGATCGCCGACGCCGACCGCGTCCGCCTCGGCGCCCACCTCGCCGAGGGCACGACGGTGATGCACGAGGGCTTCGTGAACTTCAACGCCGGCACGCTCGGCGCCTCGATGGTCGAGGGCCGGATCAGCGCGGGCGTCGTCGTCGGCGACGGCTCGGACATCGGCGGCGGCGCCTCGATCATGGGCACGCTGTCGGGCGGCGGCACCGCGGTGATCTCGATCGGCGAGCGCTGCCTGCTCGGCGCCAACGCCGGGCTCGGGATCTCGCTCGGGAACGACTGCATCGTCGAGGCCGGGCTCTACGTCACGGGCGGCACGCGCGTCACGCTGCCCGACGGCGAGGTCGTCAAGGCGCTCGAGCTGTCGGGCGCCGACGGCCTGCTGTTCCGCCGCAACTCGCAGAGCGGCGCGGTCGAGGCGATGCCGCGCTCAGGCTCCTGGGCGGGCCTGAACGCCGCCCTGCACGCCAACGACTGACGCTCAACAGCTCCGCCGCCCGCTCGCACTCGGCCAGCGTCGGCACGAGCGCGAGGCGCAGGAAGCCCTCGCCGGCCGGGCCGAAGAACGAGCCGGGGGCGAGCACGATCCCGCGCTCGAGCAGCTCGGCGGCCAGGGCGTCGGCGCGCTCGCCGGCGTCGAGCCAGAGGAAGAAGGTCGCGTCGCCGCCGGCGTGGCGGATGCCGGCGGCCTCGAACACGGGCAGCAGCGTGTCGCGCTTGGCGCGGTAGAGCGCGCGCACGTCCTCGACGTGGGCCTCGTCGCCCCAGGCGGCGACGGCCGCGTGCTGGATGAACTCCGGCGGCGCGACGCCGACGTTGGGGCGGTAGCGCTTGAGCGCGGCGATCACCTCGGGGTCGCCGGCCACGAACCCCGACCGGTAGCCCGGCATCGAGGAGCGCTTCGACAGGGTGTTGAGCGCGATCACGTTGCGGCGGTCGGCGACCTGGAGGGCGGAGACGGGCGGCTCGGGGCCGAAGTAGATCTCCGAGTAGGCCTCGTCGGAGGCGACGACGACGTCGTGCTCGCGGGCGATCGCGGCCGCCTGCTCGTAGAGCTCGAGCGGAGCCGTCGCGGCGGTCGGGTTGTTGGGGTAGTTGAGCCACAGGATCGCCGTGCGCTCCCATGTCGCCGCGTCGACCGCGCCGAGGTCGGGCAGGAAGCCGCGCTCCGCCGTCAGCGGCAGCTCGATCACCGACTTGCCCGCGAACGCCGCGCCGCGCTCGGCGACCGGGTAGGCCGGGGCGGTGACCGCCACGAGGTCGCCGCCGACGACCTGGGCGAGGTGGAAGACCGCCTCCTTGGAGCCGAAGGTGGGGAGGACCTCGGTGTCGGGATCCAGCGCCGGGCCGAAGCGGCGCGCGACCCACTCGGCGACCGCGGCCCGCAGGACCGGCAGGCCCTCGGCGAGCGGGTAGGTCGACTTCGGCTCGAGCGCCGCCGCGAGCGCCTCGCGGATGAACGGCGGCGTGTCCTCGCGCGGCTCGCCGACCCCGAAGTCGATCACCGGGATGCCGCGGGCGATCAGCTCGCGCTTCGCGTCGGTCAGCCGCAGGAAGGGATACGTGCGCAGCCCGCTCAGCACCGGCGAGGGCTTCACAGCGCCTCCGCGAATCGCTCGAGCACGCGGTAGCCCCGCACCAGCGCCGCGACCGAGATCGCCTCGCCGCGCGTGTGCGCCTGCGGCGGGTCGCCGGGGCCGAAGTTGATCGCGGGGATGCCCGCCGCCCCGAACTCGGCCACCGGGGTCCAGGCCTGCTTGGGCTCGATGGCGAGGTCGCCGGCGGCGATCAGCGCGTCCACGAGCGGGCCGGTCGCGACCGCGCCCGACGGCGCGTGGCCGTCGATCCGCAGCTCGCCGTGGCCGCCGCACAGCTCGGCCAGGCGCGCCTCCGCCTCCTGCGGCGTGCGCCCGGGGGCGTAGCGGTAGTTCACGGTCGCCTCCGCCAGGTCCGGGACGACGTTGCTCGCGATGCCGCCCGCGATCTTCGTGACCGAGGCGACCTCGGTGAAGCGCAGCCCGTCGAAGTCGTGCGGCTCGGGCTCATGGGCGGCGAGCACGGTGATCCCGGCGGCGGCGCGGTGGATCGCGTTGTCGGCGAACCACGGCCGCGCCGAATGGCCCGCGACGCCGTGGAAGCTCCAGGTCGCGTTGATGTTGCCGAGGCAGCCGGCGTGGATCGCGTTGTCGGTGGGCTCCATCATCACCACGAGCTCGGGGTCGAACGGGTGGCGCGCGAGCAGCGGGGTCAGCGCGCTCTCGGTGAACGGCAGCTCCTCGCGGCCGAAGAAGAGGGCGCCGAACGGCGCGCCGTCGCGCACCAGCTCGATCATCACCGCGAGCGCGCCCTTCATGTCGCTCGCGCCGAGGCCGTGGACGGACCCGGCGTCGCGGCGGCCGGGCCGGTTGCCCTGGGCCGGGACGGTGTCGAAGTGGCCGCCGAGCAGCACGCGCGCGCCCTCCGGGCCCGCCAGCACGCAGGTGTCGCCGAGGTCGCGCGCGTCCGGCAGCAGGCCGCGCACATGGTCGGCGAGCCGCGCCTCGTCACGGGACTCCGAGGGGATGTCGATCAGCTCGAGCGTCCTGGCGGCGAGGCGCTCGCCCAATTCGGTGTCACCGGGGGCCATGAGCGGGCACCATACGCGGATGCGCTTCTGCGGCATCGACGTCTCGGCCCGGCCGGACAACCAGCAGCTCTGCACGCTGCACGAGCGCAAGGGGGCCGAGGGCGTCGAGCTGGTCGCGACGTTCTACGCGCCGGGCACGATCGAGGAGGTCGCGCGCACGATCCAGGGCTTCGGGCGCGGGGAGGCGGTGGTCGGGATCGACGCGCCGTCGGGCCGCCGGCTCGGGCTGCTCGGCCCGCACGCGCCCGCGCGCGCCACGCTCGGCCTGCCCGACGGGCGCTACGAGCGCATGCGGGTCTGCGACGCGGTGCTCTTCCGCCGCGGCCTGCCGCTGTACCCGGTGCCGAGCGCCGAGGACGCGGTGCCGGACTGGATGGCGGTCGGCTTCGACCTGTTCGAGGCGCTGACGCCGCTCGGCCGCTACGTCCCCGAGCGCGCCGACGGGGCGCTGGAGGGCGACGTCGGCAGCGCGGCGATCCGCTCCGGGCGCGTCTTCGAGACCTACCCGGACGCGATCTTCTGCGCGCTGCTCGGCCACCGCCCGCCGCCCAAGCGCACGCCCTGGGGCGGCCAGCAGCGGATCGCGGCGCTCAAGCTGAAGGGCATCTACGACGACGACGGCGGGCTCTGGCACCGCACGCTCGACGAGATCGACGCCTGCGCGGCGGCCTACGCCGCCTACGCGCTGAGCGTCGGGCTCGGCACCTGGGTCGGCGACCCGGTCGAGGGGGTCATGGTGATCCCCACCGCCCGCCTGCTCGAGCGCTACACGAAGCTGCCGGCGCCCGCGCGCTCCGGGCTGGCGTAGGCCCTGGGCCTACAATCAGAGGGGATGGAACGTCATCGCGACGGCCGCGCGAAGCCCACTCGCTACGTCGCTCCGCCCAAGCCGGGGCGGGCGCTTCAGCGTGCCTACTGCATCGGCGCCTCGCCGGTGGGCGACGACATGTCCGAGCTCAAGGAGCTGCTGCGCACCGCCGGCGTCGCCGTCGTCGGCGAGCTGGTCCAGCACCGCGAGAAGCCGCACCCCAACCTCTACCTCGGCTCCGGCAAGGTCGAGGAGCTCAAGCCCCTGCTCAAGGAGGCGGACGCGAACCTCGTCGCCGTCGACGACGAGCTGACCCCGCGGCAGGAGCGCAACCTCGAGGAGGCGCTCGGGATGCCGGTGATCGACCGCACCGCGGTGATCCTCGACATCTTCGCCGGCCACGCCAACAGCGCCGACGGCAAGCTCCAGGTCGAGCTGGCGCAGCTCGAGTACAACATGGCCCGCATGCGCGGGCTGTGGACGCACCTCGAGCGTCTCGGCGCCGGCCGCGGCGTCGGCGGCATCGGCACCCGGGGGCCGGGCGAGTCGCAGATCGAGACCGACCGCCGGCTCGCGCGCGACCGCATCTCCGCCCTGCGCCGCCGCCTCGACCATGTGAAGTCCACGCGCGCGGTCATGCGCGCCGAGCGCGACCGCGCGCACCTGCCCAACGTCGCCCTCGCCGGCTACACCAACGCGGGCAAGTCGACGCTGCTCAACGCGATGACCGGCGCCGACGTCGGCGTCCGCGACCGCCTCTTCCACACGCTCGACCCGACCACGCGCACGCTGCGCCTGCACGGCCGCACCTACCTCATGACCGACACCGTCGGCTTCATCCGCAAGCTCCCGCATCAGCTCGTCAACGCCTTCGCCGCCACGCTCGAGGAGACCACGCTGGCCGACCTCGTGCTCCACGTCGTCGACGCGAACGAGACCGAGGAGGAGCTCGAGGCGATGACGCGCGCCGTCGAGGACGTGCTCGAGGAGATCGGCGTCGGCGAGACGCCGCGGCTGCTCGTGCTCAACAAGGCCGACCTGCTCGACGAGGAGCGCCGCCGCGAGCTGTCGTTCCGTCACCCCGACGGGTTCCTCGTCTCCGCCGTCACCGGCGAGGGCCTCGAGGAGCTCGGCGAGGCGATCGCGGACGCGTTCGAGCGCTCGCTCCAGGACGTCGAGCTGCTCGTGCCGTTCTCCGAGGGCCAGACGCTCTCCGAGCTGCACGACGTCGCCGGCGACCTCGAGCGCGAGGACACGGCCGACGGCGTCCGCGTCAGCGCGCGGCTGCCCGCCGTCGTGGCCGAGCGCTTCGACCGCTACGCGTTCAACGGCGCCTCCTAGACCGTCACGCCGCGGTCGAGCTTGACCGCCTTCATCGTGAACTGCGAGTTGACGCGGGCGAGCCCGGGCAGCTCGGCGAGCTTGTTCATGTAGAAGGCCTCGTACTCGACGGGGCCCGAGACGGCGACGCGGATCAGGTAGTCGGGGAGGCCGAACATCCGCCGGCACTCGACGACCTCCTCGAACTCGGCCACCGCCGCCTCGAAGCGCTCGACGGTCGAGCGGTCCTTGAGCGAGAGGTCGACGTGGACGACGACCTCGAAGCCGCGCCCGACCCGCTCCGGGTCGATGTCGGCGTGGTAGCCGCGGATCGCGCCCGCGGCCTCGAGCGCGCGCACGCGGCGCAGGCACGGCGAGGGGGAGAGGCGCACGCGCTCGGCGAGCTCGACGTTGCTGAGGCGCCCGTCCTCCTGCAGCTGGCGCAATATTGCGCGATCCACGGCATCCATGGGCAGATCATGCCGCATTGACGGCGTTCAGGGGCGAAAACGCAAGCGCGTGCCCCGGGGATCGGCCTAGCATGGCTCGCCCATGGACCCCGCCCGCCGCACGATCCTCCGCGACGCCGCGGGCGTCGGCATCGCCTGCGGTGTCTACGGCGTGTCCTTCGGCGTCCTGGCCGTGGCGGCGGGGGCGAGCGTGGCCCAGGCGATGGCGCTGTCGCTGCTCGTGTTCACGGGCGCCTCGCAGTTCGCGTTCGTGGGCGTGATCGCGGGCGGCGGGGGCGCCGCGGCGGCGGCCGCGCCGGCGCTCATGCTCGCCGCTCGCAACGGGATCTACGGCCTCTCCCTCGCACCGGTCCTCACCGGCAGCCGCCTCGCCCGCCTGCTCCAGTCGCAGCTCGTGATCGACGAGAGCACCGCGATGGCGCAGGCCCAGGACTCCCCCGAGCGGGCGCGCACGGCGTTCCTGGCCACGGGCCTCTCCGTGCTGCTGTTCTGGAACGCGGGGACGCTCGCGGGCGCGCTGGCCGGCGGCGGGATCGGCGACCCGCGCGACCTCGGCATGGACGCGATGTTCCCCGCCGCCTTCCTCGCGCTGCTGAGCCCGCAGCTGCGCCGGCCGGGCGCCCCGCGCGCCGCCGTGATCGGCGCGCTGATCGCCGGCGCGCTGGTGACCGTCACGCCGCCCGGCATCCCGATCGTGGCGGCGATCGGCGCGCTCATCCCGGCCGGCCTCGCCGCCCGCCGCATGGTCGCCGCGTGACCTGGCCCGCGATCCTCGCGCTGGCGGCGGCGTCCTACGCGCTGAAGGCGCTCGGGGCCGTGCTGGTCGGCGAGCGCGAGATCCGCCCGCCGGTGCGCGCGCTGCTCGACCTGGCGCCCGTCCCGTTGCTCGCCGCGCTGATCCTGACCCAGACGATCACCACCGCCGGCGTGTACGCGATCGACGCGCGGCTGCCCGCGGTCGCCGTCGCCGGCTTGCTCGTCTGGCGGCGCGCGCCGTTTCTCGTCGTCGTGCTGGCCGCGGCGGCGACCGCGGCGCTGCTGCGCGCGCTCTAGCGGCCCGAGGAGCCGAAGCCGTCGGCGCCGCGCTCGTCCGCCGACGGCGGCAGCGTCTCGACGACACGCGTCTCGGGCGCCAGGAACGGGACGAGCAGGAGCTGCGCGATGCGGTCGCCGGCCTCGCCCTCGTAGCGCTCCTCGCCGAGGTTGACCAGGACGACCCGGATCTCGCCGCGGTAGGTCGGGTCGATCAGGCCGGGGCCGTTGACGACGGAGATCCCGTGCCGGGCCGCGAGCCCGGAGCGGGGGACGACCAGCCCGGCGATCGCCCTCGGGCAGCGCCACGGCGACGCCGGTACGGACGACGCGCCGCTCGCCGGGCGCCAGCGAGAACGCCTCGACGCCGCGCAGGTCGAAGCCCGCGTCGCCGGGCCGGGTGCGGGCCGGGGGCTGCGCGTCGGGGTGCAGGAGCTGCACCGCCAGCGTGTCGGTGACGGTGGTCTCGCGCATCTCAGCCGGCGGCCGGCGTCACGTAGCCGAACTGCTCGAGGTATGCGCGCGCCACCGCGGCGGGCTTCTCCTTGTCGAGGTCGACGCGCGAGTTGAGCTCCTGCATCACCTTGGTGGAGAGGTCCTGCTGCACCTGCGCGACGATCTTCGGGAGGTCGGGGCCGGCCGCCTTCGCCGCCTTGTCGTTGACGATCAGCGAGACGTTGTAGGGCGGGAAGAGCTTCTTGTCGTCCTCGAGCACGAGCAGGTCGTCGGCGGCGATCTGGCCGTCGGTGGAGAAGACGATCGAGACGTCGGCGGTGCCCTTCGTGAGCACCGAATGGCGGTCCGCGAGCTCGGTCGGCAGGAAGCGCTTGAACTTCAGGCCGTAGGTCTGCTCGAGCCCGAGCTTGCAGTCCAGCCGCGTGCGGCACTCCTTGGAGCCCGACAGCGTCAGCCGCGACGCCTTCGACTTGAGGTCCGAGATCGTCTGAATGCCCAGCTCCTGCGCGCGCGCCTGGGTCATGCCGACGGCGTTGGAGTCGGTGAAGGGGGTCGGCGGCAGCGCGGTCACGTGCTGCTTGGCGAAGCTGGCCTTCGCCTGGTCGAAGGCCTGCTGCTCGTCCTTGGGGATCTTGTCGGTCGGGACGCCGAAGAACGTGGTCAGCGCCGTGCCGGTGTACTCCGGGTAGGCGTCGACCCGGCCCGCCTTGACGGCGGCGAAGGCGACCTTCTCCGAGCCGAGGTTCAGGCGCTTGCGGACCTTGTAGCCGCCGGCCGCGAGCGCCTGCGCGTAGATCTCGCCCAGGATGAACTCCTCGGTGAAGTCCTTCGAGGCGATCGTCAGCGTCGTCGCCGCGTTCGCCGCGTTGCGCTTGATCGCCTTCGCGGAAGCCGCATCCTCGCGCCCCGCGGGCGTGGATTCGGGCGGATCGCCCGAGCCGCCGCAGCCCACGACAACCAGGGCAAGCAGAAATGGTGCTGCGACGCGGGCGAGCATGCGACCGCGATTATCCCGCGCCCGCCAGACGGCGGGCGCGGGAATGCGCAGGGTTACTTGACGAAACCGGCCTGCTGGAGGTAGCTCTTGGCGGCCGCCTCCGGCTTCTGCTTGTCGATGTCGACGCGCGCGTTGAGCTCCTGCATGACCTTCTCGGTCAGCGGCTCCTGCACGGCCTCGATCACCTTCTGGCCGTCGGGGCCGATGTTCTTCAACGCCTCGTTGCGGATGGCGAACGTGACGTTGTACGGCGGGAAGAACTTCTTGTCGTCGTCCAGGATCGCGTACTTGCCGCCGGCCAGGTCGCCGTCGGTGGTGAAGATGAACGCGACGTCCGCGTCACCCGAGTCGAGCACCTGGTACTTCTGCTCGCTGGAGACGAACTTGCCGAACTTGAGGCCGTAGGTGTCCTCGACGCCGAGCAGGCAGTCCTGGCGCTGCTTGCACTCGGGGAAGCCGGTGATCGCGAGGTCGCCCTCCTTGCCCTTGAGGTCCGAGATCGTCTTCGGATCGCCGATCTTCTTCGCCCCCTCCTTGGTCATGCCGAGGCGGTAGGTGTTCTCGAACGGCGTGGGGGGCAGGGCGGTGATGTCCTCCTTGGCGAAGCCCGCCTTGGTGTCCTCGAACGCCTTGTTGGCGTCCTTCGGGACGTCGGCGGTCTTGACGCCGAAGAACGAGGTCAGTGCGGTGCCGGTGTACTCCGGGTACGCGTCGACCTTGCCCGACTGGAGCGACTTGTGGGCGATCAGCTCGGAGCCGAGGTTGAGCTGCCGCTTGACCTTGAAGCCGGCGGCCTCGAGCGCCTGCGAGTAGATCTCGCCGAGCACGAACTGCTCGGTGAAGTTCTTCGAGCCGACGGTGATCGTCTTGCCCTCGGCGCCGGAGACCTTCTGGATCTCCTTGCCCGGCGCCTCCTCGGAGCTCCCCGAGCCCGATGACGACGAGGACGAGGGCTCTTCGTCGTCACCGCACGCGGCGAAGACGAATCCGAGGCACAGGACGGCCAACAGGGCCAGGAGGGGGTGGGTGCGTCTCACGATGTCTGCATGCTCCTCTTCGATGACAGGAAAGCGAGGCGGCGGCCACCGGGCCGGCCCCGTTCGGCGATTTTGAGGCCCTCGGGCGTGACGGCCCGCTGGAACCAGGCGAACAGCGCGTCGGCGGCGAAGGTGACGAGCGCGACGACGATGCAGGCCGCGAGCTGGCCCGCGGTGCCGTAGACGTTCGGGCTGATGATCGGCCGCCCCAGCGTGTCGACGTTGGCCAGCGGCGCGATCGTCGCGGTCGCGATGACCGACACGAGAGAGATGCGGATGCCGGCCATGATCGTGGGGAGCGCCATCGGCAGCTCGACCTGGAGGGCGACCTGGCGCCCGGTCAGCCCGTTGCCGGCCGCCGCGTCGACCGTCTCGGGATCGACTCCCCGGATGCCCACGTAGGAGTTGGTGATGATCGGCGGGATCGCGAGCAGGACGAGCGCGACGCAGATGTTGAGGAAGCCGACGCCGAGGAACGCGATGAAGAACACGACCAGGCCGAGGGCCGGGACCGCGCGCCCGATGTTCGACGTGCTCGTGGCGAGGAACTGGTAGCGCCCGATATGGCCGAGCCAGATGCCCAGCGGCATCGCGAACGCGGTCGCGATCAGGGTCGCCACCAGCGCGAGCTGGACGTGGGTCCAGGTGAGCTCCAGCATCTCGCCCAGCCCGCCCACGCGCACGGTGCCGGCCTGCGACTCGCGCTCGTTGAAGATGAAGTCGATCGCGTCCCCGAAGGGCCCGAGCGCGGCGAGGATCATCGGCTCACCGCCCGCTCCCAGGGGGTGGCGGCGCGCTGGATGAGCAGCACGGCGAGCTCGAGCACCGTCGCGAGCAGAACCATCAGGATCGAGGCGGCGACGACGTTGCCCTGGAAGGTCGGGTCGGCGAAGATCTCCGCGCCGAGGCCGCCGGCGCCGGCGAAGAACGCGAAGCCGGCGATGCCGACGGTCGAGGACGCCGCGATCCGCATGCCCGCGAAGATCGTCGGCAGCGCCATCGGCAGCTCGACCCGGAACAGGATCTGCCGCCGGGTGAGGCCCATGCCCTCAGCCGCGTCGACCATGTCGCGGGGGACCTCCTGCAAGCCGGTGGAGACGTTGCGGTAGATCAGCACCAGCGTGTAGGCCGTGAGCACCACCACGGCCGTCGTGTAGCCGCGGCCCGTGACGTTGAGGAGGATCAGGTAGAAGGCGATCGAGGGCACCGTGAAGAGCGCGCTCACGAGGCCCAGGAACCACGGGTTGAGCCCCTTGTAGCGGTGCGCGAGCAGCGCCATCCCGGTCGCGACGAAGAAGCCGATGAAGAGCGGCACCACGCTCAGCAGCACGTGCTCCCAGAGCGGGCTCCAGTACTGATCGAAGTTGTCGAGGATCCACTGCGGGCAGAGGTTGTTGTTGCCCGGGCATTGGTTGACGGCGTTCTTGCGATCGCCGAAGGTGATCTGCGCGAGCGTCGGCAGCCAGGTGGCGAGCCCCGTCAGGACGCGGCCTCCGCCTGATGGTGTTCCTCGTGGGCGGCCAGCTCGGACGGCGTCGGCACGTTCTCGGCCTTCTGGGCCAGGGCGTGGGAGAGGACCTCCATCGAGAGCACGCCGGCGACCTTGCCCTCGGCGTCGACCACCGGGCCGTACTGGGAGTCGCTGCCGAGCAGGTCGGAGAGGGCGTCGCGCAGGATGTCGTCGAGCTCGACGATCGGCTCGGCGGGGGAGCGCAGCTCGTCGCGCACGCGCTCGCCCTGCAGCCCGCGCTCCGACAGCCAGCCGAGCGGCCGGTCGTGGTCGTCGACGAGCAGCGGGATGTCGAGGTCGGCGTCCTCGAGCTTCTTGCGGGCGTCGGCGACGGGCTCGCCGGCGCGCACGACGGCGGCCTTCCAGAGGTCGATGTCGCGGACGCGCTGGAGCGCGAGCCGCTTGAGCGCGCGGTCGGCGCCCACGAAGTCCTCGACGAACGGCTCGGCCGGGTACATCAGCAGCTCGGCGGGCGGCGCGAACTGGGCGAGATGGCCACCCTCCTTGAGGATCGCGATCTTGTCGCCCATCTTGATCGCCTCGTCGATGTCGTGGGTGACGAAGACGATCGTCTTGCGCAGCTCGGCCTGCAGGCGCAGGAACTCGTTCTGGAGGCGCTCGCGGTTGATCGGGTCGATCGCGCCGAAGGGCTCGTCCATCAGCATCAGCGGCGGGTCGGCCGCGAGCGCGCGGGCGACGCCGACGCGCTGGCGCTGGCCGCCGGAGAGCTGGGCGGGGTAGCGGTCGCGGAAGTCGCCGGTCAGGCCGATCAGCTCGAGCAGCTGCTCGACGCGCTCCGCCGTGCGCTTCTTGTCCCAGCCCAGCAGCTGGGGGACGGTGGCGATGTTGTCGCCGATCGTCCGGTGCGGGAACAGGCCGATCTGCTGGATCACGTAGCCGATCTCGCGCCGCAGCTGGGCGGGCGGGCGGTCGCGAACGCTCTTGCCGCCGACGAGGATGTCGCCGTCGGAGATCTCGATCATGCGGTTGACCATCCGCATCGCGGTGGTCTTGCCGCAGCCCGACGGCCCGACGAGCACGCAGATCTCGCCTGCGGGGACCTGGAGGGAGAGCTTGTCGACCGCGATGCCCTCGGCGCCCTCATAGCGCTTGGTCACCTCGCGGAACTCGAGCGAGGCGGCCTCCGCGTTGGGCGAGGGCGCCTCGTGCTGGGCGGCGGTGGATTCCATATCTGCAAGGCCCCTGACTGAGGTCGGGGAACCCTATACAGATTCACAATCCGGCCGCATCCCTCGCACCCTGGTGTGCAGCCCGCTCCAGCGTGTCCTCGAGGGCGGCCAGCGCGCCCGGCTCCAGGCCCAGAGCGGTTGCGGCGAGCCAGTCGGCGAACCACGCGTTCTTGGGCAGCAACGGACCGTGGAGATAGGTGCCCAGCACCGTCCCGTGCGCGCCGCCGCGGACGCCCTCGTGGCCGTCCTGCCCGTTGTTGCCGTGACCCCGCAGCACGCGCCCCAGCGGGGTCGCCGCCGGGCCGAGCCGCGTCCGGCCTCCGTGGTTCTCGAAGCCGGCCAGCACCTGCGGGCCGTCGCCGAGGTCGACCTCGATGGCGACGTTGCCGATCAGGCGCGGGCCGTCCTCGCGCACGGTCTCGAGGTCGACGAGGCCGACGCCGGGGAGGCGCTCGCCGCCCAGCTCGTAGGCGTGGCCGAGCAGCTGGTAGCCCCCGCAGACGGCGAAGATGACGCGCCCACGCTCGGCTGCGGCATGCAGGGCGTCGCGCTTGACGGTCGCGAGGTCGACCGCGCACAGCTGCTGGTCACGGTCCTGACCACCACCGAGGTAGAAAAGGTCGTGCTCGTCGGGGTCGATCTCGTCGCCGAGGCTCGCGCCGCGCAGCTCGAAGCCGATCCCGCGCCACTCGCAGCGGCGCTCGAGCAGCAGCAGGTTGCCGCGGTCGGCGTAGATGTTCATCAGGTCCGGATACAGCGCGCAGACCCGTAGGACGCCGTCAGCCACGCAGCATCACCACCGTGGAGCCGACGTGGGCGTCGGTGTCGCCGATGCGGCGCCGCGGCTCGGGGCGCAGCCCGGCGTCGCCGGCCTCGGCCTCGAGCTCGTCCGCCGTCAGGCTGGCGAGCTCGATCGTGTCGTCGGCCACGCTCGCGCTGCCGTCGGGGGCGATCGCCTGGCGCACGCGCTCGAGCAGGATCACGTCGCCGCGCGGCCGGATCGCGACGGGGAAGGAGAGGTAGCGCCAGCCGTCGCGCTCGCCGCGGTCGGGCGGCAGCGGGGCGGACGGGTCGACCTCGAACGGCTCGAGCTCCTCCGAGACGGCCAGCGCCACCAAGCCTTCGCTGGCGAGGTGCTCGCGGGCGGAGGCGAGGAAGGCGGCGCGGGCCTCGCGGCCGGGCAGCAGCTGGATCGTCTGCATCGGGACCGCGATCAGGCCGAACGGCGCCCCGGCCAGCTCGAAGCCCGCCGCGTCGGCGACCTCGGTGCGGACCGCGAGGCCCGCGGCCTCGGCGCGGGCGGCCAGCTCGGCCAGCAGCACGGGGTCGCGGTCGAGCGCGGTGACGTCGTGGCCGTGGCGGGCGAGCTCGAGCGCGACGCGGCCGGCGCCGGCGCCGACGTCGAGCACCGGCCCGGCCTCGGCGGCCGCCAGCTCGCGCCACAGCGGCAGGTCGGCCGCGTAGCCGCCGCACTCGACGTCGTGCCAGATCACGTCGCTCATCGCCAGTACTCCCGCGCCTGGCCGCGGTCGGAGAGCAGCTCGCGCAGCTCCAGCAGCGCCGTGTAGGTGGGCAGGGCGTAGAGCGGCCCGCGGCCGCCGGCGAGCGCGTGGTCGAGCCCCGCGGCGAGCCCGTCGACGACGTGCAGGCGGTCGGTCGGCACGCCCGCGTACTTCATGCGCAGGGCCAGCTCGGCCGCCCGCGTGCCCGAGCAGGTCATGCGCGCCACGTGCGGCGCGACCGTCTCCCAGTCGGCGTCCCACACCCACGAGACGTCGCGGCCGTCGGCGATGCGGTCGTTGAGGACGCCGAAGAGGTCGAGCTCGCCGCCCTCGAGCGCGAGCGTGCGCAGGACCTCGTTCGCGCCCGCCGGGTTCTTGACCAGCAGGATCGAGGTCGCGCGGCCGTCGAGGTCGATCGTCTCGGCGCGCCCGAAGGCGGGCTCGACGGCGCCGAGGCCGGCCGCGATCGTCGGCAGCTCGACCCCGAGCGCGAGGCAGAGCGCGGCGGCGCCGAGCGCGTTGTAGACGTTGTAGAGGCCGGGCAGCGGCAGCTCGACGCGGGTCGAGCCGGCCGGCGTGCGCAGGGTGAAGGCGGCGGAGCGGATGCCGCGCAGCTGGATCGACTCGGCCGCCACCGCCGGCTCGGGGCGGCGGTTGCCGCAGTGCGGGCAGTGGTAGTCGCCGAGGTGGCCCATGTAGGCCGCGTCGTAGACGTAGGCGTGCCCGCAGTTGCGGCAGTGCTTGGAGTCCGAGGCGTGCTGGAGCTCGGCGTGGGCCACGCTGCGGTCCTCGACGCCGAAGTACAGCGCCTCCGTCTTGCGGCCGAGGTCGGCGACGAGCGGGTCGTCGGCGTTGAGCACGAGCTGCGTGCCGGCCGGGCGGCGCTCGACGACGACGGCCCAGCGGTCGGCGATCGTGTCGAGCTCGCCGTAGCGGTCGAGCTGGTCGCGGAAGAGGTTCGCGAGCAGCAGCGCGCGCGGCTGCAGCTCCGCGACCACCGGCCCGAGCCAGAACTCGTCGACCTCGAACAGCCCGAGGTCGCCGTCGAGCGCGCGCCCGCCCTTGCGCGACGCGGCGGCGAGCGCCGAGGCGACGCCGCCGGCCATGTTCGCCCCGGCGCGGTTGTGGACGAGCCGCGAGCCGGTGCGCTCGAGGATCGAGGCCACCATCGCCGCCGTGGTGGTCTTGCCGTTGGTGGCCGAGATCACCACGTTGCCGTGCTCGAGCCGCGACGCCAGCAGGCCGATCGCGTGCGGCTCGAGGCGCGTCAGCACCTTGCCGGGCAGCGAGGTGCCGCCGCCGCGGCCGGCGCGGCGGGCGAGCGCGCCGACGGCCTTCGCCGCGGCCAGCTTGGGGGCGAGCAGGCTCATGGGGCGATGATCTTGAGCGCGCCCGGCTGGACCCGGACGGTGGCGGGCAGGTCGGCGATCGGGTCGCCGTCGGCCTGGACGTTGAAGGGGCGGTCGGCGTGGAAGGCGACCTCGCGCGCCTGGCACATCTCGACACCGGGCTCGCGGACGTGGGCGCCGGTGAAGACCTTCGGGAGCGCGGCGAGGTAGGTGCGCTTGGGCAGGTCGTGGATCATCACGACGTCGAGCAGGCCGTCGTCGAGCTTGGCCTCGGGGGCGAGGTACATGCCGCCGCCGAACACGCCGGAGTTGGCGACGGCGACCGAGTAGCCGGTGAAGGAGCGCGCCGCGCCGTCGATCACGACCTCCCAGCGCGCGGGCCGCCAGGCGCGGACCGCGCGCAGCGTCGCGTAGACGTAGACGAGCTGGCCGAGCTTCAGGCGCGTGGCGTTGGCGAGGTCGCCGGCGTCGGAGTCGAGGCCGGAGCTGGCGATCCCGAGGTAGGCGCGGCCGTTGATGTCGGCGACGTCGATGCGCTGCTCGCGCCCGGCGGTGAGGATCTCGGCGGCCGCCACCGGGTCGGAACCGAGGCCGAGCTTGCGCGCGAAGTCGTTGCCGCGGCCGCCGGGCAGCACCGCGAGCACGCCATCGGTGTGGCGCAGCTCGCCCGCCACCGCGCTGATCAGGCCGTCGCCGCCCATCGCGGCGGCGATCTCGCCCGCGGCCACCGACGAGCGGCCGAGCTCGCGGGCGTGCTCGATCGAGTGCGTGCGCTCGACCCGGAACTCGAACCCCTGGCCGCGCAGCGAGGCCTCGACCGCCGGCAGCAGCCGCGCGGTGCGCCCGCCGCCCGCGCTGGGGTTGACGATCAGGCAGACGGGGCGCATCAGAGCGCGAGCCCCTCGTCCCGCAGCCAGGCCGCGACCCCGGCGGGATCGGAGGTGACGACGTAGGCGTCGATGACCGCGCCTTCGGTGTTGATCGTGATGGAGAGCCCGGATTCGATCTCGCGGATCTTGGAGATCGTGGCGACCGGACGCCCCGTGCCCATCCGCGGCTTGACCCGGCCGGTCGCCACGCGGTGCACGTCCTCGTGCGCGGCCAGCTTGTCGAGCAGGCGCCGGTAGCCCTTCTTCGACGAATGGTTGTGGTGGGTCTGGTGGCGGCGGCGCCTCACGGGGTCAGCACTAAAGCGGCAAGCGAGTCGGCGACGAACGTGGGCCCGCCCGCCTCCTTCTCCACCCCGGTGACCTCCGCGGCCTCGGTGGCGCCGGTCAGCACGAGCGCCGAGTCGAGCCCCGCCGCGCGCGCGCCCGCGACGTCGGCGTCGAGGCGGTCGCCGATCGCCAGCACGCGGCCCTCGCCGAGGCGGTCGCGCGCGGTGTCGTACATCCCGGGCTGCGGCTTGCCCACGACCTCGTCGGCGGTGCGCGCGCACGCCGCCTCGATCGCCGCGAGGATCGCGCCGCCGCCCGGCCACGGGCCGTCGGGCATCGGGAAGGTGCGGTCGCGCGTGAGGCCGATCAGCTCGGCCCCGCGCAGCACGGCCTGGGTCGCGACGCGCAGCTCGACGTAGTTGAAGCCCCGGTGGTCGGCGGCGACGACGATGTCGGCCCGCGTCGCGAACTCCGTGTTGTTGACGACCCGCAGCCCGGCCTGGGCGACATGGTCGATCAGCGCGCGCGAGCCGATCACGAACGCCGCGCCGCCGTCCTGCTGACGCCCGGCGAGCAAGAACTGCAGCGCGGCCCCGGCGGTGACGATCTCGGCCAGCGAGGCCTGGAAGCCGAGCCGCCACAGCTTGCGCACGAACTCCTCGGGCGAGTGGTTGACGTCGTTGGTGAGGAAGATGATCCCCTTCTGCGCCTCGCGCAGGGCGGCCAGCGCCGCCGCCGCGCGGTCCGTCGGCTCGTCGCCGACCCACAAGCACCCGTCGAGATCGATCAGGAAATGGTCGTAGCGACGGGCGATGGCGGAGAGCGGCACGCGGGCCCCATTATCATCGGCTCCGATGTCCAGGCTCCCCATGCCGGTCGCGCTCCTGCTTGCGTGCGCGCTGATCCTCTCCGCCTGCGGTGGCGACGACAAGGAGACGCCCGCCTCCACGCCGGCCGCGACCGAGGCCGCCGAGCCCGCCCAGGACGCGGGTTGCGAGAAGGTCGCCAAGCCCCAGCCGGCCAACGAGGCCAAGCTCCCGAAGCCGACCACGGAGCTCAAGGCCGGCAAGACCTACGTCGCCCGCGTGCTCACGAACTGCGGCGAGTTCGAGATCACGCTCGACCCCAAGCGCGCCCCGAAGACCGGCGGCTCCTTCGCCTCGCTGGTCGGCAAGCGCTTCTACGACGGCCTGATCTTCCACCGCATCGTCCCCGGCTTCGTGATCCAGGGCGGCGACCCCTCGGGCAACGGCTCCGGCGGCCCCGGCTACACGGTCACCGAGGCGCCGCCCGAGGATCTGGCCTACAGCAAGGGCGTGGTGGCGATGGCGAAGACGTCCACCGAGCCGGCCGGCGCGTCGGGCAGCCAGTTCTTCGTCGTGACCGGCGAGGACGCCGGGCTGCCGCCCGAGTACGCGCTGCTCGGCAAGGTCACCAAGGGCCAGGAGGTCGTCGACAAGATCGGCGTGCTCGAGGTCGGGGCCGACGAGGCGCCCACGGAGCCCGTGGTCATCCGCCAGATCCGCATGAAGGAGTCCTAGACCCGGACGGGGGCGCCCTCGAGCGTCAGCAGCACGCGCTTGCGCTCCGGGCCGCCGCCGTAGTTGCCGAGCCGGCCGGAGGCCGGCAGGACGCGGTGGCAGGGCACGACGATCGGGATCGGGTTGGTGGCGCAGGCGGTGCCGGTGGCGCGCACGGCGCGCGGGTTGCCGGCCTGAGCGGCCAGCGCGCCGTAGGTGACGACCTCGCCGCGATGCACGTCGCGGTGCAGCGTCTCGAGCACCGCGCGGCGGAACGGCCCGCCCACGAGCGAGAAGTCGACGGGGAGGTCGAGGCGGTCGTCGTCGCCCTCGAGGTAGGCCGAGATGGTGTCGCGGGTCGCGGCCAGCTCACGATCGGAGTGCACGATCCGCGGCCCCACGCCGGCCGCCACGCCGGCGAGCGTCGCGTCCAGCGGCTCGCCCTCGAAGGCGATCCGGAGCACGCCGTTGTGCCCCTGGACCACGACGAGCGGGCCGAGCGGGGTGGAGAGCGTGGTGTAGACGGCATCGGCCAGGCCCTCGCGCACGGCCGCGGAGGCGAGCCGGTCGAGGAAGGCGTCGGACAGGGGAGTCATGAGGAGACCCTCTCTCGCAGGGTGCGGACGGCGGTGGACACGCGTTGGCGGGCGGCCTCGGGTGAGGTGCCCAGCTCGACGGCGATGCGGTCGTAGTCGAGGTCGTCGACGAAGCGCAGGCGCAGCGCGTCCTGCGCCGACTGGGCCAGCGGGGCGATCAGCGACTCGAAGGCGCCGTCGTCGTACTCGGCCTCGACGGCCGGGACCGGTGGGTCGTCGGTGACGACCTCGCGGCGGCGCGAGCGGTGGAGGTCGAGCGCGGTGGTGGTGGTCACGCGGTAGAGCCAGGCGCGCAGGTGGTCGCCGTGGCGCAGCTGCGGATAGGCGCGCAGGGCCCGCAGCAACGCGTCCTGGAGCACGTCCTCGGCGGTCTGCTCGTCGGTCATCCGGCGCGCGTGCGCGAGCAGCTCGTCGCCGTGGCGCTCGATCAGCGACCAGAAGGGGGGGAGGGTGGCAGTGGCGCTCACTGTTCCTACAACGTGGCAGGCGCCCCGGTTGTGAGGCCGCTCTAGGCCATGTAGTAGAGGAGCTCGCCGTCCTCGCCGATCCGGTGCATGCCGGCGCGCTCCATCACCCGCTGCGAGGCGACGTTCGTGCGCGTGGTGTCGGCGAGCACGCAGGTCAGGCCGTCCTGGCGGCTGGCCCACTCGAGCAGGGCGATCAGGGCCTCGGTCGCGTAGCCGTGGCCGCGCGCGGACTCGGCGAGGCCGTAGCCGACCCGCACGGCGCCCGTGTCGTCGGGCTTGCCGTAGAACCCGGCGGCGCCGATCACCGCGCCGTCCTCGCGGCGGATGATCTCGTAGGTGCCGAACGGCCCGAGGTCGCGGCCGTGCTTGGCCGCCGTCATCACGAACCCGGCCGAGACCAGCGCGCCGTCGTCGGGGTAGCCGGGCGCCCACGTGCGGCCGCTGCCGCCGCGCCCGTCGACGAGCGCGATCGCCTCGTCCACGTCGAGCTGAACCATGCGGAGGCGGGGGGTGACGATCCGGTTCGCCATGGCGTCACCCGACACTATCCGGGTCAGGAGCGCGGGTGTGGCACTTCTTCCGGACGCTTGCCCGACGCCGGTTCGCGTGTGAAGCTGGGGCGCTCGTAGTGCGGCTCGCCCTCCTTCCCGTCTGGATCGCCGCGCTCGTGCTGGGGGTGGTCGTGCTCTCCCTCGCGAGCGACGCCGAGCGGCTGCCGCCCGGCGGCCGCGGCGTCGGCTACCTCGGCGTCGCGCTCGCCTGGGGGTTCGTCGCCGTCGGCTCCTACGTGGCGCTGCGGCGGCCGGATCGCCGCACGGGCGTGCTGATGATCGCGGTCGGCCTGGTCACCCTGACGGCCGGGCTGCAGTTCTCGGACGCGCCGCTGCCGTGGCTGGTGGGCGTGCTGACCGACACGCTCGTCCTGGCCGTGTTCGTGCACCTCCTGCTGGCGTTCCCGTCGGGCCGCCTCGAGACGGTGGCCGAGCGGCTCGTGGTCGGCGCCGGCTACGTCGTCGCGACGCTGCTGCAGCTGCCGCCGCTGCTGTTCGGGCTCGACTACAACTGCGCCGGCAGCGCCTGCCCGCGCAACCTGCTGCGGGTCGCGCGCGAGCCCGACGTCGCCGCCGCCTTCTCGACCGCCCAGACGCTGGCCGAGCTCGTGGTGATCGCGTGCGCGCTCGTCGTCGTCGCCCAGCGCTGGCGCGCGGCGAGCCCGGTGCAGCGGCGCGGCCTCGCGCCGGTGCTCGGGCTCGGCGCGGTGATCGTGGCGCTCGGCGCGGTCTCCTACGCCGCGCAGGAGCTCGACGTGGGGGGCGGGGTCGCGCAGGTGCTGTTCCTGTCCGCGCTCGCCCTGCTGCCGCTCGCGTTCCTCGCGGGCCTCGTGCGGAGCCGCTTCTTCCGCACCACGACGGTCGCGCGCCTGATCGACCGGCTCACGGGAGACACCGGGGCGACGCAGGACGGCGCTGCGCGACGCGCTCGGCGACCCGACGCTGACGATCGCCTACCGCGTGGCCGACGGGGGAGGGCACGTCGACCTCCGGGGCCGGCCGCTGGTGCTGCCCGGGCCGGGCGAGGCGCGGGTGGCCACGGACATCGCCGCGGGGGCGCTGATCCACGACCGCCGCCTGTGCGAGAGCCCGGAGCTGCTGCGCGATGCCGCCGGCGCCGCCGCGCTCGCGCTCGAGAACGGGCGGCTCGAGGTCGAGCTGCGCGCGCAGGTCGAGGCGCTGCGGGCGTCGCGCGCCCGCATCGTCGAGACCGGCGACGCCGAGCGCCGCCGCCTCACGCGTGACCTGCACGACGGGGCGCAGCAGCGGCTCGTCGCGCTCCTGCTCGGCCTCCAGGTCGCGCGCGGGCAGTGGGAGAGCGACCCCGACGCCGCCCTGGCGGCGCTCGACGAGGCGTTCATCGACGCGCGCCTGGCGGTCGACGAGCTGCGCGAGCTGGCCTCGGGCATCCATCCGGCGATCCTCACCCAGCGCGGGCTCGACGCGGCGCTCGAGTCGCTCGCCACGCGCGCGGCGGTGCCGGTCGAGTACCAGGGCTTCCTGCGAGGAGCGACTGCCGACTGCGGTCGAGAGCGCGGCGTACTTCGTGGTCGCCGAGGCGCTCGCCAACGTCGCCAAGCACGCGGGCGCGAGCTTCGCCCGGGTCGAGGTGCGACGGGAGGGGGAGCAGCTCCTGCTGGTCGTGAGCGACGACGGCGCCGGCGGGGCCGACGCCGCGGGCGGCAGCGGCCTGCGCGGCCTCGAGGACCGGCTCGGGGCGCTCGACGGCCGGCTCGAGGTCGACAGCCCACAGCGGCGGCGGCACGCGCCTCACCGCGCGGGTCCCGCTGCCGTCAGGCGCGCAGGAAGGTGAGGACGGCTAGGACGCGGCGATGGTCCTCGGTGGCGCCGCTCACGCCGAGCTTGGAGAAGAGGCTGGTGACGTGCTTCTCGACGGCGTGGGGGGTGACGACGAGCGCCTCGGCGATCCCGCGGTTGGAGCGGCCCTCGGCCATCAGCTCGAGCACCTGGCGCTCGCGCGGCGTGAGGGCCTCGAACGGGTCGCTGCGGCGGCGGCGGCCGAGCATCCGCGCGACGACGGTCGGGTCGAGCGCGGTGCCGCCCGCCGCCACGCGGCGGACCGCGTCGGCGAAGACCGCGAAGTCGGCCACGCGGTCCTTGAGCAGGTAGCCGACGCCCTCGGCGCTGTCGCCGACGAGGTCGACCGCGTAGCGCTCCTCGACGAACTGGGAGAGCACCAGCACGCCGATCTCCGGCTGCTCCGCCCGGATCTCGATCGCCGCCCGCAGCCCGTCGTCCTCGTTGCCGGGCGGCATCTGGACGTCGACGATCGCCACGTCGGGCTTGTGGGCGCGGACCTTGCGCAGCAGGTCCGGGGCGTCGGCGGCCTCGGCGACGACGTCGAAGCCGGCGTCCCGCAGCAGGCGGACGATCCCCTCCCGCAGCAGCGCCTGGTCCTCGCCGATGACGATCCGCACATCGCCATCCTCCCGCAGCGAGGACCAGGCCGCTGGCTACTCGCGCACCCGCATCGCCGCCGCCGGGGTCGCGCGCAGCGCGATCCGCGCCGTCACGAGCCCGGCGGCGAGCGCGAGGGCGGCCGTGCCCGCGACGAGCGCGCCCGCGCCGGCGACCGGCACGACCAGCCCGATCCCGCGGACGCCCTGCGGCACTCCCATGACGGAGACCGCGGCGATCGCGACGCCGGCCGCGAGCGCGGTGACGACGACCGGCGCGAGCTCGAGCGCGATCATCCGGACCGCCTGGCCGCGCGTCCCGCCGAGCAGGCGGATCGTCGCCAGCTCGTCGCGGCGCTCGGAGGTCGCCATCGCGGCGGTGTTGACCAGCGCGAGCGCGGCGAACAGCACCGACAGCCCGATCACCATCCACACGCCCCACGCGCCGCTCACGCCGAGCGTGCGCACGTCGCCGAGGTGCTCGGCGCGCGTCTGGACCCGCACGCCGGGGTGGGCCGCGGCGTAGCGGTCGAGCGACCGCCGGCTGCCGGCCACGAGGACCGCGCTCTCGGTCGCGGCTCCGTGCTCGCGGGCGAGCGCCGGATCGAGCACGACATGGCCGAGGCCCGCGGCGCGGTCGTAGATCGCGGCGACGCGGAGCGTGACCGCGGTCGTGTCCTCGAGGCGCGCGCGGACGGCGTCGCCGACCATGAGGTGGCCTTCGGCCGCGACCACGCGGCTGACCGCGACGGCGGTGCCCTGAACCGCGCGGATGCTCCCGGCGCGGACGCCCAGGTCCGGCGGCGGGCTCCCGTGCGGCCGAGCCCGGCGGCCGGCCACGGGGCGTCCCAGCCCGTCAGGCCCTTGCCGAGCAGGAACACCTGCGTGGGCCGCACGCCGGTGGCGGCGTCGACGCCCGGCAGCCGGGCGAGCTGCGCCGCCGTGCCGGCGGGCAGCGGCGCGCCGTCGCGGCCGGCGACGACGTGCGCCGCCTTGACCCGCGCGCCGGTCACCGACTCCGTGTCGTGGCGGCTGCTCGTCGTGAGCACGCCCTGGCTGCCGACCAGCATCGCGATCAGCAGGATCGGCGTGGCCAGGGCGGCGCTGCGCCAGCGGTTCGCGGCCAGCCCGGTGCTCGCCAGCAGGCCGGGCGCGCCGAGCAGCCGCAGCGGCCGCGACAGCAGCGCGGCCGGCAGCCCGAGCAGCCAGCGCCCGAGCAGCGCGGTCCCGGTCGCGAGCAGGATCGCCGCGAGGATCGAGAACGCGTACGCCTGCTCGCCGTCGAACAGCAGCGCCATCGCGGCGCCGCCGCCGAGTGAGAGCACACCGGCCAGCGTGCGCACGGCGCCGGGACGGCCGTGCTCGACCGCCACCTCGCGCAGCGCCTCGGCCGGGCGCACGCGCCCCGCCCGCCGCGCCGCAGCCACCACCGCGACCTGGGCGACGCCGATGCCCATGCCGAGCGCGGCCACGAGCGGGATCCAGGAATGGCCCGGCTCGAAGCCGGCCGGCACCACGCCGTGGTCGGCCAGCACGCTGACGATGGCGCGGGCGAGCGGACCGCCGGCGAGCAGGCCGAGCCCGCTCGCGACCACGGAGAGCAGGAACGCCTCCGTCGCGATCAGCCGCCGGACCTGGCGCGGCGTCGCCCCGAGGGCGCGCAGCACGGCCGTCTCACGGCGGCGCTGGGCGATCGCGAGCGCGAACGTGCCCGCCACGACGAACAGCGCGACGGCGCCCGCGATCCCGCCCATCGTCCCGAAGATCGAGACGAGGGTCGCGCGATCGGACGCGCTCGGGTCGCCGGCGTCGGCGTTCGCCGCGTGGTCGCGGTCGAGGACCTCGACGCGCGAGGGGGTCGCGCCGGCGCCACCGCCGGACCGGCCCGTCGCGCCGGTCTGCGGCGCGCCGTCACGGGCGGAGCCGGCGCCGAGGCGCTGCTCGAGCCGCGAGCGCAGCGCCGCGGCGGACACGCCCGGCGCGGCCACGACGCCGACCGCGTTGACGTGGCCGGGCGCGCCCGACTGCGCGGCCGCGACCGCGGCGGTGAAGAACACCGCGGCCTGGCCCTGGTCGCGGCTCGCTCGCCCCGACGCGAGGCCGGAGACGCGGTAGGTCGCCTCGCCGCCCGGCGTGACGATCCGGAGCGAGGCGCCGACGCGGGCGCCGAGGCGCGCGTCGACGACGACGTCGTGCGGGCCGGCGGGAGCGCGGCCGGACGTCAGGCGGTAGGGCGTGAGCGCGGCGCTGGGCCAGCCGTGGCCCTGGACGCGGTCGACGCCGGCGCCGTGCAGCGCGCGGCCGCGGCGCGTCGAACGCGCCGGCCGGGAACGCGACGTCGCCGACGGCGCGCGCGACGCCGGGGACCTGGGCGACCTGCTCGACGGCCGCGGCGGGGAGCCGCGGAGCCGGGACCACGTCGACGGCTTCAGCGTCGTCGCCGCGGCCGATGGTGACCGTCGGGTCGGCGCGGACGACGGCGTCGGCCGCGGCCAGGCGGCCGGGGCCGGGCGCGCTCAGGGCGCCGGCCATCAGCGTCCCGGTCGCGTAGGCAAGGGTGACGGCGAGCCAGATCGCCACGAAGGCGCCGGCGAGGGTGCCGCGGCGGGACCGCAGCGTCTGGAGGGAGATCCGCAGCACGTCAGGCCCCCAGACCGGTCAGGCGCTCGGCGACCGCTTCGGCCGTCGGCGCGGTCAGCTCGCCGGCGAGCCGGCCGTCGGCCATGAACACGACGCGGTCGGCCCACGCGGCGGCCGAAGGGTCGTGGGTGACCATCACGAGCGTTCGCCCGCCCTCGTCCACCGTGTCGCGCAGGAGCGCGAGGACCGAGCGGCCGGAGCGCGAGTCCAGCGCCCCGGTCGGCTCGTCGGCGAACATCACGTCGGGCTCGCCGACGAGCGCGCGGGCGATCGCGACACGCTGCTGCTGGCCGCCCGAGAGCTGCGCGGGGCGGTGGCGGGCGCGCTCGCCCAGCCCGACCCGCTCGAGCGCGCCGCGGACGACCGAGCGCGGCAGCCGCCGGCCCGCCAGCCGCGCCGGGAGCGCGACGTTCTGCTCGGCCGTCAGCGCGCCGAGCAGGTTGAACGACTGGAACACGAAGCCGATGTGCTCGCGGCGCAGCCGGGCGAGCGCCTTCTCGCCCAGCTCGCCGAGCTCGTGCTCGCCGAGGCGGACGCGCCCGCTGGTCGGGCGGTCGAGCCCGGCCGCGGCCTGCAGAAGCGTGGACTTGCCGGAACCGGAGGGGCCCATGACGGCGGTGAAGGAGCCCTCGGCGAGCGACAGCGAGACGCCGTCGAGGGCGCGGACGGCGCCCTCGCCGCGGCCGAAGACGCGCACGAGATCGTCGAGCTCGACCATCGCGTGCGTGGCGTGGGGAGCCGCCGTGAGGGGCGGCCGGGGTGTGGTGGCGGAGTGCATGACACCACCGTCCCAGCGCAGGGACGCGGTGTCGGGGGGGAACCGGGGAGACCTGCGGGTGCGGCTGGCTCTACCGCGGGAGGAGGCCCTAGCGGCGGCGGCCGCTGGTGGCGGCCTCGGCGCGCGCCTCGGCCTGCTTCGCCCGCGCCCGCTTCTGCCTGCGCCGGCCGACGAAGAAGAGCACGCCGAGCACGACGCACAGCAGCAGGAAGCCCCAGAAGATCCCGACGCCGGAGCCGACGCCGCCGAACGGCAGCGAGATGAGCTGGACGATCCCCCAGGCGAGCGCGAGCAGCACGACGACGAGGAGCAGGATCAGCAGGATCCCGCGCGCGCGCAGCCACAGCGGCGCGCCCGGGGGCGGGGCGACGAGGCCCATGAAGCGCAGCGCGAGCAGCTGCCGGTTGGTCGGCGGCGTCTGGCCGAGCTTCTCGGCCGCGGCCTTGAGGTCGCCGGGGCGGCGCTCGGCGAGCGCCAGCGAGGCCTCGGCCATGCGCCGCAGCTGCAGGCGCTCCTGCGGGCGCGCGGCGGCGATCGCGGCGCGGAAGTGCTCGCGCGAGCGCTTCGCGTCCATGCGCTCGGCGGCGCGGGCGCCGAGGATCGCCTGTGCGGCGGCGCGGAAGCGGGTCTCGGCCTCGAGCTCTTCGTCGGAGCGCGTCTCGAGCTTCTGCATCGCCGACATCGCCGACTTGCTCTCCATCTTGACCTGGCGCTGCTTGGGTGGCATCGCGATTGATTCTACGTCCGCCGGCGAAAGCCGGTGGGCTCGTGGTCGGGAGCGAGCGGGCTGGGCGGCAGGTCGGTCGGGAACTCGGCCCAGTCGTAGCCGGGCGGCGCGATGTCGTTGACCCCGTCGGGATGGAAGACCGAGGCCAGGTACTGGATCTGCCCGCGGCCGACGCCGAGCTCGGACTGGCCGCCGCCGTAGATCTCGATCCCGCGCTCGGTGCAGTAGTCGTAGGCGGCGAAGAGCTCCTTGGTGGAGCCGAAGCGCGAGGGCTTGACGTTGATCGTGCGCGGCGCGAACGCGAGGCTCTCGATGTCGGCGATCGAGTGGATCGGCGCGTCCCAGGTGATGCGGTGGCGGTAGGGCTCGAGCACGGCGTCGGCCTCGGGGTCGGTCAGGTCCGGGTCTTCCAGCCAGGCGTCCGGGAGCGTCTCGGCGATGCGGCGGTAGAACGCGGGGTCGGTCTCGACGTCGACGATCGTGCCCTTGTAGGCGCCCTTGAAGTCGATCGAGGCGATCGCGCCGGTGGCCGCCAGCCGGTCGATCAGGTCCTGGTCCCAGTCCGGGGTGCCGTCGAGCTTGAACTTCAGCCACGGGTAGGCCTCGAGCCGGCGGCCGACGAGGTCGAAGTTCGGCGGGCTCCCGATCCGCAGCGAGGCGACGAAGTGGATCGGCGACTCCTCGCGCCCGAGCGCCTGCGCCAGCGACTGGCCGCCCTGGCGCAGCGCGAGGTCGAGCGCGGCGCTCTCGATCGCCCAGCGGCGGTAGAAGGTGAAGGCGGGCATGCCCGGCTCCTCGCCCGCGAACGTGTCGAGCCCGCCGACGTGCTCGCAGAACTCCCCGAAGGTCCACGTGCCGGCCAGCGGCAGGTCGGGGCCGCGTGCCTGCTGGGCGCGCTGGTCCTCCGGGCTGTAGGTGACGTCCTCCCCAAGGCCCTCCTCGCCGGCGCCCTGGAGGTGGAAGGTGGTGGTGACGCGCTCGAACTCCGGGTTGATCTGGCGCTCCCGCGCTTCCAGCGCGTAGCCGTCGATCGTGAGAGGCAGTTCGGCGATGTGATCAAAGGTGGCCATCGGGACGCGACATTAGTGTCTTGCGCAAGGGATGACCGTCGCGCTGCGCTTCTTCGTGCTGATCGAGGTACTGGGGCTGGCGGCGACGCCGCTGGCGGCGGTCGCGTTCGCGCGCCTGCCCGGCTGCGGCGTCGCCTTCGCCAAGCCGCTCGGGCTGCTGCTCGCGACCTGGCTCGTGTGGATCGCCGGCTCGCTCGGCGTGGTGCCGGGGCTGGTCACGTGGATCGCCGCCGTTGCGCTGCTCGTGGCGGCGGGCGCGCTGGCGTGGTGGCGCTGGCGGCCGCCGCTGTGGGAGGGCTTCACCCGGCAACTGCCTGCTGTGGTCGGAGGGGCTCGCGCTGGTCGCCTTCGCCGGGATGGCGTTGCTGGTCGCCTACTCGCCGGACGTCTGGCAGACCGAGAAGCCGATGGACATGGCGTTCATCAACGCCGCCGGGAACGCGGGCTCGTTCCCGCCCGAGGACCCGTGGATGGCGGGGGAGGACCTCAACTACTACTACCTCGGCCACCTGATGGCGGCGGGCCTCATCAAGCTCTCGGGGGTCGCGCCCGACGTCGGCTACAACCTCGCCGTCGCCGCGTTCTTCGCGTTCTCCGTGGTGGCGGCGTTCGGGCTGTCGGTGGCGCTGGTCGGCCGGTTGGCGGGCGGCCTGTGGGGCGTCGGGCTGTGCGTGCTGGCGGGCACGATCGGCTCCGGGCTCGAGCTGGTCGAGCACGGCGGGCCGCTGCGCACCTACGACTGGTTCGGGGCCTCGCGCGTGATCGAGGGCACGATCAACGAGTTCCCCGCGTTCTCGTTCACGCTCGCCGACCTCCACGGCCACGTGATGGCGATCCCGTTCTCGCTGCTCGCGCTCGCGTTCGGGCTGCAGGTCGCGCTGGAGGGGCCGGCCGACGGGCGGCGCGGACCGGCCGCGCTCGAGCTGGCGTTCGCCGCGATCGCGATCGGGACGCTGTACGCGATCAACGCCTGGTCGTTCCCCGTCATCGCCGGCCTGTTCCTGCTCGGCACGCTGGTGCGGGTGCGGGGCGCGCCCAGCGTGCGCGAGCGCGTGCGGACGCTGACCTGGGGGATCGCCGTGCTGCTGCTCGCGGTCGTCGCCGTGCTGCCCTTCCTCCTCACCTACGACGCCGCCGCCGACGGGCTCGGCCGCGTGACCGAGCGCGCGTCGTTCGACACCTGGGCGCGCGACCACGGCGCGCTGTACGGGCTGTTCGGCTTCCTGGTGGCGACCGCCTACGGCATCCGGCTCGCGTCCTCGCGCCACCCGTGGCGCACGGCGGCGTGGTCGACGGCCGCCGCGGTCTTCGTCGGCTCGTTGCTGACGGCCGACAACCTGACCGCCGTCGCGGGCCTGCTCGCGCTCTGCTGGGTGGCGGCCCACGCGGCCTTCGTCCGCCCGGCGCCGGGCGTCGAGCGCTTCGTCTGGGTGCTGATCGGCGGCGGGCTGCTGTGCCTCCTGATCCCGGAGATCGTCTACGTCAAGGACTCCTTCGACGGCAGCTCCCTCTACCGCATGAACACGGTCTTCAAGCTCGGCTACCAGGCCTGGCTGCTGCTGGCGATCGCGGGCTCGGCGATGGTCATCTGGAGCTGGGGGTGGCTGGGCCGGCGGGCGCGCTGGGTGCCGTTCGCGTGGGCCGCGCCGCTGCTGGCCGGCCTCGCGCTCGTCGCGGTCTATCCCGTCGCCGGCACCTATGCCCGCAAGGACGGCTTCTCGAAGTCACCGAGCCTGGGCGGGCTGGCGTGGCTGGAGGCGGCCGCGCCCGGCGACCCCCCGGCGATCGAATGGCTGCGCGACCACGCGCCGCGCGGCTCCGTGGTGCTCGAGTCCGTCGGCGACGACTACTCCGCCTTCGGGCACGCGCGCATCTCGACCTTCACGGGCCTGCCGACCGTGATGGGCTGGACCGGCCACGAGCTGCAGTGGGGGCACGACCCCGGCAGCCGCCGCGCCGACGTCGACCTCCTCTACAAGACGCCCGACGCGGCGGTCGCGCGCCGCCTGCTCGACAAGTACGACGTGCGCTACGTCGTCGTCGGGCCGATCGAGCGCGCCGACCACGGCGACGCCGGGCTGGCGAAGTGGGACCAGCTCGGGCGCCGCGTCTTCGACCGCGACGGGACGACGGTGTGGGACCTGCGCTGATCGAGCTCGGCGACGCGCCCGCGGCCTGGGCGGCGCTCGGCTTCGCGCCCGACGCGGCCGGCGAGGTCGTGCTCGGCGAGGCGCGGCTGCGACTGACGGGCCGCGGCGGCGGGATCCTCGGGATCGAGGCCGCCGACCTGACGGCCGAGCGGCCGGACGGCCTGCCGCTGATGCCGGGCGCGGCGAGCCCTGCGGCGGCGGCGGCGCACCCCAACGGCGCCACCGTCGTCGATCACGTGGTCGCGCTCACCGGGTCGCTCGAGCGCACCGTCGCCGCCTTGACGAACGCCGGCCTCGACCTCCGGCGCACCGCCGGGACGATGGCCTTCCTGCGCCTCGGCCCGATGATCCTCGAGGTCGTGGAGCGCGGGGAGGACCCGCCGCGGCTGTGGGGGCTGGTCGTGGTGGTGCCGGAGCTCGAGGGGCTCGGGCCGCTGGTCGGGCCGCCGAAGGACGCGGTTCAGCCCGGGCGGCGCATCGCGACGGTGTCGCGCGAGGCCGGGCTCGGGACGGCGCTGGCGCTGATGTCGCCGCGGCGCACGTAGAGGTACTCGGGCATGCCGCCCGTCGGGTTCCAGACCTCGCGCTTGGCGATGTAGCGCAGCCACGCGGCGGGCGTCGCCTTCGAGTAGTCGCGCACCCACCAGACGCGGAACGGGAAGCGGCGCCCCTCGTAGGCGGCCAGCTGCGGCGCCAGCCGCTGCGAGCTGGCCTCGGTCATGATCAGCACGTCGGAGGGCGGGGGGCTCGGGGCGGTCGAGAGGTCGAGGTAGCCGACGCCGAGGTCGCGGAAGTACCAGGCGTAGGGGAAGGTCGCGCCGTCGGAGGAGTCGATCGTGACCGACAGCTTCGGCTTCTTCTTGGCCATCCCCACGACCTGGTCGGCCACGCGCTTGACCTCCTCGGCGGACTGCGTCGAGACCAGCAGCTCGCGCGGGTTGGCGCGCAGCTCGACGTTCGCCCACCACGACGCGACCGGCACGTAGAGCGCGGCGACGGCGGCGACCGCCAGCCCGGCGCGGCCGAGCTTCGTCCCGCGCGCCTCCCACAGCGCCTGCACGCCGACGCCGGCGAGCAGGATCAGCGGCAGCAGCGGGTGCAGGACGAGCCAGGCGAACTTCTCGCCCGCCCACGAGTAGATCGCCAGCGACAGCGCGAAACCCCAGACCAGGAACGCGCGCAGGACGGTCGGCTGGCGGAACGCGACCACGGCCCCGACGGCGCCGAGCAGCAGCACCGGCCACTCGTCGCCGAACATCACCGCGACGTAGAAGTAGGGCTTCTCGCCACCGCGGCCGACGTCGTGCTGCCCGAGCCAGTAGGCGATGCTGTCGTAGAGCCCGTCCCACAGCCCCGACGGGTTGGTCAGGAAGACGGTGAACATCAGCGTGAAGGTCAGCGCGAAGGCGGCGAGCCCCCACACGTAGGCCTCCCAGCCGACCGAGCGCAACGCCGCGCGGGTCGGCCCACCGCGCCCCTCGCGCAGGAGCAGGATCGCGAAGAAGGTGAAGGCGACGAAGCCCGCGATGTACATCGTCTCCTTGGTCGCGAAGCCGAGCGCGATCAGCGCCCCGATCAGCGCCGGGTGCCAGCGCCGCGGGTCGTCGAGGAAGCGGAACACCACCACGAGCAGCGCGAGGCTGATCGCCGCGAAGTAGATGTCCTCGCGGGCGAAGCGCGAGAAGTACAGGTAGGACGGGCCGATCGCGAGCAGGACGGCGGCCGTGAAGGCGGCGACGCGGCCGAGCTGGCGGCGCAGGAAGTAGGGCATCGCGACCATCGAGGTGCCCATCAGCGCCGGCGCGAGGCGGGCCGTGAAGTCCGAGTCGCCGAACAGCGAGTACATGGTCGCCGTCAGGTAGAAGCGCAGCGGGCCGTGCAGCAACGGGTTGTAGGCGTAGTCCCCGTCCTTGTAGAGGATCCAGGAGAAGTACGCGTCCTGGCTCTCGTCGTGGTGGAAGGGCCGGTCCCCGAGGTCGTACAGGCGCAGGCCGAGCGCCAGCGCGACGAGCACGCTGTAGGCGATGACCTCCCGGCTCGGGCGCCGCCTCACGCGCGCTCCGCCCGCGCCCGGGCGAACCCGCCGTAGCGGAAGACGAGCAGGAGCAGGCCGAACACGGTGATCGGGACGAGCAGGGCGAAGCGCAGCATCACGAGGTAGGACACGGCGGTCGCGCCCGTGCCCCCGATCGCCTTGATGCCGATGACGGCGGCCGCATCCTGGGTGCCTGCGTAGCCGGGGCCGGACGGGATCAGCGCGAACACGCTCGCCAGCGCCACCAGGTAGAGGCCCTCGAGGAAGCTCATGCCGAAGCCGACCGAGGCGCCGACCGCGATCCACGCCAGCGCCTCGATGAGCCAGATCGCGAACGTCATCGCCACGAGCACCGCCCCGTGGGCGCTCGCCAGCCCGGCGGTCGAGGACAGCATCGGGGCCACGAAGTCGTGGATCCGCTCGTTGCGGCGCACCAGCACGATCGCCAGCGAAACCCCCGCGACCACCACCGCGGTGGCCAGCACGATCCATTCGACGGAGCCCGCGGCGACGTTGCCGAGGATCGCGTAGCCGACGACGAGGAAGAGCACGAGGATCACGCCGATGTCGAGCAGCCGCTCGGCCACGAGCGTGCCGAGCACGGTGCGGCGGGAGCACTCGGCGCGCGGCGCCATCAGCACCATGCGCGCGACGTCGCCGGCGCGCGCCGGCAGCACGTTGTTGACCGCGTAGCCGACCACGGTCAGGGCGTAGGAGTCCGCGCGCGCAGGGTGCGCGCCGTCGTCGATCAGCAGCCGGTGCCAGCGCTCGGCGCGCACGAGCGTGTTGACGCCGTAGAGCGCGATCGCCCCGAGCAGGGCCCCGATCTGGTCGGCGCCGTGCGGCAGCCGCGGCGCGTCCTGGCGCAGGGCCCACCAGACCACGCCCGCGAGCGCGACGACGGAGATGCCGATGCCGAGCAGCGACCCGACGCCGCGCAACCGGCCCCGGGCGGGCGGAGGCCCACCCGGGGGCGGCAGGTCAGGCGTCCGCGCTGGAGTGCTGGTCGGTGTCGCCGGCGGGGGAGTCGTCGTCATCGTCGGGGGCGGCCGGAAGGGTGTCGGCCGACCCGGACGACGCCTCGTCCTCCTGGTCCTCGGGGCGCTTCTCGTCGTCGTTCATGTGCGGTCCTCTCGCGGGTCGGTGTTGACATTGTGGCGAGGTAGGTTCACGCCGTGTCCTATACGGGTCCCGAACCGCTGAGTACCAATCCGCTGCGGCGCGTCGCGCTCGAGCTGCAGACCGAGCGCCGGGCGCGCGGCGGCTACCCGCCCGGGGACACCACGCCGAGCCTGCGCCGCACGCACCGCATGATCGTCGACCCGCTCGCGCTCCTGCTCGAGGCCTACGAGCGCCACGGGCCGGTCTTCTCGCTGCGGATCCTCAACGCCCGCAACGTCTTCATGCTCGGGCCGGAGGCGAACCACTTCATGCTCGTCTCGCACGCCGACCGCTTCCGCTGGCGCGACGGCGGCTTCGGCGACCTGATCCCGCTGCTCGGCGACGGGATGCTCACGATCGACGGCGACTTCCACCGCCAGTCGCGGCGGACGATGCTGCCCGCCTTCCACCACGAGCGCGTGCGCGCGGCGCGCGGCGTCATGGACGAGGAGATCGAGCGCGCGCTGGCGCCCTGGCACGACGGGCTCGAGCTCGACCTCTACACCTGGGCGCGCGACCTCGCGCTGCGGGTGGCGATGCGGGCGCTGTTCGGCTTCGACCCAGCGAAGCGGTGACGGCGCGCAGCGCGAGGCAGGGCCCGATGCATCGCCGGCGCGCGAGTTCGAGCGCGCGCTCGCCTTCTACGGCCGCGAGTACTGGCTGCAGGTGCTGCGCGGGCCGGGCACGCCATGGCAGGCGCAGGTCGACGCGCGCGGCCGGCTCGACCGCCTGATCTACGCCGAGATCGCGCAGCGGCGGCGCTCCGGAGCTGCGCGGCGACGACGTGCTCTCGCTCCTGCTCGACGCGCCGTTCTCCGACCGCCACGTGCGCGACCACGTGATGACGCTGCTGTTCGCGGGCCACGACACGACCACCGCCACGATCGCGTTCTTCTTCTACGAGCTCGCCCGCCACCCCGAGATCGCCGCGGCCGTCAGCGGCGACGACGCGCTGCTCGACCAGGCGCTGGAGGAGACGCTGCGGCTGTACCCGCCGGCCTGGATCGGCCCGCGCCGCGCGGACAAGGCGTTCGAGTTCGGCGGCCACCACGTCGCCGCCGGCGCGCCGGTCAACTACTCCTCCTGGGCCTCGCACCGGCTGCCCGACGTGTGGGAGGCGCCGAACGAGTTCCGCCCCGAGCGCTTCTCGCCCGAGCAGCGCGGCCGCATCCCCAAGGGCGCCTACGTCCCTTCGGCGGCGGCTCGCGGATCTGCCTCGGGATGCGCTTCGGCCAGCTCGAGATCAAGGCGATCGCCGCGGCCGTGACCAAGCGTTTCCGCGTCGAGTTGCCCGACGGCTTCCGCCTCCGCATCCGCCAGACGCCCACGCTCGGCCCGGCTGACGGGCTACCGGTTCGTGTCCGGGTGGCGCGCGGGCCGCGCGACGACTAGGTTTCCCAGAGGAGAGACTGTCGGTCCCATTGAGGGGGAGGAGACATACATGGCAAGCCGTGTTCCGGTCACGGTGACGGTGAACGGCCAGCAGCACGTCGGGGAAGTCGAGCCTCGACAGCTGTTGGTCTATTTCCTGCGCGAATCACTCGGGCTGACGGGCACCCACGTCGGCTGCGACACGTCCAACTGCGGCGCGTGCACCGTGCATGTCGACGGTGAGGCGGTCAAGAGCTGCACCGTCCTCGCGGTCCAAGCCGACGGCCGCGAGGTCACCACGATCGAGGGCATGGCCAGCGAGGGCGAGCTGCACCCCCTGCAGACGGCCTTCTGGGAGAAGCACGGCCTGCAGTGCGGCTTCTGCACACCCGGCATGATCATGGCCGCCGCCGACCTGCTGGCCCGGAACTCCTCCCCGTCCGAGGAGGACGTGCGCGAGGCGCTGGCGGGCAACCTGTGCCGCTGCACGGGCTATCAGAACATCGTCAAGGCCGTCATGGCCGCAGCGGGAGAGGAGCCGGCATGGGCGTAGAGACACCGGAGGCGACCCAGAGCGGCAACGGCTGGGTCGGGCAGTCGCTCAAGCGCAAGGAGGATCCGCGCCTGATCACGGGTCAAGCGACCTACGTCGAGGACATCATGCTCCCCGGCATGCTGCACGCGGCGCTCGTGCGGTCCTCGGAGGCGCACGCGAAGATCACGTCGATCGACGCGACGGCGGCGCGCGAGCAGCCCGGCGTGATGGCGGTGTTCACGGGCGAGGACATGGCCGACCTGGCCGCGCCGTGCCCGATGGTGTGGGTCCCGCCGGGGGTCGACGTCCACGTGCCCGAGCACTGGCCGCTGGCGCGCGGCAAGGTCGGCTACGTCGGCCAGGCGGTCGCGGTGGTCCTGGCCACCGAGCGCTCGCTCGCGTTCGACGCCGCCGAGCAGATCCTCGTCGAGTACGAGCCGCTGCCGGTCATCCTCGATCCCGAGGCGGCGCTCGAGGACGGGGCGCCGATCATCCACGAGGACCACGGCAGCAACAAGGTGTTCGAGTGGTCGCTGGAGGGCGGCGACACCGAAGCGGCGCTCGCCGACTCGGACGTCGTGATCGAGCGACGCGTCGTCAACCACCGCACCGCGGGCGGGGCGATCGAGCCGCGCGGCACGGTCGCCGAGTGGCGCGAGGGCAAGCTGACGATGTGGAGCGCCACGCAGATCCCGCACATCGCGCGGGTGATCCTCTCCATCCAGATGGGCCTGAGCGAGGAGAAGATCCGCGTCGTGGCCCCCGAGGTGGGCGGCGGCTTCGGCTCCAAGCTCCAGGTGTACGGCGAGGAGGTGCTGGCCTGCTGGTGCGCGCGCAAGCTCGGCCGGCCGGTGAAGTGGATCGCGACCCGCTCGGACGACATGGCGACGACCCACCACGGGCGCGACCAGGTCGACTACGTGCGGCTCGGCGCCAAGCGCGACGGGACCCTGACCGGGATCCACGTCAAGATCATCCAGGACTGTGGCTCCTACCACCTGATCGAGGGGCCCGTGATCCCCACGTTCAGCTCCTGCGTGATGAGCGGTTGCTACGACTTCCCCGCGCTGAAGACGGACGTCATCGGGGTGTACACGAACAAGTTCACCACCGACGCCATCCGCGGCGCCGGGCGGCCAGAGGCCACGCACCTGATCGAGGTCTGCATGGACCAGCTGGCGGACGAGCTCGGGATGGATCGGCTCGAGCTCCGGCGCAAGAACTTCATCACGGAGTTCCCCAACACCAGGCCGCACGGGTTCATCTACGACTCCGGCGACTACCACGGCACGCTCGACAAGTGCCTGGAGATGCTCGACCTCGACGCCTTCAAGCAGGAGCAGGCGGAGCTGCGCGAGCGCAAGGTCTACCGCGGGGTCGGGTTCTCGACGTACGTGGAGATCTGCGGCCTCGGCCCGTCGCGGGCGCTCGGGCCCGAGGGCTGGGGCATGCAGGGCGCGTACTTCGAGTCCGCGACGGTGCGCGTGCACCCGACCGGCTCGGTGACCGCCTACACCGGCACCTCGCCGCACGGCCAGGGCCACGAGACGGGCTTCGCCCAGATCGTGGCCGACCGGCTGGGCGTCTCGCCCGACATCGTCGAGGTGATCCACGGCGACACCAACACCGGGCCGTTCGGCAAGGACACCTACGGCTCGCGCGGCCTCGCGGTGGGCGGTGAGGCGATGGCCAAGGCGGCCGAGAAGGTGCAGGACAAGGCCAAGCGGATCGTGGCGCACAAGCTCGAAGCCGCGGCGGAGGACATCGAGATCAGCGACGGCAGCTTCCGGGTGCGGGGCGCACCCGGCGGCGGCTCGATGACGCTGGCCGACGTGGCCAACGAGGCCTACACGATGATGGACCTCCCCGAGGGCATGGAGGCCGGCCTGGATGAGCTCTCCTTCTTCGACCCGGAGAACTTCGTCTGGCCCTTCGGCGCCCATGCGATCGTCGTCGAGGTCGACGCGGAGACCGGCAACGTCGACATCGTCCGCTACATCGCGGTCGACGACTGCGGGCCGGCCATCAACCCGCTGCTGATCGACGGCCAGGTCCACGGCGGCGCGGTCCACGCCATCGGGCAGGCGCTGTTCGAGCAGGTCGTCTACGACGACGCCGGTCAGCTGGTGACCGGGACGTTCGTGGACTACGCGCTGCCCACGGCGGCGGACGTTCCGGTCATCGAGACGGCGCGGACCGAGACCCCGTCGCCGTCCAACTCACTCGGCGTGAAGGGCGTCGGAGAGGCCGCGACGATCGCGTGCTCGCCGGCGATCGTCAACGCCGTGGTCGACGCCCTGCGACCGCTGGGCGTCACCTACATCGACATGCCGCTGACGCCGATGCGGGTGTGGCAGGCGATCCAGGAGGCCCAGGGGTCGGGCGAGGGCCCGGCCAGGACGGAGCAGGGCAAGGCGCTCGACGACCACGGCGAGCGGGTCCGCCGGCTCCGGACCGACCGCGCCGGGCGAGGGAGGTGGGGCATGATCCCCGCCGAGTTCGACTACGTCGTTCCCGACTCACTCGACGCGGCGCTGGGCGCGCTGCGTGACGGCGGCGAGGATGCGAAGTTCCTCGCCGGCGGCCACTCGCTGCTGCCGCTGATGAAGCTGCGGCTCGCGGCGCCGACGCTGCTGGTGGACCTGCGCCGGATCGGCGAGCTGACCGGCATCGAGCGCGACAACGGGACCGCCCGCATCGGCGCGATGACGACGCATCACCAGGTGGCGACCGGCGACCTGGGCCTGGCCTCCATGGTGGCGGCGACGATCGCCGACCAGCAGGTGCGCAACCGCGGGACGCTGGGCGGCTCGCTCGCCCACGGCGACCCCGCCTCGGACATGCCGGCGGTCCTGCTGGCGACCGAGGGGTCGGTGTCCGTGACCACCGGGGGCGGCAGCTCGCGCGACATCGCGGCGGCCGACCTGTTCCAGGACTACCTGACGACGGCGATCAACGAGGACGAGCTCGTCACGACGGTGAACCTCCCGGTCATGGACGGGTACGGGTTCGGCTACCAGAAGTTCAACCGCCGCCGCGAGGACTGGGCGATGGTCGCCGTCTCGGCGCTGGTCAAGAAGGCCGGCGACGGGACGTGCGAGGACGTCCGCATCGGCCTCACCCACATGGGCAACACGCCGCTGCGGGCGACCGCGGCCGAGCAGGCGCTGCGCGGGCGCCCGCTGGACGCCGCGAGCATCGCCGCGGCGGCCGAGCAGGCGGCGGAGGGCACCAGCCCGCCGGCCGACCTCAACGCCACGGCGGACTACAAGCGCCACCTCGCGCGCATCCTGTGCCGGCGGGCGCTCGAGGAGGCGGCGGCGTAGCTGCACTCGGCAGCACCGACGAAGTCACGCAGGCCCTGGCCGGGGAGGGATACCTCGCCGACCGGGGCCTCGCGACCGCCGTCTACCTTGCCGCGACCCTGGAACAGCCGCTGCTCCTCGAGGGCGAGGCCGGTGTCGGCAAGACGGAGGTGGCGCGCGCGCTGGCGACCGCGACCGGCGCGCGGCTGATCCGGCTGCAGTGCCACGAGGGCATCGACCTCCACCACGCGGTCTACGACTGGGACTACGGCCGGCAGCTGCTCTCGATCCGCGCCGCAGAGGCGGGCGGTGAGGCGCGCGAGCTGTTCGGGCGCGAGTTCCTGCTCCGGCGGCCGCTGCTCGAGGCGCTCGAGCACGACGGGCCCTCGGTGCTGCTGATCGACGAGATCGACCGCGCCGACGACGAGTTCGAGGCCTTCCTGCTCGAGTTCCTCTCGGACTTCGCGATCACGATCCCCGAGCTGGGCACGGTGACCGCGCACACGCGCCCGCTCGTCGTGCTGACCTCGAACCGCACGCGCGAGCTGCACGACGCGCTCAAGCGCCGCTGCCTCTATCACTGGATCGACTACCCCGATCAGGCGCGCGAGGCCGCCATCGTCCGCGCGCGCCTCCCCGGCGTCCCCGACGCGGTGGCGGTGCGCGTCTGCACCGCGGTGGCGCGGCTGCGCGACGAGGAGCTCTACAAGCTCCCCGGGGTGGGGGAGACGATCACCTGGGCGCGCGCCCTGCTCGCGCTCGATCCCGACGAACCCCTCGACGACACGCTGGGGGTCGCGCTGAAGGTCCGCGAGGACATCGAGCGGGTGCGCGAGGCGGGAGTCCTGGACGGTGCCTGACGGGGCCTTGGGCGACTCGGTCGCCGCGGGGCTCGGGCGGCTGGCCGCGCACATGCGGGCCGCGGGCGCCCACGTCGGGCTGGGGGAGCTGCTCGCGGCCCACCGCGCGCTGGCGGCCGTCGACGCGGCGTCGCGGGAGGACGCCTATCTCGCGCTGCAGGCGGCGATGTGCTCGTCGCGGGCGGACCTCGCGATCTTCGCGGCCGCCTTCGACGCGGCCTTCGCCGCCCCCGAGGTCGCGCTCCCGAACCCGCTCGAGGCGCTGGGCGAAGGCGCGCAGATGGCGCTCCCGCGGGTCAGCGTGCCCGACGACACCCCGCGGCCGGTGAACCTCGACCTGGTCCCCGTCCCGGCGGCGTGGAGCGAAGAGGAGCTGCTGCGCCACAAGGACTTCGCGACCTTCACGGACGCCGAGCGCGCGGCCACGCGGCGGCTGCTCGCCCAGCTCGCGCGCCGCGGCCCGACGCGGCTCAGCCGGCGCACGCGGCGGACGCGTCGCCGCCGCGAGGTGCACGACCTGCGCGCCACGCTGCGCCTCTCCCTGCGCCACGGCGGCGAGTTCGTCGAGCGGCGCTACCGCGAGCCCGCCGAGCGCCCGCGCCGGCTCGTGCTCGTGTGCGACGTCTCGGGCTCGATGGCGCCGTACGCGCGGATGCTGCTCCAGTACCTGCAGGCGGCCGTCGCGGCGCGCGCCCGCGTCGAGGCGTTCGTGTTCGGCACGCGTCTGACGCGCGTGACGCGCGAGCTCTCCGGCCGCGACCCCGACCGCGCCCTGGGCCGGGCCGCAGAGGCGGTGCACGACTGGTCGGGCGGTACACGCATCGGTGAGGCGCTGGCCGAGCTCAACCGGGTGCACGGCCGCCGCATCGGCCGCGGCGCGCTCGTCGTGATCCTCTCCGACGGCTGGGACCGCGGCGAGCCCGACGTGCTGTCGGTGGAGATGGCGCGGCTGCAGCGCTGCGCGCACCGTGTCGTGTGGCTCAACCCGCTCGCCGCCGATCCCCGCTACGCGCCGCTGACGCGCGGCATGCAGGCGGCGATGCCGCACGTCGACCGGCTGATCGCCGGCAACTCGATCGCCTCCCTCGAAGCACTCGCCGCGCTGATGGAGGAGGGTGTGCCGGCATGACCCGCCCACCGCTCGCCGCCGAGCCCGAGCCCGAGATCGGGGGGATCATCCTCGCGGCCGGCGAGGGCCGCCGCTTCGGCGGGCCCAAGCAGCTCGCCCGGCTCAACGGGCGGCCGCTGATCGAGCACGCGCTGGCGGCGATGCTCGCGGTCCCCGCCATCGACCCGATCGTGATCGTCCTGGGCGCGCACGCCGAGCGCATCCAGGCGGAGGCCGACCTGCGCGGCGCGGAGGTCGTGGTGTGCGAGGACTGGGCCGACGGCCAGTCCGCCTCGTTGAAGGCCGGGGCGGCCGCGCTCGGCGAGGTCGAGGCCGCGGTCATCACGCTCGCCGACCAGCCCTTCATCAGCCCCGAGGCGATCGCGGGCGTGCTCGACCAGCGCGGGCGCCACCTCGCCGTGCGGGCCACCTACGACGGCACGCCCGGCCACCCGGTGCTGCTGGAGCGGCGGCTGCTCGACCACGTCAGGGAGCTGAGCGGGGACACGGGCGCGCGCGACCTGCTGCTCGGCGACCACGTGCGCGTGTGGGAGTGCGGCCGGCTGTGCGACCCCATCGACATCGACACGCCGGAGCGCCTCGCGGAGGCCCAGTCGTGAAGCTCGAGCATTCCTTCGAGGTGGGCGCGCCGATCGACGAGGTGTGGGCCGCGCTCAACGACCTCGAGCGCGTGGCGCCGTGCCTCCCGGGCGCGGCGATCACCGAGCACGACGAGGACGGCACCTACCACGGCACCTTCCAGGTCAAGCTCGGCCCGACGACCGCGGCCTACCGCGGCACGATCCGGATCGAAAGCGCCGACGCGAGCACGCACACCGCGACGCTGAAGGCGCGCGGGACCGACAAGCGCGGCCAGGGCGGCGCCTCGGCGACGATCGTCAACACGCTCGAAGCGCACGGCGGCGCCACGACCGTGCACGCCGCGACCGACTTCTCGATCACCGGCCGCCTGGCCGGCTTCGGCCGCGGCGGCATGATGCAGGACATCTCGAACCGCCTGCTGCGGGACTTCTCGACCTGCCTGCAGTCGCGCCTGGCCGAGGTGCCGACCGCGCCCACCGGCGAGGAGGTCGCGCGCGGCGAGGAGCCGCCCGAGGCGGTCGCCGCCGCCGCGCCGGAGGGCGAGCTGGACGCCGAGGCCGCCGCCGCCAGCGCGGGCGCCACGACGGACGGGACGAAGCCCGCGGACGCCTGAGATGGAGCAGCGCCTCTCGCTCATCACGCTCGGCGTCACCGACGTGCCCGCGGCGCGCGCGTTCTACGAGGCGCTGGGGTGGAGCTGCGACACCGACCCGTCGCTCGACGTCGCCTTCTTCCAGCTCGGCGGCATCGCGCTCGCCGTCTGGGACCGCAAGCAGCTCGCCGAGGACTCGACCGTCACCGACCGCGGCGGCTTCGGCGGCGTCACGCTCGCCTACAACGTCCGCTCGCCCGAGGAGGTCGACGCCGCGCTGGCCGAGGCCGAGGCGGCCGGCGCCACCATCGGCCGCCCCGGCGCCGCGACGTTCTGGGGCGGCTACTCCGGCGTCTTCATCGACCCGGACGGCCACCCGTGGGAGGTCGCCCACAACCCGCACTGGACGATCGGGGACGACGGGTCCGTGCGCATCTAGGGCTCGCCCAGGGGTCAGCGTCGGTGGCCGGCAGGGCCTGTCAGGAAATGGAACCCGCCGGCGACTGTTTCCTCCACCCGGTCCTGGGCGCGGCGCCGCGTGCTGGGGCCGGAAACCAGCTCGCCGGCCCGCAGCGCCCTTTCCTGCCACCCGCCGGAGGAGCGGTTACGGCCAGGCGGGGTGGCAACGGCGGAGCGGGAGAGTGAGTGCTGCGTTCACGCGAACGCGCACTCTCGCGCCGAGCACTTCCCTCACGCGAAGTCGCAGGTGCCGCTGGCACGGCGCGACCCTTCGTTACGTCCCGCGAGCGCAGATCACAGTGCTAGGCGTACTGGAAATCCTCGGGGATGTCACAGCCTGTGCGACAGTGTCTCGACACTCTCAGGGCGACGGGTTCGGGCCGAGAAGAGTGAGCAGCACGAGCGAGCAGCGCAAGGCACCGAGTGCCCGCAGCGGGACGACGTCGAGGCTGCCCGCGCTCAGGTTGACTTGGCGCGGCTACTGGAGGAGGCTCGCGCGCATGACCCCCACCAAAACCTTCGTGGCGCTCTGCGCCGCCGCCGCCCTCGTGCCAGCCACCGCTGCTGCCGCGCCGCCGACCATCGTACGCGAGGACATCGACGAGACGTTCGTCGACGAGGCCCTCAGCGAGCAATGCGGGGTTGAGGCAACGGTCCACCTGACAGGCCACCAAATCACTCGCACCCGCGAAGGCGGCGGCGTACTTGATGTCTTCACGGTCAATCTAACCGGAGTCATAACTTCCGAGTTCGGGAGCTTCCGGGTCAAAGATGTCGGCTCGGACTCGACTCGGGTGACCCCGGATGGGCAAGTGATCGTCTCGCTCCGCGGGCAGCTGCCGTTCTTCTTCAAAGGGGTCCTGAAGTTCGACCCCACGACGGACGAATGGCTCAATGAGCCCAATCTCGCCGCCGGCGAGCGCCAGATCGAGCGCGCCTGCGCCGCGCTGAACCCTGAAGGCTAGTTGCCGGGTTGGGCCGGGCGGGCGGCAAGCCCCCCGGCCCCGCTCGTCGTCCATAGGCGGACTCGCACCGCTTTGGATTGCGCTTCATACCGACATCGGGCATTCCCAGATAGGCCACCGCGATGGGCACCCCTGGGAAGCCATCCAGGGGGTGGGAGAGCCGGGATCTGCCGCATGGTCGGGGACCGTCGGCGCTGGAACGCTGCGGAGCGGGATCAACCCCGCCACCCACAACCGCAGGAGTTCCAATGTTCCGCATCAAGCAGCGCTCGTCGCTCGTCCGGACGCTGGCGACCGCGGCGGCAGCCGTCGCCATCGCCGCCGTCACCGCCGGCCCGGCCGCGGCATGGCCGGTGGACCACCCCAGGGTCCTCGGACCGCACATCGACTTCGGCAGCAGCTGGAGCGCCGCCCTCACCGCACCGACCGCCGGCGGGAACCTCCGCTGGGACACCACCGGCGGCATCGTGACGCCGACCCTCAGCGGCAAGCTCTACATGAACAACGTCAACGGCCTGCGCGGCCGGCTGCGGATCGACTACTACGACGCCGCCCACAACCGGATCACCCTCCGCCACAGCACCTGGCGGACCGCAGGCCCGGGCTTCAACGCCTTCGATTACGTCGACTTCAAGCCGTTCGGCGCCTCGAACGTCTACGGCGTCGAGGTCAAGACCCAGATCGAGGACGCAGCGGGAGTGATCACCACGGTCAGCTCCGCCGAGGAGACCATCTAACCCTCTGCACGAAACGCGGACCCTCTGCCCAGCAGGGGGTCCGCGGCCGTCGCGGTCAGCGCTCGTGCTTCCCCGCGTACTGCGTGCGGAGGATCTTCTCCATCGACTTGCCTCGGGCAAGCTCGTCAACGAGCTTGTCGAGGTAGCGGATCTCCTGCATGAGCGGGTCCTCGATCTCCTCGACGCGGACGCCGCAGACCACGCCGGTGATGAGCTTCCGCGATGGATTCAACGCAGGCGCCTCGGCGAAGAACCGCTTGAAGTCCGTGCCTTGCTCCAGCTGCGCGCCGAGCTCGCTCGGGCCGTAGCCGGTCAGCCAGCACAGGATCTCGTCGACCTCCTCCTTCGTCCGGCCCTTCTTCTCCGCCTTGCTGACGTAGTGCGGGTAGACGCTCGCGACGCTCGTCCTGTAGATCCGATGCTCTGCCATGCCGGACTTATAGCTCGCGCTGCCCGCGACGCGGGTGAGCGAGCGTGACCTTCAGCTTCGCTTGAGGCGACCTTGATGGTCGCTTACGGGTTTCACGCGACACTCCGTCGCATGGAAGACCTTGGACACATCGCCGCCGTCGTCGTCGCCTGCGCGACCGCGCTCGTCTTCGCCCTGATGGCGTGGGCGGGCCAGCACCAGAGCTGACCCGCGAAACTCATCGCGTGAGGCTCGCGAGCAGGTCGTCGAGCGATGGCAACGCAGCCATCTCCTCGGCGATGCGGCTCGCGGAACGGGCGTAGGACGGATCGGCCAGGACCGTCTCGATCGCCGCGCGCAGACGCGGCACGTGCTGGGGCCCGAGGCTGCCCAGGCCGCGCTCGGCGTCGCGGTCCGGTTCCACCACCACCGCCGCTCCCGCCGCCGCGGCCCGCTCGGCGTTGACGAGCTGGTCGGCGAACAGCGGGACGATCACGAGCGGCACGCCGGCGGCCAGCGTGCCGAACGTCGTGCCCGACCCGCCGTGGGCGACGACCACGGTGGCGTCGGCGAGGGCCTCGGCCTGCGGCACCCACGCTTCGACGCGGGCGTTCTCCGGGACGGGCCCGAGGCTGTCGATGTCGAAGCTCCGGCCGACGGTGAGCAGGACGCGCGCGTCAAGCCCGGCGACCGCGTCGAGCGCGGTCCGGTAGACGGCGGCGGCGTTCGGCAGCCCGCCGGCGATGCTGCCGAAGCTCACGTACACGAGCGGCGCGTCACTCCCGGCGAGCGAGATGCGCGGCTCTCGGAACCGCCAGGTCGCGGGGTAGGGCGACGGATCCAGCGAGCCGGGGAAGCGCGTCAGGTAGGGCGACGCGCGCAGTCGCTCGACGATGTGCTCGTCGTACTCGGCCAGGGCCGGGGCGGCCAGATCGAGCGAGCCGGCCTCGACCTCGGCGAGCGAGATCGCGACCTGGGCGTGCGCCACGCCGCAGCGCTCGGCCGCGATCGCGGAGGCATACTCGGCGGCCTCGTGCAGCACCAGCTGCGGGCGCCACTCCCGGCACGCGCGCTCCGCCGCCGGCAGCAGCGCAGCGGTCCAGAGCCGGCCGAACAGCTCGCGGTTCCCGAGCACGGCGGCCTCGTGCCCCGAGACGCGGGCAAAGCGCTCCCGTAGCGCGGAGAGCTCGTCGCGGGGCGGCTCGGCGCTGACGACGAACGGCTGCCCGATCGCGCGCACCGTCGCCTCGAGCTGCGGCGGGACGACGAGCAGCACCTCGTCCCCGCGGGTGACCAGGGCGTCGATGAACGCCCGCAGCGGACCGAAGTGGCCCGCTCCGTCAGTGGAAGAGAGGAGTACTCGCAGTTCGAGCCGGCGCCTAGGCCCGATCCCGGGCCGCCTCGGCGAGCCCGCGCAACACGGCGGTGAAGCCGTCGGCCACGTCGCCGTCGATCAGCGAGCGCATGTCGCGCAGCACGATCTCACTCCCGTCACCGCGTCCGATCACCGCGAGCCGCAACGGGATGTCCACGGCCGCCGCGAGGTCATGGGCCAGCAACTGCGCACCCGCCGCCGGGTTGCCGAAGATCACCGTCCACGCCGGATAGGCGGGCCCGCCGGCGGCCGCCATGTCATGCCCGTGGTCGACGACCGCGTACTCGGTGATGCCGCGCTCGCGCAGCACCTCGCGCAGGGCGGCCACCACCGCCCCGGGCGGAGCACCCACCGGCAGCCGCTCGTACATGCCGCCGACGATAGCCGTGCGCGCGTGCCTGCGGGCCTCAGCCCCGGCCGGGAAAGCCTCCTAGTCGGGGAGCGCGCGGAGCCGAATCGGACCGCGCGCCGCATCGAGGTCGACCGCCTCCCCCGACTGCGTGACCTCGATGCGCCGTGCCGCGACGAGCGCGCGGGCGGCGTCGCGGACGAGCGGCATCAGCGGCCGGAAGCCAGCGTCGCCGCCCAGCACGCGCGCGGCGTCGGACGGGCAGATCGTCTTGCCCGGGTCGCGGCGCGCGAGCAGGTCGAGGATCGCCGCTTCGGCCTGCTCGCGCGTCGGTTCCATCGAGACCCGTCAGCCCCCGGCGTGCTTGGCGAGCGAGCCCTTCTTCGGCTCGCCGCCCTCGAGCGGCTCGTAGACCACGATGTCGGCGCTGTCGCCGAAGAGCTCCTCGGCCTGCTCGAGCACCTTGGCCACGTGCTCGCTCTCGAGATGGGCGTCGAGCCGCTCGCGCGACTCCCAGCGCTCGACGAACGCCAGCCGGCTCGGGTCGTCGGTGCCCTGGTGCAGGGCGTAGAGGATGCAGCCCGCCTCGCGGTGGGTGGGGTCGACGAGCGCCTTGAACGCCTCGACCGCTTCGGCCTCCTTGCCGGGCTGGGCCTTGAACGACCCCACGACGACGACTTCGGACATACGATTCTCACCTCTCAAAGCGAAGGGACAGGATGACTCCGGAAATCAATCACGTCAGCGTCAACGCCACCGACCTGCAGGCGTCGGTGGACTTCTACATCGATCTGCTCGGCGCCGAGCCGATCGCCACGCCCAACTTCGGCATCCCGGTGCAGTGGCTGGCGCTCGGTCGCACCCAGCTGCATCTGTTCGAGCGCGACATCACGCCGACGAGCCACCACCACCTCGGCATCACCGTCGACGACGTCGAGCCCGTCTATCGCGCGGCCGAGCGGCGCGGCGCGTTCGACGACAACGCGTTCGGGAACCGCCTCGTCGAGCTGCCGGGCGACGTCGTCCAGCTCTACGTGCGCGATCCGGCCGGCAACCTCGTCGAGATCGACCAGCACGGCGCCGACCGGCTCCCGGAGGATCTGCGCTCGCGGCTCACGGGCCTGTGGGAGCTGAACCCGCAGACCGACGAGCAGATGAGCGCGCGGCTGTTCGTCGGCAATGGATGAGTACCTCGCCGGCCTCCCAGCGGATCGGAGGGCCGCGCTGGAGCATGTGCGGACCGTGGTCGCCGGCCTCGTGCCCGACGCCGAGGAGGGCAGGAGCTACGGCGTGCCGGCGTTCATCCTCACCGGGCGGCCAGTGCTCGGCTTCAGCGCCGCGAAGCGGCACCTGAGCCTCTTCCCGTTCAGCCCCGCGGCGATCGAGGCGGTCAAGCATCGCCTGGCGGGCTTCGACGTCGCCAAGGGAACCATCCGCTTCTCGCCCGAGCATCCCGTACCGGACGACGTCCTGGCCGATCTCGTCCGCGCGCGGCTGCGGGAGCTCTAGGCCGCGGGCGCGGGCGACTCGCTGAGTGGGGTCTCGGGCGCCGGCCGGTCCTGCGCGTACTGGAGGACCACGGAGACGACACCGGCGACCGGGACCGCCAGGAACACGCCGATGATGCCGGCGAGGATGCCGCCGGCGCCGAGGGCGACCACGATGACGGCGGGGTGGAGGTTCACCGCACGCGACATCAGGAGCGGGTAGAGGAGATGGCCCTCGACCTGCTGGACGAGGACGACCGCGCCGAGCACGAGCAATGCGTCGACGAGCCCGCCCGAGACGAGCGCGATCAGCACGGCGAGCAGGCCGGCGACGAAGGCGCCGATGAGCGGAACGAACGCCGCGAAGAACGTGATGACCGCCAGCGGCACGACGAGCGGGACGCCGATCAGAACCAGCGCGATCGCGATCAGGACGGCGTCGACGAGCCCCACCATGGCGACCCCGCGGACGTAGCCGGACAGCGCCGTGTAGACGCGGTTGCCCACCTCGTCCGCGTCGGCGCGGCTGCGCTTGCTCACCAGCCGGAGCACCCAGGCCCACATCCCGGCTCCGTCCTTGAGCAGGAAGAAGGTCAGCAGCACGGCCACGATCAGGCCCGTCAGCACCTCGCCGAGCAGGACCGCGCCGGAGCTCAGGCCGCGCGCGAGCGGGCCGCTGTTCTCGCGCAGCGTCTGCAGGCCCTCGTCGACGCGGTCGCGGAGCTCTCGCTCGCTGAGGTTGAACGGCGACTTGGCGAGCTGGTCCGTCGCCTCGCGGACGCCGTCCTCGGCCTGCGTGCGCAGGTCGCCGAGCTGGCTGCCCAGGGAGGGGGCGACCGCGGTGGCCACCGCGGCGAGCGCCAGCACCGCGGCGAGCATGGCGAGCGCCGCGGCGAGCCCGTCCGGCACCCGGTGCTGCTTGAGCCAGGTGACGATCGGCAGGAGCAGCGTGCTGGCGAGCACGGCGACGATGATCGGGAGCACGATCACCCGCAGATGGACGAGCGCGTAGACCACGACGAAGACCGCGCCGGCGATCGCCAGGAAGCGCCAGCTCGCCGCGCCCGCCGTCCGGTACCAGCCCGGCATCGCGGCGTCGCCGTGCGGCCGCGGGGGGTCCACGCGGGCCGTGGCCGCGCGCGAGCCGACGCCCGATCGATCAGCTTTCCTTGAGGGCATCGCCGGAGGTGCTACCCGGTGAGGAGCGCTTCGATCACGGCCCGGGTCAGGGGCTGGTCGACGAACTCGCGGACCCAGCCCTCGTTGTCGGCCCGCTCGGCGTCGGTCTCGGCCGCCAGCCAGCGCCGGCAGCCCTCGACGAGGATGTGCGAGAGCTGGGCGATCGGCATCGCGAAGTCCGCCGGGCCCGCGACGCGCCCGGGTCCTCCCGCCTCGGCGTACGCGGCGCGGACCACGCCCGCCCGTCGCGGATCCGCCGCGCAGTACTCGACGAGGATCAGGGCGAGCTCCTGGGACGGGTCGGCCAGGCCGGCGTTGTCGAAGTCGAAGACGCAGAGGCCTCCCGACCGGGTCGAGCGGACGTTGTCGGCCCAGAGGTCGCGATGGCAGGTGCGGAGGTCGCGGGGCGGGCCGCCGAGCCACGCCTCCATGGCGACCAGCTCCGGGACGAGCGCGTCCAGCTCGTCGGCGAACGGCGCCTCACGGGCCTGGAGCGCGCCGACGAGCTCGGACCAGCGCGCGGCCCCCACCGGTTCGACGTACCAGGGGTCGAGGCCGACGGTGCCGGCGAAGTCGACGCGGTGGAGGCTCGCCACCAACCGCCCGACGGCCGCCGCGTCGAGGCCCGGGTCCGCGTCGCGCAGGTCCACCCAGGCGTGGACCCTGACGCCCTCGGCGATCAGCTCCCCCGCCGGCGTCCGCCGCGGCGCGGGCGTCGGCACCCCGGCAGCGAGCGCCGCCTCCTGGAAGGCCGCGCCCTCGAGCAGCTCGGCCAGCTCCGCAGCGGGGACATCGCCGACCTGCTTGACCGCCCAGCTGCCGCGACTCGGCGTCCAGCCGCCAGATCGCGCCGAGCCGCCCGCTGGCGACCGGGCCGTCCGAGAGCCGTCCCCACGACCCGAGGTCGAACGCCGCGAGGATCGACGGGACGTCCAGGGCTAGGTCCCGGTGGCCGGGGCCAGCGCGTGCCAGATGAGCCAGGTTGCGCTGAAGCCCCACGACACCCCGGTCAGCACGACCGCGCGGCGCAGGTGGTCGCCGACGAGCGACGATCGCCGCGATCACGGCGAGGATGAAGCCCACGGCCGCGATCGCGTTCTGCGCGTCCCACTGCCAGGAGTCGTTGTAGTTGGTCCAGGGGTGGCCGGGCTCGTAGGTGCGGTAGGTCCCGAAGCACTCCTGCTCGCAGCGCTCCTGGTCCTCGTTGAGGGACACGAGCAGCACCACGAACGTCAGGCCGGTGGAGAGCACCACTCCCCGGCGGATCCGGCGCGGGCTATGCGAACCGAATTGCATCGACCAGCGCGCCGGCGGGCAGCGGGCCGGAGCCGTGGGGGGCGATCGCGAAGCCGTCGCTCTGGCCCAGCGCGCCCGTGAGGTGGGAGCCCTGGCCGGCGGTCGGCGTGGCCTCGAGCACGCCGTCGGGACCGGGGCGCAGCGTCGAGGTGAGGAAGGTGGTGCGGCCGTCGGAGGGGCCGGCGGCCTGGGTCAGGCGGGCCTTGACGGTGCGCATGGCAGGGTCGCGCTCGCCGTGGAGGCGGCGCAGGGCGGGCTCGATGAAGGCGAGGAAGCCGACGATGCTCGAGAGCGGGTTGCCGGGGAGGCCGAACACGAGCGTCGACCCGCGGCGGCCGAACCACAGCGGCTTGCCGGGCTTCACGCGCACGCGCCAGAAGACCTCCTCGACGCCGCAGGCCTCGAAGGCGGGCTTGACGTGGTCGTGCGGGCCGACGGAGACGCCGCCCGAGACGACCAGCACGTCCCCGGCCAGGCCGGTCTCGACCGCGGCGCGGGTGGACTCGAAGTCGTCGCCGATCACCCCGTGGTCGATCACCTGCGCGCCCGCGCGCTCGGCCAGCAGCCGCACCATCAGCCCGTTGGACTCGTGGATCTTGCCCGGCTCGGGCGGCGCGCCGAGCGGCAGCAGCTCGGAGCCGGTGACGATGAGGTGCAGCCGCGCGCGGCGGTGGACCGTCATCTCGGCGACCCCGGCGGCGGCGAGCGAGCTGACCCGCGCGAGCGTCAGCGGCTCGCCGGCGGGCGCGATCAGGTCGCCCGCGTGGACGTCCTCGCCGCGCCGGCGGATGTGCTGCCCGACCGGGATCGCCTCGGTCGCGCGCACGCTGCCGTTCGCGACCTCGGCCAGCTCGGACTGGAGCACGGCGTCGGCGCCCGGGGGGATCGCCGCGCCGGTGTTGATGCCCATCGCGGTGCCCGGCTCGAGCGTCACCGTCGCGGTCTCACCGGCGGCCACCTCGCCGGCCAGCCGCAGCGGCCCGCTGGTCGTGTCGGCCGAGCGCACCACGTAGCCGTCCATCGCCGAGCGGTCGAACGGCGGCAGGTCGACGGCGCTGCGGCCCTCCTCGGCGGCGACGCGCCCGGCCGCCTCTCCCAGCGGCACGCGCTCGGTCGCCAGCGGCGATGCGGCCGCCACGACCAGCGCCGCGGCCTCCGGGAGGTCCTTCACCCGCCGATGCGCGACATCGAGCGCTCCGGCTGCACGAAGCCCTCGTCGCCGATGTGGTGCTTGAGCTCCTTGCGCCAGACGGCGTCGCGGACGATCGCCTCGATCTCCGCGTCGCTCGCGCCCTCGCGCATGGGCGTGCGCAGGTCGGTCTCGTTGAGCGAGAACAGGCACGTCCGGAGCATCCCCTCGGCGGTCAGGCGGATGCGGTTGCAGTCGCCGCAGAAGGACTCGGTGACGGGGGAGATGAAGCCGATCTCGCCCTGCCCGTCGGCGAAGCGCCAGCGCCGCGAGGTGCCGTGGCGCTCGCGGCCGACCGCCTCGAGCGGATGGACCTCGTTGATCAGCCGCCGGATCTCCTCGTTGGGGAGCACCTTGTCGGCGCTCCACGTGCGGTCGGCGTCGAGCGGCATGAACTCGATGAAGCGCACGACGTAGGGGGTGCGGCGGGCGAAGTCGGCGAAGCGCACGACCTCGTCCTCGGTGAAGTCCTTGAGCGCGACGACGTTGACCTTGATCGGGCGCAGCTCCGGGTAGGACTCGGCGGCCTCGAGGCCCTCGAGCACCTGCGCGAGCGAGTCGCGGCGGGTGAGCTGGAAGAAGCGGTCGGGCGCGAGCGAGTCGAGCGAGACGTTGACGCGCTTGAGGCCGGCGCGCACGAGGTCGCCGACCTGGTCCTTGAGCAGATAGCCGTTGGTGGTGAGCGACAGGTCGTGGATGTCCTCGATCCCGGAGAGCATCTCGACCAGCCGCCACAGCTCCTTGCGCACGAGCGGCTCGCCGCCGGTCAGGCGCACGTCGTGGACGCCCATCGAGCTCAGCAGCGCCACCAGCCGCGCGATCTCCTCGTAGGAGAGCAGCGAGTCGCGCTTGAGCCACGGCAGGCCCTCGGCGGGCATGCAGTACTGGCAGCGGAAGTTGCAGCGGTCGGTGACCGAGATGCGCACGTCCCCGATGGGGCGGCCGTGTCCGTCGATCAGCGGCTTCATGAGCGGTGGAAGTCCGCCTTCCCGCCGGTCTTGTCGAGCAGCTCCACGCGCTCGACCACGACGCCCGGCTCGATGCCCTTGACCATGTCGTAGACGGTCAGCGCGCCCACGGAGCAGGCGACCATCGCCTCCATCTCGACCCCGGTCTGGTGGGTGGTGCGCGTCTCCACGACGATCGTCACGCTGCCCTCGTCGGCGTCGATCGCGATCTGCGGGTCGACGTGGGAGAGCGGGATCTGGTGGCAGAGCGGGATCAGCTCGTCGGTGCGCTTGGCCGCCTGGATCGCGGCGATGCGCGCGACGGCGACGACGTCGCCCTTGGGGTTGTCGCCGGCGACGACGCGGGCGGCCGCCTCCGGGGACATCCGCACGACGGCGCGGGCACGGGCCCAGCGCGCCGTGGCGGCCTTGTCGCCGACGTCGACCATCGTCGCCCGGCCGGCGGCGTCGAGGTGCGTGAGCGCAGATCCCTCCATCCACCTCCGAGTCTAGGCCTACGAGAGGTGGTGGACCTCCTGCAACCCGTAGACGGGCGTTTCCAGGCCCTCGGCCCGCGCCTTGAGCTGGAGCGCGAGGTAGAGCGAGTAGTGGCGCGACTGGTGCAGGTTGCCGCCGTGGAACCACAGCGCCTCCTGCTGCGTCGGCTTCCACATGTTGCGCTGCTCGCCCTCCCACGGGCCCGGGTCGTACTTGGTGTCGGAGCCGATCCCCCAAACCTTGCCCACCTTGTCGGCCACCTCCTGCGAGATCAGGTCCGCGGCCCAGCCGTTCATCGAGCCGTAGCCGGTGGCGTAGACGACGAGGTCGGCCGGCAGCTCGGTGCCGTCGGCCATCACGACCGCGTCCTCGGTCAGGTGGTCGACGGTGCCGTTCTGGAGCTTGATCTTGCCGTCGGCCACGAGGTCGGAGGCGCCGACGTCGATGTAGTAGCCCGAGCCGCGGCGCAGGTACTTCATGAACAGGCCGGAGTCGTCCTCGCCGAAGTCGAGCTGGAAGCCCGCCCGCTCCAGCCGCTCGTAGAAGTCCGCGTCGCGCTCGCGCATCTCGTTGTAGAGCGGGATCTGGAACTCGTGCATGATCCGGTAGGGGAGGGAGGCGAAGATCAGGTCGGCCTTCTCCGTGGTGACGCCGGAGGCGACCGCCTCCTCGGAGTAGAGCGCCGAGAGCCCGACGTCCATCAGCGTGTCGGAGCGCACGATGTGGGTCGAGGAGCGCTGCACCATCGTCACGTCGGCGCCCGCCTCCCACAGCGCGGCGCAGATGTCGTGCGCGGAGTTGTTCGAGCCGATCACCACGGCGGTCTTGCCCTTGTAGGCGTCGGCGCCGGGGTGCCGGGAGGAGTGGTGCTGCTCGCCCTTGAAGACGTCCTGCCCGGGGATCTCGGGCACCGTCGGCTTGCCGGACATGCCGGTCGCCATCACGAGCTGCTTGGGGCGCAGCGTGACCTCGGCGCCCTCGCGCTCGACCACGACGCGCCACTCGCCGGCGTCGGCGTCGTAGGTGGCGCTCTTGGCCTCGGTCGAGCTCCAGTAGTTGAGCTCCATCACCCGCGTGTACATCTCGAGCCAGTCGCCGATCTTGTCCTTCGGCGAGAACACGGGCCAGTTCTCGGGGAACTTGATGTAGGGGAGGTGGTCGTACCAGACCGGGTCGTGCAGGCAGAGCGACTTGTAGCGCTTGCGCCAGGAGTCGCCGGGCCGCTCGTTGCGCTCGACGACGATCGTCGGCACGTTCAGCTGGCGCAACCGCGCGGCGAGCGCGATCCCGCCCTGGCCGCCGCCGACGATCACGACCTCCGGCTGGGTCTCGTAGCCGAGCTCCCTGGCCTCGCGCTCGCGCTGCTCGAGCCACGTCTCGCGGTCCGGGTTGGCGCCGTGCTCGGCGCCCATCGGGCGGCCGGCGCCCTTGTTCTCCTCGTGGCCCTTGAGCTCGTTGAGCACGGTCAGGAGCGTCCACGCCTTGCCGTCCTTGAGGCGCAGGTGCCCGCCGCCGCGGCCGACCTCGGTCTCGAACTCGATCCACGCCTCGGTCACGCCCTCGGCGCTCGCGGGCGGCTCGGTCGTGCCCCAGTTGCGCGGCTTCGTGCGGGCGAGCGTGTGGTCGAGCATGTCCTTCACGCCGGCCGGCCCCTCGACGGTCTTCAGGTTCCACGTGAACGCGACGAGGTCGCGCCAGTAGCTGTCGTCGAGGAACAGCTCGGAGGCGGCCGCGGAGTCACCCGCGGTCAGCGCCTCGTCGAAGCGCGAGAGCCACTCCTCGACCTCGGTGGTCGCGGGCTCGACGGCGGTGTCGGTCATCTCTCCTCCTGGCCTGCAGACTGGACCCGGCCATTGTTGCGCCTAGGCTGTCCTCGATGGTGGTCAGCGTCCGACTCTTCGCGGGCCTGCGCGAGCGCGCGGGCAGCGACCGCGTGGAGGTCGAGCTGCCCGAGGGCGCCGTGGTCTCCGACCTGCTCGCGGCGATGGACGTCGCGCCGCGCTCGTGCGTGGTGGCGATCAACCGCGAGTACGCCGACGAGCGCGCGGTGGTGCGGGCCGGTGACGAGGTGGCGCTGGTGCCGCCGGTCAGCGGTGGCGCCGGCGTCGTGCGCAGCGTGCGCGTGACCGGCGAACCGCTCGACCTCGCGGCGCTGGCGGCCGCGGTGCGCGATCCGGCGGCCGGCGCGGTGGTGCTGTTCGAGGGCGTCACGCGCGAGGTCGCTGAGCTCGACTACGAGGCCTACGCCGAGATGGCCGAGCCGAAGCTGCGCGCGATCGGCGAGGAGGTCGCGGCGGCCTACGGCTTGTCCGCGGTCGCGCTCGAGCACCGCACCGGCACGGTGCCGCTGAGCGAGCCGAGCGTGATCGTCGCCGCCGCGGCGCCGCACCGCGCCGAGGCGTTCAACGGCGCCCGCGCGCTGATCGACCGCGTCAAGGCCGAGGCGCCGATCTGGAAGGTCGAGGTCGACGCCGCGGGCGGGCGGACGCGTGTAAAGGGATCCCTCCCACCCACGCTCCCGCCGACCTAGCCCGCGCGCAGTGGCGGTAAAGGTCGAGCGCTCCGGGTAGGCCCGGGCCATGCCCAACACAGAACAAATCGGCCTCCAGGGCCTCGCCGGCTGGCGCGGGAAGGTCGCGGATGCCGTCGCACCCCCCGTCGCCAAGAAGGCCCCCGCGAGCGAGGACCAGGTGCGCGCCGCCATCGGCGCCGCGTTCTTCCTGCTCTCCGTCTACTACGTCATCAGCACGATCGCCAAGATGGCGAAGGCCGCGCGCGACTAGCCGAACGTGAACGCGTAGCCCGCGACGCCGGGCTCGACCCGCAGGTTGAGCCGGTGCTCGCCGGCGCGCGGCAGCGACACGAGCTCGTAGAGGCGCTGGCGGCGCACGGTCACCGTGCGCGTCAGCCTGCCGTCGACGCGCACCTCGACCGAGCGCGGCTGCTCGCCGCGTGAGCTGAGCACGAGGTAGACCTTGCGCGCGGAGAAGCGCGCGTCGATCGTGGCGTCCTTCACCGCCTCGGCCGGCTCGTCGCCGATCCGCCAGGTCCCGCCGAGCGCGAACTGGTTGAGCTTCGGCGTCTCGCCGGGTACTCGTGGGTGCCCGGGAGGAGCGACGGCCGCCAGCCCTGTGCGCGCTGCACGCCGAGGTAGGTCTCCGGCGTCCGCGCCTCGACCGCGTCCTCGCGCCCGACGCGCGCCCGCCCGCCGAGCTTCTCCGCGCCCGCCTCCGCGAGCAGCGTGCGGATCGCCGCCTCGGTCCTGCCGTACTCGCCCTCGCCGAAGTGGGCGTAGCGGACGCGGCCCTTCGCGTCGATCAGGTACTTGGCCGGCCAGTACTGGTTGCCCCAGGCGTTCCAGGTCGCGTAGTCGTTGTCCTGGACGACGGGGTAGCGGAGCCTGCTGCGGGTGATCGCGTCCTGCACGTTGCCGGCGTCGTGCTCGAAGTCGAACTCCGGCGTGTGGACGCCGACGATCGTCAGCCCGTCCTTGCGGTAGCGCGCGTCCCAGGCCCGGAGGTGGGGGAGGGTGCGCAGGCAGTTGATGCAGGTGTAGGTCCAGAAGTCGATCAGCACGACGCGGCCGCGCAGGCCCTCCAGCGTCAGCGGCCTGCTGTTGAACCAGCGGCCGTCGCCGGCGAAGTCGGGCGCCTCGCCGAGCACCTTCAGCTCCGAGCCGGTGCTCGCGTGCGCGGTGCCGTCGAAGCGCGACTTCCCGCGCAGCCTGGCGAGCCGCTCCTCGACCGGCTTGGAGCGCTCGAGCGAGCCGGTCGGGTTGACGAGGAAGCCGGGGGCGTGCTCGGCCAGCGCGGTCTGGAAGCGCAGGTCGGCCTGGCCGGCGATCGCCAGCGCGGTGAGCACCATCACGATGCCGAGCGCCCGCTGGAGCACCAGCGGCGGCACCCGCGAGAGCAGGCGGCGGCCGCCGAGGCAGAAGACGAGCAGCACGACGGCGGTGCCGAGCGCGTAGCCGAGCGCGACCGCGAGCGAGCTGCCCGACGCCGCGCCGACCGAGATCACCGCGGCGAGCACCGGCCCGGCGCACGGGGCGTAGACGAAGCCGAGCGCGGCGCCGACCCCGAGCCCGGACCAGAAGCCCTCGCCGGTCGAGCGCGGCCCGAAGCGGGCGAGGCGCGACAGCGGCGCCTCGATCCGGTCCGCGAGCTTCGGCATGAGCAGCGCGAGCCCGAACACGAGCAGCGCGATGACCGCGAGCGAGCGCAGCGTCCCGTCGCCGAGGCCGACCCCGTCGATCACGCTGGCGAAGCCCGCGACGGTGATCGTGAACGTCGTCGCGAGCCCGAGCACCACCCCGAGTGGCCGCCGCCGCCCGCCGCTGGCGCCCGCCGACAACAAAGCTGGGAGCACCGGGAGCACGCAAGGCGACAACGCGGTGCCCGCGCCCGCCGCGATGGCGAACAGCACGAGCAGGGTCATCCAGCGACCGTAGCGGGTGCGATCCGACGGTCGTCCACTTGGCGCGTCCCGACGCGACGGAGGCCCCCGGCGTGCCGAAGAGGGGCCATGGCACGGATGCTTACCAGCCCTCGGCTGATCTCTCTGGGCGCCGTCACGGCGGCCCTCCTCATGTCCACCACCGCGGTCGCCTCGTCGCCCGCGTGCACGATCCGCGGCACCGACCGCGGCGAGACCCTGACCGGAGGGCCGGGCCGCGACGTCATCTGCGGCCGTGGCGGCAACGACACGCTGCGCGGCCTCGGCGGCGACGACATCCTCCTCGGCGGGGACGGCAGAGACACGCTCCTCGGCGGGGACGGCAGCGACGCGGCGTCAGGCGGCTCCGGATCGGACACCCTGCGCGGCGGCCTCGGCGCCGACGACCTCTCCGGCGACGCCGGCGAGGACCTCTTCGTCGCCGAGGCGGCGGCCGACGGCGCCGACGTGATGCGCGGCGGCTCAGGCTTCGACGCGGTCACGTACGCCGCGCGCACGCGGCGGCGTCAAGGTGACGCTCGGCGGCGGCGCCGACGACGGCGCGCCCGGCGAGGGCGACGACGTCGCGGGCGTCCAGGGCGCAAGCGGCGGCGCAGGCGCCTGACCAGCTGCTCGGCGGCGGCGCCGACGAGGCGCTGGCCGGGCTCGGCGGCGACGACGTGCTCGACGGCGGCGCGGGCGTCGACGCCTACCTGGCCGGCGCGGGCAACGACGTGGTGCGCGCCCGCGACGGCCGCCGCGACGCGCTCATCAGCTGCGGCAGCGGCCGCGACACCGCGACCAGGGACGACCGCGACCCGCGGGCGTCGGACTGCGAGGCCTCGGCGGAGCCGCCGCCGAAGGCGGATCTGTCGGTCACGCTCGCGGACGCGCCGGACCCGGTCGTCGAGGGCGAGGCGGTCGAGTACCGCCTCCACGTCGGCAACGCCGGCCCGGACACGGCGACGGGCGTCAGCGTCGCCACCACCCTCCCGGCGGACGCGACCGCGGAGGCCGCGAGCGGCTGCAGCACCGCGGGCGCCGTCGTCACGTGCACGCTCCCGGACCTCGCCGGCGGGCGGCGCGGCCGACCGGACCCTCAGCGTCCGTCACGGCTCGGCCGGCGCGAAGACCGTCACGAGCACGGTGCGCTCCGGCGTGGCGGACCCCGACGCGGCCAACGACAGCGCGACGGAGACGACGACCGTCGAGCCGAAGCCGGCCCCCGCCGGCGCCGGCCTGTCCGTGTCGGTGTCCGACGACCTCGACCCGGCGCCGGTGCTCCAGGACGTCCACTACACGGTCGCGGTGACCAACGCGGGCCCGCTGGCGGCCGACGCCGTGGCGCTGGTGCTGGACATCGACGAGTCGTGGTCGGCGCTCACGCGGCCGTCCGGCTGCACGCAGACCCTGTTCCCGACCACCAAGGTGACCTGCAACCTCGGGTCGCTCGCGGCAGGCGCGACGGTGAGCAAGGTGCTCGGCGTGAGCTGGAGCGACGCCGGCGCTCAGACGGTCAAGGCAACCGTCACCAGCAGCACCGCCGACCCGAACCTCGCCGACAACACCGAGACCGAGACGACCGCGGTCAACTAGGCGGGACGACCACGGCCGCGCCCTCGATCGCCCCCGCACGCAGGCGATCGAGGGCGGTCTCGGCCTCCTCGAGGGCGAACGCGGTGACGGTCGTGCGCACCGGCACCTGCGGCGCCAGCGCGAGGAACTCGCGGGCGTCGGCGCGGGTCAGGTTGGCCACGGACCGCAGCACCCGCTCCTCCCACAGGTCGGCGTACGGGAACGAGGGGATGTCGGACATGTGGATGCCGGCGCAGACGACCGTCCCTCCGGGCGCGACCGCGCGCAGCGCGGCGGGCACCAGCGCCCCGACGGGGGCGAAGATCAGCGCGGCGTCGAGCGGCTCGGGGCCGGGCGCCAGCGCGTCGCCGGCCCACTCGGCCCCGAGCGAGCGCGCCAGCGCCTGCGCGCCCGTGTCCCCGGCGCGGGTGAAGGCGAACACGCGCCGGCCCTCATGCACCGCCACCTGGCAGATGATGTGCGCGGCGGCGCCGAAGCCGTAGAGGCCGAGGCGCTCGCCGTCGCCGGCGAGCCGCAGCGCGCGGTGCCCGATCAGCCCGCCGCACAGCAGCGGCGCGAGCTGCAGCGGGTCGCCGTCCGCGGGCAACGGGAAGCAGAAGCGCTCGTCCGCCACGGCCCATTCCGCGTAGCCGCCGTCGATGTCGCGGCCGGTGAAGCGGGCGCGCACGCACAGGTTCTCGCGCCCCGAGCGGCAATACGCGCACTCCCCGCACGTCCAGCCCAGCCACGGCACCCCGACCCGGCGGCCGTCCTCGGCCACGCCGACGATCTGGTGCCCGAGCACGAGCGGCAGGTGCCCGGCCGCGACCTCGCCGTCGCGCAGGTGCAGGTCCGTGCGGCAGACCCCGCACGCCTCGACGCGCAGCTTGAGCTGCCCGGGCGCCGCGACCGGCTCGGGCACGTCGGCGAGGCGCAGCGGCCGGCCCGGCTCGTCGAGCAGTGCGGCCCGCATCGCCTAGGTGAACAGCGTCAGCACCCCGGCGAGCACGAACGCGCCCGCCCACACCCAGTCGAGGTTGAGCCACGCCTTCTTGAGCACCGAGACCCCGACGTGGTCGTAGACCAGCGTCGCCACGACGCCCATGACCGCCAGCATCGCGCCGACGTGGAGCGTGATCCCGAGCAGGCTGCCGGGGATCGAGAGCCCGTTCTCCTGGACCGCGGCGATCGCGTGGTCCCCGGAGGCCGCGGCCTCGGTCGCCGCGCCGGCGCCGATCAGCACCGGCGCGACCATCAGCCCCGCGCCGTGGGCGGTCGACATCAGGAACGACCACCACGTCAGCTCGCGCCGGTTGACCGTCCCCTTGACCCAGCGGAAGTGCGCGCGCGGCTTGATGAAGCGGAACAGCCCGAACGCGATCAGCGCGACGCCGGCGCCGAGGTGCAGCGCCGACGGGTCGGTGATGACCCCGAGCCCGAGCACGAGCAGCGCGACGAGCAGGATCGACGCCTCGTGGCCGATCGCGATCGCCGGCAGCGCGCGCAGCACCGCGCCGCGGTCGCGCTCCTGCATCCCGAGCGCGACCGCGAACAGCCAGCCCATGGCCGGGTTCAGCCCGTGGTACGCACCGAGCAGCCCGAGCAGAACCCAGGGCCAGACCGCTTCGAACATTCGCTAGCCGTCGGGGAAGCAGTACGAGTCGCTGGACGCGTCCCCGCCGCCGAGGCGGACCTGGTGCGGGCGCTCGCCGCTGTACTCGACGAACACGTTCGGGTCCACCGTCAGCGAGCCGTCGTCGCCCGCGTCGAGCTTGACGAACCAGCCGTCGATCCCCTCGGGGTAGAACTGCGCGTCCCAGGAGGCGTAGAGCGAGTTCGTCAGGTAGACGCGCTTGCCGTCGCGCGACAGCTCGACCATCTGCGGCCCGCCGTTGAGCGCGCCCGCGGCCGGGTGCGCGGCGCGCTCGACGATGCCGCCGAGGCGCACCGAGCCCGTCTCGCGCGGGTTGTGCGGGTCGGACACGTCGTAGCGCTTGAGCTCGCCCGTGCCCCAGCAGGAGACGACGAGCGACCTGTCGTCGACCGACAGCGCGATGTCGGTGATCAGCGGCGGCACCGCGCCGAACGGCTGCAGGGCGGGCGGGAGCTGCTCGGTCTCGGCCGGCTCGGCCGGGATGGTGATGACCTTCTCGGCCTTGAACGTGCCGTCGCCGTTGCGCTCCCACAGCCACACCGAGGCCGACAGGTCCGCGGTCGAGGTGACGACGCCGACGAACCCGTAGGCCTTGCGCGGGTCGTGCGCCGGGCGCAGCTCGAGCACCATCTGGTTCTCGGGGCCGAGGTCGATCTCCTGGATGTGCTTGCGCTTCTCGAGGTCCCAGATGTGGAGCTTGTGGCCGTACTGGTTGCTCAGCAGCAGCTCGGGCTGGAGGCCGGGCTCGACCATGTTCGGCGTGCCCCACTCGGAGGTGATGACCGTGCCCTGGTTGAGGTGCCACCAGAAGTCGTAGGACAGCTCCTGCGGGCCGCGGTCCTGCTCCCAGGCGCCCTTGACCGAGAAGTTCTCGTGGTCGAGCAGGAAGATCCCGCCGGGGCCGTTGCCGTCGGGGGCGCCGAGCGCGGAGACGTAGATCCCGTCGGGGCCGCAGTGGATCGTGTGCGGGCGCGAGTAGCCGGTCTTGCTCGCGATCTCCTCGGCCTCGATGACCTTCGTGAGCTTCGGGGCCTTCGGGTCGTCCTTGACGTCGATGATGTGGATGCGCGACGAGCGCAGGCCCGGCACCAGCAGGTAGCGGCGCTCGACGTGCGGGTGCGCGGCCCACGGGCACAGCGCGGACGAGCAGGCGTTCCACCCGAAGTGGTGCAGCTCGTCGCCGACGTTGGGCATGTCGAGGCGGCCGACGGTCTGGCCGTAGGTGCTCGAGCCGTTCTCGAGGTCGATGACGGTCAGTGCGTCGGGCGCGCTGTCGCCGTTCGTGCCCGTGTTGAGCGTGACGACGTAGGCGTGCGTCTCGTCGGGCGCCGCGGCGGCGTCCGACGGGGAGGCGTAGAAGGTTGGATCTGGGGTGAGGCGGGCCATGCTGCAAACCCTACAAACCTGGTCGGGTTATTGCCTACCCGAGATGCGCACCCTTTGCGGAGCGGGTCTGGGGGTGACGTGCGGCCGCGCCGGCCGGGTCGCGGAGGGCCGGTCGCCGAGGTGATCGCGGCGCCGCTCGGGCCACGGGTCGGCGTCGGGGAGGGGCGGGCCGCCCTCGGGATCGCCGCCGCGGCCGGGACCGCCGGGGCCACCGCCGCCGCCCTCGTCGTCCTCGTCGTCGCGCTGGCGGAAGAACCAGACCAGCCAGACGACCAGCGCGCCGATGTCAAAGACGCGCAGCCCGACCATGAAGATCCATCCGGTCAGCGTCACCTCGTGGCGAATGCTACCTCGATTTGGTCACTCTGAGGGTCTGAGTTGACACCCCGACGCGCCCGCGCTCATCGGAGAGCACGCTCGTGCACAGACCGGCCCCGTCGGGACCCAGGCGGGTGACCGCGTCCATCGCCATCCACTCGCCCTGCGGCTGCCGTTCGAGGTGGATCCCGAGCTCGACGTTGATGAACACCCAGGTCTTCCAGTCGACCACGTGGCTGATGCCGCTGGCCGCGTCGGCCATCACCAGCATCCGCTCGAGCGGCGAGGGCTGCTCGCCGGCCACGAGCGGCACGCGCAGGCGCGTCCACGCCGTCGCCGGGCCCGGCTCGTCGAAGTCGCCGGCCACGAAGCTCCAGTCGAGCGCCGCGTGGTAGGCGACCGGCTCGGTCCAGAAGGCCGGCAGCGAGATCCCGCCCTCGGCGTGGGGGCGTGGGGGAGGGTCGATCTCGCCGATCCCGGGCGGCAGGTCGAGCTCCTCGCGCCGCAGCCGCCAGGCGCTCAGGCGCATCAGGGCGTCGCCGCTCGCCGCGTCGAGCAGCACCGCCTCGATCTGCTCGACGTTGCGCCCGGGCCGCAGCGTGCGCGTCTCGATGCGGTGGGGCGCGAGCGGGATCGGCCGCAGGATGTCGTAGCCGAGGCGGCCGACCTGGCCGGGGTCGATCCCGGCCGCCCGCTCGACGGCGCGGGCGAGCAGCGCGGCGGGCGGCCCGGCGTGCTGGAAGCCGGGATCCCAGGGGCCGCGGGTCAGGCCGGTGGGGTGGAAGAGGTCCCCGTCGGCTTCGTAGAGGGAGGTCGGCAGCTCCGTCATCGGCGGGGGAGGATGACGATCGGACGGTAGTTGCGCGCGCAAGTGGGTAACGTGAACCGCATGATCGCCGTGACGCACTTCTCAGACCCTGGATGCCCCTGGGCGTACTCCGCCTCACCCGCCCACGCCGTCCTGCGCTGGCGCTACCGAGACCAGCTCGACTGGCGGCTCGTCGTGATCGGGCTGACCGAGGAGGCCGACCAGTACGTCCGTCGCGGCTACACGCCGGCCAAGTCGGCGCGCGGCTATGTGACCTTCCGCCGCCGCGGGATGCCGTTCTCCACCCAGCCGCGCGAGCGCGTCACCGCGACCGGCCTGGCCTGCCGCGCGATCGTCGCCACGCGCCTGCAGGCGCCCGAGCACGAGTTCGACGTCTTCCGCGCCCTGCAGTTCGGCTGGTTCACGACCCCGCTCGTGTTCGACGAGCCGGACGCGCTGATCGAGGTGCTCAGCACCGTCGAGGGCCTCGACGCCGCCGCGATCGTGGATGCGATCGACGACCCCGCGGTCGAGGCCGCCTACCAGGCCGATCGCGCCGAGGCGCGGACCGCCGAGGGCGGGCCGACGCACGCGCAGGGCAAGGCGGCCCAGTCCGACGGCCCGGTGCGCTTCACGGCGCCGTCGCTGATCTTCGCCTCCGGGGCCGGCTCGCTCGAAGCGGGCGGTTTCCAGCCGGTCGAGGCCTACGACGTCCTGCTCGCCAACCTCGACCCGACGCTCGAGCGCACGCCGCCGCCCGAGGATCCGCTCGAGGCGCTGGAGGCGCTGCCCTACCCGCTCGTGACCTACGAGGTCGCGGCGATCATGGCCGGCAACAACGAGGCGCCCGACCCGGAAGCCGCCGAGGCCGCGCTGATCGACCGCGTCGCCGACGGCAGCGTCATCCGCCGGGCGCTGGGCGACGACGCGCTGTGGCTGCCCGCCCAGCGGGAGCTCAACGGAAGCGATCCGGGTCGAACGGCGTCAGATCGAGTGCCGGCCGGTCACCGGTCAGAGCCGCCGCGAGCAGCTCGCCGCTGATCGGGCCGAGGGCGACGCCCGCGCCCTCGTGGCCGGTCGCGACCCACAGGCCCGCGATGGCCCGCGACGGCCCGAGCGCGGGCAGCCCGTCGGGTAGCCACGGCCGCAGGCCGGCCCACGCGTCCACCAGCTCCAGCTCCGCCACGCCGGGCATCAGCCCGGCCGCGCGCTCGCGCATCGCTGCGGTGAGGGCAGGATCGGCCGCGGTGTCGAACCCGCGCCGCTCGCGGCTCGAGCCGACCAGCACGTCGCCGTCCCACGTCGTCTCGATCACGGTCGAGATCTGCAGTCCCGCCTCGGGCGCCGCGACGTTGGCGAGGTAGGCGCTGTCGAAGACCTTGTGGCGCACGCGCATCGCGCCGCGGAGCCGCGCGAGCTGGCCCTTGCGCGGCTCGAGCGGGAGGTGCAGGCCGGCGCCGCGGGCGAGCGCGGCGCTCCACGGCCCGGCGGCGAGCACGACCGCGTCGGCGCGCAGCGTCCCCTCGGCGGTCTCCACGCCCTTGCCGGGCACGATCCGCTCGACCCGCGTCCCGGTCCGCACCCGCACGCCCGGCTCCTCGGCCATCGCGCGGGCGATCGCGCGCGGGTCGCACTGGAGGTCGTCGGGGAAGTGGGAGGCGCCGAGCAGGTCCGGGCCGAGCCCGGGCTCGAGCGCGCGCGCCTGCTCGGGCTCGAGCAGCTCGCAGCGCACGCCCGCGGCGGCCAGCCGCTCGAGCCGCGCCGGCTCGGCCGCGAGCGCCGCGGCGTCACGATGGACGACCAGGGCGCCCTTGCGGCGGATGCGGGCGCGCTCGCCGTAGCGCCGCTCGATGTCCTCGTACGCGGCCATCCCGAGCAGGGCGAGCTCGAGCTCCGGCCCGGCGTCCCTGTCCGAGCACAGCACGTTGCCCTCCCCGAGCCCGGTCGTGCCGCCGGAGACCTCGCCCGCGTCGACCAGGTCCACCTCGACGCCGCGCGCCGCGAGCGCGCGGGCCGTCGCGGCGCCGACGATCCCCGCGCCGACGACGGCGACCCTCATCTAGAGCGAGAAGCCGGCCGGGAACGGATCGGCCGGGTCGAGCAGGTACTGGCCCATCCCGGTGATCCACGCGCGGCCGGTGATCTCCGGCACGACGGCGGGGCGGCCGCCGACCTCGGTCTCCGCCACCAGCCGCCCCGTGAAGCGCGTCCCGATCACCGACTCGTGCACGAACGGCGTGTCGAGGGCGAGCTCGCCGCGGGCGTGCAGCTGCGCCATGCGGGCGCTCGTCCCGGTCCCGCACGGGGAGCGGTCGAGCCAGCCGGGGTGGATCGAGACCGCGGCGCGGGCGTCGGCGCCGTCGCGCCCAGGGGCGGTGAAGATGACGTGGCGCACGCCCGCGATCCGCTCGTCCTCGGGGTGCACCGGCCGGTCCGCGGACTCGATCGCGTCCATCACGCGCGCGCCGGCCTCGATCAGCTCCGGCGCGAACTCCGGGGCGACCTCGACGCGGGCCGCGGCGGCGTCGACGATCGCGTAGAAGTTGCCGCCGAAGGCGAGGTCGTAGACGAGCGGCCCGTCGGCGAGCTCGACGATCGCGTCACGGCGCTCCAGGAAGGCGGGGACGTTGCGCAGCGTCACCGACTGCGCCTCACCGTCCCGCACCGCCACGCGCACCTCGATCAGGCCGGCGGGCGTGTCGAGCCGGATCACCGTCTCGGGCTCGGTCACCGCCACCATGCCGGTCTCCACCAGCACCGTGGCGACCCCGATCGTCCCGTGCCCGCACATCGGCAGGCAGCCCGAGACCTCGATGAAGAGCACGCCCCAGTCGGCGTCGGGCCGCGTCGGGGGTTGGAGGATCGCCCCGGACATCGCGGCGTGCCCGCGCGGCTCGCGCATCAGCAGCCGCCGCAGGTCGTCGAGCTCGGCCTCGAAATGCAGCTTGCGGTCGAGCATCGTGGCGCCGGGGAGCGCGCCGACCCCGCCGGTGATGACCCGGGTCGGCATGCCCTCCGTGTGGGAGTCGACGGCGGCGAAGGCGCGCGCCGCCCTCAAGCGGGCACCGGCTGGCCGCGGAGCGCGCCGAGCGCCGCGTCGAGCACCGCGCGGTCCTCGGCGGTCAGCTCGAGCCGCGGCGGCCGGCACGGGCCGCCGGTGCGGCCGACGGCGTCCTGCGCCGCCTTGAAGAACTGCACGAGCTTCGGCGTCATGTCGAGCCGGGCGAGCGGCAGCAGCCGCGTGTAGATGGTGCGCGCGGCGTCGAGCTCGCCGTCCTGGATGTGGCGCAGCAGCGCGACGCACTCCTCCGGAGCGACGCTCGAGACGCCGGAGATCCAGCCGGTCGCGCCGGCCGCGAAGCCCTCCAGCGCCCAGTCGTCGCCGCCCACGAGCACCTCGAAATCGTCGCTGCCCCCGGCCAGCAGCTCGGCGAGCCGGCGCGCATCGCCGGAGCACTCCTTGATCGCGACCACGCTGTCGACCTCGCGCGCGAGCCGCAGGATGAACGACGGCAGCATGTCCGTCCCGCCGCTGGCGACGGGGTTGTTGTAGGCCATGATCGGCAGGTCGGTGGCGGCCGCGACCGCGGCGTAGAACGCGAGCACCTCGCGCTCGTCGCCGCCGTACATCAGCGGCGGCAGCGCCATCAGCGCGCCGGCGCCCGCGGCGGCGGCGTCGCGGGCGTAGGCCGCGGCGACCTCGGCGGTCTGGGCCGAGACGCCCGCGGTCACGGTCACGCGACCGCCGGCGGCGTCGACGAGCGCCTCGATCACCGAGCGGCGCTCGTCGGGGCTGAGGCTCCCGGCCTCGCCCATGGTCCCGTTGCCGACGAGGCCGGTCAGGCCGGCGTCGATGAGCGAGCGGGCGTTTCCTGCGAGCGCGTCGAGGTCGACGGCTCCGCTGGCGTCGAAGGGGGTTGTGACGGCGGGGATGACTCCGGGAAATCGCATTCGCGCAGTATCCCGCGACGGTTGCGGATGAGCGAGGCGACCACGCCGGTGCCGAGGATCAAGGCGATCGCGGGCAGCGAGTACTCCGGCCCGATCTTGCCCACGAATTCGGCTGCCGCCATCTTCGCGCCGATGAAGACGAGCAGCACGGCGAGCGACGTCTTGAGGTAGTAGAGGCGCTCGACCAGGTCCGCAACGAGGAAGAACAGCGGCCGCAGGCCGAGCAGCGCGAACGCGTTGGCGGCGAAGACGATGAACGTGTCGTCGGTGATGGCGAGGATCGCGGGCACCGAGTCGACGGCGAAGATCACGTCGACGATCGCGATCGCCGCCAGGGCGGCGGCGCCGGTCGAGAGCGACCACCGGCTCAGCCGCGTCTGCACCCGCTCGACCATCGCCTCCTCGGCGCCGTGGTCGTGGCGGTGGCGCAGCATCTGCCAGCCCGTCCAGATCAGGAAGGCGGCGAAGACGAAGGCCAGCCACCCGAACGCGGCGAGCGCGGCGGCGCCCACGACGATGAAGACGAGGCGCAGCGCGAGCGCGGCGACGATGCCGTAGGAGAGCAGGCGGTGGCGGTCGGCGTCCGGCAGCCCGAAGGCCGTGAACACGAGCAGGAAGACGAAGACGTTGTCGAGCGAGAGCGACTTCTCGACCAGATAGCCGGCCAGGAACGCCTCGGCGTCCGCGCGTTCGCCCGCGAACAGCAGGACGGCGCCGAACGCGAGCGCGACGGCGACCCAGGTCGCGCTGGCGATCGCCGCCGCTCGCAGGCTCATCTCGCCGCCGCGGCCGCGCACGACGAGCAGGTCGATCGCGAGCAGGACGACGAGCGCTGCGATCAGGGCAATCCAGGACATGGGAACCTCCGCGGTGGTTGGCCGCGAAGGTTTCTCCGCCCCGGGGAGGGGCCGCGGGCACCGGATCGCGCCATCGAAGCGTGACCGTTCTGACGATGCCCGCCGTCGGGATACTTCCCTTCGACCCCTACAGCTTACCAACTGTAAGCTCGGCGCCGATGAGCCGGCCCGAGCTGCGCATCAACCAGCTGGGCTATCTCCCGAGCGGGCCGAAGCACGCCGTCTGGGTGTCCGAGCGGCCCGAGCCGGCTGCGTTCCGGGTGGTCGACGGGGCGGGCGGCCCGGTCTTCCAGGGCCGCACGGCGCCGTGGCCGGTGCGGCCCGAGCCGACGTCCGGGCTGGCCGTGCACACGCTGGACTTCTCGGACCTGGGGGCGGAGGGGGAGGGCTTCGCGATCGAGGTCGGCGGTGCGCGCAGCCACCCGTTCGCGCTCGCGGCCGACCTCTACCGCGGGCTCGCGCGGGACGCACTGACCTTCTTCTACCTCCAGCGCTCAGGGATCGCGATCGACGAGGCCCGGGCGCCGGGCTACGGACGCCCGGCGGGGCACCCCGGTGACCGCAGCGTCGCGGCCTGGACCGGCCCGGACGCCCAGCGGCTGTACCCCGGCTGGTCCTGCCCGGGCCGCTTCGACGTCTCCGGGGGCTGGTACGACGCGGGCGACCACGGCAAGTACGTGACCAGCGGCGCGATCCCGCTGTGGCAGCTGCTCGCCACCGTCGAGCTGATCCGCCGGCGCGGGAGGCGCGCTGCGTGGTGGGCGCAGACCGAGGCGCTGCTGCTCGAGGAGTGCCGCTGGCAGCTCGACTGGCTGCTGCGGATGCAGGTGCCGCCCGGCAGCCCGCACGCCGGCATGGCGTTCCACCGCGTGCACGGCAGCGAGTGGCAGCCGCTGCCCTGCCGGCCGCACGAGGACCCGACCGAGCGCGTCCTGCACCGCCCTTCGACCGCGGCCACGCTCCAGCTCGCGGCGGCCGCCGCGCACGGCGCGCGCGTGTTCCGCGGCGAGCCCGCGTACGCGGCGCGGCTGCTCGCGGCCGCCGTCACCGCGGAGCGGGCCGCGGCCGCCGAGCCGCTGCTCCTGGCCCCCGACGATCAGGGCGCGTTCGGCGGCGGCCCGTACGACGACGACGACCTCGAGGACGACCGCGCGTGGGCCGAGACCGAGCTGTGGCTCGCCACCGGCGATGCGGCCTACACCCGCCGCGCGTTGGAGCTCGACGTCGACGGCTTCGACTGGAACCGGCTGGCCGCCCCGGCGGCGATCGACCTCGCGCTGCACGGCCACGGGGATGACCGCGTGGTCGCGGCCGCCGATCGCCTGATCGCCCTGCAGGCCGGTCAGCCGTGGGGGCAGCCCTACGCGCCGGCGGACGGCTGGGACTGGGGGTCCAACGGGCTCGTGCTGAACAACCTCGTGGTGCTCGCGGTCGCCCACGAGCTGAGCGGCCGCGGCGAGCACCTCGACGCCGCGACGCGCGGGCTCGACTACCTGCTCGGCTGCAACGCCCTCGGGCAGAGCTACGTGACGGGGTACGGCACCGACTTCACGCGCCATCAGCGCACCCGCCACTTCGCGCACGACCTCGATCCCAGCTTCCCGCCGCCGCCGCCCGGGGCGCTGGCCGGCGGGCCGCACTCGAAGGAGTACCCGGGCTTCCCGTCGGACGCGCGGCTGGCCGGCCTCCCGCCGCAGCAGCGCTACCTCGACGAGTGCACGTCGGAGACGACGAACGATGTCTGCATCCGCTGGAACGCTCCGCTCGTCTGGATGGCCGTCTTCCTCACCTGAGGGCCTGCGCTTCAATGTCCGCGGATGGCCCTCGCACTCGTCACCGGCGGCAACCGCGGCATCGGCCTCGAGGTCGCGCGGCAGCTGGGGCGCGACGGCATGCGGATCCTGCTCGGCTCGCGCGACCGGCTGCGCGGTGAGGCGGCCGCGGCCGGGCTGAGGGGGGAGGGCGTTGACATAACGCTCCTGGAACTGGACGTGGCGGATCCGGCGGCGGCGGCGGTGGTGGGGCCGGCCATCGAGGCCGCAGGCGGGCGCCTGGACGTGCTCGTCAACAACGCGGGCGTCTACCCGGGCGGCCGCGCCTCGCAGATCGACTTCGACGTGGTGGAGGCGACGTGGCAGGCCAACGCGGCCGGGGCGTGGCGCGTCGCGGTCGCCGCGATCCCGTACATGCAGCCGGGGGCGCGGATCGTCAACGTGTCCTCGGGCGCCGGCTCGCTGACGACGATGGACGGCTCGATGCCCGCCTACAACGTCTCCAAGGCGGCGCTGAACGCGATCACGCGCGTGCTCGCGGCCGACCTGCCCGGCATCCTCGTCAACGCTGTGTGCCCGGGCTGGGTGCGCACGGACATGGGCGGCGCGGGCGCGTCGCGCTCGGTGGAGGAGGGGGCGGCGAGCGTGCTGTGGGCGGCGCGGCTCGGGCCCGATGGGCCGACCGGCGGCTTCTTCCGCGACGGCAACCCGGTGCCCTGGTGAGCACGATGGACGACCCGTACGCGATCCTCGGCGTCGACCCCGGCACGCCGCCCGACCAGCTCACCGCCGCCTATCGGGAGCAGGCCAAGCGCTGGCACCCGGATCGCAACGGGGACGAGGAGTCGGCCCAGAGGATGGCCGAGGTCAACGCCGCCTACGACCTCCTGCGCGCGGGCGGGTTCAGCGCGCCGCCGCGGAGCGCGACGCCGGAGCGGCCGGGCGCGACCGCCGTGCGCGGCCGCGGGGCGTGGCTGGCGCCGGCCATCCGGCGGGCGCTGGGGCGCGAGTTGCTGCAGGCGCTCGAGGACGGAGAGGACGTCGTCTACGTGACGCCGACCGCCACGTGGGCGAGCGCGCGCGCCCTGCTCGTGGTCACCGACCGGCGCCTGCTGTGGCTGCTCGACGACGCCGTCATGAAGCGCGTGGACTCCGTGCGCTTCACGCGCATCACGAGCATCGACCACCAACTGCGGCGGCCGCGCCGGCGCGTCGCGATCCTGCGCGTGGAGACGGACGACGGCCGGCGGCTGACCTTCTCCGAGCTGCGGCCGCAGGCGGCCGAGGCGATCGTCCGCCGCGTCGGCGGGGCGCGGGCCAGGTGAGCGAGGGGTCCTTCGACCGGCGCGGCGTCGGGGTCCTGGCCACGGGTCACCTGTGGGCCGACTTCCTCCAGGGCGCGATCCCGGCGCTGCTGCCGTTCCTGATCGCCGAGCACGGCTACTCCTACGGCGCCGCGGGGGCGCTGCTGCTGGCCGCGAGCCTCGGCTCGTCGATCGTCCAGCCGCTGTTCGGCGTCGCCTCCGACCGGTTCTCGCTGCCGTGGCTGATGCCGCTCGGGCTCGCGATCGGGGGCGCCGGGCTCGCGGTGGTCGGGCTGGTGGACAGCTACGCGGCGACGTTCGCGGCGGTGCTCGTGAGCGGCCTCGGCGTCGCGGCCTTTCATCCGGAGGCCGCGCGCTGGGCCAACTACGCCAGCCGCGGCGAGCGGGGGCGGGGCATGAGCTTCTTCTCGCTCGGCGGCAACGCGGGCTTCGCGCTCGGGCCGCTGCTGATGACGCCCGCCGTGCTCGCGTTCGGGCTCCAGGGCACGGTGCTGGCGCTGATCCCGCTGTGGCTCGCTGCCGGGCTGCTGATCCGCGAGCTCGGCCGGCTGCGGGCCCACGCGCCCGCCCCGGTGGCGCTCGAGAACGGGCGCAAGCCGTCGCTGGGGCACGACGAATGGGGCCCGTTCGCCCGGCTCTCGTCCGTGGTCGGCCTGCGCTCCGCGATCTTCTTCGGCCTCCAGGCGTTCATCCCGGTCTACTTCGCCGTCGAGCTGGGGACGAGCGAGGCGGCCGGCAACGCCGCGCTGAGCGTGATGCTGGTCGCGGGCGCGGTGGGGACCTACGTCGGCGGCAGGCTGGTGGACCGGCTGGGGCGGCGCCCGATCGTCGTGCTGTCGATGGGGGCGCTCGCGCCGCTGCTCGTCGCGTTCCTGCTCGTCGGCCGCTGGCCCGCGACGGCCCTGCTCGTCGCGATCGGCTTCGTCGTGATCGCGAACTTCAGCATCACCGTCGTGATGAGCCAGGAATACCTGCCGAACCGGCTCGGGCTCGCCTCCGGCATCACGCTGGGCGCCGCGATCGGCGTCGGCGGGCTCGCCGCGGCGGCGCTCGGCGCGCTCGCCGACGCCACGAGCCTCACGACCACGCTGTGGGTGATCGCGTTGATCCCGATCCCCGCGTTCCTGATCGCGCTGACGCTGCCGCCGACCTCGGTCGACCGCGAGCTCGCGCGCTCTGTGCGCAATTTCACTGCGGCCGAGAGCAACGACTCGCGGGAGCCGGTGTTGTCTCGGGTGGCCACGGAGGGCCACTCCGCCAGGTACGGCGATCCTCCCCGGGATGCGTAGGGGCATGAACCGCCCCGCGCATCCCCCCAGCGTAGATCCTCTCAGAAGTCGAGCTTGTGGGTCGGGTGCTCGCGCCAGGCGGCGCGGGAGCGGTCGTACATGCGGGTGGTGTCGCTGGAGGCGTGGCGGGCGGCGTCCTGGACGGCGGCGAGCGGGACGCCGCGGTCGAGCAGGAGGGTGACGAAGGTGTGGCGCAGGCGGTGGGGGTTGACGCCGTCGACCTGGTCGTCGTCCTCGCCGACGAGGCCGGCCTGCTCCGCGAGCTCGCCGAGCAGCCGGTAGACCGCCTGGCGGTTGTAGGGGACGCGCGCCGCGGCGTTGCCGGCCCGCAGGCGGCGGCCGTCCTGGCGGCGGAAGATCGGTCCCTGCGACCGCGCGCCGACGGTCTTGAGGATCGCGCGCTCGGTGCGGTCGTTCAGAGCGACGTCGACGTCCTTGCCGCCCTTGCCGCGCACGACCAGCGAGTGGCCGCCGCCGGGCTCGCGGTGCAGGTGCTCGACGTCGGCCGAGCACAGCTCCGACACGCGCAGCCCGTTGAGCAGCAGCAGGCAGACCATCGCCTCGGTCTCGGGCCCGCGTTCGGTGGCGACCGCGAGCAGCTTGCGGACCTGGTCGTCGGTGATGGCGCGGCCGCGCGGCTCGCGCCGCAGCTTCGGGCCCTTGACGCCGGCCGCGGGCGAGCCGGGGATGACGCGGCGCTCGGAGAGGTAGTTGTAGAAGGCGCGCACCGCGGAGAGCTTGCGCGCGATCGTGGCGGGTGCATAACGCGCGCGGCCGTTCGAGGCGGGCTTGCCGTCGGGCCCGATCAGCTCGGCGAGCCAGTTGCGGTAGCGGTCGATGTCCGGGCGGCTGACGTCGCGCGGGTGCTTGTCGCGGCCGGCCAGCCAGGTCAGGAAGATCGTCAGGTCGCCGGCGTAGCTCGAGCGCGTCAGCGGCGACAGCTGCGACGCGAGGAAGTCGTCGATGAGGTCGGCGAACTCGTCGTCCGGGGCGAGGGAGATGGGGTTCGCGGCCACGAGCACCGCATTCCGCGGCGGAACGGGCGACTCCTCCCGAATCATTCTCCAGAACCGTGATTCTGACCAGTAGGGATCAGACGGCCCGCTGGGCGATCAGGTGGTCGACCTCGGCGTCGTACAGGCGCGCCGGGTCGACGCCGAGCTGCTCGAACACGCCCTCGATCTCGAGGCTGACGATGCCGTGCATGCGCGTCCAGGCGGCGACGCCGAGCAGGAGCACGCCCGGCTGCGAGCGCCGGCTCGCCGTGCCGCTCGGCCCAGTCGGTGAGCTGGCGCGCGAGCTTGGGATCGCCGACGCGCGGCGCGGCGTCGGCCGGGCCGAGCTCGGCGAGCGCGGCCAGCAGCACGGTCATGCCGCGGTGAGCCGCGGGAATGACGCGCTCGGGATCGAGCGCGCCGGATCCGTAGGTGGAGCCGAACACGAGCCGGTAGCGGTGCGGGTGCTCGAGCGCCCAGCCGCGGTAGGCAGCGGCCGCGGCTCGCACCCGGCCCTCCGGCGTGCGCCGGCGCGCCTGCTCGGCGGCGTCGATGAGGGCGTCGGCCAGCGCCTCGTAGCTCTCGGTGACGAGCGTCGCGAGCAGCTCGTCGCGGGACCCGAAGTAGCGGTACATCGCGGGTCCTGACATCCCCATCGCCTTCGCGATCCCGTTCAACGACAGCGCGGTGGGCCCGCCCGCGGCGATCTGGGCGTACCCGTGCTCGCGGATCTCGGAGAGCGTCTGCGCCCGTTGGCGAGCACGGCGCGTGGGAGCTGCGACGGTTGACATGCCGCACATCGTAACAGGGGTGTTATGTTGTTAGAACCCTATTACGCATTGAGGAATGAACATGAGCCCCGACACCACCCTCACCGAAGTCGTCCTCCCCGGCGTCGTCGAGCCCGACGGCCTGATCATCCAGGAGCGCCCGGTCCCCACCCCGGGCGAGGGCCAGGCGCTGGTCGAGATGCAGGCCGCAGGCGTCTCGTTCGCCGAGCAGGGCATGCGCCGCAACCGCTACCCCGGCCAGCCGAAGTTCCCGTTCGTGCTCGGCTACGACCTCGTCGGCGTCGTCGCCGCGGTCGGCGACGGCGTGGACCCGGCGCTGGTCGGCCGGCGCGTCGCGGCGGTCACGAAGACCGGCGGCTGGACCACGCACGCCCTGCTCGACGCCGGCACGCTCGTCCCGGTCCCCGACGGCGTCGACGCGGCGGAGGCGGAGACCGTCGTGGTCAACGGCGTGACCGCCTGGCAGATGCTGCACCGCAAGGCCCGCGTGCGGGCGGGTCAGACGATCCTCGTCCACGGCGCCAACGGCGGCGTCGGCACCACGCTCGTCCAGCTCGCCCGCCACGCCGGCGTGCGCGTCATCGGCACCGCATCGCCCCGCCACCACGACGCGCTGCGCGAGCTGGGCGCCGAGCCGATCGACTACGCCGACCCGCGGCTGGCCGACCGCGTCCGCGAGCTCGCGCCCGACGGCGTCGCCGCCGCCTTCGACCATCTCGGCGGCCCGAGCTTCAGGCGCTCCTTCGACCTGCTGGCGCGCGGCGGGACCCTGGTCGCCTACGGCACCGCGAGCCAGCGCGACGAGACCAACAACCTGGTGCTCTCCTTCACCGCCCTCTACGCCCGGCTCGGGCTGTGGAGCCTGCTCCCCAACGGCCGCCGTGCCCTCTTCTACAACTTCTGGGGCGGCAAGCTGGTGACGCCCAAGCGCTTCCGCCGGCGCCTGGCCTCCGACCTCACCAGCGTGCTGTCGCTGCTGCGGGACGGCGCCATCACCCCGCAGATCGCCGCGCACTTCCCGCTGCGCGACGCCGGCGCGGCGATGACGCTGGCCGAGTCGAGGACGGTCCGCGGCAAGGTCGTGCTCGTCCCGTAGCTACTCTCGAAGGCATGTCGCTGACCATGGGTACCGGTCCGTTCGGCCACGCTCCGGCGGGCAGCTTCAACTTCGAGACGCCCGACAAGGGCGCGATCCTCCTTGACGTGATCCCGCGCCGCGTGCGCGGGATCAAGGACGGCGAGACGGTCGTCGACTCCACGCGCGTGCACATGCTCCACGAGTCCCGGATCCTGCCGGTCTGGTACTTCCCCGAGCAGGACGTGCGCATGGACCTGCTGCGCGAGACGCAGCACACCACGCACTGCCCGTGGAAGGGCGACACGCGCTACTACGCGCTCGGCGACGTCGAGAAGGCGGCGTGGACCTACCCCGAGCCGCTCGCCGGCATGGAGCGCCTCCAGGGCCTCGTGGCCTTCCACTTCGACGCCCTCGACGAGTGGCTCGAGGAGGACGAGCCCGTGATCGGCCATCCGCGCGACCCGTTCCACCGCATCGACGTGAACCGCAGCTCGCGGCACGTGAAGGTCACGCTCGACGGCGAGACGCTGGCCGAGTCCGACCGCCCGCTGGTGCTGTTCGAGACCGGGCTGCCGACGCGCTGGTACCTCCCGCGCGAGGACGTGAACATGGACCTGCTCCAGGCCGAGCGACACGCGGACGACCTGCGCGTACAAGGGCCACGCCGAGACGTTCTCGGCCGGCGAGCACGAGGACATCGCCTGGACCTATCCCGATCCGGCCTGGGAGGTCGGGCCGATCCGCGACCGCATCGCCTTCTACGACGAGTTCGTCGACATCGAGATCGACGGCGAGCCGCAGGAACGGCCCGCCAGCCCGTTCTCGCGCCGCTAGCCCGGCGCCCACCCGAGCCGCTCGCGCGTGCTTGCGGGCAGCGCGCTGACGACGAGGTCGTAGGAGTCCTCGAGCATGTCGATGATCATCGGGTCGGGGATCGACCCGTCGCACGTGACGGTGTTCCAGTGGCGCTTGTTGAGGTGGTAGCCGGGGCGCACGGCCGCGTGGTCGCGCCGCAGCGCCTCCGCCAGGTCGGGCTCGCACTTGAGCGAGATCTCCAGCGGCTCGGCGTCGAGCCGGCTCAGCGCGAACACCTTGCCCTCGACCTTGAAGACGGTCGTCAGCGGCCCGAACGGCATCTCCTCGGTCACGCCGGGCCGGGCCAGGCACCAGGACCGGAGCGCAGCCGCGTCGATCATCGCGGGCGGCTGAGCCACCCGTCGATCAGCGTGCGGGCGATCGCGACCGGCGGCGGCAGCAGCGTCTCGCCCTGGCCGGCGGCGGCCTCCTCGAGCTCCTGCCGCGTGAACCAGCGCGCGTCCTCGAGCTCGCCGTCGCTCGCCACGGCGTCGCCGGCGACGTAGCGCACGGTGAAGCCGAGCATCAGCGAGCTCGGGAACGGCCACGGCTGCGAGGAGTCGTAGTGGGCGCCCGCCACCTCCACCCCGGACTCCTCCAGGACCTCGCGGGCGACGGCGTCCTCGAGGCTCTCGCCCGGCTCGACGAAGCCCGCCAGCGCGGAGTAGCGGCCCGGCGGCCAGCTCGGCTGGCGGCCGAGCAGCACGCGGTCGCGCTGCTCGTCGACGACGAGCATGATCACGACGGGGTCGGTGCGCGGGTGGTGCTCGGCGCCGCAGTTCGGGCAGCGGCGCAGCAGGCCGGCCTCGGCGATCTCGCTCGCGTGCCCGCAGACGCTGCAGAACCCGTGGCGCCGGTGCCAGTTCAGCAGCGCCGCCGCGTAGGCGATCAGCCCGCCGTCGTCCTGCGCGAGCCGCGGGGCGATGTCGCGGACCGAGACCATCTCCGCGGGCGCGAGCGCAGCGCCGTCGAGCGACTCGGCGTCGACCGCGAACAGCGCCCGGCCGTCCTGCACGCCGAGCAGCAGCGGCTCGGCGCCGTCCGCGGGCAGCCCGATCAGCGCCAGGCGCTCGTCCTCCACCAGCACGGCCGAGTCGGCGAGCACGACGGCGCGGCTGGCGGGGTCGGCGAGGCGCTCGGCGACCCAGCCCGCGTCGCGGCGCCGGGCGGTCACGCGGTCCAGGCGCGCGCCCTCGAAGGTGTTGGGCGTAGTGGCCACGGCGCTCCACGGTAGCCTGCCGCGATGCCTCGCTGGGTCCCCGAGCCGCCCGTCCCGCTGCCGCGCGGCTGCGTCATCCACGTCCCCGGCCGCGGCGAGATGTTCCTGCGCGACTCCGGCGGCGACGGCCCGCCGCTGCTGCTGCTCCACGGCTGGATGTTCTCGGCCGACCTCAACTGGTACCAGACCTACGGACCGCTGGCCGAGGCCGGCTATCGCGTGCTGGCGGTCGACCACCGCGGCCACGGGCGCGGGCTGCGCACGCCCGAGCCGTTCACGCTGAAGGACTGCGCGGACGACGTCGCGGCGCTCGTCGCCCAGCTCGGGATCCCGCCCGTGCTCGCGGTCGGCTACTCGATGGGCGGCCCGATCGCATCGCTGCTGGCGCGCGACCACCCGGAGTGGGTCTCCGGGGTCGTGCTGGGCGCCACGGCGATGGACTGGAGCGGCCGGCGGATGCGGACGTTCTGGCGCACGATGGCGGCGCTGCGGCTCGCGATGGGGCTCGCGCCCGAGTCGTTCTGGACCCGCGGGCTGCGCGCCGGCGGGTTCCCCGACTCGCCCGTGACCACGTGGACCGCGGCGGAGCTCAGCCGCGGCAACTCGATCGACATCGCCGAGGCGGGCCGCGAGCTCGGCCGCTACGACTCCAGCGCCTGGATCGCCGGCCTCGACGCACCCGGCGCCGTGATCGTCACGACGCAGGACACGGGCGTCCCCCCGTCCAAGCAGCGCGCGCTGGCGGCGGCGATGAGCGCGCCGGAGTTCTTCGTGCGCGGCGATCACTCCTCGGTCGTCACGCTCGCCGACGAGTTCAACGCGCAGTTGCTGGCGGCGCTCGACGCCGTGCGCGACCCGCGGGCCGCGGCCGCCACCTGATGGAGGTCGTCCGCGGCGAGGACGGCGTCGCGCGCTGCGCCTGGGGCGACTCGGCGCCCGACTACCGGCCCTACCACGACGAGGAATGGGGCCGCCCCGTCACCGACGACGTGCGGCTGTTCGAGAAGCTCTGCCTCGAGGGCTTCCAGGCCGGGCTGTCGTGGCTGACGATCCTGCGCAAGCGCGAGACGTTCCGCAGCGCCTTCGCCGGCTTCGACTTCGAGCAGGTCGCGCGCTTCGGCGAGAAGGACGTCGAGCGCCTGCTCGGCGACGCCGGGATCATCCGCCACCGCGGCAAGATCGAGGCGACGATCAACAACGCGGGGCGCGCCGTCGAGATGGTCGAGGCCGAGGGCTCGATCGCGGCGTTCGTCTGGCGTTATGAACCCTCCGCCCCGCGGGCGAGCCTGGCCAGCGAGACGGCGGAGTCGCGCGCGCTCTCCAAGGAGCTCAAGCGCCGCGGCTGGCGCTTCGTCGGGCCGACCACGGCCTACGCCTTCATGCAGGCGATGGGCCTCGTCAACGACCACCTCGAGGGCTGCGACGCGCGCGAGCCGGCGCTGCGTGTCCGGGCCGAGCTGACGGTGCCGCGCTAGTCGATCACGATCGCGACGCGCACGTTGTTGACGCGGCCCTTGGAGTCGATGCGGAACTCCGTCAGCGGCTTCGACGGCGTCATCGAGCCGAGCCAGCAGATGCTGATCCGCTTGGGGCGCGTGAAGGTGCGGCACTTCTCGCCCTTGAGCTTGGCCCGCAGCGCCTTGCGCCTGGTGCCCTTGCCGACGCCCTCCTTCGTGCGCTCCTCGCCGCTGCGCGTGCGGACCGAGGTCAGCTCGAGGCACTTGCCGGGGCCGCGCCGGAACTCGAGCTTGAGCGCGCGCTGGTTGTAGTAGTAGCTCTCCTTGAAGCCGGCGAAGTCCCTCGACCCGAAGGTCCGGTCGGGGTAGCCGAGAACCTCGATCGCGCGCTCGATGCAGTCGCCGAGCTCGACGCCGGCCATGCCCTTGCCGGGCACGATCGTCGCGCTCGCGGGCGCGGCGGCGAGGAGCAGGGCAAAGAGGCTGAGGGCGAGCGCGCGGGAGAGCATTCCGCGCAGCTTAGGCCGAGTTCACGACGAGCAGCTCCGCACCCTCGACCCCGGCCTTGTTGACGGCCGGGTTGGCGGGCGCGGCGCTGGTGCGCTCTGCGGGCAGCGGCCCGAGCAGCTCGAGGTCGCCGCCCTGCATCCACGCGGCCTCCTCGTCCGGGCCGCCGAGGATGGCCGGCATGCGGTCGTGGACCGGGGCGCAGACCGCGTTGGCGGTCGTGGTGAGGATGGTCGCCGACGGGACCCACTCGCCGTCGATCTTCGCGACGTCGCAGAGCCCGGCGAACGCGAACAGCTCGCCGTCGTCGACGCGGTAGTGGAACGGCACGCGCGGCTCGCCCTTCTTCTCCGGCTTCAGCCACTCGTACCAGCCGTCGGCGATCACGAGGCAGCGCCGCTCGGGGCGCTCGAGCAGGCGCGAGAAGACCTTCTTCTCCGCCACCGTCTCCGAGCGCGCGTTGATCAGCAGCGGCCCCTTCCCGATCTCCTTCGACCACGACGGCACGAGCCCCCAGCGCACCGCGCGCGGGCCCTTGTGGGTCACGACGAGGATGTCCTCGGTCGGGCAGACGTTGAAGCGGCCGAGCGTGGCCGGCTCCAGCGCGACCTCGCCGAGCTGGAAGCGCTCCTCGACGAGCGTCGGCCCGACCTGGGTGAGTGTGTAGCGCCCGCACATGGCGCTCTCCAGATTAGGCGGGCGGGAGGCGCGCGGCGACGGGCGGGATCGGGTCCATCGGCGTCAGGCGCTCGCCGTCGAGCTTGAAGCGCACCTTGACCGTGCCGTCGCTGGGGCAGCAGGGCTTGTCGCCGACGGCGTAGCGCCGGTAGGCGAGCGTGATCTGGCTGCCCTTCTGGCTCGCGACCTTCAGGCGCAGGCTCGGGGACGCGGCGTCGGTCCCGAGGTACTGCTCGCGCGCGAAGAAGAACGCGCGCCGGCCGCGCACGCCCGTGGACGACGCCTTCGGCCGGCCGATCAGCACGCGCAGCGACTCGGTCGGGTCGTAGGTCGAGACCGCCACCGGCTCGAAGCCCTGGCTGCGCATCTGGCCGACGGCCGCGCTGCGCGACTCCTTCTGGGCGTTCGTGAGCCGCGGCGCCGCCGGGCCCTTCGCCTTGCTTCTTGGCCGCGGCGGTGGCGGTGGCCGTCGCGGTGGGCGCGAACGTCTCCTGCGCCGACGACTCGCTGCTGTCGCGCGTCAGCGTGAGCACGACGGCGACGCCGACGCCGAGCAGCGCCAGCGTCGCGACCAGCCCGATCACCCGCGCGATCTGGCCGCGCACGCCGCGCGGCTTCGAGGGTCGCGGCCGCGGAGCGGCAGCACGGCGCGCGCCAGCGCGCGGGCGCTCGCCTGCCGGACCCTCCTCCTCCGTTCCCTCCGCCCCGTCCTTCATTCGATCGCCCGATGCTTGCGGAGCGACCGGACGGCGTCAACGCTAAAAGAACGTCTCGTAGATCAGGAAGGCGTTGAGGCAGATGATCAGCGTGGCCACCAGGCCCGCGACCGCCGTGGTGAAGGGCCGGTTGACGAGCGAGCCCATGAGGTCGGCCCGGCGCGTGAGCAGGATCATCGGCACGAGCGCGAACGGGATGCCGAAGGAGAGCACGACCTGGGAGGCCACCAGCGTGTCGGTCGCGTCGAGCCCCAGCCCGAGCACGACGAGCGCGGGGATCATCGTGATCGCGCGGCGCAGGAACAGCGGGATGCGGAAGTTGATGAAGCCCTGCATGACGACCTGGCCGGCGTAGGTGCCGACGCTGGAGCTCGAGAGGCCGGAGGCGAGCAGCGCGACCGCGAAGGCGAGCGCGGCGCCGCCGCCCAGCAGCGTGTTGAGGCCGGCGTGGGCGCCCTCGATCGAGTCGATGCTCGTCTTGCCCGCGTCGTGGAAGAGCTCGGCGGCGACCACGAGCATGGTCAGGTTGATGATCCCGGCGAGGCCCATGGCGATCATCACGTCGACCCGCTGGAAGCGCATCAGCTCGCGCTTCTCGTCGTCGTTCTCGGGCTTGATGCGGGCCTGCGTGAGCGCGGAGTGCAGGTAGACGACGTGCGGCATGACCGTCGCGCCGAGGATCCCGACGGCGAGCAGGATCGAGTCCGTGCCCTGGAAGCCGGGGATCAGCCCGCCGGCGAACTCGCCCCCGTCGACGCTGACGTGCGACAGGTCGTAGGCGAAGCCGAGCAGCACGATCCCGAGCAGCGCGGCGATCGCGAGCTCGAAGCGGCGGTACCCGCGCGACTGCAGCGCGAGGATCCCGAAGGCGACGACGGCGGTCATCAGGCCGGCGGTGAAGGGCGGGACGCCGAACAGCAGGTTGAGCGCGATCGCCGCGCCGACGAACTCGGCCAGGTCGGTCGCGATCGCGATGATCTCCGCCTGCACCCACAGGCCCCAGGTCACCGGGCGCGGGAACGCGTCGCGGCAGAGCTCCGGCAGGCTGCGGCCCGTCGCCACGCCGACCTTGGCCGACAGGTACTGCACGAGCATCGCCATCAGGTTCGCGGCGATGATCACCCAGACGAGCAGGAAGCCGTACTTGGCGCCGCCGGCGATGTTGGTGGCGAAGTTGCCGGGGTCGATGTAGGCGACCGCGGCGACGAAGGCCGGGCCGAGCATGGCCAGGCGGCCGCGCACGGGCCCGCGGTTGCGGATCGCGCGCAGCGGGCTGATGTGCGGCGGCGCCACCGGCGGCGGTGCCACCGCCGAGTCCATCAGCACCGGGGGCGGCGGGGTCACGCCGCGACCTGCACGCGCATCGCGTCGGCGAGCTGGCCGCCGAGGACGTGCACCGCGTCGCCGAAGGAGGCGAACAGCGGCCCGCCGAACGGCTGCTTCTCGATGACCTCGAAGGGGTCGCCGGGCGCGATCCCGCGCTCGGCCAGGTAGCGCAGCATCGCCGGGTCGGAGTCCGAGATGCGCACGAAGGTGCCGGACGTGCCGGGCTCGAGCGAGGACAGGGCGAGCGACGGCGTGACCTCGATCACGAGGTCGCGGGTCGGGATGGGATCGCCGTGCGGGTCGTGCGTCGGGTTGCCGAGCTTGGCGGCGATCAGGTCCTCGAGCTCGTCGGAGAGCACGTGCTCGAGCACCTCGGCCTCCGCGTGCACCCGGTCCCACGGGACCCCGAGATCCTCGGCCAGGTAGAGCTCCAGCAGCCGGTGGTGCCGGATGACCTCCAGCGCCACCTCCTCCCCACGCCCGGTCAGGCGCACGCCCTTGTAGGGCTCGTGCGAGACCAGCTCGAGCTCGCACAGCTTGCGCACCATCCCCGACGCGGAGGCGGCGGTGACCCCGAGGCGCTCGGCGATGGCGGTGGTCGTGACCGCGTCGGCGCCGGCCGACTCGAGGGCGTAGATCGTCTTCGCGTAGTCCTGGACCGCGGAGGAGATGGACGAGTCACGCACTGGCATGACTCTGATTATGGCACGCCTAAACCCTAAGTCGCAAGCCTGACGAAAATTGGCGCAGCCGCGGCACACAAGGCGACGCTCGCGCCCGCCGCGAGATCGGCGTAGTAGGAGAGCGCGAGCCCGCCCACACCCGCCGCGACGGCCAGCCCGGCGGCGAGCGCGAGCGCGGCCGGCAGGCGTCGGGTGAGCTGCAGCGCCGCCGCGGCGGGCGCGATCACGAGCGCGACGAGCAGCAGGCTGCCGAGCCCCGGCGCGGCGGCGACCGTCCCGACCCCGAGCAGCGCGAGCAGCGCCGCCTGCCAGCGCGCCGTGGGCGCGCCGAGCGAGCGCGCGGCCGGGGGGTCGAACGCCGTCAGCGCAAGCGGGCGGTGGATGGCGGCCAGCGCGAGCGCGACGGCGAGCGCGAGCCCTGCGGCGGCGGCGAGGTCGGCGCCCGAGATTCCCAGCAGGTCGCCGAACAGCAGCTCCTCGAGCCGCGGCGGCGCATCCGGGGCGAGCGCGAGCAGCGCGCCGAGGCCGAACAGCGTCGACACCGCGACCGCGACGCCGACGTCGCCCCCGAGCCGCTCGTCGCGGCCGGCCAGCGCGATCGCCCCGGCGGCCACGAACGCGCCGGCCGCGGCGCCGAGCACGAGCGGGATCCCGGCCAGCGCGGCGAGCACGAGCCCGGGCAGCAGCCCGTGGCTGAGCGACTCGGCCGCGTAGGCCTGGCGGTGCAGCAGGACCCAGACGCCGAGCGGCCCGAGCGCGAGCGCGAGGATCAGGACCTCGGCCAGCGCGCGGCGCGTGATCGGGTCGGAGAGCATCAGTGCTCGTGGTGCTCGACGGCCACCGCGGTCGTGCCGTCGGCGAGCACGACGAGCTCCCCGCCGTAGGTGGCCTGGAGGACGTCGGAGGTCAGGACGTCGGCGGGCGCGCCGTAGGCGATCTGCGTGCGGTTGAGGCACAGCACGCGCTGCCAGGCGCGCGCCTGGCGGGCGTCGTGGGTGGCGACGAGCAGCACCCTCCCCTCCCCGCGCAGCTCCTCGAACAGCGCCTCGATGCGCGCGGCGCTGGGCACGTCGACGCCCGACAGCGGCTCGTCGAGCAGCAGGACCGGCGCGTCCTGGACGAGCGCGCGGGCGATCAGGACGCGCTGGCGCTGGCCGCCGGAGAGCGCCCCGAAGCGCTCGTGGATCTCGCCGTCGAGGCCGACCCGGATCAGGGCAGCCCGCGCCGCCGCGCGATCGTCCCGGGCCAGCCGCCGGAACCAGGGCGTGCGCCCGTAGGCGCCCATCAGCGCCACGTCGAGCGCGGAGACGGGGAAGTCCAGCCGCGCGCGCTGCGTCTGCGGCACGTAGGCGGGCCGCCCCGCGAGCGCGACCTCGCCGCGGCGGTGGGGCAGCTCGCCCAGCAGCGCGCGGAACAGCGTGCTCTTGCCGCCGCCGTTGGGGCCGAGGACCGCGACGACCTCGCCCGGCCGGGCCTCGAAGCTGACGTCGCTGAGCGCGTCCACCCCCGCCCGGTAGCCGCCCGCGAGCCCCTCCACGCGCACGCTCATCCGCGCCCCCGCACGAGCACGGCCACGACGGCGAAGACGACGCCGCCGATGACGGCCATCGCCGGCCCGGGCGCCACGTTCAGCGTGTCCGCGGCCCACAGCGCGCCCACGCCCTCGACCGCGGCCAGCGCGCCGGTGCCGAGCTGGAGCGTGCGCAGGTCGCGCGCGACGAGCCGCACGGTGGCGGCGGGGACCACGAGCACGACGGAGACCAGCAGCGCCCCGACGGCCGCCAGCGCCACGATCACGGCGGCCCCGACGGCGGCGAGCAGCAGCCGCTCCGGCCCGCGGACCGCGACGCCCAGCGCGCGCACGCCCTCGGGATCGAACGCGCGCGCCAGCCACGCGCGGCGCAGGGTGGCGTCGGCGACGAGCGCGAGCGCCGCGGCGACGGCGGTGAGCACGAGGTCGCGGTCGCTGAGCCCGATCAGGGTCCCGAACAGCAGCCGGTCGACGCCCGCGCCGGAGCGGTAGACGTCCGAGGCCAGCACCGCGCCGAGCGCGAGCGCGGCGACGAGCAGGATCCCGGTGGCGGCGTCCTCCTCGGACTCGCGGCCGCGCGCGAGCCGCTCGCGCAGGCCCGCGAAGCCCAGCGCGGCGCCGAGCGCCGCGAGCTGCGGCGCGATCCCCCACGCCGCGGCGACCACGAGCCCGGGGAAGGTCGCCGTGCCGACGGAGTGGGTGAAGAACGCCAGCCGCCGCAGCACGATCCAGGCGCCGAGCACGCCGGCGAGCACGGCCAGCAGCCCGATCTCGACGAGCGCGCGCTGCATGTAGGGGGCGGAGAGGGTGTCGAACATGCTCAGGGGCAGCTGGCGAGGTCGCCCGCCGAGGGCGGCCGCGATCGTGTGGGTGTTGGCCTCCATCGAGGCGAGGTAGGTCGCGCCGCTGGAGCCCTTGGGGCCGAGCGAGTCCGCCCACAGCGGCGGGGCGACGCGGGCGCCGGCCTCGCGCGCGATCGCGTCCTCGACGTCGGAGCGCACCGAGCTCTCCGCGAACACCGCCGGCACGCGCTCGCGCCGGATCGTCTTCACGAGCGCCGCGGTCTCGCCCGCCGACGCCTGTCCGCCGGTCGAGCGCGAGGGGATCACGGTCGCGATCACCTCGAGCCCGTAGCGATCCGCGTAGGCGCCGAGCGCGTCGTGCGTGGTGACGAGCTTGCGCTTGGCGGGCGGGATCGTGGCGATGCAGCGCGCGATCGCCCGGTCCAGCCGCCGCAGCTCGCCGAGGTAGCGGTCGGCGTTGGCGGCATAGGTCGCCTTCCCGGCCGCGTCGGCCTTCGTCAGCCCGTCGCGGAGCACCCCCACGGCGCGCTCCGCGGCGCGCGGGTCCTGCCACCAGTGCGGCTCCTCGCGGGTGTTCTGGCCGAGCGTGAGGACGGGCGCGTCGGAGCCCGCGCCCGCCTGGGCCTCCTCCAGCCACTCGTCGATCTCGCCGCCCGAGCGCACCACGAGGTCCGCGCGGGCGAGCGCCTTGACGTCGCCGGCGCGCGGCTCGTAGGCGTGGGGATCGCTGTTCGGCTTGAGGATCGAGGTCACCTCGGCGCGGTCGCCCGCGACCTGGCGCGCGAGGTCGGCGGCCTGGGTCGTGGTGGCGACGACCCGCGGGGCGCCGCCGGAGGCGCCGTCGTCGCCGCAGGCGCTGAGCATCAGGACGGCCAGGAGAAGGGGGATCAGCTTCACGGTTGCGAGAGCTTACTGAAACTGATTCTCGTTTTCGTTCGCTACGATTCCGGCATGGCCCACACCGGATGGCAGGCGCACGCACGCGAGGAGCTCTCGCGCTCCGGGCATCGCGCCGGCGGTGCGCGCGACGAGGTCCTCGACCTCCTCGCCGGCCAGGAGTGCTGCCTCAGCGCCCAGGCGATCCACGACCGGCTGCGCGACGAGGAGCGCGCGGTCGGCCTCGCGAGCGTCTATCGCGCGGTCGACGTGCTGGCCCGCCTCGGCCTCGTCCGCCGCGTCGACGTCGACGGCACCGCCTGCTTCGAGCCCGCCGACCCGAGCGGCGAGCACCATCACCACGCGATCTGCGACCGCTGCGGGCGCCTCGACGCGTTCGAGGACGAGAAGCTGGAGGAGCTGATCGAGGGCGTCGCAGAGCGGCTCGGCTACGCGATCGAGGGCCACGACGTGGTCCTGCGGGGCCGCTGCCCCGGCTGCGCGGCCTGACGGCTGCAGGATCGCGTTCGATCCGAGGGGAACGGTCCTTTCGGCGCGAAGCCGTGTTCAAGACCATCGTGCACCGCCGCCGTCTCAATCGCAGAGAGGCCATCGGCCTCGGCGCCGCCGCCCTCGCGGGCGGCGCGCTCCGCCCCCGCAGCGCCTTCGCCGCCGGTAGCTCGCTCTTCGAGCTCAGGCTCGACGAGGGGGCCGCGCACATCGCGGGCTGGCGCACCACGAACGTCCTCCACGCGCCGCGCCGCTTCGACCTGATGGGGCTGCGCTGGACCCGCGGCGGCACGCTGGAGGCGCAGGTCCGCGCCCGCCGCCGCGGCGGCAGCTGGACGCCGTGGATGCCGCTCCATCACTCCGGGGACCACGCGCCCGACGGCGCCCGCGCCCCCACCGGCACGGAACCTGCCTACACCGGCGCCGCCGACGTCTTCCAGCTGCGCCTGCGCGGCTCGGCGCGCGGGCTGCGCGCCCGCTTCGTGCGCGCCCAGCCGACCGCGCGCGCCGCTCGCCACGTCACCGGCCGCCGCCGGGCCAGGAAGCTGAAGGTCAAGGCGCGCAAGTCGCAGTCGAGCCAGCCCGCGATCATCACCCGCACCGAGTGGGGCGGCGACAGCGTGCCCCCGCGCGCGGCCCCGGAGTACGGCGAGGTCCAGGCCGCGTTCGTCCACCACACGGTCAGCTCCAACGACTACGCGCCCGAGGAATCGGCCGGGATCGTGCTCGGGATCGCCCGCTACCACCGCGACTCCAACGGCTGGAACGACATCGGCTACAACTTCCTCGTCGACAAGTACGGCCAGGTCTTCGAGGGCCGCGCCGGCGGCGTCGACCAGCCCGTGATCGGCGCGCAGGCCCAGGGCTACAACTCCGTCTCGTCCGGGATCGCCTGCATCGGGACCTTCACCTCCGTCGCGCAGTCCGAGGCCGGCCTGGAGGCGCTCGCGCACCTGATCGGCTGGAAGCTCTCGCTGCACGGGGTGCCGACCGAGGGCACCGTGACCGTGACCTCGCGCGGCGGCGCCTCGAACCGCTATCCGAGCGGGACGCCGGTGACGCTCGAGCGCATCCCGGGGCACCGCGACGGCGACTCGACCTCCTGCCCCGGCAACGTCCTCTACGGCCAGCTGGCCGACCTGCGCGCCCGCGCCACCCGCTACGCGGGCCCGCTGGCCGGGCTGACCGTGCACGCGTCGAGCACCCGCATCCGCAGCCGCCCGGTCCAGCTCTCGGGCCGGCTCACGTTCCCCGACGGCTCCTCTCCGTCCGGCGCGCCGCTCGACATCGAGTTCGCGGTCCCGGGCGCCGCCTTCGCGCGCATCGCGGGCACCGTCTGCGCGGTCGACGGCACCTGGACCGCCAGCGTCCCGCTCACGGTCAGCGGCCTGATCCGCGCGGCCTTCCGCGGCGACGGCGTCCGCCAGCCGCTCGCCTCCTCCCCCGTCGCGATCCGCGTCCTCCCCACCCTCCGCATGGGCCTCTCCTCCCGCCGCGTCCGCCACGGCCGCGCGATCGCGATCTCGGGAACGATCTCGCCCAAGCCGGTCAGCGGCCGCGTCGAGATCCGGCTCGAACGGCTCGTCGGGCGGCGCTGGGTGCGCGTGCAGCGCAAGCGCATCGTGGTCCGCCAGGGCCGCTACCTCACCCGCGCCAAGCTCCGCCGCAAGGGCCTCTACCGCGTCAGCGCGATCGTCCCGGGCGCCTCGAAGCACCTGCGCGTCCGCGCGCGCTGATTAGCGGTCTTTCAGCCGGATCACCAGCCGCAGCCCGCTCCAGGTCTCGTCGATCGCGCAGACCTTGTTGTCGACGAGCCGGTTGGCGAGCGCGAGCTCGCGCACGACGTCCTCGGTCAGGTCCGTCTCGACCTTCGACGCGCGCTTCGGCCACGCGATCCACAGCCCCGCGGCGGGCTCCATGCGCTCACGCAGCACGGGCATCCGCTTGGCCAGCTCGGCCCGGCGCAGGTGGAAGGCGAGGATCACGTCGGCGACCCCGCTCGCCCGCGTGCTCACCTTCACCCCCTCAGGCAGCTCGAGCGCGAAGCCCGCGTCGCTCGCGACGAAGCCGAACGGCCCGACGCTCGCGGCCCCGACCACCCTCACCGCCACAGGCTACGTCCTCAGCGTCACGTCGAAGAGCACCAACATCCACCGGATCACGAAGGTCCCGACCGGCACCACCGCGGGCACGAGCAATCGCACCTGCACCCGGCCGAACACGAAGGGGAGCTGCAGCACGACGCTGAAGTGGTAGGCGCGGTGGGAGGATCGCCGCGTGCACGCGGACCTGATCGAGCTCACCTCCCGGATGGTCGCCATCGACTCCGTCAACCCGTCGCTGGTGCCGGGCGGGGCCGGCGAGGTCGAGATGGCGCGCTTCGTGGTCGAGTGGGCTCGCAACGCGGGGCTGGAGGCCGAGGTGCTCGAGGCGACGCCGGGGCGGCCGAGCGTGGTCGTCACCGCCCGCGGGACGGGTGGTGGGCGGACGCTGCTGCTGTGCGCGCACACCGACACGGTCGGGGTGGAGGGCATGGCCGACCCGCACACCCCGCGGCTGGAGGGCGACCGGCTGCACGGGCGTGGTGGCTATGACATGAAGGCCGGGCTGGCCTCGGCGCTGCTCGCCGCCCGCGAGGCGGCGGACGCCGGGCTCGCCGGGGACGTGGTGGTCGCCGCCGTGGCCGACGAGGAGCACGCCAGCCTCGGCGTGCAGGAGGTGCTGGGCGTGGTCGGGGCGGACGCGGCGGTCGTGACGGAGCCGACCGAGCTCGAGCTGATCGTCGCCCACAAGGGCTTCGTGTGGGCGGAGATCGAGGTGACCGGCCGCGCGGCGCACGGCTCGCGGCCGCTGGAGGGCGTGGACGCGATCGTGAAGACCGGCCCGGTCCTGACCGCGCTGGGCGCGCTCGACGCCGCGCTCGGCGCGCGCACCCACCCGCTGCTGGGCCGCGGCTCGGTGCACGCCTCGCTGATCGAGGGCGGCGCCGAGATGTCGAGCTATCCGGGGCGCTGCGTGCTCGGGCTGGAGCGGCGCACGCTGCCGGGCGAGACCGTGGCGGACATCGAGGCGGAGGTCGAGCGCCTGATCGCCGACCCGGGCCTGGACGCGAGCGCCCGCATCCTGCTCGTGCGCGAGCCGTTCGAGGTGCCGCGCGACGCCGAGATCGTCCACACCGTGCGCTCGACCGCCGCCGAGATCCTCGGCTCGCCGCCGGCGATCGCGGGCGCGCCGTACTGGGCCGACGCGGCGTTCATCGCCGCCGCCGGGATCCCGACCGTGATGTTCGGCGCGAGCGGAGCGGGAGCGCATGCGGTCGAGGAGTGGGTGAGCGTCGAGGACAGCGTCGCCGTCACGCGCGTGCTGATCGCGACCGCGCAGCGCCTCTGCGGCTGAGAAATCCCCATCGCTGACCGCGGGCCGCCGTATGCTCGCCCGGGCCGAGATGAGCGACGCAGAGCCACAGAGCAACCCGATCCTCGCCCGCCTCGGGCTGGACGACCTCCGCCCCGTCTATCAGCCGGTGGTCGACCTCCGCGACGGCCGCGTGGTGGGCTATGAGGCGCTCGTCCGCGGCGGCGTCGCCTCGCCACACGGCTCCCCGGCGGAGATGTTCGCCCTCGCGCGCACCGAAGGCGTGGTGGCGGAGTTCGACGCCGCCTGTCGCGCGGCCGCCGTGCGCGGCTTCGAGCAGGAGGAGGCGAGCCCGTTCACGCTCTTCCTCAACGCCGCCGCCGACACGCTCGGCGACGCGGCGGAGATCGTGGTCCCCGCCCGCCACACGATCGTGATCGAGATCACCGAGGGCGCGCTCGTGTCGCGGCCGGACGTGCTGCTGCGGGCGCTGACCCAGTTCCGGGGCCAGGGCTGGGGCGTCGCGCTCGAGAACGTCGGCGCCGACTCGCGCTCGCTGGCGCTGATGTCGCTGCTCTATCCCGACGTCATCAAGCTCGACCTGCGCCGCCTCCAGCAGCGCTCGCCGGAGGACATCGCACGGATCGTCGGCGCGGTCGGCGCCGAGAGCGAGCGCCGGCAGGCCGTCGTGCTCGCCGAGGGCATCGACTCCGAGGAGCAGATGGCGGCCGCCCGCGCGTTCGGCGCCCAGCTCGGGCAGGGCTTCCTGCTCGGCGAGCCGGCGCCGCTCCCCTCCCCCATGCCCGAGCCCGGCCGCCCGCTGCGGCTGACCTCCTCGGGTGGGGATCCGGGCGGTGACAGCCCGTACCTGCGCGTCACGAACTGGAAGCGCCCCGCCCGCGGCTCGCGCGAGCTGGCGGAGCGCACCGCCGGGCTGATCCTGCGCCAGGCCGCCGCGCTGGGCGAGACCGCGGTGGTCCTCGCCGCCTATCCGCACGAGGCCCACCTGAGCGCGAACGAGCTGTCCGAGCTGCGCGAGCTGGCGGGCCGGCTCGCGTTCGTCGGCGCGCTCGGCGCGCCCCCGGAGCTGGCCGACGCCGGCATCCGCACCGGCACGCTCCCGCCGGGCGACACGCTGCGCGGGACCTGGACGGTCGTCGCGCTCGGCCCCGGCCTCGCCGCCTGCTTCGTCGCGCGCGAGAGCGAGGACGGCACCTACGAGCTCGCCACCTCCTACGACCGCGACCTGGTCGTGGAGTCGGCGCTGCTGATCATGGCGCGGCTCGCTCCGCTACCTCCGCAATGACCTTCGAGAGCTGCCCGCCCTGCCAGGCGAGCGGCGAGCTGCCCTCGTCCTCGGAGCGCAGCTCCGCGCCCGGGATCCGCTCCGTCCAGGCCTCGCCGACCGCGTAGGGATGGCCGGGGTCGGCCTCGTCGCGGCTCGCGACCACGATCGTCGGCGCGTCGATCGTCTCGAGGTCCTCCCAGCGCTCGAACGGGCGCGAGCGCGGCACGGCGTGCAGCGCGTCCGCCACCGCGTCCGGATGCTCGTGCGCGGCCAGGCGCTGGCGCAGGACCCGGTCGATGGTGTCGCGCCACTGGTCGGGCACGTCCGGCACGCCGTAGGCCTCGACGAAGCCCTCGACGCCGCCTGAGCGCAGGCCCTCCGACAGCGCGTCCCAGCGCTCGAGCTCCGCCTCGCGCGGCGCGTCCGGGTCGAAGGCGGGGGTGGCGATGACGAGGCCGGCGACGCGCTCGGGGTGGTCGATCGCCAGCCGCGCGGCGGTATGGGCGCCCATGGAGGCGCCGGCCAGCACCGCGCGCTCGAGGCCGCGGTCGTCGAGCACGGCCAGCAGGTCGGTGACGAGGTCGTCGTAGTCGTAGGCGTCTGGATCCGGCGCGGGCGTGGACTCGCCGTGGCCGCGCGCGTCGTAGGCGATCACGCGGTGCCCGCCCCGCTCGAGCGCCCGCGAGCCCATCACGACATAGCGGCGGTTGGCGGTCAGCCCGTGCAGCAGCACGACCGGAGTCCCCTCTCCCGCCTCCTCGCCGGCGAGGGTCACCCCGCCCGATTCGATGCTCAGCTTGGCCAACGCGCCCGGAGTTCTACTCTCAAAGGCATGATCACCGACGTCACCGAGGCCACTTTCGAGCGCGACGTCGTGCAGCGCTCCTACGAAGTCCCCGTCGTGGTCGACTTCTGGGCCGCCTGGTGCGGGCCCTGCCGCCAGCTCACCCCGGTGCTCGAGAGCGGGGTCCGCGAGCGCGAGCCGCACATCGATCTCGCCAAGGTCGACACCGACGCCAACCAGCAGATCTCCAACGCCTTCGGCATCCAGGGCATCCCGGCCGTCAAGGCCTTCCGCGACGGCAAGGTCGTCGGCGAGTTCACCGGCGCCGTGCCGCCCGCGCAGGTCGCGAAGTTCCTCGACGGCCTCGTGCCCTCCGAGGCCGACGCGCTCGTCGCGACCGGGGGCGAGGACGACCTCCGCCGCGCGCTCGAGCTCGAGCCCAACCGCGCCGACGCCGCCGTCGCCCTCGCGCGCCTGCTGCACGCGCGCGGCGAGTCCGCCCCCGCGCTGGCGCTGCTCGAGAACATCGCGGGCTCCTACACCGCGGAGGGCCTGGCCGCGCGGATCCGGCTCGAGGACGACCCCGAGCTGGCCGACGCGTTCGCCGCGCTCGACGCCGGCGAGCAGCAGCGCGGGCTCGACGCCCTGATCGCGGCGATCGCCGCCTCCGACGACCAGGACCGCAAGGACGAGCTGCGGCGCGCCGTCGTCGGCGTGCTCGACGAGCTCGGCGCCGAGCACCCGCTCGCGCGCGAGTCGCGGCGCAAGCTGGCCACCGCCCTGTACTAGGCCGTGGAGGACCGCCCGGCACGGCCCTGGCTGCTCGCGCTCGTCCTCGTCGTGATCACCGCCGGCGTGGCCGTCGCGCTGCTGACGAGCCAGAGCTCGGGCACCGACGCGGCCAACGTCGGCGACAGCGGCCGCGGCGAGCCCCCGAGCCCGAGCCGTCGAAGCCGGGGACGGGAAGCGCACGCTGCAAGGCCACCCGCAGCAACCCCGGCGGCACCAACAACTACATCCCGGACGCGCCCGCGGCCGAGTCGCTCGGCAGCGGCTTCGTGATCACGGGCCGGGTGCGCGCCGCCGACGGCTGCAAGCCGCTCGAGGACGTCCGCGTGCAGGTGTGGCTCGCCACCGAGACCGGCGGGGAGCAGGACAATCGCGCGAGCGTGCGCACGGACGCCGACGGGCGCTACCGGATCGAGACGGACCCGACCGTGCCGCAGTTCGGGGAGCCCAACATCCATGTCGGCTACGACGACGGGGACTACCGCGAGGTGTTCATCCGCCGCGTCGTCGATCTCGACGACAAGCGCGCGGTGGTCGACCTCACCCTGCGCCGGTGAGCAGGCTGCTCGTCGCGGCCGCGGTCGGGCTCGCGCTGCTGCCCGCGATCGTCGCGCTGACCGACTCCCACCTCGACGCGGCGCCGGTCGCGCTCGTCCTCTCGACCGCGGCCGCGGCGCTCGCGGTCTCCGCCCTCGCGCTCCAGCCGCTGCTGGCCGGCAGCGGCCGCCTGCGCTGGCACCGGGTCCTCGGCGCCGTCGCGCTCGCGCTCGTGCTCCTGCATCTCGGCGGGCTGTTCGTGGTCGGGGCGGAGGACACCCTGTTCGCCCTCTCGCTCGACGGGCCGACGCGCGGGCGCATGGCCACGCTGGCGACCGTCGCGCTGATCGCGGTCGTCGCGCTCGGCGTCGCGCGCGCCCGGCTGCCGATGTCCGGGCCGACCTGGCGCATCCTCCACGGCTTCCTCGCCGTGCTGGTGATCGGGCTCGGCTTCGGCCACGCGATCCTCACCGACGGCGCGCTCGACGGCTTCGGCACCGCCGTGCTGCTCGCGTTCGCGACGGTCGCGCTGCTCGGGGTCGTCGCCGCCTATGTGGCGCGGACCCGGCGGGCGGCAAGATCGCACTTGCAGCAGCGCCCGCCGCGCTGAGAGGATCGCGCCATGAGCGCGGCGAGCGCGACGGAACCGAGCAGCGGGGCTCGCCTGCTCATCGCGGGCGGCGTCGGCGCCGCGATCGCGCTGAGCCTCGGGATCTACGGCAGCGCGCACGAGCCGGCGACCGATCTCGAGCTCACGCTCGGCTTCACGAACACCATCACGATGAAGGTGTGGCTGGCCACCCTCGCCGTGCTGCTCGCGGTCGTGCAGCTCGTCTCGGCGCTGTGGCTCTACGGGCGGCTCCCGGTGGCGGAGGGGCCGCCGTGGCTCGGCAGCCTGCACCGCATCTCGGGCCGCCTCGCCTTCCTGGCCAGCCTGCCCGTCGCCTACCACTGCCTCTACCAGCTCGCGTTCCAGGACACGGACACGCGCGTGCTCGTGCACTCGCTGGTCGGCTGCGCGTTCTACGGCGCGTTCGCGGCGAAGGTGGTGATCGTCCGCTCGCATGCGCTCCCGGGCTGGGCGCTGCCGGTCGCGGGCGGCCTCGTGTTCACGATCCTCGTCGCCGTCTGGCTGACGAGCGGCCTCTGGTTCATCTCCGAGAATGGCTTCCCCTCGCCCTGACCGGCTGGCGGCCGTCGACCGCTTCCTCGCGCCGCTGACCGCGTTCGCCGCGCTGTTCTGGGTGGTCGCGCTGCTGATCGGCCCGCAGCTGATCGGGGCGCAGAAGGAGCAGCCCGCCGGCGGGTCGGCGCCCGCGGCGGCCGCGCGCTCCGGCGAGGAGGTCTTCGCCGCCGAGGGCTGCGGCGGCTGCCACACGCTCGCGGCCGCGGGCGCGTCCGGCTCGTCCGGGCCCAACCTCGACGAGCTGGCGCCGGACGCCGCGACGGTCGAGGCCAAGGTCAAGAGCGGCGGCGGCTCGATGCCGGCCTTCGACCTCCCGGCGCCCGAGCTGCAGGCGCTCGGCGAGTACGTCGCGAGCGTCGCCGGGGAACTAGCCCGCGACGGGCGTGCCGTGGCGCTCGACGGCGCGGTCGTAGTTGAGGCGCAGCATCGCGATCACGTCGCGGACGTCCTCGTCGCTCTCGATGCGGCGCGAGGCCCAGCCCTTCTTGTCCGGGAAGACGGGGTGATAGGTGATGCGGCCCGCGGCGTAGAGCTCCTCCCACACCGGCTTGGGGAAGCCGAAGTGCGCGACATAGTCGCCGTGCAGGTGGCCGAGCTGGCGGCGGCCGAGCGTGAAGCCGTACTCGCCGCGGCTGCCGATCCCGGCCTCGACGCCGGGCCACGAGGTGACCTCGTCGGTGATGAGCTGGCTGGCGGTGCGTGTATCGGTCATGCCCCCATGGTGGACCCGCGGCGGCCGCGCCGCCAGGGGCAATTGGTCCTAGGTCCGCCTACAGCGAGAGCGTGAGCTGCGGCGCGTCGTCGCCGTCCTCCGCGGCCGGCTCGGCGAACGCGGCCACGCGCACCCCGAGCAGCCGCAGCGGCCGCGCCGGCGCGTACTCCTCCAGCAGCGCGCAGGCGACGTCGGAGACGACCGCGGCGTCGTTGGTCGGCGCCGGGATCGTGCGGGCGCGGGTGACGGTGGTGAAGTCGTCGAGGCGCACCTTGATGGCGATGGTGCGCCCGCGGCGATCGTTCTTCGCCAGCCCCTCGCACAGCTCGCCCGCGAGCCGCCGCAGGACGCTGACCTGCTCGGCGCGGTCGGCGACGTCGGTCGGGAAGGTCGTCTCGCGCGACTCCGAGACCGCGATGCGCTCGGACGTGATCGGGCTGTCGTCCTCGAAGCGCGCGCGGGCGATCAGGTACGGGCCGAGGCGGCCGCCGAAGCGCTCGGCCAGGGTCGCGGGCGGCGTCGCGGCGAGCTGCGCGATCGTCTGGATCCCGAGCGCCTCGAGCCGCTCGGCCGTCTTCGCCCCGATCCCGGGCAGCAGCCGCGGCGGGAAGCCCGCGAAGCGCTCGCACGCCTGCTCGCGCGTGAGCACGACGAAGCCCTTCGGCTTCTCGGCGTCGGAGCAGACCTTCGCCACCAGCCGGTTGGGGCCGATGCCGACCGAGCAGCCGAGCCCGGTGTCGGCCTCGATCTCGGAGACCAGGCGCCGCATCGCCGCGCGCGGCGAGTAGATGCCCGAGAGGTCGAGGTAGGCCTCGTCGAGGCCGGCGACCTCGACGGTGTCGACCTGGGCGCGCACGCGGTCCATGACGCGCTTGGACATCGCGCGGTAGGCGTCGAAGTCCGGCGGCAGGAAGATCGCCTCCGGGCACAGCCGGCGCGCGCGAGCGGCCGGGATCGCGGAGAACACGCCGTAGCGGCGCGCCTCGTAGGAGGCGGTGGTGACGACCGCCCGCGGGCCGGTGCCCGCGACCACGACGGGCCTGCCCCGCAGCTCGGGGCGGCGCATCAGCTCGACGCCCACGTAGAAGGCGTCCATGTCCAGATGCGCCACACACCGCTGCATGCGGAGCAGGCTACGCCGCGGCCCGGATCCTCTAGCGGGTGCTGAGGATCGTGCCGTGGCCCTTGAACTTCAGCCGCTGGGCCGTCGCGGCGGTGAGGTCGTACTCGCGCGCGCCGACGTACGGCCCGCGGTCGATCACCCGCACGCGCACGACGCGGCCGCGGTGGCGCAGGGTGACCTTCGCCCCGCACGGCAGCGACTTGTGGGCGACGCCGAGCTGGGATGTGCCCAGCCGTCCGCCGCAGCCCAGCCGGTTGCCATAGAGGCCGGGCCCGTACCACGACGCGAGCGCGTGGCGGTACACGTTGAGCCGCCCCAGGCCGCGCTTGCCGGTAGGGCCGCCGCTCACGCGCACGCGCGCGCGAGCGCTCATCGGGCTCCGCATGCGGTTGCGCAGGACGTACCGCCCCTGCGCGTCGGTGCGGTCACGATCGAGCGTGACCCAGCGGCCGTCGCGGCTGACCTGCAGCGCGACGGTCGAGCCGGCGGGCTGGATCCGGCCGCGCACGACGGCGCGCCGGCCCGCCCGCACGTTCAGCCGGCGGTCGGTCACCCCGACCTTGGCGGCCGTGGCGGTCGGTGTGGTTGTGGTGCCCTGGGTGTCTTGTGCGAACGCGGGCGAGGGCATGGCGGCCGCGCAGGTGAATGCGAAACAGAGCGCGCCGCCGGATAGCACGGCACGCCAATCGAGCTTGGGCCTCAAAACGAGGTCCTCCTTCGGTTGTCGGTCGTCCGACCAGGCGCCTGTGAGTGACGGCCGCCGGCCTTCTGGCCGCGGCTCTCCCTACCTGTCCCTCACCCGGCCGGGCCTCGTGCCCTGCCGGCTCGGCGGTCGAACGGACGTTCGAGTGTAGCGAAGCCGTTCTAGGCGGCGTCGAGCGCCAATGCAGGGCATTCCTGCCGCAGCCGCGCCAGGCCGAGCCGGATCCGGCTCTTCGCCGTGCCCAGCGGGACGCGCTCGCGACGGGCGATCTGATCGGCCGTGAGGCCGCCCCAGTAGGCGAGCACGAGCGCCTCGCGCTGGGGCTCCGGGAGCAGCTGCAGCGCCTCGCGCACGGTCTCGCGCGTGTCATCGCGCTCGAGCATCGGCGCGGGCATGTCCTCGATCCGCCCCACCGCGGTGCTCTCGACGATCGTGAGGCGGTCCGAGGCGCGGCCGGCGGCCTGGGCCTCGCGCCACAGGTCGAGCGCGCGGGAGCGGGCCATCATGCGCAGGTAGGAGCCGATCTCGCCGCGGCCCGCGTCGAACGAGCCGGGACGGCGCCAGATGCGCAGGAACACGTCCTGCACGACGTCCTGGGCCTGGGCGGCGTTGCCGAGGATCCGCATGGCGGCGGCGTGCACCCCACGCTCGTGCTCCTCGAACACCTGCCGGAAGGTCTGCGGATCTGCCAGGTCCATCGCCATGCCAAGCATTGTACACGTTGTTGAAGGTTGTGCTCCAACATTGTTGAAAGTTTCTCGCCGGGGTCAGATGAGGGACAATCGCCCCGATGTCGAACCCCGATCGCCTCACCGGCCTTGACGCCTCCTTCCTCGCGCTCGAGGACGCGGGCGCCCACATGCACGTCGGCTCCTGCATGCTCTTCGAGGGCGAGGCCCCCGACTACGAGGACTTCGTGGCGCAGGTCGACTCGCGCCTGCACCTCGTCCCGCGCTACCGCCAGAAGCTCGCGTTCCCGCCGCTCACGCAGGCGCGCCCGGTGTGGGTCGACGATCCCCACTTCAACCCCGGCTACCACGTACGCCACACCGCGCTGCCCGAGCCCGCCAGCCTCGAGCAGTTGCGCAACCTCACCGGCCGCGTGCTCGCCCAGCGCCTCGACCGCGGCAAGCCGCTGTGGGAGCTGTGGCTCGTGCAGAAGGTCGAGGGCGGGCGCTTCGCGATCATCTCGAAGACCCACCACTGCCTCGTCGACGGCGTCTCGGGCGTCGACATCGCCACCGTGCTGTTCGACCTCGAGGAGTCGCCGGCGCCACCCCCGGAGCCGCCGCCGCCGTGGTTCCCGCGCCCCGAGCCGACGTCGGCGACGCTGATCGCCGACGCGCTCGCGGAGGGCGTCGCGATCCCGCTGAACGCGGCGCGCTCCGCGGCCGGCGCGATCGCGCATCCCGAGCGGACGGCCGGGCAGCTGGGCAAGACCGCCGGCGGGCTCAGCGCGATGCTCATGGCCGGGCTGCAGGGCGCGCCTGCGAGCCCCTACAACGTCCCGATCGGCCCGCACCGGCGCTTCGCCTGGGTCGACGGCGACCTCGCCCAGTTCAAGGCGATCAAGTCCGCGCTCGGCGGCACGGTCAACGACATCGTCCTGAGCGTGGTCGCGGGCGCCCTGCGCAGCCACATGGAGGCCAACGGCGACGCGGTCGAGGGCATCGAGCTGAAGGCGATGGTGCCGATGTCGGTGCGCGCCGAGGCCGAGCGTGGCGCGCTGGGCAACCGCGTGACGGCCATGTACGCGCCGCTGCCGGTGAACCTCGCCGACCCTGTCGAGCGCTTCGAGGCCGTCCACGAGGCGATGAAGGGGCTCAAGGAGTCCGGCCAGGCCGTCGGCGCCGAGGCGATCACGCAGCTCGCCGGCTTCGCGCCGCCCACGGTGCTCTCCCAGGCCTCGCGGCTGCAGTCCTCCCAGCGCATGTTCAACGTCGTCGTGACCAACGTGCCGGGCCCCCAGTTCCCGCTCTACATCCTCGGGCGGCGGCTGCTGCGCATCTACCCGCAGGTCCCGCTGGTCACGAACACCGCGCTGGGGATCGCGATCATGTCCTACGACGGCACGATCAACTTCGGGCTGCTCGGCGACTACGACGCGCTGCCGGACCTCGACGACCTCGCCGCCGCGCTGCGCGACGCGATCGCCGAGCTCGCCGCCGCGGCCGGCGTCGCGCCCGCCAACGGGCGCGCGACGCGCACCCGGGCGCGAGCCCACTAGTGGGCCACTAAGTGAGACGCGCCCTCGGCTGGCTGATCGCGGTCCTGATCGGCCTCGCGGCGGTGGGCGGCGGCGTGCTGCTGCTGCAATCGCGCGACGACGCGGGGGTCGAGAAGGCGGCCGGGCCGGGTGAGCGGGTCGAAGCGCGCTGCCCGGGCAAACCTGCCGCGATCGCCCACGACAAGCGCGCGCTCAGCGACGACCAGCTGGCGCACGCGCTGGCGCTCGGCAACGTGGTGCTCCGGTACCGCGGGACGCGGCCGCCGTCCGCGCTCGAGCAGCTCCAGGAGGAGCTCACCGGCCCGTACGACGCCGAGATCGCCGCGGCCGGCCAGGCGGTGATCCTCGCGCCCGGAGCCGGCTCCGGCGTCGAGGCGCTCGCCTGGGGCCGGCGGCTGCGCTCCAACTCCGCGCAGGACGCCCAGCTGCGCGAGTTCACCGAGGCGTGGCTGGGCGAGGGCTCCCCGGAGCCCTGCGCCTCCTAGCTCTCGGCCTTGCGGGCCTTCGCCTTCTGGGCGACCGCCTTGCCGCCGTGCGTCGCCGCCTTGGCGGTGGCCTTCGCCGCGGAGGCCAGCGCCTCGAGCGCCTCGGCCGCGGCCTTCTTGGCCTCGTCGATGTCCGACTGCGCCTCGTTCTCCTGCCGGGTCGCGGCGGCCTTGTGGCCGGCGGCCTCGCGCTCTGCCTGCGTCTGCTCTGCCATCTGCTGCTCCTCTGTGCTCGAGTGCCTCCGAGAGAACGTGTTCCCGAAACGGCTAGGGCTGACGCACCGCGACGGTCATCCGGACGAGCGCGCACAGGCGACCCTCGTCGTCGGTGATGTCGACCTCCCAGACCCAGGTCGTGCGGCCGCGGTGGCGGCGGCGGGCGGTGGCGTGGATCGTGCCCTCCAGGATCGGTCGCAGGAAGCTCGTCTGGTTGGACAGGCCCTGCGCCGACATCCCGTCCGGGCTGACCGCCTTCCAGGTGGCGAACGAGGTCAGGCTCTCGGCGATCGAGGCGTACACGCCGCCGTGGACGAGGCCGGCCGGCTGCTTGACGTCGTCGGTGACGGTCACGCGCGCCGTCGCCTCCTCCTCGCCGAGGGACAGGATCTCGAGCCCGTAGAGGGCGTCGAAGCCCGCGATCTGGAGGGGAATCTGCTCTTCAGCCAAGGTCGGCACACTACCCTCAGCACACCGCAATGCCGCTCAACGCACTTCCGCCCGATCAGCGCGCCGTTGTCCAGCTCGTCCTCACGCGAGATCGCTCGTACGCGCAGATCGCCGAGCTGCTGAAGATCTCCGAGGATGCGGTCCGCGCGCGCGCCCACAAGGGGCTCTCGGCGCTCGCCCCCGAGGTCGAGCTGCCGGCCGACAAGCTCGCCCAGATCGCCGACTTCCTGCTCGGCCAGCAGAACGGCAAGCCGCGCCAGGCGACGCGGCAGCTGCTGCGCGAATCCAACGGCGCGCGCGAGTGGGCCGAGACCGTGCGCGAGCAGCTCGCCGACGTGAACGGCGCGAGCCTGCCGGAGCTGCCGGAGGTCGAAGCAGGAGGCCGCGGTCGAGCCCGAGCCCGAGGAGGCCGCGCCGGTCGAGGAAGAGGAGGCGGCCCCCGCCCCCCGCCCGCGCCCGCTGCGCGACAAGCCCCGCACCCCCGCCGCCTCCGGGCCCGCCGCGCCCGGCCCGACCGCCGTCGCCGCCGCGTCCTCGCGGCTCGGCGGGGCGGTGCTGATCGGGCTCGCCATCGTCGCGATCGTCGTCGTCGTGCTCGTGCTCTTCGTCTTCCAGGACGACGACACGAAGCCGACCACCAGCGCGTCCGCCACACCGACGCCGACCGCGTCCGCCACCCCGGCGCCCGTCGGCGAGATCCCGCTCAAGGCCACGAAGGGCAACACGGGCAGCGGCGTCATGCGCCTCTACACCGCCCAGCAGCAACTGGCCTTCACGCTCGAGGGCACCAACGTGCCGCCGAACCGGGCCAACGAGGCCTACGCCGTCTGGTTCACGTCCCCCGGAGGCGCCGCGCAGCGGCTCGGCTTCGCCCAGCCGGTCGGCGCCAACGGCCAGCTCGGCACCACCGGCCCGCGCACCGAGGACCTCGACAAGTTCCCGCGCTGGCTGGCGACCTTCAAGCAGGTCGTGGTCTCGCGGGAGAGCGACGGCAAGGCCAAGAAGCCCGGCCCGGCCGTGCTCGTCGGCACCCTGCCGAGCGCCGCGGGCTAGCCCGCGAGCAGCTTCCCGGGGTTCATGACCCCGGCCGGGTCGCAGCGCTCCTTGAGCACGCGCAGCACGTCGTGCCCGAGCGCGCCGACCTCGTCCGGCAGCCACGGCGCGTGGTCGGCGCCGACGGCGTGGTGGTGGGAGATCGTGCCGCCGGTCGCGACGATCGCGTCGGTCGCCGCGGCCTTCGCGCGCTCCCACTGCCCGAACGGGTCGGAAGCGTCCTGCGCCGCCAGCGCGGTGAAGTAGAGCGAGGCGCCGGTCGCGTAGAGGTGGGAGACGTGGCACATCACGAGCGGCGCGGCCAGCGTGCTCTCGAGCGCCCGCGTCACCGCGGTCTTCAGCGCCTCGAGGTTCGACCAGCTCGTCGCCGTCTCCAGCGTCTCGACCAGCACGCCGCGGTCGAGCAGGTCGTCGCGCAGGTGCGGGCCGGCGTAGCGGCCGGCGAGCCAGCTGCGCCCCGGGCCCTCCCCCACCGGCATCGCCCCGACCCGCTTCAGCAACCGCGTCGCAGGGCCGCGGCGGCGCGCGATCCCCGCGGCGTCGCCCTCCCAGCCGCAGATGACCAGGCAGCCCTCCGCGTAGCCGCGCGTGCGCAGCAGCGCCCGGCCGGCCTGGCCCTTGAGGCCGCCGCCGCCGGCCAGCGCCTGCCCCAGCCTCGTCTCGGCCTCGTCGGAGAGGCGGGCGACGTCGGGCGCGAGCCCCGCCTGCACGAGCTGCCGCAGCGCGTCGGCGCCCTCGGCGAAGGAGTGCACGAACCAGCCCTCGAAGCGCTGCGCGGCGGGCAGCGGGAACACGCGCAGCCCGACGCTCGTGATCACGCCCAGCGTGCCCTCGGAGCCGATCACCAGCCGCTTCAGCGACGGCCCGGCCGCGGTCCCGGGCACCGCCAGCGTGGCCAGCTCGCCGACCGGCGTGGCGCAGCGCAGCGCGACCACGTTGTCCTCGATGCGCCCGTGGCCCGTGGAGGACTGGCCCGCCGAGCGCGTCGCGACGCAGCCACCGACCGTCGCCCACTCGTAGCTCTGCGGCGTGTGGGCGAGCGTGAAGCCGTGGCGCGCGAGCGCGTGGTCGGCCTCCGGCAGCCGCGTCCCGCCGCGCAGCCACGCGGTGTGCGAGCGCTCGTCGAAGGACTCGAGCCCCTCCAGCCGCCCGAGGTCGAGCGAGATCAGCGCGCCGTAGCGGCCGCGCAGCGGCTCGAGGCCGCCGACCACGCTCGTGCCGCCGCCGTAGGGCACGACCGCCACGCCCTCCTCGCTGCACGCGTAGATCACCTGCTGGGCCTCGGCGGCGTCGCCCGGCGCCACCACCGCGTCGGGCGCGGCCTCGCAGTCGCCCGCGCGCTGGCGCAGCAGGTCGAGATAGGACTTGCCGCGGCAGCGGCCGGCGCGCGCCGCCGCGTCGTCGCGCACGTGCCCCTCCCCCACGATCGCCTCCAGCCGCGAGCGCATCGCGCCCGGCAGCGCCGAGTCCCGCAACCGCACCTCCTCGAGCGCCACCGGCCGCGACACCACCGCTCCCTCGACGCCCAGAGCGGAGCGCAGGAAGCCCGCGGCCTGGTCGGGCAGCGACGGCCCGGCGCCGGCCTCGCCCCAGCCCCAGAACACCCCCTCGCGGCTCACGCCCTCCCCTCCACCAGCTCGGCCAGCCCGTTCAGCGCGTCGTCGAGCTGGGTCCGCGCCGCCCGGCGCAGCATGACGCCGCCGAAGCGCGCCCACCCGACGGGCTTCTGATGCACGTCGAGCCCGACCTCGGTGCCCGCCGAGGCGGGCGTCAGCGCGATCTCGTAGACCACCTCGCGGAACAGCTTCTCGAACGGCGTCCCCGCGACCTCCTGCGACCACCGGCGCCGCTCACGCGACTTGGTCAGCTCGACCCGGTAGTCGGCGCGCACGGAGCGCCCCTTGTCGGTCACCAGCACCGAGGTCCAGCCGCCCGAGCTGACGCCCTCCACCCGCTGCGTGCGCGGCCACCAGCGCGGCAGGTGGTACGGATCGCGGACGATCTGCCAGACGTCGTCGAGCGGCGCGGCCACGGTGCGCGAGCGGCGGACGTCCAAGGTTCAGTCTTCGTACGGGAGCAGCGCGCAGACGTCGAAGCCCTCGAGCCGCCGCCGGCCCTCGAGGAAGCCGAGCTCGACCAGGAAGGCCATGCCGACGACGCTGCCGCCCAGCTCCTCGACCAGCTCGGCGAGCGCGCGCGCCGTGCCGCCCGTGGCCAGCAGGTCGTCGTGGATCAGCACGCGCGCGCCGTGCGCGAGCGCGTCGGCGTGCATCTCGAGCGCGTCGACGCCGTACTCGAGGATGTACTCGGCCGAGATCGTGTCGGCCGGCAGCTTGCCGGGCTTGCGGGCGGGCACGAAGCCCGCGTCGAGCTCGAGCGCCAGCGCCGCGCCGAGGATGAACCCGCGCGCCTCGGCCGCCACCACGTAGTCGACCTGCCGCGGGCGCGCCCAGTCCGCCAGCTCCTTCACCGCGAAGCGCACCGCGTTGTGGTCGAGCAGCAGCGGCGTGATGTCCTTGAACATGATCCCGGCGGCCGGGAAGTCCGGGATGTCGCGGATCAGGCTCCGCAGGTCCGGGTCGGTCACTTGGCGATACGGCGGAGGTCGCGCACGAGCAGGAGGTGCTTGAGGTGCGAGGCGACGGCCGCGAGGTTCTCGAGCGCCTCGACGGCCTCCTTGCGCCGCTCGGGATTGCGCGAGCGCAGCGACGGGGCGAGGATCTGCTGGAGCAGGCCGGACTCGCGCTCGGCCGACGTCTTGAACACGCGCAGGTTGCGCCCGGCGACGCCGTAGCGCGAGAGCTCGGTGACGGCGCGGATGATCTCGCGCTCCGTCTCGTCGTAGTAGCGCACGTTCCCGCGCATCTCGCCGGCCACGATGCCGTAGTCCTCGAGCTCGGCGACGAGCCGCCGCTCGGCGCCCGTCTCCTCCACCACGTCCTCCAGCGAGTACAGCGCGCCCTTGTCGCGCAGCGAGAACGTGAGGCGCCGCAGCGCCGCGCCCGGCCGCGCGTCCGAGCCGGCCTGCGGCGAGGCGACCTCGGTCTCCGTGCGGCCCGTCGCGAGCTCCTGGCGGATCACCCGCAGCGGCAGGAACTCGTCGCGCTGGAGGCGCAGGATCGTGCGCAGGCGCGAGACGTCGTTGCCCGAGTAGAGCCGGTAGCCGCCGGGCGTGCGCCGCGGCGTCAGCAGCTTCTGGTCCTCGAGGTAGCGGATCTTCGAGATCGAGATGTCGGGGAACTCCTGCGAGAGCGCCTTGCAGACCGCCCCGATGGTCAGCGACTTGGCGCGCGCGACCGGCTCCGGCTGCGCGTCGGCGGCCCCGTCGACACCCTCGAGCGGCTCTATTCCGTCCGGATCGCTCGTCACGGCCACTAGCGGGCGAAGAACGTCAGCTTGAACTTGCCGATCTGCAACTCGTCGCCGTCCTCGAGGCGATGCGAGTCGACCCGCTGGCGGTTCACGTAGGTCCCGTTGAGGGAGCCGGAGTCGTCGAGGTACCAGTCGCCGCCGCGCCGGACGAGCGTCGCGTGCTCGCGGGAGACGGTGACGTCGTCGAGGAAGACGCTGGTCTCGGGCGAGCGCCCGATCGTCATCTTCTCGCCCGTCATGGGGAACGACTGGCCCACCCGGCCGCCGCCGGAGCGGATGACGAGCGCGCCGCTCTGCGCCGCGACATCGCCGACGTCCACGGGCTTGAGCTCGCCCGTCTGGTCGTCGATCACGTAGGTCGCGGTCGTCGCGTCTTCCTGCTGCGGTTCGGCAGCGCCCTGGAAGGCGCCGCACTTCGGGCAGTAGTTCGCCCCCTCCGCGACGACGAAGCCGCACTCAGGGCAGTGGCGTGCCACCGTCAGGTCCTCCGGTGCCGCCTAGCTGTCGTCGTCGGCCGCGTGGCGGCCCGCGAGGATGTCGGTCAGGCGCTGGACGTCGGCGCCCGAGATGACCTCCTCGCCACCTTCGTGCTTCTTGCGCAGCCGGTTGACCAGCTCCGCACGGAGGATGTCGATCTTGCCGTGCAGGATGCGGCGCCGGTAGGACACCTCCTGCTCCTCGTCCGTGAGCTGCTGGATCAGATCCTTCAGCTCCTGGTCCGAGAGCGACCCCAGATCGGGGAAGGTGTCCATCATCTGTGCGTTCCTCTCCTCGCGTCGGTAACGACCGGACCCACCTTAGCGGTTCAAGCTCAGGTCGAGGGTGCCGGTTTGCTCAATCTGACCGCCTCGCGCAGATACAGCGCGGTGGCCCCCAGCACGAGCGCCAGGCCGACGTAGAGGCAGGCCGGCGCGAGCCACTCGACGCCCGCCATCGCGAAGAACAGCGCCGACATGACGGGCCATACGCCGGCGCGCCCGAGCCAGTTGACCTTGACGTTCAGCTGGCGCTTCATGCCCCAGCGGACGAAGCACATCATGAAGACCTCGCGGGCCACCAGCAGGGCCAGCGCCCAGTGCGGCAGCAGGTCGAAGTGCCAGCACACGACCACCCCCGAGATCACCAGCAGACGGTCGACGAGCGGGTCCAGGAGCGTGCCCATGCGCGAGTACTGGCCGGTCACGCGCGCCGCGATGCCGTCGAGGTAGTCCGAGAAGCCGATGATCGCGAAGATCACGAGCGGCGCGACGTCGGTGCCGTCGTCGGAGCGGAAGGCGAGCACGAGGAAGACCGGGAGCAGCGCCAGCCGCACGTAGCCGATCGCGTTCGGGATCGTCCACGGGCGCAGCGGCTGGCCGGCCAGCGTCTCGGGCGGCGGCGGCCCGGAGCGGTCGAGGCCCGACAGGCGCCGGAACGTCGAGCCGCGCGCGCTCGGCGGCGTCCTGCATCTGCTCGCGGGCGCGGTCGGCGCCGCTGCTGGGGTTCAGGCCAGGGTCTGCCACAGATCCATCGCCGCCTGGGCGGCGCCCTCGAGCGGAAGCGCGAGGCTCTGCTGCCCGCGCCGGACCTGGGCCTCGATCTCGCCCGAGGCCAGCGAGCGCTTGCCGACGGTCAGGCGCAGCGGGCAGCCGAGCAGCTCGGCGTCGGCGAACTTCGAGCCCGGCCCGAGGTCGCGGTCGTCGTAGATGACGTCGAGCCCGGCCTCGCGCAGCTCGTCGTAGAGCCGGTCGGCGAGCGCGCGCTCCTCGGTGCCCTCGCGGCCCAGGCCGACGAGGTGGACGTCCCACGGCGAGATCGACCTCGGCCAGGAGATCCCCTGCTCGTCGGCGGACTGCTCGATCGCGGCGGCGCAGATGCGCGCCGGCCCGATCCCGTAGGAGCCCATCCAGATCGGCTGCTCGGCCCCGGCCTCGTCGAGGTAGGTCGCCCCGAACACCTCGGAGTAGCGCGTGCCGAGCTTGAAGATGTTGCCGACCTCGATGGCCGGCTCGATGCGCAGCGGATGGCCGCCGACCGTGTCGCCGGGCTCGACGCTGCGGACGTCGCCGCGCTTGAAGGGGAAGTCGCGGCCGGGCTCGACCCCGCGCAGGTGGCAGCCCTCGCGGTTCGCCCCCGTGACGTACGCGCCAGGCGCGACGGCGTCATCGAGCAGCACGGGGGCGTCGGCGCCGACCGGGCCCATCGAGCCGGCCGGGCCGATGCGCTGGGCGAACTCGTCCTCGCTCGCGGCCCGGAACGACGTCCCGAGCGCGTTGGTCAGCTTGATGTCGTTGACCTGGTGGTCGCCGCGCACGACGACCAGTACGAGACCGCGCCCTTCGGCGATGACCGGGAACGCCTTCAGCAGCGCGCCCTCGGGCAGCCCGAGCTTGCCCGCCACCTCCGCGATCGTGGTCAGCCCGGGGGTCGGGACCTCCTCGGGCGCCGACAGCGGCTCCGGCAGCTCGACCGGCGCGGGCTCGGCGCTCGCCACCTCGACGTTGGCGGCGTAGCCCGGCGCCAGCGCGACGTCGTTCTCGCCCGCGGGGGACGGCGCCATGTACTCGTGGGCGCCGACGCCGCCCATCATCCCGACGTCCGACTCGACCCGGTACCACTCGAGCCCGACGCGGTCGAAGATGCGGTCGTAGGCCTCGCGGAAGCGCTCGTAGTGCGCGTCCAGGCCCGCCGCGTCGCGGTCGAACGTGTAGGCGTCCTTCATGATGAACTCGCGCGTGCGCAGCAGCCCGGCGCGCGGCCGCGCCTCGTCGCGCCCCTTGGTCTGGAAGTGGTAGAGGCTGAAGGGCAGCTGGCGGTAGGAGCGCACGATGTTGGCGACGTGGAAGGTCACGACCTCCTCGTGCGTCAGCGCCAGCACCATGTCCGCGCCGCGGCGGTCCTTCAGCTTGAAGACCTCGTCGATGTCGTAGCGGCCGCTGCGCTGCCACAGCTCGGCCGGGTTGAGCACCGGCATCAGCAGTTCCTGGGAGCCGATCCGGTTCATCTCCTCGCGCACCACCTGCGCCGCGTTCTCGTGGGCGCGCCAGCCCGCGGGCATGTAGCTCCACAGTCCCGTGCCGAGCTGGCGGACGAGCCCGGCGCGCACCATCAGCTTGTGCGAAAGGGCCTCCGCGTCGGCGGGCGCCTCCTTCTCCGTGGGCAGCAGATAACTCGAAAGGCGTGTCATGTGGTGAGAAAGCTATCTTGCAGGCTCGTTCCGAACTTGAGGAAGGAGCCGGAAATGGCTTACGAGGTCCCCGCGCTGCCCTACGACTACGACGCGCTCGAGCCGCATATCGACGAGGCGACGATGAAGGTGCATCACGACAAGCACCATCAGGCCTACGTCGACAAGGCGAACGCCGCGCTCGAAGGCACCGACTTCGACGGCAAGCCGATCGAGGAGATCCTCAAGGACCTCGACGCGCTCCCCTCCGACAAGCAGGGCCCCGTGCGCAACAACGGCGGCGGCCACTACAACCACTCGCTGTTCTGGGAGAGCATGAGCCCGGACGGCGGCGGTGCGCCCGAGGGCGCGCTGGCCGAGGCGATCGACTCCGCCTTCGGCTCGTTCGACGACTTCAAGACCAAGGTCAAGGAGACCGGCGTCGGCCAGTTCGGCTCCGGCTGGGCGTGGCTCGTGCACGACGGCTCCGGCCTCGCGGTCGTCGGCACCCCGAACCAGGACAGCCCGATCTCGAACGGCCAGACGCCGCTGCTGGGCGTCGACGTGTGGGAGCACGCGTACTACCTGAAGTACCAGCAGAAGCGCCCCGACTACATCGAGGCGTGGTGGAACGTCGTCAACTGGGCCAAGGTCTCCGAGCGTTACGACGCCGTCGCCTAGCGGCGGCCGCGACGCCGGATCGCAACTTCAGCTGCGGTCCGGCGTTCGCTCCGGAGTGATGACCACGATTCGCCTTGCGCTGCTCGCCGGCGCCCTCTGCCTGACCTTCGCCGCGCCCGCATCCGCGTCGCGCGACCAGGAGTCGATCTTCGAGGACGAGCACCAGCTGCTCGAGCTCGGGTCGGCGACCGCCAACGCCTCGCTGAACGACATCCAGCGCCTGGGCGCCGACAGCGTGCGCTCGCTCGTGCTCTGGAGCCGGCTCGCGCCGCGCGGCGCCAAGCGCCCGAAGGGCTTCAAGGCCGCCGACCCGAAGGCCTATCCGGCCGCGCTGTGGGACCCGTATGACGACCTCGTGCGCGGCACCAACGTGCGCGGGCTCGGGCTGATCCTCTCCCCCTCGACGCCGATGCCCGCGTGGGCGTCGCGCTGCAGGAAGGGCAAGAAGGCGACCTGCAAGCCGAGCCCGAAGGCCTATGGCGCCTTCGTGACCGCCCTCGGCCGGCGCTACTCCGGGAGCTATCCCGACGAGAACCAGGGCGGCGGGGTGCTCCCGCGCGTGAGCCGCTGGTCGATCTTGAATGAGCCCAACCAGCCGGGCTGGCTGACGCCGCAGTACGAGCGCAAGAAGCGCCGCCTCGTCGCGACCGCCGCGGTCGTCTACCGGGCGCTGGCGACGGCGGGGATCAAGGGGCTGAAGGCGAGCGGCCACGGCCGCGACCAGGTGCTGCTGGGCGAGACCGCCCCGATCGGCCGCACGAGCGGGTCGCTCGCGCGGCGCCCGATCCCGCCCGTCGAGTTCCTGCGCAAGCTGTTCTGCCTCAACCCGAGCGGGAAGCGCCTGCGCGGCGCCGAGGGCCGCGCCCACGGCTGCCGCAAGTTCAAGCGCCTCGCGGTCAAGGGCTTCGCCCACCACCCGTACCAGCGCGGCGGCTCGCGGCCGCCCGCGGAGCCGCCCCAGGCGGCCGGCGAGATCACGATCTCCTCGCCCTCGCGGCTGCGCCGCGTGCTCGACCAGGCGGCCCGCGCGAAGCGGATCCCGCGCGGCCTGCCGGTCTTCTACACCGAGTTCGGCTTCCAGACCAACCCGCCCGACCGCATCTTCGGCGTGCGCGTGGCGCTCCAGCCCGGCTACATCAACCAGTCCGACTGGATGGCCTACCGCGACCGCCGCGTGCGCGCGGTGGCCCAGTACAAGCTGATCGACGAGGCGTCGCTGTCGAGCTTCCAGTCCGGCCTGCGCTTCCTCGACGGCCGCGCCAAGCCCGCCTACGAGGCCTACCGGCTGCCGATCTGGGTCAGCGGGCGCGGCTCGCGGCTGAAGGTCTACGGCCAGGTCCGCCCGGCCGCCGACTCGACGCCGCAGGTGGTCCAGATCCAGAACCGGCCGCCCCGCGGCGGGCCCTTCACGACGGTCACCACGCTGACGGTGCGTTCGCGCAAGGGGCAGTTCCTGACCCGCGTGCCGAAGCGTGCCGGCGTGTGGCGCCTGCAGTGGGGCGCGCTCACCTCACGCGAGGCGCGGGTCGCACCCCGATGAGCGGCGGGCGGGCGCGCGCGGTCCTCGCCTGCGCGTGCCTGCTCGTGCTGGCCGCCCCCGTCGCGACGGCGGCGGCGGCCTCGAACCTCGAGATCGGGATGGAGGACGAGCGGCTGCTGCTGTCCGAGCCGGTGCAGGCGCCGGGGGCGATCGCCGGGATGGCGGCCGCCGGCGTCGACATCGTCCGCATCCACGCGCGCTGGATCGACGTCTCGCCGAGGCGCAACGCGATGCATCGGCCAAGGGGCTTCGACCCGGGGAACCACCGCTCGCACCGCTACGACTGGGAGACGCTCGACCAGGCCGTCAACCTCACGCGCGCGGCCGGGATGCGCGTGATGCTGAGCGTCACGGGCCCTGGGCCGCTGTGGACGAGCCGCAGCCCGCGCAAGCACAACCCGCGCTACAAGCCGAGCCCGTCGCTGTTCGGGAAGTTCGCGCGCGCGGTGGCGACGCGCTACGGCGACCGCGTCGACCGCTACCTGATCTGGAACGAGCCGAACGTCGCGGGCTGGCTCGAGCCCCAGCAGACGTGCGTGTCGCGGCGCGTCTGCACCCCCGCCTCGCCGCACCTCTACCGCGGCCTCGTGCGCGCCGCGCGGCCGGCGATCGAGCGGGCCGACCCGGGCGCCCAGGTGCTGCTCGGCGAGCTGGCACCGCGCGGGCATCGCGCCATCTCCACGCGCAGCCCGGTCTCGCCGCTCCCGTTCCTGCGCGAGTTGGCGTGCGTGGATCGGCGCTACAAGCGGATGCGCCGCGGCCAGTGCCACAACTTCAGGCGCGCGAGCGCGGACGCCTTCGGCTACCACCCGCACGGCGTCGAGTTCGGCCCCGAGGACCCGAACCCGGATCGCGACCAGGCGCAGATCGGCGACCTGCCGCGGCTCTTCACGGTGCTCGACCGGCTCACGCGCGCGGGCCGGATCGGGGCGCCGAACCGGCGCTTCGACCTCTACCTGACCGAGTTCGGCTACCAGACCTCGCCGCCCGACCACCGCGTCGGGATCAGCCTCGCCCGCCAGACGCGCTACCTCCAGCAGGCCGCCTACCTCGCCTGGCGGATGCCGCGGGTGCGCAACATCACCCAGTACCAGTGGCGCGACGAGCCGGTGGTCGCGCGCGGCGGCGGGCCGCGCGAGTACGCGGGCTGGCAGTCGGGGCTGCGCTACGTCAACGACAGGCCCAAGCCCGCCTTCCGCGGCTTCACGGAGCCGTTCGTCATCGACCTGCCCCGGCGGCGCTCGCGTGCGCGCTTCTGGGGCCAGGTCCGGCCCGGCACCGGCGTCCACACGGTCACGATCCTGCGCCTGCGCCCCGGCCAGCGCAGGTTCCGCGTGGTCACCCGGACCCGGACCGACGCCCGCGGGTTCTGGTCGCGCACGCTGCCGATCGAGCGGCGCGCGAAGTACCGCTTCTCCTGGGAGCAGGCCGCGGTCACCGCCGGCGGGCTGCCGACGCGCCGGCTGTCGGGCGTCGTCAGCCTCGCGAGCGACCCGGCGCGGCAGTGGCACGCCTCGCGGCCGTGAGCGAGCACCGCGACTTCTACACCGCCGGCTACACGCTCGAGGATCGTTCCGAGGCCGAGCGGCTCGGCCGCTGGCGGGCGCTCGGGGCGCGCTCGAAGGCCGACCACGCCGTGGTCCTGTGCGCCCGCGCCGGGCTGCACCCGCAGACGCTGGTGGAGATCGGCTGCGGCGACGGCGCGCTGCTGGCCGAGCTGGGCGAGCGCGGCGTCGCGCCGGTCCTCGACGGCTTCGAGCTCTCTCCCCCCGCCGCCGAGCTGGCGCGGGCACGCACGATCCCCGGCGCGCGGCGGATCGAGGCCTACGACGGCGAGCACGTCCCGGCGGCCGACGGCGCCTACGACCTCGCGGTGCTCTCGCACGTGCTCGAGCACGTCGACGACCCGGCGCGGCTGCTGCGCGAGGCCGCGCGCGTGGCGCCCGCGGTGCTCGTCGAGGTGCCGCTCGAGGCCAACCGCTCCGCCGGCCGGCCCGCCAAGCGCGCCGAGGCCGCGCGCATCGGCCACATCCAGTTCCTCGACCGGACCGCGGTGCACGACCTCGTGGCCGCCGCGGGGCTGGCGGTCGCCGCCGAGCTCAGCGACCCCCTCCCCTACGCCCACCATGCGTTCTTCGCCACGTCCCGGCCCGCAAAGGCGCGCGCCGCGCTCAAGGCCGGCGCGCGGCGAGCGCTGTGGGGCGTCTCGCAGCGGGCGGCCGAGCGGCTCTTCACCGTCCACTACGCCTGTCTCGCCCGGCGGCGCTAGCGTGGCGCGCGTGACCGTCCGCGAGATCGGCCCCGGCGAGACCGCCCTCGCCGCCCGCACCCTGCTCGAGCTGCGGCCCGGGCTCGGGAGCGAGGCGGCGCTCGTGCGCCAGGCCGACCGCCAGCGCAAGACCGGCTACCGGCTGGCCGGCGTCTTCGGCAACGGCGACGAGCAGGCCGCCGCCGTAGCGGGCTTCCGCATCAACGAGTTCCTCGCCTGGGAGAAGCACCTCTACGTCGACGACCTCGTCACCGCCGCGGCGCACCGCGGCAAGGGCCACGCGGACCGGCTGTTCGCCTGGCTCGAGGAGGAGGCGCGGCAGGCCGGCTGCACGCAGTTCCACCTCGACTCCGGGCTCATGGAGGAGCGGCAGGACGCGCATCGCTTCTACTTCCGCCACGGCCTGCGCATCGCCGCGTTCCACTTCCAGCGCGAGCTCTAGCGGCAGGGCGCGGCCGGCTTCTCCTTCGCGACCGCCATGCCGATCGAGTTGACCTTGCCGGTCGACGTCGTGATGTAGATCCGCTCGCCGGGCTTGAGGTTGCCGGGGTCGATGCTGAACGTCACGCCGTCGTCCCCGGAGCTGACCTTCGTGCTCACCCGGACGCCCGGCCCTGGTCCCGGTCCCCGTCCCGACCTGGAGAGGCTCGGTCCGTCGTCGCGGCGGCCGGATCGGCTGGTGCCCGTCTCCGTGGGCCCGGTGGGGTGCGGCGGGGGCGTCACGCACCCGGTCTTGCCGGCCGCGGCGTAGTCGACGACGGCCGGCACGCCGGCCGCGCGCAGGCTGCGCTCGAGGCCCTTGGCGTCCTCCAGGCCACGGATGTGGACGGTCACGCTCCCGTCGGCGCGGGGCTGCACCGCGTAGGCGCTCGGGGTCACGTCGCTGCCGGTCACCACGAGCGCGACGGCCGCGGTCGCGGCGGCGACGCTCACGCCGGCGAGGGCGAGGCGGCGCGGCGGCGCGGCCGGCGCTGGGTGACGACGGTGGGCGCCGGCTGCGCGGCGACGATCTCCTGCAGCTGGTCGAGCAACCGGTCCTCGAAGCGGTTCGCTGTGGTCATCTCATGCCTCCATCGGGCGGGTCATCATGTGCGTGCCGTCATCGAAGAGTTGGTCGCGCAGCGTCCCCCTGGCGCGATGCAGGCGCACCCGCGCCGTCACCGGGCGGATGCCGAGAGCGGCCGCGGCCTGACCGGGGGTCAGGCCGTCGAGGGCGGTGAGCTCGAACACCGCGCGCTCACCCTCGGGCAGCGTGGCGAGGGCGGCGTAGAGCTCGCGCGAGCGCGCCGCCGCGTCGATCTGCTCCTGCACTCGCCTGATGTCGTCGGGCTCGAGCAGCCGGCGTCCCTGGATCTGCCCGTGGGCGCGCCGCTCCCGCGCGGCGCGGCGGAGCTCGCCGGACACCAGGTTGCGCGCGATGCCGAACAGCCACGCGCGCGGCACCCCGCGGCCGGCGCGGTAGGAGGGCGCCGCGTCGATCGCCGCGAGGAACACCTCGGCGGTGAGATCGGCCGCGAGGTGCGGATCGGCGACGCGCCGGACGACGAACCGCAGCACCGCGTCGACGTGCTCGCGGTAGAACGCTTCGAAGGTCGCAGGATCGTGGGCGATCCGCGGAAGCTCGTCGGGGCTCATATCCCTACTTGGTCGCAGGGTGGCAGAGCGTTACCGACGAGCACTCCGCGGGTGCGTCTCAGGCGGCGGCCGGCACGGCGTCCGGCGCCATCGCCACGGCGCGGCGACCGCGCCCCGGCACCAGCAGCGCCGCCGCGGCGCCGGCGGCCAGGACCGCCGCGCCGACCCACAGCGCCGCGCGCAGGCCCTCGACGAACGCCTCGCCGGACTGGTAGCCGCCGGCGCTGCTGAAGACCGCGGCCAGCACCGCGACGCCCAGCACGCCGCCGAGCTCGCGGATCGCGTTGTTGGCGCCGGAGGCCTGGCCGGCCTCGTGGGGCTTGACCGCGCCGAGGATCGCGTTGGCGACCGGCGAGAAGACCAGCGCCATGCCGGTGCCGCCGAGCACGAAGGCGGGGACGAGCGTCGAGTAGGCGACGGTGGTCGAGGTGACCTCGGCCAGCCACACGATCGCGATCGCCTGCAGCGCCAGCCCGGCCGCCATCAGCGGGCGCGAGCCGATGCGGTCGGACATCGCGCCGGCGATCGGGGCGACGAGCATCGGCATGCCGGTCCAGGGCAGCGTCCGCAGCCCGGCCTCGAGCGGGCCGTAGCCCTTGACGGTCTGGAAGTACTGGGCGAGCAGGAAGATCGAGCCGAAGATGCCGAACGACATCGCGAGCGAGACGGCGGAGGTGGCGCTGAAGGCGCGCGAGCGGAAGAACCGCAGCGGGAGCATCGGCGCCGGGGCGCGGCGCTCCCAGAGGCCGAACAGCACGAGGAAGAGGGCGCCGACGATGTAGGAGCCGACGACGGTCGTGCTGTCCCACCCGAGCTCGTTGCCGCGCACGGTCGCGTAGACGACGCCCAGCAGGCCGACGGTGGCGAGCCCGACGCCGGGGAGGTCGAGCCGGCCGGCGGGGCCATGGCTCTCGACCAGGCCACGGCGGGCGAGCGGGAGCAGCGCCAGGCCGACGGGCACGTTGACCCAGAAGATCCACTGCCACGAGATGCTCTCGATGATCGCGCCGCCGGCGAGCGGGCCCATGGCGACGGCAAGGCCGCCGATGCCCGACCAGATGCCGAGCGCGAGGCCGCGCTTCTCGGCCGGGAACGCCTCGCTGAGCAGCGTCAGCGTGAGCGGGGCGACGATCGCGCCGCCGAGGCCCTGGATCGCGCGAGCCGCGATCAGCGCGTCGGTCGAGGGCGCGAGGGCGGCGGCGGCCGAGGCGGCCGTGAAGATCCCGATCCCGATCAGGAACATGCGCCGGCGGCCGAAGCGGTCGCCGAGCGCCGCGCCGGTGAGCAGGAAGACGGCGAACGCGAGCGTGTAGGCGTTGACGGTCCACTCGAGATCCTCGAGCGAGGCGCCGAGATCGCGGCGGATGCTCGGCAGCGCGGTCGTGACGACGAGGTTGTCGAGCGTGACCATGAAGATCGCGACGGAGGCGATCGCAAGCGTGATGAGACTACGTTTCGGCACTTGAACCTCCAGTTGTGAGTGGTTACTAACTTCGCGCTATGTAAGCACTCACTCACAACCGTGTCAAGGCACGAGTGCCGTCCTCGATCGGCCCAGTGGCGCCATCAGAGACGACATTCGTGGGCGCGGATGCGCTGCGCGGTGGCGGCTGGGCGCTCCACCACGTCGGACCACGTCAGGCGGACGACGGTCAGCCCGAGGCCGCGCATCGCCTCGTCCTTGCGAGCGTCGCGCCGGCGGGCCGCGGCGGTGCGGTGGAAGTCGTAGCCGTCGGTCTCGACCACGAGCTTCCACTCGGGCCAGAGGAAATCGGGCGTCCAGATGCCGATCTTGATGTTCACCTGCGGCCGTGGGATGCCGTGGGCGGCGCACATGCGCAGGAAGCGGAACTCGAGGACGGAGCGCACCGCGGCCGGGTCGACCGACCCGGCGAGGACCCGCCGCAGCTTCGCGTTCCCGCGCCGCCGCGGCCGCGCGATCACCTCCGCCGCGAGCGGAGCCGGGGGCATGTGGAGGCGGACCTGAGCCTGTTCGAAGGCCCTGAACAGCTCATTGAGGGAGGCCACCGCGGCGAGGTCGAGAAGCGTGCGGATCGGGGTGGTGACCGGTATCCCTCGATGCGTCGTTACGTGTGCGGCGGGGAGCCGCTGGCGGTGGACGAGGATGCCGTCGCGCCGGGCGTGCCCGGCTGTCGTCGGGACGGTCACCTCGGTCACCGCTCCGCCGCGCAGCATCCCCCACAGCGCCGCGGCCGCCGTGTGGCTGAGCACCGCTCCGTCACCCAGGGCGAGCACGCCGGCGTGCCACGCCGACTCACGCTGCCGCCGGGACGTAGCCCGAGCGCGAAGACGCCGGTATGGCGCGGGATCAGCCAACCCGCCTCGCAGCGCCACTGGATCTCGTCGGCGACAAGCCCGCAGCGCGCGCAACTGCCGAGCGTGACGTTGCCGTGCTGCCGCGCAGCGAGCCCCGCGAGGCCACGAGTGTCGTCTCGATGGCCCATACGGCGCATCGAGGTGACATTCGTCGGGGGTTCGCCCCCCTAGGCGCGGGTGAAGCGGCGGCTGACCGTCGGCGAGTCGGACTCGTCGAGTGGCTGCAGGAGCGCCTCGTCCATCGCGTCGGCCTCGGCGCGCTGCTTCTCGGCCTCGAGCTTGGCGAGCCGCTCGGGCGTCAGCTCGCCGGCGTTCTCCTCCTCGATCCGCTGCAGCCACTCGGCGCCCGCGGCCTGCTCGACCGCGTCGACCTCGATCTTCTTGGTCGTCGTGTACTTGTCGATCTCCTTGAACAGCTCGTCGACGAGCTGCTCGGTCGGCACCTTCTTGAGCGCCTTGCCGCGCGAGAAGATCAGGCCCTCGTTCTTGGCGCCGGTGATGCCGAAGTCGGCGTGCGAGGCCTCGCCGATGCCGTTGACGGCGCAGCCGAGCACCGCGACCTCGACCGGGTCCGCGTAGGCCTCGAGGCGGCGCTCGATGTCGGCCACCACCGTGTCCATGTCGAACTGGAGGCGCCCGCAGGTCGGGCAGGCGATCAGCACCGGGCCGCGCTCGCGCAGCTTCAGCGCCTTCAGGATCTCCCAGGCGACCTTGACCTCCTCCTCCGCGTGGAAGGTGGAGAGCGAGATGCGGATCGTGTCGCCGATGCCGTCGGCCAGCAGCGTGCCGAGCCCGACCGCGGACTTCAGCGAGCCCGACCACTTCGTGCCCGCCTCGGTGATGCCGAGGTGCAGCGGGTACGGGATGCGCTCGGACAGCAGGCGGTTGGCCGCGATCGTGTTGGGCACGTTGGTCGACTTGATCGACACCTTGAAGTCGCGGAAGTCCAGGCGCTCCATCAGCGCCACGAACTCCGTCCCGGCCGTGACGAGCGCCTCGACGGGGTTCTCGCGCTCGAGCGCGTGCAGGTGCTTGGGCAGCGAGCCGGAGTTGACGCCGATGCGCATCGGCGTGCCGGCGGCCTTGGCGCGGTCGGCGACCTCGGCGACCTTCTCGGGGCCGCCGATGTTGCCCGGGTTGAGGCGGATGCAGTGCGCCCCGGCGTCGATCGCCTTCAGCGCCAGCGTGTGGTTGAAGTGGATGTCGGCGATGATCGGGATCGGGGACTCGACCACGATCGTCTTGAGCGCCTCGATGTCCTTGTCGCGCGGCACGGCGACGCGCACGATGTCCGCGCCCGCCTCGGCCACGGTGCGGATCTGGTCCATCGTGGCCGCGAGGTTGGCGGTCTCGGTCTTGGTCATCGTCTGGACGGCGACGGGGGCTCCCCCGCCGATCTGAACCCCGCCCACGGTCACGTGTCGCTCAGAGGCCATAGGCCCGTCAGTCTAGAAGCGATGCGGCCTGATGACCCGGAAGCCGGCCGTGGCCGCCCGCTTGCCGTCGACGTCGAGGCGCAGCCGGTAGCGCGCGGGCGCCAGCCGGCCGAGGGCCATCCGCGCCGGGCCCGCGCCGACATGGCGCGAGCGCAGGCGATAGGTGGTGCGGCGGCCGCGCAGGCGGCGCTCCAGCCGGCCTGAGAGCCGCGCGGGCGCGCTCGAGCGCAGGACCACGCGCCAGCGCCCACGGCGCTTGACGACGCGGATGGCGGTCAGCTTCGCCCGCGGCGCGATCACCGGGGGCGGCGCGGGCGTGCCGGCGGCGGGCGCCGCCACGCTCACGCGCACGGTGGCCGGGCTCGAGGTCAGCCCGCGCGCGTCGGTCGCCACGTAGGTGAAGGCGTCCTCGCCCGCGAAGCCGGCCGCCGGCGTGTAGGTCGCGTCCGCCCGCAGGCCGCCGCCGGGCGCCAGCGCCACCGTGCCGTGCGCCGGCTCCCCGACCACCCTGAAGCTCAATGGGCCGTTCGCCGCGGCCCAGACGTAGCAGGAGCGGCCCGAGCCGGGCGTGCAGCCGCCGCTGCGGCGCGCCGGGACGTCCGGCGCGACCACGCGTGCCCGCGAGCCCCACGGTCAGCGGCGCGCCCGCCGCCGTGCTCCCCGCCGCCCCGGCCACGCGCACGCCCGGGATCTGCCGCGCGTCGCTGGTCGAGTTGTTGGCCTCGTTGCTCTCGAGGATGCAGTGCAGCGGGTTGGCCTGGGCCCGCATCACGGCCGGGCCGGGCTCGAGGCCGGTGATGTCGACCCACTGGCGCTCCCGCTGCGCGCTGTAGATGTCCGCGCCGCCCGGGGAGAGCCCCATCCGCACCGACGGCTGCGAGGGCGCGTTGAAGCCGCACCACGTCTCCCCTGCCGCCCCCTGGACGCCGTAGGCGAAGTGGTTCGCCGGGCCATAGCGAGTCGAACAGGCAGAAGCCGACCTTCTCGGCCGCCCGCGCCGCCCCGCCCGCCGGCTGCAGCTCGTAGCGCGCCGCGGAGGAGAAGTGCCAGTGCTGGTGGGTCTTCTCGTAGGCGTAGACGAACCCCGCGCCGCTCCCGGAGCGATCGGCGACCGTGGCGCCGGACGGGATCTCGTCCGGCTTCGGCGCGCTCGCCGGCTCGCCGCCCGGCCACACCGCCTGGCGCACGCCGCCGGAGCCGGGGTCGCGGAACAGGTCGAGCGTCCCGCCCTGGTTGGCGATCACCGCGTCGAAGCGGTACAGCAGGCGCCCGGGCTCCTCGAACGCGTCGACGAAGACCGGCGCCACCTGGGCGCCGGTCGGGACCGCCGGGAGGCGGATGACGAGATCGGGCTCGTCGGGCAGCGCGGCGGCGGGCCCGGCGCTCGCGGCGAACGCCGCGAGCGCGGTGAGCAGTCCTGCGACGCGCCTCACCGGTTTGCGTACATCGCCTCGATCTCGTCCGCGTACTTCGCGGCGATCGGGCGGCGCTTGAGCTTCATCGTCGGGGTCAGCTCCTCCCCGCCCGGCGCCCAGTCACCCTTGAGGATCGTGAACTTCTTGACCTGCTCGACGCGCGCGAGCCGCGCGTTGCCCGCGTCGATGCCGGCCTGGACCGCCGCGCGCATGCCCTCGTGGGCGGCGAGCTCGTCGATCGACGCGCCCTCGAGGCCGTTCTTCGCTGCCCAGGCGGGCGCGAAGTCGGCGTCGAGCACCACCAGGGCCGTGTTGTAGGGCCGGCCGTCGCCGATCGCGGCGACCTGCCCGATCAGCGGTGACGCGCCCTTCATCGTCGCCTCGATGTTGGCCGGCGACATGTTCTTGCCGGCCGCGTTGATGATCAGCTCCTTCTTGCGGTCGACGATGCGCAGGTAGCCGTGGTCGTCGAACTCGCCGATATCGCCCGTGTGGAGCCAGCCCTCGGGGTCGAGCGTCTCGGCGGTCTTCTCCGGCTGGTTGCGGTAGCCGCGCATCACGACCGGGGCGCGCATCAGCACCTCCCCGTCCTCGGCGAGCGTGATCTCGACGCCGGGCGCGGGCGGCCCGACGGTCCCGATGCGGACCTTCCCGGGCGGGTTGCAGCAGCCGGAGCCGCAGGTCTCGGACATCCCCCACAGCTCCGCGAGCTCGATCCCGATGGCGTGGAAGAACACGAGGACCTCGCGCGGCGTCGGCGCGGCGCCCACGTTCACGGACACCACCTCGTCGAGCCCGAGCATCGCCCGCAGGCCGCTGAACATCTTCTCGTCGGCCGCCGCCACCGCCGCGGCCAGCTCCTCGGGCACGGGCTCGCCCGCCTGCTCGAGCTCGACCTTGCGGATCGCCGCGTCGAGCGCGGCCTGCGCGGGCTCGCGCTGCTCGTCGGGCTGGCCGGAGAGCATCGCCTCGAGCCCCGCCTTGAGCTTCTCCCAGATCCGCGGGACCGCGAAGAACCACGTCGGCTTGACCAGCGGCAGGTAGGAGACGACCTCGCGCGGGTTGTCGCAGCAGGTGATCGTCATCGCGTAGACGATCGGCAGGTAGTGGTGCGCGGCGCGCTCGGCGATGTGCGCCGACGGCAGCCACGAGATCACCTTCGCGCCGTCGGGGAACTGGATCATCGCCTCGATGCTCTCCACCGCGGCCAGCAGGTTGCTGTGGATCAGCTCGACGCCCTTCGGCGGCCCGGTGGTGCCCGAGGTGTAGATCAGCGTCAGCAGGTCCTCTGGCCCGACCGCGCGCCAGGCGCTCTCGATGTCGAAGCCCGGATCGGCGCCCTCGACGGCGTCCCAGGCGATCGTGCCCTCCCCGCGCTCGCCCTCGAGCACGACCAGCGACTCGAGCGCCGGCACCTCGGTCCGGGCCGCCTGGAACACGTCGAGGAAGCTCTCCTCGATCAGCGCGACCTTCGAGCCGGCGTCGTTGACGACGTAGGCGATCTGCTCCGGCGCCGAGGTCGTGTAGATCGAGTACGGGACCGCGCCGAGCATCATCACCGCGAGGTCGGCGAGGTGGAACTCCGGCCGGTTGGAGAACATCAGCGCGACGGTGTCCCCGCGCGCCACGCCGAGCTGGGCCAGCCCGCCCGCGAGCGCGTCGACGCGGTCGCGCAGCTCGCCCCAGGTCAGGGAGACCGAGTCGTCCTTGGTGCGCACCGCGACGCGGTCGCCGAAGTCCTCGGCGGTGATGCGGAACGCTTCCGCCATCGAGCGCGCCTCGAGGGCGCGGCGTGAGACCGGTGCGGCGGTGGTGGCCATCCCACCGCGAACGCTACCTGACGTTGAAGCCCTCGCCGGTCAATCGCCCGACGTCGTTCGTGAAGCCGATGAAGAACAGGCCGATCACGAGCGCGAACCCGATGAACCCCGCGCGCTCCATGACGCTGAAGGCGATCGGCCGCCCGCGCACCTTCTCGGCCAGCGCCCAGAAGATGTGGCCGCCGTCGAGCGGCAGGAACGGGAACAGGTTGATGACGCCGAGCGAGAGCGAGATCACCGCGAGCAGGAAGAAGCCCCGCTCCCAGCCGAGGTCGATGCTCTGGCGCGTCACCTCGTAGGTGCCGACGACCCCCGAGATCTCCTTGCGCTTCTCGGGCTTGAAGATCTGCCCGATCGTGGTCACGGTCTCGCGGGTGAAGATCCACATCTGGTCGGCGCTCAGCCGCGCCGCCCGCAGCGGCCCGACCCCGCGCTGGTCGGAGTGGAACGCGAAGCCGAGCAGCGGCCGCTCGTTCTCGGCGTCGTAGACGGGTGACGCCTCGATCGTGCGCGGCTCCCCGGCGCGCTCGATCTCGATCGTGACCGGCTCGGCGGCCTTGCAGCCGTTCTTCACCGAGCCGTTCGCGCACTTGTGCGTCGCGATCTGGTCGCGCAGCGTGTCCGGGTCGCCGCGCACCCCGTCGACCGTGATGATGCGGTCGCCCTTCTGGAGCACGGCGGCGGCGGGCGACTTGGACGTCACCTGCTCGACGCGATCGGTCGGGATCGCCTCGCCGATCGACCAGATCAGGACCATCAGGATCAGGAACGCGAGCACGATGTTGACCGCCGGCCCTGCGGCGATCACCACGAGCCGCTTCCACACCGGCTGGCGGTAGTAGGCGCGCGGCTGGGCCTCCGCAGGGATCTCCTCCTGCGGGTTCATGCCGGTGATCTTCACGAAGCCGCCGAGGGGGATCCAGCCGATCCCGTACTCGGTCTCGCCGCGCTGGAAGCGCAGCGGCGTGCGGCCGAAGAACAGCGAGAAGCGCTCGACGCGCATCCCGACCGCCTTGGCCGCGGCGAAGTGGCCGAGCTCGTGCAGGATGATCAGCGCCGCGAAGCCCGCGAAGGCGAGGATCCAGCTCACCGCGTCATGGCCTCCTGGGCCACGAGCTCGCCCGCGATCCGGCGCGCCTCGGCGTCGGCCTCATAGAGCGACTCGAACGAGTGCACGGGGCGGGCGGGCAGCTGCTCGAGCGTGCCCTCGATCACCGCGGGGATGCCGAGGAAGCCGAGGCGCTCGTTGAGGAACGCGTGCACGGCGACCTCGTTGGCGGCGTTGAGGATGCAGGGCGCGGTGCCGCCCGCGCGGGCGGCGGCGAAGGCGAGCGCGAGGCTGGGGAACGCCTCGAGGTCCGGCGCCTCGAAGGTCAGCGAGCCCACCTGCGTGAGGTCGAGCATCGGCACCGGGACGTCGACGCGCTCGGGGTGGTGCAGCGCGTAGGCGATCGGGACGCGCATGTCGGGGTTGCCCATGTGGGCCAGCGTCGCGCCGTCGCACAGCGCGACCATCCCGTGGATGATCGACTGCGGGTGCACGACGACGTCGATGCGGTCGTAGGGCGTCCCGAACAGGTGGTGCGCCTCGATCACCTCGAGGCCCTTGTTCATCAGCGTCGCGGAGTCGATCGTGATCTTGCCGCCCATCGCCCAGGTCGGGTGCTTCAGCGCGTCCTTGACCTCGACGTCCTCGAGCGAGGCGAGCGAGCGGCCGCGGAACGGGCCGCCGGAGGCGGTGATCACGAGCCGCTCGACGGCGCCGGGCGGCTCGCCGGCGATCAGCTGGTGCAGCGCGGAGTGCTCGGAGTCGACCGGGATCAGCTGGGCGCCGGTCGCCTCGGCGAGCGGCATCACGAGGTCGCCCCCGACGACGAGCGACTCCTTGTTGGCCAGCGCGACGTCCATCCCTCGGTGAGCGCCACCACGGTCGGGCCGAGCCCGGCCGAGCCGACGATCGCGTTGAGCACGAGGTCGGCGTCGGACTCGGCGACGAGCCGCACGAGCCCCTCGGGGCCGGCCAGCACCTCGCCCTCGGTCCAGGCCTCGGCGGCGCGCGCGGCGGAGTCGCCGTCGCCGAGCGCGATGCGGTCGACGCCGTGCTGCTCGGCGAGCGCCACCAGCGCCTCGTGGGAGCGCTCGGCCGACAGCCCCACGAGCTCGAACTCGTCGCCCGCGCGGGCGACGACGTCGAGCGCCTGGGTGCCGATGGAGCCGGTTGCGCCGAGGATCAGGAGCCGTTTCATGCGGCGGACCATTGTGGCAGGGGCCGGGTAACCATCCCGTCACCTCACGGCACTATCCAGGTGTGGCCCCGCCGACCGACGCCGACCTCGCCGCCGCCGCCCGGGCCGGGGATCGTGCCGCGTTCGGCACGCTCGTCGAACGCCACCAGCCCGCGCTGCTGCGCACCTGCCGGCGCGCGCTCGGCGATCCGGCGGCCGCTCCCGAGGTGGCGCAGGAGGCGGTGCTCCAGGCGCTCGTCGGGCTCGAGTCCCTGCGCGACGACGGAGCCTTCGGGCCGTGGCTGTGCGGGATCGGTCACAACCTCGCCCGCCGCTCCCGGCGCACGCCCGCCCCGCTGCCGCTGGAGGCCGCCCCGGAGCCTGTGGCGCCCGAGCCGGCCGAGGATGCCCCGCAGGTGCTCGCCGCGATCGCCGCCCTGCCGGCCGGCCAGCGCGACGCCGTCGCGCTCTTCTACCTCGCCGACCTCTCCCACCTCCAGATCGCCGCGCGCCTCGGGATCTCCGTCGGCGCGGTCAAGACGCGCCTGCACAAGGCGCGCGCCTCGCTCCAGACCCGCCTCGCCGACCTCCGGAAGGACCTCCCTCCCATGCCCTCCAGCGTCCCCATGCACGTCACCGACATCCGCGACACCGGCGGCGACGACCCCCGCGCCAGCCACGTCGTCGTGCTCGAGGAGGAGGGCGGCGCACGGCGCCTGCCGATCTGGATCGGCGCCGCCGAGGCGACGACGCTCGCGCTGCGCCTCCACGAGGTCGCCACCCCGCGACCCGACACCTATCGCTTCGCCGCCGACCTGCTCGGCGCGGCCGGCGCGGGCCTGCGCGAGGTGCGGGTCATCCGGCTCGCCGACGCGATCTTCTACGCGCAGGCCGTGCTGGAGGACGGCGCGACCGTCGACGCACGCCCGAGCGACGCGATCAACCTCGCGCTGGTGACGGGCGCGCCCGTGCTCGTCGACGACGCGGTGCTGGCGGCGGCCGCCGACAGCGAGCGCGCGATCGGCGAGGAGCTGGCCGCGGCGCTCGCCTCGCCGCGCGACGGGCGCGCGATCGCCGACGAGTTCAGGGGTCGCGCAGGAAGCGGATGAGCGGGCGCCCGAACCACAGCCCGAGGATCACGCACCACACGATCACCGAGTAGATCCACACCCGCGCGCCGTCGAACAGCAGGTCGGTGATGAGCAGGAAGGCGGCGCCGATGGCAATGGCGAGGAAGCCCAGGCCGGCGATCAGCAGCGAGTTGGCCGACTCGACCAGCCACTCGCGATCGCCGCGGTGGAAGCGCAGCCGGTGTGCGGCCGACGGCGCGATCAGGCAGCCGGTCGACAGCACGGTGGCCAGCAGCGTGATGAAGAAGACGTCGCGCTGGAACGACGTGAGGTCGGGGAAGCGCTGCGTGAACGGGACGGTCAGCAGGAACGCGAACAGGATCTGGACGCCGGGCAGGGCGATCCGCAGCTCGTTGAGGAGCTCGATCATCTGGCGATCGCGCTTGCGCTCCTCCTCGTCCGCCGCGCCGGACGCGTTCAGCTCAGCGTCGCCAGCCATACCTGGTATCCCGCGATCAGCGAGAACAAGGCCGCGTCGAGGCGGTCCAGCGCACCCCCGTGGACCCCGAACAGGCCGCCCGTGTCCTTGGTGCCGACGTCGCGCTTGATCAGCGACTCGAACAGGTCGCCGACCGGCGCGGCGAGCGCGACGGCGACGCCGAGCAGCAGCCCCTGGGTGCCGCTGATCCAGTCGCCGTCGTAGGTGCGGCTCGTGTACCAGACCACCAGCACGCAGACGGCGATCCCGATCCCCAGCCCCTCCCAGGTCTTGTTCGGCGAGATCCGCGGCGCCAGCTTGCGCGTGCCCAAGGCGCGGCCGCCGAGGTAGGCCCCGGTGTCCCCCGCGAACGTCCCGAGCAGCACCATGAAGACGAGCGCGCCGCCGTGGTCGAGCTCGCGCAGCAGGACCGCGTGCGCAAGCCCGAGGCCGATCCAGTAGACGCCGAGCGTGGTCGCGGCGAGGCTGAGCGTGATCCGCTCGCGCAGCGGGCTCGCCACGGTCAGGAAGAACAGCACGGGCAGGAACGCCACGAGCGCCAGCAGCACGTCGCCCTCATCGCCGAACCCGGCGGCGACCACGAGCCCGCTGATGCCGAGGAAGCCCGCCAGCCGCACCGGCCGCATCCGCTCGAGCATCGTGAACAGCTCGTGGATGCAGACGAGCCCGAGCGCGAGCGCGCCCGCACGCGAAGACGGCGCCGCCGAAGTAGATGATCGTGATCGCGAACGCGATCGCCGGGATCGCGACGAGGATCCGCTTCCCGAGGTCGGAGGTGTCGCGGCGTGGTGGCCGGCGCGAGGGCGGGCGGCGGCTCGCCATCAGCGACCCCCGAAGCGGCGCTTGCGGGCGTCGAACTCCGCCAGCGCGAACTCGAGGTCCGCGCGCGAGAAGTCCGGCCACAGCACCTCGGTGAAGTGCAGCTCGGAGTAGGCGGACTGCCACATCAGGTAGTTGGACAGCCGCTGCTCCCCGCTGGTGCGGATGATCAGGTCCGGGTCGTGCATCTCGGGCGCATAGAGGTGGGCGCGGAACTCCTCCTCGGTCGTGCCCGTGAAGGTCCGGGCCGCGTCGAGGATCTCAGCCCGGCCGCCGTAGTTGAAGGCCACATAGAGCGTGATCGTGTCGTTGTGCGCGGTCAGCTCCTCCGCCCAGCCCATCTGCTCGAGCAGCTTCGGCGAGACGCCCTCGCGGCGGCCGAGGAAGCGCATGCGCACGCCCTCCTGTTCGAGCTCCGGCGTCTCCCCCAGGATCCGCTCGGAGAACATCGCCATCAGCGCCCGGACCTCCTCGTCCGGCCGCGACCAGTTCTCGGTCGAGAACGAGTAGACCGTCAGCTCCTTGATCCCCAGGTCGACGGCGTCGCGCAGGCGCGCCTTGACCGCGTCGGCGCCGGCCCGGTGCCCGTCGGCCACCGGCAGGTTGCGCTGGCTGGCCCAGCGCCCGTTCCCGTCGGTGATGATCGCGACGTAGGAGGCGCCCCGGGGTGTCACACCTCGAGGATCTCTTCTTCCTTGCTCTTGAGGACGCTGTCGAGGTCGCCGATCTTCTCGTTCGTGAGCTTCTGGAGCAGGTCCTCCGCCCGGTGCTCGTCGTCCTGGCCGGCCTCGCCGGCGTCGCGCAGCTCGCGCAGGTCGTGCATCACGTCGCGGCGGATGTTGCGGATCGCGACGCGGCCCTCCTCGGCGATCCCGCGCACGACCTTCACGAGCTCCTTGCGGCGCTCCTCGGTCAGCTCGGGGATCTGCAGGCGGATGATCGCGCCGTCGTTGTTGGGCGTGAGCCCGATGTCGGACTCGAGGATCCCGCGCTCGATCGCCTTGATCGAGCTCTTGTCGTAGGGCTGCACGGTGAGCAGGCGCGCCTCGGGGGCGTTGATCGTCGCGAGCTGCTTCAGCGGCGTCTGCGACCCGTAGTAGTCGACGCTGACGCGGTCGAGCAGCGCGGGGCTGGCCCGGCCGGTCCGCACCGACCCGAACTTGCCGCGCGTCGCCTCCACGGACTTGTCCATGTGCTCGCGCGCGTCTTGCAGTAGCTCGTCGATAAGGCTCACGTCTTCACCAGTGTCCCCACTCGCTCGCCGGAAATTATCCGATCGATGTTGCCCTCGGTGTTCATGTTGAAGACGACGATCGGCATGTGATTGTCCATGCACAGCGAGAGCGCGGTCGAGTCCATGACCTTGAGGCCCCGCTCGAGCGCCTCGCGGTGGGTCAGCTCGGGGATGAACTCGGCCCCCGACTCGGCCTTGGGATCGGCGGTGTAGACGCCCTCGACCCCGTTCTTGGCCATCAGGATGATCTCGGCGTCGATCTCGTGCGCGCGCAGCGCGGCGGCCGTGTCGGTCGTGAAGAACGGGTTGCCGGTGCCGGCGGCGAAGATGACGATGCGGTCCTTCTCGAGGTGGCGGATCGCGCGGCGGCGGATGTAGGGCTCGGCGACCTCGGAGACCGTGATCGCCGACTGCACGCGCGTGTGCACGCCCTCGTGCTCGAGCGCGTCCTGCAGCGTCAGCGCGTTGAGGACCGTGGCGAGCATCCCCATGTAGTCCGCGGTGGCGCGCTCCATGCCCGCGGCCGCGCCGGCCAGGCCGCGGTAGATGTTGCCGGCGCCGACCACGATCGCGACCTCCACGCCGCGATCGTGGACCTGGCGGACCTCACGCGCGATCGACTGCACGCGCTCGAGATCGGTGCCGTAGGGGAGGTCGCCCATGAGCGCCTCCCCCGACAGCTTCAGCAGAATCCGCTTGAAGGCGGGCTCCGTCACGCCCCGACCTGGAACTTCGCGAAGCGCCGGATCACGACGTTCTCGCCCGTCTGCCCCGCGAGCTCCGCGCGGATCTGCTCGATCGTCTTGCCGTCGTACTTGTCGCCGTTGATGTGCGGCTGGTTGAGCAGGACGACGTCCTCCATCCACTTGCGCAGCTTGCCCTCGGCGATGCGCTCGCGCACGTTCTCGGGCTTGTCGGCGGCCTGCTGCTGGAAGACCCGCAGCTCGGCGTCCTTCTCGTCCTGCGGGATCTCCTCCTCGGAGACGTAGCGCACGCCCGGCAGGCCGGCGATGTGCAGCGCGACGTCGCGGGCGAAGGCGATGAAGTCCTCGTTGCGCGCGACGAAGTCGGTGTTGCAGTCGACCTCGACGAGCACGCCGGTCTTGCCGTTGGAGTGGATGTAGGCCTGCACGGTGCCCTCGGTGGCCTCGCGGCCGCCCATCTTGAGCGCCTTGTCGCCGAGCTGGACGCGGAGCAGCTCGACGGCCGCCTCCGTGTCCCCGCCGGTCTCGACGAGGGCGGACTTGCAATCCATCATGCCCGCGCCGGTGAGGTCGCGCAGCTCCTTGACCTGCGCTGCGGTGATCGTGGGGGTCGTGCTCATGCCTTCTCCGTCTCCGTCTTCGGTTCGTCCTTCTTCTCGGCCGGCTTCTTGGCCCGCGGCTTGCGCGCGCGGCTTCTTCTTCGGCGCCGGCGCGGCGGTGTCGGATGCGGGGGCGCCCTCGGCCTGGGCGGCGCCGGCCTCCTGCGGTACCTGCTCGCCCGTGTCGCCCTCGCGGCGCTCCTCCTGCTGGCTCGGGCCGGTGCCCGTGCCCGCGGCCGCCATGGCCGGCTCGTCCGCAGCCTGCGCGGCGGCGCCGGCCTCGGCGGAGCCGGTGCCCTCGACCACGGGCCGACCCTCGGCCTGGACGGCCTCGGCGACCTCCGCCTCGGCGGCCTGGCGGTCGCCGCCGCCCTTGGCGGTCGTGACCGTCTCGGCGGCCGGGGCGGCTGCGGCGGGCGCCGCCGCGGCGGGCGCCGGCTCGGCGGGCGCAGCAGCCGGCGCAGGCGCAGCGGCCGCCGGAGCGGGCTCGTTCGGCGCCAGCGCGGCGGCCGCAGCCGCCTCCTGGGCGTCGCGCTCGGCCTGGCGCGCGGCGGCCTCCTCGGCCTCCTTGCGCTGCTTCTCCTCCTCCTCGCGGGCGGCGCGGGCCTCGGCCTCCTTGCGGGCCTGCTCCTCGGCCTCCTTGCGGGCGCGCTCCTCCTCGGCCCGGAACGTCTGGTAGCCCTGGGAGACGACGTCGCCGATCGCCTGCGTGATGATCGCGCAGGACTTGATCGCGTCGTCGTTGCCCGGGATCACGAAGTCGATGCCGTCCGGGTCGCAGTTCGTGTCGACGAGGCCGATGATCGGGATCCGCAGGCGCTTGGCCTCCTGGACCGCGATGACCTCGGTCTTGAGGTCGACGACGAACATCGCGTCGGGCGGGCGCTGCATGTTCTTGACGCCGCCGAGGTTCGCCTGGAGCTTGGCCAGGTCGGCCTGGGCGGCCATGCGCTCACGCGTCGGCAGCAGCGCCAGCTGGCCCTCGGCGGCGTAGCGCTCGAGGTCGTGCAGGCGCTTGATGCGCAGCGAGATCGTCTGGAAGTTGGTCAGCAGCCCGCCCAGCCAGCGATGGTGGACGTAGGGCATGCCGGCGGACTCCGCGACCTCCTTGATCGAGTCGCGAGCCTGCTTCTTCGTGCCCACGAAGAGGACCGTGCCGCCGCGGTGGGCGACCTCGGAGGAGAACTGACGGGCCTGCTCGAGCAGCGCTTGCGTCTTGAGCAGGTCGATGATGTAGATGCCGCCACGCTCACCGTGGATGAAGCGGCGCATCTTTGGGTTCCAGCGGCGCGTCTGGTGTCCGAAATGCACTCCGGACTCCAGCAGCTCCCGGATGCCGACGTCGGCCATAGAGAGACTCCCTTGAATGTGGTTGTGACTGCGCCGGGCGGTGTCGGGGGTCAGCGGGACCCGGCGTGAACGCCGGGCAGGGCCGCCTCCCTCGAGCTCCAGGTGGATCGCCCGGGTCGAAGAGGTTGGAAATGAACCTCTCATTGTACGCAAGTTCTTGCGGGCAGCTTCGTTGGTGTCTGTGCGGGCCCAACCTCCCTTCCCCTACCTCCGGTGGTCGGGTCCGTTCCGAGTGCGGAGTGGGGCGGCCATGGACGGCCGCTCCGCCGCCTTCTCAGCGGGCGCTCTCGAGCGCCCCGGCGAGGTCCGCGGGGAGCGGCGAGCGGACGTCGATCGCCTCGCCCGTGACGGGATGCTCGAAGGCCAGGTGCTCGGCGTGGAGGAACTGGCGCTCGAGCCCGAGCACGCCGGCGTGGCCGTACTCCGGGTCGCCGGCCACCGGGTGGTCGATCGCCTTCAGGTGCGCGCGGATCTGATGCGTGCGCCCCGTCTCGAGCCGCACCCGCAGCAGCGTGTAGCGCTCCAGCGCCTCCTCGGTCTCGAAGTGGGTGATCGCGGTGCGCCCGTCCGCGGTGTCGGTCGAGATGCGGGTGCGGACGCGGCGGTCGCGGCCCAGCGGCGCCTCGATCTTGCCGCTGCGCGCGCCCGGGCGGCCCTCGACGAGGGCGAGGTACTCGCGCAGGATCCCGCGCGCCTTCAGCGCCGCCTTGAGCGCCGCGTGGACCTCCTCGGAGCGCGCGACGACGAGCAGCCCCGAGGTGTCGCGGTCGAGGCGGTGGACGAGCCCCGCGCGGCCCTCCTCGCCCCCGGCCGCGCCACGGCGCTCGAGCGCCTGGGCGAGCGTGCCCGAGCGGTGCCCGCGCGCCGGGTGCACGACCACGCCCGCGGGCTTGTCGACCACGAAGAGGTGCTCGTCCTCCCAGGCGATCTCGAACGTCGCCTCGGGCGCCCGGACCTCCTCCACCTCCGGCTCGTCGAGCACCTCGACGGTCTCGCCGCCGTGCAGCGCGTAGCGCTTCGCGCGCCCCTCGCCGTCGACCAGCACGCGGCCGCCGTCGATCGCCCGCTGCGCCGCGGCGCGCGAGCCGACGTGGGTGGCGAGGAAGACGTCCAGCCGCTCGCCCGCGGCCTCGGCGGGCGCCTCAACCCGCATGGCGGGGCGGTCCTTCGAGCACGTAGAGCAGGGTCACGACGCCGATTGTGATGCAGGTGTCGGCGACGTTGAAGGCGGGCCAGAGCGGCAGGTCGATGAAGTCGGTGACGTAGCCCTGGCGCGTGCGGTCGATCAGGTTGCCGGCGGCGCCGCCGAGCAGCAGCCCGGTCGGCAGCCACACGAGCGGGCGGCGGCTGTGGGTGACGAAGAAGGCCAGCAGCGCCACGACGGAGGCGATCCCGATCGCGACGAGCAGGAAGCCGCCGTCGGAGAACAGCCCGAACGCGACGCCGCGGTTGCGCACGTGGACGATCTCGACCCCGAGGAAGACGCCGTCGCGGGAGCCGAAGTCGACGTTGGCGCGGACGAGCGCCTTCGTGGCCTGGTCGACCGCCACGACCGCGATGGTCAGCGCGGCCGCGCGCGCCGCGGCTGTGCCGGAGATCAACGGCTCGGGTCGATCAGGCCGACGATGATGCCGCCGCCGATCTGCAGGACGATGATCGCGACCATCGGGGTGAGGTCGAGTGGGCCGATCTGCAACGGCAGCCGCCGGAACAGGTTCAGGAACGGGTTCGAGACGTCGCGCAGGAAGTCCATGATCCCGCTCACGAAGCGGTTGTAGGGGACGCGCACGCCGAGCGAGAAGACGAGCGACAGCACCACCCAGCCGACGATGCAGATCGTGTAGACGAGGACCAGGGCGGCGACGAAGTCGGCGAGCTGCTCCATCAGGCGGGCCCCAGCACGTCGTCCATGGCGGCGGAGAAGGCGGCGCGCACGCCGCCGCGCTCGAGCGCGGCCAGGCCCCGCGCGGTCGTCCCGCCCGGGGAGGTGACCTCGCGGCGCAGCCGGAAGGTGTCGTGGTCGCGGGCGCGCAGCAGCTCCGCGCTGCCGGCCATCGTCTCGGTCACGAGCTGCTTCGCGTGCGCCGCGGGGATGCCGCGGCGGATCGCGGCGTCGACCCACGCCTCGGCGACCAGCGCCCAGTACGCGGGGCCGACGCCCGAGCAGGCCGCGGCCGCGTCGAGCAGCGACTCCGGCAGGCGCACGACGATGCCGACGCGACCGAACAGCTCCTCGACCTCGCCGCCGAGCGGATCCTCGGCGGGCTCGGCGAGCAGGGTGACGCCGCGGCCGACCTCGGCCGGCGTGTTGGGCTGCACCCGCACCACCGGCGTATCGGGGTAGGCCTCCTGGAGCTGCTCGACCGTGACGCGAGCGAGCAGGGAGACGACGGCGCGCGCGGCCGGCGCGGCCTCGCGGGCGACCTGCGCGAGCTGCGCGGGCTTGTGGGCGAGGATGACGACGTCGGCGTTGACCGCCAGTTCGTAGTTCGAGCCGGCCGCCTCACCGCCGAGTTCGTCGGCCAGCGCCTGCGCGCGGCCCGAGCCGGAGTCGGTGCACAGGACGGGGTCGCCCCACCCACGGGCGAGCGCGGCCGCCATGTTCCCTGCACCGATGAAGCCGACTTTCATGCTGCCCACGGTACTGAGCCGCGGGCTCAGGACTGGTTGAAGAAGCCCTTCTCGATCAGCCGCGCGCGCTCCTCCGCCGAGACCTCGACGTTGCGCGGGGTGAGGAGGAAGACCTTGTCGGCGATCTGCTGCATGCCGCCGTCGAGCGCGTAGGTGAGGCCGGAGGCGAAGTCGACGAGACGCTTGGAGAGGTCGCGGTCGATGCCCTGGAGGTTGACGATCACGGGGATCTGGTCCTTGAACTTGTCCGCGATGTCCTGGGCGTCGTTGAAGGACTTGGGGATCACGAGATGGACGCGGCTGCTCTCACGGCGGCCGTTGCCGGCCGGCTCGACCGGCCGCAGGGCGCGCGTGCGCGACTCCGTGGGCGAGTCGTCGGCGAAGATGTCGTCGATCTCGTCGCGGCGGCGACGGGTCGAGAGGCGGCGCACGTTGGGGCGCTCGCGGTAGCGGTCCTCGAGCACGGCCTCGGGCTCCCGGGTCTCGACTTCCTCCTCTTCGTACGCGTCGCGGTCCTCGGCGAGGCCGAAGTAGACGAGCGTGCGATGCCAGGTGTCACGGAGAGCCATACGCGTCGATCCGATTCGCGTTTATGCGCGATTCCCCTGCATCATGCCCCATACAGGCGGGTGCCGACACGCACGATGGTCGCACCTTCCTCCACGGCGACCGCGAAATCCTGCGACGTGCCCATCGAGAGCCGGGTCAATCCGTGGGCCGCGGCGAGCTCCCGCAGGGCCGCGAAATGGCGCCGGCTGTCCTCTGGATCCTGCGAGAACGGCGGCATCGTCATGAGGCCGGAGACGTTGACGGGGGCGCGCTCGATGAAGGCTCCGAGCTCGTCCGGGGCGATGCCGGCCTTGCCCTCCTCCCCTGCCACATTGACCTCGACGAGGATCTCCGTGTCGGGCGTGCCGTGGGTCTCGAGCTGGCGCAGCGCGGAGTCCGACGCGACCGAGTGGATCAGCTCGACGTACGGCAGGATCTGCTTCACCTTGCGGCTCTGGAGCTGGCCGATGAAGTGCCAGCGCAGCTCGGGATGCGCGGTCGCCTTGGCCTCGAGCTCCTGGGCGCGGTTCTCGCCCACGAGCGTGAGGCCCGCCTCGGCGAGCACGCCCATCTCCTCGAGCGCGACGTACTTGACCGCGGCCAGCAGCTCGACGTCTTCCGGGTCCCGGCCCGCCTTCTGGGCCGCCGCGGCGATCTCCTCGCGGACGGTTTGGGTGGCGGCGCGCACCGCCTCGGGCTCGAGGCCCGTGATCAAGCCCGCCATACGACCCCCGCCTGGCGGCCGGTGACGCCCTTGTCACGGCGGTGGGAGAAGAAGAGGTCGTCGCCGGCGCACATCGTGCACAGGCCGACGTCGTGGGTCTGCTTGGATCCCGGCGCTTTCGAGTTGCTTCGTTGCGACGGTGGCGAGATCGAGGTTGCGCTCGCCGACCCGCGCGTCGTAGCCCTCGAAGTGGGCGTGGACATCCTCGCCGACCTCGTAGCAGCAGCCACGGGCCGCCGGGCCGAGCGCGGCGGTGATCGGACCGGTTGCGCCGAGGTCGCGCAGGGCGTTGACGCCCTCTTCGACAATCCCGCCGGCCAGCCCGCGCCAGCCGCCGTGCAGGGCCGCGACGCCGCCGTCGGCGACGAGCATCACGGGCATGCAGTCGGCGGTGAAGACCAGCGCCGCGACGTCGTCGAGCGCGGTCGCCTGCCCGTCCTCCTCGGCCGCGGGGCGCTCCGGGCCGGGCGGCTCGGTCGCGCGCCGAACGCTCGCCCCGTGGACCTGGCGCCCGTAGGCGAAGCGCTCGCGCGGGTGGCCGGTCGCGGCGGCGAGCCGCTCGCGGTTGGCGTCGACGTTCGCATCGGTGTCGTCGGTGAGGCGGCCGAGGTTGAGCGAAGCGAACGGACCCTCGGAGACGCCGCCGCGGCGGGTGGAGAACAGGACCGTGCCGCCGGGCAGGTCGGCGGCGATGTGGTCACCGCGGGGGTGGAAGGGGTCCGGCAGGTTCATCGGGACCATTGTGAACACCGGGTGTGTTGACGTTCGCGCGCCGGCGTTCCTCACGTCGCTGACCGGGGCGAAGACGGGCGTGTTCGGCGCGATCGACCCGAGCGACTACTCGGCCTGAAGCGCGACCCGCAGCTGCGCGTCCCGGTCCACGGCCTCGCCGTCGAGCGCGGCGCCCATGGCGGCGTCGAGCGCGCGCCCGACGGCCGGGCCCGACAACCCCGCGGCGACGAGGTCGTCGCCGGTGATGGCCAGGCGCACCCAGCGCAGCTCCTCGAACCACTTGCGCGCCGCTTCGCGGGCCTCGAGCGCGCCGGCCAGCGCGACCGTCTCTGGCGCCTCGCGCCGCAGCAGCGCCCACAGCCCCGACGCGCTGTCCATCCCGCCCATCACGGGCGCGAGCGAGCGGGCGCGGGTGGCCGCGGCGACGACGGTGTCGCGCTCGCGGGCGGTGAACTCGAGCCAGTCGAGGCGCTCGGTGAGCTCGGCCGCGCCCGCGTCGAGGCAGCAGGCGGCCAGCGCGACGAGGTCGGCGCGGCCGTCGTCCGGGATCAGCTTCTGCGCGCGCTCCACCAGGTCGGGGTCGACGCGGAAGCCGGGCAGCAGCGCCGGGCCGAGCCGCAGCCCCTCCAGACCGCACATCGCCGCCGGCTGGGGCTCGCGCAGCAACAACCGCAGCTCCGCCCCCAGGCGCGGGCCGGTGACGGTCGCCGAGCGCCCCGTCGGCGACCGCCGCGAACGCCCACAGGCGCGTCTCCTGCTCGATCTGGAAGCGCAGCCGCGCGCCGTAGCGCACGAGCCGCAGCAGCCGCGTCGGGTCGTCGAGGAACGAGCGCGCGTGCAGCGCCCGCAGCCGCCGCCCCGCGAGGTCCTCGAGCGCGCCCGGCACCGACTCGAGCTCGCCGTCGGCGAGTCGCACGGCGAGCGTGTTGACGCTGAAGTCGCGCCGCTCCAGGTCCTCGCGCAGCGGGACGCCGAGCTCGACGTCGGGCAGCGCACCCGGGCGCGCGTAGCGTTCGCGGCGGGTGGCGGCGATGTTGACCTCGCCGACCGCCGTGGCGGTGCCGAAGCGGTCGTGCACCAGCGGGTCCTCGCCCAGCAGCCGCGCCACCGCCTCCGCGTCGCCCTCCACCACGAGATCGAGGTCGCGCGGCCTGTGGCCGAGCAGCGCGTCGCGAACGGCCCCGCCGACGACCCAGACCCCCGGGACGTCAGCAAGGGCGTCGAAGACCGGCGCCGCACCGGGCACGCCGCGCAGTCGCTCCAGCAGGTCGTCGCCGCTCACACGGCTACCATCGCAGCCCATGTCGTCGCCGGATAGTCCCCGGTCCCGGCGGCGGATCGTCATCTGGGTCGCGCTCGCCGCCGTGCTGCTCCTCGCGGCCGGCGCAGGCGCCTACGTCCTGCTCTCGGGCGGCGACGTCTCCAATCCCGATGTCGAGTTCCGCGCCGAGCCGACGGAGACCCCCGCCCCGTCGCCCTCGCCCAAGCGCGAGGCCGACTTCGTGTGGCCGCTCTACGGCTACTCCCAAACCCGCCGGCACTACCTCGCGGCCCCGAAGACGCTGCGCCCGCCGTTCAAGCGCACGTGGTCGTGGGACGCCAACTCGCTGCTCGAGTTCACACCCGTGATCGCCGAGGGCAAGCTGTTCGTGATCAAGAACAACGGCGCCGTCTACGCGATCAACCAGCGCACCGGCAAGCCGGTCTGGCGCCGCGACCTGGGCAAGCTCGCCGCCTCCGCGCCCGCGTACGCGAACGGCCGCATCTTCGTGACGATCCTCGTGCGCAACGGCTCCAAGGACGGCCGCGTCGCCGCGCTGCGAGCCAAGGACGGCAAGATCGTCTGGTCCAAGCCGCTCCCGAGCCGCACCGAGTCCTCGCCCCTGTTCGCCGACGGCCGCATCTACTTCGGCTCCGAGGACGGCACCGTCTACGCGCTGCGGGCCAACGACGGGAGCGTCGCCTGGCGCTACAAGGCGGACGGCGCGGTCAAGGGCGCGCCCGCCCTCGCCGACGGCAAGCTCTACTTCGGCGACTACGGCGGCCGCGTCCACGCGATCCGGCAGAGCAGCGGCAAGAAGGTGTGGTCGGTGGGGACGAGCGGCGCCCGGTTCGGCACCAGCTCCGGCCAGTTCTACGCCAGCCCGGCCGTCGCCTACGGCCGCGTCTACATCGGCAACACGGACTCCAACGTCTACTCGTTCTCCGCCGCCACCGGCAAGCTCGCGTGGCGCACGGGGACCGGCAACTACGTCTACGCCTCCGCGGCCGTCGCCCAGGTGCCGGGCGGCAAGCCGACCGTCTACGTCGGCTCCTACGACGCGCGCTTCTACGCGCTCGACGCGAAGACCGGCAAGATCCGCTGGAAGCACAAGGCGCCGGGCCGGATCTCGGGCGCGGCCACCGTCGTCGGCGACATCGTCTACTTCGGCGATCTCCAGTCGCGCACCACGACCGGCCTCGGCGCGCGCACGGGCCGCAAGGTCTTCCGCTACGGCCGCGGCGGCTTCAACCCCGTCGTCTCCGACGGGCGCTTCCTCTACGTCGTCGGCTACTCCTCGCTGTCGCGGCTCAGGCCGCGCTGAGCGCCCGCACCGGCACGCCCGCGGCGGCCAGGTGCTGCTTGAGCTCGCCGACCGAGTAGCGCCCGTAGTGCAGGACGGAGGCGAGCAGCACGGCGTCGGCGCCGGCCTCGAAGCCGTCGACCAGGTGCGAGGGCTCGCCCGCGCCGCCCGAGGCGATGACCGGGACGTCGACCTGCGAGGAGATCGCGCGCAGGAGGTCGGTGTCGTAGCCGTCCTGGGTGCCGTCGCGGTCCATCGAGGTCAGCAGGATCTCCCCCGCGCCGCGCGAGACGCCCTCGCGGGCCCACGAGACGGCGTCGATGCCGGTCCCCGTGCGCCCGCCCGCGACGTAGACCTCCCAGCCCTGCGGCGCGCGCTTGGCGTCGATCGCGAGCACCACGCACTGGGCGCCGAAGACGTTGGCCATCTCGTCGATCAGCTCCGGCCGCGCGACCGCGGCCGAGTTCACCGAGACCTTGTCGGCGCCGGCGTCGAGCACCGCCTGAGCGTCGCCCGCGGAGCGGATGCCGCCGCCGATCGTGAAGGGGATGAAGACCTCGTCGGCGGCGCGGCGCGCCAGCTCGACCACGGTGTCGCGCTTGTCCGAGGTCGCGGTGATGTCGAGGAAGACCAGCTCGTCCGCGCCTTCCCCGTCGTAGAACGCCGCCAGCTCCACGGGGTCGCCGGCGTCACGGATGTTCAGGAACTTCGTGCCCTTCACGACGCGGCCGGCGTCGACGTCCATGCAGGGGATCACGCGCTTGTAGTGCATCGGGACTGAGGGTACGACCGGCGCGGACCGCGCCGGCCCACAGCAGCACGAGCCCGAGCATGAGGAAGAAGTCCGCCGGCGACCAGACCGCGCCGCGGAACGGGACGCCGAGCGGGATGAAGTCGGTCACGCGGCCGAGCACGGCCAGCTCGGCCATGTTCCCCAGGCCGCCGCCGACCACCACCCCGGCCCCGAGCGCGAGCAGCCGCGTCCGGGCGACGGCGACCAGCCCCGCGCCGATCACCCCGCAGACGACCACGTAGTGCCACGTGCGGTCGACGTTGAAGACGATCTGATCCGGGCTTCAGCGCCTCGAGCGCCCAGGCCTTCAGGCCCCAGTCGATCGCGGCGACGGTGAGCGCGACCGCCGCGATGAAGAGCAGCCGGGCGGTCAGCGAGAGCGGCATGCACGTGCAGCATGCGGCCCCGGCGACCCGGGGTCAACGGGCCATTGGTCCACTCAGCGGCGGCGGCCGGAGCGGGTGCGGCTGTAGCCCTCGGCAGGGCGCTGCGCGTCGAGCGCCGCCTGGCCCTCGGCGATGGTGAACTTGCCCTCGTAGAGCGCCTTGCCGACGATCACGCCGGCCAGGTTGACCTGGCGCAGCTCGGCCAGCCCGCGCAGGTGGTCGAGGGAGCCGATCCCGCCCGAGTAGAGGAAGCGCCCGCGCACCGACTCGGCGACGTGGCGGACGTCGTCGAGGTCGGGGCCCTCGAGCTTGCCGTCGCGGTCGACGTCGGTGTAGACGAAGGAGGTGACGCCGCGGTCGCCGAGGCGCCGGATCGCGTCGCCGGCCGGCATCTGGGTCGTCTGCGTCCAGCCCGCGGTCGAGATGTGGCCGCCGCGCACGTCGACGGAGACGAGCACGCGCGGCCCGAACGCGGCGACGACGGCGTCGAGGAAGTCGATGTCGCGGAACGCCGCCGTGCCGACGATCACCCGCTCCGCCCCCGCGCGCAGCGCCTGGCGGACCGCGGTCAGCGAGCGCAGGCCGCCGCCGTACTGGACCGGCACGCCCGTCTCGGCGGCGATCCGGCGCAGGTGGTCGATCGACTGCGGCGAGCCGGAGCGCGCGCCGTCGAGGTCGACGACGTGCAGGAAGCGCGCGCCCGCCTCGACCCACGACTGTGCGGCGGTCAGCGGGTCGTCGTGGTAGACGGTCTGGTCCTCGAAGCGGCCCTCGACGAGGCGCACCGCCTTGCCGTCGAGGATGTCGATGGCCGGGTAGAGGATCACGCCGCGGCCACGAAGTTCGCCAGCAGCGCGAGCCCGTCGCGGGAGGACTTCTCCGGGTGGAACTGGACGCCGGCGACGTTGTCGCGCTCGACGATCGAGGCGAAGCGCTCCCCGTACTCGCCGCGCCCGATGACGTCGCCGTCCTCGCGCGGCCGGCACACGAACGAGTGCACGTGGTAGAAGGCCGCCGCCTCGCCCAGACCCTCGGTGAGGCCGCTCGGGGCGCTCGAGCGCGACGCGGTTCCAGCCGATGTGGGGCAGCTTCGGCGCCTCCAGGGCGGTCACCTCGCCGGGCAGCAGACCGAGCCCGGCGGCGCCCTCGTGCTCGGCGGAGGCCTCGAACAGCAGCTGCATGCCGAGGCAGATGCCGAGGACCGGCGTGCCGTCGGCCGCCCGCTCGCGGATCACGGCGTCCAGGCCGCCGGCCGAGAGCCGCCGCATCGCCTCGGGGAACGCGCCCACGCCGGGCACGACGACGGCGTCCGCCTCGCGGATCGCGTCGTGGTCGCCGGTCACGCGGACCTCGGCGCCGACGTGCTCGAACGCCTTCTCGACCGAGCGCCGGTTGCCCATCCCGTAGTCGACGACCGCGACGGTGCTCACGTCAGCGTGCCCTTGGTCGAGGGCACGCCGGTCTCCGTCGGGTCGACCGCGACCGCCGCCCGCAGCGCGCGGGCGAAGGCCTTGAAGCACGCCTCGATCATGTGGTGGGCGTTGGTGCCCGCCTGCAGCTCGAGGTGGAGCGTCAGGCGCGCCGCGCTCGCCACGGCGCGGAAGAACTCCTCCGCCGCCTCGTGCTCGAAGCCCGCGATGTCGCCGGGCGGCAGCGTCAGCCCGCCCCAGGCGCAGAACGGGCGCCCGGAGACGTCGATCGCACAGGCCGCGCGCGCCTCGTCCATCGGGACCACGGCGTACCCGTAGCGGGTGATGCCGGCGCGGTCGCCGAGCGCGCGGTCGAGCGCCTGGCCGAGCACGATGCCCGTGTCCTCGACCGTGTGGTGCGAGCCGGTCTGGAGATCGCCGGCCACCTGCACCTCGAGGTCGAGGCGGCCGTGGCGGGCCAGCAGGTCGAGCATGTGGTCGAGGAAGCCGACGCCGGTCCGGCGCGTCCCGGCGCCGGAGCCGTCGAGGCCGAGGCTCAGGGAGACGTCGGTCTCCCCCGTCTTGCGGCTGACTTCCGAGGTGCGGCTCATGGCGCTGGATTCTCCCGTCTTGCCGCCATCGACGCGGCGTGGGCCTCGAAGCCCTCGGCCGTGGCGATCGCCACGCCGGCGGGGGCGAGCTTGGCAGCCGCCTCGGCCGGGATGCGGACCTCGGCCATGCGGCGGCGGAAGTGGCGGGTGTTGAGCCCGGAGGCGAAGCGCGCCGCGCCCTCGGTCGGCAGGATGTGGTTCGAGCCCGCCACGTAGTCCCCGAACGCGGTGCCGCTGTGGTTGCCGACGAACAGGCAGCCTGCCCGGCGCACCCGCGGCGCCAGCGCCTCGGCCGCCTCGCCCATCAGCTGCAGGTGCTCGGGCGCGAGCGCCTCGGCGAAGACCAGCGCGGCCTCGAGGTCCTCGGCGACGACGGCGATTCCCTCGGCCGGCAGCAGATCCTCGTCGTCGCTGACCGCCACGACGAGCGAGTCCGGCCCGTGCTCCGCCTGCGCCCGCAGGTCCGCGGCCGCCCAGTACGGGTCGGCGCCGTTCGACAGGATCACGCAGAGGTCGCTCGGCCCGGCGAAGCCGTCGATCCCGACGACCCCGCTCAACTGGCGCTTCGCCTCCTGCACGTAGAGGTTGCCCGGCCCGACGATGACGTCGACCCGCGGCACGGACTCCGTCCCGAGCGCGAGCGCCGCGATCGCCTGCGCGCCGCCCATCGCGTAGACCTCGTCGGCCCCGCACAGCGCGGCGGCGGCGAGGATGACCGGGTGCGGCGGCGCGGCCACCACGACCTCGTCGACCCCGGCGGCCCGGGCCGTCACCGCGCCCATGACGACCGAGGACGGATACGGCGCCCGCCCGCCGGGCGCGTAGATCGCGGCGCGGGCCGCGGGCACCTCGCGCAGCCGCACGGACTGGCCCTGCTGGAGCACGACGAGCGAGTCCGCGTCGAGCCCCGCGGCCGCGACCGCCTCGACGTTGGCCGCCGCCAGCTCGAGCCCCGCCCGCACGGCGGGATCCAGCGCCGCGAGCGCGGAGGCGAGGCGGCCGGGCGGCACGCGCCCCCACTCACCGTCCCCGAACCGCAGCTCGAACTCGCTCACCGCGGCATCACCGCGCGCCCGGACGGCCTCCACGATCTCCCGCACCGCGTCGGCCACGGACTCCCCGGCCGGCGCCAGCGCGCGCACCTCGGCCGCGACCGCGGCGGCGTCGGCGACCGTGCAGCTACGCCGCATCGCGGATCCGCGCGAGCAGCTCGTCGATCTCCGCGGCCTTGAGCTTGTGGGCGACCGGGTTGGCGATCAGCCGCGCGGTCGCGACCGTGATCTCCTCGCGGACCACCAGCCCGTTCTCCTTCAGCGTCGTGCCGGTCGCGGTCAGGTCGACGATCCCGTCGGCCAGCCCGGTCAGCGGCGCCAGCTCGACCGAGCCCTTGACCTCGACGATCTCGGCCTGGCGGCCGGTGCGCTCGAAGTAGGCCGCGGCGATGCGCGGGTACTTCGTGGCGATCCGCATGACCCCGAGCCGGCGCAGCGCCTCGGCGGCGGGGTCGTCGCCCGCCACCGTCGCGAAGACCATCACGCAGCGCCCGTAGCCGAGGTCGACCAGCTCATAGACCTCGCGCTCGACCTGCTCGGCGAGCACGTCCTTGCCCGTGATCCCGAGGTCGGCGGCGCCCGCCTCCACGTAGGTCGGCACATCGGAGGGCCGCATCGTCACGATCCCGACCTCGCCGAACAGCAGCCGGCGGTCGTTCGCGCGCACCTCGCTCGTGTCCACGCCGAGCGTGTCGAGCAGGTCGAGCGTCTCCCCCATGAGCGCCCCGCGCGGCACCGCGATGGTGAGCCCGTTCAGCCCCACCGCTCGCCTCGCTCTCCCTCTCCCACCAGCGCGATGTGGAGCCGCTCGACGTTCAGCGCCCAGCCCGCGGCGGGCAGGTCGCGGCCGAAGCGCGCGAGCAGGTCGTCGTAGCGCCCGCCGCCGCCCAGCGGCACGCCGAGCGCCCCGTCGTAGACCTCGAAGATCGCGCCCGTGTAGTAGCCCAGCGACCGCGACAGCCCGAGGTCGAAGATGATCCGCTCCGCCACGCCCGGCGAGAAGCGCTCGTGCAGCCGCCTGAGCCGGCCGACGACGTCGGCGCCCGGGCCGGCCGGCAGGTCCAGCACCTCCGGGCCGCCGCGCAGCTGCGGGACGCGCAGCAGGAGGTCCGAGGACGCCGCGTCCAGCCGCAGGCCCTCGATCTCGCGCTCCAGCCCCACGAAGTCGCGCGTCACGAGCTCGTTCAGGATCGGCCCGCGCGCCGCCTCCGGCACCGCCAGCGCGTCGAGCAGCGCCGGGTACAGGGAGGCGTCGCCCAGCCCCACGCGGTAGGAGTCCAGGCCCACGCTGTCGAGCACCTCGCACAGCAGCTCGATCGCCTCGATCGTGCCGTCCGGCCCAGGCGCGCCGACCAACTCGATCCCCGCCTGCAGCATCTCGCGCGCCTGCCCGCGCTGCGGCCGCACGGAGCGGTAGGCGTGGGCGAAGTAGCAGAAGCGCAGCGGCGGGCTCGAGGTCGTGTAGCGCGTCGCCACCACGCGCGCGATCGGGATCGTCATGTCCGAGCGCAGCACGAGCACGTTGCCCGACTCGTCGAACAGCCGGTAGGCGGGCTCGGCCGCCGCCGCGTCGCCACGCGCCAGCGTCGTCTCGTACTCGAGCGCGGGCGTCGCGACCTCGCCATAGCCGCGCGCGTCGAAGACCCCGCGCACCGTCTCGGTGATCGCGCGGATCTCGCGCATCTCGTCCGGGAGGACGTCGCGGGTCCCCGAGGGGATCGGGTCGATCATCTCGCAGAGAGGCTAGGTGGTCGATGCCGCGAAGCCGTGCGTGCGGGGGCCGTCATCCGCGCGTGCGGATCTCGTGGAATCGGCCATCAGATCTCGACGCGCTCGATGCGAGCGCCGAGGTCGCGCAGGCGCTCGTCGATCCGCTCGTAGCCGCGGTCGATCTCGCGCACGTTGTGGATCTCGCTCTCGCCGTCCGCGCACAGCGCGGCGATCAGGATCGCCATGCCGGCCCGGATGTCGGGCGAGGACAGGCGCGCCCCGCGCAGCCGGCGCGGCCCGATGACGATCGCCCGGTGCGGGTCGCAGATCGTGATCTCCGCGCCCATCGAGATCAGCTTGTCCACGAAGAACAGGCGGTTCTCGAACATCTTCTCGAAGATCAGGACCGAGCCCTCGGACTGCGTCGCGAGCGCGACGGCGATCGACGTGAGGTCGGCCGGGAAGGCCGGCCACGGCCCGTCCTCGACCTTGGACTGGTAGTCGCCGGCGTCGCGCGCGACCACGAGCTTCTGGCCGCCCGGGACGAGGATGTCGCCGCCGTCCCAGGTCGAATCCAGCCCGAGGCGCTTGAAGACGAGGCAGATCATCCGCATGTCCTCGGGCACGCAGTCGCGGATCCGCAGCTCGCCGCCGGTGACGCCCGCGAGCGCCATGAAGGAGGCGATCTCGATGTGGTCGGGCGAGACGGAGTGCTCGCAGCCGCCGAGGCTGCCCATGCCGTGGACGTACATGACGTTCGAGCCGATGCCCTCGATCGCCGCGCCCATCTTGTTGAGCATGCGCGCGAGGTCCTGCACGTGGGGCTCGGAGGCGGCGTTGCGGATGACGCTCGAGCCGGGCGTCAGCGCGGCGGCCATGAGCGCGTTCTCCGTGCCCATCACGGACGGCTCGTCCATGAAGAAGTCGGTCGAGCGCAGCCCGCCGTTGGGCGCCGAGAGCTTGATGTGGGCGCCGTGGTCCACCTCGGCGCCGAGCGCGCGGAAGGCGTCGAGGTGCGGGTCCAGGCGCCGGCGGCCGATGACGTCGCCGCCCGGCGGGGGCATGGACGCGGAGCCGAAGCGGGCCAGCAGCGGGCCGGCGACGAGGAAGGAGGCGCGGATGCGCTCGGCCAGCGCCGGGTCGACGTTGGTGTCCTCGATCCCGTCGGCCTGGAGCGAGACCGTGTTGTCCTCGATCCACTCGACGGTGACGCCCAGGTCGGCGAGCAGCGCCAGCATCGCCTCGGTGTCCCGGATGCGCGGGACGTTGGCGAGCACGACCCGCTCGTCGGTCAGCAAGCTGGCCGCCAGAAGAGGCAGGGCCGCGTTCTTGTTGCCGGCGGGCACGATGGTGCCGGAAAGCGGCACGCCGCCTTGGATGACGAGCTTTTCCATGGTCGAGCGGGCGGCTACGGTACCAGCCATGTCGCAGCCTCTTTCGGGGGCGGGCGCGCGGTCCCTTCTGCCCGCCGCGCCGTAAACTGGGCGCCATGCCGCAGCCGCTGAACCGAGACGAGGCCTGGGCCCTCTTCTGCGAGTGGACCGAGTCGCCCTCGCTGCGCAAGCACGTCCTGGCGGTCGAGGCCGCGATGCGCGCCTACGCGCCCCGCTTCGACGGGGACGAGGAGGAGTGGGGCCTCGTGGGGATGCTCCACGACCTCGACTATGAGCGCCACCCCGACATGGACGCCGCGGACGGCCACCCGCGCACGGGCATGGCCGAGCTCGAGCGCCTGGGCTTCACGCCCGAGTTCGTGCGCGCCGTCGCCTCGCACGCCGACTACCTCGACGTCGCCCGCGAGACCGCGATGGAGAAGACGCTCTACGCCGTCGACGAGCTGTCGGGCTTCGTGATGGCCTGCTCTTACGTGCGCCCCCAGGGCATCCACGGGCTGACGCCCAAGTCGGTCAAGAAGAAGATGAAGACGCCCGCCTTCGCCGCCGCGATCGACCGCGATGCGATGCGCGCGGGCGCCGAGGACCTCGGCGTCGACTTCGACGAGCACGTCACCACGGTCATCGCCGCGCTCGAGGCCAACTCCGCCGAGCTCGAGCTCGACGGCGCCGAAGCCGCGTGATCCTCTACGAGCACCCGTCCTCGGGCAATTGCCTGAAGGTCCGCGTGATGCTCGACCAGGTCGGCGCGGACTACGAGCGCGTCGAGCTCGATCTGTTCGCCGGCGAGACCCGCACGCCCGAGCACTTCGCGCGCAACCCCGACGGCCGCATCCCGGTGCTCGAGCTCGACTCGGGCGAGTTCCTGGCCGAGTCCGGCGCGATCCTGCTCTACCTCGCCGAGGGCACCGAGTACCTGCCCGCCGACCCGCTGCTGCGGGCGCAGGTCCACGCCTGGATGTTCTTCGAGCAGAACCAGGTCGAGGCGAACATCGGCGTCGCGCGCTTCCTGGCGCTGAGCGGCCGCGCCGAGACCGATCCCTGGGTGTTCACCGACCGCCAGCGGCGTGGGCGCGACGCGCTCGCGACGCTCGAGCGCGGCCTCGCCGACCACGATTTCCTGGTCGGGAACGCCTACTCCGTCGCCGATCTCGCGGTCTACGGCTACGTGCACGTCGCCGACGACGCGGGGGTCGCGCTCGCCGAGCACCCCGACGTGGCCGCGTGGGTCGAGCGCGTGGCGGCGCTGCCGGGCTTCGAGGAGCCGCTCGCCCCGATGCCGCCGCACGCCCGCGACCGCTCGCTCTGACGCTAAGGTCCGCCGCCGCATGGCCGACGACCTGAAGATCATCGTCCTCGAGGGCGACGAGACCGGACAGGAGCTGCTCGAGCAGGCGATCCGCGTGCTCGACCCCGAGGTCATCTCGCTGGAGGCCGAGCTCGTCCACTTCGACCTCTCGCTCGACAACCGCCGCAAGACCGACAACGCGATCGTGACCGAGGCCGCCGTGGCCATGCGGGAGGCCGGCTTCGGCATCAAGGCCGCCACCGTCACCCCCGAGGGCAAGGACGACGTCGGCTCCCCGAACCGGATCCTCCGCGAGGAGGTCGACGGCAAGGTGATCATCCGCACGGGCCGGCGGATCCCGGGCGTCGTCGGGCCGGTCTCGGGCGTCCACTACCCGATCTCCGTCGTGCGGATGGCGGTCGAGGACGCCTACGGCGCCAAGCAGTGGCGCGAGGGCGAGGAGGACGCCGACGACGAGGTCGCCTACCGCACCGAGAAGATCACGCGCTCCACCTGCCGCGCCGTCGCCGAGTACGCCTTCCGCACGGCCGAGCGCACCGACGCCGTCGTCTACGGCGGGCCGAAGTGGACCGTCTCCCCCGTCTACGAGGGCATGCTCAAGGAGGAGCTCGACCGCGCGGCCGAGCGCCATCCCGACGTCGAGTACCGCCCGGTGCTGATCGACGCCACCTACGCCGGGCTGATCTCGGGCGTGGCGGACACGCCGCTGGTGATCCCGGCGCTGAATCGCGACGGCGACTGCCTGTCCGACCTCGTGCTGCCGATGTTCGGCTCGATCGCGGGCGCCGAGTCGGTCCTGCTGGCCTTCGACGACGACCACGAGATCGACGTCGCGATGGCCGAGGCCCCGCACGGCACCGCCCCCTCGCTCCAGGGCAAGGACCTCGCCAACCCGATGGCGATGATCCTGGCCGGCGCGGCCGTGCTCCAGTACGCCCACGTCAAGGGCATCAAGGGCGCCGAGCGCGCCTCGCGCGCGATCTACGAGAGCGTGCTCGAGACGATCGCGGGCGGGGTCAAGACCCACGACCTCCGCGGCGAGGCCGGCACCACGGAGTTCACCGACGCCGTGATCGAGAAGGTCCGCTCCAAGATCGACATCTGGTCCTCGCTGGGCAACTAGCCGACGTAGGCCGCCAGGTGCTCGCCGGTGAGGGTGGAGCCGTCGGCGACGAGGTCGGCGGGCGTGCCCTCGAACACGATCCGGCCGCCGTCGTGGCCGGCGCCGGGGCCGAGGTCGATGATCCAGTCGGCGTGCGCCATCACCGCCTGGTGGTGCGCGATGACGACGACCGACTTGCCGGACTCGACGAGCCGGTCGAGCAGGCCGAGCAGCTGCTCGACGTCGGCGAGGTGGAGGCCGGTGGTCGGCTCGTCGAGCAGGAACACGTCGCCCTTCTCGCCCAGGTGGGTGGCCAGCTTGAGGCGCTGACGCTCGCCGCCGGACAGCGAGGTGAGCGGCTGGCCGAGGGTGAGGTAGCCGAAGCCGACGTCGGTCAGGCGGGTGAGGATCTTGTTCGCCGCCGGCGTCTTCGCCTCGCCGTCGCCGAAGAACTCCTCGGCCTCGCTCGCCGACATGGCCAGCACCTCGGCGATGTTCTTGCCGCCGAACGTGTACTCCAGGACCTCGGCCTGGAAGCGCTTGCCCTCGCACTCCTCGCAGGTGGTGGCGACGCCGGCCATGACCCCCAGGTCGGTGTAGATGACGCCGGCGCCGTTGCAGGCGGGGCAGGCGCCCTCGGAGTTGGCGCTGAACAGCGCCGGCTTGACGCCGTTGGCCTTCGCGAACGCCTTGCGGATCGGGTCGAGCAGCCCGGTGTAGGTCGCCGGGTTGCTCCGCCGCGAGCCGCGGATCGGGGCCTGGTCGACCGACACCACGCCGTCCCGCCCCGCCACCGAGCCGCCGATCAGCGAGCTCTTGCCCGAGCCGGCCACGCCGGTCACCACCACCAGCACCCCGAGCGGGATGTCGACGTCGACGTCCTGCAGGTTGTGGGTGCTCGCGCCGCGGACCTCGAGCGCGCCCGCGGGCGTCCGCACCGACTCCTTCAACGACGCCCGGTCGTCCAGGTGGCGCCCGGTGACCGTGCCGCTGTCGCGCAGCCCGTCGACGGTGCCCTCGAACAGCACCTCGCCGCCCGCGGAGCCGCCGCCGGGACCGAGGTCGACGGCGTGGTCGGCGATCGCGATCGTCTCCGGCTTGTGCTCCACCACCAGCACGGTGTTGCTCTTGTCGCGCAGCCGCAGCAGCAGGTCGTTCATGCGGTCGATGTCGTGCGGGTGCAGGCCGACCGTCGGCTCGTCGAAGACGTAGGTCACGTCGGTGAGCGACGACCCGAGGTGGCGGATCATCTTCACGCGCTGCGACTCGCCGCCCGAGAGCGTGCCCGAGGGACGGCTGAGCGAGAGGTAGCCGAGCCCGATCTCCACGAACGAGTCGACGGTCTCGCGCAGCGCCTCGAGCAGCGGCGCCACCGACGGCTCCTCGAGGCCTGCCACCCAGCCCGCGAGGTCGGTGATCTGCATGGCGGAGGCGTCGGCGATGCTGACGCCGTCGATCTTCGACTTCCGGGCCCCTTCGCTCAGCCGGGTGCCGTCGCAGTCCGGGCAGGTGGTGAAGACCACCGCCCGCTCGACGAACGCCCGGATGTGCGGCTGCATCGCCTCGACGTCCTTCGACAGGAACGACTTCTGGATCTGCGGGATCAGCCCCGCGTAGGTGAGGTTGATGCCCTCGACCTTGACCTTGGTCGGCTCCTTGTAGAGCAGGTCGTGGCGCTCCCGCTTGTTGAACTTCTTGATCGGCTTGTCCGGGTCGAAGAAGCCGCAGCCGCGGAAGATGCGCCCGTACCAGCCCTCCATGCTGTAGCCGGGGATCGTGAGCGCGCCGTCGTTGAGCGACTTGCTGTCGTCGTAGAGCGCGGTCAGGTCGAAGTCGTTGACGGACCCGCGGCCCTCGCAGCGCGGGCACATGCCGCCGACGCGGCTGAAGGTCGCCTTCTCGGTCCTCGTCTTGTCGCCGCGCTCGATCGTGATGCCGCCGCTCCCGCTGACGGAGGCGACGTTGAACGAGTACGCGCCGGGGGAGCCGATGTGCGGCTTCGCGATGCGGCTGAACAGGATGCGCAGCATCGCGTCGGTGTCCGTGACGGTGCCGACCGTGGAGCGGGGGTTGGCGCCCATCCGCTCCTGGTCGACGAGGATCGCCGTCGTCAGCCCCTCCAGCACGTCGACCTCGGGCCGCGCCAGCGTCGGCATGAAGCCCTGGACGAAGGCGCTGTAGGTCTCGTTGATCAGCCGCTGCGACTCCGCGGCGATCGTGCCGAACACGAGCGACGTCTTGCCCGAGCCGGAGACGCCGGTGAACACCGTCAGCCGGCGCTTCGGGATCTCGATGCTGACGTCCTTGAGGTTGTTCACGCGCGCGCCGTGCACGCGGATCAGGTCGTGGTTGGTGGTCGTGTTCATGGCGGTGGAAGGTAGCCGCGGGTCAGCCCCGGCGCTTCTCGATTCGTGATCGATCCGGCGCTAGCCCGCGAAAGCCGTCCGGAACCGCTCGGGGATCGGCACCTTCGTCAGCGCCGTGGCGTCGACGAAGACGTAGGCGAGGTCCAGCTCGACGAGCAGCGAGCCGTCGCGGTGGATGGCGCCGCTCGTGATCATGCTCGTGTTCCCGAGCCGCGTGACCTCGATCGTGACGTCGATCTCGTCGTCGAAGCGTGCCGGGGCCTTGAAGCGGGTCGTCGCCTCGACCACCTGCAGGTCGACGCCCTCCTCCATCATCGCGCCGTAGCCGCCCGCGTGCGCGCGCCAGAACTCGGTCAGCGCGACGTCGTAGAAAACGAGGTAGTTGGGGTTGAAGACCACGCCCGAGGGGTCGCAATCGCCATAGGCGACACGCATGCGATGGGTGTGCGAGGCGCCCACGGAGGCGACCATACCGAGGCGCGTCGAGCACCAGTTTCCGGTCCGCAGCGGCGTGGTGCGGGGTCGCTCCGGGGCGCTGCAAGAACCCTTGCAGGAGGCCGTTTCCGTCCGACCGCGATCGTACTTTTACGAACGCATGTTCCCCCCGACGATCACCAGTCGCCCGCCAAAGCGCTCGCTCCGCGAGCTGGTGCGGGGCGCCATGGAAACAGCGCTCGAGTTCGCCACGCTGGGTGAGGCAAACACGCCCCGGCCGTCCCCACGGCCGGCCAGTGCCGCCCCCACGTCCGAGCACCCGCACCGCCGACGTGTCGATCGTCATCAGCGCAACCGCCGACCGGGAACGGTCCGGCCGCGCGCACAGGTCTGCCGCTCGCCAATCCCCAGGCGGCAGCGGACCTGACCATCCGCCCCCCGGTGCCCGGTCTGGGAGGACGGGCGCGCCGGGAGGGCGGCCAACTTCGACGACTCCCTGCATGCGGGCCGCCTCCGGGCGGCCCGCGCGCTGAGGGGGGTCAGGCCGCGTCGAGCCACTGCTCGAACGTCGGGCCCGCGAGCGTGGCGTCCGGGCCGGGCAGCAGGGCGCCCGACTCGTACAGCGTGAGCTCCGGCACGAGGCTCGGGTCGCTCACGGGCTCGACCCGCGCCGGGCCGCGGCGTCGCGCGGCGAGCAGCCGCGCCGCCTCGACGAGGTTCTCCTCGCGCGGGCCGGCGATCTCCGAGATCGCGCCCGAGGTCTCCGGAGCCGGGCCGGTGGCCAGGTCGGCGAGGCCCTCCGCGACGGTCCTGGCCGCGACCAGCTGCGTGCGCATCCTGGGCAGGTAGCTCACCTCGCCCTGGGTGCCCCAGTCCATGAGCGGCCCCACGAACTCGTGGAACTGCGCGGCGCGCAGCACCTGGACCGGGAGCGGGCCGGCGAGCATGGCCTGCTCGTGGGCCTTCTTCGCGGCGTTGTAGCCGCTCGAGAACCGGTCGATCCCGATGATCGAGACCACGACGATGCGCCGGACCCCGGCCCGCTCGCCCGCCTCCTGGAGGTTGCGCGTCGCGGTCAGGAAGAACTCCGTGGCCGCCTGCTCGTCGGACGTCGGCCAGCTCGCCGCGTCGACGATCGTCTCGACACCCTCCAGCGCCTCGGCGAGGCCCTCGCCCGTGATGATGTCCACCCCGAGCGCGCGCGACATCCCCACGACCTCGTGGCCGCGGGCCTCGAGCACGTCGACGACGTGGCGGCCCACCCGGCCCGTTGCGCCTGCCACCGCGATCTTGCTGCCTACCGGCATGATTGGCTCCTTCGAGAGTTTGGCTGTCACTGCCTTGACGGATCGCGACGACGCAACGTGACCGCACGCCCCGTCACATCCGCGGGCTCCCATCCGTCAACGCAGTGACGACCCGCGACGAGGATGTGACCCCCAATGGACGACCGCGACTACCTGGCCGAGCGATTCGAGGCGAACCGCACGCACCTGCGGGCGGTCGCGTACAAGATGCTGGGCTCCGTGAGCGAGGCGGACGACGCCGTGCAGGAGGCGTGGGTGCGCCTGAGCCGCTCCGACGCCGGCGCGATCGAGAACCTCGGCGGCTGGCTGACGACGGTCGTCGCCCGCGTGTCCCTCGACATGCTGCGCTCGCGCACCGCCCGGCGCGAGGAGCCCCTGGGCGTCCACGTCCCCTCGCCGATCGTCAGCCCTGCGGCCGGGGTCGACCCCGAGCACGAGGCGCTGCTGGCCGACTCGGTCGGGTTGGCGCTGCTGGTCGTGCTCGAGACCCTGCCGCCGGCCGAGCGGCTCGCGTTCGTCCTGCACGACATGTTCGCGGTCCCCTACGACGAGATCGCCCCGATCGTCAGCCGCACGCCGACCGCGGCACGCCAGCTCGCAAGCCGCGCGCGCCGCCGGGTCCAGGGGGCCGCGCCGGCCCCGGACCCCGACCTCGGGCGACAGCGAGCGGTCGTCGACGCCTTCCTGGCCGCCTCGCGCGAGGGTGACTTCGACGCGCTCGTGGCCGTCCTCGACCCCGATGTCGTCCTCCACGCGGATACGGGAGCGCTCGCGACGCCCGGATCGAGGGAGGTCCACGGCGCCGAGGCCGTCGCACGGCAGGCGCTGCTGTTCCGGAACGTCGCGGTCTCCGCGAAGCCGGCGCTCATCAACGGGGCGGCCGGGCTCGTCACGACGCTGGGCGGCGAGCCGTTCTCCGTCGTCGGCTTCACCGTCAGCGGCGGGAAGATCGTCGAGATGGACATCCTGGCCGACCCCGAGCGGCTCCGGGAGCTCGACCTGGCCGTCCTCGACGACTGAAGCCGGCCCTTAACGACCACGAGCCGCCCAATCGGGCGGCTCGATGTCTAGTGAAGAACCGGCGGCGACCTACTCTCCCGGGCCCGTGAAGGCCAAGTACCATCGGCGCTGTGGGGCTTAACTGCTCTGTTCGGAATGGGAAGAGGTGTTTCCCCCACGCCAAAGCCACCGGAAATTGTTCGAGACCGGATCGACGGTCCCTCAAAACTACACAGCATGCCAACACCCGGGTATCACAGATCAAAAATATCCGTCAAGCCCTCGACCCATTAGTACCGGTCTCCTACGCACATTGCTGTGCTTACAGATCCGGCCTATCAACCTGGTGGTCTACCAGGGGTCTTACTCCCTCAAGGGGATGGGAGAGCTCATCTCGAGGCCGGCTTCCCGCTTAGATGCCTTCAGCGGTTATCCGATCCGCACGTAGCTAACCTGCGATGCCCTTGGCAGGACAACAGATACACCAGAGGTGCGTTCATCCCGGTCCTCTCGTACTAGGGATGAATCCTCTCAACTCTCCAACGCCCATGGCAGATAGGGACCGAACTGTCTCACGACGTTCTGAACCCAGCTCGCGTGCCGCTTTAATGGGCGAACAGCCCAACCCTTGGGACCTACTACAGCCCCAGGATGCGACGAGCCGACATCGAGGTGCCAAACCGAGTCGTCGATGTGGACTCTTGGACTCGATAAGCCTGTTATCCCCGGAGTACCTTTTATCCGTTGAGCGACGGCACTTCCACTTGCTACCGCCGGATCACTAAGACCTGCTTTCGCACCTGCTCGACACGTCTGTCTCGCAGTCAAGCTCCCTTATTGCCTTTACACTCTACGCACGATTTCCAACCGTGCTGAGGGAACCTTTGTGCGCCTCCGTTACATTTTGGGAGGCGACCGCCCCAGTCAAACTACCCGCCTGGCACTGTTCACCGCCCCGATTCAGGGAACGATGTTAGAAGCCCACTACGTCAAGGGTGGTATCTCAAGGGCGGCTCCACACCGACCGCAGTCGATGCTTCCTAGCCTCCCACCTATCCTGAGCGAGACGCACCGGACTCCAATACCAGGTTGTAGTAAAGGTTCACGGGGTCTTTCCGTCTTGCCACGGGTACTCGGCATCTTCACCGAGACTGCAATTTCACCGAGCCCCTCGTTGAGACAGCGTTCAACTCGTTACGCCATTCGTGCAGGTCGGAACTTACCCGACAAGGAATTTCGCTACCTTAGGACGGTTATAGTTACCGCCGCCGTTTACCGGGGCTTAGTTTCAGTGCTTCGGGTCTAGCCCTAACACCTCCACGTAACCTTCCGGCACCGGGCAGGCGTCAGCCCCTATACGTCGTCTTGCGACTTAGCAGAGACCTGTGTTTTTGGTAAACAGTCGGTTGAACCTATTCACTGCGGCCCTCTCGGGCTCCACCGGCAAGCGGTTTCACCCTACTGGGGCGCTCCTTATCCCGAAGTTACGGAGCGATTTTGCCGAGTTCCTTAACGAGGGTTATCTCGATCACCTTAGTATTCTCTACTTGCCCACCTGTGTCGGTTTTGGTACGGGCACGCGCAATCTCCCTAGAGGCTTTTCTCGGAGGCTTGGCGTTGGGGACTCGCCGGCTTATAGCCAGCTGGCATCGCACCTCAGGTTATGCGGCCCCGGATTTGCCAGAGGCCACCCCTACATGCTTACCCCAGGACGACCATCGCCTGGGTTCCCTTAGCCTTCCTCGTCCCCCCATCGGTCAATTGACTGCGACGTGGTACAGGAATATCAACCTGTTGGCCATCGACTACGCCTTTCGGCCTCGCCTTAGGTCCCGACTAACCCTGAGCAGACGAACTTTACTCAGGAATCCTTGGGCAATCGGCGGAGGGGATTCTCACCCCTCTTTCGTTACTCATGCCGGCATTCTCACTTCCCAAGCCTCCACGGCTGGCTTCCGCCGCCGCTTCACTGGACATGGGAACGCTCTCCTACCGCGCGACGATCGAAATCGACGCACCCGCAGCTTCGGTGACTAGCTTGAGCCCCGTTACATTATCCGCGCCCGAACACTTGACCAGTGAGCTGTTACGCACTCTTTCAAGGATGGCTGCCTCTAAGCCAACCTCCTGGTTGTCTGTGCACTCGGACATCGTTTGCCACTTAGCTAGTACTTAGGGACCTTAGCTGGCGGTCTGGGCTGTTTCCCTTTTGACGCTGAAGTTTATCCCCCAGCAACTGACTCCCGGAGTAACCGGAACGGTCTTCGGAGTTTGCCTGAATTCGGTAACCTGGTAGGGCCCCTAGTCCAAACAGTGCTCTACGGCCGCAACGGAATTGATCCGAGGCTATACCTAAATATATTTCGGAGAGAACCAGATATCTCTGAGCTTGATTAGCCTTTCACTCCGACCCACAGGTCATCGGCCCAGTTTTCAACCTAGGTCCGTTCGGTCCTCCACGGGGTCTTACCCCCGCTTCAACCTGCCCATGGGTAGCTCGCTCAGTTTCGGGTCTACCGCCTACGACTAAATCGCCCTATTCGGACTCGCTTTCGCTACGGCTCCGCTCATCGCTTAACCTTGCCGCAGACGAGTAACTCGCCGGCTCGTTATGCAAAAAGCACGCGGTCACAGAACAAGTCTGCTCCCACCGCTTGTAGGCACGCGGTTTCAGGTACTATTTCACTCCCCTTCCGGGGTACTTTTCACCTTTCCCTCACGGTACTAGTCCGCTATCGGTCACCAGGGAGTACTTAGCCTTGGAGGGTGGTCCCCCCAGATTCAGACCGCGTTTCACGGGAGCGGTCCTACTCAGGAACGCCTTCGGGAGGTCATGGGCTTTCGTCTACGGGACGGTTGCCCTCTATGGTGCGCGGTTCCACGCGCTTCGACTAGCTCATGACTTGGTAACTCCCGCCGGGACAGCTACATCCCGGGCCGGCGCCCTACAACCCCTCGTGCGCAACGCGTAGCCGCTTACACGCACGTGGTTTGGGCTGGATCCCCTTTCGCTCGCCACTACTCGGGGAGTCTCGGTTGATTTCCTTTCCTCCGGGTACTGAGATGTTTCAGTTCCCCGGCTTGTCCCCTACATGCCTATGTATTCAGCATGTGGTAACGCCGCATTACCAGCGCTGGGTTTCCCCATTCGGGCATCCGCGGATCGCAGGCTATTCAGCGCCTCCCCGCGGCTTATCGCAGCCGTTCACGCCCTTCTTCGACTCCTGGTGCCTAGGCATCCACCATGTGCCCTTCTTATCTTGACGGTGATCAGGCCTTCTCCAGCTCCGCAAGCGGATCTGGTTGGGCCCGGTGATACCCGTATCGCGCCCGCTCGAGAGCGGACGCTGATGTTGGCATTGCTGTGCAGTTTTCAAGGACCGAAAAGAAAGGCGCCGGCCGGACTGGCCGCCGGTCTCTCAAAACTCAACAGCATGCAGGCCTCCCCGAGGGGATGCCACTGGCCAGGTCCGGTCGACGTTCTAGGAGCCGGCACCATCTCGAAGCCTGCGGTATGCAGACCTGGATGAACCGACCGCTCCAGTCCTGGAGCTCCCTAGAAAGGAGGTGATCCAGCCGCACCTTCCGGTACGGCTACCTTGTTACGACTTCACCCCAGTCACGAGCCCCACCTTCGACTGCTCCCTCCCTTGCGGGTTAGGCCACAGGCTTCGGGTGTTGCTTGCTTCCGTGGTGTGACGGGCGGTGTGTACAAGACCCGGGAACGTATTCACCGCGGCAATGCTGATCCGCGATTACTAGCAACTCCACCTTCATGCAGGCGGGTTTCAGCCTGCAATCCGAACCGAGACGCGCTTTGAGGGATTCGCTCCACCTCGCGGTATCGCAGCCCTCTGTACGCGCCAATGTAGCACGTGTGTAGCCCTGGACATAAGGGGCATGATGACTTGACGTCGTCCCCACCTTCCTCCGGTTTGTCACCGGCAGTCTCACATGAGTCCCCAACTTAATGCTGGCAACATGCGACGGGGGTTGCGCTCGTTGCGGGACTTAACCCAACATCTCACGACACGAGCTGACGACAGCCATGCACCACCTGTGATCCTGCCCCGAAGGGAAGCCCTGTTTCCAGAGCGGTCAGGAACATGTCAAGCCCAGGTAAGGTTCTTCGCGTTGCGTCGAATTAAACCACATGCTCCGCTGCTTGTGCGGGTCCCCGTCAATTCCTTTGAGTTTTAGCCTTGCGGCCGTACTCCCCAGGCGGGGCACTTAATGCGTTAGCTTCGGCACGGAGGGAGTCGACACCCCCCACACCTAGTGCCCATCGTTTACAGCGTGGACTACCAGGGTATCTAATCCTGTTTGCTCCCCACGCTTTCGCGTCTCAGCGTCAGTAACGTCCCAGCGAGCTGCCTTCGCAATTGGTGTTCCTCCTGATATCTGCGCATTTCACCGCTACACCAGGAATTCCACTCGCCTCTTCCGCACTCTAGCCCGACAGTATCCACCGGCATTCGAGGGTTGAGCCCCCGACTTTCACAGCGGACTTACCGGACCGCCTACACGCGCTTTACGCCCAATGATTCCGGACAACGCTAGCCCCCTACGTATTACCGCGGCTGCTGGCACGTAGTTAGCCGGGGCTTCTTCTGAAGGTACCGTCACTCCACCGGGCTATTAACCCGTTGAGCTTCGTCCCAACTGAAAGGAGTTTACAATCCGAAGACCGTCTTCCTCCACGCGGCGTTGCTGCGTCACGCTTTCGCGCATTGCGCAAGATTCCCCACTGCTGCCTCCCGTAGGAGTCTGGGCCGTGTCTCAGTCCCAGTGTGGCTGATCGTCCTCTCAGACCAGCTACCCATCGTCGCCTTGGTGAGCCGTTACCTCACCAACAAGCTAATGGGCCGCGGGCCCGTCTCGATGCGAAGGCCGAAGCTATCTTTACTCATGGACCTCATGGTCTACGAGCACATTTGGTATTAGCCCGAGTTTCCCCGGGTTGTCCCAATCATCGAGGTGGGTTACCCACGTGTTACTCACCCGTTCGCGGCTCTGCCCCGGGGCAAGCCCCGGTTCGTCGCTCCACTTGCATGTGTTAAGCACGCCGCCAGCGTTCGTCCTGAGCCAGGATCAAACTCTCCGTGAAGAACTGCTTACTCACGTAGAGCTGTCAATGCGCCACACAAGGGGCTGCTCGTACACATAGAGCCGGCCCGGGCGCGTTGACGGGGTACTGCTGTACTGCTTATTTCTCAGGCTGCCGGCCTCGAGAACGACGAATCGTTCTCACTGGTCGGCAGGTCGAACCTGGACGCACACAGACGGTTGGGCGTAAACCCTGCCGTCAGGTGCGCATGCTGTTGAGTTTTCAAAGACCGTCGCGCCTTGCGTGGAGGGGTCTCCTCCTCAAAGCTTGCCGGGCAGCCTTTCGGCTCCCGGAGCGGGCAGCGGAGTATAGCGCGCCTCTGGCGCTCCCGGAAGAGCGCGACGCGTGGTCCTTCCCCTGCGCCGCAGAACCTAGCACGGCGCACCGACGACGCCGGATCCGGCTTCAGGCCGTGATCTGGACGTGCACCGACCGCTCGCGCGGCCGGTCGTCGAAGTCGATCAGGACGACCTGCTGCCAGGTGCCCAGCACGAGGCTCCCGCGCACGAGCGGGATGCTGAGCGACGGCCCCAGCAGCGACGCGCGCAGGTGGGCATGAGCGTTGTCGTCGTGGTTGAGCCGGTTGTGGGCGTAGTCGCCGCCCTCGGGCCGGCGCCGCGGGACGAGCCGCTCCATCGCCTCCTGCAGGTCCTGCACCCCGCCCGGCTCGTACTCCATCGTCGTGATGGCGGCCGTCGATCCGGTCACGAACACCGTGACCACGCCGTCCGACACCGCCGCGGAGCGCAGCGCGCTCTCGAGCCCCGCGGAGAGGTCGACGATCTCGCCCTCCCCCGCGGTCTGCAGCCGCAGCAGCGCGCTGTGGACGGCCATCAGCCGAGCCGCAGCCGCAGGAAGCGGCGCTTGCCGACCTGCAGCACCCGGCCGTCGAGCCCGTCGACGGGCAGGTCGATCTCCGCCACCGGCTCCCCGTCGAGCCGCACGCCGCCCTGGCCGATGTTGCGCCGGGCCTCCGAGCGCGACATGCCGAAGTGCTCGGCCAGGACCTCGGGGAGGTGGACGACGCCGTCCGCGGGCCGGAGCAGCGCCGTGGGCATGTCCTCGGGCACGTCGCGCGCGATGTGGACGCGGTCGAAGGCGGCCTCGGCCTCCGCCGCGGCGGCCTCGCCGTGGAAGCGCGTCACGAGCGCGCGCGCGAGGGCGCGCTTCGCATCGCGCGGCGACACGCCCTCCGGCGGCGTGGTGCCGAGCAGGAGGTCGTACCAGCTCGGCATCGCGGCGTCGGGGATCGAGAGCGTCTTGCCGTACATCTCGTCCGGCGGGTCGGTCACGCCGATGTGGTTGCCCAGCGACTTGGACATCTTCTCGACGCCGTCGGTCCCGACCAGCAGCGGCGTGGTCAGCACGACCTGCTGCGGCTTGCCGTAGGCGGACTGGATCGCCCGGCCCATCAGCAGGTTGAAGGTCTGGTCGGTGCCGCCGAGCTCGACGTCGGCGTCGACCGCCACGGAGTCGTAGCCCTGGAGCACCGGGTAGAGCAGCTCGAGCAGCGAGATCGGCTGGTGGGCGGCGAAGCGCTTGGCGAAGTCGTCGCGCTCGAGCAGCTGCGCGACGGTGACGTGGCGGACGAGCCCGAACAGCGACTCCATCGTCATGTCCAGCCACTCGCCGTTGTGGCGGATCTCGAGCTGGGCGTCGGTGAGGAGCACCTTCCCGGCCTGGTTCACGTACGTGCGCGCGTTGGCGTCGATCTCCTCGCCGGTCAGCACCGGCCGCGTCGCCGAGCGGCCGCTCGGGTCGCCCACGCGGGCCGTGTAGTCGCCGATGATCAGCACGACGGTGTGGCCCGCGTCCTGGAACTCGCGCAGCTTCTGCAGCACGACGGTGTGGCCGAGGTGGACGTCGGCGGCGGTCGGGTCGAGCCCGAGCTTGACCCGCAGCGGACGGCCTTCGGCGAGCCGTCGCTCGAGGGCTCCGTCGGGCAGGCAGTCGACCGCGTTGCGGGCGAGATGGGCGGCCGTCCGAGCGGCGTCCGGGGCGGTTTCTGGCATCTGGCCCAATGCTAGAGTGGCCGCCCGGCCGCAGCTCATGCCGTGAGAGGGGAACTCGCGGTCCCGGGACGGCCCGCCTATGGATTCCGACCGCCCCAGCCACCCGGCCGTCGTCGCAGAAGACGAACCGCCGACGGTGGTCCCACTGCATCCCGAGTACGCGACGGGAGACGACGAGCCGCCGAAGGTCCCGGTGCGGATCCGCAAGCTGCGCGTGCTCGCGCTGCTCGCCGGCCTCGGGCTGCTGGCCGTCGTCTCGACCGTGTTCGGGATGATGATGGCCGTCGCCTCCGACCTGCCGGCGCTCGAGGAGCCCGCCACGCAGAACTCGGTGATCGTCGACCGCCGCGGCGAGCGCCTCGGCCTCCTGACCGGCAACACGAACCGCATCCTGGTCAAGGAGACGCAGATCGCGCCGGTCATGAAGCACGCGATCATCGCGATCGAGGACAAGCGCTTCTACACGAATGACGGCGTCGACCTCCGCGGCATCGGCCGCGCGCTCTACCAGGACGTGGTGGCCCAGAAGGCCGTCCAGGGCGGCTCGACGATCGCCCAGCAGTTCGTCAAGAACTCGCTCGCGGCGCAGGACCGCCGGACGCTGTTCGTGAAGCTGCGCGAGGCCGCGATGGCCTACCACATCACGCGCCGCTGGACCAAGGGCAAGATCCTGCGCAACTACCTCAACACGATCTACTTCGGCAACGGCGCCTACGGGATCGAGTCCGCCGCCCGCACCTACTTCGGCCGCCAGCACCCGGGCTGCGAGAAGGACCGCAGGCGCCCGTGCGCGGCCCAGCTCGAGGTGGACGAGGCCGCGATGATCGCCGCCGTCGTCGCGTCCCCGAGCGCCTATGACCCGGTCGCCCACCCGGCTGCGGCCAAGCTGCGCCGCGACCTCGTGCTGAACCGGATGCTCACCCAGAGGCTGATCGCCAAGGAGCAGCACGACGCGGCGGTCGCCGAGCCCGTGCCGACCCGGCGCGACGTCCAGCCCCCGCGCGAGGACACGAAGTACCCCTACTTCACCTCCTGGATCAAGCAGCAGGTGGTCGACAAGCTCGGCGGCGGCCAGACCGGCGCCCGCCAGGCGTTCGAGGGCGGCCTGACGGTGCAGACCACGATCGACGCGCGCTTCCAGAATGCCGCCGACGCGGCGATCACCGCCTGGCTGCCCAACCAGGCCGGGCCGCGCGCCTCGCTGGTGGCGATCGACAACCACAGCGGCGAGGTCCGCGCGATGGTCGGCGGCGACAACTACAACACGACGCCGTTCAACCTCGCCACCCAGGGCCAGCGCCAGCCCGGCTCCGCCTTCAAGCCGTTCGTCCTGGCCGAGGCGCTCAAGCGCGGGATCTCCCCCGGCTCGGTGTGGTCCTCGCGCAAGAAGGTCTTCGACGTCCCCGGCAGCAGCGAGAAGTTCACGGTGGAGAACTACAGCAACGCCTACGCGGGCGCGACCTCGCTTGCCGCCGCGACGACGACGTCCGACAACTCCGTCTTCGCCGAGGTCGGGATCAAGGTCGGGACGAAGCGGATCGCGAAGCTGGCCCGCCGCATGGGCATCCGCACGCCCGTCTCGCGCAACTGGGCGATCACGCTCGGCGGCCTCAAGCAGGGCGTGACCCCGCTCGACATGGCGCACGCGTACCAGACCTTCGCGCGCCAGGGCAAGTTCGTCTACGGGTCGATGAGCCCGGGCGTGATGGCAAGGGCCAGCCGGTCCCCGGCCCGGTCGGGATCCGCACGATCGGCCGCCGCGAGGACGGCAGGCTCGAGCCCGTCAAGCTCCCCAACGGCAGGCCGGCGCGCAACCGGATCCGCACGAAGCGGGTGCTCGACGAGGGCGTCGCCAACACGGTCACGACGCTGCTGCAGGGCGTCGTCAAGAGCGGCACCGGCAAGCGGGCGTCGCTGGGATCGTCCCGGTCGCGGGCAAGACCGGCACGACGGAGAACTACGGCGACGCCTGGTTCGTGGGCTGGACGCGCGACTACACCGTCGCCGTGTGGGTCGGCTACCCCAACAAGCTCGTGCCGATGGAGACCGAGTTCCAGGGCGACGCCGTCGCCGGCGGCACGTTCCCGGCCGGGATCTTCAAGACGTTCATGGAGTCCGTCATGAAGATCGACCCGCCGAAGGAGGTCGAGGACGCCAAGGAGGCGGCGGACGCCGCCGCGAGCGCCACGCCCGTGCCCGGCGCCGTGGCTCCCGCACCCGGACTACCCGGCGCCCGACCGAGGCCGCGCCCGAGAGGCAACGGCGGCGGCGAGACCGAGCAGGAGCCGACCAACCCGGAGCCCCAGCCCGAGCAGCGCAGGAGATCCCGCCCGCCGAGCAACCCACGACCCCGACCACGCCCGACGACGGCGAGACCGCGCCGTCGGGCGGCACCGCGCCGCCCACGGGCCAGGGCTAGCGGCTGCGGGAGCGCGGACGAACGTCAACAGCGGCTGGGTGGGAGTGGGTGCGAAGCGCTCGGCGCTCACGAGTGTCGCCTTTGCCACCCATACGGTGTTTGAGACGACATTCGTCACCGCGGCGTCTCGCTCCCTCCTCCTGCCCAGCCGCTGTTGACGTTCGGCCCTAGCCGAGCGCGCGCGGCGCGACCGTGTCGCGCAGCCCGGGCGGCCACGGCTTCGACACCGAGCGGAAGCCCGCCGCGCAGAAGCGCCACGGCAGCTCCGCCGCCTTGGTGATGCCGATCCGCGGGCCCGCGATCAGCTCGATCGGCGGCCAGTCCGCCGGCGGCGGCTCGAGCGTGATCGGGCCGTCCACGAGGTCG